>NZ_JBEXNA010000014.1:0-44392 GCF_040610875.1 Kribbella sp. NPDC003505 | reverse complement strand
CGGCCCCCCCTAGGCGTCGCCCCCCCCCCGGCCGGGGGGGGGGGTGCTGGGGGCGCCACCGCTGCCCCCCGGGGGGCGCCGCGCCCCCCCCCCCCCCCGCTGCTCGGTGGTACCCAGTCCCGCGAGGTGAAGGCGGGCGGCGAGTGGAACGTCCGGCGGGTCTCCGGATCCGCGTCGGCGAAGTCGTACCGCTGCCCGGGCTGCGACCAGCAGATCCCACCGGCCACCCCGCACGTCGTGGTGTGGCCGGACAACCCCAGCCTGCTCGGCGCCCTGGGCGGTGCGCAGTCCCTCGACGAGCGGCGGCACTGGCACACGGCGTGCTGGCAACGGAGCCGTTGATCTCGGCACGGAAAGGTGTGCGGATGAAGCTTCCGGTCACGGCGTACGGCGAGACGGGATCGCCGGTCGTGGTGATGCACGGGCTGTTCGGCTCCGGGCGGAACTGGATGACCGCCGCGCGCCGGCTCGCGGACCGGCACCGCGTGTTCGCGCTCGACCTGCGCAACCACGGCACGTCGCCGCACGTCGCCACGATGAGCTACCCGGAGATGGCCGACGACGTCCGGGAGACGATCGAGTCGCTCGGGGTCGGGCCGGTCGCGCTCGTCGGGCACTCGATGGGCGGCAAGACGGCGATGCTCACCGCGCTGCAGTACCCGGCCGCGGTCGAGCGGCTCGTCGTCGTGGACGCCGCGCCGGTCGCGTACCCGCCGGCGTTCGTCGAGTACGCGCGGGCGATGCGGACTGCCGACCTGTCGTCGGTCACCCGGCGCGCCGAGGTCGACGCCCAGCTCGCGGACGCCGTACCGACGCCGGGGACCCGGGCGTTCCTGCTGCAGAATCTGATCCTGGACTCCGACGGCGCCCGGTGGCGGCCGAACCTGCCGGTGATCGAGGCTGCGCTGCCGGCCATCTCCGGCTGGCCCGCGGTCGAGGGGCTGCACTACGACGGGCCGACGCTGTTCATCTACGGCGGCAAGTCCGACTACGTCCAGCAGGACCACCGCGCGGCCATCGCGGCGTACTTCCCGCACGTCCAATACACCGAGGTCCCCGAAGCCGGCCACTGGGTCCACGCCGAACGCCTCGACGACTTCCTCGCCGCCCTGACACCCTTCATCAACTGAAGAACACAGAAAGAAAGAACAGAGATATTCCTGTCGAGATGCCGCCCAAGCACCCCCGAGACAGCTACCTGACTCCGGGCCTGCACAGCAGACAACCGACCAACTCGGAGTGGGAGCCTGGCCGGGGTGTGCTCGCTCCTCGTGGGCCGTCCGGGCGAGCTGGCTCAGGTGTCTGGCAAACGGTTGTCAGTAATCCATTGACCTCAGAGCGGCTGCGTCGGTAAGTTTTCAACCCAGTTCCTGCAGGATCCACGATCTGGGTTGGGTGTGGTGGCGATGGCGGTCCGGACCGGCGCGCAGCGTCTGGCCGAGGACCCGGGGCTGGTGCCGGACGGGCGCCTGGGACTGATCACGAACTTCACCGGCGCGCTGCCGGATCTCACGCCGACGCCGGTGGCGCTGCGTGCGGCCGGCCTGCCGTTGACGGCGCTGTTCGGTCCCGAGCACGGCCTCCGCGGTACGGCGCAAGCGGGCGAAAGCGAAGGCGAGGGCGTCGACCCGGACACCGGGCTCCCGGTCTTCGACACGTACCGGCGCAAGGGTCGGGAGCTCGACGACCTGTTCTCCGGCGTCGACGTGCTGCTGTTCGACATCCAGGACATCGGGACGCGGTTCTACACCTACATCTGGACGATGTACGACAGCCAGCAGGCGGCCGCGCGGCTCGGTCTGCCGTTCGTCGTGCTGGACCGGCCGAATCCGCTCGGTGGCGTCCGCGTCGAGGGACCGATGCTGCAGCCGGGCTTCGAGAGCTTCGTCGGGCGGGCGCCGATCCCGCTGCGGCACGGGCTCACGGTCGGCGAACTCGCCCGGCAGCTGGGCCCGGCAACCGTCGTCGAACTCGAAGGCTGGAGCCGGACGGCGACCGGCACCGGGATGCCCTGGGTGCCGCCGTCGCCGAACATGCCGACGCCCGACACCGCCCTCGTCTACCCCGGCACCGGCCTCTTCGAGGGCACCAACCTCAGCGAGGGCCGCGGTACGACGCGACCGTTCGAGACGATCGGGGCGCCGTACGTCGACGACCGGCTGGTCCGGGCGCTGCGCTCGTGCGAGCTGCCCGGCGTGATGTTCCGGCGGACCTGGTTCGAGCCGGTGTTCAGCAAGTACGCCGGCCAGCCGGTGCCCGGCGTCCAGTTGCACGTCGTCGACCGGGACGCGTTCGAGCCGGTGCGGACCGCGCTGGTGATGCTCCGGGTGCTGAACGAGCTCTACCCCGACGACTTCGGGCTGTTGCCGTCGCTCGACAAGCTGTGGGGCTCGGACTCGCTGCGGAAAACGCTGGAGGCCGGCGACGACCCGCTCGAGCTCTTGCCTACGGCAACCACCCCCGCCGGCTGGACGCGGCCTGGCGTGCTGCTTTACGAAGGGAAGGCCGGATGAGCCGCTCCGAGGGTCCGCCCGCGGCGGGCGGCAACGCCACCATCCGCTCCGCAGGTGCGGCTGCGGGTGGTGATGTGGCGATCCGTTCGTTCCAGGTCGGGGACGGACCGGCGATCGCTGCCGCGTGGACCGCCGCCGCGCCGGCCGATCCGATCAGCTACCGGCGTTTGCGGGACCTGTTACTGCTCGACCGCAACTTCGACGCGGCCGGTCTCCAGGTTGCCGTGATCAATGATCAGATCGTCGGCGCCGCGTACGCCGTCCGCCGCCTGATCGCCGTCGACGCCGACGACCTGGAGCCGGCGCCCGGCTGGATCCCGTTCTTCTTCGTGCATCCGTCGCTCCGGGGCCAGGGGATCGGCCGCGAGTTGTTGTCCGCGGCAATGGACTGGCTCCGGTCGCAGGGCCGGTCCGAGGTGTTCTTCTCGTCGTACACCCCGAACTACTTCCTCCCCGGCCTCGACGCGGAGCGCTACCCACAGGCCGCCCGGCTGCTCGGCGCGCTGGGCTTCGAGCGCCGGTACGACGCGGTCGCGATGGACCGCGGCCTCGTCGGGTACGCCGTTCCGGACGACGTCCGTGAGCGGATCGACGCCCTGACGGCCGCGGGCTACACGTTCGGAACACCGTCCGGCGACGAGCTGACCGCGCTGATCGCGATCGCCGGCGCGGAGTTCAACCCGGACTGGGCGCGCGCGATCCGCGAGGGCGTCGTGTCCGGTCTGCCGCTCGATCGCATCGTGGTGGCACGTGAGCCCGGCGGGGCGATCCTCGGCTGGGCGATGCACGGGACGTACGAGGCGGTGATCGACCGGTTCGGGCCGTTCGGCGTCCTGCCGGCCTCCCGCGGCACCGGACTCGGGAAGGTGCTGCTGCACCTGACGCTCGAACGGATGGTCGCCGCCGGCGCGCACAGCGCCTGGTTCCTGTGGACCGGCGAGAAGTCCGCCGCCGGGCAGCTGTACCTGAAGACGGGGTTCGAGATCACCCGCACGTTCACCATCCTCCGGGCGCCCCTGCACCCGGCTGGCTGAAAGGAGTGACATGAGCATCGCCAGAGGTTTGCGGCTTGCTGTTGTCCTGGGGCTCCTCGCTACGGCCGCTGCCTGCGGCAGCGGCAGCGGCTCGGGCGGCAGCGGCGACAAGGTCGAGCTGACACTGCTGAGCCACTACAGCGACGGCCCGTCGAAGGACGGGCTGGACAAGATGATCCAGCAGTGGAACAAGGACAATCCGAAGATCCAGGTGAAGGCGCAGGTGGTCAAGTTCGACGACCTGCTGACCACGATGACGGTCCGGCAGACCGGCGGTCGCGGCGCCGACATCGTCAGCGCCTACGGCCTGTGGGGCGGCCAGCTGATGAAGGCGAACGTCGTCGCGAAGGTGCCGGACGACATCGCCACGAAGATCAAGGCCGAGTACAGCCCGGCCGCGCTCGGCGCCGTCACCACCGGCGACACGTTGCTCGGCTACCCGACCGAGCTGAACACGTATGTGCTCTTCTACAACAAGAAGATCCTCGCCGCGGCCGGTGTCAGCAAGCCGCCGACGACCTGGGCCGAGCTCGCCGACGCGGCGCGCAAGACCGTCAAGCGTGATGCGAAAGGCAACATTCAGGTCGAGGGCCTGAGCCTGATCCAGGACGGCGACAACAAGTCGGTGCATCCGTTCCTGTCGCTGCTCGACGCGGCCGGCGGGAAGTTCCTCGGCCCGGACGGAACGCCGCAGTTCGACAACGCCGAGGGCAAGGCGGCGCTGAAGTTCGAGGCCGACCTGGCGGCCGCGAAGGCGACCAACCCCTCGATCATGCCGACCAAGCAGTTCCGCAGCGGCGGGGTCGCGATGGCGATCCAGGCCGGCTGGTGGATCGGCAGCCTGAAGACCCAGATGAAGGACAAGTACGGCACCGACGTCGGCGTGACGGCGATCCCCGGTCCGACGCCGGGCAGCAAGGGCTCGCTGGCGTACGGCTTCTTCATGGGCGTGAACCAGCGCAGCAAGCACGCGGACGAGGCGTGGAAGTTCCTCACCTGGATGAACGAGCACAAGGCGGCCGAGGGTAACGTCACGGAGACCGGCAAGTGGCTGGCCGACCAGGGCCTGATTCCGCCGCGGACTGCCGACCAGGCGGAGTACAAGAAGTCGCTGTCGGACCCGAACCTGACGCCGATCTACGACGCCGCGACGTACGCGATGGCCGAGCCGAACCAGCCGGGGGCGTACGAGGCGAAGACCGCGCTGCACAACGCGATCATGGGCGTGCTGGCCGACGGCAAGGGTCCTGACGACGCGCTGGCGCAGGCAGCCAAGGCGGTCAAACCGCAATGACGACCGCGGTCAGCAGGGTCGGTGCCGTCGCGGCGCCGGCCCGGCGGCTCGGCCGGCTGCATCGCGAGGGACGGGCCGCGTACCTGTTCCTCGCGCCGGCGCTGCTGTTCTTCTGCGTGTTCCTGATCCTGCCGTTCCTCTTCGCGATCGTGCTCGCGTTCTCGGACTGGGGCGGGTTCGACCTCGGCACGCTGGAATGGTCCGGGACCGGGAACTTCCGCGAGGTGCTGAGCTTCGACGGGACGTTCGTCAAGCCGATCCTGGTGAACACGCTGCTGTTCGCGTTCGGCTCGGTGTTCCTGGCGACGTTCGGATCGGTGCTGGTGGCCTACTGCATCGACCGGCTGGCGTTCCAGGGGTTCTGGCGTGTGCTGTACTTCCTGCCGGTCGTCGCCACGGTCGTGGCCATCGGCAACGTGTGGAAGATGATGTACCAGCCGGCCGGGCTGATCAACGGCGTACTGAACAGGCTCGGCGTGAACAGCGTCGGCTTCCTGTCCGACTCCTCCTACGCGCTGCCGTCGGTGACCGTCGTGCACGCCTGGGCCTCGATCGGCGGCGCCGTGCTGATCCTGACCGCGGGGCTGAAGGCGATCCCGGAGATGTACTACGAGGCGGCCGAGGTGGACGGCGCGAACGCGTGGCACCTGTTCTGGTCGATCACCCTGCCGCTGCTCCGGCCGGCGTTGCTGTTCGTGCTGATCACGCAGTTCATCGGCGGGCTGCAGTCGTTCGCGCTGATCATCGTGATGACCGGCGACGGCGGGCCGGTGAACGCAACCAACGTGGCGGCGTTCGAGATGTACCAGCGGGCCTTCAAGTACGGCGCCTGGGGGACGGCCAGCGCGATGGCGATGGTGTTGTTCGTGATCATCCTGGCGATCACGCTGCTGCAGCTGTGGATCGCCCGGCGGCGCGGAGAGGAGACCTCGTGAAGCGGCGCGGCAGGTTCCCGTGGTTCGCGTACCTGGTGGTGGTGCTGGGCGGCGTCGCGATGGTGATGCCGTTCCTCGACATGGTGATGAGCTCGTTCAAGGGCCCGGGCGAGTACGGCGTGATCCCGTACAGGCTGCTGCCGTCGTCGTTCAACCTCGACAACTACCGCGAGGCGTTCTCGCAGCTGGAACTGCCGCGGCTGTTCCGCAACAGCGTGATCGTCACGGTCAGCGTGACGGTTTCGGTGCTGATCACGTCGGCGCTCGCCGGGTACGCGCTGGCCAAGCTGCGGTTCCGCGGCCGCGCGGTGATCTTCCGGTTCATCCTCGCGACCATGATGCTGCCGCCGTTCCTGCTGCTGATCCCGACGTTCCTGATCATGCTCAACTGGCCGCTGGCCGGCGGCAACGACATCCTCGGCCGCGGCGGCGACGGCGGACTGACCACCAGCCTGCTCGCGCTGATCCTGCCGTTCACGGTGTCCGGGTTCGGGATCTTCCTGATGCGCCAGTTCATGGTCTCGCTGCCGGACGAGATGCTCGAGGCGGCCAAGATCGACGGCGCGAACCAGTGGCAGATCTGGCGGCTGATCGTGCTGCCGCAGACCAAGCCGGTCGCGATCACGCTCGGCCTGATCACGTTCATCGGCACCTGGAACGAGTACATCTGGACGCTGCTGATCTCGTCCTCGGACCCCTCGTTGCAGACGCTGCCGGTCGGCATCCAGCTGCTGCAGAGCTTCCTCGACCCGGACCGCACGATGCCGATCGTGATGGCCGGCCTGGTGATCAGCACGCTGCCGGTGCTGGTCGTGTTCCTGATGTTCCAGAAGTACTACGTGCGTGGCGTCGTACTCAGCGGCCTGAAGTGAGGAGACCCTTGTGACCAGAACAGTGCTCGCCGTCGGTGCGCACATCGGCGACATGGACCTGACCGCCGGGCCGACCCTGGCCAAGCTCGTGCTCGAGGGCGCGTCGGCGACGATCGTTGCGCTGACGCCGGGCGAACGCGGTCACCCGCGGATGACGCCGGCGGAGTACAAGACGCAGAAGATCGCGGAGGGTACGGCGTTCGCGGAGGCGATCGGCGCGGACTTCACGGTGCTCGACCACAGCGACGGATTCCTCCCGTCGACCGACGACGTGGCGCTGCAGCTGGCCCAGATCATCCGCGAGAAGCAGCCGGACACGATCATCACGCACTGGAAACACTCCATCCACCGCGACCACGAACACACCGCGGTGCTCGCCGAGCGCGCCCGTTTCCTGGCGGGCCTGCCGCTGTCGGCCGACGACGACTTCCCGGCGATCACGGCGTACCCGGAACTCGCCGCGAAGGTGGCCGCGCTGCCCCGGCACGGCGTCCGCTCGTTCCTGCACGCGGAGAACTGGGAGGACATGGAGGGCTTCACGCCGTCGCTGTACGTTCCGATCCCCGACGAGGCCTTCTATCTCTGGGTGAACGCCATCCGCCACCAGGCCTTCGCCCGCGGCGAGACGTACGGCTTCCGCTACATCGACTACTACACCGCCCTGATGACAACCCGCGGCTGCCTCGCGTCGTACCCCCGCGCCTGCGCGTTCCACACCAGCCAGTCGCCGGAGGTCAGCAAGCTCGCCGGACCGTAGATTACGTCGTACCGGTGATCGAGAGGAGTGGGCTGTGGCTGAGGTGCGGTTGGTGGTTCAGTCGGACGACTTCGGGATGTGTCATGCGGTGAACACCGGGACCGTCCAGGCGTTCCGCGAGGGAATCGTGACGCAGGTGTCGACGATGGCGGCCTGTCCCTGGTTCACCGAGGCGGCCGCGCTGGCGCGGGAGTTCGCGATTCCGGTCGGGGTGCACCAGACACTGACGTGCGAGTGGGACAACCTGCGCTGGCGGCCGTTGACGGACGGGGCGTCGCTGGTGGGGGAGGACGGCACGTTCCGCCGCACGGTCGCGGAGGCCGCGGCGGGTATCTCCCACGAGGACGCGGTGCGGGAGCTGTCCGCGCAGGCGGCCAAGTTCGCCGCCGAGGGGCTGACGCCCGAGTACCTCGACTTCCACATGGGAGCGTCGGTGCCGTCGGCGTACGACGAGGTGTCCGCGGCGCTCGGCAAGCCGTTCATCTACGGGCCGGACTGGTCGTCCCGGTTCGCGTCGATCGAGATCCTGAGCGACCGGGAGGCCGCGGACAAGAAGCCGTGGATGCTCGCGTATCTCGACGCGCTGACCCCCGGCGTACACCTCCTCGTCACCCACTGCGCCGCCCCCGACCCCGAACTGGCCGCCCTCCACCGCCCCGGCTCCGACACCTACCGCTGGGCCGAGGAATACCGCCTCTCCGACCAGACCATCGCCGTGGACCCCGACATCCGCCAGTCGATCAACGACCGCCGAATCGAGCTGACCACCGTCCAGTCAGCCTTCGCCAGCTGACCCTGTCAGCCGAGTCGTGGAACCGTCGAGTCGTGAGGAATGGTGGATGAAATCTGCACCGATCCACGACTCGCGATCCTGCCTGCGAACCTTTTGCCACGACTCGGCAGTTGTGGGCATGGATTGGTAGGGTCGCGGGCTGTGGTCAGTGAGGACGCTCGATCCCGTGCGGCGGCTGCTCGCTGGATGGTCGCCCAGGACGCGCGATGGATCGCCGACGCCATGTTGTCGACGTCGAACCACGAGAGTGGTTCGGGGTGGTTGCCACTCGTGTTGATCGGACACAGTTCACGGATCGTTTACGAGGGATCGATTCTGCTTCGTTCGTCGGATCCAGTTGTAGGCGAGCCACACCTGGCCGCGCTCCTCGATGACCGGTACGGCGAAACGATCGAACGGTCTCGCCATGCCGGCAAGTTGCTCGACGACACGCTGAAGTCTTACGCACAACTCAAAGACGAGATGTCCGAGTTCTACCTCGTTCATCACGACGAGTTCTCGGGTAACGCGGTGTGGTTCGCACGCTGGCTCGAGACTGATCTCGGGCTGTATTGCGTGCCAGGCGGTCGCATCCTGGGCAACAACGTGACTGGTCATTTTCGGGCGGGGCTGAGCAGCGAGGTCCGCCTGGCCCAGATGGGCCATCAACTGTTCGAAGTCGCAAAGGGACAAGGTGGAGCGCTAGCGGTCCTCGCGGCTGCCGCCGGCGACGCGACACCCCCCACCTCGACGTTCGACTACGCCGGCCTGGGGCGCATGGTCGGCAAGGACCGGAAGACGTTGGCGTATCTCGCAAACCGGTATGACCCAGTTCTTCCGATGGAGTCGAAGCTTCTGCTGCTGATGGTCGAGGCTGAGATCAACACCACGGACGTCGTCCTGCCGCTGATCGAACAAGGCCACGAGGAGGCGGTCTTCCGGGCCCGCATGATCAGTACCTACCACGCACTCCGAACTGTCGAGGAGATCTTGAACGCAGATCCGGCGGCGGATTCGCCGGCGACCATCCGGGTTCGATCGTTGCTGGACGAGTCGTCGACTCGTGGGCTGCTCGACGATCGCGGCGTACGGCAAGTGCGAAATCGGTGCATGCATTACGAGATCCGCAACCGGTCCCTTGCGCTCGATGCGGCGCTGCCGATGTTCGGGATCGTCGAAGCGTTGTGCGGCCTCACGTTCGACCAATTGAACGTCATCGTTCGGGCGATCAGTGGCCGGCTTGCGGAGGTCTTGAGCCTTTGGCGGGTTTGACCGGAGGTCCCGTTCGGCGCTTCTGTCCATCATCTGTTGTGCGGAGGGCGCCCGGTGGCGAACCGGTGGCGGCCCTCACGTGGCGGGTGAGGTGGCTGACCGAGTGGTAGCCCGTCAGGTCGGCTACGGCTTGGAGGGGGAGGGTCGAATTGCGGATGTGGGCGAGGGCGTGACGTAGGCGGACTGCCTGGAGCGCTGCCTGCGGGCTCGTGTTGCGGAGGCGGGCGAACGCGGCCCGGAGGCCGGAGACGGAGATGCCCAGCTCGTCGGCGACCCGCGAGATCCGGAGTCCGCTGGCGAAGCGTTCTTCGAACAGCTGCTCCGCCTGGGCGACGAGTTGTTCGGCAGGAGTTACGGCGGGCGTGGCGGCGGCGCGACGAAGGCGGAGGTCCAGCTCGGACAGCAGCAGCGTGCGAAGCTCGTCGCTGTCGGGCGTGGGATGCGTGCTCTCGCGGACGAGGGCGTCGAACACGCGGCGCAGGGTGTGGTCCGTGTCGTCGTAACACAGGCGCGGCCACGGGTGGGTGGTTGCGGCGTCCACCTGGACGAAACGATTCGCGTACCCGGTGCGGCTCAGCTCGGCGTGCCACGTGTGCGGAGGCGTGAGGAGCACGGTGCCGGGCGTGGCGTCGTACGTCTCGTCGCCGACGGGGCAGGTGATCCGGCCGCGAACGTAGTACACGAGCTCCCATGAGGTGTGCGCGTGCGGCGGGTAGTCCTTGCCGGGCGCGGCGGTGTGGACGCCGGCGCCGAGGAGTCGTGGCGATTTGTGCACAAGCCCTGTCGCCTCCTGCATTGTGTGGCGGGTACGTCGGGTCGATGCTGGCATCGATTCGTGCATCTTGTGAAGGAGTGCCTGGGATGGATATGACGACCGCGCTGCGCGAGCTCGGCGTGACCGACGACGTACTCACGCAGGACGAGAAAGACCAGCTCGACCGCGACGGGTACCTGCCGCTGGAGGGGATCCTGACCGCGGACGAGGTGGCCGCGATCAACGAACGGCTCGCCGAACTGACCGCTGCCGAGGGGGACCGGGCCGGCCTGGAGGTGCATCAGGAGAAGGGCACGGACCGGCTCGCGGACCTGGTGAACAAGGATGCGAGGTTCGCGGTGTGCTTCAGCCACCCGCGGGTGCTGGCGGCGATGCGGCATGTGCTGGGTGAGTTCCGGCTGTCGTCGCTGAACAGCCGCGCGGCTCTACCTGGCGAAGGGCATCAGGCCCTGCACGCCGACTCCGGCCATCCGGTCGAGCCAGGTGCGTACGAGGTCTGCAACTCGATCTGGCTTCTCGACGACTTCACCCCCGAGAACGGCGCGACCCGCGTCGTCCCCGGCTCCCACCGCCGCGGCACCATGCCCGCCGACGAGATGCCCGACCCAGCCGCCGCCCACCCCGACCAGATCCAGCTCACCGGCCGGGCCGGCACCGTCGTCGTCTTCAACAGCCATCTGTGGCACGGCGGCACCAAGAACCACACCGACAAACCCCGCCGGGCCCTGCACTCCTACTTCGCCCTGCGCCACCTACCCCAGCAACTCGACCAGCAGGCGTACCTCCGCGTAAACACCTACAACCACCTGACCCCCGCCCAGCACTACATCCTCGACGTCACCGCCTGAGGGATCCGTCTATCCAATTTGCCTTGAAAGTGTCTAGCCAACTAGCCTAAAATCATGGTCAGTGAGCAGCCGACACGGAAGGTCGTGAAGGCGTTCAGGGACGCCGGTTGGCCACCGGATGATCTCCCCCGGGATCGTCCGGAAGGTCGACAAGGCACTCGCCGAGTGTGAGGAGGAGCGGTGAAGACCTACGAGGTGACAGTCAGCCGGGAAGACCGTTGGTGGATGGTTGCTGTCCCGGAGCTCGGGGGAGTGACCCAGGCGCGGCGGCTCGACGAGGTCGAGCAGATGGCACGGGAGTTCATCGCGGTGTCCACCGATGTACCGCTGTCGAAGGTCGCGGTCGAAGTGGCCGGAATCGACGCGGACGGGCAGAACCTGCTCGAGGCGAAAACGCTGGTCGACGCCCTCCGCCGCCGGGCGAAGGACCTCGAAGCCCTGGTCGCCGAGCTCACGCGCGAGGTGGCCTCTGCACTGACGGACGCAAGCGTTCCCGTCCGCGACGTGAGCAGCATCCTCGGCGTCTCCCACCAACGCGTCTCTCAGTTGGTGCAGGCAGCCGCAAACGAAGAATCCGGCCGGAAGGCGATGCGGCAAGCGCGGCAGGAGTTCACCCACGACCTCGTCATCAGACTCGACGACGGACGATCCCTACAACTGATCGAAATCACCGAACCGAAGCGCAGCCGGACCGGAAAACCGGAGATCGAACAGGGCGCCGAGGAGAACGATCGTCGGGTTCGGAAGGCGGTGCGTGCCCGCGCGTCCAAGCGTCCCAGCCCTGCCGCTCGCTGACCGCGTGGGTGAACCGACGAGGAGTTGACGAAGGCAGACGGCGGCATCCGATCGGCCTGCCGACGTGGCGATTGCGAGCGTGCGCGGCTAGCGCCCCATCTCCTCGCTGGCGGCGGTGGTGACCTCGGCCACGCGGCCGGCCAGCAGCGGCGGCAATGGCAGGTGTACGAGCTCTATGCCGTCGATGAGCGCCCCAGCTACCTCGTTCGAGAGGTACTCGAGGAAGTCGGCGTTGGTGACGACCAGCAGCCGATGACGTGACTGCACGAGAGACAAGTAGTACAGCTCGGCGATCGCATAGCGCAGCTTGCCGACCGGCTTCTTGCCGCCCGAGGTTGCGCCCGAGCTGTTGAGAACAGTGGCAACGACCGTGCCATCGGATGCGACGGCGTTGAAAGACCTCGTGCCACCGGTGTGTAGACGGACTGTGCTCTTGGCGAAGGGCACGCCGTACTGTCGCTCGAGATCACCTCGAGCCCAGTCGATTGCCTCCTGCAGCGCAGCGGTGTTGGCCACCTGCTGAGCGTACCGTTCGTCCGATCGCCATCCGCGATGTTGAGCTCGAGTTGATCCTCGAGCTCAACATCTCTCAGGAGGCGTCGGCTTTGCGGACCCAGACTTCTCGGATGATGAGGAGGATGGCGGCGGCAGAGGGGATCGCGAGGAGGGCGCCGACGACGCCGAGGAGGGCGCCGCCGAGGAGGGCGGCGATGACGGTGACGGCGCCGGGGATGTCGACGGCGCGGCGCATGATGCGTGGGGCCACGATGTAGTTCTCGACCTGCTGGTAGATGATGCCGTAGATCAGGCAGGCGATACCGATCCAGAGACCAGCGGTGAAGCCGATCAGGGCGACCACGACGACGCCGATCAGGCCGCCGACCATCGGGATGAAGTCGCAGAACATCACCACGATCGCCAGCGCCACGGCGTACTCACGCAGGCCGATGATCTCCAGGAAGATGAACATGCAGATACCCGCGCACAGCGCCACCATGAACTGGCCGCTCACATAGCCGCCGACCCGGCCGAGGACCTCGTCGCCGAGGATCGAGACGCGGGTACGGCGGGTGCGGGGGACCAGGCTGTAGGCAGCGCGCTTCACCGAGGGGAGCGACGCGAGGAAGTACAGCGTCAGCACCAGGATCGTGAACGTGTTGAACAGCGCGCCCGCGACCACCCTGCCGACACCGAGGATCCCGCCGAACGCGCGCTGCGCCAGCGCCGGGTCCTGGATGTAGTCCTGGGCCTTCTGGATGAAGTGGTACTTGTTGTCGAGCTCGTTGAGGGTCTTCGACTTGGTCAGCAGGTCGAGCCACTCGGGTGCGTTCTTGATCAGGCTGTTGATCTGGTCGGTGACCACCGGCACGATCGCGAACCCGACGCCGGCGACCGCGAGGATCATCAGCAGGAACACCACGCCGACCGACAGGCCGCGCTTCAGGCCGCGGCGCATGAACCACTCGACGAGCGGGTTCAGGCCGACGGCGATGAACATCGAGACCAGCAGCAGGATCAGGACCGAGCGCGCCTGGCCGGCCGCGTTCCACAGCCCCCAGGCGACGAGCACGCCGAGCGCGGCGAAGAAGCCGAACGTGAACGGGTTGCCCCGGCGCAGTGGCGGGCCCGGCGTACCCATACCGACCGACGGGTGCCGCTGCTCGATCAGCAGCTCGTCGGCGATGTTCGTGTCCGCCGGATGCCCAGCCGCCGCAGCCTCCTCCGCGGCGACGTCCGCCTTGTCCGCGGAGGCGTCGGCCTTGTCGGCAGCAGCGTCGGCCTTGTCCGCGGAGGCGTCGGCCTCGTCGGCCGAGGCGTCCGCCTGGTCGGCGAGAGCGTCGGCCTCGTCGGCGGACGCATCCGCCTGCCGCGCCGAGTCCGCCGCCTCGTCGGAGGACAGGTCCGCAGCATGCGCGGAGCCGGCTGCCTCGTCGGATGACGAGTCGGCCGAACGTGCGGCGGCAGCCGCCTCATCCGAAGAGGAGTCGGCGGCGCGGGCGGCGTCGGTCGCCTGGTCTGCGGAAGAGTCGGCGGTGTCGGCTGCGGCCTCCGCTTCGTTGGCGGAGGTGGTGGCTTGGGTGGCGGCTTGTTCGCTCTTGCCGGCGGCGGCTTCGGCCTTGGCGGCCGCGGACTTCGCTTCGCGCGTTGCCTCGGCGAGGTCCGCGTCCGGGGTCGTTGTGGAGGTGTCGTCGCCGGGTGGCGTCACATCGTGTCCTTCGGGGATCGTGCGCTCGAGCTGGTCGTGTCGTCGGCCGCGGATCCGGACTTGGCGGAGGCGGACGGCCGTGACTTGGCCCGAGTCTGCTCGCTCGCGAGGTCACTCAGCCGGAACTCGTCCACCATCGTGGAGTCCTTCGGCTCCTCGGCGCCCTCGTCGTCGGCGTCGGCCGGCCCGCCGGCGGACCGGCTGGTCTTGTCCGCGAGGTCGTCGGCGTCCTTCGGGTCGACGCGCAGACTGGTGTCGATCCGGGTCTCGTCGACGCGCGCGTCCCCGGCCCCGGCGCCGACGAACGGGCTCGAGCCCGTGAACGGCCCCTCTTCCTCGTCGTCGTACGACGCGTCGCTCGAGCCGGACGCGGCCGGCGTCGCTCCGGGGAACGGATTGTCGGCCGGCGTGGTCGCCGGGTACGGGTTGTCGTCGTCGGCCGGAGCAGCATTGGCCGGAGCAGCATCGGCCGGGGCCTTTGCCGGGAACGCGGCCGAGCCGGCACCGGACGCCGCACCGTCGGACGCCGCACCGTCGGACGCCGCACCGTCGGACGCCGCACCGTCGGACGCCGCACCGTCGGACGCCGCACCATCGGACGCCGCACCATCGGACGCGGCAACGTCGGACGCGGGAACGTCGGATGCGGCAACGTCGGTCGTGGCCGAGCCCGTCGACGCCTCGGGCGAGAACGTGGCTGGCCCCTCGGCGGAGAACGGGCTCACCGCCGGGCCCTCGGAGGCGAACGGGCTGCCCGCGCCGGAGCCGGGTGTGCCGAACGGGCTGCCGCCCTGCGCCCCGCGGCCGGACGGACCACGGTCCGCGAGACCGGACGACGACTCGGTGCCCCGGGCAAACGGGTTCACGTACGGCGCCGCGGCGGTCTCGGAGTCGAGCTCGGCCGCCTGGCGGGCGATGTTGCTGGCGATCTCGTTCAGGCCGGCGATCTGGGTGAGGATGCCGTCGCGGCGCTTCGCCAGCCGCTCGGTCTCGCGGGCGACGACGGTCCGGGACCGTTCCGCCTCGTCGGCCGCGTTCGCGAGCTCGGCCTCGGCGCGGGTCCGCGCGGTGGTGAGGAGCTGCTCGGCCTCCCGGCGGGCGCGCGACAGCGTCCGCTCGGCCGACTCCTCGGCCTCGGCGCGGATCTTGCGGGCCTGCTCGGTCGCCTCGGCCACCCGGCGCTCGGACGCCTCGGCGGCCTCCTTCATCTGGGTGGTCAGGTTCTCGGTGTCGGCCGCGATCTGCTGGTGCTTGTCGGCGAGCTCCTTGGCCTGCTGCTCGCGCTCGTCCGCCAGCCGCGCGCGCAGCGCCGCCGACTCGCGCTGGATCGCGGTCCGGATCTTCTCGGCCTCGTGCAGCGCGCCGTTCTTCAGCGTGCTGGCCTGCGACTCCGCCGTCAGCGTCAGCTGCTCGGCCTTCCGCTGTGCCGCCTGCAGGACCTCCGCGGCCTCGGTTTCGGCGGTCCGTCGGATCTCGGCCGCGTCGCCCTCCGCCGTACGCCGCATGCTGTCGGCCTCGTTGAGCGCGACGGTCCGGATGTCCTCGGCCTCGCGATCGCCGGTCGCGCGCGCGGCCGCCGCCTCCTTGGCGGCGTTCGCGCGCAGCTCCTCGGCCTCGCGCTTGGCCTCCTCGAGCGCCTCGGACGCCTGGTCCTGGGCGAGCCGGAGGATCTGTGCGGCGCGGTCGCCGAGCCCGGCGTACGACGGGTTGGCGCTGGCCTCCAGCTGACGCCGGGTCTCCTCGAGCTGCTGCTGCATCGGCGCGACGCTCTGCTGCAGGCTGTCGGCGCGGTTGCGGGCCTCGACGAGCTGCATCTCCAGCGCGCGGACGTAGTCGTCCACCGCCTGCTTGTCGTACCCGCGGCGGCTGACCGGGAAGCCCCCGGCCGCGGTCGCCGTGCGATCGAAGAACGGCAGGCTCGACTCGTCAGGCATTTCCCGAGATTCCCTTCTGGCGGCTTTCAGTGAATCCCCCACCATAAGCCTGTCAGAACCCCGCTCAAACGCCCAAACGAGCTACCTGTTACGGAAGCGATTAATCGCGTCGAGGTGCTTCTCGCGGAGCGCGGTGTCGCGGACGCCGAGGCCTTCGGCGGGGGCCAGGGTGAGGACGCCGACCTTGCCCTGGTGCAGGTTGCGGTGCACGTCGTACGCCGCCTGCGCGGTGTCCTCGAGCGGGTAGACCTTGCTGACCGTCGGGTGCACCATGCCCTTGGCGATCAGCCGGTTCGCCTCCCAGGCCTCGCGGTAGTTGGCGAAATGAGAGCCGATGATCCGCTTCAGGTTCATCCACAGGTACCGGTTGTCGTACTCGTGCATGAACCCGGACGTCGACGCACACGTCACGATCGTCCCGCCCTTGCGGGCGACGTACACCGAGGCCCCGAATGTCTCCCGCCCCGGATGCTCGAACACGATGTCCGGGTCGTCCCCGCCGGTCAGCTCCCGGATCCGCGCGCCGAACCGTTTCCACTCCTTCTGGTCCTGGGTCGTCTCGTCCTTCCAGAACCGGTACCCCTCGGCGGTCCGGTCGATGATCAGCTCGGCGCCCATCGCGCGGCAGATCTCGGCCTTCTCCGGCGACGACACCACGCAGACCGGGATCGCGCCGCCGTTCAGCGCGAACTGGGTCGCGTACGACCCCAGGCCGCCGGACGCGCCCCAGATCAGCACCACGTCGCCCTGCTTCATGTTGGCGCCGTTGGCCGACACCAGTTGGCGGTACGCCGTGCTGTTCACGAGGCCGGGGGACGCCGCCTCCTCCCAGGTCAGGTGCGCCGGCTTCGGCATCAACTGGTTGGACTTCACCAGCGCCAGCTCCGCCAGGCCGCCGAAGTTCGTCTCGAAGCCCCAGATCCGCTGCTCGGAGTCGAGCATCGTGTCGTTGTGCCCGTCCGGCGACTCCAGTTCGACCGACAGGCAGTGCGCGACCACCTCGTCGCCCGGCTTCCACGCGTTCACGCCCGGGCCGGTCCGCAGGACGACGCCGGCGAGGTCGGAGCCCACCACGTGGTACGGCAGGTCGTGCCGGGCGGTCAGCGGCGACAGCTTCCCGTACCGCTTCAGGAACGAGAACGTCGAGACCGGCTCGAAGATCGACGTCCAGACGGTGTTGTAGTTGATCGCGCTGGCCATCACCGCGACCAGCGCCTCACCCGGGCCGAGCTCGGGGGTCGGGACGTCGTCGAGGTGCAGGCTCTTGCGCGGGTCCTTCTCCTTCGCGTCCAGGCCCTCGAACATCGTCGCCTCGTCGGCGTGCACGGTGATGCCCCGGTAGTGGTCCGGTACATCGAGCTCACCGACGGCGGCAGTGTCGCCGGAGAGGATCGCATCGAGGATCTGCTTCACGAAAGTACCTCCTGGAACGGCGGTCTGTGTGAGCGGAACTTACCGTCGAGTATGCACGCGTGGCTGTGCCCTGTAACACAGCGGAGGACGGGTGAGACGACCGTCACTTTTCCAGTCCACCGCTGTCAGTGGTCTTATCGCAGTCGCGTGTGCAGCCGTACCTGCGTGAAGTCGTCGCCCGATCGCAGTTGCGCCAGGTCGCACAACTGGTTGGCCAGCCAGACGCCCCGGCCGCCGAGCCCGTCCAGCGGCGGCAGCACGCGTCCGATCAGCAGGTCGTCGATCCGCCCGTGGTCCAGTACGTCGCAGATCAGCGTGCCGTCGGCGATCCACACCGCCAGCCGGCCGCGCCCGCCGCCGAACCGGATGCTGTTCGTGCAGATCTCGTGCAGGGCGAGCGACAGATCCTCGAGCCGGTCCCGCGACACCCCGTGCGAGGCCGCCTGTCCGCTCAGCCACTGCTGGATCTCCCCGAGCTCGCCCGGCCCGAACTCCCAGCGCTCGGCCCGGTCCGGGATGTCGTCCAGCGCGGTCCGGAACACCTTCTCCGCAAGGGCATCCGCGCCCGCGTGGGTCTCGGTCGGGTCGATCCCGACGGACGCCTGGTACGCGCAGCACAACCGGAACGACCGGTCGCGCGCGAACGCGATCCCGGTCAGCGCCTCGTGCAGCAGCACCTCGTCGTACGCCGCCTGGCTGCGGCCGGGGTAGCCCGGCTCGCCGAGCCCACGGACCGGGCCGGGGTGCCGGTCGAGGATCTCCCGCCAGAACGGGATCAGCCGCGCGGGGTTGCCCCCGGCAACGGTCATGTCGGTGAAGCAGACGTCGTGCCGCAACGGTCCGAGGGCGTCGCGCAGCACGGCGATCCGCTCCGGTGGCAGCACGGCCACGATGGTTTCCCCCGCCGCCAGCCCCTGCCGTACGAACCTGCCCGCGCGCTGCACGAACTCCTCGTCCGACGCGTGGACGAAGACGTCGTGCTCGAACCCGGCCGGCGCACCATGGGAGGAATCGGTGGCGCTGTCCTTCAGCACCCGCACAGCTTAGGCCAGGTCTGGTAACTCGAGGCGGTGTTTTAGCGAGCCGTCACGCCGGGTGGGAGGCCGGTGGCTCCACGAGTTCGACGAGCACGCCGCCGGCCGATTTCGGGTGGACGAAGTTGACCCGCGAGCCGGCCGTGCCGCGCTTCGGCTCGTCGTACAGGAGCCGGGCGCCGCGCTCCCGGAGGACCTCGGAGACGGCGTCGAGGTCGCTGACGCGGTAGGCGAGTTGCTGGATGCCCGGGCCGCGCTGGTCGAGGAACCTGGCGATCGGCGAGGCGTCCGACAGCGGCGCCAGCAGCTGGATCGAGGAGCCCGAGTCGCCGACCGAGAGCATCGCCTCCCGGACGCCCTGCTCCTCGTTGACCTCCTCGTGCGCCACGGTCATGCCGAACACGTCGGCGTAGTACCGGACGGCCTCGTCGAAGTCGGGCACCGCGATGCCGACGTGGTCGATCGCGTCGAACAACTGATCCATCCCGCCAGCGTGGCCCAGGACGTCTGCCGAGGCCATCGAAAGTGGCCCACGTGACAGTTCGGGGCACGATCCGTGTGACCCGTCTGACGTGCTCGAGCAGCGGCGTACCAGTGCCTTCGCAGGTATCGTGACGGCATGTCTGACACGCGGAACTCAAGCGTCATCGTCGCCGGTGCACGGACCCCGATCGGGCGGTTGCTGGGTGGCCTCAAGGGCTTCACCGGCGCCGAGCTCGGCGGGTTCGCGATCAAGGGCGCACTGGACAAGGCCGGCGTCGCGCCGGACCAGGTCGAGTACGTCGTCATGGGCCAGGTCCTGCAGGCCGGCGGCGGTCAGATCACCGCCCGTCAGGCCGCGGTCAAGGGCGGCATCCCGATGGACGTCCCGGCCATCACCATCAACAAGGTCTGCCTGTCCGGGCTGAACGCGATCGCCCTCGCCGACCAGCTGATCCGCGCCGGCGAGTACGAGATCGTCGTGGCCGGCGGCATGGAGTCGATGACCAACGCGCCGCACCTGCTGCCGAAGTCCCGCGAGGGCTTCAAGTACGGCGACACCACGCTGGTCGACTCGATGGCATACGACGGGCTGTGGGACGCGTTCACCGACCAGGCGATGGGTGCGCTGACGGACCAGCAGAACAACACCGTCGAGAAGCTGAGCCGCGAGGAGCAGGACGAGTTCAGCGCCCGTTCGCACCAGCGCGCCGCCGAGGCCTGGAAGAACGGCCTGTTCGCCGACGAGGTGGTCCCGGTCGAGGTGCCGCAGCGCAAGGGCGACCCGATCGTGGTCGACAGCGACGAAGGCGTCCGCGGCGACACCTCGGTCGAGGCGCTGGCCAAGCTGCGGCCGGCCTTCGGCAAGGACGGCACCATCACCGCCGGTTCGGCCTCGCAGATCTCCGACGGCGGCTGCGCGGTCGTCGTGATGAGCAAGGCGAAGGCCGAAGAGCTCGGGCTCAGCTGGATCGCCGAGATCGGCGCGCACGGCTCGGTCGCCGGTCCGGACTCGACCCTGCAGAGCCAGCCGGCGAACGCGATCGTGAAGGCCTGCGCGAAGGAAGGCATTGCGCCGGCCGACCTCGACCTGATCGAGATCAACGAGGCGTTCGCGGCGGTCGGGATCGCGTCCGCGCGCGAGCTGCAGGTCGGCGAGGACAAGGTGAACGTGAACGGCGGCGCGATCGCGCTCGGCCACCCGATCGGGATGTCCGGCGCGCGTCTGGTGCTGCACCTGGCGCTCGAGCTCGGCCGCCGCGGCGGCGGTGTCGGAGCGGCCGCGCTGTGTGGCGGCGGCGGCCAGGGCGACGCACTCATCGTGCGGGTCCCGCAGAGCTGACGCCGAGCTGACGCAGAGCTGATGCCACGTCGTACGGCGCCTGTCGGCGAGCTGGTCGAGCGGGCCCGGGAGGGTGACTCCCGGGCCGTGGCCCGGCTGATCTCGCTGGTCGAGGACGAGTCGCCGCTGTTGCGGGACGTGATGGCCACGCTGGCGCCGTACGCGGGCCATGCGCACATCGTCGGCATCACCGGGTCGCCGGGCGTCGGCAAGTCGACGTCGACGTCGGCCCTGGTGTCGGCGTACCGGGAGACCGGGAAGCGGGTCGGCGTGCTCGCGGTCGACCCGTCGTCGCCGTTCTCGGGCGGCGCACTGCTCGGCGACCGGGTGCGGATGCAGGACCACGCGACCGATCGCGGGGTGTTCATCCGGTCGATGGCCTCGCGCGGGCATCTCGGCGGGCTGTCGTGGTCGACGCCGCAGGCGCTGCGGGTGCTGGACGCGGCCGGCTTCGACGTGGTGCTGGTGGAGACCGTCGGCGTCGGGCAGTCCGAGGTCGAGATCGCCGGGATGGCGGACACCACGCTGGTGCTGCTGGCGCCCGGGATGGGCGACGGCATCCAGGCGGCCAAGGCCGGGATCCTCGAGGTCGGCGACATCTACGTGGTGAACAAGGCCGACCGGGACGGCGTCCAGTCGGTCACCCGGGACCTCCGGGCGATGCTGGCGCTGGCCGAGCGCGCCGAGGGGGCCTGGTCGCCGCCGATCCTGAAGACGGTTGCGTCCCGCAACGAGGGCGTCGCCGAGGTGGTGCAGGCGATCGAGGACCGGCTGGAGTGGATGCGCGGGAACGGCGTGCTCACCGACCGCCGGCGCAGTCGCGCCCGGGACGAGATCGAGGCGATCGCGACCACCGCGCTCCGCGCCCGGTTCGCGCACCTGCACGGTGACGCCCGGCTCGACGTGCTCGCGGCGAAGGTCGCGGACGGGGACACCGACCCCTATTCGGCTGCCGACGAGTTGATCGCCGCGTTGTGACGATTGTCTCGCTGTGGAACAATCGACCACGCAGTGTCACATTGTGTCTTTGCTTTTCGTTCACCGGGAGTTGTGCCGAATCCGGGCAAATACCGCAGGATTTACGCTGAGTGCGGTGGTCCCCGTCTCAGGGCGGCGCGCCGATGGCTGCCGTGCCCCCCAATCCGTTACAGAATGGACCTTGTAGCTGGTGAGCATTGTGCGGTGGGCTGTGTTCAGTCAGTGACAATTGGTGACGGTCCGTGATACAAACTCAAACACAGTCGACCGAGTGGGTTAGGAACAAGGAGTGGCGACATGCCGAAGAAGCTGTTGATCTGGTCGCTCATCGCCTTTGCCGGCTTCTATCTGTTCACTCAGCCGGCCAACGCCGCCAACGCGGTAGGTGGCGCGTTCTCGGCTGTTGGTGACGCTTTCACCAGCGTCATCGCCTTCCTGACAGCGCTGTTCAGCTGATCTGCCGTTTCGAGTGTCCCGTGACGCGCCGTCGTGCGGGACACTTGGATGTACGGGGTCACACAACAGCGTGACAGGGGAGTGAGCGGATGGCCGGAATAGGCCTGTTCCGGATCTTCGACCCGAAGGTCCGGCGCCATCTGATCTCGGACGAGGGCGAAGTCGTCATCGACGAGGTCCGGCAGCACTGGGTGGTGTACTCGGTGCCGATGCTCGAGGTGGTGCTGGCGGCGGCGCTGCTGGTCACGATGGCCACCACCTCGATCGGCGGGCAGCCGGTGCTGCTGGCCATCGTGCTCGTGCTGTGCGCGCATGCCTTCTGGCAGTTCCTCACCCACCATCGGGACCGGTTCGTGGTCACCAACATGCGGGTGATGCGGATCCGCGGCGTGTTCTCCCAGACCGTCGCGACGACCCCGATCGCGCGGGTCCTCGACATCACCCTGCAGAAGCCGATCATCGGCAGGGTCTTCGGTTACGGCCACTTCGTCTTCGAGTCCGCCGCGCAGGACCAGGGCTTCCGCGAGATCAAGTGGGTCAGCCGGCCCGACGACCGCGACCTGACCATCCAGCGCGTCATCCAGCGCACCGGCCTGCGGGCCTCGGCGAGTGTCGACGTGCTCCAGGGGGACGAGGACTCCGACGACGACGGCACCGGTCCGATCGGGATGGACTCGGCGCAGGAGGTCATCGCGAGTACGCCGGCGCCGGCCGCCGCGCAGCAGTCCCGTCCGGCGTCTCCGCCGTCGTCCGGCTCGAAGTCGATCTTCAACAGCGAGCGCGGCAACTGGACCGACAGCGACTGACGACCCACGCCACCGCGCCGGAGACGATCCTCCGCCTGTCCGACAGGGCTGACCATCTGAGGGGTCAACCCCGGTGGTGGTGGCTTATGCCCCCTGTATGCGGAGTGTCAACCAGCGATCTCGGGGGTTGACCCCTCAGATGGTCGAGGCTGGGCGGGTGGGGGGCCGCCGGTTTGTGGTGAAGCGGGAGTCGGCGAGTTCCTGGAAGCTCGCACGGCGGCGTTCCCGGTGGCGGCGTTCGGGATGGTCGGGCGGGGCGACGGCCAGCGCTTGGTCCAGTTCGCTGACGGCTTCGGCGTACCGGTTGGTGCGGGCGAGCAACTCGGCCCGGACCGCGTGCCGGCGGGAGCTGGGCGGGATCGCGTCGAGCAGTTCGAGCGCGGTCTCCACCTCGCCGGTTTCGGCGATGGCGACGACGCGGGCCAGGTCGGCGGCCGGGCTGGGGGAGACCTCGACGAGCAGGTCGTACAACCGGACGATCTCGCGCCAGTCGGTCGCGGTGTAGCTGGGGACGCGCGCGTGCTCGGCCGCGATCGCGGCCTGCAACTGATAGGCGTCGGCCTGCCGGGCGGACCGCTCGAGTGAGTCGTTGAGCAGCGCCACGCCGCGCGTGATGAGTTCCTGGTCCCACAACGAGCGGTCCTGCAGGTCGAGCGTGACGACGTCGCCGGCGTCGTCGAGGCGGGCCGGTCGGCGCGCCTCGGTGAGGAGCAGGAGCGCGAGAACGGCGGTCGGCGTGGGCTGACCGGGGAGCAGCGCGTGCAGAAGCTCGGCCAGCCGGATCGCCTCGCCGCACAGGTCGACGTCGTACGCCGCGTCGCCCTCGGCCGGTGCATGACCGGCTGTGTAGAGGCTGTGGATGACCGCGCAGACCGCGGGCAGCCGTTCGGGGAGCTCGTCCTCCGTGGGCACGCGGTACGGGATCCGGGCGGCCGCGATCTTCTGCCGCGCCCGCACCAAGCGCTTGGTCGTCGCCGCCTCGGTGGTGAGCAGGACGCCGGCGATCTGGGCGGGGGAGAGGCCGCAGAGAGTGCGCAGCGCGAGCGCGACCCGGGTCGGCGGGGACAGCGACGGGTGGCAGCAGGTGAAGATCAGTCGCAGCAGGTCGTCTTGGACGACGTCCTCGGTGTCGACCTCCCGCCTGGACAGCTCGATCAGGTCCGCGCCGTCGCGCTCCTTCGCGCCGCGCGACTGCTCCCGGCGGATGATGTCGATCGCCTTGCGCCGCGCGGTCACCGTGAGCCAGGCGCGCGGTTCCGGCGGTACGCCGGTGACCGGCCACGCGCCGAGCGCCGCCACCGCCGCTTCCTGGACGGCGTCCTCGGCGAGCTGGACGTTGCCGACGGTCCGGATCAGGGTCGCGAGGATCCGCGTCCCCTCGATCCGGATCGTCTCGGCGAGGGCGTCGTGGTTCATCTGGCCAGGATGACCGGCCTGACCTCGACCGCGCCGCCCCAGGCGGCCGGGATCTCGGCGGCGATCCGCACCGCTTCCTCGAGGTCGGCGGCCTCGATCAGGTAGTAGCCGGTCAGCGCTTCCTTGGTCTCGGCGTACGGTCCGTCGGTGGTGACCACCGGTCCGCCGCGGGCGCCCTCGACCCGGACGACGGTCGCCGTCGAGGTCGGGTGCAGCACGGCGCTCGCCTTGACCTGCTCGGCGAACTCGGCCCCGAACCTGCGGTACTCGGCCAGCTCCTCGGCCTGCTCGGGCGCCCACCAGTCGACGTCGGCGGTGTAGGTCAGTGCAAGGTACTGCGCCATGGGAGTCCTCCTTCTCGTCTGTTGTGAAGGGAACGAACGCCAACCCCCACAGAGGACATCATCACTGCGAAGCCTCGGAAATTCTTCCGCGGAAGGCGCGCACCACGTTCGGGTCGCCGGCGACCTCGATCGCGTCCTCGCCGGCCCTGCCCCACAGCCACAGATAGACCTGCGCCGGATCCCCGGTGACCTCCGCCGCCGCATCCCCCTCGGCCCCTTGCCGTACGTCGACCCGCGTCGCGTCGGCGGACACGGTCCAGGAGCGGCCGGCGGCGGTGAGCCGGACCGTCGCGTCGATCGGGTACGCCGTGTCGCCCTCCTCCCACCACGGACCGCCGAGCGTCGGGTACAGGATCTCGTCGATGCCGTCGAGGGCCAGCTCGGGATCGATCGGGCTGACCGCGTCGTGCGCCTGCTCGACGTCGATCCGGTGCACGACGGTCTCGTGCGCCATCCGCCGGTGCCAGAACGCCGACGTCGGGTCGCGCGGGCTGAACGTCCACGTCGGCGTCCCGGTCCCGGCCGCCGCCAGCGCGTCGACGATCGCCGCCCGCGCCTCGTCGTACCACTCCAAGGAGGTGCGGCCGGAGAAGTCCGGCGGCCAGGGGTCGGGGAGGGCGCCGAGCTTCAGCACCTCGACCTTGTGCACGTAGACCGTCGCGACGTGCCGCACCACGTCGTCGACCGTCCACCCCGGGCAACTCGGCACGGCCGCGTCGAGCCCGGTCCGCGCCACCTCGCCGAGCCGGGCGCTCTCGGCCCGCACGTGCTCCAGAAAGTCCATGCCCGAACCATCGCAGGGTCCATGGACAGTTTCAGGCGCGCACCTTCAGACGCTTCGCGCCTTGAGCGCCGCCTCCCAGTCCTCGGTCTCGGTGTGGCTGATCTCGACGACCCGCTCGGCGAGCAGTTTCACCGGGTCGCCGGCCTTGGCGTACCGGCCGGCCTTCTGGGCGTACAGCCAGGCCTCGTTCCGCAACTCCTGCGCGGTCCGGGTGTAGGTCGGGTAGGAGTCCTTGAACCCGAACAAGGTCCGGATCCCCTCGGCCAGCGCGATCACACCGCCCAGCGTCGGAGCGAGCCAGGTGGGCGCCTTGATGGCCACGGAGATGGCGATCACCAGGGCGGCCAGGAGTTGCACGGTGCCGAGCGCCCGGTACCAGATACGGGCCCGCCGGGACTGCGCGGCGTACCAACGGAACCGGATGCTGATCAGCTGCTCGGCGGGCGCGTCGGTCCCCAGTGCGGGGAAGTCCGAATCTCTGAGTCTTCTCGACATGGTGGGACAAGTGTGGGGTTAAGGTTCCGCCCATGGCCAGGAAGAGGGCGTTGCCGTTCGATCCGATCGACGAGGCGTCGCGGCAGTGGGGCCGGCGCTGGGGCGCCGTCGAGCAGATGCGGGCGGTCACGTCGCTGATGCGCGCGCAGCAGATCGTGATCAACGAGCTGGACGAGATCCTCCGCAAGCACGGTCTGACCTTCGCCCGGTTCGAGGCGCTGGTGCTGCTCACGTTCTCGCGCCGCGGGTCGCTGCCGCTCGGCAAGATGGGGGAGCGGCTGCAGGTGCACCCGACCTCGGTGACGTCGATCGTGCGCCGGCTGGAGGCGGCCGGGCTGGTGACCCGGACGCCGCACCCCGACGACGGCCGCGCGGTGCTCTGCGAGATCACCCCCGAGGGCCGCGACCTGGTCGAACGCGCCACCGCCGACCTGGTTGCCGCGGACTTCGCGCTGTCCGGCCTCACCGACGACCAGCTGAAGATGCTCTGGTCGGTCCTCGAACCGCTCCGCCACAACGCCGGCGACTTCACCTGACGGGCGGACGCCCACCGCTCACCAACCGCGCCACGAACCACGCCGGCACGCTTGGGGCCGGGCGACCCGGCGCGCTCCGCGAAGGTTGGTGAGTGACGGGCGTCCGGCATTGGAAAATAGTTGGACGTCCTAGTATTTTGGGACCAGTCTCTAGGGAGGTCTGACTGATGGATGCCGAGCAGATCGCGGCCGGCCGGAGCCGGTGGCAGCAGCGGTACGACGCGGCTCGGAAGCGGGAGGCGGATTTCACCACGCTCTCCGGCACCCCGGTCCAGCCGGTGTACGGGCCGCCCGAGGGGGTCGACGACCCGCGGATGGAGCGGATCGGCTGGCCGGGCGAGTTCCCGTTCACCCGCGGGCTGTACGCGACCGGCTATCGCGGCCGCACCTGGACGATCCGTCAGTTCGCCGGCTTCGGCAACGCCGAGCAGACCAACGAGCGGTACAAGATGATCCTGAACGGCGGCGGTGGCGGCCTGTCGGTCGCGTTCGACATGCCGACGCTGATGGGCCGCGATTCCGACGACCCGAAGTCGCTCGGCGAGGTCGGGCACTGCGGTGTGGCGATCGACTCGGCCGCCGACATGGACCGGCTGTTCAAGGACATCCCGCTCCAGGACGTCACCACCTCGATGACGATCTCCGGCCCCGCCGTACCGGCCTTCTGCATGTACCTGGTCGCCGCCGAGCGCCAGGGCGCGGACATCTCGAAGCTGAACGGGACGCTGCAGACCGACATCTTCAAGGAGTACATCGCGCAGAAGGAGTGGCTGTTCCCGCCGGAGCCGCACCTGCGCCTGATCGGCGACCTGATGGAGTACTGCGCGACCACGATCCCGGCGTACAAGCCGCTCAGTGTCTCCGGCTACCACATCCGCGAGGCCGGCTCGACGGCCGCGCAGGAGCTCGCCTACACGCTCGCCGACGGCTTCGGGTACGTCGAGCTCGGGCTGTCCCGCGGCCTGGACGTCGACGTGTTCGCGCCCGGCCTGTCGTTCTTCTTCGACAGCCACCTGGACTTCTTCGAGGAGATCGCCAAGTTCCGGGCCGCCCGCCGGATCTGGGCGCGCTGGCTGCGCGACGTGTACGGGGCGAAGACCGACAAGGCGCAGTGGCTGCGGTTCCACACCCAGACCGCGGGTGTCTCGCTGACGGCGCAGCAGCCGTACAACAACGTCGTACGGACCGCCGTCGAGGCGCTCGCCGCCGTGCTCGGCGGGACGAACTCGTTGCACACCAACGCGCTCGACGAGACCCTCGCGCTGCCGACCGCCGAGTCGGCCGAGATCGCGCTGCGCACCCAGTCGGTGCTGATGGAGGAGGTCGGCGTCACGAACGTGGCCGACCCGCTCGGCGGGTCCTGGTACGTCGAAGCGCTCACCGACGAGATCGAGGCCGAGGCCGAGGAGATCTTCGCGCGGATCAAGGAGCTGAGCCCGGACGAGACGATGACCGGCGGCATCCTGCGCGGGATCGAGGACGGCTGGTTCATGGCCGAGATCGCCGACGCCGCGTTCGAGTACCAGCAGAAGCTCGAGAAGGGGGAGAAGAAGATCGTCGGCGTGAACACGCTCACCGACACGGTGTCCGGCGAGCTGGAGATCCTCCGGGTCTCGCACGAGGTCGAGGTCGAGCAGTGCCGGGTGCTGGCGGAGCGCAAGTCCCACCGCGACGAGGACCGGGTACGTCGTACGCTAACGGCTCTGGTGGAGGCGGCCAGCGGCACTGGCAACCTGATCGAGCCCATGCTGGAGGCGGTGCGTGCGGAGGCCACGATGGGGGAAATCTGTCACGTTCTTCGGGAACAGTGGGGAGAGTACCGAGAGCCCGCCCGATTCTGACGAGCCGCCACCGTCCGGTCAGGACGGCGCCCGCGATCCGGCCGACGGCCGCCGGGTCGTGGTCTGCGGTTCGGACCGGACGATGCTGCGCGTGGTGACCGAGCTGGTCAGTTCCGGCGAGCGGGTGACCGCGATCGTGAACCCGGCGTCCCGGCACTACGACCGGATCGGCGAGCTCGGCGCGACCGTGATGGGCGCGCGGGTGATCAGCGAGGGACTGCTGCGCCGGGCAGGGGTCGATGCGGACGACGACGGTACGCCGTCCACTGCCCGCGCCCTGGTGCTGCTGGACACCGACGACGTCCACAACGTGCACACCGCCCTGACCGCGCGGGACATGGATCCGGAGCTGCGGATCGTCGTCCAGATGGTGAACCCGCGGCTCAGCAAGCAGTTGAACGACCTGCTCGGCGACTGCGTGGTGATCAACGGGCCGTCGCTGGCCGCGCCCGCGTTCGTGTCGGACGCGCTCGAGGACGACGAGCTGACCTGGATGGAGCTCGGCGGTCAGCGCGTCGTCGTGGGGCCGGCCGACCTGATCCGCGAGCCGCACCTGACGGTGCTCGCGGACACCACCTCGTCGGCCACACCGCAGTTGCTGCCGACGTCGAGCGCGGACCCGGACGGCGACCTCGTGCTCGGCACCGGCGTACGGCCGATCTGGCGCAGCCGCGACGTCCGTCCCGCGGGCTGGTTCATGGCGGTTCGCGACATCCTGGACAGCCGGGTGCGCAAGATCGCCGCGGTGATGGCGCTCCTGGTCGCGGCCGGTACGGCGATCGTCCACTACTTCGGCGGGATCGAGTGGTGGCGGGCGCTCTATCTCGCGGTCGGCGTGGTGACCTCGGCGGGGATCGACGACGACAAGTTCAACGATGCCCAGCCGTGGGTGAAGGTCAGTGCGGTCATGGTGCAGCTGACCGGGATCGTGCTGATGGCGCTGCTGACCGCGGTCGTGGTCGACTCGCTGATCGGCGCCCGGCTGTCGCGGATCATCGGCGGCGTCCGCGGCCGGCCGCGCAACCACGTCGTGGTGTGCGGCCTCGGGACGGTCGGCGCGCGGGTGCTGGAGATCCTCACCGAGCGCGGCGTCGCGGTCGTCGGCGTCGACCAGGACGAGGACGCGCCCGGCGTCCAGGTCGCGCACCGGCTGCGGATCCCGGTCGTGATCGGGGACAGCAGCAACGAGGAGACGCTGCGGTCGGCCGGCGTCCAGCGCTGCCAGTCGGTGCTCGCGATCACCGACGGCGACATCACCAACCTGGAGTCGGCGATGGTGGCCCGGGACCTGAACCCGGAGGCCCGGATCACGATGCGGATGTTCGACCACGACCTCGCGCAGCGTGTCGAGCGCCGGCTGGGCCTCGGCCACAGCCGGTCGGTGTCGATGCTGGTGGCGCCGGCGGTCGCGGCCGCGGTCGCCAACCGGCGCAAGCAGGTGACGATCCCGGCCGGGCGCCGCGTCCTGCTGCTGACCGAGGTGAACGTCGAGTCCGGATCGGTCGCGGGCGGGCTGCGGCTCGGCGAGCTGGACGAGGCCGGCGGGCTGCGGGTGCTGGCCCGGCAGGACTTCGACGGTCCGTGGGACTGGGATCCGGAGCCGGATCGGGTGCTGCGCCCGGGGGACCGGCTCGCGGTCGCGGGCACCCGCAGCGGGCTCGCCCGGCTGCTGATGGCGACCCGGGCGCAGCGCGGTTCGGCCGCGTCGTAGAGGATAGAGCTGTGAACGGTACGTACGGATTGCGAGGACAGTGGTGAGCCAGTCCAACTTCTCCCGTCCCGGGGCGATCGACCTGTCGGCCCTGCGCAAGCCCGCCGGTGCGCCGGCGCCCGGCGGCCCGGCGGGCGGTGCCCCGGCCGGCGGCGGCGGTGCCGCGGGGTCGTACGTGCTGAACGTGAGCGAGCCGACCTTCCAGAGCGACGTCATCGAGCGCTCGCTGCAGGTCCCGGTGGTCGTCGAGTTCTGGTCGCCGCGCTCGCAGGCGTCGGTCGCGCTCGGCCCGGTGCTCGCCGCGCTGTCCACGGAGTACGCCGGGAAGTTCCTGCTCGCCCGGATCGACATCGACGCGAACCCGCAGCTCGCGCAGGCGGTCGGCGTGCAGACGGTTCCGCTGGTGATCGCCGTCCTGCGCGGGCAGGTCGTGCCGCTGTTCCAGGGTGCGCTCGGCGAGCCGGAGGCGCGGCAGTACCTCGACCAGCTGCTGACGGTCGCGGTCGCGAACGGGATCACCGGCCGCGCCGAGCCGGTCGCCCCGGCGGCGGACGGTCCCGCTGCGGACGCGGAAGAGGCGCCGAACCCGCGGTACGAGAAGGCCGAGAACGCGATCGGCACGGGCGACCTGGACGGCGCGATCGCGGCGTACGAGGAGCTGCTGAAGGAGACGCCGAACGACGCCGAGGCGAAGTCGGGGCTGGCCCGTGTGCAGCTGGTGAAGCGGACGCAGGACGTGCCGGCCGACGTCCGCACGCGGGCGGCCGACGACCCTGCGGACGTCGAGGCGCAGATGCTGGTCGCCGACGTGGACCTGATGGGCGGGCACGTGGACGACGCGTTCGCGCGGCTGATCGCCACCGTCCAGGCGACCGCGGGCGACGAGCGGAACACCGTGCGGCTGCACCTGCTCGAGCTGTTCGAGGTCGTCGGCGCGGACGACGAGCGGGTCGTCAAGGCCCGCCGCCGGCTGATGGCCGCCCTGTTCTGATCGCGTGTGAATCGGCTGGCCGGAACCGGTCGGCGTGAATTCTTGTAAATAACGCCGGAGTGCTCTGAGAATTCTTCACATGAGCGCTGTCGAATCGCCGCCGCCGAGCCTGGAGGCACGCATCCACGGCCTGCTGCCGGCGCTCAGCCCGGCACAGGCGCGGATCGCCGCCGAGGTCCTGCGGGACCCGGCGGCGGTCGCCTCGTCGACGATCGGGCAGCTGGCGGCCCGGTGCGGCACGTCGCTGCCCAGCGTCACGCGGTTCTGTCTCGCACTCGGGCTGTCCGGGTACGCCGAGCTGCGCCTCACGCTGGCGGCCGAGAGCGGGCGGACCAGTCCGAGTTGGGAGCGTGGCACCGGCTCCGAGGTCGGCCCGGACGACTCGCTCGACGACGTACTGCGGACCCTGCTGCGCGCCGACACCCGCGCGCTCGAGGACACCGTCGCCGCGCTCGACGTGGACGCGCTCGGACGCGCCGTCGAGGCGATCTCGAACGCCCGCCGGATCGACCTGTACGCCGTCGCCGGGTCAGCCGCCGTCGCCGAGGACCTGCGCCTGCGGCTGCACCGGATCGGTCGCGGCGCGAGCACCTGGAGCGACGTGCACACCGCGCTGGCCAGCTCCGCGCTGCTCGGCAGCGGTGATGTCGCGATCGGGATCTCGCACAGCGGCGAGACGCTCGAGGTGCTGGAGCCGATGACCCGGTCCGGCCGGCAGGGCGCGACGACTGTTGCCATCACCAACTATCCGCGGTCGCCACTGGCGCAGGCGGCCGACATCGTGCTGGTCACCGCCGCCCGCGACGTCACGTTCCGCACCGGCGGACTGTCCGGGCGGCACGCCCAGATGATCGTCCTCGACGCGCTCTACCTCGGTGTCGCGCAACGCGACTACCCCCTGGCCGAACAGGCCTTCGACGCCACGGCCGACGCGGTGTCGACGCATCGCCACCGCTCCTGAACTCCCGCACTCCGTTCGACCGCCTTCCAAAGGAGAGTCATGCAGAGTCCACACCAGACCCTTGGCCCCAGCCGCCGCAGCCTGCTGCTCGGCGCGGGCGCCACCGCCCTCACCGCGGCGTCCGCCTCGGTCGCCTCCGCCTCCACCGCCTCCGCTTCGATCGCTTCGGCTGCTGCCGAGGCCGCCGTACCGTCGCCGGACGTACTGCCGCTGACGGGCGGGCCGGACTTCCCGATCGGGTTGTTCTGGCCGCCGCACCCGTTCGCGAGCACCGCAGAGCGGTTCGCGGAGATCAAGAGCGCCGGGTTCGACTTCGTCATCTCCGGCAACTACGCCGGCGACGGCAACATCTTCACCTACCAGCTCGGGCTCGCCCGGGACGCCGGTCTGAAGATGCTGATCTCCGACGACATCCAGATCCGCAACATGTCCCGCTGGTTCTCGATCTCCGACACCACGACGGACTTCCTCAGCGTCACCCCGGCCGAGGCCAAGGAGCTCTACACCCGGGCCCGGAACGCGTACGGCCCGTACTCATCGCTGGCCGGCTTCAATTTCTACGACGAACCCGGCGCAGGCTGGTTCGCGACGCTGGCCAAGGCGCTGACGATCTCCCGCGAGCTGGCGCCGCAGCTGCTGCCGTACATCAACCTGTTCCCGTCCGACGACGCGTCGTACTACCGGAACTTCGTCGACGTGGTGCAGCCGTCGCTGATCTCGTTCGACCGGTACCCGCTGCTGTCTGAGGGCCGCGAGGACGCGAACTACTTCCACAACTGGGCGATCGTCCGCGACGCCGCGCTGCACGGCGACATCCCGTCCTGGGTGTTCATCCAGACGCTTGCCTACAACAACCATCGCGAGCCGACCGCGGCCGAGCTGCTCTGGCAGGTGAACATCAGCCTCGCGTACGGCGCGAAGGGGATCCAGTACTTCACCTACTGGACGCCGGAAGCCGCCCGCGGGGAAGGGTTCGGGCCGGCGCTGATCACGGTGGACGGCGAACGCACGTCGCGTTACTACGCCGCGCAGCAGATCAACACCACCTGGCTGCACCAGGTCGGACGCGAGCTCAAGCCGCTGGTGTCCGAGACCGTCGAACATGTCAACGAAACCCCGCTGCCGAACGGGACCGTCGGCTTCACGCCGACGAGCCTGGTGTCCGGAATCTCCGGCGATCCGGTGGTCGTCGGCACGTTCCGCCCGCGGGACACCACCTCCGGCGATCGCTGGCTCCTGGTCGCCAACCGCTCCCACAGCACCCGCGCCCGGGCGGTGGTGTCGCTGAACAGCCAGACTGTCGCCACCGTGGGGCTGTTCCAGCCGGCCCGTCAGCAGTACGCGGCGCAGCGCGTCGGCCAGCTCCCGCTGACCCTCGCCCCGGGTGCCGCCGCGCTGGTGAAACTCACCGCCAAGTAGTCCGGTGCCGGCCGGCGGTCAGGTGGTCTGGCCGGTGTAGATGCCCATGGCCCGGAAACGGAGGGCTGGGGCCGCGTACTCCTCCAGGGCGTGCGCGGTCCAGCCCACCATCCGGGCCAGGGCGAACAGCGCGTCCCCGGCGTCGGGGCGGAAGTCGTACGCGTGCATGATCGCGGCGATCGCGAGGTCGCTGTTGGGGAACGTCGGCGTCCGCTCGGCGATCGCTTGCACCGTGCCGACGATCGGGTGATCGCCGAGGAGCTCGAGCAGTACGTCGGCGCGCGGGTCGCGGTGCTGGTAGATCCGGTGGCCGAAGCCGGGGACGGGTTCGCCGGATCGCAGCTGGTCCGAGAGCGCCTGCACCGGATCCCGTTGCGCGCGCTCCAGAAACTCGTACGCGAGGGTCGGTGCGGCGCCGTGGTACTGCCCGTCGAGCGCGCCGAGGCCTGCCGAGACGACGGCGTACAGGTTCGCGCGGGCGCTGGCCGCGACCCGCGCCGCGATGGTGGAGACCGCGAGCCCATGGTCGGCGAGCAGGATCAGCGCGGCGTCGAGCACCTCCGGCCGCGGTTCCGCGTCCGAGAGCTTCGGCCAGAGTTTCCCGCCCAGCGTCGTACCGACGGCCGTCGGTCCCGGCAGCGCCGCGATCAACGTGCCGATCAACCTCCCGGCCGCAGCCGTCACCGAAGGCGGCGACAGATCGAACCGCAACGGATCCGCCGCACCCAACACCGCGACCGCCACCCGCAACCGATCCGTCACCCGAGCCCCCTCCGGCACCACCCCCATAGCCCGCTGAGCCAGCAAGACCCCCTCCCGATCCGCCGTGAACAAGCCTTCTCCGGCAACCGCGCTCGTGCCGCCGGGTGTCCAGAGGAGCGTGGCGACCTGGTCGAGGGTGGCGGTTGTGGCCAGGTCGCGGGCGGACCGTCCTCGGTAGTAGAGGGTGTCGTTCTCGAGGAGGGTGAGCTCGGATTCGATGCGTTCCACGACCCCGGAGTGCTCGACGGAGCGGGCGGCGAGGCGTTCGACGTCGGCGGCGGGGAACAGGCTGCCGCGGCGGCCGCGGGCGCGGACGCTGGTGAGGAGGCCGCGGCTGACATAGGCGTAGACCGTCGCCGGTTTCACCTGCAGACGGCGCGCCACCTCCGCGGTGGTCAGGTAATTCTCGTCACCTTCGCCCGGCATTCCCCGCTCCTCACAGCGTTCATATTGACTGGATCAATATTGACAACTGTTGATCGTCTGTCAACTCTGAAGCTATGTCATCAACGATCACTGCACCGCCCGGCCTGCGCAACGTCGTCGTCACCGAGACGACCCTCGGTGACGTCCGCGGCGACGAAGGGTTCTACCACTACCGCCAGTACTCGGCGATCGATCTCGCCAAGTCCAAGACGCTCGAAGACGTCTGGTACCTGATGTTCGAGGGCCGCCTCCCGACCGACGCCGAGCGGGCACGCTTCACCGCCGAGCTCGCCCCGCTGCGCGTCCTCCCCGACGAGGTTGCCGCGGTCCTCCCGGCGATCGCGACCGCCGGTACGACGTTCAACCCGCTCGCCGGTCTCCGCACCGCGCTGTCGCTGCTCGCCGCGGTGCGCGGTCTGCCGCCGCTGTGGGACGCAGACCCGGCCCGTCGCAAGGCCGACGCCATGCTGGTCTGCGCCGTGACGCCGACCATCCTCGCGGCCCTCTACCGGCTCCGCGAGGGACAGCAGCCGCTGGAACCCCGTGCTGACCTCTCAGCAGCCGAGAACTGGCTGTATCTGGTCACCGGTGCCGAGCCGACCGCCGTCCACGCGACCGCGATCGAGCACTACCTGGTCTCGACCGTCGACCACGGCTTCAACGCGTCGACCTTCACCGCCCGGGTGATCGCCTCCACCGGTGCGGACGTGGTTGCGGGCGTCGCGGGCGCGATCGGTGCGTTCTCGGGGCCGCTGCACGGCGGCGCGCCGGACCGCGCCCTCGCCAGCCTCGACGAGATCGGTACGCCGGACCGCATCGACGACTGGGTCCGCGCGAAGGTGTCGGCCGGCGACCGGATCATGGGCTTCGGGCACGCGGTGTACCGCACCGAGGACCCGCGCTCGCTGATGCTGCGCGACATCGCCCGCGGGATCGGCGGCGACCTGGTGGACTTCGCGACCACCGTCGAGCAGCGCATCGTCGACGTCCTGGCGGAGCTGAAGCCGGGCCGCAACCTCTACGCCAACGTGGAGTTCTACGCCGGTGTCGTGATGGAGCTGTGCGGCATCCCGCGCGCCATGTTCACCCCGACGTTCGCCGTCAGCCGCATCATCGGCTGGTCCGCCAACATCCTCGAACAGTCCACCGACCCGAAGATCATCCGCCCGATCGCGACCTACGTCGGCCCGCAACCGCCGGCACCCGTCAGCTGACGGGGCGGGTCAGCTGAAGTGCATGGTGCCGTCGTCGAGGCGGTTGTAGCGGAGGGCCAGCAGGTCTCGTGGGTAGTTCTGCCGTAGCCGCCACGGGCCCTGGGTGCCTTGGCGGGGGAGGAGGGCGGCGGCGCGGCGGATGTAGCCGGAGGTGAGGTCGACGACCGGGCGGGGTGGTGCGTCGTACTCGGCAGGGTCGATCTCAGGGACACAGATCCGGGTGCCGGTCGCGGTGAGGTGGTTGAGCAGCCGCGTGACGTACTTCGAGGTGAGGTCGGAGCGCAACGTCCAGGAGTTGTTGGTGTAGCCGATGCACCAGGCGAGGTTCGGTACGCCGCTCAGCATCATGCCCTTGTAGACGAAGGTGTCGTGCGGCGCGACCCGCCGCCCGTCGACCGTCACCTCGATGTTGCCGAGCGCAACCATGCGGAGGCCGGTCGCGGTGACCACGAGATCGGCCTCCAGTTCCCGGCCGGACCGCAGCCGCAGTCCGGTCGGGGTGAACCGGTCGATCTCGTCGGTCACCACCGACGCCGAGCCGTTGCGCAGCGCCTTGAACAGGTCGGCGTCCGGGACCAGGCAGAGCCGTTGGTCCCAGGGCTTGTACCGGGGCGTGAAGTGCGGATCCACAGGGATCGACGAAGGAAGCTGCTTGGCGACTGTGCTGTTCAGCAGCCACGCTGCGTGCGCCGGCCACTTCCGGAACGCGCCGTACACCGCGGTGCTCAGCGCGACGTTCTTCCCGCGGATGACGCTGTGCGCGAGCCTCTCCGGCAGTACGGCGCGGATGCGGTCGGACAGTGCGTCGCGCGCCGGACGGGAGGCGACGTAGCTGGGCGACCGCTGCAGCATGGTCACATGCTCCGCCGTACCCGCCATCGCGGGCACCAGCGTCACCGCGGTCGCGCCGCTGCCGATCACCACCACCCGCCGGCCGGCGTAGTCCAGCTCGTCCGGCCAGTGCTGCGGGTGCACGATCTGCCCCTGGAAGTCCTCCTTGCCGTCGAAGTCGACGACGTACCCCGAGTCGTAGTCGTAGTACCCGCTGCACACGTAGAGGAACGAGCAGGTGTACGCCGCGTCCGCGGTCCGCACCGTCCACAGCGCGTCCGCGGACGACCACGAGGCGCTGACGACGCGCTGGTTGAAGCGGATGTGCTTGTCGATGCCGTACGCCGCCGCGGTCTCGTGCAGGTAGTCGAGGATCGCCGGACCGTCGGCGATCGCCTGCGCCGCCTTCCACGGGTGGAACGGGAACCCGAGCGTGAACATGTCCGAGTCCGACCGCACCCCCGGGTACCGGAACAGGTCCCAGGTGCCGCCGAGCGCGGCACGGCCCTCCAGCACGGCGTACGTGCGGTCCGGGCAGCGCGTCTGGATCCGGTACGCCGCGCCGATGCCGGACAGGCCGGCGCCGACGATCAGGACGTCGAGGTGCTCCATGTACCCCACGGTAATAAAGATTCTTCCCGGGTGTTGTCGATTCCGTGTCGGGGCGTTCGTCAGCAAGATGTCCAAGTAGGAAGCGCACGGAGGAAGCGCGAGACAAGGGGAGTCCGAGATGGCGCAGTACATGTTCCTGCTGTTCGACAGCGAGGAGTGGTACGACAACCTGACCCGCGACGAGTGGCAGCAGGCGATGAAGCTGCACGGGGAGTTCGCGGCCGCGGTGGAGAAGGCCGGGGCGCGGATCCTCGGCGGGGAGGCGCTGGAGCGGTCCAGCACGGCGAGCACGGTCAAGAACCGTGAAGGCGCGGAGCCGCTGGTCACCGACGGGCCGTTCATCGAGACCCGGGAAGCCCTCGGCGGGTTCTACCTCATCGAGGCCCGGGACCTCGACCAGGCGCTGGAGCTGGCGAAGCTCTGCCCGTCCGGCAACATCGAGGTCCGGCCCGTGATGCCGACGTCCGAGGACGCCGCACCGCCGGCCTGAGCGTGTCGTCGACCCGGGTACGTCGGCGTACTGCCGCGCCGGCGTACCCGTCGGGCAGGGGGAGAAGGTGACCGAAGCCGTTGAGGTGACCCGGGTGGTGGACAGGGTGCACCGGGAGAGCTGGTCGACCGTGCTGGCGTCCGTGGTCCGCTTGACGCGCGACCTGGACCTGGCGGAGGACTGCACGCAGGACGCGTTCGTCCGGGCGCTCCGCACCTGGCCGGACGGGATCCCGGACAACCCGGCCGGCTGGCTGACCACGGTCGCCCGGCGGCTCGCGCTCGACCGGCTGCGCCGCGAGACCAACCTGCGGCGGAAGCTGCCGCTGCTGGTGGAGGAGCCCGGCGACGCCGAGCAGCCGACGGATCCGTTGCGGCTAGTGTTCACCTGCTGCCACCCGGCGCTCGCGCGGGAGGCGCAGGTGGCGTTGACGCTGCGGCTGATCTGCGGGCTGACCACGCGCGAGGTCGCCGCGGTGCTGCTGATCGCCGAGGCGACGGCGGCGGCGCGGATCACCCGGGCGAAGAAGAAGATCGCGGCGGCCGGGATCCCGTACCGCATCCCGGCCGACCACGAGCTGCCGGCGCGGATGGATGTGGTGCTGACCGTCGTCCACCTGGTCTACACGGCCGGGTACGTCGCCACCGGGGCGGAGCTGACCCGGACCGACCTGACCGGGCGGGCGATCGAGCTGGCGCGGCTGCTGGAGCGGTTGATGCCGGACGAGCCGGAACCGCAGGCGCTGCTCGGGTTGCTGCTGATGACCGAGGCGCGCGGCGATGCACGGGTCAGCGCCGACGGCGAGCTGGTACTCCTGGCGGACCAGGACCGGTCGCGCTGGAACGGGAAGCTGCTGGCCGAGGGAGTCGCGCGGGCCACGGCGGCGCTGCAGCGCGGGCACGGGCGGTTCGCGCTGCAGGCGGCAGTCGCCGGTCTGCACGTGACCGCGCCGTCGTGGGAGCAGACGGACTGGCGTCAGGTGGTCCGGATGTACGACGCGATGATGGTGAGCTGGCCGACCCCGATCGTCGCGCTCAACCGGGTGGCCGCCCGCAGTCTGGTCCCCGGCGCCGACCTGGCGGCGGTGCTCGCCGAGCTGGATGCCCTCGGCAACGAGCCCGCACTCGCGGCGTACGCGTACCTGCCGGCGACCCGGGCCGATGTCCTGACCCGCCTCGACCGGCAGGCGGAAGCGGCCGAGGCCTACGAGAAGGCGATCGAGCTGACCGCCAACGAAACCGAGCGCCGCTTCCTGACCGCCCGGCTCAGGAGTCTGCGCTAGGCGCCCAGAGCCTGTCCGCGTCGCCTGCTTCGAGGCGGCCGCGATAGACGTCGATCTTGTGGTCGATGAGCTCGAGGCTGTCCTGCAGCGCGGCGAGTTGGGTGAGAATCTCCGAGCGGTGCGTCTCCAGCAGCTCCAGGCGGTCCTTCTCGTTGCCGCGGCCGGCCGTGACGAGCTCGGCGTACTTGCGGATGGTGCGGATCGGCATCCCGGTGGCCCGGAACCGGGTGCAGATCTTGATCCAGTCCAGGTCGATCTGGCGATACCGGCGGCGCCCGCCGGCGGTCCGGTCGACCGTGGTGACGACCAGCCCGGCGCGCTCGTAGTACCGCAGTGTGTGGACGCTGACGCCGGTGTGTTCGGCGGCTTCGGCGATACTGATCCCGCGTTCGTTGACTTCGAGCACGCTCTAAATCCTAGCGTGGCCGGTATGACACTGCTCGAGGAAACCGTCGGCACCCGCCGGTACGCCGTGCTCGCGATCTGTTGCGCGAGCCTGCTCGTCTCGGTGATGGACATCTCGATCGTGAACATGGCGCTGCCCGCGATCCGCGACGACCTCGGCGCCTCGACGGCCGGCCTGCAGTGGACCGTCGACGCCTACACGTTGGTGCTGGCGAGCTTCCTGCTGCTGGCCGGCTCCACCGCCGACCGCTTCGGCCGCAAGCGCATGTTCCGCCTCGGGCTGATCGTCTTCGGGCTCGGCTCGCTGCTCTGCAGCCTGGCGCCCGGCATCGAGGCGCTGGTCGCCGCCCGCGCCGTGCAGGCGGCCGGCGGCACGATGCTGAACCCGGTCGCGATGGCGATCGTGGTGACGGTCTTCCCGGACCGCGCCGAGCGCGCTCGCGCGATCGGGATCTTCGGCGCGACCGCCGGGCTGTCGCTGGTCCTCGGCCCGATCCTCGGCGGCGCGCTCGTCGACGGCCTCGGCTGGCGCTCGATCTTCTGGGTGAATCTGCCGATCGTCGCGCTCGCGGTGCTGTTCACCAGCCTGTACGTGCCGGAGTCCCGCGCCGCGCGTGGCCGGCGCTTCGACCCGGTCGGCCAGTTCCTGGTGGCGCTGCTGCTCGGCAGTGTGGTGTCCGCGATCATCGAGAAGAACGCGTGGCGTCCGCCGTTGATCGTCACGGCCGCCGTCGCCGCGGTCCTGCTGATCGCGTACGAGCGCCGCCGGGCGGAGCCGCTGCTCGAACTGCGCCTGTTCCGCAGCATCCCGTTCAGCTCCGCGGTGGTGATCGCGATGTTCGCCTACACCGGGTTCGGCGCGTTCCTGTTCGTCACGACGCTGTACCTGCAGAGCATCCGCGACCTGTCCGCCCTGGACGCGGGCCTGTGCCTGCTCCCCGTCGGCCTGCTGATCACCGTGCTCTCACCGCTCACGGGCCGGGTGGTGGGCGCGCGAGGCCCGCGGCTGCCGCTCGTCGTGGCCGGTACGGCGCTGACGCTCGGCGCGTTCGCCTCGCTCGGGATCGGGCCGGCGACGCCGCTGCCGGTCGTGCTCGGGATCTTTCTGCTGTTCGGCGTCTTCCTCGGCACGATCAACCCGCCGATCGCGAACGCGGCGGTGTCCGGCATGCCCGGGTCGATGGCCGGTCTGGCCGGGTCGCTCGCGTCGGTCGGCCGGCAGACCGGTACGTCGCTCGGCGTCGCGGTCGCGGGGTCGATCATCGGCACCGCGACGACCGATCCACAACGGTTCGTCCGCGCCGAGCACGTGGTCTGGTGGCCGACGGTCGCGGTCGGCCTCGTCGTACTGGCGCTGGCCCTGTTCAGTACGAGCCGTCGGGCGCATCGGACTGTGCAGGTAGCCCGAAGCGCGTGACGAGATCCGGGTCGCTGAAGACGTGGATGTGCGTCAGACCGGTGCGAGTCGGCGTGAGTACGGCGACGCCGTACGGCTCGCCCTTGAAGTACGCGCCGACCGCGGGCTGGCCGTTCGCGACGATCGGGAGCATCCGCCAGTCACCGGGGGAGCCGACAGCGGCGGCCAGCACCTGCAGGCACATCACGCGGCCGTCGAACCAGGCCGTCGTACCGACCATCTCGATCGCGGCGTCCGCACGCAGGGCACGTTCGAGCGCCGCGGTGTCGGCGTTCTCGAAGCCGGTGACGTAGTCGTCGAGCAAGGCGCGAGCCACCGGGTCGGTGGGCTCCAGGACCTCGTCCTGGGCCGGCGCCGTCTCGTCCAGGCGGGCCCGCGCGCGTTGCAGCGTGCTCTTCACCGCGGCGACCGACGTGTCGAGCATCGCCGCCACCTCCGCCGCCGGGAACCCGAGCACCTCGCGCAGGATCAGTACGGCGCGTTGCTTGGGCGGCAGGTACTGCAGGGCAGCGATCAGAGCCAGCCGCAGGCTCTCCCGCAGCGTGACGATCGACGCGGGATCGGCGGCGACGAGCGACTCGGCGATCGGCTCCATCCAGGCGGTCCCGTCCGGCTCGGCCGGCGACGGGGCGGCCAGATCCGTACTCGGTGCGGCGATCCCCGACGGCAGCGCGCGGCGGCGACGTTGCTCGAGCGCGGTCAGGCACACGTTGGTCGCGATGCGGTACAGCCAGACCCGCACCGACGACCTGCCCTCGAAGTCGCCCCACGACCGCCAGGCCCGCAGGTACGTCTCCTGCACCGCGTCCTCGGCCTCGTGTACCGACGCGAGCATCCGGTAGCAGTGCGCCAGCAACTCCCTGCGGAACGGCTCGGTCACACCGAACTCACCCATCACCACTCCCTCGCTCGGCACCGCCGCCATCGCCCGTTCCTCTCGTTGCAGGTCTGTCACCGGTACAGACCGAGAATCCCGCGAAAAGGAATCGGTGTGCTTGACTTGAGTATGAGTACGCCGAACGCCGGGCCGCCGCTCTCGGCCTCGGAAGAGCGGACGTGGGCGATGGTCGCGCACATCGGGGTGCTGGTCGCGGCCTGGTTCGCGATGGGGTTCCTGTGCCCGTTGATCATCTGGCTGGTGTTCCGGTACCGCTCGGACTTCGTCCGCCGGCACGCGGTGGAGTCGCTGAACTTCCAGATCTCGCTGCTGATCTACTCCGCGGTCGCGGCCGTGCTGATCTTCGTCACGTTCGGCCTCGGGGTGCTGATCGTCGTACCGCTGGTGGTCATCGGAGCAGTCGTGGCGCTGGTGGTGATCATCCTCGCGACGGTCGCCGCCTCCGGCGGGAACGACTACAGGTACCCGTTGACGATTCGCCTCGTCCGTTAGGGTCGGCCCGGTGGAGCTCATCGGGCAAGGCATGGAAGGCGCCGTCTACGACCTCGGCGACGGGACGGTCCGCAAGGTCTGGTTCGACCGGCGGCCGGAGGATGTCAGGCCGTTGCAGGCGTTCCTGGACGAGCTGCCGGAGCTGCCGTTCCGGACGCCGCGGATCCGGGAGGTCACCGCGGGGGAGGACGGGCTGGCGATCAGCGTCGAGGACAAGCTGACCGGTGTCCCGCTGCACGAGGCCGGGCTGCCTGAAAAAGTCGCCGTGGACGCTTTCGTCTCAGTCGTCGAGGCGTTGGGTGCCACGACACCCGGCCCGGCCGGCACGTCGCTGCCCGTCCTCAATCAGCCGTTCTGGGAGGGGTCCTGGGGCGAGAGCCTCGCCGCATTGGTACGCCGCCGCGCCAACGCCTCGGGGGTTCACCTGGCGCGCGACGTACCCGATTTCGCCATCCTGTTGGACACGGTGCTGGCCGAGCTTGCCGAGGTCGAGGGTGGGCTCAGTGTGGTGCACGGCGACATCTGCCCGCCGAACGTCCTGATGGACGGCACGCAGGTGGCGGCGGTGCTCGATTGGGGTTTCTTGTCCACAGCAGGTGACAGCACCTTCGAGGCTTCCTTGGCGGCCGGCTTCTTCGACATGTACTCACCCGAGGCCCGCCGCCTGGACGACCTGCTGACGGAGCGTTTCGCAGAGCTGGGCCACGACCGGCACCGCATGCGCGTCTACCGCAAGGCCTACGCAATCATCACCGCAACCATCTACGACGAGAACGCCACCGACGGCCACTACACCTGGTGCGTCAGCCAGCTCACCAGGTAGCTCGCGCCCTGCAAGAAAGTCCTGACGTGCCGCCGAGCGCCCCGAGCCCAGCGGCCGGTCATCGAGTACCTGCAGCACGGAAAGAGTAGGAGTGCGTGCCTGGGGCCGACCGGCTGCGTGTTGACTTCCACCAGTAGTTCGCGGGTCGGACTCGACGACGTCTGCGCGACCGTCGACCAGACCTGAGCGCAGGTGTTGGTGTGTGTGGGCCGGGGTGTTTGCTGAGTGTGGGCCCACGAAAAGCCCACAAAATAAGGGGAATCTCGCTCGGATGTCGGTGGCGCCGTCTAGAGTCAATGCCATGGAACTTCTGGGCGAGCGGCCGGTGTGGTCGATGAGTGGCAGCGAATTGCTGTCCACTCTCGACGAGGTGGAGGCCGAGCTGGCTCGCCGGGAGGCGTACCGGCTGAGCGTGATCGCCGCGATCGAGTCCACCGGGTACGCCGAAGAGCTCGGCGCCCGCGACACCGCCGAGCTGCTGCGGTTCCGGTACCGTCTGGACGCGCCGGCCGCCCGCCGCACCCTGCGCCTGGCCCAGACCGCCCCGCACTACCCGGCCGTGGCGGCCGCCCTGGACCGCACGGCCTCCTCCGCCACCGCCGACGCCCCCGACGACAGCCGATCCGACGACAGCGGATCCGGCGACAACCAAGCCGATGACAGCGGATCGGGCGACGGCGGATCCGACGGCGGGTGGTTGCTGCGGCCGGCGCAGGCGGCCGCGATCGTGTTCGGGCTGGACCGGGTCCGCTCCCGGGTGCCGGTGGAGCACCTGGACGCGGCCGCGGAGCAGCTGGTCGGGCTCGCCGGTCACCTGTCGCCCGGCGAACTGCGGACGGCCGCGAAGGAGATCGCCGACCTGCTGGACTCCGACGGCCCCGAACCCGACGAGCACAAGGCGTATGAACGGGAGTCCCTGACGCTGTCGGCCGCGGACAACGGCGTGAAGTTCAAAGGTTTCCTGGCCAACGAGAACGCCGAGCTGTTGCGGGCGGTCGTGCATGCCGGTGCCCGCCCGCACAAGACCGTCGACGGCGAACACGACCCGCGGCCGCGTGACAAGCGCCAGGCCGACGCGCTGTCCACCGCCCTGGGCATCGCCGCCGCCGCGTGGGACACCACCGGCCCCACACCCAGCCCCACCACCAGCCCCATACCCGGCCCCGCCGCGGGCACTGCGGGTACTGAGGGCGCTGCGGGTACAGGTGGCGCCGCGCGCACCGCGGGTACAGGGGACATGGCAGGCACCGCGGGTGCCGCGGCTTCGGCGGCTGAGAGCGCCGAGGACACAGCCGGTGCCGCGGGCGCCGCGGGGACCGGTGGTCGGGTGGCCGGGTACGGCGCGAAGGCGACGATCACGGTCACGATCGACTTCGACGACCTGAAGGCCGCGACCGCGGACGCGGTCGGGCGCACCGTCTACAGCGGCGGGCTATCGGCCGCCACGATCCGGCGGCTGGCCTGTGACGCGAACATCATCCCGTTGGTGCTCGGCTCGAATTCGGAACCGCTCGACGTCGGCCGCCGCGTGCGGCTGGTCACCAAGGCGATGCGCCGAGCGCTGGAGGTCCGTGACCGTGGCTGCGTGGTCTGCGGAGCCCCGCCGGTCATGTGCGACGCCCATCACCTGATCTCCTGGATCGACGGCGGCCACACCAAAGTCTCGAACCTGGCCCTGCTCTGCCGTCGTCACCACACCGACCTGCACAAGGGCCGCTGGCACCTC
>NZ_JBEXNA010000013.1:0-307430 GCF_040610875.1 Kribbella sp. NPDC003505 | reverse complement strand
ATCCGCACCACCACAGACCAAACGCAGTCCTAGACTGCCAACAACCGCTCACTTTTCAACCGCCGAAACCGACCAGCTTTAGAGCGCCGTCGACACCCCCGCGAGTACCACAGGGTCCCCGAGCTTCGGCCACTCATCGCAGCGACTGCTCGAGGCCTACACGGCTGCTTTATCTGCACGCTTTGAGTTCGGAGCCGGGGGACGGCCGCGAGCCGCCCCAACGCATATGCATGCCCTCAGCCAGCCCATCAGACGACCCGCACTGCGCGCGAGCCGCAAGCGTGAGCTACTTCGTCGCCACGAAGGTCGTCTTGACGCCGGCTGATCCTGTACGACGCCCGAGGGGTCGTAGCCAGTGATTACCTGAAGACCCTGACTCCAGACTGCGACCCAAGAAACACCTAGCGTGAGAGCGGTGAGGAACAGCTGGCCACCACGTGATATGTAGAGATGCAGACAATGTTGAGCCGCGCGAGTGATTGCGACGGGTCGGAGGGGACAGAATGCCACCGAGGAAGAAGAAGGATCAGCCAGCGAAGAGCCTCGAGGCCACCCTGTGGGACGCAGCGGATGAGCTGCGCGGGAAGATGGACTCCGCACAGTACAAGCACGTCGTCCTCGGCCTGATCTTCTTGAAGTATGTCTCCGACACTTTCACAGTGCGCCACGAGGAGCTGGCACGGCTGGTCGACGATCCGAACTCCGAGTACTTCATGCCCACCGAGGCGGCCAAGGAGTCAATTCTTGAGGACCGCGACGAGTACACGGCCGAGGGCGTTTTCTGGATCCCCGAGGGCCACCGCTGGGGGGACCTCCGCAAGGCGGCGAAACAACCCGACATCGGCAAGCGAGTAGACGATGCGATGGAGGCCATCGAGCGGGAGAACCCGACCCTCAAAGGTGTGCTGCCGAAGAACTACACTCAGCGGGAGTTGAGCAGCGAGGCCATCGGAGGCCTGATCGACACGTTCTCCCGGCAAGATCTCGCCGCGGAGGAGTTCAAGGACCTCGACGTGCTCGGCCGTGTATACGAGTACTTTCTAGGTAAGTTCGCCTCGAAAGAGGGCAAGAACGCTGGCGAGTACTACACGCCTCGGTCGGTGGTTCAGCTACTTGTCGAGATGCTCCAGCCCTATCACGGTCGCGTTTTTGACCCGGCCTGCGGATCGGCTGGCATGTTCGTCCAGGCCGACAAGTTCGTTCGAGCCCACGGAGGCAACCGCAACGATATCTCCGTCTTCGGCCAGGAGTCCAACCCGACGACCTGGCGACTGGCCAAGATGAACCTTGCCCTGCGGGGCATCGAAGGCAACCTCGGCGCCGAGTGGGGTGACTCCTTCCATGCGGACGCCCATCCAGATCTGCGGGCTGACTTTGTCATCGCCAACCCCTTCTTTAATGACAGCAAGTGGGGCGGCGAAAGGCTGCGAGAAGACCCACGATGGAAGTACGGCGTCCCGCCGGTGAGGAACGCCAACTATGCCTGGCTGCAGCACTTCCTCCATCACGTCGCTCCTACTGGAACGGTTGGAACCGTCTTAGCAAACGGCTCTTTGTCCAGTCAGCAAGATGGCGAAGGTGACATTCGCAAGGCCATGATCGAAGCCGACGTAGTGGAGTGCATCGTAGCTTTGCCTAAGCAACTCTTCTACGGTACCCAGATCCCCGTCTGCCTGTGGTTCCTCACTAAGAACAAGGCGGGCGTGCCCAATGGCGCTGAAACGCGGCCGCGTCGAGGGGAGATCCTCTTTATAGACGCGCGTCAAATCGGATTCATGGAGGCGAAGACGCTCCGAGCATTTAGCACCGATGACGTTACCAGAATCGCGAACACGTACCACTCCTGGCGTGGTACCGAAACAAGCGACTTAAAACCGTACGAAGACATCCCTGGCTATTGCCGTGCGGTCACCACAGCGGATGTCGAGCGTCGGAACTACGTGCTGGCGCCCGGGCGATATGTCGAATCCAGGGATTCAACGGAGGATCGAGACGAGGATCTCGGCGAGAGAATCAACATTCTGGCGGCCTCGCTAAACGAAAGCCTTGCCCATAGAGCAGAACTTGAGCTGCGTCTTAGGACGGTCCTGGAGGTGGCGTGTGACGGTAACTGAGCAGATGTCGCTCGGTGGACTCGTCGTCCGGGGAGACCTTGCGCTGAGCGATGGTTACCGTACCCGTGCCGACCAGCTTGGATCGACTGGTGTGCCCATCCTTCGCGTTGCCGACGTACTTGATGGGCGAATCGAGCCATCCTTCAAGGACTTCATCCGAGAAGAGTTCCGCCCGAAGATGGGCGCCAAGGTCTCCCGAGCTGGCGATGTGCTAATCACAACCAAAGGGACAGTCGGACGCATAGCCCGGGTGCCAGACGGGTTGCCTGAGCACTCGTATAGCCCGCAGCTCTGCTTCTTGCGAACTCTCAACGCCGACGCTGTCCATCCGACATGGCTATATCACTGGGCACGCTCCTCCGAGTTCCTTGGGCAACTAGGCCTGTACAAAGACCAGACCGACATGGCGCCGTACGTGAGCCTGACGGACCTTCGCCAGGTTCGCATGTCCTTGCCTCCGATCGCCGAGCAGCAGCGGATCTCGGAGCTCATGGAGCCTCTGGATGCTCTCGTGGAGCGGAATCGAAAGGAAATCGAGATCGCGGTCGAACTCGCATATGCGCTCTTTGCCCGAGTGGCCGGGGGCGAACCTGATCCTGGCGGTTCGTGATGGGCGTCCCAACCGAGGATGCACTCGAACAATGGGTCCTTCAGATCCTTACGGAATTGGGATGGACCCCCGTCTACGGCCCGGACATTGCTCCAGGTGAGCCGGGTGCGGAGCGGGACGATTACCGCGAGGTGGTCCTCAACGAGCGCCTGTCGGCGGCGGTGCGACGACTCAACCCCCGACTGACGACCGATGCGGTGGCCGACGTGGTGCGAACTGTCCAAAGGGCCGAGTCGCCTTTGATCGAGACGGAGAACTGGCACGCATACCGCTATCTGATTCAGGGCGTACCGGTGGAATATCGCGACGACGGCGGCGAACTTCGCAGCGACCGAGCTTGGCTGGTCGACTGGGAGAACCCAAAGAACAATGACCTGGCCGCGGTCAACCAGTTCAGTATCGAGGGTCCGAAGCGGACCCGCCGACCGGACGTACTGCTGTTTGTCAACGGCTTGCCCTTGGCGATCTTCGAGCTGAAGCGGGCAGGCAAGCAGTATGCGACGCTGGCCGGGGCCTTCCGACAACTGCAAACCTACAGGAACCAGATCCCCGAAGTCCTGAAGTGGAACCAGGTCGCCGTAGTGTCCGACGGTGTCGAGGCAAGGGCGGGGTCGTTCTCGGCGCCCTGGAACCACTGGGCGGCGTGGAAGACCATCGACGGAGTCCGCCGGGATCCCAAGAATCCCCAGGGCCTGCGGATCCCGCGGATCGAGGTGCTGACCCGGGGCATGTTCAGGCTCGACGTGTTCTTCGACCTATGCCACAACTTCATTGCAACATTCGGTGAGGGCACCGGGACCCGCAAGGCAGTCGCAAAATATCACCAGTACTGGGCGGTGAATAAAGCGGTCGCGCAGACCGTCGAGTCGGTCGAAACCGACGGCCGCATCGGGGTCGTGTGGCACACCCAGGGCTCCGGCAAGTCGCTAGAGATGGCCTACTACGCCGGCAAAGTGATGCGGCACCCAATGATGGAGAACCCCACCCTTGTAGTGCTGACCGACCGCAACGACCTAGACGACCAGCTCTTCGACGAGACCTTCGCGGCGTCGAAACCGGGGTCACCGCTGCCCGAAGCGCCAGTGAAGGCCGCGTCGCGTGCTCACTTGAAGGAGCTGGTCGCAGGTAGGGAGTCCGGCGGCATCATCTTCACGACCCTGCAGAAATTCGGCCTCTCACCGGAGGACCGACAGGCGGGTCGGCCGTTCCCGCTGCTGTCGGAGCGGCTCAACATCGTCGTGATGGTTGACGAGGCTCACAGGTCGAACTATGACCTGATCGACGGCTTCGCCCGCAACGTGCGAGATGGCCTCCCGAACGCCTCGTTTATCGGGTTCACAGGGACGCCAATCGACGAGAAGGACCGGTCGACACCGGAAATCTTTGGTGAGTACATCGATGTCTATGACATGACACAGGCAATAGAGGACGGCGTCACGGTCAAGGTGTTCTACGAGCCTCGGCTGGCCAAGGTCGAGCTACCCGACGAAGCAAAGGAGGCGATCGATGACGAATTCGACGATGCCACCGTCGGCTCGGAGGAGGAGATCAGCGAGCGGCTGAAGAGTAAGTGGGCCAAGGTCGAGGCCATCGTCGGCTCCGAGAAGCGGATCAACGAACTCGCCGCGGACATCGTCACTCATTGGGAAGCCCGTCGGAATGTCCTGGCCGGCAAGTGCATGGTGGTGACGATGTCGCGCCGTATCGCGGTCGACCTCTACGACGCGATCGTCGCGCTGCGTCCTGACTGGCACAACGGCGAGGACGACCACGGGCAGATAAAGGTCGTCATGACGGGCAATGCCACCGACCCAGCGACGTACCAGCCACACATCCGTAACCAAGCCGAGCGTCGTGCGATGAAGTCCCGGGCATCAGACGCCGCTGACCCACTCGAGATGGTGATCGTCCGAGACATGTGGCTGACCGGCTTCGACTCCCCGCCTATGCACACGATGTACGTCGACAAGCCGATGCGATCCGCGGGTCTCATGCAGGCGATCACCAGGGTGAACCGGACATTCAAGGACAAGCCATCCGGCCTAGTCGTGGACTACATCGGCATCGCCGAGAATCTCAAGGATGCGCTCGCGACCTATACGGACCGCGACAAGCAAGACCGTGCCATCGGAGAAGACGTCCGCCAGGCCGCCGTCCCTGAGCTGCTGTCCGAGCACGCGATCGTCAGCGATCTGCTGCACGACATCGACTGGGTGACCATCCTAGGCAGCGGCGACACCAAGGCGTTTGTCTACGCAGTCACCGCTGCCGTCGATCACCTCCTGGACTCCGAACGAGCACTCGACGGTGGTGGTGATGACCTCATGCCAGATGAGTTCGACACCGAGGCCGACGCGGGGTACTCATTGAAGAAACGCTTCATGGCCCACACCGGTCGGCTCAAGCGTCTCTTCTCACTCGTGCCTACCTCATCTGCGGCGAATGCGATACGCGACGACGTCGCATTCTTCGACGCCGTACGCCAGTCGATCGCCAAGATCGAGGCCGTAGACCGCACCCCCGATGGTGAGGCGGTGCTCGACACCGCGGTTCGTCAGATAGTCAGCGAGCACATGACCGGCACTGGCGTGATCGACATCTTCGCAGAGGCTGGCCTGGAGAAGCCCGACATCTCCGTCATCGACGACGACTTCATGCGAAGCTTCGAGGCCTCCGACCAAAAGACCCTCCAGCTGGAGGCGGTCCGCCGGCTCATCTCGGACGAGGTAAGGCTCATCGGCCGACGCAACGTCGTCGCCGGGCGCAAATTCTCCGAGATGCTCTCCGAGGCACTCAATCGTTACCAGAATCGCACGATCGACGCGGCCCAAGTCATCGCGGAAATCGTCGAGATTGCCAAGGCCATCCAAGCGCAGAAGCGGCGCGGTGACCAGACCGGCCTGACCGAGAACGAACTCGCGTTCTACGACGCCATGCTGACCAACGAGTCCGCTCGGATAGCGATGCAGGACAAGACTCTCCGCGAGATAGCCCACAAGCTCGCCGAGATCGTGCGCAACGATGCCAAGACCGACTGGCAGATCAAGGAAACTGTAAGGGCCAAGCTGCGGACGAGGATCAAGCGGCTACTCCTCAAGCACGGGTACCCCCCCGACCAGGAACCGTCTGCGACCGAGCTGATCATCAAGCAAGCCACGATGATCGCCGAGAACCAGTAGCCAACGGAGACCCATCGCCTAGCCACGACCAGTTCGGCACGCGAAGCGCCGCGTCATGCCCGCTTGGTACCAGAGGGCGGCGGCCGCCTCGCCGGTGTAATCCGCGATGACGTGCTCACCGAACCAGACGCCGACGCGCCGGGCGGCGGGTCGTGGGACGTCAGCAAGTGCTGCCAGTCGCCCTACCGTCGACAGCCGCTGGAGGATTCGCAATGCTCGTGGCCGCGCATCGCATGTCGTAGCTTTGGCTCATGAGTCGCCTCGACGACGCGCCGATTCGCTTCACTCTGAACGGGCGGCGCTACGAGCTCTCTCGGGCCCAGGTAGAGGCTCGGCTGGCCGACGCCGCGCCCGAGGCCATCCACAAACACGCTGTTCGCGTCAAGAACATCTGGTTCCCGGCCGTCCAGGCCTTCGAAGCGGCCGTGGGCGTGCCGCGGTCCGAGTTCATCTCCCATACGGCGCGGCGACATCTGGCTGCTTTGGGGTTCGAGCTCCGGGGCGTAATTGAGCCGCGCGGATCAGCCACCGACGCTGCCTCCGCCCAAGACGTCGGGACACCTGGCCTAGAGGAACCGACGACAATTGCCAGCCCCGAAGGAGTGTGGCACACCGAGGCCAACGTCCAGGCCGCAGTCGTCACGGCGTTGTCACATAGAGGCTGGCGCATTCTCTCGGTAGCGAACACCGCCGCGCGGGAACATGGCATCGACGTGATTGCGAGGGGGGACCGCGGAACTGTCGGGATCGAGGTGAAGGGCTTTCCTAGTCGCAGCTACGCCGACTCCAGGCGCGCCAATGAGATCAAGCGCACGAGCCCAAGCACGCAGGCCGGTCATTGGTTCGCAGCAGCAGTCCTGGCCGCTATGCGACTCCGCGGCAAGGAGCCCAACTGGCAGAGCGCCATCGCACTCCCCGAGTTTCAACGCTACCGAGACTTGTTTGGCGAAGTGGCCGCGTCACTCAGCGCCGCGCAGATTGACGTCTGGTGGGTCCACGCGGACGGCACAGTCGAGCTGTCATGAACTAGCCTCGAGGAACAGTGCAGACCGCGTTCGTAGGCAGCACGGCCTGCACAGATGCCAGCGGGTGTCAGCTCACGCCTTCGATCCGCTCGAAGATGTCTGCATCAGTTTCTTGCTGCCAGGCCGGCAGGTCGTCCCAGTCGGCTACATAGCTGGGTTTGGGGTCGGAGATGTGACGGTGGATCTGCGCGATCCAGCACAACGCCACAAACCGGCCCTTCTGCTCCCGGCTGAGCTTGCTCGTGTTCCCCTCAGAGACCTCGACGAACGCCCGCACCTGCTCGTACACGGCTGCCGCGCTCTCCCGCTCCCAGTCGGGTGTCTCTTCCCACGGTGCGACGTATCCGGGCTTTGGTTCGCCGGGGTAGTGCTTCGTCACGCCTGCAATCCACGCCTCGCGGAAGATGCGGCCCTGTTCGTTCGACAACAGCGTTGCTCCTTTGGACGGGGGTCTTACAGCGGCGAGCGCTCGACGGACAGGCGTGCCGAAATGTCTTCGCTCAAGCGCACTAGTTGGGCATCGTGTCGGTGGCTGGCGAGTTCCCGGTTCAGACCGGAGAGTTTGCGAGCGATCACGCCCGAACCAGACTGCTTCGTGAGGTCCATGGCGGCGGTTGCGTAGCTCACCGTCTGCTCGACATCTCGGCGCATCACTCCTACGTTTGCCAGGTCCACGAGCACACTACCGCGCCGCCGCAGCGACACCGATGTATTCAGTGCTGCTTGCAGGGACTTCTCCGCCAGGTCCGGTTTGCCGAGGAGGGTGTAGCAGGTGCCGCGCTGCTCGGGTAGCCGCGAGCCGTCGAAGCGCAGCCATCCTCCGGTTTGACTGTCGCGGCCCAGTCCTCTGACCTGTTCGGCCCGTTCTAGTGCCCTCTCGCAGGCACTCAGATCACCCAGTCCGGCGGCGGCCTCGGCCTGTACGGCACTCACCCAATAGCGTGTGGAGAGGGCGCTATCGCCATTAGCGGCGAGGTCAGCCGCCGAGGTCAACATCGGGACGGTCTCCGCGAACTGTTGCTCGTAAACGCTGATGAAGGCATGCCGAGTCAAGGCACAGGCCCACATGTCGCGGGCACCCGCCTCGCGGGCAGCCTGTGCAGCCAGGGTGTAGCAGTGGGCTGCCGAGGTGTACTGGTCGTTGTCGAAGAAGACCTCGCCCGCGAGCTGGAATAGGTCGCAAGTCAGCTCGCAGAGGGCTTGGCGCGTAGCTGCTCGGTGTGTCCGTTTCAGCCGCTCGACCAACTGAGCGAGTTGTTGCGTCACCAGTGGATACACCGCCTGCTTGGCGGTTGCCATGGCGAAGATCCGCCACAGCTGCTGGTTGAAGTTCGCCAGCTCAGAAACCGAGCCGACCTCCAGGGGCCCGTCGGCGAGGAACTCGCTCCGGTCGCCGACCAGCTCAGCCCCCGCAATTACGGTGCCCGCCAGGCTGAGGAGTCGCAGCAAACCTCGGCGCGGCAAGTCGGTCTCGGCCAGACTTCCGGGGGCGACCGTCTCGGCGGCCGGCCGCGATCCTGACAGTCCGCTGTCGCCTAAGACGGCGTTGAGCTCCGCGCGTGAGACGCCCAGAGCCGCCGCGAGCCGCGGGCGGGCGAATGGCACTGGCACAGTACCGCCGGACTCCCAGCGCGCGACCGTCGAGCGGTCCACACCGAGATGCTCAGCCAAGCGTTCCTGGCTGTACCCAGCGGCGCGTCGCCACTCGGCCAAACGGGTTCGCTTGCCTGCCACCGTCGTTTCTCCATCTCCCCAGCGGATGCCCGGCAGAGTGCCGCGACCGAGCGGCGCTCGTCAAGGATGCGCCAGAGATGCCACAAACGTGCGCTGTCGTGTACCCAGCGTAAGCGATGCAATTGATCTAGGCCGGACTGGTGGTGTCGCTGGACCTTCCATCCGCCGCAGGTTGCCGCCCCTCATCCCGAGTAGGAGTTGAAAGCGCCATGACCGGTACATGGGTCCTCACGCTCATTGCAGTTGTGCTGTACGGGTTCATGATCCGAGATATCTCGGAGGAGGTGCGTGGCGAGTGACTGCCCTCGTCAACGACCTACGCTCGGCCGACCGTCGTGTACGCGTCTGGTTCGGTGAGCACGTCATTGCGGATTACACCGCCGAGCCGTCGGCTGCCATCCAGTACCAAGCCGCGATGACTCGACGCTTCGCCAGCCTTCGCGTCACTATCGAGCCGGTGGCTGTGTCGGTGGATGAAGATGCTGCTGACTCGTGAACGCCCGGCGCGGACGTGGCTGGTGGTCCCGACTTTGGGAACGTTTGGTCGCCAGGTTCAGCCGGTGGATGGACGAGGAACGGTGACCGACTACACCCGGCGCTGCTGCTTGGCTATGCCCGGTGTGACCTGTACCTGTCCGACCGACACGTCGACGACCTGAAGCGTGAACTCGGCGAGTTCGGCCAACTCGAAGGCTTTCTTATGGGCTCGATGTACGTCGAAGACCCTGAAACTGCCCCCCAAGCCTTCGAGGCGCTGGTCGCTTCGGTCAATCGCTACGAGATCACGGCGGTTGTACTGCCGAGTCTGCGGCACCTGCCACTAGTGGGAGATCCGGCAGAGGTGCGTGGGCAGTTCGAGCGGGTCACGGGGGCTCGCATCATGCTGCACGAGGTCGCCCCATGAACCGGCGGGATCGGTGGGGAGTCGTCCAGCTCAGCCCCTCACGTGCAGAAGATCGCTGCACACCCATCGATCCCGCCACTTGCGGTTCTTGTCCGAGTCCTCCTCTCCCCTGTGGACGGCTCGGCCAAGGACCTCCATTGACCGGCTGGCGCGGGACGCGGAGGCGAGCCCGTCCTGCGCCAGCCGTTCCACCTCTCCTCGGCATCTCTTGGAAGTGAGGCTCACATATGTCCCAAGTCGAACAGGTGAAGATGCAACTGCACGGTCTGGCTGACCAGTCGCGACAAGGCGCCGCCAGCTTGGCCGGGTTCAAGCAGCGCTTCGAGCAGTCCAGCCAGCAGGTGCACGCCCTGATCCGGGGTACTGCGACGCGGGCCGACCAGGACATCGCGATCATGCTCGAGGCTGCGGCGAAGTCAGTCGACCAAGCCGTGCAGTCGCTGCAGATCGCAGAAGCCGGCTGCCGCAGCTACGCCGACCAGATCTAGCCGGCCGCGGCCGCATGCCCTCCGAGCTGCAGCGGATCGCCGAACACCTGCTCGGCTGTCTCAACGAGTCGGCGCGGGCGGTGAGCTACCTGCACGATCGAGCTCGAAAGAGCCGCGAGGCGGCAGCATGGATCGGCAGCACGAGCAACAACCTGAGCGCCCGCATGGCCGCCATGCAGCTCGACCAGGCAGCGAGGCGATGCGAAGAAGCCGCCCACTACCTGTCGCAGGCTGACTCCCGGGCGAGGGCGTGGGTAGAGCAAGTGGTCAGTGGCATCCGGACGACCAAGCCGAGCGGTGGGCCAGCAGGTCGTCGATCGCCCAGCCCAGCTGATGGCACCCCACGATCGGATCGACAGAAAGAAGGCAAGCAAGACCGCGAAGCGAGCACAACGGACAAGCTCACCGGAGTCGGCGACGAGACGATCCCGCGAGCCCCTTCCCGACCGTCGTCCAGCGAACCCGACAGGTTCGAACCCGTTGCCCGCGGCATCCTCGAGCGACTGCCCGTCAGGAAGTCAGGTGACAAGACGCATGGCAAATGGATCAACGCTGCTGGCGAGGAAGAGGATCTCGTCAGCGGCTATGACAACGACAGCGCCGACGTCAAGCGGTTCATGGAAGAGCACAACATCAACATCGCACCGGGCCCGGACACCCTCGGCTCGCACGTCGAGGTCAAGTTCGCAATGCGCATGCGTCGCGACGGCCTCACGGACGAGACCATCATGATCAACAACAGACCATGCCCCGGCCCGTACGGTTGTCATCGGAACCTGTGGAAGTTCCTCCCTGATGGAGCACGACTGACGGTGTACGGCCCGGACGGATTCAAACGCACCTATCCCGAGTAGAGAGACCACCGAAAGATGAGCTACAGCATCGAGGCCTACTACCGGCACGAACACGACGATCAACCGATCGTGATCCGTACTGACTCCGACGTCGACCAACTCGTCGACGACCTGCTCGGCGAGACGTTCGATCACACGATGGCCGCTCTCTACCTCGCGGAACGTCCGAAGACAGACCAGGGCTATCCGGATCATGACTTCCGGGTAGGTGTCAACGGCGAACGCAAGCTCGGCGGCCTGAAGTTCGCCGGCACGGTCGACGGAGCCGAGGGCGTCTGGTACGCCGTCGGCCAGACCTCGCCGCACGACCGAGTCTTCTACGAGTACGCCGGCCATCCGGAAGACTTCGCGCTCGACTCCGAGGTTTCACTCGACGTACTGCGAGCGGCCGTCAAGGACTTCCTTCACAGCGGCGGCCAGCGCCCCACAGGCGTTGAGTGGCGGTTGTGGCCCGAGAACGTCGGCTGAGTTCAATCTCGCCACCCCAGATCTGGCAAGTACCTTGCGCGGACTTGCGAGGTACTCGCCAAGACGCTTGGCCACGGGCGGAGGACGCTCGATGATTTGGCCGAGCACTACCCACAACGCAGTACTCAATCCGGGAGGTCATCGTGGCACTACAGTTCTACGGCAAGGATCCCGACTGCCCAGGCAACAACTGTCCTGCGGTCTTCCGTGACGAGGAGACTGGCGACCTCTACTTCCAGGGTGAGACGGTCGTAGATCCAGCACTGCTGGCCAAGCTGTCCGAGGACTGTGGGATCTCGGACTCGGAGTCTGTGGTGAAGCTACCCGCCAGGATGGCGGAGATGATTGTGGAGGCGTGCCGTGCCGGAGCCGTCGTTTGATCAACTGCTCGCAAGCAGCAAGCGAAGCGTGCTGAAGCTGGAGCTCCGCGACCAGTACATGCTCGACGATCCTGCCTTCGCAGCATGGAAGGTCGGCGACCTAGATCAGGCGGTCCGCGAGTACGCGGGCTGGACGGAGATCGCCAGCTCGGCAACGGCGCGTGGTGTCGCGTTGAAGCGCGTCCGGGTCGTGAGTGAACCGGTGTCGGACTACATCGCGTTCGAACATGCCGTGACCTCGCGGGTCAACGTTGTTGCGGGCGAGGCGATTCGCTGGGTGCCTCGCGCTCGGGTGTCGGCGATCGCCCTGCCTGGCAACGACGTCTGGATCTTCGACGAGGAAACTCTGCAGTTCGGCCTCTTCGCCGGAGGTGGGCGATTCGTCGGCAACGAGGTCAGCACGGATCCAGACGCAGTGAAGCTATGTCTCTCGGCGTTCGAGGCTGCCTGGGAGCTTGGGATCGACCACGAGCAGTACTCCGTTACGCTGTAGCGGGATGCCTGCTTCGCAATCTTCGAGTGCCCAGAGCGCCCGTCAGGCGCTCGCTGACCGGCTGCGGGATATCAGGCTCGACGCGGGGCTGTCCGCACGAGCCCTGGCCACCGCGGCCGGTTGGCATGAGGCCAAGACCTCCAAGATCGAGCACGGCAAGCAGCAGCCCTCAGAGGCTGATCTCCGTGCCTGGTGCGCAGTCTGCTCAGCGCCCGAACTCCTGCCGGAGCTCATCGCCGAACTACGGTCCGTCGACTCGATGTGGCTGGACTGGCGACGCGCCGAACGAACCGGACTCCGCCACCTCAACGCCTCCGTCCGCGACCTGTACGAACGCACCAGGCAGTACCGCTCATACTGCCAAACCATGGTGCCCGTCCTCTTGCAGACCGCGGACTACACCACGGCCGTACTCATGTCGATCCGCGACCGCCGACGCGTCCCGATCGACGACATCGCCGCGACAGTGGCGGAACGTATGGACCGCCAGCGCATCCTCACCCAGCGCGGGCACACCTTCGCCTTCGTCCTCGAAGAGTCCGCTTTGCGCTACCAACTAGGCGGTCCGGCGGTGCTGGCACAGCAACTGCGCCATCTGCTCGACGTCATGAAGCTCGCATCCGTGAGCCTCGGTGTGATCCCCGCAGACGTGGACAGATCGTCACGGTGGCCGGTCGAAGACTTCTACATCTTCGACAACGTTCAGGCCAACGTGGAACTGGTGTCGGGCTTCCTCACGATCACTCACCCGCGGGAGATCGCCATGTACGCCGAAACCTTCACGGCACTCAGCAAGCTCGCCGTGTACGGATCAAGCGCTCGCGCCCTGATCCAGGCCTCGCTCGCGGATCTACCTACCTGACATCCTTTCCCGCTCAGGCGACGCGAGCAAGTTCGAGCAAGTTCATCGAGGACATCAAGACCCGGCTCATACGGTCAGAGCGTGACCATCGGGAACAGATCTCGGGCTGGCGGGACCAGCCAGTACGACGTCGGGACCGTACAGCCCGCCGATTGCCTGCCGGACGGAGAGCACGGCCGACGAGTTCACACCGCGGGCACCTGCTACTCGCTGACCTGCAACTGCAGGCGCGATAACCGCAAGCAAGTCGCCACGAGACCACGCGCATACGCCTACCTGTGCATGCCTCTCCTCATCTGCAAACCTCAGGTCACACGCAGCAGAGAGCGCCTGGCAACCTATGCAGCCGACGCCGGCCTCGAGCTCGCCGCGGTCTTCATCGAGGAGGACTGGCTGTGCCTATCAGCGTTCGAACGCCTTTTCCATGCAACGATCCGTGACAAGGTTGAGGTCATCCTCCTGCCGAGCTTGCTGCACTTTACGGTGCTCGGCTCACCACGCTCGATCAAGTCGTCCTTCGAAGCGGTCACTGGGGCACGCGTCATCACGATTCCCTGACGTTCCGGGAGGTCGCGGCGGTAGTGGAATCAGGAGCGACGTCGGCCGGCGCCGTTCCATATCGGCTTGAGCGGCCGACGCCGGCGACCACTCGAATCGAGCCGATCGTGAACGGCCCCGAGTTCGCGCTGCAGGCGCCGCATAGTCGACTCAAAGCTGGTCAGGAGTGCGGCTAGCGAACCATCTGCTCGAGCATCTGACAGATCAGGTGAATGCACTGCCGAACATCCACAGACTCTAGCAGCAGGTGCTCCCACGTCCGGAGCTCTCGGAGTACAACTGGGAACTCCGGGAACGAACCGGCCGACGAGTCGAAGCATCTGTCGGCGACAATCCCCCCTCTCGGCAGCACCATAGAGTTGAGCAACCTGCGGTGCGCTGTGCAGTTGGCCAACCGATGATCGAAACGGAGTAATCGTGACCGATGACGCTACCGACCGAGACGCAGCAGGAGTCGTCGCATTCGCCTACGAGATGGGTGTGCTCAAGCGGCTCCGCCGCGCCGGATGGTGGCATGTCGGAGTCCGCGACCCCGAGTCCGTCGCAGAGCACAGCCTGCGCGTCGCTCAGCTCGCGGCGCTGATCGCCAGCGAGGAGGGTGGGGATCCGGCGAGGGCGGCGTACCTCGGGATGTGGCACGACTCCCAGGAGACCCGAATCGGCGACATCCCGCACAGCGCCAAGCCGTACATGGATGTCGCGAGCAACGAACGCATCACCGAGGACCAGGTTTCGGTGCTGCCTGAGGCGGCTGCGAAGAGCATCCGTGAAGCCGTGACCGAGTACGAGGCTGCCGAGACGATCGAGGCTCGCTGCGCCAAGGACGCGGACCGCCTCGAGTGCCTCATGCAGGCTGTCGAGTACGGCGAAGCCGGCTACAAGCGAGTCACAGGCTGGATCGAGTCGTCCCGCGCCCGAATCCAAACCGATTTCGGTCGCCGCCTTGCCGAAGCAGCTCTTCAAACCTCACCACTCGCCTGGCGAGACCGCTGACACTCCCTCATTCATGGGCGGCTGACCGCACAACCTCCTGCCAGCCGTCGACCGCTCCTCGTGCCGCCCGAAGGACACGGTGATTCGTCAGGTCTTTATGAATGAGCGAAGGCGCGGACGCCAAGCGCAGCAACACCGCCGCATGTCGACGAACGTCGCTCACCATGAACGACAGCCTCGATTCGAGCACACCTCTTGCATGCTCGGGTCGACCCCGCGAGAGCCGTCGCGATCAGGCTTGTGAGCGCTCAGCCGTTGAGCTTGCATGAGCGACCTGGAGAATCTGCGTTACTGCCACGTTCCGGGCAGGCAACCGTGCTGAGCATCCACCGGCTGAACGCCGGAGAGGGCTACCTGTATCTCCTTCGGCATGTCGCCGCTGGGGACGTCGATCGGCGGATGGCTACGCCGTTGACCGCGTACTACACCGCGTCGGGATACCCGCCCGGCCGCTGGATGGGACAGGGCCTAAGCGGCCTCGGCGATGGTGAGTTGGTCCCAGGAAGCGACGTGACCGAGGCACAGATGGCGGCCCTGTTCGGACGCGCGGAAGATCCGATGACCGGTCGGACGCTCGGCGAGCCGTACCGAGTTTTCAAGGGACCGGAGGAGCGGATCCGGGACCGGATCCGCGACCTCGATCCTGCCCTGTCCGACGCCGAATGGGAGCGCACGATCGCGCAGGTTCGCCGGGAAGAGATGCGGAAGAAGTCGCGGCAGGCGGTGGCCGGGTTCGATCTGACGTTCTCGCCGGTGAAGTCGGTATCGGCGCTGTGGGCGACTGCCGACGTGGGTATCCAGGAGCAGATAGTGGCTGCGCATCACGAGGCTGCCGCCGATGTGTTGTCGCTGATCGAGCAGCACGCGGCGTTCACCCGGAGCGGCGATGGCGGCATCGCACAACTGGATACCCACGGGTTGATCGCGGCGGCGTTCGACCACTGGGACAGCCGCAGTGGCGACCCGCAACTGCACACTCACGTGGTGGTCGCGAACCGCGTCCAGGGCTCCGACGGCGCGTGGCGGACGCTGGATGGGCGGGTGCTATACCGCGCTGCGGTGGCGATGTCGGAGATCCACAACGTGCTCCTGGCCGACCATCTCACGCGTCGTTTGGGCGTGAAATGGGAGCTTCGCGAACGCGGTTCCCGGCGCAATCCGGCCTTCGAGATCGACGCGATTCCGGACGAACTGCTCCGCGAGTTCTCGGCAAGAACCGAACAGATCGAAGCCAACCTGACGGCACTTCTGAACGAGCGCCTTGATCAGATGCACCCACCCGACCGCCGCGAAATGTACGCCCTGCGGCAGCACGCGACCCTCATGAACCGGCCAGCCAAGCACCTCGCCCGACCCCTCACCGTGCTGTTGGCGCAGTGGCGCAAACGCGCCGACCAAGCCATCGGAGCGGAGGCCGTCGACGCCATCCAACGGTCCCTCCACAAGGCCGGTGAACGTCCCTTGGCGGCGGCAGACCTGAGCTGTGAAACGCTCGATGCGTACGGCGCGGCGACTGTCCTGACGCTGCAAACCAAACGCGCGACCTGGACGCGCTGGAACCTCCTCGCCGAGGCCGCACGACAAACCCGGCTCCTCCGCTTCGTCTCCACCACCGACCGGTTCGCCGCGCTACAGGCGATCGTCGAACGCGCCGAACAGCATTCGATCAGCCTCACCGCACCCGACCTCGTGACCATCCCCGTCACCCGAGACAGCGGCGAGAACGTGTTCACCATCCACAACGGCCAGATCTACACCTCACCCGTCATCCTCGGCGCCGAAGCCGTCCTGCTCGACATGGCCCACGACACCAACGGACCCACCATCGCCCCAGCCACAATCCACACCGCCGGACTCAGCGCCGACAAGGCCGCCGCACTCCGCAGGATCGCGACCAGCGGCCAGAAACTCGAGGCCCTCATCGGCCCAGCCGGCACCGGCAAAACCAGCCTGCTGTCCGCACTCGCGGCCAGCTGGGAAGCCAGCCACGGCGACGGGTCGACCATCGCCCTCGCACCATCCTCGGCCGCCTCAACCGTCCTGGCCGACGCCATCGGCGCCCTCACCGAGAATATCGCCAAATGGATCTACGAGTCCGCCGGCCTCGGCGCCGAACAACGCCGCGACATGATCCTGCACACCGAACACGCCGCCGGCCTCGCCCGCCGCTCAGGGCGCCGTCTCCGCCACCAGCGACTCATGGCGCAGCTCGCCGCTCTCAGAGCCGAACACGATCGATGGAGCTTCCACAAGAACCAGCTCGTCATCGTCGACGAAGCCTCCATGGCCAGCACCATGGATCTCGCCACCCTCGCCCGCGCCGCCAACACCGCCGGCGCCAAACTTCTCCTCGTCGGCGACGACGCCCAGCTCTCCGCCGCCGACACCGGCGGCGCCTTCCGCCTCATCGCCCAAGACACCCAAGCCGCCGAACTCACCGACGTCTGGCGCTTCACCAACCCCTGGGAACGCGACGCCAGCCTCGCCCTCCGCGCCGGTGACCTCACCGCCATCGACACTTATGACAACCACAACCGACTCGCCGCCGGCTCATCAGAGGACATGGAAGATGCCGCCTACAAGGCCTGGCTCACCGACACCATCAACGGCAAGGCCAGCCTGCTCATCGCCGCCGACAACGCCACCGTCGCCCGGCTCAACGCCCGCGCCCGCCTCGACCGCATCCGCACCGGCGAAGTCGAACCCGACGCCATCGAACTTCGCAACGGCAACCATGTCGGCCTCGGCGACCACATCGTCACCCGCCTCAACAACCGCCGCCTCCCCTACGGCAGCAACACCGGCCATCGCCAGTTCGTCAAGAACGGCGACCACTGGACCATCATCCACCGCTGGCCCGACGGCTCCCTCACCGTCCAAAACCGCACCGGCGACACCGTCACCCTCCCCACCGCCTACGTGCAAGAATCCGTCGAGCTCGCCTACGCCACCACCGCCCACCGAGCCCAAGGCGCCACCGTCGACACCGCCCACCTCCTCGTCACCGACCACCTCACCCGAGCACTCATGTACGTCGGAATGACCCGCGGCCGCCACGCCAACAACGCTTATATCGCCACCCACCAGGCAAACGCTGACCTCCACGAATCCCCCGAACAGACCATGCAAGATGTCCTCGAAGCCGTCCTCAACGATCCCGGCGTCGAACAATCCGCCCACGAAGTCATGCGCCATGAACTCGACAACGCCACCCGCCTCGACCGGCTCATCCCCATCCACGAACACCTCTGCCAACTCGACGCCAAGAACCGCTACCAACCCGCAATCGCCGCCTCCGGCCTGGACCCAGCCGACCAAGCAGCACTCCAAGCATCCCGCGCCTACGGCCCATTGATCGCCGAACTCCGCCGCGCCGAAAACGCCGGCCTCAGCGTCACCGAGCTACTTCACCGCGCCGTCGACCAATCAGCGCTCACCAACGCCAACGACGTCGCCGCGGTCGTCCATCACAGAGTGCGCCGCCTGACCGCCCGGTCCCTTCAGAAGGCCGGCTGCAACCCGACACAGATAGCCGGCCTCATCACCCCAGCCACCCACGTCAGCGACCCCACACTGATCGCACCACTCCGCGAACTCGAATCTCAGATCGTCGAACGCGCCAACTGGCTCGCAGACGAACTATCCGCCAACCAGCCCGACTGGTATCGCGACTTGCGCCGCGCAGCCGGCACGACACCAAACCCGGACCTCACCGAACTCATCCGGGAGATCGCCGCCTACAGAGAGCGCCACCAGATTCAGGGCCGCTCAATCCTCGGAGACGTCCCACCAACCAACGCAGTCGAGCAACATCGTCAGCACCTCCGGCTCATGAACATGCTCGCTGGCTTCTCAGCAGAGACCGCTCAACGATCGGCAGCCGGTACGGGATTCGCTGAGGTGCCAACACAGTCCGTCCCGCCACTACAGCCAGACTGACATCATCAATCAGGTGATCGGCCAGACCGTACCGATCGTGGTCGGTAGGGTCTGAGGAATGACGGTCATCGACCTGCGCGCCTCCATCAAGGTGTCGGCCACCCGACGGCTGGTGATGTGAATGGCGCTTCCCGAATCCGACGTCGCGCGAGTGCAACGGTGGTGCGCCGCACGAGTGCCAGACAACGCCCAAGACCAACTGCGCATCGAGTGCGAACTCGCTCAGCGCCACCTGACGATCGTCGAACGACGTCCGCCATGGCACGAGAACCTCGGGCCAGACTGGACCACGTCCGCGATCGCTCGCCTGCGCTACAACGCCACCAACAAGTCCTGGACGCTGTACTGGACCGACCAGCATCAACGCTTCCACCTCTACGACCAACTCGCCCCGTCACGGAGTATCGACGACCTACTGACCGAGATCGACCGCGACCCCACCAACATCTTCTGGGGCTGAGGCCACCCCAGCCTGAAGAGTCACGTCTCCGCGCCTGGGCTGCGGATCCGAGAGATGATGTTCTGCGTTGCCTTCTGCGAGTCCATCGCTCGACCAGGGCGGCTGGCCTGCGCGCCCGCTCCGGGCGACGGTGCCGTGCCCGTCGGACTGGCAATGTCATCGACCGGGAATCAGGTGGTTACTACGCCTCGACTACAGGTGGGGTGATGGCCGTGAGTAATTCGTTTGCCAGCATTCGACCGTCGGCCATCAGGTTGACGGTGGCGAAGCGGATTCGGTGGCCCTGGATGACGACTTCCTCGTCGATCGGTGTCCCGAGGCTGGGATGGAGCATCAGCCCCTCAGACTTTGGTCCGCTCTCCTGGGAGTCCTGAGACATCAAGTATGCGTAGATCTGATAGACGTAGCCGCTGGACAGCTTCTCTGTCTCGTACTGGTTCGGCTTGGTGATCGAGGTGAACTTGGTGTCGATCACGATTCGGCGGGGGCCGGCGCCTGATGGGTTTGGGTGTGCCAGCACAACATCGAGCTGCATGCCAGGGAGGATTGCTGCCATTCCTGGAGACGCAGCGGTGATGTTCCAGTTCAATCGCTGTCCGTGCGCGACAGTCCAGCCGGTCGAGGTGAGTCGATGCCGGTAGAAGCCGTACACCGCGTGCTCAAACAACTTGCGCAGATACTGCTCGTCGGACGGGGACAGCGGCAGCATTCTGTCACCGGATTCCGTGGCTGGAATCGCCAAGGTGAGCAGCAGCTCCGCGGCGGCGATCATCAGCCGGTCGCGAGCGAGCAGTCGCTGACGTTGCATGGCGGCCGCCGAGCTAATGGGCGGGCAGGGTCCGCGCACGCCGGCAGCCTCGAGCTGGAGAGCCAGCGAGCGGTACCGGGAGTCGTGGGGAATGAGCACTGCGGCTCTCTCGAGCGCAGCCTTGGCGAGGCGGTTCGCCGGAGTGTCGGTGACAATCTCGTCGAAGGTGCAGTTCACCTGACCGCGTCTGAGGAGCTGGTGGCGCTCGGTCGTCAGCAGATTGATGCGGCCTCGAACGCGGTGCGTAGATCGAGTGATGTGCTGGAAGCCCACCGATAGTCCGGTGTGGAGGCGCGTGGTCACCTGTTCGGCGAGGATCCGCGCGACGAGGTCCGGCAGATCCTCTGGGTTCTCCTCGGCTGCGACGAGGCTTGCGCCCGCGCTTCGGTAGAGCTGCGACGCGTATAGCTGCAGCAGCCAGAGGTTCCGGATCGGGATCCGCACACTAATCACCGACCAGCTTGCGGCACTCCACCTCAGCGACCTCAGGACGGTCGAACCAGTACTCCTCGAGGAGCGGCCGAACATCTGTCTCGACAACGCGGCGCCACCATCCCGCGGTGTCGAGTTCGGTTTGCTCGAGCCGCACCACGGGCGTGAAGTAGCTGTGGCCGACGCAGTACTGACGGCCGAGGGCGCTGTCCTTTGTGATCGTGTCGTTCAGGCTGTTGACCCGATTGCCAAGGGTTTCGAGTAGTTCGGCGTCGTAGCCGAGGTCGCTCAGATACAGCGCCCAGGCCTCGCCAAATGCCGGCTTCAGTTCGATGAAGGCGAAGCGTCTGCGGAGCGCCATGTCGACGATGGCGAGCGATCGGTCGGCGACGTTCATCGTTCCGATGAGATGAAGGTTGGGGGGCACGGAGAACCGCTCCGCCTTGTCGCGTGGATAGGCGAGTCTGATCGCGTGGTCCGGCGAACGCTTGTCGGCTTCAATCAGCGTCAGCAGCTCACCCAGTACCTGGGCTGGATTGCCACGGTTCACCTCCTCGATAACCAGGACGTACGGGTTGTCCGGATCGGCCTCGGCCTGGTTGCACATGTCGAGGAACGGGCCGTCGGCCAGCTCGAGTCCTGCGGTCCCGGGACGCCAGCCGCGGACGAAGTCTTCGTAGGTCAGCGAGGGGTGGAACTGTACGACCTGGACGCGGCTGCTTCTGTGCTCGCCGCTGAGCGCCCATCCGAGCCGCCGCGCGAGCCAGGTCTTTCCGGTGCCGGGCGGGCCTTGGAGGACGATGTTCTTGCGCGAGCGCAGTCGTTCGAGCATCAGATCAAGCTCGACGGTGGGAATGAAGCAGCCGTCGTCGCGAATGGACTCGATGTAGTAGGTGTCTCCCGGGAGCTGCGGCGCGTCGTCCGGAGGAAGTGGGATTGCTTCGCCTGCAGGGGAGCCAGCGGGCAGCTCATGCCCGCCCGCGATCAGATCGTCCCACGCGGCGCGTGAGAGCTCGGGGAAGGTGTTATACGGCGTCTGTGGGTCGGCGAGCCAAGCTGCCAGTCGTTCGGTGTTGGACAGGAACTGCTCGCCGTCGATATGGGAGTAGAGGAAAAGTCCGCTCGCGACCTCCGGGAACTGCTTCTCGAGGAACGTGACACTCGTCGAATCGTAGGCCGCAAACGCATGTGGCCGGATCCAGTAGATGCCCATGGTCAGCTTGCGCGTGCCCCCGGTGGCGCAGGCGTCGAAGCTCGCAACCAGCTGTTCGCGTGTTTCCTCGGTCGCTTCGGTGGCGTAGGCAACGGCCGCACGACACAGTTCCCACAGCGAGTCCACATCATGGGGACCCCGCTCGTTCTCCCAGGAGATGAACCAGGAGTTGAGGTTGTTGACGACCGGCACCCCAGGAAACGTGTCCGGGTACGGCGGCTCGAGTCCGAATTCCTCGCCGAAGGTGCGCGCGATGACGGCCCGTGCCTCGTGGCGAATACCACGGTTGAAGGTTCCGAGCACAGTGAATGGATCGACGTCGCGGATGGGTCCGCTGGTGCCGTCGGAGTGGTGATCGGACTGCAGATACTTGAACAACTGGGGTCGCCCGGAAGCCGCGGCAACGTCCCACATCTTTGCGAGCAGCGCTCCGCGATCATGCTGATAGGTCAGGAACACGTCGGCGAGTCGCGGATAGAAGTCAGCCCACGCGTAGCTGACCTCGGCACTCGGCTGGGGGGAGGCCAGCAGGTGCGCGATCTCGTCTTCCGCCGTCTTGATCGTGAACAAAGTTGTCGCTGAGCCGAGCTCGTTCAGCGCTGCCTCTGACAGTTCTGTACGGGGTACGCCGGTGCGCAACCAGGTGACCGGCCGCCAATGGCGGTGCGCATGACTCTCGGGGTGGAACTCGTAGGGTCCGCCGACTCGACCGATATCCAGAGTCTTGGTGGACCGGTTCGGGCACACCACGATGTCCCCGTCAGCCATCACATGCACGAACCGGTAGAGAGTTCCGGCACCGGCGGGCGTCGCCGCCTCGCCCAGCTCGGGCATGCGCGCAGCCAGTGCCGCCTTGAACGCGTCGCGCGACGCGCCGATCTCAGCCAGGTCGCCGACCTCATCCCATCCGATCCGCACTGCACGATCCGCCACCGGGTTGATCTCCGGGCGATTGTTATGGATACCCCACATGGTCACCATGAGTCGTCAGGGTAGTCGCAGCGCTGCGGATGGCGTGGAACCCGCTGGGTCGAGCCACGATCGTCGACAGGCGCGCCGTCAGCACCAAGTCCCACTCCGCTACGCGAGGCGGTTCTCACCAGAGGTCGAGGTCGGCGAATTCTTGGTCTAGGGCGTGGGCTGCTGAGGGGTTGTGGATTCGGCGGCCCATGTAGACGTCTTGGGTTATGGAGACTTGGGCTTGGCCTAGGTGGTCGGCTATTTGGCGGGCGGATTGGCCTCGGCGGTCTAGGGCGGTGGCGGTGGTTTTGCGGAAGGTGTGGGAGCGGATCCAGGTCAGGGCGTCTGAGGGTGAGGGTTGGGATGCTTGGTCTACCTGGGCGCTCAGGCTGGGCGATGCATCGAGGTTTATGCGGTAGATCTTGAGGAGGGTGGCTACGAGTTCGCGGTCGAGCTTGATGCGGCCGGTCTCGATCAGCTCGAGTCTGGTCTTTGGCCAGCCGAGTTTCGTGGCGACCTGTTTGCGGGTGAGGCCAGCCTGGAGGCGGGCGGATCGGAGGGTCTCGCCTAGGTCGCGGCGGGCGGTGCTGGCTACGGGGGACAGTGCGCGGCGGAGAGCTCGGCGGACGTTGGACGGGTCGCGGAAGCCTCCGAGGGAGTCGGCGAAGATGGGGCCGTCGAGGCTCACGCCGGCGGCGTGGCGGCGGCGGAGCATGCTGACGGCCCCGTCGGGCAGGGGCAGGGCACGTACGCCTGCCCTGGACTTTGGGGCCTTGCGGATCAGGCCTTGGCCTGGGACGCGAACAACGGTGTGAGTTATTTGCACCGCGCCGGCTTCTAGGTCGACCTGCGACCACAGAACCGCGAGAGACTCGCCGATTCGGACTCCTGTTCCGAGCATGAAGACGACGAGGTCCGGTAGGTCGGCGTGCCGGGCGGCTTCATCGGTGGTCAGCTGTTGGCGCAGGAGGGCGATCTCTTCGGTGGTCAGCGCTCGGGGCGGGTCCTTTGGACGGGCCTCGACTGCTTCGACCTCGCGGACCGGGTTGACAGTCAGAGCGCCATACCGGACGGCGAGTTGCATCATCCCGGAGATGACCGCGCGGCAAGTCTTCGCGGTGGGGCGGCCGGCGTTGCGCTTGATGGTTCCGATCACTCTGTCGATGCGGGGCGTGGTTGCCTCACCGATCAGGAGTTCGCCGAGGGCAGGACGCACGTAGTTCTTGATGGCTGTGCGGTACGTCGTGAGGGTGGTCGGTGATCGCCGGCCGTCTTCTATGCGTTCCTCGAGCTTCTCGATCCAGAGGTCGATGAGGTCGTTGATCTTGTCCGTCGGGCTGAGCTCGCCGTACTGCGAGACCTTTGCCCGGTCTCGCAGCTTCGTTAATAGGCGGTGCTCGGCTGCGCCCTTGGTCTTGGCGGACGCGGTGACCTCACGGGTACGTCCGTCGTGGTCACGGAAGTACGCGGATGCGCGCCAGGAGACCACCTTGCCCTCGGCGTCCTTCCTCTCTGCACGGGATCGGACGTGCCCCCACGTTCCGATCGGAAGGTGCGGTCTGCTCATGTCGGCCCTCCACAGTCCAGCTGCGTGTGGAAGCTCAACGGCTGGGCAGGCCGGAGATCGGGCGAAACGAGAGCAGTGCGAAGCGATGCGATACGTCGCTCAGCAACGCGCATCCAGGTAGCTGCGCGGAGCCGCCGGGCCCTCTCAGACGGGCAGGCATCGGCCACTTTGAGTATTGGCAGAGTTTGCGCAGACCCAACTTTCCAGGGCGAGGCGCCGATCTGCGCCTGACCTGCGGAGACTGGTAGGCCCCGTGGGACTCGAACCCACAACCCGCGGATTAAAAGTCCGCTGCTCTGCCAATTGAGCTAGAGGCCCTCAGGTGGTGTGGGGAACAGTGTGTCAGGTTTGGTGGGGGAATGCTTGGTGGGGGTGGGGGGTTGTGGGGGCGTCAGGCACGGTGGTATAGATCGGAATTCGCCGCGGGGGGAACCGACGGTGGGTTGGGGGAATGCTGTGCGTGCTGTGTTGGGGGCCGCTGTCCTTGTGCTGGTTGTTGGTGGGTGTGGGGCAGAGGCGGGTGGTGAGCCGGTGCGGGTTCTGCAGGGTAGTGCGTCGCCGATGCGTGCGACTTCGCCGCTGCCCACGTTGCCGCCGTACGCGACGGGCTCAAAGCCCGCGTTGACGGTGACGGCTCGGCCGGTGGTCACGAGCAAGGTGGTCGTGGAGTTGCGCGTGATCCCGTTCAAGAAGAAGACGGTGGCGGACGGGTCGTTGGCGAAGGGTGAGACGGCGATTCGTACGGCGGGGGTGAACGGGACGCGGCGGCTGGTTTATCGGGTGACGTATGTGAACGGCGTGCAGACGGCGAAGAAGTTGGTGCGGCAGGAGGTGACGAAGGAGCCTCGGTCGCAGGTGACGGCTGTGGGGACGAAGGCCGACGAGGAGCAGTGCGACCCGAACTACACCGGCTGTGTCCCGATCGCCAGTGACGTGGACTGTTCGGGCGGTACCGGCAACGGGCCCGCGTACGTCGCCGGCCCGGTCGAGGTCGTCGGGGCCGATATCTATCGTCTGGATGCCGACCACGACGGGATCGCCTGCGAGTAGCCCGTCAGGCGCGGCGCGCGGTGACGTCGAGGTCCAGTACGACGTCGGGGCGGATCAGGGCCGTCGTGAACGAGTTCCAGTTGGCGTTCCAGGTGTGCCGGTTGATGGTGCGGGTCGCCGTGAAGCGAAGTTCGTCGCCGGTGTCGGTCACCTCGAGCGGCACGGTGAGCGGGGATGTCGTCCCGCGGATCGTCAGGTCGCCGGTGACCTCGAAGTGACCCGGCGCGCTCGGCGTGACGGCGGTGGCGACGAACGTCATCGCGGGGTACGTCGGCGCGCCGAAGAAGTCCTGACGCAACTGGTCGTCGCGTCGGCGGTTGCCGGTGTCGACGCTCGCCATCTGGACGGTCAGCCACCCGGACGACGCGGACGGATCCGCCGCCTCCACCTTCACGGCGCCCTCGAACGTCGCGAAGTGTCCGTGCACCTTCCCGCCGACGCGATGCGCGGCCACGAAGCCGATCCGGGTCCGATCCGCGTCGAGCACATAGTCAGTCATACCCGGTACGACGAGACAGGACGGCGGACTGTCAGCCGATGACGCCCGTGGTGATGCGCCGCGGGGTGATGTCGAACATCGCGTCCTCGGGCGGATCGGCAACGTACGCGGCGCGCGCCTCCTCCGGCAGGTACTTCTCCACCGCCGCGTGCAGCACGTCCGGGTCCAGGGGCAGCAGCCGGGCAACGCCCTGCATGTTCACATACTTCGCCGTGGCGCCCTCGACCGTCTGGACCGACAGCGAAAGCTCACCCGTGCCGGTCCGGTGCAGACGGGTCTTCTTCGACTTGCGCGGCGTCATCACCTGAAACCGGTCGGAGCCGAACAAGAACCACACCGGTGTCACATGCGGCGACCAGCCCGGTTCGTCGATCGCGAGCACGGCCACCAGCGGCCGGCTCAGGAACTCTGCCATCTCCTCGTCGTCCATTGTGCGAAATCCCATGCGTTCGACCATGCCACGCGCCACCGACAGCCTGTCGATTTAGGATCTGCCTACATCGACGAAGGGATCGCGGTGCTCACCTATCAGCTGACGTCGCAGGATCTCGCGGACGTGCGGTTCGCGGTGTCGCCGGTCGCGGAGACGGTGCTGTCGCTGCGCGCGCTCCGGGATCCCGGCCGCTTCCCGCTGCAGCTGGCGTGGGTCCGGGCGGTGCAGCCGTACGTCGCGGAGCTCGACTGGGACGTCCTGCGGTGGCTCGTCAACGACACGATGGGCAGCCCGGACTTCTTGACCCCGCGCCCGTCCTCGCCCCTCACGCAACTCGACGACGAGCTGAGCCGGATCGCCGCCGTCGATCAGGCGACATTCGAGCGGCAGATGATCGCTGTGAACGGCGAACTGCCCGCGGAATGCACGATCGACAAGGTCGTCGAGGCGCTACGGCAGTACTGGGATGCCGTCATGGCGCCGTACTGGAGCCGCATGCGCACACTCCTCTCGGCGGACATCAGCTACCGCGGCCACGTCCTCACGCAGCAAGGCACCGGCGCGATGCTCAACGGGCTGGGCCCGGCCATCACGTACGCCGACGGGCTGCTCAAGGTGGACCGTGTCGCTGAGCAGAGCCGTACCGAAGACGTCGCCGGCCGCGGGCTCGTGCTGCAGCCGACCCTCTTCGGCCCGCACGCGGTCATCCCGTTCGATCCCGGCGCCGAACCGCTGCTCGGCTACCCGCCACGCGGTCAGGCAAATCTCTGGTCCGTCGTCGAGCCGCCGTCGCGCCACGACCTCGCCCAGTTGATCGGTACGCCGAGGGCGCACATCCTCGAGCTCCTCACCCATCCCCGGACGACGACCGACCTGGCCGGCGAGCTGAAGGTGACCCCGTCCGCCGTGAGCCAGCACCTCCAGCTCCTCCGCCGGACCGGTCTCGTCGAGCCGGAGCGCACCGGCAAACAGGTTCTGTACCGTCCGACCGAGCTCGCCGCCCTGCTCACCGGCGCCACCGTCGACTGACCCGTCAGCTATAGTCGAACCGTCCGCGGGAGCTCGCAGGGAGTGGGCTGAGAGGGTGACTGGACCGTCACCGACCGCTGAACCTGAATCGGGTAATTCCGGCGTAGGGAGGAAGCTGTGGAATCGGTCTGGGTGAACGGTACGGCGGTCGACGGGTCGGCCGGCCGGTCTGTCGCCGAGTTGATCGCGGAGTACTCCGATCGCACGACAGGGATCGCCGTCGCGGTCAACCAGAACGTGCTGACCAAGGCCGAGTGGGCCCGGACCACGCTCGAGCCCGGCGACCGGGTCGAGATCGTCAGCGCGACGCAGGGAGGCTGACATGGACGACCCGCTGGAGCTCGGCGGCCGCACGTACACGTCCCGGCTGATCATGGGGACCGGCGGCTCGGCCAACCTCGAAGTCATGGAGGAGGCATTGATTGCCTCCGGCACCCAACTGACGACGGTCGCGATGCGTCGCCTCGGCACCGGTCACGAGGGATCGGTGCTCGACGTGCTGAAGAAGCACGGTATCGACGTCCTGCCGAACACGGCCGGCTGTCACACCGCGGCCGAGGCCGTGCTGACCGCGAAGCTCGCCCGGGAGGCGCTGGAGACCGACCTGATCAAGGTCGAGGTCGTCGCCGACGACCACCTGCTGCTGCCCGATCCGGTGGAACTGCTCGACGCCGTGGACGCGCTGGTGGCCGACGGTTTCACCGTGCTGCCGTACACCAACGACGACCCGATCCTCGCCCGCCGCCTCGAGCAGGCGGGGTGCGCGGCCGTGATGCCGTTGGCCGCCCCCATCGGTTCGGCGCTGGGCATCCGCAACCCGCACAACATCGCGCTGATCGCCGAGGCGGCGAATGTCCCGGTGATCGTCGACGCCGGCATCGGTACGGCGAGCGACGCCGCGCTGGCGATGGAGCTCGGCTGTGCCGCGGTGATGCTCGCGACCCCGGTGACCCGCGCGGAGAAGCCCGCCCTGATGGCCGCCGCGATGCGCGACGCCGTCTCCGCGGGCCGGAACGCGCGGCTGGCGGGCCGCGTGCCGAAGCGCTGGCAGTCGGCGCTGGCGTCGTCGCCTACAACTGGCCTGCCAACGTTCTAGCCTCCGCCGCGTCGACGGCCCGATCCAGCAGGAGCGCGGTCAGCGACAACGTCAACTCCTGGTTGGGCTGCAACGTCAACGGCTGCTCCCACGCGAGCGCCGGGCACGCCCCGACGTACTCGGCGGTGCGCAGGAACCACGGCCACACCTGATCCGGCTGCACCAACAGCAGAGTGACATTGCCCTGGACGAAGGCGAGCCACGGACTGCGAGATCCGAAGGCGGTGTCGCGCCCGTTACCGTCGGCACAAAGGACAGTCGTCGGCGCGGAGGGCAACCGCCAGAAGATCCCGCCGTAGCCGGCACCCGAGCGCCCACAGGTCGCCGGGCTGTCGATGCGGACCGAGCCGTAGCGCGCGGTCAGCACGCTGTGCCAGTCGAGGCGCCAGCCGCCGAAGGCGAGAGCCCCGCTGAGGCGCCGGCGTTCGACCAGTTGCGGCCGCCCCTGCTCGTCGTACCAGGTGATGTCGTCGACCAGTTCACGATCGTCGACGGTCACGCCGCGGCTGCGTTGCTGACCGTGGTTCGTGAGCAGGGTCGGGCCTTGACCGCGGACGTAGGTCCGGCCGCCCCAGTGCGAGGTGCCGTTGACCTGGGCGACCGACAGCGAAAGTCCGTAGTGGTGCCGGTGGTCCACCGGGTTGACCTCGGTCAGCGGATGCCCGCCGAGCGTCCGGACCGGATGCAGGTACGGCCGTGGCGCGTGCACCTGCGGCATCCGGCGGCCGAACTCGTACCGCGCGAGCAGCCCCGCCGAACTCCCGAGTGCATAGATGTCGCCCTGCCGCTGCCACCCGACCCGGTCCGCGGCGCCGTCCCCGCTCCACCGCGGCTCCGGCGGCACCGGACCGGTGCTCGCCCGTACCGCCAGCCGCAGCTCAGGTACGGCGTCCGCCTCGCCCACACCGGACGTGATCGCCGCGTGCAGCCGCTGCCACGCGAGTTCGCCGAGGTCCTTCTGCGGCACCCGGACGGTCGTCAGCGACGGTACGGCGAACCGCGCCAGGCCGATGTCGTCCATCCCGGTCACCGACAGGTCCTCGGGTACGGCGACCCCGACCTCGTTGAGCCGCGCCAGCAACCCGAACGCGACGAGATCGTTGAACGCGACCACCGCGGTGGCGCGCGACTCGAGCACCCGCTCCACCGCGGCGTAGCCGTCCTCGATCGACCAGCCGCACTCGAACCGGACCAGCTCCAGACCTGGGATCTCCCGCTCGGCGACGTCGAGCGCGCGCAACCGCAACCTGTTGGACGCACTCGCGGCCGGGCCGGACAGGAACGCCAGCCGCCGGTGCCCGAGGCCGACCAGGTGATCGACGACGATCCGGACGGCGCGGCCGTAGTCGACCACCACCGACGACACCTCCGCGGGGCCCTGACGGTTGACCAGGATCACCGGCTGCACCTGCGGCAGCAGCTCGAGCAACTGGTTCTCGTCCATCCGCGGGGAGACCATGATCAGCGCGTCGCAGCGCCGCCGGGCCTCGATCGCGATCGCCGCCTCGGCGTCCGGGTTCTCGGCGGTCTCGGCGACCAGCACCTTGTAGCCGGCCGCCGCGGACGCGTTCGTGATCCCGCGCAGGATCTGCTGGAACAGCGGGTTGCCGAGGTCCGGCACGACCAGCGCGACCATGTTCGTCCGGCCCAGCGACAGGCTGCGCGCCAGGTCGCTCGGGCGGTAGTTGAGCCGCTCCGCCGCGGCGCGCACCCGGGCGACGATCTCAGGTGCGACACTGAGCCGACCGTTCATCACCCGGGACACGGTCGCCCGCGACACCTCCGCCGCCCGCGCGACGTCGGCGATCGTGATCGAGTCCTTCGGTGTCCGTCCCACCCCCGTATCCTCTCCCGATGGAAACCGGTTTCTCAACCCTCTCCGACAGATCTCCCGGAGTTTGAGCAAGCGCTTACCGCCGGCAGTCGGACTTCGAGGGTGGACCGGCCGGTGACCCGGATGGCGCCCCGGTGGCGGTCGACGATGCCGGCGGCGATCGCCAGGCCGAGACCGGCGCCGCCCGCACCGCCCGAGTCGCCGATGTCGCGGGTGTCGCGGGTCCGGGCCGCGTCCAGCCGGACGAACCGCTCGAACACGCGCTCCCGGTCCGCGGCCGGGATCCCCGGGCCGTCGTCGGAGACCGTGAGTACGACGACACCGTCCGCCTCGGCGACGCCGAAGCTGATCCCGGTGCGCGCGTGCCGCGCGGCGTTGCTGCCGAGGTTACGCACCAGCCGGGCCAGTTGCGCCTCGTCGCCGCGGACCTGACCGGCCGACACCGCGGTCGTGTCGACCGCCACGCTTGTTGCCGCGCGCAACGTTTTCGCCTCGGCCAGGACCAGGTCGTCGAGGTCGACCGGCAGATCCGGCGGGGCGGACCGCTGCTCGTCGGAGCGGGCCAGCTGGAGCAGGTCGTCGACCAGGTGCTGCATCCGCAGATCCTCCGCGAGGACCGTGGCGGCCAGGTCGCCGGCCTCGGTCCGCTCCGGATGCGCCAGCGCGACCTCGGCGTGCTGCCGGATCGCGGCGATCGGCGAGCGCAGCTCGTGCGAGGCGTCGGACACGAAGCGATTCTGCGACTGCTGCGACCGCTGAAGCCGGTCGAGCATCCGGTTCATCGTCCTGGCCAACCGGCCGATCTCGTCGGCGCGCGTGGCCGGAACGCGCCGATGCAGCTCGGTCGCGGTGACGGCGTCCACCTCCCGCCGGATCGCCGTCACCGGCGCGAGGACCCGCCCGGTCACCACCCAGGTCACCCCCGCGACGATCACCGCCATCAGTGGTACGCCGACCACGAGCACGCGGCGTACGAACCGGGTCGAGTCGAGCACGTCCACCAGCGGCCGGCCGACGACCACCTCGCCGCCGGACGGTACGACGGCGGCGGCGAACACGAAGTCCTCACCGTGGCCGGGCGGTTCGACCCGGACGCACCCGGTCCCCGGCGAGGCGAGCCGTGACCCGCCGCCGGTCACGTGCCCGGCGCGATCGATCACCTGCACGATCTCGGTCGACGACGGTCCGACCACGGCTGCGGGGACCGCGGCGAGCTGAGCCGCGCGGTCCTGGGCGGCCCGGCAGACCTGATCGGTGAGCACCGAGCCGAGCAGCGCGACCAGCACCAACGCGCAGGCCACCAAGGCGAACCCGACGACCAGGACCGCGGCCAGCGTCACCCGGATTCGCACAGCAGCACCTCCTTCACGGCGAAGCCAGGCGATAGCCGGCACCGCGCAGAGTCGTGATGAACTGCTCGCCGAGCTTGGTGCGGAGCCGTCGGATGTAGACCTCGACGATGTTCGGATCACCGTCGAAGGCGTCGTCCCAGACGTGCTCGAGAATCGTCCGTTTCGACACGACCTGACCGCTTCGCCGGACCAGGAACTCCAGCAACGACAGCTCGCGCGCCGTCAGAACCAGTTCGGTCTCGTCGAGCCAGGCCTTGCGGGCGGCCGGGTCCAGCCGCAGGGCGCCGACCTGCAACAGGCACGGTCGCTCGGCGGCGCCCCGTCGTACCAGAGCCCGGAGCCGGGCGATCAGGACCGCGTACGAGAACGGCTTGGTGAGGTAGTCGTCGGCGCCGGTGTCGAGCGCCCGCACCTGGTCGGTGTCCGCGCTCCTTGCCGTGAGCATCAGGATCGGCGTCCACACGCGCTCGGCCCGCAGTGTCGCGCAGATCTCGAATCCGTCAACCTCCGGGAGCATCAGGTCGAGGACCACGACGTCGTAGCCGTGCTCGCGGGCGAGCCACAGCCCGTCCGTCCCGGTCAGAGCGACGTCGACGGCGTACCCCTCGGCCTCCAGGCCGCTCCGCAGCCCCGTGGCCAGCCGGGGCTCGTCCTCGACCACCAGCGCGCGCATCACCCACCTCCAGGCGATCCTCCTTCATTGTGGCTGAATCCCCGCTGAATGCACCCGGTTCAGCAAGGGTTCAGCAGCGCGGGCCTAGCGTCGAATCATGGCGACCATCGAGGCGAGCGGGCTGACCAAGCGGTACGGCGGACGCACCGCGCTCGACGGGCTGACCTTCACCGCGGACACCGGGCAGGTGATCGGGCTGCTCGGGCCGAACGGCGCCGGGAAGACGACCACGATCCGGCTGCTCACGACGATCCTCGAGCCGACCAGCGGTACGTTCACCGTCGCCGGAGTACCCGGTGACCGGCCCGGCCGGATCAGACAGCGGATCGGTGTGCTGCCGGAGAGCGCGGGCTACCCGGGCCGGCAGACCGGCGGCGAGTACCTGCGCTACGCGGCCCGGTTGTTCGGCAGGAGCCGGCGTGACGCACGGGCAGTGGCCGATCGGTTGCTGACCGACGGCGGCCTCGGCGACCGTGCGGACGCGCGGATCTCGACGTACAGCCGGGGCATGCGCCAGCGGCTCGGGATCGCCCGCGCGCTGGTCAACGATCCCGAGGTCGTCTTCCTGGACGAGCCGGCACTCGGCCTCGATCCCGCCGGGCAGCGGTCGATCCTCGAGACGATCGCGGAGATCGCCGAGCACCGCGGGGTGACCGTGGTGCTGTCGACGCACACCCTGGTCGAGGTCGAGCAGGTCTGCGACAGCGTCCTGATCCTCGATCAGGGCAAGCTCCGGGCAGCCGGACCGATCGCGGGGATCGTCGCCGGCACGGGCAGTCTGAGCGCCGCCTTCCTGGAGCTGACCGGTCATGAATGAGTGGAGCGTGGTGGCCCGGCAGGAGAGCCGGGACCTGTGGATCGGCGGCCGCGGACCGGTCCTGGTGTTCGGCTTCAGCGTCCTGCTGAGCACGATCACGTACCTCGCCGCGACCAACCGGGCGATGAACTTCCTCGAGCAGCGCGAGGCGGTCAACCTGACGGCACAGGTCGGGCTGGCCGTGGGCGTCCTGCTGACCGTCGTGACCAGTGCGGACGCGATCAGCGGCGAACGGGAGCGCGGCACCTTGGAAAGCCTGCTGCTCACCCCGGTCTCGCGGCGCGCGATCGTGGTCGGCAAACTGGCGGCCGCGTCGACGATGTGGCTGGGCTGCCTCGTCGTCACACTCCCCTATCTGTGGGTGCTCGGGCGCGGGGTCGCCGGCGCGACACAGGCGGCCGTGCTCGCTCTGACCGTCGGCACGCTGGTCGCCGTCGGGCTCGGCGGTGTCGGAATGCTGTTCAGCGGGTGGACGAACTCCAACAAGACCAGCTTGGCCTGCGGATTGCTGCTGCTCCTCGTGCTGTTCGCCCCGACCCAGTTGCCGGCTCTGCCCAAGACAGGCTTCGGTCAGCTGCTGACCCGGATCAACCCGATCGGCTCGGCGCTGCACTACATCTCGCAGGTCCTGGTCAGCCGTCGGCCGTGGACGCATGACCTCAGCTACCTGGCCGCTCCGGTCGTGGTCGCCGTACTCGTCCTGGTTGTCGTGGTCGCCGCCGGTCCACGACTCGTCCGACTCACCGCGGGGTCACGATGAACCTCCTGAGCCTCATCGCCACCGTCCTGCTCGCCAACCCGACGATCACCATGGACCACGACCAGTTGACGGCCCAGATCGGCCAGACGCTCAGCGTCGAATCGGTCGTCCGGTCAACCGTCCCGACGATCGCGCACTTGAACGTGGTCAGCCTCGACGGCGTGTACGTCGACCTGGAGGACTGGACGCAGGACGTCACCCAACCGGTGCCGGCCGGGCCGGAAACCCCGGTGGACTGGGAGTTCCAGGCGGTCAACCCCGGTCACTTTGTGGTGTACGTCGTCCTGGTTCCCCGCACCGGTCCGCTGGTCGCGGGGCCGCCGGTCCGGATCACGGTATCGCCGCGCCAGACGCTGGACACCGCGGGTGCGTTGCCGGTCGCGATCGCCGTACCGGCAATACTCGGTATCGTCGTCCTGGCCGGCCGGGCGAGGATAGGGCGACGACTCACCAGGAGGACGACGTGACACTCGACTATCCACAGCCCGACGGTGTTGCTCCAGGCAACGGGTACAGCCACGTGGTGACCGGAGCCGGCCAGTGGGTGGCGATCTCCGGGCAGGTCGCGCTCGACGCGGACGGCACGTTCGTCGGCGTCGGCGACCCGGCGGCGCAGGCCGAGCAGGTGTTCGCGAATCTGGAGCGTTGCCTGGCAACGACCGGCGCCACCTTCGAGAACGTGGTCAAGCTGACGTACTTCGTGACCGACATCGGTTACCTGCCCGCGGTCCGCACGGTCCGCGACCGGTACATCCCGGGGCCGAAGCCCGCGAGTACGGCGGTCCAGGTCGTCGCGCTCTTCAGCCCGGACGCGCTGCTCGAGATCGAGGCCTTCGCGATCGTCTAACAGGGCTTAACGCAGCCGGTCGACCGCCACCCGCGCGGCCTCGCCGATCGCGGCGTCGACGCGCGGCTGGCGGAAGTCGCCGCGGGCGGCGAGCGTGAGGACGGCGATCGCGAACGCCGCTCCGCCGGGCAGCGTGACCACGCCGGCTTCGTGCCGCAACGCGCCGAACGTCCCGGTCTTCCCCGCGACGCGGACGCCGTCGTGCGGGAAGCCGGACGCCAGCCGGTGCAGGAAGATCTGCCGATGCATCGTCGCCTTCACGAACTCGGTCTGCCCGGCCGACAGCAACTCCCCCGCCCACAGCCGGCGCAGCAAGAAGGTCAGGTCGCGCGCGCTGGCCGCTGACCCGTTCGCCGCCTCGTACACCCCGGCCGGATCGGTGCGGTCGTTGTCCGCGAGTACGGCGAGCGCGGCGTCGGCGTTGTCGGCGCCGGTCCGCCGTTGCAGGTCCCGCAGATTGCCCGCCGTACCCCGGCGGACCCAGGTGCGGCGCAGGCCGAAGGACTCCAGGATCCCGGCCAGCCGGCGCAGCCCGACGATGTCCAGCAGCGCGTCGGCCGACGCGTTGTCCGAGACGGTCGCCATCGACAGCGCCAGATCGCGCAGCGACACCGTCACCGGGTCCGCGAACACGGACAGCCCGGTCGGTCCGGCGGTCCGCTCCGACGGCTCGAGCGTCACACGCTCGCGCGGATCGAGGACGCCCTCGTCCACCAGCCGGCAGAACCCGGCGAGCAGCGGCAGCTTGTAGACCGACGCCAGCGGCACTATCGCGTCGGCATCGTGCTCGACGGTCGCCTCGGGGTCGTCGAGCGAGACCGCGTGCAGCCAGCCGCGGACGCCGGCGTCGTCGAAGATCCCGCGGATCCGCGCGTTCACGACGCCAGCGCTTCCGTGAGCTGCGCCATCACGTCGTTCGGCCGCAGGAACGGCGTCCGCGTCCTCGACCAGACGAGCCGGAGCCGCAACGGCAGCGGATCGTCGGCGAGTCGATGCCGCGCGACCCCCGGTGCGATCAGGGCCGGGTCGGCGGTCACCACGATCGCCTGACCGGCCGCCGCCATCGCCAGCCCGGCGCGCTCGTCCGTCACCACGACCGTGCCGCCGTCCGGCCGGTGCAACGCCAACGTGTCCAGGAACAGGTCCCGGGCCGCCGGCGCCTCGGCCCGCGGCCGGACCGCAACCGGCAACCCCTTCAGCTGTCGCAGCGCCACGACCTCGTCGTGCACGGTCGACGCCGGCACCAACGCCCACGTCGGCAGCAGCGATACCGGTCCCGCTTCCAGACCGTCCAGTACGGCGGGATGCAGCACCGCAGCCAGGGTCAACCGGCCCGTGCCGACCTGGTTGACCAGGGAAGTCGTCGGTGCCGTCACCACCGTCACCCGGCTCCCCGCGATGATCGAACCGCAGGCCGCGGCGACGGCCGCACCCGCCGACGGCGGTACTTCGGGCGCCAGACCGAGCCGGATCTCGGGACCCTCGGGGTCACGGGCCACGGCTGCCTGGTGCAGCTCCTCGATCGAGGTCAGGGCGCGGCGCGCGTACGGCAGGAGCGCTGCGCCGGCGGGGGTGAGCTCGACGTTTCCGGCGCCGCGTTCGAAGAGCTTGGCTCCGACCAGGGCCTCGAGACGGCGCAGGCCCTGGGAGAGCGGTGGCTGGGTGATGCCGACGACGCGCGCCGCGTCGCCGAAGTGCTGTTCCTCGGCGAGGGCGATGAAGATCTGGAGATGTCTTTCGGTCAGCATCGACCCGGCTGACCTGCGGTGATATCTCCAGACAATCGGTGCATACGTAAGAGCATATTCGACATCGCCTGAGCGCTCGCCTTGACTGGCGGAAACGAGAGGAGACAGCGTGAAGGTGAGTCGGAGAGGGATGCTGGCGGGCGCGGCAGCGGCCGGCGCCGCGGGTGTAGCGGGGGCGATCGGGCTGGAGAATCGGAGCGACGCGGCAACAGCCGGGCAAGTGGGTGAGGCGAGTCAGGGCCAGGCTCAGCGGGAGCCGGTGGAGCTGACCTGGTTCGGGACGCACGCGTGGCAGATCCGCTGCGGCCAGAGCGTCGTACTGACCGATCCGTGGCTGACCCGGTTCCACACCGGGACCTTCACGCCGGAGGGCGCCGACCCGAAGACCAAGCTGGTGATCAAGCCCGACGTCATCGACAAGCACCTCGGCGCCGCCGACGCGATCCTGGTGCACCACGGCCACTACGACCACATGGCCGATGTCCCATACGTCGCGAAGAAGACGCAGGGCACCGTGCTCTGCACCGAGACGCACGCCAATCTGCTGCGCGCGATGAAGACGCCGAACGAGCTGCTGTCACCGGTGCGCGGCGGTGAGTACCTGCCGTTCGAGGGCTTCACGATCGAGGTGTTCCCGTCGCTGCACTCCTGCGGCGGCAAGCGGCACACGTACGCGTACCCGGGCTACCGGTACGACGTCCCGCCGCGCCCGCGCGTGATCGAGGACCTGGTCGAAGGCGGCACGCTCGCGTTCGTGATCACGATCGGCGGCGTGCGCATCCTCAGCCTCAGCACGGCGAACTTCGACCCGAACGCCCTGCGCGACCTCCAGGTCGACGTCGTCCTCGCGGCACCGGGCGGCGAACCGGGAATCACCGACCGCCTGCTGCGGACGATCAAGCCGGTCACCAAGGTCGTCGCCACGCACTGGGACGACTTCGACAAGCCGCTCGAAGAGCCCGGCATCCCGTGGACCGACCTGACCCCGTTGCGCACCTCGGTCGAGAAGACCGGCGCCGAGTTCGTCATCCTCGACCACCTACAGAAGGTCACGCTCTAGACGCCTGCCGCGCTGGGAACACCCGCCGGGGTCTAGGAACAAGCTATTGCCTGTTCCCAGACCCCGGCGCATGTCGTCAACGCGCAACTCCGTCGCCGACGCACACGGCATTCGACCGACTAAGGGCGGACGCGGTAGTGGTAGCGCGAGACGGTCTGGAAGCCGAGGCGGTCGTACAGAGTTCGGGCGGGGGCGTTGTCCTCGAGGACGCTCAGCCAGACCCAGTTGACTGTTGCCGCCTGCAACAAACCGTGGATCACCGCGGACGCGAGTCCTTGGCGGCGGAAGCGCTTGTCGACGGCAAGGCAATAGAGACCGGCCGTGTCGTCGACGAGCGCAAGCCGGCCGATCGCCTGGGCCTGGTCACCGTCGGGGACGGTCGCGTACAGCGCGTTCCCGCGGCCGAGAATCTGTTCCGCGGTCGCCCTCGTGTCGTCGCCCCGTCCGTCGATGCTCCACCAGCAGTCGGTCCAGCTCGCGGATGGCGTCGTGGATATATTCACGTCAACAGCCGGCGCCGGGAGCTTTGCGAGTACGTCGGAGATCGCCGCGCACTGCACCAGCGTCGGGTTACGCACCTCGTACCCACGGGCCTCGAGATGCGCGTCGAGATCGCTCGGCTGGACTGCGGGACTGATCTGGAACGACGGCTGAATGCCGTACGCGACGTACAGGTTCTCCACGTACTCCAAGGCTCTGTCGACGTCGAACGGCGCGCTCGCCGGCAGCACGGAGTTGGCTCGAAGGGTGACCCCGGCGTTGCGCCGGATCAGCCAGCCGTCCAGCTCGGTGCTGTCCGCGGCCTGCCAGCCTTGGTTCATCAGAGCGTCCATACGCGCTTCGGCGATCACTCCACCAAGAGTAGAACCGCGCGGATTGAATTGCAATGAAATGGATATTTATTCATCTGCCGCGGAGCTCCGCGACCGCGTCCGCGAGCAAATCGATGCCCTCGACAACTTCTTTCCGGGACAGCGAGCCGTACCCGAAGACCAACCCGGCCGGGCCGGCCCCGGAAACCCAGTACGGCGCGAGGCCGTACACCCCCAGCTCACGCTTCAACGCGGCCTCCCGCAGAGCGTCCTCGCCGAGGTCCGGCGGCAACCATGTCAGCACGTGCAGCCCGGCCGAGACCCCGACCGGCTCGAGCTCCGGCAGCCGCGCCGCCAGCCGCTCGACCAGCGTGTCCCGCAGCGCCCGGTACCGCGGCCGCATCCGCCGCAGATGCCGGTCGAACTCACCCCGCGCCACGAAGTCCGCGAACGCCAACTGGTCGAACACCGGCGACCCGCGATCGTCCATCAGCTTCGCCTGGGCCATCGGCTCGACCAGCCAGGACGGCAGGATCAGCCAGCCCAGCCGCAACCCCGGCGCCAGCGTCTTCGAGGCCGTGCCCGCGTACGCAACGCAATCGGGCGCGAGCCCTTGCATCGCGCCGACCGGCTCCCGGTCGTACCGGTACTCGGCGTCGTAGTCGTCCTCGATCACCAACCGGTCGCCGCGCCCCGCCCACGCCACGAGCGCCGCCCGGGTCTCCGCCGACGTCACGGCCCCGGTCGGGAACTGGTGCGCCGCCGTCACCAGGACGACGTCCGCCCCGGACCGCTCCAGCGCCGCCACGTCGACCCCGGACGTCAGCACCGGTACGCCGACCGTCTCCAGGCCGGCCGCTGCCGCGACCTCCCGGAGATCGTTGTCGGACGGATCTTCGACCGCGAGCCGCCGGCGCCCGGCCGCGGCCAGGACCTGCAGCAGCAACCGCGAGCCCTGCGCAAAGCCGTTGCAGATCACCATGTTCTCCGGGCGCGCCGCCGTACCGCGGACCCGGTTCAGGTAGTCGGCGAGCGCTGTGCGGAGCTCGATCGTGCCGCGGCCGTCGATATAGGCCAGGCTGCGGTACGGCGTCTCGTTGAGTACCCGGCGTATTGACCGCAGCCAGGCGGCGCGCGGGAACTCGGAGACGTCCGGGCGGCTGTAGCGGAAGTCGATCCGCGGCGGGCCGGCAACTGCCGCCGGGGTGGCCGTCGGCGAGACGACGGCGACGTCGGCCACCTGCGTGAACCCGCCGCCGCGGCTGACCAGGTACCCCTCGGCGACCAGTTGCTGGTAGGCCTCGACGACCACGCCGCGCGACAGCCCGAGGTCCTGCGCCAGCGCGCGCGTCGACGGCATCACGGTCTCGGCGCGCAGCAGTCCGGCCCGGATCCTGGTCCGGATCCCGCTCTCGAGCTGCTGGTGCAGCGGCACGCCGCTGTCCCGCTGCAGCTCGACCAGGAGTTCACCGGTTCCGGAACTGGTCCTCATTCGGCTCACAGAACTGGACCTTATCGGCGTACCGCTGCGCTGTCAGGGTTGTGGGACAGACCAAAGACACCCCAGGAGAGCTGAGATGACCGAGTTTCTGCGCACCGGCGACGCCGGGTACGACGAGGCCCGCACCGTCTGGAACGCCATGATCGACCGCCGCCCGGCCGTGATCGCCCGGTGCGCCTCGTCCGCGGACGTCGCCGAGGCGGTGCGCTTCGGACGCGCGGCCGGGCTGGAGATCGCGGTCCGCTGCGGCGGGCACAACATCGCCGGTCTCGCGGTCCCCGAGGACGGCCTGATGATCGATCTGACGCCGATGAACGCGGTCCGGGTGGACCCCGTCGCGCAGCGGGCCTGGGTGCAGGGCGGCGCGCTGCTGGGCGAGCTGGACAAGGCGGCGCAGGAGCACGGGCTGGCGACCACGGCCGGGAACGTCTCGCACACCGGCGTCGGCGGGCTGACGCTGGGCGGCGGGATGGGCTGGCTGGCACGGCGGTTCGGGCTGGCCTGCGACAACGTCGTGTCGTACGAGGTCGTGACGGCGGACGGCACCGTAGTCCGGGCGAGCGCCGACGAGAACGCCGAGCTGTTCTGGGGTCTGCGCGGCGGCGGCGGGAACTTCGGGATCGTCACGTCGTTCGAGTTCCGGCTGCATCAGGTCGGGACGCGGGCGCTGATCGTCGAGTTCAGCTATCCGGTCTCGGCGGGCTTCGAGGTGCTGCGCGGATGGCGGGAGCTGAACGCCGACGCGCCGTGGGAGGCGACCTTCACCGCGAACATCACCGGGGACTCCCTGACGGTCGGGTACGTGTGGGTCGGCGAGGGCGGGTACGACCTGCTGCCGGCGTTCCGCGCGCTCGGGCCGGTGAGCGACGAGCTGATCGAGGAGACGACGTACCTGAAACTGCAGACGCGCGACGACAACGTGCAGGGGCACCGCTTCCGGCGGTACTGGAAGGGGCACTACTTCAAGTCGCTGCCCGACGAGGCGATCCGCGCGCTGCTCGACAATCCGGGCGTGGGCGCGAGCCTGCAAGCGTACGGCGGCGCGATCGCCGACGTCCCGGCGGACGCCGCGGCGTTCAGCCACCGGGACACGCTGTTCGAGTTCGTCACCGCGACGCGCTGGCAGGACCCGGCCGAGGACGCGGAGCGGATCGCCTGGCTGCGCGGGTACGCCGCGACGCTGGCGCCGTACGCGAGCGGGGCCTACGTGAACACGCTGAACGAGGACCCGATCCACCGCGCGTTTCCGCCCGCGACGCTGCGGCGGCTGGTCGCGCTGAAGACCGCGTACGACCCGGCCAACGTGTTCCACCTGAACCAGAACATCCGCCCCGGCGAGCCGACCGCCGAGTCCGCCGCTTGACTGGTACCCCTGGAGGATGGACTTCGAGGCGGTCTTCGCCGACGTCGCCCGGGTGATCGAGGGCGCCGGCGTGGTGATCATGGCCGTCGGGCTCGCCGTGGTGCTGATCCGCTACGCCTACGACGTCGTCCGCAAGGGCTCCGGCAGCTACCAGCAACTGCGGGTGAGTCTCGGGCGGGTCATCCTGCTCGGGCTGGAGATCCTGATCATCGGGGACATCATCCGGACGATCATCGTCGACACGTCGCTGGAGAGCGCGCTCGTGCTGGGGCTGATCGTGGTGATCCGGATCGTGCTCAGCTTCGCACTCGAGGTGGAGATCTCCGGAAGCTGGCCGTGGCGGGCCCGCCAGAGCGAACGCGGCATGATGGACCCGTGACCAGCCAACACCTGCCCCGCCCCACCACCCCGGTCGACCTGACCCCGGAACTCGCCGCGACGATCGACGAGGCGTTCGCGCGGCGGGACCGGGCCAACATGGGGCCGACGATCGCCTTCTTCGAGAAGCTGCTGACCGAGCACCCGGACAACCCGTACGTGCTCTACGAGGTCGGCGGGTCGTACGACACCGCCGGCGACGAGGAGAAGGCCGTCGGGTACTACGAGCGCGCGTTGCCCGGACTGACCGGGGAGACCCGCCGCAAGTGTCTCCTGCAGTACGGCAGCACGCTGCGCAACCTGGACCGCTTCGACGAGTCGCTCGCGGTCTTCAAGGACGCCTGCGCGGAGTTCCCGGAATCGGACTCGCTCCGGGTCTTCAAGGCGCTGACCCTGCAGGCCGCCGGGCACCAGGACAAGGCGCTGGCGACCCTCCTGCTGGTGATCGCGGACAAGGTCGACTCCGCCGAGATCAAGCGCTACGAGGCCGCCATCCGCGGCAACGCCGACTATCTGGCCGGACTGGGTTAGGACGGCTCAGGACTTGAGCGCGACGCCGCCGTAGATGGCGTCGCGGATGCCGGGCTGCGGGTCCTCGTCGACTCGGCCGCCGGGGACGTGCCAGTCGGCCAGCGGGACCACGCCCGGCTCGAGGATCTCCAGCCCGTGGAACAGCGACGAGATCTGCTCGACCGAACGGAACGCCAGCGTCGGGAACGCGTCCTTGACCTTCGCCAGGAGCTCGGTCACGAGCTGGTCGACCGGGCCGCCGTCGCCCGGGTTGCACGCATGGGTGATCGCCAGGTAGGAGCCCGGCGGCAGCGCGTCGACGTACTGCCCCGCGATCGCCAGGGTCTGTTCGTAGTCGTGGATGTGGTGCAGCATCAGCGCCATCACCAGCGCGACCGGTTGACCGTCGGCGAGCAGGCCCGCGACGGCCGGATCCGCCAGCACCTCGTCGGGCCGGGTGAGATCCGCCGCGGTGAACTGGGTCCGGTCGTTGTCGAGCAGCAGCGCCCGGCCGTGCGCGACCACCGACGGGTCGTTGTCGATGTACAGCACCCTGGCGTCCGGGCTGACCTTCTGTGCGATCTGGTGGGTGTTCTCCGCGGTCGGCAGGCCGGAGCCCGCGTCGATGAAGCGCCGCACCCCGGCCTCGTCGGCCAGCCAGGTGATCACCTGGTTGAGCCAGCGCCGGTTCGCCCGCGCCCAGACCGGTGTCTCCGGCGCGATCTCCATGATCTGCCGATACAGCTCGCGGTCGGACTCGTAGTTGTCCTTGCCGCCGAGGGCGTAGTCGTACACGCGGGCGACGCTCGGACGCGTGGTGTCGATACCGGGTGCGACCAGCCCACCGTCGTACCTCGGCTGATCCGTCACACTGTCTCCTCGCGTCGGCGGTTCACTCCGAGGGTAACGGACGGAGAGTCAGCGTTTCACCACGACGAGTTCGAACTGTGTTAAAACTCAACGCTCACAGGGGTTTCAGCACGCGCAGGCCACGCCGCGCGGTGCGGTCAGCGGGTCGGCCGGTCGCCGTTCGATGCCGTCCGCGGTCTCCACCGGCAGCCCTTCACGGACCCAGTACTCGAAGCCGCCGATCATCTCCTTCACCGAGTACCCGAGCCTGGCGAACTCCAGCGCCGCACGCGTCGCCCCATTGCACCCCGGTCCCCAGCAGTAGGTCACGACCGGGACCCCGTCCGGTACGACGGCCGCCGCCCGCGCCGCGATCTCCCGCGTCGGCAGGTGGACGGCGCCCGGCACATGCCCCTGGTCCCAGCTCTCCTGGCTGCGACTGTCGATCAGCACCCACCCGGTCACGCCGGCGCCGATATCGGAGGCGACATCGGACACGTCGGTCTCGTACGCCAGCCGTTCCGCGAAGTGGGCGACGGCGGCCTGGTCGATCTGCTTGGTCATGGAGCAAGCGTCGGTGACCGGACGACGCGACAACAGTGGCAGAAATGCCCCAGTGCATCAAGATTCAGCCACGACGGATCTTGGACCGCGCCCGGGCCACCTTGATCGCCTGCTTCAGCGTCTCCACGTCGTACGCCCCGTAGTGCCGCTGACCGTTCACGAAGAACGTCGGCGTCCCGGAGACCCCGCTCGTGTCCGCCGACTCGACGTCCTGCGCGACCCGCGCCGCGGCGACGTGCCGCTTCACGTCGTCGTGCAACCGATCGGTGTCCAGTCCGAGCTGTTCCGCGTACCCGATCAGGTCCTTGGGCTGCAGGTTCTGCTGGTTCGCGAGCAGCAGGTCGTGCATCTCCCAGAACGCGCCCTGCGCACCGGCCGCCTCCGCCACCTCCGCCGCGATCTGCGCCCGCGGGTGGACGTCGGACAGCGGCAGGTGCCGCCACACGTACCGCAGGTCGTCGTCGTGCAGGAGGTCGCGGACGACCGGCTCGGCCATCCCGCAGTACGGGCACTCGAAGTCGCCGTACTCGACCAGCGTGACGGAGGCGTTCTCCGGGCCGCGGATGTGGTCCCGCTCCGGATCCACCGGGTCGGTGAGGTCCACCAACTGCTCCGCGTCGCCGAGCAGCGCCAGCGCCTTCTTCGGCGGCGACAACAGCTTGGCCGCGCGGAACACCGACCAGGTCAGGGCCGACGCGACGATCACCGCGCAGAGCAGACCGACCTTCGCCTCGGCCAGCTGCGGCCCGTCGAACGCGATCGTCGCGATCAGCAGGGACACCGTGAAGCCGATGCCGGCGATGGTCCCGCTGCCGGCGACCGCGGCCCAGCCGACGCCCGGCCGGATCCGCCCGCCGCTCAGGCGCTCGACCAGCCAGGACACCGTCGTCACCGCGAGCGGCTTGCCGACGACGTACCCGATCAGGATGCCGAGCGTGATCGGCGACGTGAACGCTCGGCCGAGGAAGGCCATGCCGATCGTGACGCCGGCGTTCGCGAGGCCGAACAGCGGGACGATCAGGTAGCTGGTCCACGGGTGGTACAGGTACTGCAGGCGCTCGTTCGGCGAGATCGTCGTGGTCAGGCCGACGGTCGCGGACCGCGCCAGCTCCGGGGTGGGCTGCTCGCGGAACAGCCGGAACAGGCCCGTCGCCTCCTCCAACTCCTCACGGCCGGGCGAGTACGCCGGCGCCGTCAGTCCGATCGCCAGCCCGGCGACCACCGGATCCACGCCGCTGCGCAACAGCGCGGCCCACATCAGCACGCCGAGGATCACGTAGATCCACGCCTTGCGGACGCGCAGCAGCGACAGCGCCAGCACGACCGCGAACGCGACGACCGCCGCGGTCAGCGGCATCAGCTTGATGTCCTCGCTGTAGACGACCGCGATCACCACGAGCGCGAGCAGGTCGTCGACGACGAACACCGTGAGCAGGAAGACCCGCACCCGGTCGGGCACGCCGCGGCCGACCAGCGCGAGCAGACCGAGGGCGAGCGCGGTGTCGGTCGACATCGCGACACCCCAGCCGTGCGACCCCGGACCGCCGGCGTTGAAGGCCAGGTAGATCAGCACCGGCACGACCATCCCGGTGACCCCGGCGAGCATCGGCAGCACGAACCGGCTGCGGTCCCGCAGGTCCCCGAGGTCGAACTCGCGCCGCGCCTCCAGCCCCACCACGAGGAAGAACAGCGTCATCAGCCCGCTGTTGATCCACTCCTGCAGATCCAGGCGCAGCACGTCGTGCCCGAGCCCGATCGACAGATCGGTCCGCCACACCTCGTCGTACGTCTCCGGCGACACGTTCGCCCACAGCAACGCCACCACGATCGCGGCCGCGAGCACCCCGGAGCTCCCCGCTTCGGTCCGCAGGAACGCCCGCATCGGCGCCGCGAACCCCCGCCGCCAGTCGGTCCGCCCACTCAACAGACCAGACAAGTCCGCCATGGCGGACACTGTAAACCGCGCCCGCTCCGGGCACCCGCGGCGTCCGGATTTCCGACGTTCGGCGAATGGCTAACGGTTCGGGGGGCTTGGGCTGCATTATTGCCTTGCCCTGCCGCACGACATGCCCTGGAGACCCCAGTGACCGAGCCCGAGATCGTCAACTCCGCAGACACCTTCGCCCGACTGGCGGTCGAGTTGCACGACGCGCCCGGCGTCGAGGAGACGATCGAGGCCGTGGTGCAGTTCGCCCGGCAGGCGTTGAGCTGTACGCACGCCGGTGTGGTGCTCTCCACCCGGGGTTCGCAGGCCGAGGTCGCCGCGGTCACCGATCCGGTCGTCGCCGACGTCTACGAGCTGCAGATCAACACCGAGAACGGGCCGCTGGTCACGGCGCTGCGCGACCGGACCACAGTGCTGGTCCGGGACACGGGCACCGACGACCGCTGGCCGGAGTGGGCGGCGAAGGTCGCGGCGCTGGGAGTACGCAGCGTTCTCGACGTGCCGTTGGCGACCGGTGATGCAGCGCGACGGACGGTCGGGGTGCTGGGACTGTACAGCCTGGAACCGGACGCGTTCAGCGCCGACGACGAGGCGATCGCGCATATCCTCGCCCGGCACGCGACGGTCGCGGTGGCGTCCGCGCGGCACGAGGAGACGATGGCGCAGGCGGTCGACGCGCGGAAGCTCGTGGGCCAGGCGATGGGCATCCTGATGGAGCGCTTCGACGTGGACGGCGACCGGGCGTTCGCGATCCTCAAGCGGTACTCCCAGGACACCAACACCAAACTGCGCGACGTCGCGCAGCAGCTGATCGATACGCGCAAACTCCCGCAGTGACGACAATCTGACACCGTTGTCCGGCCGCCATCTCCGGCGATCCGTTGCATACTGCGAGATGAGCCCGACGCCGGGACTTGTGCGGCCAGTACCGCGGACCGGGTCACGTCCCGGCGTCCCACCTCCTCGCTACGGCGCTGGACCACCAGACAGGGCCTTAAGCTGACGCAATGGGTGAGTGGCAGCCGTTGGCAGGGCCATCGAGGCAGGTCGCTTTGGAGATCCTGCTGGACGGTCCGTTGTCGCGGGCCGAGCTGTCGCGTCGCGTCGGCCTGTCCCCGGGCAGCCTGACCCGGTTGACGAAGCCGATGGTCGAGTCGGGGCTGCTGGTCGAGGTCGAGGGCGGTCCCACCGACGCCCGGGTCGGCCGCCCGTCACAGCCGCTCGACCTGGACGCGAACGCCCATCACTTCGTCGGCATCAAGCTCACCGGCGACTCCGCGATCGGCGTCCTCACGACGCTTCGCGCGGACGTGCTGGCGAGCGTGCAGCGCCCGATCTCCGACCCGACGCCGTCCGCGGTCGCCGACCTGGTGCTCGACATCACCGACGAACTGGCCGTCCAGGTGCCGAACGGTACGGCGATCACCGGGCTCGGCGTCTCGCTCGGCGGCCGGGTGGCGAACCGTTCCGAGGTCCGCTGGGCCCCGTACCTGAACTGGGTGGACGTACCGTTCGGCGAGATCCTCGCCGCGCACACCGGCGTCCCGATCGTGGTCGCGAACGACTTCACCTCGCTGACCGAGGCCACGCACTGGTTCGGCGCCGGGCGGAACTCGCACCGCTTCGTCCTGCTCACGATCGGCGCCGGCGTCGGCTACGGCCTCGTCGTGCACAACCGGATTGTCGACAGTCCGGACATCACCCTCGGTCTCGTCGGCCACCACCCGCTGATCCACGACGGCCCGCTCTGCGACCGCGGCCACCGCGGCTGCGCAGTCAGCCTGCTGACGGTCGGCGCCGTCACCTCCCAGGTCGCTGCCGCTCTCGGCCGGCCGGTCGGGTACGAGGAGGCGCTCGATCTCGCCGCCAAAGGCGATCCGGCGGCGCGCGAGGTGATCGGCCGCGCCGGTCGCGCCTTCGGCAAGCTGATCGCCGCGGCCGCGAACTTCACCACGCCCGAGCTCATCGTCCTCGGCGGTGAAGGTGTCCGGCTGGCCGAGGTCGCGCACGACGAACTGCTGGCCGGACTGCACGCCGACCGGCATCCGTCCGCCGCCGAGCTGCCGATGGTCCTGCAGCCCGCCGACTTCGGCGAATGGGCACGGGGCGCCGCGGTGGTCGCGATCCAGACCTTCGTGCTGGGCGTTGAGTAACTAGCTATTTCTCTCTAGGCAGTTACACTGCTGCCATGATGAGGCGATGGCTGGAGGGCTGGCGGCTGTGCCGCGGCCTGGAGCCGGTGATCGAGGACGACGACGCGTACGCCGCCGTACTGCGACTCCCCGGGCGCGACCGTGAACTGTTTGCCCGCACCGACGACCCCGCGACCGTGGACCGGCTCGCGCGCGGCCTGACCGCGGACACCTGGCTGACCGTCACCACGCAGCACGGCGACGAGGTAGCGCGCCGCCTCGTGGGGGCCGGCGTGCAGCCGTTCGCGGAGCAGAAGACGCTGATGTCGATCGAGCTGCGCGACCACCCACTCGCCTCGGCGCAGGTCGAGACGGTCGGCCCTTTGGAGTACGTCAAGGTCGTGCTGGACGGCGTGGTCGCGGCAGGGGGCATGGCGGCGATCGTCGGAACCGATGCCGTCATGCACGACATCCACACCGATCCGGCGTTCCGGCGCCGCGGACTCGGCAGTGTCGTGATGGGCATGCTGGCCGCGCGAGCAGTCGATCGCGGTGCGCGGACCGGGCTGTTGATGGCCACCACCGACGGGCGCCACCTGTACCGCAGGCTCGGCTGGTCGGCCGAAGCCACGATGGTGACGGCGTCAGGAGCTCCGGACCCGCGCCCGGTGGGCGGCGACCTTGGCGCGGTTCTGACACGCGGTTGAGCAGAACCGCTGGTTCCCGTTCCGGGTCGCGTCGAGGAACAGGTCGTCGCACCGGGCGGCCGCGCATCGGCGGATCCGTGCCGCCTCGTCGCTGCCGAGCAGCATCGCGACGGCGGTGGCGAACTCGGCCAGCCAGCCGGTCGCGTCGTCGGGGCTGCCGAAGTGCAGGTGCCACGGGGCCCCGATCTCGCGGGTCAGCTGCGGCGCGGCCTTGGTGTCCCTGAGCAGCTCGTTCACGAGCTCGACTGCTCGGTCGACGTCGGGGAGATTTCCGAGCGCGTCGTACAGCGTTTTCGCACCGCCGGCGTAGCCGCCGGGATCGACCACGGGCGGGCGGTTCGTGGTCAGCCGCAGGACGGCGTCGACGGCCGCCGCGTCCGGCGGAACGGCCGGACGGCCCTGCCGGGCGGGCGATCCGAAGGCGTTGGCCAGCGCGATCGCGGCGTGCAGTGAGGCCCGCAGATGATCGGTGGCTTCCACCTGTCCAGTATCCCGGTCCGCTCGTCCTTGCGGAGGAGGCGGGTCATACCAGGGTCGTAGCCGGACATCCGTCCGCGCTCCGATGATCCTGATCGTTGCCGGAAACAACAATGACGATATGTACCTGGTTCAGTCCCGCCGCCGCCCCGGAACCCGTGGGATCACCGGACTGTCGGAGGCCGTCGTCGACCTGTCCGCAATCCGCGACAATGTCGACCGTTTCCGACAACGTGTTCCGCAACAGGTCCTGGCCGTGGTCAAGGCCGACGCCTTCGGGCACGGCGCCGTACCGGTGGCGCGGGCGGCCGTCGAGGCCGGGGCGACCTGGCTCGGCGTGGCCCGGGCCGACGAAGTCCTGCAGTTGCGGGCGGCCGGACTGACCGTGCCGATCCTGACCTGGCTGTACGACGCCGCCGAACTCGTGCTGCTCGGCGACCAGGACGTGGACGTCAGCGTCTCGACGGTCGCCGAACTCCAGCAGGTCGCAGCCATCCCCTCGGTCCACTCCGTGCACCTGAAGCTGGACACCGGATTGCACCGGGCCGGCAGCGCACCTGACCGGTGGATCGAGCTCACCCGGGCGGCGGCGCACTACCAGGCGCTCGGCGCCGTCACGGTCCGCGGGATCTGGTCGCATCTCTCGCACGGCGACGCCGCCGACGCCGTACAGAGCACGCGGCAACTCCAGCTCCTGCGGACCGGGGTGGGCCTCGCGCACCGTGCCGGTCTGCGACCGGACGTCGTCCACCTGGCCAACTCGGCCGGCGCGCTCACGCTCGACGCACCGGACACGGACCTGGTGCGGATCGGCGCCGGCCTGTACGGCATCGACGAGCTCGGGATCGGGCTGCGGCCGGCGATGCGGTTGCTGAGCACGCTGACCCAGATCCGCCGGATCCGTGCCGGCGAAGGGGTTTCGTACCGGCACGACTTCGTCGCGGATCGGGACACCACCATCGGCCTGGTCCCGATCGGGTACGCCGACGGGGTGCCGCGGGCCGCCGGACGGCAGGCGAGCGTGCTGTGCCGCGGCGTCCGGATGCCGGTGATCGGGCGGATCGCGATGGACCAGTTCGTCGTCGACGCCGGGGAGTTCGCGGTCGAGCCGGGCGAACCGGTGACGATCTTCGGCGACGGCTCCGCGGGTGAGCCGACCGTGGCCGACTGGGCGGCCTGGGCCGGCACCATCCCGCACGAGATCTACTGCGGGATCGGATCCCGGGTCCCCCGCCGGTACGAGGAGGGCGGCCGATGAAGGTCGCGGTGGTGATGGGCGGGGCGAGCTCCGAGCACGACGTGTCGCTCGCCAGCGGGAAAGGCATCCTGACAGCGGTCGAGCTGCTCGGTCACACGGCGATCCCGATGCTGCTCGATGCCCAGGGCAACTGGTCCGACGGGCAGCACGAAGCGATCGAGATCCTGCAGGCGTGCGACGTCACGATCCCCGCGCTGCACGGCGAGGGCGGCGAGGACGGCCGGCTGCAAGGATTTCTCGAGCAGCTGCACGTCCCGTACGTCGGCAGCGGTATCGCGGCCAGCGCGGTCGGGCTGGACAAGCACCTGACCAAGTCCGTCCTGCAGGCGCACGGCATCCCGGTCACGCCCGGTGTCACGCTACGCGGCGCCGAACTGACCGACGCCGAGGCGGCGTTGCAGAAACTGAAGGCGGCCGGCCTGGACTTCCCGTTGTTCGTGAAACCGGCGAACGGCGGCTCGAGTTTCGGCGTGGCCCGCGCGACCACCCTGCCGACGTTGCTGGCCGCGATCGCGGAGGCCACCGAGTTCGACGCGCATGTCCTGGTGGAGCGGGAGATCACCGGCCGCGAGATCGACCTGGCGGTGCTGGAATTCCCGGACGGACGGGTCGAGACGGCACCGGCACTGGAGATCCATCCGGACCCGGACCAGCCGTTCTTCACCGCGGCCGCGAAGTACGACAGCGACGCCACGCGGTTCGTCGTACCGGCGCCGCTCGATCCCGAGCTGGCGATGCGGCTGCGGCGGACGGCGATCGACGTGTTCGAGGTGCTCGGCTGCGCCGGGCTGGCGCGGGTGGACTTCTTCGTGCCGCGGGACGGCGAACCGGTCGTCAACGAGATCAACACGTTCCCCGGATTCACCCCGGCGTCGCAGTTCCCGCGGATGTGGGCCGCGGGCGGGATGTCGTACGCCGAAGTGGTCGACACCCTGATCCGTACGGCGGTGGCGCGCCCGTGACCGTACCGCAGAGCACCGTACTGCAGAGCACCGTCCTGCTGAGCGACGACCGGATCACCGGCATCCCGGCGATCGAGTGCGGCGAGCCGCTGGTCGACCTGTTCACGCGGGACATGCTGACGAGCGGGCAGCAGTTCGCGCGCGAAACGGTCGCGGACCGGCTCGCACTGGCCGGCGCGGCGGCCGATCTGACGCTGGTCGGCGCGCACGGCCCGCTCGACCTCGGTACGCCGATCGACGCGACACCCGAGCAGAGCAGCGGCGCGTGCTTCTTCGCGGCCGCCAACATCAGCCGCGAGGCCCGGACGAACCGATCCCTGCTGGCCGACGTGCTGACCGCGGCAGGCCTGGTGAACTATCCGACACAGTGGTGGCACTGGTCGTTCGGCGACCGCTACTGGGCCTTCGTGGAGGACCGCCCGAATGCGCTCTACGGGCCCGCCTACAGCCTGGCGTGATAGCTGCCGCCTATGAGGTGATAGGCAGCATTGCTTTGACCGTGCCGCAGCGGCGACGGAATGTTGTATACATGACGAGTGAGGTCGTGGCCGCCGCCCCTGTCCCGGTCCCCGGGCGTGCCCAGCGCGTGCGGGAAATCGCGGAGGACCTACGCGGTCTCCGCGGTGCATTGATACCGATCCTGCACGCGGTGCAGGAGGAGTTCGGGTTCGTCGATCAACCCGACGTCGCGGTGATCGCCGACGTCCTGAACCTCGCGGTCGCCGAGGTGCACGGCGTCGTCACGTTCTACAAGGACTTCCGGCGGATCGCGGCCGGCCGGACGACCGTCGCGATCTGCCAGGCCGAGGCGTGCCGCTCGGTCGGCGCCGTCGAGCTCGCCGAGCACGCGCGACGCACCGTCGGCTGCGGTTTCGGCGAGACGACGCACGACGGCCGCATCACCCTCGAAGAGATCTACTGCTTCGGGAACTGCGCGCTCGGCCCGGCGGTGCAGGTGGCCGGCAAACTCCACGGCCGGGTCACCCCCACCCGCCTCGACGCCCTTCTCGGGGAGGCGCGATGAAGGTCTACGTACCGAGGGATTCCGCCGCCTGCTCCGTGGGGGCGGACGAGGTCGCCGAGCGGATCGCCGCCTCCTCCCAGGACGGTGACGTCGAGGTGGTTCGTACCGGGTCCCGGGGGATGTTGTGGCTCGAGCCGTTGGTGGAGGTCGAAACGGCCGCTGGGCGGGTTGGATACGGGCCTGTTGCTCCGGAGGACGTGGACGGGCTGATCGCGGGCGGGATGCTCGACGGTGCGGGCGCCTCGCTCGGGTTGGTGGAGGAGCTGCCGTGGATGAAGCGGCAACAGCGATTGACGTTCGAGCGGGTCGGTGTGGTCGATCCGCTGTCGACCGTGGACTACGTCGCGCACGGCGGGATGGCCGGGCTCCGCGCGGCGCTGGCGTTGTCGCCGGCCGAGGTGGTGGAGACCGTGGTCGACTCCGGGTTGCGCGGCCGGGGCGGCGCCGGGTTCCCGACCGGGATCAAGTGGCGGACGGTGCTCAACGCACCAGCGGATCTCAAGTTCGTCTGCTGCAACGCCGACGAGGGTGACTCGGGGACGTACGCGGACCGGATGCTGATCGAAGGCGACCCGTTCACGCTGATCGAGGGGATGACGATCGCGGCGTACGCCGTCGGCGCCGCGGAAGGGTACGTCTACCTGCGGTCGGAGTACCCGGACGCGGTGGCGACGCTCGAGGACGCGATCGGGCACGCGCGCGACGAGGGCTGGTTGGGGCCGGACATCCTCGGCTCAGGGTTCGGCTTCGACCTACACGTCCGGGTCGGTGCGGGTGCGTATATCTGCGGCGAAGAGACCTCGATGCTGGAGAGCCTGGAAGGAAAACGCGGCATGGTCCGCGCCAAGCCTCCGATCCCCGCTCTGGAGGGGCTTTTCGGCCGCCCGACGGTCGTCAACAATGTGTTGTCATTGGCAACGATTCCGACGATTCTCGCGCACGGGGCCGCGGCCTACGCGGCGTACGGCACCGGGCGGTCGCTCGGCACCAGCGTGTTCCAGCTCGGCGGGAACGTCGCCCGCGGCGGGATCGTGGAAACCGCTTTCGGAATCACCCTCGGCGAGCTGGTGAACGACTTCGGCGGCGGTACGTCGTCGGGGCTGCCGGTGCGGTCGGTGCAGGTCGGCGGTCCGCTCGGCGCCTACCTGCCGGTCGAGCAGTTCGACCTGCCGATGGACTACGAGGCGTTCGCGGCGGCCGGCGCGATGGTCGGGCACGGCGGGATCGTGGTGTTCGACGAGACCGTGGACATGGCGGCGATGGCGCGGTTCGCGTTCGAGTTCTGCGCCGCCGAGTCGTGCGGCAAGTGCACGCCGTGCCGGGTCGGCGCGGTCCGCGGCGTCGAGACCGTGGACCGGATCGTCGCCGGCGAGAACCCCCGGCAGAACCTGGTCCTGCTCGAGGACCTGTGCGAACTGATGACCGACGGCTCCCTGTGCGCCATGGGCGGCCTCACCCCGATGCCAGTACGCAGTGCCGTCCGCCATTTCGGAGAGGACTTCCACGCATGAGCTTGCTCAAGGAACCTGACTTCGGTACGCCGGCGCGCCCCGGCGCCGCGACGACAGAGCTGACCGTCGACGGGGTGACGGTGAAGGTGCCACCCGGTACGTCGGTGCTGCGGGCGGCCAAGGAGGCCGGGGTCGACGTACCGAAGCTGTGCGCGACCGACAACCTGGAGGCGTTCGGGTCGTGCCGGTTGTGCGTCGTGGAGATCGACGGGGTGAAAGGCACTCCGGCGTCCTGTACGACGCCGGTCCGCGACGGCATGGTCGTGCGAACCCAGAACGAGCGGCTCGGGAAGCTCCGCCGCGGTGTGATGGAGCTGTACATCTCCGACCACCCGCTCGACTGCCTGACCTGCTCGGCGAACGGCGACTGCGAACTGCAGGACATGGCCGGCGTCACCGGGCTGCGCGAGGTCCGGTACGGCTCCGGTGTCGAGGCCGGCGCGAACCACCTGGATCTGCCGACCGACTCCTCCAACCCGTACTTCGACTTCGAGGCGTCCAAGTGCATCGCGTGCTCGCGGTGCGTGCGCGCCTGTGACGAGGTCCAGGGCACGCTCGCGCTGACGATCGAGGGACGCGGGTTCGACTCGAAGGTCGCGGCCGGCGCCGGGGTGTCGTTCTTCGAGTCGGACTGTGTGTCGTGCGGTGCGTGTGTGCAGGCCTGTCCGACCGCGACGCTGCAGGAGAAGTCGGTGGTCGAGCTCGGGATGCCGACCCGGACCGTCCTGACCACCTGCGCGTACTGCGGTGTCGGGTGCTCGTTCAAGGCGGAGCTGCGGGGTGACGAGCTGGTCCGGATGGTGCCGTACAAGAACGGCGGCGCGAACGAGGGGCACTCGTGTGTGAAGGGCCGGTTCGCGTTCGGGTATGCGTCGCATCCGGACCGGGTGCTCGAGCCGATGGTCCGGAACACGCTGTCGGAACCGTGGCGGAAAGTGTCCTGGGAGGAAGCGATCGGCTTCACCGCGCGCCGGCTGCGGGAGATCCAGGCGGCGCACGGCCAGGGCTCGATCGGGGCGATCACCTCGTCGCGGACGACCAACGAAGAGGTGTACGCGGTCCAGAAGATGGTCCGCGCGGTCTTCGGGAACAACAACGTCGACACCTGCGCCCGGGTCTGCCACTCGCCGACCGGGTACGGCCTGAAGCAGACCTTCGGGGAATCGGCCGGAACGCAGGATTTCCGTTCCGTCGACGAGTCCGACGTGATCCTGCTGATCGGGTCGAACCCGACCGACGCGCACCCGGTGTTCGGCTCCCGGATGAAGCAGCGGCTTCGTCAGGGCGCCAAGCTGATCGTGGTCGACCCGCGGCGGATCGACCTGGTCCGGTCGCCGCACGTCGAGGCGGCGTACCACCTCGAGCTCGCCCCGGGCACGAACGTCGCGATCGTCAACGCGCTCGCGCACGTGGTCGTCACCGAGGGTCTGGTGGACCGGGAGTTCGTCGCGAGCCGCTGCGAGGACTTCGAGGCCTGGGAAGCGTTCATCGCCCAGCCGGAACACAGCCCGGAGGCGGTGTCCGAAATTTCCGGCGTCCCGGCCGAGAAGATCCGCGAGGCTGCCCGGCTGTACGCGACCGGCGGGAACGCGGCGATCTACTACGGCCTCGGCGTCACCGAGCACAGCCAGGGCTCGACGATGGTGATGGGCATGGCGAACCTCGCGATGGCGACCGGCAACATCGGCCGGCGGGGTGTCGGGGTGAACCCGATGCGCGGGCAGAACAACGTCCAGGGCTCGTGCGACATGGGCTCGTTCCCGCACGAGCTGCCCGGCTACCGGCACGTGTCCGACGACGACGTCCGCGACATCTACGAGAAGTTGTGGGGAACGCCGATCCTGAACGAGCCCGGGCTGCGGATCCCGAACATGTTCGACGCGGCCATCGACGGCTCGTTCAAGGCGCTGTTCGTGCAGGGCGAGGACATCGCGCAGTCGGATCCGAACACGCAGCACGTCTTCGCGGCCCTGGGCGCGCTGGAGCTGCTCGTCGTCCAGGACCTGTTCGTCAACGAGACGGCGAAGTTCGCGCACGTCCTGCTGCCGGGGACGTCGTTCCTGGAGAAGGACGGGACGTTCACGAACGCGGAGCGGCGGATCAACCGGGTCCGCCCGATCATGGCGCCGCGGACCGGGAAGCAGGAGTGGGAGATCGTCTGCGAGATTGCCCAGGCGATGGGCTACCCGATGCACTACGACTCGGCGGCGCAGATCATGGACGAGATCGCGCTCACCACGCCGACCTTCGCCGGCGTCTCGTTCGCCAGGCTCGACGAGCTCGGGTCGATCCAGTGGCCGTGCAACGTCGAGCATCCCTCGGGGACGCCGATCATGCACGAGGACGAGTTCACCCGCGGCAAGGGACGGTTCATGGAGACCGTGTACGTGCCGACGTCGGAGCGGTCGACGCGGAAGTTCCCGCTGATCCTGACCACCGGGCGGATCCTGTCGCAGTACAACGTCGGCGCGCAGACCCGGCGGACGGCGAACGTCGCCTGGCACGCCGAGGACGTGCTGGAGATCCATCCGCACGACGCCGAGGTGCGCGGGGTGTCGGACGGCGACCTGGTCGCGTTGTCGAGCCGCGTCGGACGCACCGAGCTGCGTGCGCGGATCTCGGACCGGATGCCGGTCGGGGTCTGCTACACCACGTTCCACCACCCGGTCAGCGGCGCGAACGTCGTCACCACGGACAACTCCGACTGGGCCACCAACTGCCCCGAGTACAAGGTCACCGCGGTCCAGGTCGACCTCGTCACCGAACCGGTCGCCGGCCAACCCGCCCGCGAGCCGGTCGTTGCCGGGGGCAATCGATGAGCGGCGGCGTGCCGCCGTACGTCCGGCTGGCGAACGAGATCGCCGCCCAGTTCGCCCACCGCGCCCCGGACGAGGCCGCCACCGCCATCGCCAACCACCTGAAGGCGGTCTGGGATCCCCGCATGAAACGGGCCCTCATCGCCCATGCCGACTCCGGTGCCACCGACCTGGACCCGACCGCGGCGCTGGCCGCCAAGAAGCTCCAGGCGCCCTCGTGACCCCAGGATCGGCGTCCGGGCTGCGGGATCGGTTCGACAAGCCGGGGCGGGTCGGAGAGGGTGGGCCTGTGGAGGACGGGCGCACACCTGGGGTCGGCCGTGGGCGTCAGCGGCGGGACGACATGCCGTGGGACGTGGCGCGGCAGCTCGCGCATGCCGCGGCGCGCCCCGGCACCGTGGTGACGCGAACACTGGCCGAGGCCGACGGCTGCGTGCTGGCGACGCCGCTGGTGTCGCCGGTAGCGGTGCCCCCGGTGGATCGGGCCGCGATGGACGGGTACGCCGTCCGTGGCGCCGGGCCGTGGCGCGTGATCGGGCACGTGCCCGCGGGATGTGCGGACTCCGGGGCGCTGGAGGACGGGCAGGCGACGGGGATCGTGACGGGTGCGGCGGTGCCGACCGGGGCGACCTCCGTCGTACGGTCCGAGGACGCCGTCGTGACCGGCGGGTTGCTGGAGGGGCCGTCGGAGGACGGCCGGCACATCCGGCGCGCGGGCGAGGAGTGCAAGCCCGGCGATCAACTCCTGCCGGCGGGCGTGATGATCGACCCGGCAGTTCTCGGCCTCGCCGCGACGGTCGGCCTCAATCGCCTCGCCGTCATTCCTCGACCGACGGTCGCCGCCCTCGTCACCGGCGACGAACTCGTCCACCGCGGCCGGCCAGGGCCTGGACGCGTCCGGGACGCCATCGGCCCGATGCTCCCCAGCCTCATCACCCGCTCCGGCGCGGCGCAGGCCGGAGTACGGCATCTGCCCGACTCGCTGGAGGAGCTGGTTTCCGCCTTGCAGGAGACGTCGGCGGACCTCGTCCTCGTCTCCGGCTCGTCCGCCTCCGGGCCGGCTGATCATCTCCGGCCGGCGCTCACCGCGCTCGGCGCCGAGTTGGTCGTCGACGGCGTCGCCTGCCGGCCCGGCCACCCGCAAGCCCTCGCACACCTCCCTGATGGCCGGCTGGTGCTCGGCCTGCCGGGCAATCCGTTCGCCGCACTCGTCGCGTTCCTGACGCTCGGCGTCGCGGCCGTCTACCGTCTGCGCGGCCTCCCCCTCCCCGTGCTGCCCCAGGTCGCCGTTCCCGGCGGCATTGCGTGCCACCCGACCAGCACACGACTCGTCCCGATCCGCCTCACCCCACAGGGCGCCGTACCCGTCGGCCACGGTGGTGCCGCCATGCTCCGCGGCCCGGCCGCCGCCGACGCCCTCGCCGTCGTGGCCCCCGGCCCCGCCGAAGCCATCGCGGCCCGTCTCCTCCCCCTCGACCCGGGATCCCGTCCATGGGCCGGCTGATCGCGCGGCGGCCGGTGGTACGGATCACGCCGGCGGGCCGGCGTTCCCGGCCGGACTCGATCGCGGTCGAGGAACCGCTCGAGCTTCGCGTCGACGGGAAACCACTGGCCGTGACCATGCGCACCCCGGGCCACGACGTCGAGCTCGCGCACGGCTTCCTGCACACCGAAGGCGTGATCGGCAGCGTCGACGACATCCGTGACGCGCGGTACTGCGACTCCGTCGACGACGAGGGCCGCAACACGTACAACGTCCTCGACATCGGCCTCGCCGCGGGCGTGCCTGCGCCGGTCACCGGCGTCGAGCGCAACTTCTACACGACCTCGTCGTGCGGTGTCTGCGGCAAGGCCTCGCTCGACGCGGTCCGCACGAAGACCCGCCACTCCCCGGCCGCCGACGACGTCACCATCAGGTACGACGTACTCACCGGCCTTCCCGACGCGCTGCGCGAACGGCAACAGGTCTTCGACCGCACCGGCGGCCTGCACGCGGCCGGTCTGTTCACCCCGGCCGGCGACCTGCTCGTCGTCCGCGAGGACGTCGGCCGCCACAACGCCGTCGACAAGGTGGTCGGCTGGGCGCTGCTGAACGGGTGGATCCCGGCTCGCGGCCTGATCCTCATCGTTTCCGGGCGGACCTCGTTCGAGCTTGCGCAGAAGGCGGTGATGGCCGGCATCCCGGTCCTCGGCGCGGTCTCGGCTCCGAGCTCGCTCGCCGTCGACCTCGCCGACGAGGCCGGCCTGACGCTGGCCGGCTTCATCCGCAACGGCGCCATGAACCTCTACAGCCGCCCCGAGCGGGTAAATGTCGAGTCCGCCGAGGTGCGTACGACGTCCGGGGCATGAACGACTACGGAGTGACCGGTGCGACCACCGGTGTCGAGGCCCTGATCAAGCTGCCGATCCACGAGGTCTGGTCCGGCATCACCGCGATCGACAGGTACGGCGAGTGGAGCCCGGAGTGCATCTACGGCGCCTGGCTCGAGAAGGAAGCGCGGTTCGAGGCGCGGAACCGGTTCGCGGACGGGTTCGAGACCTACGTGACCTGTACCATCACGGCCTTCGAGGAGCCGAAATGCTTCGGCTGGGACGTGTACGGCGACGAGCCGGTCCCATTCGCGCACTGGGAGTACGAGCTGGAGGACCGCGGCGCCGCGACGCTCGTCCGGCAGTCCTTCACCCACGGACCGGGCGACAGCGGGATGCGGCTGGGCGTCGTACAGCATCCGGACCGAGCAGCCGAGCTGATCCAGGGCCGCCTCGACCAACTGGCCGCGAACATGCGCGCCACCCTGGCCGCTATGGAGTCAGCGCTGAAAGCTTGACCCTCACGCCACGTCAGGTCCCATAGTCGGTCCCGTGGACGATCACTGGACCGTGGGACGCGTCGCCGACCTGGCCGGCGTGAGCGTCCGGACGCTGCATCACTATGACGACATCGGGCTCGTTCGGCCGTCGGCGCGAACGGCCGCCGGGTACCGGGCCTACTCGGCGGCCGACGTGGAGCGGCTGCGAGAAGTCCTCGCCTATCGACGGCTGGGCTTCGGGCTGCGGGAGGTCGGCGAGCTGGTCGGCGACCCGTCCACGGACGCGGTCGCGCGCCTGCGTCAACTGCGCGGGCTGCTCGTGGAGCGGCGTGATCGTGCCGACGCCATGGTGCGGGCGATCGACAGGGAACTCGAGACGCGAGCGAAGGGACTGACGGTGACACCGGAGGAACAACTGGAAGTGCTCGGCGCGCAGCTGTACGACGTGATCGGCGGCGCCTATCCGGCGACTCGGCGTACCGAGCCGCGGATCGCCGCGCGGATCTGGGAGGCGCTCGGGGACGCGCAGACGGTGCTGAACGTCGGCGCGGGCACGGGATCCTACGAGCCGGCCGATCGCGACGTGACCGCGGTCGAGCCGTCGGCCGTCATGCGCGCCCAGCGGCCGGCCGGCTCGGCGCCGTGCGTGGCGGCCGCCGCGGAGAGCCTGCCGTTCGACGACGACTCGTTCGACGTCGCGATGGCCGTCTCGACCGTGCACCACTGGGCCGATCCGATCGCGGGGCTGCGCGAGCTGCGCCGGGTGGCCCGCCGCGTGGTGGTGTTCACGTTCGACACCGACGAGCCCGGCTGGCAGGACCGGTTCTGGCTCACCCGGGACTACCTGCCCGAGTTCGCGTCCGTGCTCGAAGGCTTCCCCTCGATCGCCGGCATGGGCGACGCGATCGGCGCCCGCGCCGAGCCGGTGCCCGTTCCGTGGGACTGCGCCGACGGGCTGTTCGAGGCGTACTGGCGGCGGCCGGAGGCCTACCTGGAGAACCGCGTCCGCCGCGCGATGTCGGTGTGGACGAGAGTGGGCGCGGAGGCCGAGCAGCGCGCGGTACGGCACCTCGGCGACGACCTCGGCTCCGGTCGGTGGGCTGAACGCAACAGCGAGCTCGTCGACCTCGACGCGGCCGATCTGGGGCTCCGCCTGCTCGTCGCCTGAGCGCTCAGGACGCTTCGCTGGCTGCCTGTGTCGACGGAGTCACCCACAGGCAGTCCGCGGTGCCCGCGTCCACGTGCTGCTGGTAGATGTGGACCTTGAAGGTGATCACGTTGAGGCACTCGTTGAGTTCCTCGATCTGCGCGCGGACGTGGTCCTGATGGCTTTTGAGCAGGGCCAGCCGGTCCGCCTCGTTCCCGGCTCCCTGCCGGACCAGCTCCGTGTACCTGCGGATGGTGTCCAGCGGCATCCCGGACGAACGGAACCTGATGCACATGGTCAGCCAATCGACGTCGTCCTCGGTGTAGACGCGGCGCCCGTTCGACTCCCGCCGTACCGTATCCGCGAGCAGGCCCTCCCGCTCGTAGAACCGCAGCGCGTGCACACTCAACCCGGTCCGCTCCGCCACCTGCCCGATGCTCAATCCGCCCATGTCCGCACCATAGCTCCGATCTAGAGCAACGGCTTCAGCGCGGACAGAGCCTGCTGTACGTCGGCACGCGTGGTGTAGATGTGGAACGACGCACGCAGCCGGCCGTCGCGGACGGCGGCGCGGATACCGGCCGCCGCGAAGGCCTCCTGGGCGCCGGGCAGGCTGGTGCTGACGATGGCGCTGTTCGACGGCTCGAGGCCGAGCCCGGCGCGGAACTCGTTCGCCAGCGCGAGGTTGTGCCGGTTGATCGCGTCGACGCCGATCTGCTCGACCAACTCCAGCGCCGGGGCCGCGCCGACGAAGCTGAACCAGGCCGGCGACTGGTCGAACCGCCGGGCGCCGGGCGCGAGCTCCATCACCGGCCCGTAGTACGAGCCGTGGACGTCGCGTCCGGCGTACCAGCCCGCCGCGGACGGCCGGCAGCGTTCCTGCAACCGCGGGGACAGGTACCCGAGGGTGGCGCCCCGCGGCGACATCAACCACTTGTAGGCGTGCACGACCAGCGCGTCGACACCGTCGACCGTGATCGGGTGCCAGCCGACGGCCTGGGTCGCGTCGAGCACCACGAGCGCGCCGATCTGCTTGCTGGCAGCAACGACCGCGGGCAGGTCCAGGACCAGGCCGGTCGACGACTGCACCGCGCTGACCGCGACCAGGTCGATGCCCGGGGTGATGGCCGCGACCAGCTCGTCCCCCGGTACGGCGATCACCTCGACGCCGCGGTCGGCGTGCACCTGCCAGGGGAACACGTTCGACGTGAACTCGACGTCGTCGGTCAGCACCTTCGCACCGTCCGGCAACGCGGCCGCGATCGGCGCCAGCGCCGCGGACACCGTGCTGCCGACGAACACGTCCGCCGGGTCCGCCCCGACCAGCCGCGCGAACGCCGTACGGGACTGTGTCGTCGACTCGTCCCACGGCTCCCAGCTCGTCACGCCGGCCCGCCAGTCGGACAGCGCCGCCTGCAACGCGTCCCAGGCGGGCTTCGGCGGCAGGCCGTACGACGCGGTGTTCAGCCAGCCCGGCTCCGGATCCCACAGCCCTGCGATCTCCATACGCCCACCCTAGGCCGGACTTGACCTAGACAGCGCTCTAGCTCCTAGCGTTCCGGGCAGCGAACAAAGGAGCTGCACAGATGCGGTATCGCACATTGGGTGGGACCGGGATCGAGGTCAGTACGCACTGTCTCGGGGCGATGATGTTCGGCGCGGTCGGCAACCCCGATCACGACGACTGCGTCCGGATCGTCCACCACGCACTGGACCAGGGGATCAACTTCGTCGACACCGCGGACATGTATTCGGCGGGCGAGTCCGAGACGATCGTCGGCAAGGCGCTCAAGGGCCGCCGCGACGACGTCGTGCTCGCGACCAAGGTGCATTTCCCGCTCGGCGAGGGCCGCAACCGCAGCGGGAACTCGCGGCGCTGGATCACGCGCGCGGTCGAGGACAGCCTGCGCCGGCTCGGCACCGACTGGATCGACCTGTACCAGATCCACCGGCCGGACCACACCACCGACATCGAGGAGACGTTGTGGGTGCTGAGTGACCTGGTCAGCGCGGGCAAGATCCGGGCGTTCGGCTGCTCGGCGTTTCCCGCGGAGGACATCGTCGAGGCGTACCACGTGTCCGACCGGCGCGGGTACGGGAGGTTCCGGACGAACCAGCCGCCGTACTCGATGATGGGTCGCGGCATCGAGCGCTCGGTCCTGCCGACCTGCCGGCGGCTGGGGATGGGCGTGCTGACCTACAGCCCGCTCGCCTTCGGATTCCTGTCCGGGAAGATCCGCAAGAACCAGCCGCTCGACCTGTCCGCGCGTGCCGCGCTCGCGCCTGACCGGTTCGACCCGGCGCTGCCCGCGAACGCGGCGAAGTACGACGCCGTCGAGCAGCTGGTCGAGGTGGCCGACGGCCTCGGTGTGTCGCTGCCGGAGCTGGCGATGGCCTTCGTCACCACGCATCCCGCGGTCACCTCCGTCATCGCCGGTCCGCGCACGATGGAGCAACTGGAAGGTCTGCTCAAGGCCGCCGACCTGACGCTGGACGACAAGACCCTCGACCGCATCGACGAGATCGTCCCGCCCGGCACCGACCTGTACCGCGCCGACGCCGCCTGGCAACCCCAGTCCCTCACCGACCTCACCCAACGGCGCCGCCCGCTGACCGACCGCTGACTACTTGCCGGATTGGAGGGCTGCCCAGGTGACTGGGCCTACTACTCCGTCGACCACCAGCTGCCGGGTGGTTTGGTAGTCCTTGGCCGCGGTTTCTGTCTGCGGGCCGAACTGGCCGTCGATGGCGACGGTTCGGGACAGAGCCGCGGTGAGGGCGCGTTGGAGGCGGCGGACGTCGGGACCGGTGCTGTTCAGGCGGAGGGTCGGTTGGGTGCCCGCGGCGAGGAGTGCAGTCCAGGTCTTCGCGCCGACAACGCCGTCGGCGGGCAGGCCGACCTTGGTCTGGAAGGCCTTGGTGGCATCCGACGTCGCGGTGTCGAAGGTGCCGGACGGTTCGTTGGTGCCACCAAGGAGACACTGCGCGGCCTGCACCGCGGCGCCGGTCGATCCGGACTGGATCGTCGGGTATGCGGTGAAGTCCAGGTTCGTGCTCGCACACGTCTGCGTGCTGTTCACGAACGCGTTCGCGGCCGCCTCACCCTTGCTCACCGCGTCGGCCGCGTTCTCGATCGGAGCCGACGTGACACCCGGGAACAGGATGTAGGTGATGACCGCACCGTCCACCCCGCCGGACGCCGGGTTCGGGTTGATGCCGAGCTGCTGTGCGAGCTTGTACGAGCCCTCGCCGATGATCCCGGTCGGCCCCTGATCGCCGACGACGGCGTACGCGACCTTGTCCTGGTACACGACCGCGGCCACGGTCGCCCCGCCGACCCCCGCCGTACGGTAGTCCCAGATCGAGCTCGGCAGCGGTACGACGATGAACGGCAGCCCGGCCGAGTTCAGCGGTTCGCCGTCGGACTGATGCCACGACGTGTCCGGCTGGAACGACGGATCGGCGTTCTCGTTGCACTCCGTCGTCCACTGCCCGTCGCAGTCGATGTCGAGGTCCGCGGTCCAATGCACCGCGTCTCCCGACCGGCAGACCGCGGCGGTCCTGGAACCACCGGAGTCGTGGGCGTACTTCCCGTTCGACAGCTGCGACTCGCACGACGCCCGGGCGCGCAGCTGGTCGGCGGTCGGGCCGGCCAGCTCCTCGGCCTGGGAATCGCGGAGCGGGACCAGCAGCGCCACCCCGGCCAGGGCCAGGGCAAGACAGGCGAAACTCACGCGGCGAACCATCGCAACCTCCGAGGGGCGGAACGGAAGATGAAGGTTTTCGCCCAACACATTACAGTCGACGGTTACTAATTGACAGGCCGTACGCTGGTGGCAGCGACAACTGCCAGGGAGGGCGCCATGAGCTTCGACAGGCCGGGCCTGCCGCATCCGGGTCACGAGCTGGATCCGGCAGTGGAGGACACGCTCCGCGAGGAGGGCGTCGAGCTGAGCGGCGACGAGCCCGACATCCCGGAGCACCCGGGCAGCCGGTCGGCCGGCCCGCAGCCCAACCCGCCGCGGCGCCCGCCCCACGACGCACCCGCCGCCGACTGACCGCCCATGCACCGTGCACTACCGTGGCTGCCCATGACGGGGATGACGCCATGGCGGTGACGATGCGCGACGTCGCGCGCGAGGCGGGCGTGTCCCCGAAGACGGTCTCGAACGTGATGAACGGGTATCCGTACATCCGCGAGGAGACCCGAACCAAGGTGCTCGCCGCGATCGATGCCCTCGGCTACCGGATGAACCTCTCGGCGCGGAACCTCAAGTCCGGCCGGACCGGCGTGATCGCGCTGGCGGTCCCCGAGCTCAGCAACCCGTACTTCGCGGAGCTCGCCGACGCCGCGATCGCCGCCGCCGGCGAGCACGGCCTGACGGTGATGATCGAGACCACCGGCGCCGACCGCGAGCGGGAGCTCAGCGCGCTCGCCCGGCCCCGCGGGCATCTCGTCGACGGCCTGCTCTACAGCCCGCTCGGACTCGGCCCCGAGGACGTCGACCAGCTGCGCACGAACACGCCGATGGTGCTGCTCGGCGAGCGAATCTTCCACGGGCCGGTCGACCACGTGATGATCGACAACATCGACGGCACGAAGGCCGTCGTCCGGCATCTGCTCGACCAGGGCCGGCGCAAGATCGCGGTGATCGGGATCCGCCCCGGCGAGCTGGTCGGCACCGCAGCGATCCGGTACGGCGCGTACGCCGCGACACTGCAGGAGTACGGCGTCGCCGTCCCCGAGAAACTGGCCGTGTCGGGCGGGAAATGGCACCGGTCGAGCGGCGCCGACGCGGTCGCGGAGCTGCTCGCCCTGGGGCACGACTTCGACGCCGTCTTCGCCCTCAACGACACGCTCGCGCTGGGCGCGATCCGGGCACTGGCCGCCCGCGGCGTGCGGATCCCGGACGACGTGGCGGTGGCGGGCTTCGACAACATCGACGAGGCCAGTTACAGCAGCCCGACCCTGACCACGGTCGACCCGGACCGCGTGCACATCGCCCGGACCGCCGTCGACCTGCTGGTCGAGCGGATGGCCGGCGACGTCTCCGAGCACCGCGAGATCGTCTCGCCGTACGTGCTCCACACCCGCGAGTCCACCCTCGGCGCGAACTGAGGCCTTGACGGTCCGAGAGCACCCGGGCATCCTTTCTACACCGATGTAGTACATCGGTGTAGATCCGTGCTCCACTCCGCCTGGAGGACAGATGCGCCCAGACTCCCCTCCCTTCCGTCCCAGGCGTCGAGCAGTACTTGGTGGCCTGCTCGGCGCCCTCACTCTGACCGGTTGCGGCACACTCCGCGGCAAACCCAAGGTCCGCGAGTGGAACCTGTTCGGCGGCGGCGACGGTGCCCGCCTGCTGCAGATCCACCAGCAGTACGTCGCCGAGCACCCGGATGTCGCGTTCGAGGCCCACACGCTCGCCTGGGGCCCGCCGTTCTACACGAAACTCGCAATGTCCGCGGCCGGCGGCCGGGCGCCCGAGGTGGCGACCCTGCACCTGTCCCGGCTCAAGGGGTTCAGCCCGACCACGATGCTCGACCCGATACCGGTCGAGCTGCTGACCGACGCGGGCGTCACCGAGTCCGACTTCCTGCCGACCTCGTGGGACCGCGCGGTCGTGGACGGCAAGCTGTACGCCGTACCGCTCGACACGCACCCGTTCGTGCTCTACTACAACACCGAGATCTGCCGGAAGGCCGGGCTGCTCGAAGCGGACGGCCGGATCAAGACGGTCAAGGGCGTCGACGCGTTCCTCGAGATGCTGAAGGCGGTCAAGGACGTGACCGGCAAGTTCGCCGCGTCGGTCGAGACCACGAACCCTTGGCGGCTCTGGTGGACGTTGTACGGACAGCTCGAGGGCAAGTTCTTCGACGACACCGGCACCCGGCTGATCCTCGACGACGCCAAGGCGCTGGAAGCCCTCAACCTGATGGCCAAACTCGCCGCCGACGGTCTGACGCCACGGTCCTCCAACTACTCGGCCCTGGTCGCCCAGTTCAGCAACGGCGACGCCGGGCTGAGCTTCAACGGCGAGTGGGAGGTGACGACGTACCAGACCGCCAAGATGCCGTTCAGCATGGCGCCGTTCCCGGTCGTGTACGACGTGCCGAAGTTCGCCGGCGACGCGCACACGTTCGTGCTGCCGCACCAGAGCAACCGGAACAAGGCCGACACCAAGGCCACCGTCGAGTACATCGCCTGGATGCTCAAGCACAGCGCCGACTGGGCGGCCGGCGGTCACGTCCCGGCGTACCAGCCGGTGGCGAAGAGCCAGGACTACCTGAACCTCAAGCCGCAGGCGGAGTACCGCAGCGTGGCGCCGGACGTGCTGTTCGACCCGGACGCGTGGTTCAGCGGGTCCGGTGCGCAACTGCAGAACGAGGCCGCCGCGGCGTTCAGCGGCGTGTTCTCCGGTCAAGCGACGCCGAAGGCCGCGCTCGCGCAGTTCAAGGCCGCAACCCAGAAGCTCCTCGACACCCCGTCACCGGTCTAAGGAGGTCGGTCATGGCCGTAGAGACACCCTCACGCCTCACCACCGGTACGCCGCCGGCCGCGGCGAAACCGGAGACCGGGCAGCCGTGGAAGGAACGCTGGGGCGGCCTGTTCTTCGTCGCGCCGTTCCTGCTGCTGTTCGCCCTGTTCATGCTCTGGCCGATCATTTCCGGCTTGTGGAACAGCTTCTTCAACACGAGTCTGGCCGGCGTCAAGCACGAGTTCCTCGGCCTGCAGAACTGGCGGGACCTGTTCGGCGACCCGGCCGTCTGGTCGTCGCTGAAGAACACCCTGGTCTTCACCGCGATGAGCACGCCGCCGCTGGTGATCATCGCGCTCGTCATGGCCCTGCTGGCCAACCGGCGCGGTGTGCTGGGCTGGCTGTTGCGCTTCGCGTATTTCGCTCCGTTCGTGCTGCCCGCCACGGTCGTGACGCTGATCTGGGTGTGGATCTACCAGCCCGGGTTCGGCCTGGTGAACGGCCTGCTGACGGCCGGCGGCTTCGCCGAGATCGACTGGCTGAACACCGAGAACCGGGCCATGCTCGCGGTGGTGATCACGACCGTCTGGTGGACGGTCGGGTTCAACTTCCTGCTCTACCTGGCCGCGCTACAAGGGATTCCCGCCCAGGTCTACGAGGCGGCCGCGATCGACGGGGCGAACGGGCGGCAGCAACTGTTCCGGATCACGCTGCCGTTGCTCGGCCGGACCACCGGCCTGATCATCGTCCTGCAACTCGTGGCGTCGCTGAAGATCTTCGACCAGATCTATCTGATGACCAACGGCGGACCGAACTACGCGACCCGGCCGATCATCCAGTACATCTACGAGTCCGGCTTCACCAGCTACCGGATCGGCTACGCGTCCGCGATCTCGTACCTGTTCTTCGCGGTCATCGTGATCGTCGCGGTCGCGCAGTTCAAACTGTTCTCCGGCCGAGGGGAGGAAGCGTGACAACCGCAACGTTGCCAGTAGCAACCAGAACGCCGCGCCGCAGGCAGCCATGGACCTTCCCGAAGGCGGCGAGTGCCGTCGGTGCGGTGATTCTCGCCGCGGTCTGGCTGGTTCCACTGCTCTGGGCGCTCGACACGTCGTTGAAGCCCGAGCCGGAGACGACCCGCGCGCCGATCACCTGGTTGCCGGAGGCACCTACCACCGGCGCCTACCGGAGCGTGATCGAGCAGGGCGACCTGATCCGCTGGTTCCTGAACAGTACGGTCGTCTCGGTGCTCGTGACCGCGCTGACGCTGGTCGTCTCGGTGCTCGCGGCGTACGGCTTTTCGCGGACCTCGTTCCCCGGCCGGCGGGTGCTGTTCGGGCTGATCATCGCCGGCATCCTGGTGCCGCCGCAGGTGCTGATCGTGCCACTGTTCCAGGAGATGACCGGCCTCGGCCTGGTCGACACCTACTGGGGCATCGTGCTGCCGCAGGTGGTCGCGCCGGTGATGGTGTTCGTGCTGAAGAAGTTCTTCGACGGCATCTCCCGCGACTACGAGGACGCCGCCCGGGTCGACGGCGCGTCCCGGTGGCGGATCGTCTGGAGCGTGATGGTCCCGATGTCGCGGCCGATCCTGGTCGCGGTCGGCATCTTCACGTTCATCGGGGCCTGGAACAACTTCCTCTGGCCCTTCATCGTGACCACCGACCCGTCAATGATGACGATCCCGGTCGGCCTCGCCAACGTGCAGGGCTCGTACGGCCTGCGCTACGCCCAGATCATGGCCTCGGCCGTGCTGGGCGGTCTTCCCCTGCTGATCGTCTACGCCCTGTTCCAGCGCCACGTCGTCCGCGGTGTCGGCGACGCGGGGATCAAGGGCTAGCCGCTGCTCTGCCCTTGCATCTCCCACCCCACCGCCCCGGTCATAGCGAATCACCACGACAGGAGCCACCTGGTGCCCACTGCCCATCTCACCATCGATCCCGCGTTCACGATCGCGCCCGTGAACCGCCGGACCTTCGGAACCTTCGTCGAGCACATGGGCCGGTGTGTCTACACCGGCATCTACGAGCCCGGCCACGCAACCGCGGACGAGGACGGTTTCCGCAAGGACGTCCTGGAACTGACCCGCGAGCTCGGAGTTTCCGTGGTCCGCTATCCCGGCGGAAACTTCGTTTCCGGTTTCCGCTGGGAGGACAGCGTCGGACCGCGCGCGGAGCGGCCGCGGCGCCTCGACCTCGCCTGGCACAGCGTCGAGACCAACGAGTTCGGTCTGGACGAGTTCAGCCGCTGGTGCGCCAAGGCCGGCGTCGAGCCGATGATGGCGATCAACCTCGGCACCCGCGGCGTCCAGGAGGCGCTGGACCTGCTCGAGTACGCGAACCACCCCGGCGGTACGGCGCTGTCCGATCTGCGCGAGCAGCACGGCGCGGCGCCGTACGGGATCAAGCTCTGGTGCCTCGGTAACGAGCTCGACGGCCCGTGGCAGGTGGGGCACAAGACGCCGACGGAGTACGGGCGGCTCGCGGCGGAGACCGCGCGGGCGATGCGGATGATCGACAAGGACCTCGAGCTGGTCGCGTGCGGTTCGTCGTCGTCGCGGATGCCGCTGTTCGGCACCTGGGAGCGGGACGTGCTGCGGGAGACGTACGAGTTCGTCGAGTACATCTCCTGCCACGCGTACTACGGCAACGACGACGGCGACACCGCGTCGTTCCTGGCGTCCGCGGTGAACATGGACCACTTCATCGACTCCGTGGTGGCGACCGCGGACCACGTCGGAGCGGAGCTCAAGAGCAGCAAGAAGATCGGCATCTCCTTCGACGAGTGGAACGTCTGGTACGGCGACCGCTCCCGCCGCACCGACGGACCGGCTGAGGCGTGGGAGGTGGCGCCGCGGCGGATCGAGGACGAGTACAACGTCACCGACGCGGTGGTGGTCGGCAACCTGCTGATCTCACTGCTGCGGCACAGCGACCGGGTCGGGGTCGCGTGCCTCGCCCAGCTCGCGAACGTGATCGCGCCGATCATGACCGAGCCCGGCGGCGCGGCCTGGCGGCAGCCCACCTTCCACCCGTTCGCGATCACCTCGCGGCTCGCGGCCGGTCAGGTGCTCCGGATCGAGACCGACTCGCCGCTCGTGTCCACGGCGAAGTACGGCGAGGTACCGGCCGTCGACGCGGTGGCGACGTACGACGACGGCAAGATCGCGCTCTTCGCCGTGAACCGCTCGACCGAGGGCCCGGTCGAGCTCACCGTCGACCTCGGCCGGGCCGGCGTGACCTCGCTCGACGAGGCCGTCATCGTCCACGACGACGACCCGCTCGCGACCAACTCGGCCACCCGGCCCGACCGCGTTACCGCACAACCGGCCGACGCACGGCTCGAGGACGGCAAGCTGACGATTACGCTACCGGCGATCAGCTGGACAGCGCTTTCTCTGTCGACCAACTGATCCCCCTGGGCTCAGACTGTGGGCCGTGAGCACACAGTCCGACCTTGCCGAGACGACCCGTCTCGAAGCCTTCAGTGACGGCGTCTTCGCGATCGCGATCACCCTCCTCGTCCTCGAACTGCACAGTCCCGAGCTCGCGGAGGGTGAGCGGTTGTGGCCGGCGCTGGTGCACGAGTGGCCGCAGTTCGCGGCGTACCTGACCAGCTTCGCGATCCTCGGCATCATGTGGGTCAACCACCACTCGATGTTCCGCCAGATCCGGCGCGCGGACCGCGGACTGATGTTCCTCAACCTGCTCCTGCTGCTGTGGGCGACGCTGCTGCCGTTCCCGACCAGTCTGTTCGCGGAGCACCTCGAGGACGAGTCGATCAACGCGCACGTCGCGGCCGCCGTGTACAGCACGAACCTGACGCTGGCGGCGATCGCGTTCAGCCTGATCTGGTGGCACGTCCTGCGCAACCATCTGGTCGACCACGACATGTCCAAGGCGGAGGTCCGCAAGTCGCTGCTGCGCTACTCGATGGGCACGGTCGTCTACGGAGCCTGCATCGGCATCTCGTTCGTGTCCGCCCAGGTGACCCTGCTGATCGTGTTCCTGCTGGCGCTGTACTACGGGTTCGAGCAGGTCAGGACTCGCGGCGGAACTGTGTGATGCTGATGCCGGGAGCAACTTCCAGCTCGGCGACGGCGGCGTAGCCGCGGGACGTGTAGAGGGTGACGGCCGGAGTGTTGGCCGAGCCCGTCGAGACCAGGCTGACCGGTCGCGGTGCGACCCGGTCGAGGTGGTCGAGGAGGGCCCGGCCGTGTCCGCGGCGGGCGTGGGCGGGGTCGACGATCAGCCGGTCGATCTCCACGGTGTCGTCGGACAGTTCGTAGGCGATCGCGCCGACGAGCAGCGTTCCGTCGTACCGCCCGAGCCAGTGTTCGGTCGACGACATCAGGCCGTCGAGGTCCTCCCGGAGCGGCGGGATGCCGTCGAAGCCGATCAGCTCGGCCTCCACGGCGTACGCGGCGTGCTGGATCGTGAGCAGTCGCTCGGCGAGCGTGCGGTCGGTGACGTCGAGCGGCGTGATCACAGCCGCCAGGTTACGCGGCCTTCCCAGCCGTGCCTCACGCTGGACCTCCAGCCAGAATTGCGGTTGTCTGAACTGATTGCTGCCGAGTAAGTTAGCGCAGCCTAACCTAACTGAAGTGAGGGCTGTTTGTGAACGCGAGGGTGTTCCGGGACACGTACGGCGTACCGCACCTGCAGGCCGGGGATCCGCTCGCGTTGGTCTATCTGCAAGGCGTGAACGCCGCGCGGGACCGGGCCTGGCAGATCGAGCTGGAGCGGCGGCGGTACCTCGGGACGAGCGCCGCGTTCCTCGGGGTCGAGGCGGTGGCGTGGGACGTGTTCGCCCGCCAGGCGCGGCTCGCGGACACGGCGCGGCAGTGCTTCGAGTCGCTCGACGACGACACGCGCGAGTGGGTCACGGCGTACGTCGAGGGCGTGAACCATGCGCTGCCGGGCGGTGCGGCCCGCACGCCCGAGTTCGCGGAGACCGGGCTGGCGCTGCAGGAGTGGGAGCCGTGGACGCCGCTGGGGATCTGGCTGGCGGTGCACATCCTGTTCGCCGGGTTCCCCTCCAAGCTGTGGCGCACTCATGTCGCGGCCCACCTCGGAGAAGCGTCCTTGGAACTGTTCTCGTCAGAGGGACCGCACGGGGCCGGCAGCAACGGGTGGCTGATCCCGGGGTCGCACACCGCGAGCGGTCAGGCGATCGTGGCGGGCGATCCGCATCGCTTCATCGAGAACCCCGGCGTGTATCAGCAGATCCTGCTGACCTGCCCGGAGTACGACGTCCTCGGGCTCGCCGTTCCCGGCATCCCGGGCCTCGCACACTTCGGCCACACCGGGTCGGTCGCCTGGTCCATCACCAACGCCATGGCCGACTACCAGGACCTGTACGCCGAACAACTGCGCCGGACCGGCTCAGGCGTGGAGGCCTTGGGGCCGGACGGCTGGCGACCGGCGGCCGTCCACACCGAGGTGGTGGAGGTCGCCGGCGCGGCGCCCGTCGAGGTCGAGGTGATCGAGACCGAACGCGGCCCGATCATCACGCACGACCCGGAAGGCGCTGCACCGGTCTCGCTGCGCTACCCGCCCCGGGTCACCGGACGGCTCGGGTTCCAGGTGATGCGTCGGTTGCTCCGGGCAACCAGCGTGGGTGATGTGGACGCCGCTTTCGACGAGTGGGTCGAGCCGGTCAACGTCGTGCTGGCGGCCGACACCGCGGGTGGGCTGCTGCATCGGACCGCCGGCGCGGTACCGCGGCGCGAGCGGGCGAACATGCTGCGGATCGTGCCGGCCTGGGACGCGACGTACGGCTGGGACGGCTGGCACGAGATGGCGCGGGCAGCGGTGGACAGGCCGGCCGTGATGGCGAACGCCCGCGGGCTCGCGACGCCGCTCGGGGTCGAGTTCGCCGCGCCGCACCGCGCCGACCGGATCCGCGACCTCGTGGAAGCCCGCGATGACTGGACGGTCGACGGCATGCCGGGCATCCACCAGGACACGTACCTGGGCTCGGCCGGCTCCGTGCTCGACCTGCTGACCGGACTCGGCGACCTGTCCCCACAAGCAGTGGCCCTCCGCACCGAACTCTTCGCGTGGGACCGCCGGATGGACGCCACGAGCACCACGGCCTCGTCGTACGCCGCGGTCCGCAAGGCGCTGGTCTCCCGCCTCACCGACCACTTCACGATGCTCGAGAACGCCGATGTCGCCGCGGTCTTCACGCCGTGGATGGATCCGCTCACCCACGTCTCGTACGCGCTCGAGAACCTCCTCACCACCGACCTGCTGCCGAACGTCGACGTACGCTGGCTGGCCCGCGAGGCACTGGAAGAGGTCGCCGCCAACAGCCCGCGCCCGCCGTGGGCCGAGACGCATCAGCTCGCACCACTGCACGCGTTGCGCGGCCCGGTGTTCGCGGCGAACGAGATGCCGCTGGACCTGGGCCTGTCGGGCGACCACCACTGCGTGCTGTCGACGTCGAGCCTGCCCGGGCTGACGGACGTCTGCATCCGCGCCTCCGCCGCCCGGTACGCGTGGGACCTCGCCGATCGCTCCGCCAGCCGGTGGATCGTGCCGCTCGGCGCATCCGGCGTCCTCGGCGATCCGCACCACCACGACCAACTGGCGTCGTGGTTGCGCGGTGCGCTGGTCCCCGCGGAGGGTCCGGCGACCCGGGAGGATCGCACGTACTCGGCGACCGTCGACGGGTTCGGGACGGTGCGGATCGAGGAGGCGGATCCGGCGCGCGATCTGGACCTCATCCACGGGTGGGTGACGGCCGAGCGGGCCACGTACTGGGGCATGGGCGGGCTGTCGCGCGACGAGATCGAGGCGACGTACCGGTTCCTGGACTCGGTGCCGACGCATCACGTGTACGTCGTCCGGCTGGACGGCGTGCCGGTCGCGTTGCTGCAGACATACGACCCGCAGGCGGATCCCGCCGGGGCGGCGTACGCCGTCGAGCCCGGTGACCTCGGCGTCCACCTGCTGATCGCGCCCGGGGACGCCCGTGCCGGGTTCACCGGTCAACTGGTCGGCGCGGTCGCCCGCTTCGTCTTCGAGCACCTGGGACACCCGCGGATCGTGGTCGAACCCGACGTCCGCAACACCCGCGCGATCGAGCGGTTCCACCGCAGCGGATTCACCCTCGGCGCCGAGGCGAAGATCGTCCAGCCGGACGGCTCCACCAAACACGCCCAGTTCGCGTTCCTCACCAGGGAACAGGTCAGTTCTTGACGGCGAGGACGGCGGCGATCAGGCGCTGGTAGTCGGTGAGGTCGTCGGGCTCGTCGGGGTTGCGCCATTGGAAGGCGGGGACCAGGCCGGGAGGGAGCACGGTGAAGCCCTCGCCGAAGAGGGCGAGGATCTGCTCGTCGGTGCGCCAGCGGCCGCGGCCGAGCGAGCCTTGCAGGACCTGCTCGAGCTCCTGGCTGCGGGGGTCGTTCTCACTGCGGAAGTGGCTGATGAAGACGTGACTGCCGGAGGCGATCCGGTCCTTCCAGAAGCGGACGATGCCGGCCGGGTCCTCGTCGTCGTTCACGTGGTGCAGGGTGGCGCTGAAGATCACGCCGACCGGCTCGGAGAAGTCGATCAGGCGCACCGTGTCCGGGTGCTCGACGATCGCCTTCGGCTCCCGCAGGTCGGCCTGGATGACCGTGGTGTTGTCGTTCTCGGCGAGCAGCGCGCGGCCGTGCGCGAGCACGATCGGATCGTTGTCGACATACACCACCTTCGTCTCCGGCGCATGCCGCTGGGCGACCTGGTGCACGTTGTCGGCGGTCGGCAGCCCGCTGCCGAGGTCGATGAACTGGCGGACCCGCGTCGTGGTGACCATCTCGCGGACCGCGCGGATCAGCGCACCGCGGTTGTCGTAGGCGATCACCCGGGAGCCGGGCAGTTCGTTGATGAACCGGTCGCCGAACGCGCGGTCCACCGCGAAGTTGTCCTTGCCGCCCAGCAGGTAGTCGTACGTCCGGGCGATACTCGGCTTGGTCGTGTCGAACCCAGGGAACGGAGCGCTCTGTGTCACCTGGTCGTCCGCGTCGGCCATCACCCGGATCCTTCCTGTCGAGACACCCGTCACTCTATGCGACCCGGGAGCCACGCCGCTCGCCACCCCGGCGCGCGCAGCCGTCACCGCGGCTGGTCCGGGCATGCCACAGCGGCCGTCGGACGACAGCCGCTGTGGTCAGGTCGGTGGCCTGGTCTGGCGGGCCCTGCCACCGGTGCGCGTCAGTTGAGCGTGTGCTTCGGTACGTCGCGAACGGCCGCACGACGCTCGTGGACGGTGGATTCGCGCACCGCATGGTCCGGGGTGCGTGGTGCCGGGCAGACCGGGCCGCGACGGATCGGGCCGCCACCCAGCTTCCGGCTCTTCCACTGCTTTTCTTCGTAGTCGTAGTAGGTGTCGACGCCTCCGACTGTCATCCGGTCCTCCCTCAAAACCCCCCGTCCCCTGCTGGCCCATCAACAGTCCGCCACGACCACCCCGGCAGACAAGCGATTCCGGAAATCACCACGGATCAACACACTCGAACGCCGCGTTCTGTTGGAATGGCCTACAAATGTGACCCTTTGGAAAGTCTCAGACGGCCACGATCGCGACGCCGTGACCGGGCAACCGGACTCCGTCGGCGGTCAGGTCCCCGCCGGCGAACGACATCACGAGGTACGCCGGGGGCTGGTCCAGCGGCACCACCGTGTCCGCACCGTCCAGGTTCGCCACCACGCGCAGACTGCCGCGGGACACCACCAGCCAGCCCCCGAGGGGATCGAACTCGACCTGGACCGACGCGAGCCTGTCGTCGCGCAGCTCCGGCATCCGGGCCCGGAACCTCAGCAGGTGCCGGTACCAGGCGAGCAGCTCGCGATGCGGCGCCTCGTCCGGTTCGGACCAGTCGAGCACCGAGCTGCGCCAGGTCTGCGGATCCTGCGGGTCCGGGATCTCGTCCGCGTCCCAGCCGAACTCGGCGAACTCGCGCCGCCGGCCGGTCCGGACCGCGTCCGCCAGGCCGGGTTCGGTGTCGTCGGAGAAGTCCGTGAAGAACCGCCACGGCGTCGAGGCGCCCCACTCCTCACCCATGAACAGCATCGGCGTGTACGGCGAGGTCAGCACCAGCGCGGCGCCGATCGCGAGCTGCCCCGGGGTCAGGTTCGGCCGGTCGCCGAGCGCCCGGTTGCCGATCTGGTCGTGGTTCGACGTGTAGGCGAGGAACTCGCCGCCGCGGTGCAGGCGCGGATCGACCGGGCGCCCCCAGTCCTTGCCGCGGAACGTCGAATAGCTCCCGTCGTGCCGGAACACCCGCGTCAGCGTCTTCGCGAACACCGCCGGGTCCCCGAAGTCCACGTAGTACCCGAACCGTTCACCGGTCAGCAGGGAGTGCAGTGCGTGGTGGAAGTCGTCGCTCCACTGGGCGGTCATCCCCATGCCGCCCGTGGACACCGGCTCGACCGTGCGCGGATCGTTCAGGTCCGACTCGGCCACCAGCCCCAGCGGCCGCCCGAGGTCTTTGGCCAGTTCGGCGGTCTCGGTCGACAACTGCTGGAGCAGGTGCGTCGGGCTGTCGTCGACCAGTGCGTGAACCGCATCCAGCCGCAGTACGTCGATGTGGAAGTCGCGGAACCAGCGCAGTGCGTTGTCGCAGATCCACCGTCGTACCTCTGCGCTACCGGCGTCGTCCAGGTTGACCGCGGGGCCCCACGGCGTGGAGTGCCTGGTGGTGAAGTACGGACCGAAGCTGGACAGGTAGTTCCCGCTCGGACCGAGGTGGTTGTAGACGACGTCGAGGCAGACGGCCAGCCCGGCGTCGTGGCAGCGATCCACGAACCGCTGCAGGGCTTCCGGGCCGCCGTACGGCGCGTGCACCGCGTAGAGGTCCACACCGTCGTACCCCCAGCCGTGCACGCCGGGGAACGCGGCGACCGGCAGCAGCGAGACCACCTCGACCCCGAGCACGGCCAGGTAATCCAGGTGCTCGGCGGCTGCGTCCAGCGTGCCTTCGAGCGTGAACGTGCCGAGGTGCAGCTCGTAGAAGACAGCGCCTCGTACGTCGCGACCCGTCCAGCTGTCGTCGCTCCATTCGAAGCGGTCCGCCTCGAAGACCCGGCTGAACCCGTGGACGCCGTCCGGCTGCCACGGGCTGCGCGGGTCGGGGAGCGGGTCGCTGCCGTCGACGGAGTACGCATAGTCGGTGCCGTGGTGCGCCTCGGCCACCTGCCGCTCCCACCAACCGTCCTCGGCGAAGCGCATCGGCAGCACACCGTCCCGCAGTACCAGGTCGACATTGGTTGCCTCTGGCACCCAGACGCGGAACGTGTGCATGGCTGTCAGCTCCTGACCAGGAGGGCGACCGGGAGGTCCGCGAGCAGATCGCCGATCCGGGCGGCCCCGGTGCCCACTTCACGGCCGGTCAACACGTTCTTCCACTGGCCACTCGGCAGCACGACGGTGCTGTCGCCCCAGCCGCCCAGTCGCTGCAGCGCGGCCGGCAGTCTGGTCGCCAGGGTGATGACGGCGTCGCCACGGGCGAACGCGACCGCGTGCCCGTTGGAGGTCGGGAGCGGTGCGTAGCTGCCCGCGAAGGCCTCGGGGTACTGCCGGCGGAGGCGGAGCGCTCGCGACGTGACAAGCAGCTTCTCGTCGGACAGGTCTTCCGGCTTGCCGCCGTCGTCCAGCCGCTGCAGCCGCTCGATGCGCTCCGTGTAGTCCACCGGGCGCCGGTTGTCGGGGTCCACAAGGGACAGATCGACCAGCTCGGTGCCCTGATACACGTCGGGTACGCCGGGCATCGTCAGCTGCACCAGCTTCTGGCCGAGCGTGGCAGCTCGTACGTAGCCGGTCTGCTCGTCGGCGAAGCGGCGCACCGCGTCGAGCACGGTCTCGTCGTCCAGGACCGCCGTCGCGAAGGCAGCGACGGCCTGTTCGTACTCGTCGTCCGGCGAGGTCCACGAAGTGTGCCGCTTGGCTTCACGGATCGCCTTCAGCAGATACCCCTGCATGCGGTCCTCAGCGAGCGGACCGTCGGCCCAGGTGCCGAACAGCGTCTGCCAGAACAGGTACTCCGTGCTGCCGTCCAGCAGTGGACTGCGGTGCTCTTCCGAGAGCCTGCGCCACTCGCGGACCGCCTCCGACCAGACGGCGGGCTGCTCGGACAATACGCCGAGGCGCGCGCGGACGTCCTCGGACCGCTTGGTGTCGTGGGTGGACAGCGTGGTCATCGTCTTCGGCCAGTCCCGGTTCACCTGGGACGCGTACGCGTGGAACTCCTCCGGCGTCACACCGAAGTGCCCCGGGTCGCCACCGACCTCGTTGAGCGACGTGAGCCGCAGCCACCGGTAGAACGCGGTGTCCTCGACTCCCTTGGCCATCACCGGCCCGCACGTCTGCTGGAAGCGCACGATCAGCTCGGCCCGCGTCTGCTCGTCGACGGTGCTCGTCTCTCGTCCCAGCAAGAGGTGCAGTACGACGTCCAGGGTGGCCTGGCGGTCCTCGTCCAGGTTGGCCCGCGCTCTCTCCGCCGCCCGCTCGACCGCAGCTACGGCCTCGGGCTCCGGCTCCTCTCCCGGTACGACGTACGCGCGGTAGACGTCGAACTGGACCAGCAACTCCACGACGACCTCGTGGAACGCCCGCCTGGTGTGGTCACGCAGCCGCACGTCGTCCTGGCAGATCCGCGCGAGCAGCTCGACCAGGCGGTGCACTTCGGCGTACTGACCGTGCTGGACGATCTCGCGCTTCGCCTCCTCGACCACGGGCCCGAAGTCGGCCGGTGCACCGGTGAGCTCGGAGTGCAGAGCTGCGAGCGGTGCGGCACCAGCGGGGTCGACGAACAGGCCGCCGACGCGCAGCAGAGCGTCGTACCCGGTCGTGCCGGCGCACGGCCAGTCGCGGGGCAGCTGCTCGTCGCCTTCCAGGATCTTCTCCACCACGACCCAGGCGCCGCCGGTGCGCTCGGCCAGTCGACGCAGGTAGCCGCGCGGGTCAGCCAGACCGTCAGGGTGGTCGATCCGGAAGCCGTTGAGCTTTCCTTCGTGCAGGAGCGCGAGCAGGAGCTCGTGGGTCGCGTCGAAGACCTCCTTGGTCTCCTGCCGGACAGCAGCGAGCGTGTCGACGTCGAAGAACCGCCGGTAGTTCAGCTCCTCGTCGGCGACCCGCCAGTGCGCGAGGCGATACCACTGCTCGGTGACAAGCTCCGCCAGCGGCAGCTCTTCGGTCCCGGGCCGCAGCGGGTACTCGTGCTCGTAGTACCGCAGTACGTCGCCCTCGACGGACAGCTCGCCGTCCGCGAGCACCTTGCCGATCCGCTGACCCAGCACCGCCATCAGCAGCGGCTGGTTGCCGGCGCCCCAGTCCACGTCGAACCAGTCCGCGTACGGCGAGCCGGGCCCCAGTCGCAGCACCGACCAGAGCGCCGCGTTGAGGCTCTCCGGCGTCGGTACGGCGACGTGGTTCGGTACGACGTCCGCGACGGCGCCCATGCGGTGCTCGGCCAGCCGCGCCGACAACCGGTCGAACGCGGGCCGGCCGCCCATCGGCTCGGACAGCCGGCTGTGGTCCACCACGTCGTACCCGTGGGTGGAACCGGGCGCGGCCTGCAGGATCGGGGACAGATACGCGTGGGAGATCCCGAGACCCGCCAGGTACGGCACCACCGCGGCGGCGTCGTCGAAGCCGAACTCGGCGCGGAGCTGGAACCTGTACGTGGCCTGCGGGACTCCACTCATCCGGCCGCCTGCCTCGGGCGGGTCAGGATCAAGGTGCTGCGGGACTCCAGCTGGATCGTGCTCCCGGCGGCGTGCGGTTCCTCGCTGCCGGCGCCGGTCGGATGCGTCGTGTCGACGACGACCGTCCAGTTCTCGCCGTACTCCTCGGGTGGCAGGAGGAAGTCGACCGGCTCGAAGTTGCTGTTCAGCAGCACCAGGAACGAGTCGTCGACCACCGGCTCGCCGCGCGGGTCCGGCTCGGAGATCGCGTCGCCGTTCAGGAACACGGCGATCGCCCGGGCGTCGTCGCGCTGCCAGTCGCCGTTCTGCATCTCGGTGCCGTTCGGCGTGAACCACACCAGGTCACCGAGGCCGTCGATGCCGGTGTCGCCGTGGAAGAACCGGCGCCGGCGCAGCACCGGGTGGTTGTTGCGCAGCGTGAGCAGCGCCCGGGTGAACTCGAGCAGGTGCTTCTGCGGCTCGTCCAGCTCCCAGTCGATCCAGGCGATCTCGTTGTCCTGGCAGTAGACGTTGTTGTTGCCGCGCTGGGTCCGGCCGAGCTCATCGCCGTGGGCGATCATCGGCACGCCCTGCGAGATCAGCAGCGTGGTCAGGAAGTTGCGCTCCTGCTTGGCCCGCAGCCGCAGCACCTCGGGGTCGTCGGTGGGGCCCTCGGCGCCGCAGTTCCAGGAGCGGTTGTGGCTCTCGCCGTCGTTGCCGCCCTCGCCGTTCGCCTCGTTGTGCTTCTCGTTGTACGAGACCAGGTCGCGCAGCGTGAAGCCGTCGTGGGCGGTGATGAAGTTGATGCTCGCCAGCGGCCGGCGGCTGTCGTCCTGGTACAGGTCGGAGGACCCGGTCAGCCGGGAGGCGAACTCGGCCAGGGTGTACTTCTCGCCTCGCCAGAAGTCCCGGACGGTGTCGCGGTACTTGCCGTTCCACTCCGTCCACAGCGGCGGGAAGTTGCCGACCTGGTAGCCGCCGTCGCCGACGTCCCACGGCTCGGCGATCAGCTTCACCTGGCTCACCACCGGGTCCTGCTGGACCAGGTCGAAGAACGCCGACAGCCGGTCGACCTCGTGGAACTGCCGAGCCAGGGTGGCCGCCAGGTCGAACCGGAAGCCGTCGACGTGCATCTCGGTGACCCAGTAACGCAGCGAGTCCATGATCAGCTGCAGCACGTGCGGGTGCCGCATCAGCAGACTGTTGCCGGTGCCGGTGGTGTCGTAGTAGTGCCGCTTGTCCGCGTCCACCAGCCGGTAGTACGCCGCGTTGTCGATGCCCTTGAACGACAGCGTCGGGCCGAACTCGTTCCCCTCGGCGGTGTGGTTGTAGACGACGTCGAGGATCACCTCGATGTCGGCCTCGTGCAGCGCCTTCACCATCGCCTTGAACTCGGTCACCTGCTGGCCGCGGGTGCCGGTCGACGAGTAGGCGTTGTGCGGCGCGAAGAAGCCGATCGTGTTGTACCCCCAGTAGTTGGACAGGCCGAGTTCCTGCAGGTGCCCGTCCTGCGCGAATTGATGCACCGGCATCAGCTCGATCGCCGAGACCCCGAGCTCCTTGAGGTGCTCGATGATCGCCGGGTGGCCGAGACCGGCGTACGTGCCGCGGATGTCGTCCGGCAGGCCCGGATGGGTCTTGGACAGGCCCTTGACGTGCGCCTCGTAGATCACGGTCTCGTGGTAGGCGTGGCCGGGCGGGCGGTCGTTGCCCCAGTCGAAGAACGGGTTGGTCACCACCGACAGCATCGTGTGCTCGCGGTTGTCCATCGTGTTCAGCTCGTCGGGCTCGGCGAACCGGTAGCTGAACAGCGACTCGTCGCCGTCGATCTGCCCGTCGATCGCCTTCGCGTACGGGTCGAGCAGCAGCTTCGACGGGTTGCACCGGTGCCCCTCGGCGGGGTTGTACGGCCCGTGCACCCGGAAGCCGTACCGCTGCCCCGGCTGCACTCCCGGCAGGTAGGCGTGCCAGACGAATCCGTCCACCTCGGTCAGCTGCACCAGTTGCTCGGCTCCGTCGTCACCGACCAGCGAGAGGTCGACGCGATCGGCGACCTCCGAGAACACCGCGAAGTTCGTCCCGGCACCGTCGTAGGTGGCGCCGAGAGGGTAAGGACGACCAGGCCATTTCTGCACCTGACGACAGTAGCCACCCCGGCCCCCGGTCACCGCACGGCGGGGTGTTTCGGTGTCGAGAATTCACCCGGCAAGGGCTTGCACTCCGCGGCAAGACACGCAATATCCCAAATTCCGCTCGATTCGGCTAAGCTCTCGCGCTTGTGAGACCGCCTTCCCCTCGGCGGCCAGTCTTTCTGGACTCGACCGGGCGTCGCCGTCGCAGTATCCGCAGAGCAGGCTTGTTCCTCGCCATACCTACCGTCGGTTACCTCCTGCTCATGGTCAGTAGTCTGCTGGGCGGACCGCGGATGGATACGCCGCTGATCCCCCTCCCCGAAGCCGCGAAGCCTCAGCACCGGCCGAGCGCGCCGCCGGCCGAGATCGCGCTCGAGACGCCGCGGCCGACGGGCGGGGACAGCCGCACTCCAGGGGCCACGACGACCCCTGCGGCTCCGACCAGCACGCCCACCGCAGGCCCCACCGCCCCGACCAGCGTTCCGTCGGTGACCTCGCCGCCTGCGACCGCCGTACCGACGACGGTGACGACCACCCAGCCGGGCCGGACCAACTCACCGACCGCGGCGCCGACGGCGTCGACGACGACGCACGGCAACAAGCCGACCGCACCGCCCGGTAAGACGAGGGCGCCGGCCGCCCCGTGAGCCGATCGGCCGCGCGGCGGGCCAAGCAGGTGCCGCTCCGGACGCACTGGATCGTCCTGACGATGTTGCTGGTCTGCCTGGCCGGCATGCTGCTGCTCAACGGCTACACGCACCACATGTACGGAACGGAGGCCGACGGCGCGGTCCGGCCGGGCGGTCCCTCCGGAGCGGTGCCGAAACAGATCGTCAACGGCGGACCGGTCATCGACGCGGGCGACGGCACGCCCCGCTCGGTCGCACCGAAAGCACGCACGATCGCGCTCACCTTCGACGACGGGCCGGACCCGGTCTGGACTCCGAAGATCCTCGACGTGCTCCGCAAGCAGCAGGTCCACGCCACCTTCTTCGTGGTCGGTACCGAGGTCGCCGCCCACCCGGACCTGGCCCGCCGGATCGTCGCCGAAGGTCACCAGATCGCGGTGCACACCTTCACCCACGCCAACCTGTCGACCGCGTCCGGGTGGCGGCGTTCCCTCGAACTCCGGCAGAGCCAGCTCATCCTCGCCGGCGCCACCGGTGTCAGTACGACGCTGCTCAGACCGCCGTACTCCTCCGAGCCGGACGCGCTGAGCAATCGCGACTGGGAGGCGCTCCAGCAGGCCCGCCAGGCCGGATACCTGGCCGTGCTGACCAGCCAGGACAGTGAGGACTGGCGGAAGCCCGGCACGCAGCAGGTCATCGCGAACTCGATGCCGCGGAGCACGGCCGGACAGGTGCTGCTGATGCACGACGCCGGCGGCGACCGTACGCAGACCGTCGAGGCCCTGGACAAGCTGTTGCCGCGCCTGAAGGCGCGTGGCTTCCGGTTCGCCACCGTCAGCGACTCGGTCGGCCTGCCGGACCCTACGCGCAAGGCGAGTCTGCTGGATCGCGGACGGGGTCTCGCGGTGATCGGGGCGATGCGGATCAGCGACGGCGTGCTGGCCGTGATCGGCTGGCTGTTGTACGCCGCCGGCGCGCTGAGCGTGCTGCGCGCCATCACCACCGTGGTGGCCGCCCGGCGGCACGCGCGGATGCGGAACTGGACCTACGGCCCGCCGGTAACGGAGCCGGTCAGCGTCATCGTCCCGGCGTACAACGAGAGCGCCGGCATCGAGGCCGCGATCCGCTCGCTGGTGGCGTCGGACCATCCGCTCGAGGTGATCGTCGTCGACGACGGTTCGACCGACGGTACGGCGGATCTCGTCGAGCGGCTGGGGATCCCCGGGGTCCGCGTGATCCGGCAGGCGAACGCCGGTAAGCCGGTCGCACTCAACACCGGACTGCGCGCGGCACGGTTCGAGCTGATCGTGATGGTCGACGGCGACACCGTGTTCGAGCCGGACGCCGTGCGCAAGCTGATCCAGCCCTTCGGGCACCCTGCCGTCGGCGCGGTGTCCGGCAACGCCAAGGTGGGCAACCGCCGCGGGCTGCTCGGCCGCTGGCAGCACATCGAGTACGTGATCGGCTTCAACCTGGACCGGCGGCTGTTCGACCTGGCCGAGTGCATGCCGACCGTGCCGGGTGCCGTCGGCGCGTTCCGCCGTACGGCGCTGGAGCGGATCGGCGGACTGAGCGACGTCACGCTGGCGGAGGACACCGACCTGACGATGGCGCTGTGCCGGGACGGGTGGCGGGTCGTCTTCGAGGAGAGTGCGGTGGCGTGGACCGAGGCGCCGGCGTCACTGGGCGCACTGTGGCGGCAGCGGTACCGCTGGTGCTACGGCACGCTCCAGGCGATGTGGAAGCACCGCGGGGCGATGGTGCAGCGCGGCCGGGCCGGTAAGTTCGGCCGCCGCGGGCTGACGTACCTGATGCTCTTCCAGGTCCTGCTGCCGCTGCTGGCACCGGTTGTGGACGTGTTCGCGATCTACGGCCTGATCTTCCTCGACCCGGTTCGCGTCCTGGCGGTCTGGGCCGGATTCGTGCTGCTGCAGCTGGCGATGGGCTTCTACGCGTTCCGCCTGGACGGAGAGCGAGCTGGGCCACTGTGGACGCTGCCATTGCAGCAGTTCGTCTACCGGCAGCTGATGTACCTGGTCGTCATCCAGTCGGTCTTCACCGCCCTGGCCGGCACCAGACTCCGGTGGCAGCGCATGGAGCGCTACGGCAGTCTGCAGGCTCCAGTCATCCGCTAACCTACAGCGATGATCGTTTCACGGAGAGTGCAGGCCGTGCTGCTGGCCGCTGTCCTGCTGGTCGCCACCGCCGGAGCGAAGCCGGTGATCGTCGGCGGGACGGTGGCGAGCACTGCCGAGGCGCCGTGGGCGATCGCCTTGAACAACACGCAGTCCGCGGCGTCGGGCGGCCGGTACTGCGGAGCCGCGCTGGTGGCGCCGAACAAGATCGTGACCGCGGCCCACTGCATGGACGAGGCGGTGTCGACCTACTACGCGGTCCAGGGCCGGGCGGATCTCGCCGACGACTCGGTCGGGCGGGTGTCGGGGATCAGCAAGGTGTGGATCCACCCGGGCTACAACACGAAGGACAACCGGTACGACGTGGCGGTGCTGACGCTGGCGCGGCCGTTCACCGGCGTACCGGTGCTGCCGCTCGAGACCCGCGCTCGGGCGGATCGCGCGGGCGCCGTACCGACCGTCTACGGATGGGGCGACACCCAGGAGACCGGGCCGGACGAGACGCTGCAGAAGGCCGCCGTGCCGGACCTCGGCGACAAGACCTGCCTCGCGAACAAGAGCTACGTGTCCAACGGGTACGCCGCCGCGACCAACGTCTGCGCGGGCTACCTCGCCGGCGGCATCGACGCCTGCCAGGGCGACTCCGGCGGACCCCTCGTCCTCAACGGCCGCCTGCTCGGACTCGTCTCCTGGGGTCAGGGCTGCGCCCAGCCTGGCAAGCCCGGTGTTTACGCCGAGGTCGCCGGGGTAGCGCGGGCGCTGCTCCAACAGGTTCGTTAATCAGAAACATACCTGTCGGTACGAGCGTCGATCTGTCACGATCCTGACACGCTCCGAAAACACCATGTCCTTACGTTTCTGGTCAGCTACCCCGTTGCCCAGTGAGGAGAAGGCATGGCGCAGACCAGACGTCAGTTCCTGCAGCAGGTCGGTATCACCGGTGGAGCGGGGGTGCTGTACTCCACCATGTCGGCGCTCGGCCTCACGGGCGTCGCCGAGACACCCGCGTACGCCGCCCCGTCGCGGGCCGATCTGAACGGCCGCACCGCCAAGCACGTCGTCATCCTCGGCGCCGGGATCGCCGGGCTGACGTCGGCGTACGAGCTGCTGAAGGCCGGCTACGAAGTCACCCTGCTGGAGGCACGCACCCGCCCGGGCGGCCGGAACTGGACCGTTCGCGGCGGCACCGTCGAGACCGATCTCGCCGGGAACACCCAGCGCGCGACGTTCTCTCCCGGCCAGTACATGAACGCCGGGCCGGCGCGGCTGCCGCAGCACCACGTGACGCTCGACTACTGCCGCGAGCTCGGCGTCGCGATCGAGCCGTTCGTCAACCAGAACGCCGACGCGTACCTCTACCGCGAAGGCACCAGCGCCCTGTCCAACAAAGCGATCCGGCACCGGACCGCCAAGGCGGACGTGTACGGCTACGTCGCCGAACTGCTCGCCACCGCCGCCGACCAGGGAGCGCTCGACGCCAAGCTGACGGCGGCCGACAAGCAAGCGCTGATCGGTTTCCTCAGCAGCTTCGGCTCGATCGGCAACAAGGCGTCCGGCTTCGCCTACACCGGTGCCGACGGGCGGCGCGGATACACGGTCGAGCCGGGCGCCGGAATGGAGGGCGGCACGACGGCCGCGCCGTACGCGCTGAGCGACGTCTTCGCCAGCGGCGTCGGGAACTACTTCTCGTTCGAGTTCGGCTGGGACCAGGCGATGATGATGTTCCAGCCGGTCGGCGGGATGGACCGGATCCCGTACGCGTTCGAGCGCGCCATCGGCAAGGACAAGATCCGGTACGGCGCCGAGGTGACCGGACTGACCAACACCGGCTCCGGCGTCCAGGTCACCTACAAGAGCGGCACGCGGACCCGGATGCTGACCGCCGACTACGCGATCTGCACGTTGCCGCCGCACCTGGCCGCGAAGGTGCCGTCCAACCTGCCGGCGCCGATCGTCGAGGCGCTCAAGTACGCCAGGCCGACGAACGCGGGCAAGATCGGCATCGAGTACGGCCGGCGCTGGTGGGAGGAGGACCACCGGATCTACGGCGGCATCACGAACAGCAGCCTCGACACCGTGAACACCTGGTACCCGTCGTACGGCTTCCACGGCGAGCGCGGCACCGTGATCGGCTACTACAACACCGGCGCCAACGCCAACCTGTACGGCGCGATGACGCCGGCCGGCCGGCTGGAGCGCGCGCTGATGCAAGGCGCCAAGATGCACGGCGACGTGTACGCGAAGGACGTCAAGGCGTCGTTCTCGGTCAACTGGATGGGCACCAGGTACTCCGAGGCGTCCTGGGTCAGCTGGCCGTCGCAGACCGACGGGATCTACGCCCGGCTGCTCGAGGCCACCGGCAACATCTACTTCGCCGGCGACCACCTGTCGCACGCCATCGCCTGGCAGCACGGCGCGATGGTGTCCGCCCGCGCGGCCGTGACCGCCCTGCACAGCCGGGTGGCGAGCCGATGAAGACTCGCCTGATCGCCGGGGCCGTCGCCCTGGTCGTCTCGTTCAGCGCCGGCGCCGGGACCGCGGCCGGCTGGTGGGACAAGCCGAAGCCGCCGAAGCCCGGCACCGTCGTACCGGCCCTGCCCGCGGGTCAGGCCAACCCGATGATCGCGAGCGGTGTCGGCATCGGCGCGAACACCCCGGTCTACAAGACCAGCGGCATCGGCCCGTCGGCGCTGAACACCGGCGCTCCGTCCGGGTCCGAGGCGGCGTACGTCGACACCGCGATCTTCCCCGGCGGGACGCTGCCCGCGGGCGTCACCATCACCGAGGCCCAAGGAATCAACGCACTCCGGCGGATCGGCGAGAACCTCGCCGCGGCCGGGCTGTCGTACGCCGACGTCTACACGATGCGGGTCTTCCTGCAGAACCCGGCCGGCGCCACGGTCGCCGACTTCGCCGGGTGGAACCGCGCGTACCGCCAGTACTTCGCCAACACCGACCTCACCACCGGCGCCTACGTCCCGGTCCCGCTCGGTACGGCGCCGCCGGCGAAGCCGTTCGTGGTGAACAAGGCGCGTCCGTCCCGCTTCGCACTGGAGATCGAGAACCTCCCGGTGTCCGGCTGGCTCGTCGAGGTGGAGGTCGACGCCGCGTACCCCCAGCGCTGACACTGGAGGTATGAGCGAGCCAGTTCGTGTGATCAAGGCTGGTGACCTGGTCGCCGCCGACCCGACGTCCGGCATGCTCCGGATGCGAGCCTTCGAGCTCCCGATCCTGTGGGCCGGCCAGGTCATCACCCAGCCCGGTGCGATCTCCGGATGGCACCACCACGACAAGAACGAGAGCAGTCTCTACATCGTCTCCGGCGTGCTGCGGCTCGAGTTCGAGGGCTCCGAGGAGTACCTCGACGCGGTCGCCGGCGACTTCGTCCACGTGCCCGCGTTCACGATCCACCGGGAGAGCAACCCCACCGGCGAGCCGTCGCTGGCGATCATCGCGCGGGCCGGCGGCGGGATCCCGACGGTCAACGTCGACCGTTAATCTGACGAGGTGGCGACGCATGAGCAGGTGACGGTCGGCGTTGTGGGGGCCGAGCAGATCGTGCACCGGATCATGAATCTGGCCCGCGAGCTGGACAACCCCGCGCTGCGGCTCGAGACCGCCGTCTACTCCGACGAGCACGACGCGCACGAGCAGGCGGCGCGGATCGCCTCGCGGGTCGACGCGTTCCTGTTCGCCGGACCGCTGCCGTACGACGTGGCGGTCGCGGGCGGCCTGCCGGTCCCGGCGACGTACGTGCCGAGCGGCGGGCCGGCGCTCTTTTCGACCCTGCTCCGCGGCGTCCTCGAGAAGGTCTTCGACCCGGCCCGGATCAGCGTCGACACCATGTCCCGCCGGGACCTCTCGCACGTGTACGAGGAGATCGGCCTGAGCGCGTCCGGCGTACGGCTGAAGGAGTACACCGGGCCGGAGTCGGCCGGGACGTTCCTCGACTTCCACCGCTCGCTGTACGAGCGCGGCCGGACCACCGGGGCGGTCACCACGGTGCCGACCGTCGACGTCGCCTTGCAGAAGGCCGGAGTCCCGGTGCTGCGGATGACGCCGTCGTCGATGACGATCCGGCAGGCGCTCACCACGGCCGTCCTGATGGGCGGCGGCGCGAAGCTCGAGGAGTCCCGGATCGTCACGATGATCGTCCGGGTGCCCGCCGCGTCGCTGCCGGCGCACGCCAGTGCCAGCGCGTACTGGTACCAGGAGCTTCGCCTGTCGCTGCATCGCGAGCTGCTGCGCGACGCCCGCCCGATGGACGCGGCCGTGGTGCCGCGCGACGAGCACAGTTTCCTCATCGTCACGACGATGGGTTCGCTGCGGCTGGCCACGGACAACCTGTCGATGGCCCCGTTCCTGGACCGGATCTCCGAGGAGCTCGGGATCCGGCTCGAGGTCGGCATCGGGCTCGGTACGTCGACCCGCGAGGCGGAGGTGAACGCGCAGTCCGCCGTCGACAAGGCGGCCGGCGGCGACACCGCGTTCGTGGTCGGACCGCACGGCTTCGTGCTCCAGATCCCCGGCGAGCGGACCCGGACCGCCGAACGCTCCGTCCCCGCGGACTCCCGGGCGCTGCAGATCCTGGCCACGCTCGCCGAGCAGCTGGAGAACGCGAACGACACCGAGCGGGTGGTCGACGCCGAGAAGGTCGCGGAGCTGCTCGGTGTGACGCTGCGGACCGCGCGCCGGACCTTGAGCACGCTGGTCGACGAAGGACTGGCCTGGCCGATGCCGCCGCCCCGCTCGAGCAAGCTCGGCCGGCCGCCGCGCCCGTACCAGCTGCTGGTCGAGAAGATCCCCCGCTAGTTATTACGGACGTCCATAAGAGATATTCAGGCCTTGCCGAAGCTATCCGGCTGCGGCAGGGTGGTTCGCGTGCCTTTTCATGCAGTCGCGGTGGTGGACGACCAGGCGGCGACCGAGCAGGCCCACCAGGCGGGTCAGGACGCCTGGTGGGTCTACCTGGCCGAGGTCCTCGGGCATCTTCGGGTGCCTTACAGCTGTCTGGCAGCAGGTGCCGCGCCGCCCGGCGACCTCTCCGTGCTGATCCACGCGACCACGCCTGATGCCGGTCCGACCGACGAGCTCGAGCGGTGGGTGCACGACGGCGGCGCGCTGATCCTCGTCGGCGACCCCGGACCGCTCGCAGTGCTCGCGGGTGTCTCGGCCGACGGGTCGGTGCCGGAGGATCACGTCGTACTCACGGACCACCCCGTCTGGTCCTCCCGGCCGCCGGTCGCACTGCATGCTGTCGGCGGAAGTCGGCTCCGCGGCGACGGCGTCGAGGTGCTCGCCCGCTGGCAGTCCGACGACGCGGCGGCGATCGCACTCCGTCGGCTCGGCGCGGGCTTCGTCCTGACGTACGGCGTCGATCTGTGGCAGACGATCGTCCGCATCCAGCAGGGGTACGCCGTCACCGCCGACGGTCAGCCGGCCGCGGACGGTACGGCGCCGATCGACGACGGCATCCTCAAGTGCGAGGACGGGATGGTGCTCAGCTTCGCCGCGGATCGGGCGATGCCGCCGGGTCAGCCGCCGCTGGATCCGGCGTACCAGCACGTCTATCCGCCACCGAGCGCCGTACCGATGTTCGACCAGCCGCAGGCCGACTGGTGGTGCTCCCTGTTCGCGCAGAGCCTGTGGTGGAGCGCGTCGCAGACCGGCGCCGCGGTGCCCTGGCTCTGGTACTGGCCGTCGGGTGTCGACGCGGTCGCGCACATGTCGCACGACTCCGACCAGAACGTCGAGGAGCACGGCCAGGCGGCGCTCGACACGTTCGCCGAGGCCGGTGTCGAGGTCACCTGGTGCCATGTCTTTCCGGGCGGGTACTCACCAGAGCTGTACGCCGCGATCACCGCAGCCGGGCACGAGAACGCCCTGCACTACAACGCGATGGGCGACGCTGACCTCGCGGTGTGGGGCTGGCCGTTCGCGCGGGCGCAGTACGCCTGGGCGCAGGCCGTCACGGGCTCGGAGCAGATCGTCTCGAACAAGAACCACTACACCCGTTGGGAAGGGTGGACGGACTTCTACACGTGGTGCGAGCGGCTCGGCATTCAGATCGACGAGTCGCGCGGGCCGAGCAAGCAGGGCGATGTCGGGTTCACGTTCGGCGCGTCCCATGTCTCGTTCCCGCTCGCGCCGGTCGCCGAGGGCAATCGACTGTACGACGTCCTCAACCTGCCGCTGCACACGCAGGATCTCGCCTGGGCCGGGCATGTCGCCGTCCGGGACGTGATCCTGGACGGCGCCCAGGCGGTCCACGGTGTCGCGCACTTCCTGTTCCACGGGCCGCACCTGCATTTGCGTCCGCCGACCCGGGCCGCGTGTATCGAGCTCGCAGCGGAGGCGCGGCGGCGCGGGATGCCGTGGTGGACGGCGACCCGGATCAACAGCTGGGAGCGGAGCCGGCGCGGCGTCGAGCTGTCGGTCTCGCCGCACCCGGACGGCCTGGCAGTGCAAGCGCAGTCCTGGGAAGCGGTGCCGGGCGCCGCGGTGCTCCTCGCCGTACCGAATCCCGGGACCGGGCCGGTCGTCAAGGAGGGCAGCGGAACCGCGCGGACGGTGATCCGGTTCGGGCGGCCGTTCGTCGAGCTGACCGCCGATATCGTTGCCGGAGACAACAGATGGGTGATCACACCATGACGTCGTGGCCGCAGTACGGCACGGACGAGGCCGACGCCCTGCTCGAGGTGCTGAACTCGGGGAAGTGGGGCAGCACGAGCGGCGACGTCGTCGCGACGTTCGAGCGGGAGTTCGCCGCGTACCAGCAGGCCGGGCACGCGGTGTGTCTGGCGAACGGGACGCTCGCGATCGCGGTCGCGCTGAAGGCCGCCGGCGTCGGCATCGGCGACGAGGTGATCGTGCCGCCGTACACGTTCATCGCGACCGCCTCGGCGGCGCTGTTCGTCGGTGCGGTGCCGGTCTTCGCCGACGTCGACCCGGACACCCATCTGCTCGACCCGGTCGCCGCCGAGACGGCGATCACCGAGCGGACCAAGGCGGTCGTCGTCGTCCATCTCGCCGGCCGTCCCGCGGACATGGACGCCTTCACCGCGCTCGGCGCGAAGCACGGGCTGACCATCGTCGAGGACGCCGCACAGGCGCACGGCGCGGCGTACAAGGGGCGTCCGGTCGGCGCGATCGGCGACCTCGGCACGTTCAGCTTCCAGAGCAGCAAGAACATCACGGCCGGCGAGGGCGGCGTAGTCGTCACGGACTCTGCGGAGCTGGCCGGTGCGGTGTATTCGCTGGTGAACGTCGGGCGGGTTCCGGGCGGCGGGTGGTACCAGCACGAGACCGTCGGCTACAACCTGCGACTGACCGAGTTCCAGGCGGCGATCCTTCGGGTCCAGCTCCGTCGCCATCCGCAACTGCAGGAGGTCCGCGAACGCAACGCACGTCTGCTCACGGACCTGCTGGAGAAGGCTCCCGGTATCCAGCTCGCCCCCGACGATCCGGCGATCACCGCCCACGGCCGGCACCTCTTCATGCTCCGGGTCCCCGGCCGGCGCGACGCCGTACTCGATGCCCTCAGCGCCGCAGGCTTCGACCGGGCCTCCTCCGGGTACGTCCCGCTGCACCGCAACGCCGCCGTGCTCCGCGAGTCCCGGGCCATCACCACCCGCCTCGGCCAGCCGTACCCAGAACACGCCTGCCCGAACGCCGACCTGCTCTCCACCGACACCATCTGGCTCCCCCAGCCCTACCTCCTGGGCACCGAAGACGAAACCCGGGCCATCGCGGATACCATCGCCGACGCTGTGAGTTGATCCTTCTCGTCCCGAGGGAGCCGATGGTCATCGAGTTCGAAGCCAAAGTCCTGGACGTCGACCCGCACGAGATCGCCGGCAGAATCCTTGCCCTCGGCGGGCGTCACGTGGCTGACCGGCTGATGAAGCGCTATGTGTACGACGTCGTGCCGGGTGACGAGGCGCGCTGGATCCGGCTGCGGGACACGGGCGCCGAGGTGACGTTGACCGTCAAGCAGATCGCCCACGACGGCATCGACGGCACCACCGAGACCGAGGTGACGGTCGGCGATTTCGAGACCACCGACGAGCTGCTGCAACAGCTCGGCTTCCACCCGAAGTCGTACCAGGAGAACCACCGCACCAGCTTCGAACTGCAGGGCGCGGAGCTGGAGATCGACGCCTGGCCGCTGATCCCGCCGTACCTCGAGATCGAAGGACGCTCGCGCGAACACGTCGTCGAGGTCGCCGACGCGCTGGGCCTCCCCGAGGAGAAGCTCACGGGGGAGAACACCATCAAGGTGTACGCCCGCTACGGCATCGACCTGACCACGATCCCCGACCTCCGCTTCTAACCCGCGTGGTCCTGACGGATGGGCAGGACTGCGGAGAGGAGTTGTCGCGTGTACGGGTCCTGGGGCGCACGGAACAAGGAGTCCGTGGTGCTTTCCTCGACCAGTCGGCCTTTGTTCATGACGGCTACTCGGTCGGCCAGCCGTTCTACGACCGCGAGGTTGTGGGAGATGAAGAGGAAGGACAATCCCAGGCGGTCGCGCAGGTCGGTGAAGAGTTCGAGGATCTGCGCCTGGATGGAGACGTCCAGGGACGAGGTCGGCTCGTCGCACACCAGCAGGTCTGGTTCCAGGGCCAGCGCCCGCGCGATCGCGATGCGTTGTTGCTGGCCGCCGGAGAACTGGCGTGGGTACAGCTCGGCATGACCGGTGTTGATACCGACCAGGTCCAGCAACTCGAGCGCTTTGGCACGGCGGGACTCCTTGGAACCCCGGTCGTGCAGGCGCAGCGGCTCCATCACGTTGCCGATGGCACTGAAATGCGGCAGCAGCGAGCCGTACGGGTTCTGGAAGACCATCTGCATCCGCGGCCGCAGCAACCGCAGTTCGCGCGACGGCAGGGTGGCGAGGTCACGGCCGTCGAACGTCACCTGCCCGGACGTCGGCGTCTGCAGTCCCATCATCAGCCGCGCCATCGTGGACTTGCCGCTGCCGCTCTCGCCGACCAGTCCCAGCGTCTCGCCGCGATGCACGGTCAGCGAGACGTCGTCGACGGCGCGGACCTCGCCGGCACGCGTCCGGAAGATCTTCGTCACCGATGCGGCGCGGACCAGTTCGTCAGGCATCGACGGCCACCTTCCAGCACGCGGCGTCCCGGCCGGGACCGATGGTCAGGATCTCTTGCTCGGTGGTGCAACGCGGCAGCTCGGCCTGTGCACACCGCGGATGAAAGGGGCAACCGAGAGGACGCCGGGACAGGTCGGGCGGACTTCCCGGGATCGGCCGCAGCGGCAGGTCGCGGCCGCCGACCTCGACGCCGGATCCGAGCAGCCCGACGCTGTACGGATGCCGTGGATCGTCGAGCAGCCGCCCCATCGGCGCCCGCTCGACCACGCGCCCGGCGTACATCACCACCGCGTCGTCGCAGAAGTAGCGCGCGACGCCGAGGTCGTGGGTGATCATGATGACGCCGGTGCCGCGGTTCTTCAGCTCGGCGAGCAGGTCGAGGATCTGCCGCTGGACGGTGACGTCGACCGCGGTGGTCGGCTCGTCGGCGATCAGCAGCGCCGGCTCGGTCACCATCGCCATCGCGATCATCGCCCGCTGGCGCATCCCGCCGGACAACTGGAACGGGTACGTGCGGATCCGCTTCTCCGGGTCCGGGATACCGACGTCGCCGAGCGCCCGGACGGCGCGCTTGCGGGCCTCGGCCTTTGTGCACAGGCCGTGCCACAGCAGGTGCTCGGTCAGTTGCCGCTCCAGCGTGAGCGTCGGGTTCATCGCCTCCATCGCGCTCTGGAACACCATCGCGATGTCCCGCCCGCGGACCTTGCGCAGTTCCTTGTCGCCGATCGCCAGCAGGTCCCGCCCGCCGAACAGCGCCTGGCCGCCGGTGATCCGCGCGGTCCGCGGCAGGATGCCCATGACGCTGCGCATGGTGACGCTCTTGCCGCTTCCGCTCTCGCCGACGATCGCCAGCGCCTGCCCGCGGCGTACGTCGAACGACACCCCGTCGACCGCGGTCAGCGGCTCGGCGCCGTCGCGCCGGAACGTGGTCCGCAACCCGCGGACGGACAGCAACGCCTCGTCGCTCATCGCTGTTCTCCACTCGGGTCGAAGGCGTCCCGCAGGCCGTCGCCGATCCAGGTGAACGCCAGCAGCGTCAGCGCGAACAGCACCGCCGGGGCGACCAGCATGTGCGGCGCGGCCAGCAGGTACCGGCTGCCCTCGCTGATCATCGCGCCCCACGACGGCGTCGGCGGCTGGACGCCGAGTCCCAGCAGTGCCAGCCCTGCCTCGGCGGCGATCGCGGCCGGGATCGCGAAGCTCGTGGTGACCAGGATCGGCCCGATCGCGTTCGGCAGGATGTACCGGATCGCGATCGTGGTGCCCTTCGCGCCCATCGACCGGGCCGCCTCGACGTACTCGCGTTCCTTCAGCGTCATCACCTGCGCGCGGACCAGCCGCGCCTGCGTGACCCAGGACGCGATCCCGATCGCGACCACCAGCGCGAAGATGCTGCGGCCGAGGACCGTCACCATCACGACCGCGAACAGGTAGCTCGGAAACGCGTACATCACGTCGGTGAAGGCCATCAGCAACTGTTCGACCCGCCCGCCGAGGTAGCCCGCGAGCAGTCCGATCGCCAGCGCCAGCGCGAGCGCCGTCAGCTCGGCGCCGAACGCCACGGTGAGCGCGGTCTGCAGACCGTAGATCAGCCGGCTGAGAATGTCCCGCCCGAGCAGGTCCGTGCCGAGCAGGTGCCCTGCGGAGCCGGGACCGGCCAGCTTGTGCTGGATGTCGGTCTCCTCATAGCCGTACGGCGCGATCAGCGGCGCGGCGAGGGCGATGACGATCAGCAACGCACAGAAGACCAGGCTCCCGAACGCCAGCCGGTGCTTGCGGAACCGGGACCATGCCCGCGCCCAGGGTCCGCGCGCCGTCGTACCGCGCTCGATCGGCTCCGGCTCGCCGACGGTACCGACGACGGCCGCTTCGCCGGCGGCCTCGACGCCCTCAGTGGCCGTCATCGGCCCCACCTCCCACGGTGCGGATTCGGGGATCGAGGAGTCCGTAGATCAGGTCCACGACCAGGTTGGTCAGCATCAGGATCAGCGCGAAGAACAACGCCGTACCCATCAGCAGCGGCATGTCCCGGCTGGCGGCGGCGTTGGCGAAGTACAACCCGAGGCCAGGGATCCGGAGCAGCGCCTCGACGAACACGGTGCCGGTCATCAGCGCCGCCAGCAGCGGCCCGGCGACGGTGACCAGCGGGATCAGCGAGTTGCGCAGCGCGTGCCGGACGATGACCGTACGCCGAGGACCGCCTTTGGCGAGCGCGGCGGTGACGTACTCCTCGCGCAGTGTCTCCAGCATGCTCGACCGCACGTAGCGCGCCAGCACGGCGGCCGGCCCCAGGCTCAGGGCGAGCACCGGAAGGATCAGGTCCTCCGGGCCGTTCCACCCACCCGACGGCAACAGCTTCAGCGTCGCGGAGAACAGCAGGATCATGAACGCCGCGGTCAGATAGCTGGGCAACGCGTGCCCGAGTGTGACCGCGAACATCGTCGCGTGGTCGCTCTTGCTGTTCTGCCGCAACGCCGCGAACACCCCGACCGGTACGGCGATCAGCAACGCGAGCAGCACCGCCAGCACCGCCAGCGTGGCCGACACCGGGAACGCCTCCGCGATGATGTCCTGCACGTTCCGGCTGGCGTACTTGTACGACGGCCCGAAGTCCCAGACGACGGCGCCCTTCATGAAGATCAGGTACTGCTTCCAGACCGGTACGTCGGCGCCGTACCGGGACTCGAGCTCGCCGACCATCGACTCGGTGCCGACACCGCCGAAGTTGGTGGCCCCGCTGTTCACCCGCTGCAGGTCGGCGAAGTTGCCGGGCGCCAACTGCAGCAGGGTGAACGTCAGGATCGAGACCGCGACCATGGACAGGACCAGCCGGACCGCCCGCTTGCCGATGTAGACGGCGAGCCCCACGTCAGCTCTCCACGCTCAGCGGCTTGAGGTAGAAGTAGTCCGGATAGGCCCGCAGCTGCAGGCCCTGGACCTTCGGCTTGACGGCATGGAACAGGCTCAGCCAGAGCACCGGCAGGTACAGGTACTGCTCTTCGCGCAGCTTCGCGGCCTGCTTGTACAGCCCGAGTCGCTTCGCGTCGTCCGGCTCCTTGGCGGCCTGGTCGACCAGTGCGGCGATGTCCTGCGCGGGCGTCGAGGCGTGCGCGGCGAGGATCGCGTTGAGCTGCTGGGTCTTCTCGGCCGGCTTCAGATTCTTGTTGTCCTGCACGGCCTGGTACGCCTGCCACTGGTCGCTCGGCAGGCTGATCTCCTGCACGTTCTTCGGCGACCAGAGCGAGCCGACCATCGTCGCCCAGGTCGGCAGGCCGGCGAAGGTGCCGTAGTAGAAGCCGATGTAGTTGCCCTTCTGCACCTGCCAGCGACGCTCGGTGTACACGCCGGCCTCGACGTGGTCGACGCTCGCCTTGATGCCGAGCTGCTTGGTCCAGCTGTCCACCATCGCGTCGGCCAGCGTGGTGTCCGGTACGCCGACGAGGATCCGCACCGGCGGCAGGCCCTGGCCGTTCGGGTAGCCGGCCTCGGCGAGCAGCCGCTTCGCCTCGGCGACGTCTTCCTTGATCGCGATGCTGTCGTCCCAGCCGGCGGTCCGGCTGGTGACCAGCGAGACGCCCGGCTGCTGGCCCGGCTGCACACCGGCCAGCGTCTTGCGGTCGAGCGCCAGCGAGAGTGCCTTGCGGACCCGGACGTCCTCCATCGCCTTGTGCTGGCTGCGGAGCTTCGCCAGGTAGAGGATGCTGTAGTTCTCGGTCTGCTTGAGCTCCTTCGCCAACGCCTCGCTCTTCTGGAACCGCAGCACGTCCGGTCCGGCGAGCTGGACCAGGTCGGTCTCGCCGTTCTCGTACGGCACGGTGGCGGTCGCGGCGGCGCTCGGCTCGACCAGGTTGACCTGGATCCGGCCCAGCTTGACGTTGTCGCGGTCCCAGTACTTCGCGTTCGGCGTCAGGATCAGCCGCGAGTTCGCCACCCACTCGGTCACGGTGTAGGGCCCGTTGGACACGTAGTTCGGCGGGTTCTGCCAGTCCTTCGGCTTGCTCTCGACCAGGTCCATCGGCAGCGGCAGCATCGCCGGGTGGGTCAGCGCGAGCAGGAAGTCCGGGTTCGGATTCGCGAGGGTCAGCACGAGTTCGTGCTCCCCGGTCGCCTTCACGCCCACCTGCGCCCAGTCGGTCAGCACACCGGCCAGGAAGTCCTGGGCGCCCTTGATGCCGGTGGCGGTCTGATAGCTGTTGGCGCCCAGCGTCGTACCGCCCGCGGAACCGCCGGCCGGAGTGAACAGCCGCTTGTACGTCCGCTCGAAGTCCTGCGCGACGACCGGCTTGCCGTCCGACCACTGCGCGTTGTCGCGCAACGTGAACGTGTAGGTCAGATGGTCGTCGGAGACCTTCCACTCGGACGCGACGGCCGGTACGACGCCGTCGCCCTTCTCGTTCTGGGCGACCAGACCCTCGGAGATCCCCCGGCTCAGGATCCACATGCCGTTGGTGATCACCTGCGGGTCGAGCACTTCGACGGGTACGTAGTCGATCTTCAAGGTGGACTGGCCGTCGGCCGCTTTGCTGTCATCACCGAACAGGCCGCATCCAGTGAGTGACCAGCTGCCGCCGATCGCGGCCAGGGTCAGTCCGGACAGTCGCAGGAAGTCACGCCGGGTCTGACCGGCCAGGGGAACCGAGCTCGCGCGCAATGGAGTGCCGCCTTTCTGGCGTCCTCAACTCGACTTATGGCGCGACCGTAGGGCCGTCGGAGCGTCGATGTCAACGCTTTACGGCCATTACCGTAATTGATCCGGACCGGTCCTGCCTGCGCGCGGCCTCCTGGTCAGCTGAAGCGTTCGTACGCCGGCAGCGTCAGGAAGTCGACGTACTCGTCGGCGAGCGCCACCTCCAGGAACAGCGCACGCGCCGCGTCGTACCGTTCCGGGGTGTCGAGTTTGCCGATCTCCTCGTCGGCGATCCGCTCGACCAATTCGGTGCTGACCGTTTCCCCGGTGTCGAGCCTGACCTGGTTGCGGCGCCACTGCCAGATCTGCGAGCGCGAGATCTCGGCGGTGGCCGCGTCCTCCATCAGGTTGAAGATGCCGACCGCACCGGTGCCCTCGAGCCAGGCGGCCAGGTACTGGACGGCGACGCTGACGTTGCTGCGCAGACCGGCCTCGGTGATGTCACCTGGTGTGGCCGCGACGTCGAGCAGCTGGTCCGCCGTGACCGCGACGTCCTCGCGGAGCTTGCCGACCTGGTTCGGCTGGTCGCCCAGAACCGCGTCGAAGACCTTCCGGCAGGTCTCGACCATCCCGGGGTGCGCCACCCACGAGCCGTCGAAGCCGTCGCCGGCCTCGCGGGTCTTGTCGGCCTCGACCTTCGCGAACGCCTGCTCGTTCACCGCCGGGTCCTTGCTCGGGATGAACGCCGCCATACCGCCGATCGCGTGCGCGCCCCGCTTGTGGCAGGTCCGCACCAGCAGCTCGGTGTAGGCCCGCATGAACGGCACCGTCATCGTCACGCTGTTGCGGTCCGGCAGTTGGAAGTCCGTGCCGCGCGTCCGGTGCGTCTTGATCACGCTGAACATGTAGTCCCAGCGGCCCGCGTTCAGCCCCGCCGAGTGCTCGCGCAGCTCGTACAGGATCTCCTCCATCTCGAACGCGGCCGGGTACGTCTCGATCAGCACGGTCGCGCGGATCGTCCCGCGCGGGATACCGAGCACCTCCTGCGCCGTCACGAACACGTCGTTCCACAGCCGCGCCTCGAGGTGCGACTCCATCTTCGGCAGGTAGAAGTACGGCCCCTGGCCGCGGTCGAGCTGCAGCTGCGCGCAGGCGCTCAGGTAGAGCGCGAAGTCGACCAGCGAGCCGGACGTCCGCTCCCCGTCGACGAGGATGTGCTTCTCCGGCAGGTGCCAGCCGCGCGGCCGGACGACGATCGTGGCCAGCTCCGCGTCCGGCCTCAGCGCGTAGCTCTTGGCGTCCGTGCTGAAGTCGATCCGCCGGGTGATCGCGTCCAGCAGGTTCAGCTGGCCGCCGACAACGTTCTCCCAGGTCGGCGTGTTGGCGTCCTCCTGGTCGGCCAGCCACACCTTGGCGCCCGAGTTCAGCGCGTTGATCGTCATCTTCCGGTCGGTCGGCCCGGTGATCTCCACCCGGCGGTCGACCAGCCCCGGCGCGGCGGGCGCGACCCGCCAGTCCGGGTCGTCGCGGACGTCCTTCGTGTCCGCCAGGAATCCCAGCGAGGCCCCGGCCGCGATCTCCGCCACCCGCTGCTGACGGCGCTCCAGCAGCTCGCGCCGCCGCCCGTCGTACGCACGGTGCAGCGTCTCGATCAGGCCGAGCGCGCGCTCGGTGAGGATCTCGTCGTACCGCTCGCCCATCGGGCCGGTGACCTCGACTGCCACGGGGGACTCCTTCGACTTCATGATCGATGATCCGGTCTACCCCGACCGTAATCCAGCCACCCTGTTCCTTCACCTCCACCTCGCCCCCGAGACGGCCAACCGGCGCGTCTAGAGAGGGACGGAGTCGTAGCGAGACGAGACCTGGCGGCGGATTGCGGGGTCAGTGATGGCGTTGGGTGGGAGTTCGCCGAGTTCGACGAACATCTTCTCCAGGCCGCCGGGCACCATCAGGGTCAGGAAGCGGCCGCCGCCGGGGGCGGCGGTGATCGTGTGGGCGGTGTCCTTCGGGACCAGGACGTACGTGCCTGCCGCGGCCGTGATCGGCTCGCCGTCGACGGTGAAGGTGAAGGAGCCGTCCAGTACGAAGAACGACTCCTCGAAGCCGTGGTGCAGGTGTGGGACGGTCCACGGTCCGCCGGTCTCGCCGGCGAACTCCGTCAAGGAGAAGGCGCCGGTAACGGCGTCGTCGGCGAGCACCCGCATCCGCGCGACCCCGAGGTCGACGATCCGTCCCTCGCCCGATGTCACCACATGTGCCCGATCTGTCATCGTCCCCACCACCTCTTGGTTGTCTGAGTCCACAGTCGTCCGGCGGCCGGTGTGCGGCAACATCAGATTCTGAAGTTGCCTTCCCCCGCGGCCGGGGCGACGCTGATGTCGTGCGCGAGTACGGCCAGTTCTGCCCGATCGCCAGGAGCTCCGAGCTGCTGGCCGAGCGCTGGACGCCGATCATCGTCCGTAACCTGCTGAACGGTTGCCGCACGTTCAACGAGATCCGCCAGGGTGCGCCCGGCATCTCCACCGCGCTGCTCACCCAGCGCCTCGACACACTCGAGCGCCACGGCGTACTGCGTCGTACCGTCGACGGCCGATCCGTGCGGTACGGCCTGACCGAGATGGGTCAGGCGCTGCGGCCGGTCCTGGATGCCATGGGGCAGTGGGGCGCGCGCTGGCTGGAGATCGAGCCCGGACACCTGGAGCCGGCGTACGTGCTCTGGGCAACGATGAAGCTGGTGGACGTCGACAAGATCCCCGACGGTACGACGGTGATCCGGTTCGAGCTGCGTGATCGCCCGGCGGAACAGCACTGGATGCTGCTCCGCCGACCGCAGCCCGAGCTGTGCAGCAGGTCGAGCGGGCACGCCGAGGACCTCGTCTGCCGCACGGACGCGCGCACACTCGTCGACCTGCACCTGAAGCAACTCGCGTACCAGCGCGCGATCCGCACCGGCCGCGTCGAGCTCATCGGGGCGCCGCGGCTGTGCAGGCAGTTCCCGGGCTGGTTCCGCAGCAGCCCGTTCGCCGCGTACGTGCCGTCAGTCGCGGAGGCGCGGTAGTACGTCGCGGAGGACCTGGGCGTGCTCCTCCGGTCGGGACAGGCCCAGCTTCATCGTGTTGACGCCGAGGTGGGTCGCGCCGAGCTCGCGCCAGCCGTCGGCGAACGCGCGCCAGTCCTGTTCGGGTACGGCGCCCAGGGTGAGGCGTGCCTCGATGCCGATCGCGGCGGGGTCGCGGCCGGACTCTTCGGCCGCCCGGCGGATCTGGGCGAGCTGCTCCCGGGCCGTCTCGTCCGGCGCCGACTGCGGCATCCAGCCGTCGCCGATCCGCCCGGTCCGGCGCAGTACGGCATCCGCGCTGCCGCCGAACCAGATCGGGATCTTCCGGCCGGGCAGCGGGTTCAGGCCGGCCTCCTCGATCTCGTGGTACTTACCGTCGTACGAGATCACCGGATCCGCCCAGAGCCTGCGCAGTACGTCGACCTGCTCCTCCAGCAGGGCGCCGCGCTGCCGGAACGGCACGCCCAGGGCCTGGTACTCGACGTGGTTCCAGCCGATGCCGACACCGAGGCGAAGGCGCCCGCCGCTCAGTACGTCGACCTCGGCCGCCTGCTTCGCCACCAACGCGGTCTGGCGCTGCGGCAGCACGAGCACGCCGGTCACGAGTTCGAGCTCGGTGGTGATGCCGGCCAGGAAGCCGAACAGCACGAAAACCTCGTGGAACAAGGACTTGTCGGTGTAGCCGGTCCATCCGGGGCGGTTCGCCGGGTCGGCGCCGAGCACGTGGTCGTAGGCGAGGACGTGGTTGTAGCCCGCATCCTCCACGGTCGTCGCCCAGTCGCGCACGACCTTCGGATCCGCGCCGATCTCGAGCTGCGGAAACACCGCACCGATCTTCATTTCGCTCCCAGCAGGTCGATCAGGCCCTGGACGGCGAGCTCGAACGGTTCGGTCGAGTCCGCGGCGCGGGCGAGCACGTACCCGCCCTGCAGTACGGCGGCGATCGTCGCGGCGGTCCGCTGCGGGTCGAGCGACTCCGGGAACTCGCCCGTACGCTTGCCATCAGCAACCACCTCGGCGAGCCGGTCGCGCAACCACCCGAACGTCTGCGCGACCGGCGCCCGCAGCTCCGGATCCGCCACCACGTCGGGATCCGCTGCCAGCCGCCCGATCCGGCAGCCGCGCAGCACATCCCGCTCCCGCCCGAGATACCCGCCGATCCGCTCGGTCGCGGTCCCGTCGGCCCCGAGTTGCTCCTCGGCCGCCGCCCGCAGCTCCGCTCCCGACCGCTCGATCGCCACCTTCGCCAGCTCCGCCTTGCCGGTGAAGTGGTGGTACATACTCCCCTGTCCGGCGTCGGCGGCCCGCTGGATCGCCTTGGGCGAGGTCCCGACGTACCCCCGCTCCCACAACAACTCCTGCGTACTGCGAATCAACCGCTCCACCGTCTCCACCCACCTAACTGTACCCAGAGGTACAGTCAGGTGGGCGGTCCGGTTCAGCTGACGGTGAGGATCTTGTTGACGGTGTACGCCGGGGCGTGGTCGGCGTCACCGGGGAAGAAGACGCGGTAGGCGATCTGGCCGCGGATCGCCGGCTTGATGCCGAAGGCGTACTTGCCCGACGAGCTGAGCTTCACCGACGCGATCGACTTCCACACCTTGCTGCCGTACTGCTGCAGGTAGACGGTCTGCCCGTAGTGCGCCGGCGCCACGTACCCGCTGAACGCGGTCGTCCCACCCAGCCGGATCGACGACGGCGACAGCGTCGCCGAGATCGTCGGCCGGACCTGCACCGTGACATCCGCGGTACGAGTCCCCATCAGGCTCGCGTTCCCCGGGAACGTCAGCATGTACACCGACGACACGAGCGGCTTGTGCACCACCGACAACGTCCCGGTCGACGACGTCTTCAACGCCGCCAGCAGCGTGAACTTCGACGAGTTCTTCGGCCGCACGTAGACGTTCACCGGCAACCCGGCGTACGCCAGATTGTCGATCCGCAACGTGCTGCCCTTGATCGTGATCGACCCGCCGTAGTTGATCAGCGTCGACGTCACGCTGATGCCCGACTTCATCCCGAGCAGCTGCTTGACCGCGATCGGGCTGTAGTGACCGGTGCGGTCGACGACCCAGCCCGCGTACGTGTACGTCGTGCCCTGCGCCAGCCCAGTGTTCTTCACCGAGGTCCCGGTACCCGCGTACACGAGCGTCCCGGTCGTCGGCGTCGGCGCCTTGCTCCCGACGTTCCGCCGGACGATCACCTGGTCGAGATCGTTGGTCGGCGGGATCTTCCAGGCCAGGTTCGCGGCCAGGTACGCCCCGCTGCCGGTGAAGGAGGTCAGCGCCTGCGGCGCCAGGTCGGCCGTGCTGAAGACCGTTCCGAACGAGGCCGGCTCGTGGTCGGCGTCGCGCAGGTAGTAGTTGCCCTCGATCTTGTACGGCCGGTTGTCGAGCAGCGGCTGCTGCGGGGTGATGGTCGCGGTCCGCGTCGCGGCGTCGTACGTCGTGATCGCGTTCACCTGCTGATCGGTCGTACCGTCACGCAGCATCACGGTACCTGTGGTCACGGACGCCGGGTCCATGTCCCGCGCGAAGGTCACCGTCGGCTTCACGGACGCCGGCGCGCCGGCCGACACGTCGGCGGGGAATACGTCCCGCAGCGGGTACGCCGTACCGGTCGCCACCGCACCGACACCGCTGCTCCCAACGCTCACCGTGTACGGCCGGTTGACCTTGGACCCGTTGTAGTTGCGCACGGCCACGTAAATCGTCCCGGCAGGCGCCTTGACGTCTGTCAGCGCGGTCAGCGGGCCCCACTTCGGGCCGGTGTTCGGGTCGACGACCGGGAACTCGTTCTCACCGTGACCGAGGAACTTCAGGTTCGAGTCGTAGACGTCGACGACCGGGCCCAGGTTCGCGGAATAGAGCCGCTCGTCGAAGGACGGGCCCGCGACCACGGCCCGGACGTCCTGGTCCGAGCCGATGTCGACCGAGTACCAGTCGACGTCACCCTCGAAGTCGATCGCACCCGTGGCCGAGCCGAACCCGGCCAGCTTCTTGGCGCGGATCGGCTGGTCGTTGCCGTCCGCAACTGCCGGCGGGAAGTCGGCGGCGAAGCGGCCGCCCAGGGCCGCGTACGCGTCCAGGATGCCGTGTCCGTAGTACGAGTCGGTGCCGCGCGGACCGGCATCACGGGCGGAACCTTCGAGGCGCTGGGCGACCTGATCCGGGGTGAGCGCCGGCCACTTGTTCTTCACCAGGGCCGCGACACCCGCGACGATCGGCGCGGAACAGGACGTACCGGTGCAATACCAGTACGGCAGGTAGTCCGGATCGGTCAACGCTCGCGAACCGGTCGTCAGGATGTCCCAGCCCGGTGCCGCCATGTCGACCCAGGCGCCGTAGGAGCTGAAGTCCGTCAGCCCGCCGCTCGCGTCGGTCGCCGCGACCGCGACGACCTCCGGGTAGGCCGCCGGGTACTGGAAGTCGGCACTGCCGTCGTTGCCCGCGGCCGCCACGACGGTGACGCCCTCGCTGACCGCGTAGGAGACCGCGTCGTGCAGGATCGGGTCGTCGCCCGCCCCGCCGAGCGACATGTTGATCACATCGGCACCGTTGTCGACCGCCCAGTAGATGCCCTCCGCGACGTCCGCGTCGTACCCCTCGCCGTTGGCGTCGAGCACCTTGACCGGCATCGCCTTCACGTTCCAGCCCACGCCCGCGACACCCTCGACGTTGTTGGCCGCGGCGGCGATGATGCCCAGCGTCATCGTCCCGTGCCCGTTGTCGTCGACGGGGTTCGGACGGGTGCTGGACACCGCGTTGTAGCCGGGCACCAGGTGCCCCACGAGATCCGGGTGGCCGGCGTCGACGCCGGTGTCGAGGACGGCAACGACCTGGCTGCCGGTCGACTTGGACAGGTCCCAGGCCTGCGGCATCCGGATCGTGTTCAGGTAGGCGGCCTGGTCGGTGCCGTAGAACTCGTCGTTCGGTACGGCGGTCGCGCGGCGCTTGTAGTTCAGCGAGGCCAGCTCGACGTTCGGGTCGGCCTTCAGCTTCTTCAGCAGCTCGGGCGCCGACGCTTCGCCCTTGATCTTCACGACCTTCGAGGACACCGAGTCCTCGGCCGTCGCGCCGGCCCGCGCGACTGCGGCCTTACGCGCCGCCGCCGTGGCCTTGGGCTTGAACTTCACCAGCACGGCGTTCGGCTCGAACTCCGCCTTCGCGGCGGCGTGCTTCGCGGCGAAGGGCGGGCGGTACGGATGGCGTGGCTCGGCGGCGGAGCCGGACGAACCGGTCAGTGCCACCAAACCACTGGCCACGACGGCCGCGGGCACGGCCAGGCGCAGCAAACGAGTACGACGGGACAACGGGGACCCCCAGGGGAGCATGTGGGGACCGACCACTTTCGGTCCTTGCCCTAAATCGTTGGAGTGCCCCTCGGCGTTACAGACCGCCGGATCTATCATCCAGAGGTGTCGACGACGGTGCTCGCCACGAAGCTGTTCCCGCCCGCTCGGCGGTCCGGAATGGTGGCACGACCGTGGCTGCTGGAGCGTCTGGACGGCGTCCTGACACCCGGTCATCGGCTCGCCCTGGTCTCCGCACCGGCCGGGTTCGGCAAGACGACCCTCGTCGGTGAGTGGGCCGCGCGGCACGAGCGGGTCGGCTGGTTGTCGCTCGACGACGGGGACAACGCCCTGCCGCGGTTCCTGGCGCACCTCTGGGCGGCCCTGCCCGGTCTCCGGGTCGCACCGCCCGCGGCCGACGTACCGACGGTGGCCGCGCTGACCGCGGTCGTCAACGACTATGCGGACCGGGCCGACGGGCCGACTGTGCTCGTGCTGGACGACTATCACGCCATCGAAGCGCTTGACGTGCACGAGGCGGTGGCGTTCCTGCTCGACCACCTTCCGGATCAGCTGCATCTGGTCCTGTCGACGCGCGCGGACCCGCCGTTCCCGGTGGCCCGGCTGCGTGCTCGCGGGCAGTTGACGGAGATCCGGGTCGACGACCTGCGCTTCGCCGAGCCGGAGGCAGGCGCCTTCCTCAACGACGTCATGGGGTTGCGGCTGGCCGAGGACGACGTACGGGCCCTGGAAGGGCGGACGGAGGGCTGGGTCGCAGGGCTTCAGATGGCGGCCCTCTCGCTGCGTGGCGTGCCCGATGTCGCAGGATTCATCGCCGCTTTCACCGGCAGCCACCGGTTCGTCGTCGACTACTTGGCCGACGAGGTGCTGGCGCGGCAGTCTGCTGCCACCCGCGACTTCCTGCTGCGTACGGCGGTTCTCGACCGCCTCACCGGCCCGCTGTGCGACGCAGTCACCGGCCGCGCCGGGAGCAGTCAGGTGCTGGACGAGCTGGATCGCGGCAACGTCTTCGTGGTCGCGCTGGATCCGGACCGGGTCTGGTACCGCTACCACCACCTCTTCCGGGACGTCCTGCGAGCCCGCCTGCTCGCCGAACACCCGGAGGATCTGCCGCGCCTGCATCGTGCCGCGAGCGACTGGTACGCCGCGCAGCACCTGGCCCCGGAGGCGGTACGGCACGCGCTGGCGGCTGACGACCACGAGCGGGCCGGACGGCTGATCGAGGAAGCCCTGCCCGAGGTACGGCGGGCCCGGCAGGACGCCGTGCTCCTCGCGTGGATCAGGTCGCTGCCGGAGTCCGTCGTCCAACGGAATCCGGTGCTGTGCATCGCGGCCGCCTGGTCGTCGATGATGGCCGGCGAGCTGGATCGGATGGCGCGTTGGCTCGACGCCGCGGAGGCCGTGCTGCAGGCCGGAGCGCGGGATCCGGAGCTGGCCGCGACCTGGGCGGACACCGAAGATCTGCGGACCGCTCCGGCGATGCTCCTGATCTACCGGGCCGCGCTGGCGCAGGCACGGGGCGAGGTGCAGGCCACGGTGGAGTCTGCGCGGGGCGCGCTGGATCTGGCCGCGGCCGAGGACCACTTCGTCCGCGGGGCTGCCGGCGGATTCCTGGCGCTCGCGGCGTGGGCGGCGGGCGACGTGCAGGAGGCGCTGGCGACGTTCTCGACCGCGGTTCGCGAGCTGCACACGGCGGGCAACCTGGTCGACGAGCAGGACAGCGCGGTGGTGATGGGCGATCTGTGGCTCGCGGCCGGACGACCGTCGCGCGCCAGGCAAGGTTTCGAGCAGACGCTGGCGGCGGCGACCCGCAACGGCGAGCCGTATCCGCGGGTCACGGCGGACCTGCACGTCGGCCTGGCCGAGCTCGACCGGGAGCTGGACGATCTCGACAGCGCGGAGGCCCATCTCGAGACCGCGCGGGTCCTCGCAGCGCAGGGCTCGATCACCGAGAACCGGCACCGCTGGTACGTCGCGATGGCGCAGGTCAAGGTCGCGCGTGGCGACTTCACGGCCGCTCTGCAGTTGCTCGACGAGGCCGAGAAGCTGTACCGGCGCGGGTCGTATCCCGAGGTGCGGCCGATCACGGCGATGCGCGCCCGGGTACACCTCGCGGCGGGCGACCTGGTCGCGGCCGAGGCGTGGCTCCGCGACGTCCCCGACGCGGTGTCGTACCTGAACGAGTACGGCCAACTCACCCGCGCGCGGCTCATGATCCGCCGCGGTGAGAACGCACAAGGGCTGCTCGATCGGCTGCAGGCGGATGCCGACGGCCGGCGCGCGGGCAGTCTGCTCGAGATCGGCGTACTGCGGGCCCTCGCCCACCGGACGCGCGGCGATCACGCGACGGCTCAGGCCGTCCTGCGCGCGACGTTGGACGCGGCGCCGGAGCCCGAGCAGTACCGTCGTCTGCTTCTCGACGAAGGGCTGGCGACTGCCCGGACCACTGTGGCCGAACCGCTGACCGAGCGGGAGCTGGACGTCCTGCGTCTGCTCGACACCGAGCTCACCGGTCCGGAGATCGCGCGCCGGCTGTACGTGTCGCTGAACACGCTGCGTACGCACACGAAACGCATCTTCACCAAGCTCGGCGCGACCAACCGCTCGGGCGCCGTACGCCGGGCCCGCGAACGCGGCCTGCTCTAGCCGTCACCACGAGAATCACCACATGTTGTGACGCCGGCTCACCACCTCGCGACCTACGTTCCGAACATCCGCAAGAACAAGCGCGAGCAGGGGGAGTTCGGACATGACCATCACCGCCACCACACTGACCAAGGCCTCCGCGGCCGCCGCGGCCGCCGCCGGGCTGACCTTCATCGGCGTCCAGATCGGGCACCCTCACCTGGACCTCACCTCGATCGTCACGACCGAGCTCGCCGTCCGGAACACGCTGAAGCTCGTCATGGCGTCGCTGGCGCTGGCCGGGATCACCGGGTTGTACCTGAGCCAGATCCGCCGCAACGGTCTCCTCGGGCTGATCGGGTACGTCGTCCTCGCCGTCGGCTACCTGTCGATCCTCTGCACGACCTTCGTGTCGGCGTACGTCCTGCCGTCGATCGCGGACACGAGCCCCGGCTACGTGCGTGACGTCCTCGAGGCGGCGTCCGGCGGTCACCCGGCCGGCGACATCGGCGCGCTGGCGACGGTGCTGCGCGTGCAGGGATTCGCGTACCTGGCCGGTGGGCTGCTGCTCGGGATCGCGCTGTTCCGCGCGCGGGTGCTCGCTCGCTGGGCAACTGTGCTGCTGGCCGTCGGCGGACTCGTGTCGGCCGCGCTCACCGTGATGCCGGACGCCTTCTACCGCCTGCTCGCCTACCCGAACGGGATCGCGATGATCGCGCTCGGCGTCTCGCTCTGGCGCACCACGACGACGTCGGCGCCGCAGCCGGTCGCGGTGCCGCGATGAGCGAGTACGCCGCGACGCGGGCGCGATCGGGCGCCTGGATCCCGTTCGCGCTGGTGCTGCTCACGATCGTGCCGCTGGTCTCCGGGACGCTCCGCCTGGTGGAGATCGCCGGCGGGCCGGTCGTGATGCCGGACAACCCGCGCGTGGACGCCTCGCCGGCGCCCGTCGTCGTACACGTCGCCGGCGCGGCGGTGTACGCGGTGGTCGGCGCCTTCCAGTTCTCGCGCCGGATACGCCGTACGCAGATCGGCTGGCACCGGCGCGCCGGACGGGTCCTCGTCGCGGCCGGGCTGCTCGTGGCGGGCTCGGGGCTGTGGATGACGCTGTTCTACTCCGGCGCACCGGGCGGTGCCCTGCTGTGGAGCGTGCGGCTGGTCGTGGCGAGCGCGATGGGGGCAAGCATCGTTCTCGGCTTCGCCGCGATCCGCCGGCGCGACATCGCCGTACACCGCGCCTGGATGATGCGGGCGTACGCACTCGGGTTGGGCGCCGGCACGCAGGTGGTCACACAAGGCGTCGGGCAGGCCGTGTTCGGGACCGGCGAGCTGAGCACCGCGGTCTCGGTCAGCGCCGGGTGGGCGGTCAACGCCGCGATCGCCGAATGGCTCATCCGGAGGCGGCGTTGACCGTGTACGAACTGAAGGTCGCCGGCCGGCTCGACCCGCGCTGGTCCGGCTGGTTCGCCGACCTCACCCTCGCCCCCGGCCCCGGCAGCACCACCGTCCTCCGCGGCACGATCGCCGACCAGTCCGAGCTGTACGGCCTCCTCGCCCGAATCCGCGACCTCGGCCTCACCCTCATCTCCGTCGTACCTGTCGACTAACTCCGGGACGGCGTCTTTCGCGATCGGGGCCAGATCTCACACGAGTTGGACGAGCGGTTGTTGGGTGGGACCGATAGTCTCGGGCGCCATGAGCATGAGTGTCGCCATTGCGGTGATTACCTTCAGGCGACCTGCTCTGTTGCGGGGGTTGTTGACGAGTTTGCAGGCGCAGGAGCTGCCTGCGGACGGGGATTACGCGATCCGGATCGTCGTGGTGGACAACGACGCCGAGGGGTCGGCCGCGCAGGTGCTGGCGGAGTTCGCGGACGGTTCGCCGTACCCGGTCGAGTCGGTGGTGGAACCGGAGCCGGGGATCCCCTTCGCCCGCGAGCGCTCCGTCGAGCTGTGCTGGAACGACGACGCGCTGATCTTCGTCGACGACGACGAGGTCGCCCCGCCCGGCTGGCTGCGGACGCTGCTGGAGGCTTGGGAGTCGACCGGCGCCGACGTCGTCACCGGGCCGGTGAAGGGCAACCTCCCGCCCGGCGCCCCGCCCTGGAACCACTACAGCGACGTCCACGACTCCACCGGCCGGCACACCACCGGCGAGGAGCTCCGCAAGGCGTACACGAACAACACGCTGGTCAGCCGCCGCGTCTACCACGCGGTCACCCCGGGCTTCCACCCCGCGTTCCGCTACACCGGCTCCAGCGACCTGCACTTCTTCCTCCGCGTGCACCGCGCCGGCTTCCGGATCGTCTGGTGCGAGGAGGCCTGCATCGGCGAGGAGGTCCCGGCCGGCCGCACCACCCTGCGCTGGCTGGTCCGGCGCGCCTTCCGCTCCGGCAGCGGGGACACGATCAGCCGGCTGCTGATCCGCCCGGGCGCGATCAGCTACGTCCTGGTGCTGGCCTATGCTTCCGCCCGGGTGATCTCGGCGATCGGGTTCGCCCTCGCCGGGCTGCTGCTCGGCCGGAAGACGCACCTGCTGAAGGCAGTCCGCCGGTTCTTCTCGGGCGTCGGTAGTCTCGCCGGGATAGTAGGGATCAACCATGACGAGTACCGGGAACGGCACGGTTCGGCCGACGGTGGCGGAGCTGTGCGCGGCGATCTGGACGGTGGAGAACGACCTGGATCTGCTCGGGTGGCAGGTCAAGGGGACGCATCCCTGGCCGATCATCCGGATGCGCGTCTTCCATGAGCTGACCCGCCGCACCGGAATCCACGGCGCGTCCCATCCGGTCCGGCGGACGCCGTACGACAAGGCCGCGCTGGTCGGGAAGCACCTCGCCGGCATCGTCACGCGCACGCCGTTCCCCGGCCGGTACGACGCGCTCGTCGTACCGCACCCCCGGAAACCGAACGGTGTCGAGATCTACACCGATGAACTCCGGACCGCGCTCGGCGACCGCGCACTGATCCTGGACTCCGGGATCAACGGCACCCCGCTGCCGGGCAGCAAGAACCTGGACTTCTTCACCTCCGCCGCCGGCGCGGTCCACCGCCGGGCCGCCGACGACCGCGGAATCCAGCAGGCGCTCGAGAACCTCACCGGTGTCCGGATCCCGGTCGGCGCGCTACTGGCCCGCGAGGTCCCGAAGCACCTCCGGCTGCGCGCGCTCTACCGCGCGCTGCTCAGCAAGCACCGGATCACGACCGTGTACCTGGTCGTCGCGTACTTCCACCAGCACATCGTTGGCGCCGCCCGCGATCTCGGGATCCGCGTCGTCGAGCTGCAGCACGGCGCGATCAGCCCGTTCCACCTCGGGTACAGCTACCCGGGCCGGCCGGTGGTCGCCGACCAGCCGGACGAGCTGTGGTGCTTCGGGTCGTACTGGACCGACGTCGCGGACCTGCCGGCCGGGATGCGGACCGAGGTGATGGGTGCGCCGTTCCTGCCGAAGCCCGGCCCGAAGGACCCGCGGCGCGTGGTGTTCCTGTCGCAGGGAACGATCGGCGCCGAACTGGTGAAGGTCGCGGACGCGGTCGCCGAGGAACGCCCGGACCTGGACATCCTGTACCGGCTGCACCCGAGCGAGCGCCCCGCGGACTACACGATTCCGTCCGGCGTGGACCTCTCCACCGGTGGCAGCACGCTGGACCTGCTGGCGACCGCGACGTACCAGGTCGGGGTGTCCACCACTGCGCTGTTCGAGGGGATGGCGCTCGGCTGCCGGACGGCGGTCGCGGACCTCCCGGGACACGAGTACCTTGACCCGGCGATCGCGAAGGGTCACGCCATCCTGATGCAGGACCCGGCGCAGCTCGCCGCGGCCCCGATCTGCCCCGACCCCGCGGCGTACTACGCCCCGAGCAACCTCGCGCGGCTCCTGACCGGCTGATCGGTCAGGGCTCGCGGCCGAGGAGTCCGAGCAGGCGGTCCTGCAGCGGAGCGTCCGGCGGCACAGGTACTTCGGCGCCGTACACCTCGATGCCCTCGCCGAACGCGCCCGGAGTCCGGTACTTCGCCATCAGCTCGGGCGGGATCGCGACCGCGGTCGCCCAGAGCCGCTCGAGGTCGACCGGGTCGATCGTCTCGTCCTGCTCGGTGGCGCGCGCCAGGTCCCAGCCGTGCAGGACGAGGTCGTCGGACACCACCTGGTCGATGTGCTGCTCGGTCGTCAGCCGCCCGCCCGGTGTGTCGGTCTCGGTCAGCGCAGCCACCGGATCGTCCAGGACGTCCTCGATCGCGGCCCGGGCCTCCTGGAACGCGGTCAGCGGGTCGTCGGCCGGCTCCAGCTTCCGCGCGACCGGCGTCAGCATCGCCCCGTGCATCGTGACGACATGCTCCACCACGTCCCGCGCGGTCCACTTCGCGCACGGTGACTGGTTCCCCCACTGATCCGGCTGCACCGCCGCGACCTTCCGCTCGAAGGCCTCGGCCCGCCGCCGGTACCGCTCCGCGATCTCACCCATCTCCAGATGGTGCCGCGCCGCACACACGAGGGGAAGCCCCAGCCGTCGCGCGCCAGCTCGACAGGACGTATCCGCCCACTACCGACGAGCGCCGACCCGCGCACGCCTGGCAGACGGGCGGGTCGGCGGACACCTCCTGTCGAGCTTGCCGAATCTCCCCGGGCTGGATGTCGGTGGGGCCTTCTACGGTCTGAGGCATGCGGACGGTGGAGTTGGGGCGGACGGGGTTGCGGGTCAGCGAGCTGGGGTTGGGACTGGCCTCGATCGGGGGAATGTTCGCCGCGGTGCCGCAGGCGCAAGCAGTGGCGACGATCGATCGGGCCTGGGAGCTGGGCGTGCGGCTGTTCGACACCGCCCCGGTGTACGGGTACGGGCTGTCCGAGCAGCGCGCCGGGCTGGCGTTGCGCGGGCGGCCGCGGGGCGAGTTCGTACTGTGCAGCAAGGTGGGGCGGCTGATCGAGCCGGGCGGCCCGGACCTGCAACCGATTTGGGCGGAGCCGCCGGCGGGGATGGGTCCGCGGCTGGACTACTCGTACGGCGCGACGATCCGGTCGTTCGAGGCGAGTCTGGAGCGGATGGGGATCGACCGGATCGACGTCCTGCACATCCACGACCCGGAGCTGGACTTCCCGACGGCGTCGACCGAAGCCCTCCGGGCGCTCACCGAGCTGCGCGGGCGCGGCACGATCCGGGCGATCTCGCTCGGCGTCAACCACGCCGACGTCGCGGCCCGCTTCGTCCGCGAGACCGAGGGCGGCCCGGACATCGTCCTGCTCGCCGGGCGGTACACGCTGCTCGACCAGTCCGGCGCCGACGAACTGCTCCCGCTGTGCGAGAAGCTCGGCGTCGCCGTGCTCGCCGCGGGCGTGTTCCACGGCGGTCTGCTCGCCGACACCGTGAACGGCGTCCCCCATGGGTACGAGCGCGCCCCGCGGGACGTGCTGCGGCGTATCGACGTACTGCGTGAGCTCTGCGCTGCGTACGATGTACCGCTGCTGGCTGCTGCGGCGCAGTTCCCGCTGAAGCATCCCGCCGTACCGGCCGTGGTGGTGGGCGCGCGCAGCCCGCGGGAGATCGCGGAGGTGGCGGCGTGGCTCGATCACGAAGTGCCTGAGGCGTTCTGGGGCGCACTAAGGTCGGCGCTATGAGGTACATGCTGCTGCACAAGACCAACGACAGCTTGGAGGCCGGCAATCCGCCGGATCCGGAGATCCTCGAGCGGGCGGACGCCGTTCTCGAGGAGATGCGTCAGGCCGGGGTGCTGGTGCTCGGCGAGGGCCTGATGCCGAGCTCGCGCGGCGCCCGGGTCACCTTCCCGACGCCGGGTCAGCCGCGGGTGATCGACGGCCCGTTCGCGGAGACCAAGGAGCTCGTCGCGGGCGTGTCGATCATCCGCGTCGACAGCTTGGAGGAAGCCGTCCAGTGGGCCCTCCGCTTCGCCGAGGCCGATCCGTACACCCCGATCGACATCCTGGAGATCGCCGACTAGGGCCTAGAGCCGCAGGATCGGGTACGCCATGCCGGTCGAGTCGGGCTGTGGGTGTCAGGCGAATGACGGGGCGCTGACGCCCTCTTCGGCGACGACGAGCGAGTCGATCGCCGCGAAGAACCGCGCGATACCCGGCAGGTTCGCGCCCTTCTCGCGGGACGCGGCGAAGTCCGCGGGCGTCGCCCAGTCGACGATGTCCAGCCACTGGTTGTCCGGGAGCTGCACGAGGCGCGCGCCCAGGAACCCGGAACGGTCGGCCTCGAAGTCTTTCAGCATGTCGGCCCGCGCGGCCAGCAGCTCGTCCGTGCGCTCCGGCAGGACACGGAACCGGGTCAGTTCGACAGTCGACATCAAAGGTCCTCTCAGGTGATGTTGGTCGCCGCCCAGCCGGCGATGTCGTCGTGGCGGATGGCTGCGGCCATCAGGTCGGGAAACTTGTCCGGGGTGCAGGCGAAGGCCGGTACGCCGAGCTCCGCGAGGGCGGCCGCGTTCTCGGCGTCGTACGACGGCGAGCCCGAGTCCGCGAGCGCGAGCAGGGCAACCACCTGTACGCCGGACTCCACCAAGGAACGCACCCGCCGCAGCATCTCTTCCCGGATGCCGCCCTCGTAGAGGTCCGAGATCAGCACGAGCACGGTCTCGGCCGGCTTCGTGACCAGCTCCTCGCAGTACGCGAGCGCGCGGTTGATGTCCGTCCCGCCGCCGAGCTGGGTCCCGAACAGGACGTCGACCGGATCGTCCAGCTGGTCGGTCAGGTCCACCACCGCGGTGTCGAACACGACCAGCGACGTGCGCAACGTCCGGATCGACCCCAGCACCGCACCGAACAGCGCCGCGTAGACGACGGACTCCGCCATCGACCCCGACTGGTCGATCGCCAGCACGACGTCCCGCTGCACGCTGTGGTTGCGGCGCGCATACCCGACCAGGCGGTCCGGCACGATCGTGCCGAGCGCCGGCGAGAAGTGCTTGAGGTTCGCCCGGATCGTCCGGTCCCAGTCGATGTCGGAATGCCGCGGCCGCGCCGTCCGGCCGGCCCGGTCCAGGGCGCCGGACACCGCGGCCCGCGTCCGCTCCGCGAGCCGCGCCTCGAGCTCGGCCACGACCCGCCCGACCACGTCCCGCGCGGTCTGCTTGGTCTCCTCCGGCATCACCTCGTTGAGCGCGAGCAACGTGGACACCAGATGGACGTCGGGCTCGACCGCGCCCAGCAGCTCCGGCTCCATCAGCATCCGCGTGATCCCGAGCCGCTCGACCGCGTCCCGCTGCATCACCTGGACGACGGTGCTCGGGAAGTACTGCCGGATGTCGCCCAGCCAGCGCGCCACCCGGGGCGCCGACGACCCCAGCCCGGCCGACCGTTGCGTCCCCGACTCGCCCTCCGCGGCGTCGTACAGCGCGGCGAGCGCCGCATCGACGGACCGGTCCGCGCCGGCCAGCGTCGTACCGGTCTCCTCCTCCGCTTCACCGCCGAGCACGAGGCGCCACCGGCGAAGCCGCTCGTCACTCATGAGACCCCCAGGAGTCGGGCGACCACGGGCAGCGCGGTCGCGGCCAGCTCGGCGTCGAGGTCGTCGTCATCGGCGACGACCGCAGCCGCCGGGTCGCTCAGGACACGGGCCCGGGCGCCGATCGACCGCCGCTCCGGTGCCGCGAACGTGCCGAACGTCCGCCGAAGCAGCGGCAGGACCTCCACGAACGCGTCGTCGGGGATCGCCGCCAGCCACCCGTCCACCATCGCGAGCAGCCGCTCGTCGTGGACCAGCAGCAACCCGCCGCCGGCCAGGAAGCCTTCGACGTATCCGGCCGCGTCCGCCGTCGGCGTACCGGACGACAGCGAACGTCCCAGCCGGAGCGCGACCTCGTGGTCCGGCAATCTCGACGTGTCCAGCATCAATCGCGTCAGCCGGCCCCGGATCAGCGGCGGCACCGAGGCGCGATCGCTCAAGCCCTGCAACGTGTTGAGCCACTCCGAACGCACGTCGTCGGCCAGCAGCATCGTCGCGTCCTGCACGCCGTCGATCAGCTCCTGGACGGCGGCCGCCGCGTCCGGGTCCAGCCCGTGCACGGTCCGGGCGAGACCGGCGCACACCCGCGACACCATCCGGCCCGCGACCGAGGCCAGCCCGGCCGTGTCGGTCCCGCGGACGTCGCCGTACCGCGAGGCCCGGGCGAGCGCGGGCAGCGCCGCCATCAGATGCCCGACATCGGCATCGGCCGCCGCCCTGGTGTCGACGCCGCGCAGCAGCGGCGGCAGCGCCTCGGCGAGGTCGGCGAGCAGCGACTTCTCCAGGGCGGCCGTGACGTCGGCCAGCGTCGGCGAGTCGGCGTCCTTCAGCATCACCGAGGTCGCGGCGCCGAGCACCGTCGTGCCGTGGGCGCCGGCCGCGACCAGCTCGACCTCCAGACCCGGGTCCCAGGCCAGTCGCCACATCTCCCGGAACGTGCCCTGTGCCCGCCGCTCGTCGGTGGCCGGCACGCCCCACTGCACGCCCAGGATCCGCAACCGGTGCAGGAGCCTGGACTTGTCCAGGTCGTTGGGCTTGCGCAGGTCGAGCTCGATCACACGCTCGGTCGGATCCCGCTTCATCCGCAGCCGCCGTGCCTGCGCCGCCAGGTCCGCCGCCACCGGCGCCTGCGGCGTCTCCCCTGGCACCGATCCGAGCAGCTCCCCGACGACAGCTTCACGGGTCACCAGATCCAGCAGTACGTCGTTCCCGCCGCAGAGCACCGCCCGCGTCGCTTCGGTCACCTCGCTGAGCCCGGCGAGTGGACGTTCCCGTAGCGCCGCCAGCGTGTCGGCGAGCCGGACCGCCTCGATCACATGCGCGCTGGACACGGGCTGGTCCTCGTTGCGCAGTACCTCGGCCACCTTCGCCAGCCAGCGGGTCGTGATCTGGTCCGGTGCCGTGAACAGGTGGTGATACCAGCCGGGTGAGGTGATGCCGGCGCCGTACCCGCTCGCCGCCGCCAGCCGGCCGTGCGTCCACGGGACCCAGGTGCAGGCGACCTTGCGCTTCGGCAGGCCTTTCAGGATCCGTGCATCATGTGTTGCCGGAGGCAACGGTAGCTCGAGCGCCGGAACATGCCAGGCACCGCAGACCACCGCGATCCGCTCGAATCCTTCCCGGATCGCCTTGCGCAGTACGGTTCGCATGTACGCCTCGCGCTGCGCTTCCCGGCCTACCGCTTCCTCGCCGTGCCGCAGCTCCCGCATCGCGTCCGCGATCACCGTGAACGGTTCGGCGCCGCCGCGCCGCGACTCGATCACGTCGTCCCACCAGCGCTCCGGGTCGTCGTACCCGCCCGCCTCGGCCAGGGTCGCCAGCGGGTCCATCGACACCGACCGGCCACCCGAGGAGCCGAACTGCTGCGCCGCGGGCAGGTCGCAGAACCGCACCGGCACCTCGGCCGCCAGCCCGTACCTGATCGCCTGCCACTCCGGGCTGAACACCGCGAACGGCCAGAACGCCGCCCGGGTCGAATCGTCCACCGCGTAGGCCAGCAGCGCGACCGGCGGCTCCATCTCGCCGGACGCCGCCAGCCCGACGATGCGGTCGGCCTCCGGCGGTCCTTCGATCAGGACGACGTCGGGCCGCAGCTCGGCGAGCGCGGCCGCCACCGCCCGCGCCGACCCCGGTCCGTGATGCCGGATCCCGAACAGGTGAACGCTCATCCGGAGATCTCTCGGCAGGCGCGGTAGAACGGAGCCCAGTCGTCGCGTTCCCGGACGACGGTCTCGAGGTACTCCGACCACACGACGCGGTCCGCGGACGGGTCCTTGACCACCGCGCCGAGGATGCCGCCGGCGACGTCCGTCGGCCGCAGCACGCCGTCGCCGAAGTGCGCCGCGAGGGCGAGGCCGCCGGTGACGACGCTGATCGCCTCCGCGGTGGACAGCGTGCCGGACGGCGACTTCACCGCGGTCCGGCCGTCCTCGGTGCGGCCCGAGCGCAGCTCGCGGAAGATCGTCACCACCCGGCGGATCTCCTCCAGCGCGTCGTCCGGCTGCGGCAGCTCGAGCGCCGAGCCGAGCTGCGCGACCCGGCGGGAGACGATCTCCACCTCGTCCTCGGCGGAATCGGGCAGCGGGAGGACGACGGTGTTGAACCGCCGGCGGAGCGCGCTGGACAGTTCGTTGACGCCCTTGTCACGATCGTTGGCGGTGGCAATGACGTTGAATCCCTTGCGGGCCTGGACCTCCGTGGCCAGCTCGGCGATCGGCAGCGCCTTCTCGGACAGGATCGTGATCAGCGCGTCCTGGACGTCGGACGGCATCCGGGTCAGCTCCTCGATCCGGGCGATCTTCGCCTCGGCCATCGCGCGCTGCACCGGACTCGGCACGAGCGCCGCCTCACTGGGGCCCTGGGCAATCAGCTGCGCGTAGTTCCAGCCGTACCGGATCGCCTCCTCGGCGGTGCCCGCGGTGCCCTGCACGAGCAGGGTCGAGTCGCCACTGATCGCGGCCGCCAGATGCTCGCTGACCCACGTTTTCGCCGTTCCTGGTACGCCGAGCAGCAGCAGCGCGCGATCCGTCGCGAGCGTGGCGACCGCGACCTCGATCAGCCGGCGCGGGCCGACGTACTTCGGTGAGATCTCGGTGTCGCCGGCCTTCCCGCCGAGCAGGTACGTGACGACGGCAGCCGGTGAAAGCTGCCACGCCGGCGGTCGCGGCCGGTCGTCCGTGGTGCGGAGCGCTTGCAGCTCGTCGGCGTACTCGACCTCCGCGTGCGGGCGCAGTACTTCGTTCATGTGAGCTCCTCGTACATCTCGCGGCGGAAGGTCAGGGTTTCGACGAGGCGACGAAGCCAGGTGTCTTCGTCGCCGGTCGGTTCGCGGGTGATCGGATGGTCGAGTACGTCGGGCGGCACCGCGCGGGCCGTGATACTGGCGAGTCGGGCCCAGGCGCGGTTGGTGCCGACCTTGGCGAGCTGGTCGAGGATCATCCGGCCCAGCGGCGCCGGCCACGGTACCGGCAGGCCGCCGACCAGCTCGGCGACATCGACGGTCCGCCGGAGGACGTCGACGGCACCCGCCCACTCCTCAGGCGGTAACAGCCGTAGCAACTCAGCCGAACCACGGCTGCCGGTGTCGGCGTTCGACAGCAGCAACTCGCGCGCCCACTGCCCCGAACCCTCACGGACCGCGGCCTCGGCCCAGCCTGCCTGGAGAACCTCCGGGGCGCAGCCCTCGACCGGGGTGTGCAGCCAGGCGACATCCATCGCCTGCAAGGGCGTGTTGGCCACGATCTGCTGGAACCACCAGGCGCGTTTGCCGACGCCTTCAGGGTTCTGCGAGTCGACGCCGTCGCGTTCCATCGACTGCGTCAGCCTGCGGGGCAGGTCGACCGCGAGGACGCCTTGGGCCGGGGTCAGGTGCGCGAGCAGCCGCTCGGTCATGCGTCCGCCGTACTGCGATCCCGGCAGACGGGCGAGCAGCCGCGCGGCCACCCGGCGTACCTCACGGGACCGGTCGTCGAGCGCGGACTCGAGGAACTCCTCGTCCGGCAGCGCGAGATTGTCGGCGAACAGTCCGAGGAAGTCCGCGCGGGTTGCGGCGGACTCGGTCGGCCAGACCTCCACCAGGGCCGCGCGGGCAGCGTCCGGATCCTGATCGCGGGTGGCGCGCAGCCAGGTCCGCCGCTGGATCGCGTTCCCGTGCGTCCACAACTCCAGGTCATTGCTCTCGGCAACCGCCGCGTGCAGGAACCGCCACTCGGGATTGAGGTCCGCGAGCCAGCGCGCACGCCGCCCGGCCGCGGCGATGACGAGCGGACGATACTCGGCACGGTTGCGTGCGTAGTCGGCCAGCGCGGGCAGGTGCTCGGGCGGCACACCCCAGCCGTTGGCGTCCGCCGTCCGCAGCCACTCACCGAGAGCGGACGTCTGGAATCCGCCCAGCATCGCGGCCAGTCGTCGCACCGCCCCGGGTCGCGGCAAGGGCCGGTCCTCGCCGGGCGCGGCCGGAAGCGGTTCGAGACCGCGCAGGGGTTTGCGACCGGCCCGCTTGTACACGGTCGCGAGCGCGGCGGCGTCGAGCAGGTTGCCTTCCCCGAGGCGCGCCTGGATGTGCTCCGGCAGCTCCTCGAAGTGCACCGGCCGTCGGTCGGTGCCGAGCAACGCCGAACTGACCAGGCCGTCCCAGCCCTTCACGCTGCCACCATCCGATCGTCGTCGGTCACAAGATCACCGGCCGGTCGTCACGCCAGCAGGTCATCGGGCGGAGGCCGGCGCGGTTCCATTCGCCGGCCACGGTGACCGGGTCGCCCGCCGACACGGCCAGCAGCTTCAGCGGATCCCACCCCGGCAGCAGTTCCAATCCGTCGCCGTCGCTGTCGACCAGCGCCCAGCCTTCGCCGTACGGTGCCGGGCGGACGTCCCGCAGCACCAGCGGCCAGCGCTCGTTCCACGGGTCGGCGGCGAGGGATTCGACGTACGACGCCAAGGCCTGGCGGACCGTGTGACCAGCTGGACGCGACGCCGGCCGGCGCGGATCGGTCTGGGTCAGGAGGGCGCGCATCGGCAGCGCTCCCGGGTAGAACGAGAGCGCGCCCGGGACATACTCGCCGGGGCGCGCGGGCAGCGGGTCCAGCGGACGCCCGGCGGCGGCGAACGTCAGAATCAGCCCGATCCGCCCGGTCGTTGCCCCGCGCAACCACACCCGGCGGACCGTGAGCCGCTCGTCCGGCTCGACCACCCGCCCGAGCATCAGCCAGTCGTCCTCGACCTTCTCACCGTCCGCGACCACGCGCGCGGTCTCGGTCGTCCAGCCGATGCGGCTCTGCACAGTGTCGGCCAGCGACGGCGGAAGATCCGCGAGGCGACCGTGCGCGGCCACGACCAGGTGGATCAGGGACAGCTCCTCGAGCAGTTCACCCGGCCAGCCGTGGCCGCGGCCGACGGCAGCCGCGGCCCGGCGTACCGCTCCCGCCACCCCCGGCGCCTGCGCGTCGACCATGCGGGCCGCGAGCCGGCTCAGCTCGGCGTACGCCCGCTGGTCGAATCCGCCGAGGCCCTGCCGGACCTGGTCGTCCAGCCAGCCGGCCAACTCCGCCAGGCCCGCCGACACCCGGTCCGCCCGCCGGGCGGCCCGCTCCTGTGCCGCGACGGGGTCGGCGACCTCGCCCGGCTTCCGCTCCGGCCGCTCGGCACGCTGGCTGACCCAGGTCTGCACCCAGTCCGGCTCGTCCGCCGGTGGCACCTCGCCTTTCGCCCACAGCAACAGCAGCCCGAGCGCGTGCTTGCACGGAAACTTCCGCGACGGGCAGGAACACTTGTACGCCGGGCCGCTCAGGTCCACGCCCGTCTGGTAGGGCTGCTTCCCACTCCCCTGGCACAGACCCCAGACCGCACGATCCGTAGCCCCCGCGCCCGACCACTTCTCCCCCCGAGCCAACCCTTGCCCGGCCTTCACCGACGCGGCATCAGGCGCGAGCCCCACCACCTGCTCCACGTCCCACAACCCCACACCCGCTCCTCACCCGATGCCGTACCCCGAAGCATGCCACCCCGCTCCGACATCCCTCCCGCCCGGCCACACGACCGGTCCTCCGCGGAATTTGCCTGGCCCACCAGCGAAGTTGGGGGTTCCGTACCCGGAGTACGGGTGCAGGACCCCGCATTTGGCTGGTCAGCCAGGCAAATTGGCTGGTCAGCCGAAGGGTTGGCGGTGGTGGGTCTCCTCGGGGTAGCCGTTGCCCGCGGCGGGCGCGTGCGTGGGCGGGAAGGTCTGGTGCGCGGCCTCGCGCCCGGCTGGCGCGGCCGGCGGGTGCGGGGTGCTGGAGAGGTTGTCGCGGATCGTGCCGAGCAGCCGCTGCTCGACGGCTTCGAGCTCGGCGATCCGGGCGCGGATCTCCGCTTCCTCCGAGCGGGCCTCGGCCAGCACCTGATCCGCCTCGGCCTGCGCGGTCGTCCGCAGCTGGTCGGCCTCCGTACGCGCGGTTTCGCGGAGGTGGTCGGCGGTGCGCTGGCTGGCGCTGAGGACACTCAGCTCGTACCGGCGGAGCTCGTCGACGAGCTCGCCGGCCGGGCGCTGCGCGTCGAGGATCGCGGCGGCGGGTTGCGGGAGATCCGCAGCGGGGAGCGTGTTCTCGAGCGCGGCGATCTGCTGGTCCACCCGGGTGAACAGGTCCGCGACGTCGGTCCGCATCTGCCGGATCGTGTGCGCGGCCGCCTGCACCCGTTCACTGGCCTCCCGCTCGCGTTCCCGCGCCGTACGCTCCGCCGAGGTGATCACGTCCAGCGCGACGACGGCAGCCCGCTCGGCCGGATCGTCGGAGATCTCCTGGTACGACGGGGCGCCGGCCTCGCCCTGGTCGTCGTTCCGCATCGCCACCGTCTGCCGGAGCGGGACCTCGCGGATGAACAGCACCGCGAGCAGACTCACCACGGCGGCCCCGGCGGCGATCACGAAGATCCGCCCGGTGGCGTCGCCGTACGCGTGCCGGACGATCTCCTGGACCGGGGCCGGCAACGAGTTCACGTCCAGCAGACTGCCCGAGCCGCCGGAGGCCGCGGCCGGGCCGAGGTCGCGCAGGTGCGCGGTGATCAGATCCGTCACCCGAGTGGCGAGGATCGCGCCGAGCACGGACACCCCGACCGCGCCGCCGAGGCTGCGGAAGAACGTCACCGACGCGCTCGCCGCCCCGACCTCGCTGACGTCCACCGTGTTCTGCACCGCGAGCACCAGGTTCTGCATCGTCATGCCCATCCCGATGCCCATGGCAAGCATCCCGAGCCCGACGTACCAGTACGGCGAGGTGTGGTCGATCGTCCCGAGCAGCCCGAGACCCGCGGTCAGGAACAGCGCGCCGATCACCAGGTACCGCTTCCACTTGCCGAACCGGGTGATCAGCTGCCCCGACCCGACCGACCCGAGGAACGAGCCGAACATCATCGGGATCGTCAGCAACCCGGCCTCGGTCGCGCTGTACCCGCGGGCCACCTGGAAGTACTGCCCGAGGAACACCGCGCTGCCGAACATCCCCATCCCGACCGCCACGCTCGCGACGATCGCCAGCGCCGTGGTCCGCTCCCGGACCACCCGCATCGGCACCAGCGGCTCGGCGGCCCGGGTCTCGACCACCACGGCCAGGATCGCGAGCACCGCCGTACCGCCCAGGTACGCGCCGGTCTGCCACGACCACCACGGGAAGTGCTCACCCGCGAACGACACCCAGATCAGCGGCAGGCTGGCCGCGCCCGCGATCAGCACCGCGCCGAGGTAGTCCATCCGGACACGACGCTTCACCACCGGCAGCTTCAGGAACCGTTGCAGGACGATCAGCGACACGACGGCGAGCGGCACGCAGACGTAGAAGCACCACCGCCAGCCGAGCCACGAGGTGTCGACGATCACCCCGCCGACCAGCGGGCCGCTGACGGTGGCGAGCGCCATCACCGCGCCCATGTATCCCGAGTACCGGCCGCGGCTGCGCGGCGGGATCGCCGCCCCGACGATCGCCTGCGCGAGCGCCATCAACCCGCCCATCGCGAGCCCCTGCAGCACCCGCGCCCCGATCAGGAACGGCACGTTGTGCGCGGCGCCGGCCAGCATCGAGCCGATCACGAACAGGATGATCGCGAGCTGCACGAGCAGCTTCTTGCTGATCAGGTCGGAGAGCTTGCCCCACACCGGTGTCGAGACGGTCATCGCGAGCAGGCTGGCGGTGACCACCCACGTGTACTGCGTCTGGGTGCCTTCGAGGTCCGCGATGATCGTCGGCAGCGCGTTGCTGACGATGGTCGAGCTGAGCACCGCCGTGAACAGCGCGGCGAGCAGTCCGGCGAGGATCTCCAGGATCTCGCGGTGCGAGAGCTCGGGGTCACCGGACGCGGCCGGCGGTGGTGCGGCCGGCGCGTCGTCGGCGTACCGCGAGCGGTACCGGGTCGGAGTGGCGCCGGGGGCCGGCGGGGTCTGGGTGGCAGACATCGGTTTCCGTTTCGTACGGCGGGAACGCTACGACCGGGGACGGCGACGTGCGCTGTCCTCGAGGCGGAAACGGCTGACTTGGGGTCCTCACCCAGCCCGGTATTTGGTTGCGACTACCAACTTTAATCCCGCACCGTCAGCGACCGCGCACCGGGAGCCACCAAAAGTTCTCCGATCAATTATGAGACGGAACCTCCTCGGAACGCGATTTCCGACGTACGATCCGGTGCTTGTTGAGTAATCAACACCCGGCCTCCGGCGGAGCTGTCAGGGCCCGCCGGAGGTCCTCACCCGGTTCGCTCTCGCCTAGGCGACGGCGCAGCAGTAGCCGCTGCCGCCCGCTGGGCACACTGGCGGCATCGTCATTCCGGAGAGCCGCTCGATGCGTCGAGCCAGCGGGGCCAGCAGTTCGCCGTCGACTACGTTGACCTGGACGTCCGGGTGGCGTGTGAGGACTCCGGTGAGTGCCAGGTCGGCGAGTGCCCGCGCGATGTCGAAGGGAAACTCGATCATCGCGCGGGGCCGGTCGAGGGCGACCTGGCGCCACTGCGGGGGCGAGGTCGGGTGCAGCAGCACCGTCGCGGACCTGTCGTTCAGCGTTCGCCACAAGGGTTCCCAGGACGGATCGCCCGGGTACTGACCGCCCGCGTTGCTGAGCAGGACGACACCGTCGGCGTGCAGCACGTCGTACGCGTAGCCGGTCTCGGCCACCGCGCCTTCGACGTCCGGCAGCGGCAGACTGGCGTAGAAGCCGAACCGTCCAGGATGGGCGCGCGCCAGCTCGGCCGCGGCCTCGTTCATCCTGCGGGACAGGACCTGGGCGCGGAAGTCGTCGCCGAAGTGGACGCCGGGCGACGGGACCGACAGGACCGCCTTCTCGGTCCCCGCCGCGTCCATCGCCGCCAGGTGCCGCCGGACCGACCACTCCGGCCAGCGGGACATCCCGTCCGGCCGGAGGTGGCCCGCCCGCTCCGCCGCCGCGACGTACTCGGGCAGCAGGAAGTGGGCGTGCCGGTCGATCACGCGGCCGGATGCAGCAGGTCGTCGAGGCCGACCCGGCGCAGGAACTCCGCGCGGATCCGGTCGGCCACCGCGTTCACCACGATCGCTCCGTCGTCGGACGGGTCGTAGCTGACCCGGAACGGCCGCTTGCCCTTCTCGGTGCCGACCACCTCGGCGATCAGCGTCGCGACCTCCGCGACGTCCGACCACTCCGGCTCGAGCTCGGCCAGCCGCTGACCCACCTGGTCCATCAGTCCGGCGTACTTCGTCTCGTAGGCCGCGACCACGTCGGCGTCGGCCGGCGTCCCGCTGTGCAGGAAGTGGTTGGTTCCGTGGGTGAACGCGCCCGGAACGACGATCGTCGTCTCGATCCCGAACCGGGCCAGCTCCAGCGCATAGCTCTGCGCCATGGCGTCCATCCCGGCCTTCGCGGCGAAGTAGGGCGCGAGGTACGGCGGGGTGCCGCCACGGGTGCTCGAACTGCCGACCCACACCACCAGGCCGTCGCGCTGCTCGCGCAGCACCGGCAACGCGGCACGGTTCAGCCGCTGGGTGCCGACGACATTGGTGTCGTAGAGGTCGAGCAACTGCTCCGGCGTGAAGGCCTCAGCCGGACCGGTGACCATGTGACCGGCGTTGTGGATCAGTACGTCGAGCCGCCCCTGCTCGCCGACGACGGTGCGCACCGCCTGCTGGGTGGACTCGTCGTCCGAGCTCACGTCGAGCCCGATCGGCCGGAGGCCGGCGCTGTACTGCTTGGCGTCGGCGGCGGCCGCCGCGTTCCGGCCGGCGATGTCGCGCATCCCGGCGTACACGGTGTGTCCGGCGTCGGCCAGGGCCCGGGCGGTCAGGGCCCCGAAACCACTGGACGCGCCGCTGATCAGAACGACCTTGCTCATGCTGCCGAACCTCCGTTGGCGTAGATGACCTGGCCGTTGATCCAGCGCGCCGGGCCGGCCAGGAACGCGATGATCTCAGCGATGTCCTCGGGCTGCCCGAGCCGCTCGAGCGGCGGCTCGGCGGTGATCCGGTCGATCAGCTCCTGCGGCTTGCCGTTCAGGAACAGCGGCGTCGCGGTCGGGCCGGGGGCGACCGCGTTGACGGTGATGTTCCGGCCGCGCAGCTCGCGGGCCAGGATCAGCGTGATCGCCTCCACGCCGCCCTTGCTCGCGGCGTACGCCGAGTACCCCGGGCGCGCGAGCAGCGTCAGCGAGCTGGAGATGTTGACGATCGCGCCGCCGTCGCGGAGCCGCCGGGCAGCCTGCTGGTCGACCACGAACGTGCCGCGCAGGTTGGTCCGGACGACCTGGTCGAACACGTCCAGGTCGAGCTCGGCCAGCGGCGCCAGCGGCATGATCCCGGCCGCGTTGACGACCACGTCGACACCGCCGAACTCGGCCTCGGCCCGGTCGAACAGCGCGCTCACCGCGGTCGCGTCGGCCACGTCGGCCTGCACCGCGATCGCGCGTCCGCCGGCCTGCTCGACCTCCTTGACGGTCTGCTCGGCGCCGGCCCGGCTGCCGCCGTACCCGATCACCACGGCGAAGCCGTCGCGGCCGAGCCGGACCGCGGCCTCGCGGCCGATCCCGCTCGACGCGCCGGTCACGATCGCCACTCGTTCAGTCATCGTTCCTGCTCCTGATCTCGATGTCGTTGGCTGCTGACATCTCGATCGTGCGCCGTCCGATGGATCAAATCCAACGAATCAAAACGATGTGAAGATCAATTCTGTTGATCCAAGTCCCGGCCGAGTTCGGTGCCGGGCGGCTGGTTCAGGTGACTGCCCACCAGGCCGAGCAGGGCGCGCAGGGCGGCCGTCGGCTTCCGCCGCTTCAACGTCGCCATGTACAGCGACCACTGGAAGGTCTCGTCCGCGATCGGCACCGCCCGGAGCGCGTCGACGTCCGCGACGGCGTACGCCGGAAGGATGCCGAGGCCGACCCCGTGGGACAGGAACTGCACGCCGTTCTCGATGCCGATCGCCTCGACGACCACATGCCGCTCGATCCCGGCGGCCTCGAACTTCTGGTCGATCAGCGTCCGCGTCCCGAAGCCCGGCGGGAAGTCCACGAACGCCTCGTCGGCCAGGTCGGCCACCCGCACCGACCGCCGGCGGGCCAGCCGATGCCCGACCGGTACCGCCAGCACCTGCGGAACCCGCAGCAGCTCCCAGGCGGTCAGCTCGCGCGGCACGCTGCCCTGCGCGACGCCGAGGAAACCGACGTCGATATCGCCGTTCCGGAGCCCGACGACGACGCCGGCGGACCCTTCCGGCTCGACCCGCAGCTGCAGCTCGACGTTCGGATGCCGCCGGCGGAACTCGCCCGCGGCTGCCGGCAGGTCGATCAGCCCGAGCCCCGGCAGCAGTCCGACGCGCACGCGCCCGCGCATCCCGGCGCCCAGCTCGTCGACGACGTCCCGGGCGCCCTGGACCGCGTCGAGCACGGCGAGCGCCTCCGGGAGCAGCGCCGTACCGGCCTCGGTCAGCACCACCCGCTGGGCGTTGCGCTCGAACAACGTCACCTTCAGATCCTTCTCCAGCGCGGAAATCGCCGCACTGACCGCGCTCTGCACCACATGCAACCGGCGGGCGGCCAGCGTGAAGCTCCGCTCGTGCGCCACCGCCACGAAGTACTCCAGCTGCCGCAGTTCCACCAGCGCAGTGTGTCAAAAGATCCACCCGGTCTCCGACGTACCCGCGAGAGAGAGGATGGACGGATGGATCTTCAGGACCAGGTACAACGGCGGATCGACGAGCTGGCCGGGACCGAGCTCGGTCTGCAGGTCGCGGTGTACCGGCAGGGCGAGCTGGTCGTGGACGCGGTCGCCGGCGACGGAGTCACGCCCGAGACGTTGTACTTCGCCGCGTCCACCGGAAAGGGCGCTTCCGCGACGGTCGCCAACGTACTGGTGGATCGCGGAATCCTCGACTACGACCGGCCGATCGTCGACATCTGGCCCGAATTCGGTGCGCACGGCAAGGAGAGGGCGACATTGCGGCACGTGCTGACCCATTCGGTCGGCCTCCCCGCGCTGCCGCCCGGAACGACCCGGACAGGGCTCCCCGAACAGGCGGACCGCCTCGCCGCCACAGAGCCGTGGTGGGAGCCGGGCACGAAGATGACGTACCACGCCGAGACGTTCGGGGTCCTGGTCGGCGAGATCGTCCGGCGCGCGACCGGCCGGACGATCTCCGACGTACTGCGGGAGATCCTGACCCCGCTCGGCATGGAGGAAAACGTGTTCTTCGCGCTGCCCGGAGGCCAGCGGCACCGGCTCGCGCGGCTGGTGGAGCCCGAGGGCGCGGAGGAGACGTTCGCGATGCTGGCCGGGATGTTCGAGCAGGTCGTCCCGCGCGCGCTGCAGCCGCGGGCCGCCGACCTGAACCGGCCCGAGCTGCTCGCGATCGAGGACGCGTCGAGCGCGATCCTGACCGCCCGCGGGATCGCCAAGCTGTACGCCGCCCTGATCGGCGAGGTCGACGGAGTGCGGCTGGTCCGGCCGGAGGCGGTGCCGGTGATCACCGGACCGGCCCTGGTCGCGCAGGACGAGTTGCTCGGCAATCCGGCGACGCTGGCGCTCGGCTATTCGATCGGGCGGTTGGGGTCGAGCGCCGACGAGAGCCCGGCGACCATCGGCTGGCCGGGCATGGGTGGCAGCGCCGCCTGGGCGGACACCCGCTCAGGCGTCACGTTCGCGTTGACCCGGACGCTGTTCGACCCGAGTGGGTCGGCGTCCGCGATCGAGATCGGTAACCTGGTTGCGAAAGCTCTTTGCTGAAACCCCTTACCTGTAAGGGTTTTCAGCTTTCAGGACTCGCGGACCTGGTGCTGGTCGATCCAGACGAGATGGCCGTGGTGACTGACGAGAACCTCGTCGGTCCCGGCCGCTCCGGTCCGGCGGCCCAGCTCCTGACCCGCGATCCAGCGTCCGCCGATGCGGATCTGTACGGCGATCGGCCGCGCCGGTGAGGGGGCTACGGGCATGGCACCTGCTTCGTGACAGGGGCGGATGATGGAGGAGAGTGTGGAGGGCTGGTTGCTCAGCCAGAGGCCAGCCTACAACCGCCAGATGACAGACCGTTAGCGGTAACTCGAATTCATCAAGGAGCCCCGTTGACTCAACTGACTGCGCGCCTCCGGCGCGCTGGGTCATGGGGCTGTGACCCATGACCAGGCCGATCTTCGTCGTGCAGCTGCATGATGCCCGGCGCCTGCACTACGACGTACGGCTGGAAGTGGACGGGGTGCTCAAGTCGTGGGCGGTGCCGCGCGGACCGTCGCTGGACCCGATCGTGAAGCGGCTCGCGGTGTTCACGAGCGATCACGACCTGGAGTACGCGTCGTACGAGGGCGTGCATCGCGACGCGCAGTACGGCAGCGGTGCGGTGATCGTCTGGGACGCCGGCGTCTACACGAACCTGACCCGCGACGACCGGCAGCAACTGGTCGACCCGGCCGAGGCGATCGAGCGCGGACACTTGAAAGTGCAACTGCACGGCGTCAAGCTCAACGGCGCCTGGGCCTTCACCCGCACCGGCGGTGACTGGCTCCTGGTGAAGGTGAAGGACGCCGACGCCGACCCGGACCTCGACCTGACCGTCACGGAACCCCGGTCGGTCCTCAGCGGCCTGACCATCGAGGAGATGGCGGCGTCCTGATCACCAGCCGTCGATGTGCAGGACGTCGTCGAGCGGCTGCCGGGCCGCGGGCTTGAAGTCGGTCCCGATCGTGTACGCCGTCGGGATCAGCACCGTCTGCCGGATCTCCTCGGGCAGCCCGAGCAGCTCGGACACCTCCTGCTCGTAGGTCAGGTGCAGCGTGGTCCACGCCGTACCGAGGCCGCGGGCCCGTGCGGCGAGCATGTAGCTCCACGCCGACGGCAGGATCGAGCCCCACAGCCCGGCCTGGTTCCCGGCCGGCAACTTCCGCACCTCCAGGCAGGGAATGACCAGCACCGGCACCTGCCCCATCCGCTCGCCCAGGTAGGCCACGCTGTCACCGACCCGGCGCTGGACCGGCCCGCGCTCGGGATCGTCGGCGTGCAGCCTGCCCGCCGCGCCCGGTCCGGCCAGGTACTGCTCGACGGCCCGCCGGTAGTACTCGCCGACCGCGGCGCGTTTCTCGGCGTCCGTGATCACCAGCCAGTGCCACGTCTGCCGATTGCTGCCCGACGGAGCCTGCAACGCGATCTCGAGGCACTCCCGGATCAGCTCCATCGGCACCGGCCGCTCGAGGTCGAGCCGCTTGCGGACGGTGCGGGTCGTGGTGAGCAGCTCGTCGGGGTTCAGATCGAGTGTGTAGGTCACGCCGGACAGTGTGTCAGCAGACGTAGGTGCTGTTCGGGTGGACCTTCTCGCAGTAGCGGACGTGCAGGTGGTTGTCGTGGGCCGGCCACTGCTGCGTCAGGCCTTCGCTGATCAGCGTCGGGTCGTTGAACCAGATGTACTTCACATGGCCCGGCGCCGCGGCGCGGACGGCCTGGATCAGCTGGCGGGTAGCGGCCCGGTCGTACGTCGTGGACTCCCAGGTGATCCGGCCCGCGGTGCACTGGCCGTTGTCGGTACGGATCGGCCAGATGTCGATGTCCATCCCGTTGTCGTGGCTGGCGTGGCCGGGGATGTCACCGCCGTGTTCGAAGCCCGCGTCGCCGTACGGGACCTTGCCCTGGCCGGTCGACGCGAACGAGCGGGCCGCGGCTTCCATCTGCGCTACCGGCGCGGCGGCTGCCCAGTTGGCCGCCGTACCGTTTCCGTCCGGGTCCTGGTCGCACAGGTTCGCGCTGAAGTCGGGGTAGTCGTAGTGCCAGGCAAGATTGCGCCAGGTGATCGGACCGACGATGCCGTCCGCGCCGATGCCCGCATGCGACTGGAACGACACGACCGCGTCGCGGACCGCCGTACCGAAGACGCCGTCGACCGGGAGGCTGAGGCGGCGCTTCGCGTTCAGCTCGACCTGCAACGCCTTCACCGCCGCGTTGCTGTCACCGGAACGGAGCGTCGGCGTCAGCGCTCCCCATGTCTGCGGTCCGACGACCCCGTCGACGCCCAGGCCCTTGGCGGTCTGGAACGCCTTCGCGGCCGTGACCGTGGTCGCGCCGAAGACACCGTCGGCGTCGACCGACTGCCCAGCGTACTGCAGCAGGAACTGGATCGCCTGGACGTCGGCGCCGCGGTTGCCGCTGCTCTGGGTCGGGAAGAAGGCGTTGGCGTAGGCCTGCGCGGAGGCCGGCATCAGCGCGGTGAGGAGCAGAACGGTCAGGGCGAGCAGAGCACGTCGCATGAGTCCCTCCGGGGCGGGTGAGGTAACTGACTAACGCTCACCCGCCACCATCAGGCAGTTTCTTGCGAATCGCAAGGGGTCACTCGAACGGAGCCGGGTCTCCCGCGCCCACCCGGACCACCTCGGGGCCGTCCTCGGAGAAGTCCACGACCGTGGTCGGCTCGGTGCCGGCCTCACCCTCGATGACCGCGTCGATCTGGTTGTCGAGCTCTTCCTTGATCTCCCACCCCTGCGTCATCGGCTCCTCGTGGCCCGGGAGCAGCAGGGTGCTGGAGACCAGCGGTTCGCCCAGCTCGGCGACCAGCGCCTGGGTGACCACGTGGTCCGGGATCCGCACGCCGACGGTCTTCTTCTTCGGGTGCAGCAGCCGGCGCGGCACCTCCTTGGTGGCCGGCAGGATGAACGTGTAGCTGCCCGGCGTGGCCGCCTTGATCGAGCGGAACACCGCGTTGCTGATGTGCACGAACTGACCGAGCTGCGCGAAGTTCTCGCACACCAGGGTGAAGTGGTGCCGGTCGTCCAGGTGCCGGATCGTGCGGATCCGGTCGATCCCGTCCCGGTTGCCCAGCTGACAGCCGAGCGCGTAGCAGGAGTCGGTCGGGTACGCGATCAGCCCGTCCCCACGCAGCAGATCCACCACCTGCCCGATCGACCGCCGCTGAGGGTTCTCCGGGTGGATGTCGAAATACCTGGCCATGACGGCCGAGCTTAGGGCATGTCTCCCGACCCCACGCCGTCGCGAGCAGGTGCTCACTGGGCGAGGCCGATCGGCTCGGCGGTCACCACCAGGTTGTCCTCGTACCCGCCGCGTGATGCGTCGTACGCGCCCGTGCAGGTGATCAGTACCAGCCGGTGGTCGACGGTCTGGTCGAAGGCGCCGCTCTTCGTCGCGAGCGCATCCTTCCGGACGGACACGACCGAGACGACCCGGTACGACGCCGTGTGGCCGGAGCCCTGCAGTGCGACGACCTCACCGCGCCGCACCTCGGGCAACCGGGCGAAGAACCCGAGCCCCTCGGTCTTGCTGTCGACATGCCCCGCCAGCACCACCGAGCCGAACGGATCACCCGCCTCGGCGCCGCCGTCCCACCACCCGACGTGCTGTGCCGTCGGCACCTGGAGTTGGCCGGCGACCGTCGTCGCCGGGAGAACGGACGCGTTCGCGCCGCCCGGCAACACGATCCGTTGCGGCACGAAGCGGATCCGCTGACTCGGCGCCGGCGTGCCGATCCGCCCTGGTGGCGCCGCCGGCGGTGTGGTCGACAGCGGCGTGGTCGACAGCGGCGTGGTCGGCTCGGCGACCGGCGGCGGACGGCCGACCGTGAAGCTGAACGTGGCCTTCGGCGAAGGCGTCGCGCTGCCCGCCCCGGCCGCACAGCCGGCCAGGGCGAGACAGCACAACGTCGTACCGACCAACTGCCGCTTCAGCGACGAACCACCTTCCGGCCGGTGACGACCGCCACGCCGAGAGCGGCGAGGAACACCACGACCCACAGACCGGACTGGCCGGCAGAGCTCTGCACCTGGTTGAGCCCTGCCGCCTGCCCGCCGGTTCCGGTGTTCACCACACCAGGTTTGTCCGACCCGGTGGCCGGAACCTTGATCGTGCCGAGCGCGACGGTCATCGTCTTCTGCGCCGGGGCGCCGATCGCGAACACCCGGGTCAGGTACCCGGCCTGAACGGGCAGGTCGAGCGGACCCAGAACGACCGGCGACGTCGCGCCGGTCGGCACGATGTCGACCTTGTAGGTGGCGGCCGGAACGACCACGTCCAGGGATTCCCCGTTCGCGACGTTCTGGAACAGCACCTTCCCGTTCACCCTGATGTCGGCCGGACCGACGGCCGCGTCGTGCGCGACCCGCAGACCGCCCTTGTCCTTCGGCACCGCGGTCAACTGGTTCACGTACGTCGTGATCAGCGGCGCGCCCGTCGGCGACACCGGCTGATGGATGACGACGTCCAGGCTCGCCCCGGACCCGGCGGACACCTCGCGCTGGATCACCAGCTTCCCGTTCTGCCGGACGGTCACCATCCGGTTCCCGGCGGCCACCCCGAACGGCCCGACGAGCTTCCCGCCGGCCACCCCGGTCGCGACCTGACGGCCGTCGACGCTGATGTCCAGGGTGCGCCCCGGCAGGCCCTGGACGAAGTACAGGTTCGCGCCCGCGGCCGCCTCGGCCGGCGCGGTGAGCAGCGCCGGGGCCGCCGCGACCAGGACTGCCAGCAGCAGCGGAAGCATCCGCCGAATTACCGGACCGTGAATTCTCGATACGTCACTGTTTACCGCCCGGGATTGCCCGGGCACACTCCGTCCCCGCATTCTTCTCCCCCTCCGAAGTTCATCGGAAAATAGCGTCAAGAATTGCCCGCCCCCGAGAATTGGGGCGTATCGTATGCGGAAGTCCGACCCGATCGCCAGGGGAAACGGTCAGGTCCGTTTTGGGGGGCGGTGGCCGCGTGGCAGGACAGGGGCGTCCCGGGTTCCTCCCGGCCGGCACATCGGGGGCGGAGGAACCCCGGCGCACCGGCGCCAGATACCTGGCGGTGGTCGCGCTGCTGCTGGGGTACGGCGCGACCGCAGCGTGTTCGGGCGGGTCCGTCGAGCCGGCGGCGCCGAGCCCGGGCCTCGGCACCTTGCCGCCGTCCGCCCCGGCCGCCCCGAACACGACGCGGACACCGGGCACCGGACAACAGACCGCGGGGATCAAGCTGACCGCCGTGCCGCGCCCGGACGGATCGTTCGACGTCACCGAGAACCTGATGTTGCCCGAGGCCACCGACATTCTGCCGCTGCAGGTGCCGGCGACCGGTGAGCACCTGCCCGGAATGATGGCCCGGACGACGCCGCGGGTGACAAATCTGAAAGTGCTCGCCGACAACCAATCGGTGCCGCTCGGGAACACCACGCTGACCGCGTCCGACTACATTCCGTTGACGGTCGCGGCGACCCGGATCCAATTGACGTACCGGCTGTCCGGCTCGACGGTGCTCGCCAGCCCGTCGGAGTCGACCCGGGCCGGGGCGGCCATCCGGCCACTGACCGCCGGCGTCGAGAACACGCTGCCGACCGACCTCACCGTCACCAGCGGACTGCTCAACGCGGTCTGCCCGCTGCTGACCGAGACCCGGTGCGCGGTCGGCGATCCGCCGCACCTCGCGATCCGGTCCGGGATCCCGGCGGACAAGGCGCTCGTCGTACTGCAGCTGGATCTGCCACGCTGACCGTATGACTGAAGAGCGGATCGCCCTGGGTACCGCGCGGGGCCGGTGGGTGCTGGCCGCGACGGCGCTGGGCTCGGGGATGGCCTTCCTGGACGGGACGGTCGTCAATGTCGCACTGCCGGCGATGGGCGAGGACCTGAACGCCGGTATGGCCGGTCTGCAGTGGATCGTCAACGGCTACATGTTGATGCTCGCCTCGCTGGTCCTGCTCAGCGGCTCGCTCGGCGACCGGCTCGGGCGGCGGCGGACGTTCGTGGTCGGAGTGATCTGGTTCGCGGCGGCCTCCGTCGTGTGCGCGGTCGCACCGAACCTCGAGGTGATGATCGCGGGCCGCGTCCTGCAGGGCATCGGCGGCGCGCTGCTGACACCGGGCAGCCTGGCGATCCTGCAGACCACCTTCCAGCGCTCCGACCGCGGCAAGGCGGTCGGCGCCTGGTCGGGCCTGACCTCGGTCGCGGCGGCCGTCGGTCCGTTCGTCGGCGGCACGCTGGTCGACCGCGGCTCCTGGCAGCTGATCTTCCTGCTCAACGTGCCGCTCGCACTGGCGACCGTGCTGGTGACGCTGCGCCACGTCCCGGAGACCCGCGACGAGGAGGCCGCCGGCAAGCTCGACATCAACGGCGCGGTCCTGGCGACACTGGGTCTGGCCGCGCTCACGTTCGGCCTGATCAGCGCCGGCGACCACGGGTTCGGCGATCCGATGGTGCTGACCAGCCTGGTCATCGGAGTCGTCGCGTTCGCGGCATTCGTCGAGGTGGAACGGCGCGGCAAGTACCCGATGCTGCCGCTGAGCATCTTCGCCAACCGCCGCTTCACCGCCGCGAACCTGGTCACCGTCGTCGTGTACGGCGCGCTCGGCACGGCGACGTTCCTCGTCGTGGTCTACCTCCAGACCGCGTTGCACTACTCCGCCCTCTGGGCCGGTGCGTCGCTGCTCCCGATGACCGTCCTGATGCTCGTCCTGTCCGGGTACGCCGGGGGCCTCGCCGACCGGATCGGCCCGCGCATCCCGATGACCGTCGGGCCGCTGCTGATGGCGGGCGGCTTCCTGCTGATGTTGCGGATCAACACCGGCACGAGCTACTACAGCGCCGTACTGCCTGCCGTCGTCCTGCTCGGGCTGGGCCTGGTCGCGACCGTGGCGCCGCTGACCGCGACCGTGATGGCGTCGGTCGAGGACCACCACGCCGGGATCGCGTCCGGCGTGAACAATGCCGTGGCACGGACCGGGCAGCTGATGGCGGTCGCGGCCATCCCGATAGCGGCCGGCATCACCGGCGACACCTATCTCGATCCCGTTGCCTTCCACAACGGATTCGGCCGGGCGTTGTGGATCTCCGCCGGGCTGGCGGCGGCCGGCGGCGTGATCGCGTGGGTGACGCTGGGCGAGCGCAGCAAGCTGCGCGAGCCGCGCCCCGTCGAGCACCATGTGCATTGCGCACTCGAGGCCCCGCCGTACGCACAGAGCCGGACGCCGAACTGATTTGTCGACTTATCGCGCGAGATAGGCCTTCCGGCTGTCCGGGTCGAGACGCTCGATGGCGTAGCGGAGCATGGTGCGCGGCATGCGGGTCGCGTACCGGTCCAGGAAGGCGCGCAGTTCCTCCTCGGACACCCGCTTGCCCGCCTCCCGCAACATCCAGCCGGACGCCTTGTGCACAAGGTCTTCCGGATCGTCGAGCACCTCGGCCGCCAGTCTGTAGGTGTCGGCGGTCTGTCCGGCGCCGATGAGGTACTGCGTGGCGACGAGCGCGATCCGGCGTTCCCAGAGCGAGCTCGAGCGGACCAGTGTGTAGAGCGGGTCCCGCGGCTTGTCGAGCAGGTATCCGCCGACGATCTGGGGAGCGCTGCAGTCCACCAGATCCCAGTTGTTGATGTGCGGCGTACTGCGCAGGTACAGCTCGTAGATGGCGGCGAGTTCGTGCGGGTCCGCGGTCCGCGGCTTGAGACTGCGGGACGCGCGATCGGCCAGCAGGCAAAGGACCGCGAGGCGATGCTCGTGCACCGGGCTGGTCAGCGCCTGCTCCAGCTGAGGCAGCGGCAGATCGGCCCGCAGGTACGGCTTGAGGATGCCGCGGATGGTCGAGAGCTTGACGCCGATCATCCGGTCGCCGTGGCCGTACCCGCCGGGCTGGAGCTGGAAGTAGCGCGTGAGAACCTCCGCCACCGCAGGGTCCGCTGCGGCGTCGACCTCGGCGATCAGGCTCGTGGTAGTCAGACCAGCATCCCTCCGGTCGCACGCAGGTTCTGCCCGGTCATCCAGCGGGCGTCCGGACCGGCGAGGAAGGCGACCACGTCCGCGACCTCGGCCGGCTCGCCCATCCGGCCGAGCGCGGTGATGCCGACCAGCGCCTCCTCGGCCGCGGGCGGGTTGTGGTCGTGGAACATGTCGGTGTCCGTCGCGCCGGGCGACACCGTGTTGACGGTGATCGCGCGCGGCCCGTACTCCCGTGCGGCGATCTTCACGAACTGCTCGAGCGCGGCCTTGCTCGCGGCGTACAGCGAGATCCCGGGGCCCGGCAGCACGGTGTTCAGCGTCGACAGCGCGACGATCCGGCCGCCGTCGGGCAGCACCTGGCCGGCGCGCTGGATCGCGAAGTACGGACCTTTGACGTTGGTCGCGAACAGCTGGTCGTAGTCCTCGACCGTGACGTCGGCGATCGGCTTCACCAGCGCCTGCGCCGCGTTGCAGACGAAGATGTCCAGCGTCCCGGTCGGCTCGGCCGCCTGGGCGAACAGCTCGTCGATCCCGGACAGGTCGGCCTGGTCCGCCCGGACGGCGATCGCCCGGCCGCCGGCCGCCTTGACCTGCGTCACGACATCGGCCGCGGCCGCGTCACTGCTCGCATACGTGAAGGTCACCACGGCGCCGTCCGCGGCGAGCCGTCGTACGATCGCGGCGCCGATGCCCCGCGACCCTCCGGTGACCAATGCAGCCTTGCCATCGAGAACGCCCATACCGCTTTGTCTATCACCGTTGCGGGTCCGACGTTTGCTTCAACCCGGAGCGCTTGCAGCCGGGAGGTCACGCTCCGGCGTCCATCGGTGGCAGACCCGTTGTGAGGCTCGCAGGTTGGGGCATACGGTGGGAGCGCAGGGCAGTTCCATTTCCGCCAGGACCCGCGTTCGTGGCGCTACCCCGGGGGAGAACCCGCGTGACCAGCCACCCAGAGCCGCGGGACGGCGAGATGATCCGTACCACCTTCGACGCGGTCACCGAGGTACTGGCGCCCGACGTCCTGCTGGTCCGGATGTCCGGCGAGATCGACATCGCGAGCACCGACTTCGCCGCCGAGGCGATCCGCGCCGCGGTCGCACCGCCGGCCCGGCTGGTCCTGATCGACGTGTCCGCTGTGACGTTCTGCAGCTCGGCCGGCCTCGGCAACCTCGTCGAGGCCCGCAACCTGGCCGGCGAGCACAACATCACGCTCGCCCTGGTCGGCGTCGGGCGCCCGATCGACCGTCCGCTGACGATCACCGGTCTCGGCGGCCAGTTCCGCATCTACGGCACCGTGCCCGAGGCGCTCGCCGATCTCTGACGGCTGCGGCCGGAGTGGAATCGATTCCAGGTCTGCCCTTAGGGTGCTGGATGTGATCCTGCACGCCATCGAAGACACCTGCCTGGTGTACCTGCTCGTCGACCCGTCGACGAGGACGGCCGTGGCGGTCGATGCCGGCAGCGGGCGCTGGCTCGACCGGCTGTCGTCGTACGGCGTGGACGCGGTGTCCGACGTGCTGGTCACGCACCACCACCGCGACCAGGTCGAAGGGCTCCCGAGGCTGGCGGCTGCCGGAGCGCGGATCTGGGTGCCGGAGAACGAGGCCGACCTGATCGCGGACGCCGATCATCACTGGCAGCGACGAAACCTGGTCAACAACTACGATCTGCACACGGACCGGTTCTCGGCACTCTCGTCGGTGCCGGTGGCCGGGGTGATGAAGGACTACAGCACCGCGCAGATCGGCCATCTGTCCGTCCGGACACTGCCGACCCCGGGCCACACACCGGGAAGCGTCAGTTACCTGATCGACGGCTATGCCTTCACCGGTGACCTGATCCACAGTCCGGGCAAGGTGTGGTCGGCCGCGGCGCTGCAGTGGTCGTACGTCGGGATGGAGGGAGCCGCGATGACCATGGCCTCCCTGATGCAGTTGCTCGACCACTCACCACGTGCGCTGCTGCCCAGTCACGGGTCCCGCATGGACGACCCCGCCGCGGCTGTGCACAAGACCTGCGCGGCCTTGCAAGACCTGATCACCGTGCGCCTCGGGACGCCGAGCGGCCTGCTCGACAAGCTCGAAGACCCGTACGTCGAGCTGAGCCCGCACCTGTTGATGAACCGCACCAGCGAGTCGCGCAGCTATGTGCTGCTGAGCGACTCGGGCACGGCGCTGCTGATCGACTACGGCTACGACTTGACCACCAGCATCCCCACCGGCGGGCCGCGGCACGTCGTCCGGCCGTGGCTGCCCAGCCTGCGCGCGCTGCGACGCGACTACGGCATCGACCGCGTCGAGGTCGCGATCCCGACGCACTACCACGACGACCACGTTGCCGCGTTCAACCTGATGCGGGACGTGCACGGGACCGAGGTCTGGGCGTCCGGGCCGGTGGCGCACGTCTTGGAGAACCCGACGCACTACGACCTGCCCTGCCTTTGGTACGAGCCGATTCCGTGTGCGCAGCACGTCGACCACGGTGCTGGGATCCGGTGGCGCGAGCACGAGCTCACCATGTACGCCCTGCCCGGCCACACGCTCTACGCGTCGGCGATCGGGTTCGAGGTGGACGGCCGGCGAGTGCTGGCCACGGGCGACCAGCAGACCGGTAGCTGGTCACCGGACGGCGACCCGGAGATCCCGAACTTCCAGTACGCGAACGCGTTCGCGGCCGAGGACTACGCGGCGTCGGCCGCGCTCTACAAGCGGCTGCAGCCGGAGCTGATGATTTCCGGTCACTGGGATCCGCGGCCAGTGACCCCGTCGTACCTGGATGAGCTGGTGCGGCTCGGTGACGAGGTGGCCCGGGTGCACCGGGCGCTGTTGCCACCGGACGACCCGGTGTTCGCGGGCGCGGTTCGCATCTCGCCGTACCGGGTGCAGGCGGTCAACGGACAGCCGTTCACCGTTCGGGTCAGTGTGCCGGCGGACCTCGTCGTACCTGCCGGCTGGGAGTGCCGCCGGGTCGGCACGAGCGAGTTCGCCGTCGTCCCGCACGTGACCGAAGCGGTACGGCGGGAGCGGATCGCGGCCGCTGTCACGCGGGACGGGATGTATCTGGGTCAGCTGGCCGAGGCCCTGGTCGACGTACGCCTTTCGTGAAGGGAACCTTGTGGACTACAGCGTGAACGCCCCGAAGGGGTATGCGACCGTCAGCCAGGACGGGCAGGTCCTGTTCGACCTGCGGCTGTTCGCCTCGCTCGACACTGTGGGCGGCTTCGACGAGAGCTCGTCCTTCGAGGTCGACACGTCGGAGGCCGACGTGGTGCGGGTGACGGCGCGCAGCTCGGTCTGGGAGAGCCGGGTGACGACGACTCGCTTCCTCCCGGACCGCATCGAGGTGCAGACGACGGTGACCGGCAGCGGTCGGCTGACGGACGTACATCTGCTCGGAGGCCGACGTACGCCGCGTGGATTCCTGCCGAGTGGATCCCGGCTGGAGAAGGTGTACTCACCCAACCCGGACCACCCGTCGCGGGTGATCCGGGACGCTGTCGAGCCGGCGACGATCAGCGTCTGCGGCGAGGGCGGCGAGCCGGGGATCGAGAGGTGGCTGTTCACTCCGGCGCCATGGTGCTTCGCCGCGGCGGCGTCGTCGGCGTCGTCGTCGTCGGCGTCGTCGGCGTGGACAGGGTTCAGCGTCGTTGCGCCGGTCAACGAGCAGAACTTCACCAGCTACCACTATCGGCCAGTGACCGGTGGTTTCAATCTCCAACTGGACTACGAGGGACAGACAGCGGTCGAGGGAACCTTCACGACACCGCTGCTTGTGATTCACCTCGGCAGCGACTCGCCGGAGGCGGTGCTGGTCCGCCATCGGAAGCTGCTCGATTCGGCGGGTGTCGTGCCGACGCGGGCGGCCGAGCGGCCGGATTGGTGGACCGGGACGATCTTCTGCGGCTGGGGTGCGCAGTGCGCTCTCGGCGTACGCACTGATCAGCCGCCACAGCCGCTGGCCACCCAGTCGAACTACGACCTGTTCCTGGAGACCCTCGCGAGCCAGGGCATCGTGCCGGAGACAGTGGTCATCGACGACAAGTGGCAGGCGTCGTATGCGACCTGCCGGCCCGACCCGGATCGCTGGAGCGACCTGCCGGGGTGGATCGCCAAGCGGCATGCGGCCGGCCAACGTGTGCTGCTCTGGTGGAAGGCCTGGGACTACGAAGGCGCTCCGCTCGATGCGTGCATCACCGACGCCTCAGGTGAACCGGTCGGGCTGGACGCCGACTCACCGGCTTGTGTCGAGCTGATCCGGGATGCGGTGACATACATGCTCTCGGCCGACGGTCTCGACGCCGACGGCTTCAAGATCGACTTCACAGCGCGCACGCCCTCCGGCTCGTCGCTGCGGCACAGCGGCACGCGGTGGGGCGCCGCACTGCTGCACGAACAGCTGCGCCTGGTCTACGACACCGCCAAGCAGGTCAAGCCGGACGCACTTGTCGTCACCCACACTCCTGACCCGGCGTTTCTCGACGTCACCGACATGATCCGGCTGAACGACGTACTGCACGACCACACGGCCGAGCCGGGCTATGTAGCTCGTCACATGACCTACCGGGCCGGAGTGGTGCGCTCGGTGGTGCCGGAGCTCGGTGTGGACACGGACGGCTGGATGATGCCCAGCCATGCGGAGTGGCGCAGCTACCTGCGGATTCAGGACTCCTTAGGGGTGCCTGCGCTGTACTACGTGGACGGCACCGACATGGACCGGTACGACTTCCGCGCCGAGGACTACGACGCCGTCAAGGACACGTGGAACCGGTACAGGGCGCGCTTGAGCATCTAGACTGCGGGCCATGAGTCCCCGGGGGCAGGCGGCGCGGGCGGTGCCACCACCGACGCAGGCGCCCGTACGCCGTCCCACTGTGCAGGACGTCGCGCGGGAGGCCGGTGTCTCGCCGTCGACGGTGTCCCGTGCGCTGCACACGCGGGGCTACGCGTCGCCCGCCGTACGGGCCCGGGTGCAGGCGGCGGCCGAGCGGATCGGATACGTGACCGACCACAACGCCCGCAACTTGCGGAGCCGGACGTCGACGTCGATCGGTGTGCTCATCTCGGATCTCCGCAACCCGTTCTACGCCGACCTCGCGGCCGGGATCGAGCAGGAGCTGCGCGCCGGCGGGTACCAGATGGTGCTCGTCAACGACAACGGCGACCCGGCCGAGGAGCTGCAGGCAGCCGAGACGCTGCTGGCGATGCGGGTGCCGGGTGTGATCGTGACGCCGGTAACCGCCAAGTGTCCGCAGATGCTGCAGGACAACGGCGTGCACGTGGTCTGCGCCGACCGCGAGCTCGGCCGGTCGAAGAGCGACGTCGTGCTGAGCGACAACGAGAGCGGCGCGCGGGAGCTGACCGAGCATCTGATCGCGCTCGGCCACGCACGGATCGGGCTGCTCATCGACGAGACGAAGTGGTCGACCGGCGCCGGTCGGCTCGCCGGCTTCCGGGCCGCGCACGCGGACAACGACCTCGCCGTCGACGAGGACCTGATCGCCTACACGAGCTTCGACGCGGACGCGGCCCGGCTGACGACCCGCAAGCTGCTCAACGACCACGAGGTCACCGCGCTGATCTCCGCGAACAACGTGCTCGCGCAGGGCGCGCTCGCCGAGCTGAAGGACCGGCGGCTGAAGATCCCGAGGCAGATCAGCCTGGCTGCGTACGACGACGTGCCGTGGATGTCGCTGGTCCAGCCCGCACTGACCACCGTCGACCAGAGCACGGTGGAGATGGGTCGCAGCTGCGCGCGCCTGCTGCTCGCGCGGATCCGCGGCGAGCTCACGCCGAAGCGCCGGCTGGTCAAGGTGCCGGCCCGTCTGGTCGTCCGCGGATCCACCGGGCCCGCTCCGCGCTGAGCCCCGCGCCGAGTTGTCCACAAGCTCGGCGCTGACGTCTTGACGGCCGGTCGGCCGCACCCGTACGGTTCCTGCAATCCGGAAATGTGGCATCGATACCACATTCGGCCGCACGTCCCCTGTCGACGTTAGGAGCAACCTCATGAAGCACCTGCGCCTCCCCGTGGTGCTCGCGGCCGGCGCGCTGGCCCTCACTGCCTGCGCCGGCGTCGGCAAGAAGGACGCCGGCGGCGGCAGCGACGACCAGGGCTCGGCAGCCTCGACCCCGTCCGGAAGCCTGAAAATCATGGGTTTCAGCGGCGAGGACGAGGTGGCCCAGTCCCGGATCACCGCGTTCAAGACCGCCTTCCCCGGCGTCACGGTGCAGAACAACAAGGGCGACTTCGACGCCCAGCAGTTCCTCACCGCGGTGTCCAGCGGCAACCCGCCGGACGTCGTCTACATGGCCCGCAACCTGGTGGGAACCTACGCGGCGAAGGGCGCGATCCAGCCGCTCGACGATTGCATCAAGAATGCTGGCATCGATACCACACAGTACCGCGAGGCAGCGCTGAGCGAGGTGAAGCTGAAGGACAAGACCTACGGCATCCCGGAGTTCTACACGGTGTCGACGAACCTGATCAGCGAAACCGCTCTGAAGTCCGCCGGGGTGCAGGTCGGTGATATCCAGACCACCGACTGGGACAAGCTCGAGGCGACCACGAAGAAGCTCTACAAGGCGAAGAACGGGCGCCCCGCCCGGATCGGGTACGACCCGAAGATGCCGGACTTCTTCCCGCTCTGGGCGATGGCGAACGGCGCGGAACTGGTGAAGCCGGGCGGCGAGCCGAACCTGAACGACCCGAAGGCCGTGGAGGCGCTGCAGTTCACGATCAAGCTGATCAACGACCAGGGCGGCTGGTCCAACTTCAAGACCTTCCGCGACACCTTCGACCTGTTCGGTGCGAAGAACCAGTTCACCAAGGACCAGCTGGCCGCGTTCCCGATCGAGAACTGGTACGTGAACGTTCTGCTGGACTCCCGGGCGAACGGGCTGAAGCTGCAGTCGACGCCGTTCACCGACCGCCAAGGGCAACCGATCAGCACCATCGGCGGCTCGGCCTGGGTGGTCCCGAAGGGCGCGAAGAACGCGAACGCCGCCTGCCAGTGGGCGAAGACGCTGACCTCGGCGGAGACCTGGCACAAGGCGGCCGAGGCGCGGATGCAGACCGTTGCCAAGGACAAGAGCTTCTTCACCGGCCTGTTCACCGGTAACAAGAAGGCCGACGACGAGATCAAGGCGCAGTACCTGAAGCCCAGCGGCGACGCCGGGTTCGACGCGGCGATCAAGAACTACTACGACGTGCTCGACAAGGCGAAGTCGCTGAACCCGTCGCCGGCCGGCGCCGAGATCGACGCGGCCTGGAAGAGTGCGGTGGCCAAGGCGCTGGGCGGCTCGGTCACCCCGCAGGCCGCTCTCGACCAGGCGCAGTCCGAGGCGAAGGCCGCCTTCGACAAGGCCGCCCAGGGCTGACATGACGACGACCGTCGAGCGTCCGGCGACGCGCGAGCAGGCAAAGCCCGCGCGGCGCCGGCGGCCGAAGCGAAGTCCGCTGGCGAAACGGGAGGACCGGGCCGGCTGGCTGTTCATCTCGCCGTGGGTGATCGGGTTCCTGATCTTCACCGCGGGCCCGATGATCGCCAGTCTGGTGCTCTCGTTCACCGACTACCAGATGATCCAGGCGCCGCACGCGGTCGGCCTGGACAACTACCGCGAGCTGTTCGACGACCCGCGGGTGCTCAAGTCGCTCAGCAACACCTTCGTGTACGCCGCGATGTTCGTTCCGCTCGGGACGATCTTCGCGCTCGCGCTGGCGATGATGCTGCAGCGGGTCGGCAGGGCCGGCGGCTTCTTCCGGACCGCGTTCTACCTGCCGGAGATGACCCCGGCGGTCGCCGCGGCGGCGATGTTCCTGCTGCTGCTCAACGGGCAGCAGGGCCTGATCAACAAGGTGCTCGGCTGGTTCGGCATCAACGGACCGAACTGGACCGCGGATCCGAACTGGCTGAAACCGTCGCTTGCGATCGTCAGCCTGTGGACCGTCGGCGGCACCGTGATCATCTACCTGGCCGCGCTGAACGGCGTACCCAAACAGCTGTACGAAGCGGCCGAACTGGACGGCGCCGGACCGGTGACGCGATTCTTCCGGATCACCGTGCCGATGATCTCCGGAGCGTTGTTCTTCACCGTGATCACCCACACGATCGCGGCGATGCAGATGTTCGACCAGGCCTACACGATGTTCTACGGGCCGCAGCAGAAGGCGACCGCGTCCGACGAGTCGCTGGTCTACATGGTCTACCTGTTCCAGAACGCGTTCCAGTTCTTCAAGATGGGCTTTGCCTCGGCGATGGCCTGGCTGTTGTTCGTGATCATCATGGCGATCACGTTCGTGCAGGTCCGGATCGGCAACCGCTACGTGTACTACCACGGGGAGCGCTGATGACCCTCTCCTGGCGGCGTCTGCCGTTCTTCGTGTTCCTGACCCTGGCGACGGTCGCGTTCGTGTATCCGCTGGTGTGGCTGGTGTCCGCATCGCTGAAGCCGCGGTCACAGGTGTTCGACAACCGGTTGATCCCGGAGGTCTTCCAGCCGTCGAACTACGTGCGGGTGTGGGACACCGCGCCCGTGCTGCGCTGGCTGACGAACTCGCTCACCGTCGGGTTCATGGCGGCTGCCGCCGTGACGCTGTCGAGCGCCGTGGTTGCGTTCGGGTTCGCGTACTTCCGGTTCCGCGGGCGGAACATCCTGTTCGGCATCCTGCTGTCGACGATGATGCTGCCGGGCGCGGTGACGATGATCCCGGTGTACCTGATCTGGAACAGGCTGGGCATGATCGACACCCAGATCCCGCTCTGGGCGCAGAACCTGTTCGGCTCCGCCTTCTACGTCTTCCTGCTGCGGCAATTCTTCCTCGGCATCCCGCGCGAGCTCTTCGAGGCGGCGCGGGTCGACGGCTGCAGCTACGTCGGTATGTTCCGGCGGGTCGCGTTCCCGCTGTGCAAGCCGGCGCTGGTGATCGTGTTCGTCTTCGAGTTCAAGGCGAGCTGGTCCGACCTGATGAAACCCCTGATCTACCTGCAGACCACGGAGTACTTCACGATGCCGCGCGGCCTGAAGCAGATCATCGACGCCTTCGCCCTCTCGGGTCACTACGAGTGGGAGATCGCGGTGGCCGCCAGCGTGATCGCCGTGGTGCCGATGATCATCCTGTTCGCCTTCGGTCAGCGCTACATCCTCGACGGCGTGGCAACGACCGCGCAGAAAGGCTGAGTGTGACCCAGCAGCAGCCCGTCCTCGCCCTCGACGTCGGCGGCACCAAGCTCGCCGCCGGCGTCGTCGCCCGCGACGGCATCGTGCGGTCCTTCTGCCAGATCGAGACCGTGGTGGGCGAAGGTCCCACCGCGGTCGTCAAACGCCTGCTGGACCTCGGCGAGCAAGCACTTGCCGAGGCACGCTCGTCGATCGACGAGGTCGGCGTGGTGGGTATTGGGTGCGGGGGGCCGCTCGATCCGGTGACCGGGGTGATTCTGGGGCCGCCGGGCCTGCCGGGCTGGGACTCGGTGCCCCTCGGTCAGTTGGTGGCGGAGCGGTTCGGCGTCCCGGCGTATGTCGAGAACGACGCCACGGCGGCAGCCCTCGGCGAGTACCGCTGGGGTGGCTGGGGTGTCGAGAACCTCGTCTACCTGACGGTGTCGACCGGCTTCGGCGGCGGCATCGTTGCTTCCGGCAAACTGTTTCACGGCGCCGCCCGGCAGGGTGGTGAGCTGGGGCACGTGGTGATCGACTGGCAGGGCCGCCAGTGCGGTTGCGGCGCCCGAGGCTGCGCGGAGGCGTACGTCTCCGGTACGTCGATCGCCCGCCGGGCAACCGAGGCGGCGGCCGCAGCGGAGTCGACGCTGTCCCGGCTGACCGTCACCGCGAAGGACGTCGCGGAGCATGCTCGTGCGGGCGATCCGGTCGCGCGGGCGGTGTGGGACGAGACCACCGCGATGCTCGGACGGATGGTCGCCGTGCTCATCAACGTCTGTGAGCCGGAGCTCGTCGTGCTCGGCGGCGGCGTGACGAGGGCCGGTGCGCAACTGCTCGACCCGGTGCGGGAGGCCGCGCTCCGGCAGGCGATGCCACCGGCCGCGCGCGCCAGTGACGTCGTGCTCAGCCGGCACGGTGATGCGGTCGGAGTGCTCGGCGCCGCAGCGATTGCGTACGAGCGGTTGGAGGACGCGTGACGACGAGGCTCCAAGGACTGCTCGACGGGCAGCTCGATCGCCATTCGGAAGTGGCCGCGGCAATGCGCGCCGAGCTCCCCCAGGTGCAAGCCGTCGCCGACGAGCTGATCCGACGCCTGGCAGCCGGCGGCGTGCTCTACACGTTCGGCAACGGCGGTTCGGCCGCGGACGCCCAGCACCTCGCCGGCGAGCTGATCGGCCGCTACCTGCGAGAACGGCGCCCGCTGCCCGCGGTCGCACTGATCGGCGACGCCGCGGTCGTCAGCTGCATCGCGAACGACTATGCGTACGACGACGTGTTCGCGCGGCAGGTCAGGGCGCTGGCCCGGCCGCAGGACGTGGTCGTCGGATTCAGCACCTCCGGCACGTCCCCCACCGTGGTCAAAGGCCTCGCGGCCGCGCGGGCGAACGGCGCCTGCACGGTCGCGTTCACCTCGGTCCGCGGGCAGGCGCTCGCGGACGCGGCCGACCTGGCCGTCGTCGTGCCGGCGCAGGAAACCGCCCGCATCCAGGAGATGCACGTCCTCGCCCTGCACCTGGTCAGCGAGCTCGTCGACCGCTGGGCCTCCGACTCCGAGGAGCAACCATGACTGTGCACATGCCGCGCCTCCGGCGCGGCGGGTCATGGGGCTGTGACTCCCGGCCTTCCCTCGTCGTTCCGGTCGCTTCGCTCCCTCCACTCCTCAGTCCACGCCGGGAGGCCCCATGACCAGTCGCGGACCACTCCACATGATCGGCAACGCCCACATCGACGCGGTGTGGCTCTGGCAGTGGCAGGAGGGTTACGAGGAGGTGCGAGCCACGTTCCGCTCGGCGCTGGACCGGATGGACGAGTACCCGGACTACGTCTTCACCGCGGACTCGGTCGCATACTTCAGCTGGATCGCCGAGCACGACCCCGGTCTCTTCGAGCGGATCCGCAAGCGGGTCGTGGAAGGCCGGTTCGAGATCGTCGGCGGCTGGTGGGTCGAGCCGGACTGCAACCTTCCCGGCGGCGAGGCGTTCGTCCGGCACGCGCTCTACTCACAGCGCTGGCTCGCCGAGAACCTGGGTGTGATCGCGACCGTCGGGTGCAACGTCGACCCGTTCGGTCACAACGCGACGCTGCCGCAACTGCTGAGTAAGTCCCGTCTGGACTCGTATGCGTTCCTCCGCCCGCAGGCGCACGAGCGGGAGCTGCCCGGTCAGAAGTTCTGGTGGGAGGCAGCGGACGGTTCGCGGGTGCTCGCGTACCGGATCCCGCACGAGTACTGCTCGCCCGGTGGTGAGATCTCCGGCCATGTCACCAAGGCGCTGCAGCAGTTGCCGGTGACCGCGGAGCCGCTGATGGTGTTCTACGGCGTCGGCAACCACGGCGGCGGCCCGACCATCGCGAACATCGAGTCGATCAAACAGCTCGCCGAGCGGGACCTGTATCCGGAGATGTTCCCGTCGACGATGCGGCGGTTCTTCGACGAGGCCCGCGCGTTCGACGACATTCCGGTGCATCCGTCCGAGCTGCAACCGCACGCGATCGGCTGCTACGCCGCGCACTCCGGCGTGAAGCGGCAGAACCGGCTGGCCGAGCAGGCCCTGCTCGCGGCGGAGAAGTGGACCACGATCGCCGCCGCCGTGAGCGGTATGCCGGACGCCACGGCCGAGCTGGCGCACGCGTGGAAGCAGGTGCTGTTCAACCAGTTCCACGACATCGCGGCCGGGACGGCGATCGAGCCGGCCTACGACGACGCGCGCGACCAGCTGGGTGAGTCGAAAGCGATCGCGGCCCGGGTGTCGAACCGTTCGATCCAGTCGATCGCGCGGCAGATCGACATCCCGGCGGAGTCGTCGATGGTGCCGGTCGCGGTGTTCAACCCGCACAGCTGGCCGGTGAGCACGACTGTGGAGCTCGAGCTCGGATATCCGGCTCCGCTGCGCGGAGCGATCGAGCTGCGCGAAGGACTCGACGGGCACGTGCTCGACGTCCAGGAGGTCCGCTCGGCCGCGACCGCGAACGGCCGCCGACGGATCGCGTTCCGCGCGACCGTCCCGCCGCTCGGCTACGGGTTGTTCACGATGCGCCTGGGCGACGCTTCGTCGTACCACCTCGGCGCGGCGGACGGCGAGCGGCTGGTCCTCGACAACGGCCGGGTGCACGCGGAGATCGATCCCGCGACGGGATGGTTGAAGTCGCTCGCCGTGGCGGACGGCCCCAATCTGCTCGCACCCGGCGTCGCGCACGCCCAGGTGATCGACGACGACACCGACACGTGGAGCCACGGCGTACGGTCGCTGTGGAAGACGGTCGACGCGTTCGCGGTGCGGCGCGTTCGCCGGCTCGCGGACGGGCCGGTCCGTCAGCTCATCCGGGTCGAGTCGGCGTACGGCGACTCGCGTCTGGTCGAGGAGTTCGTGCTGGACGCGGAGTCGGACGCCGTCGAGGTGCGGGTCACCGTCGACTGGCGTGAGCGGCTGAAGGCGCTCAAGTTGTGTTTCCCGTTCGCGCTGCCGGGTGCGGTGGCGACGCACGAGATCCCCTACGGGCACCTGGTGCGCGAGCAGAACCGGGAAGAGGTGCCTTCGCACGCCTGGGTCGACGTCTCCGGTGCGAACGGCGGCGTCGCGCTGCTCAACGACGGGAAGTACTCGTTCGCCGTCGACGGTACGACGGAGGGCCGGTCGGTGCTGGCGATGACCGCCGTGCGCTCCCCCGTCTACGCGTGGCACGATCCGCGGGAGCTGGACGAGGACGGCGTGTACGAGTACCTCGACCAGGGCATCCAGCGGTTCACGTATCGCCTGCTGCCGCACGGCGCCGGCTGGCGGGAGGCCGGTGTCGTGCGTCGCGCGGCCGAGCTCAACCAGCACGTGACGGCGCTGATCGAGTGTTTCCACGACGGTCCGCTGCCACAGACACAGTCGTACCTGACCGTGTCCGGCTCCGACCACGTCGTCGTCTCGGTCCTGAAGCGCGCCGAGGACAACGACGGCACCACAATCCTCCGCGCCTACGAGACCGCCGGCCACCCGGCCGAGGTCACGATCGACGTCCTCGGCCGATCCTTCACCGCTACGTTCACACCCCACGAGATCAAGACCCTGCGACTCCCCGCGGACACGGAGGCGGCACCGACGGAGGTCGACCTGATCGAATGGGATCCCGCCGCGCCGCCGCCCGTGTCCAGCGACTGACATGCGCAGGAATCTCGATCGGGAGCCCTGGCTGGTCCGGGGCTTTCTCGGTGACGAGTGGCAGCACCACCGCGTCTGGGGCCCGCTCCGGGAACCCGATGCGTGGCTGCCCGCGCGGGTTCCCGGGAGCGTCGTCGACGACCTGTGGCGAGCCGGCGTCGTCCCTGATCCGTACACCGGCCTGAACACCCGAGCGATCGAGTGGATCTCGGACCGGCACTGGGCGTACCGGCACGAGTTTCGCTGCGAAGCGCCGGCAGCAGGGCAGCAGGCTTTCCTGTGCCTGGACGGCGTCGACCACAGTGCGGTCGTCCACCTCGACGGCGAGGAGCTCGGCCGGGTGGACGGCATGTTCGTCGCGACCCGCTTCGACATCACCGAGACGCTGCGGAGATCGGCGGACCACACACTGGTCATCGTGGTCGAGCCGGCGCCGGCCAGCGAGTCACAGGTGGGGCATACCGCCAGGGTCCGGGTGCACAAGTCCCGGATGACGTACGGCTGGGACTTCTGCCCACGCCTGATCCATCAGGGCATCTGGCAATCCGTGTACGTCGAGATGACCGGAGCGGCGCGCATCACCGACGTGACCGTGACTGCGGACCAGGTGACGGTCGGGGTCACAGGCGACGAATCCGCCGAACTCTCGCTGACCGATGCCGAGGGTGCCGTAGTGGCCCGCGGCGACCGGACCCTCGGCGTGCGGGACCCGCGGCGGTGGTGGCCCAACGGCAGCGGGACGCCGTACCTCTACCGCCTCACCGCGACCGCCTACGCCGACGGCGAGCTCAGCGATCACCGCGAGTTCGACATCGGGTTCCGGGACCTGAGCTTCTTCCGCGCCACGGGCGCCGGCGACGACGCAACGCCGTACGGCATCGAGGTGAACGGGCGCCGGATCTTCGCGAAAGGCTGGAACTGGGTGCCGCTCGACCTGAGCTACGGCGTCCCGCGACCGGAGCGGCTCGCGCGTCTGCTGGATCTCGCGGTCGACGCCGGCGTGAACCTGTTGCGGGTGTGGGGCGGTGGACTGATCGAGACCCCGGAGTTCTATGCCGCGTGCGATCGCCGTGGCCTGCTGGTGTGGCAGGAGTTCTCACAATCCAGCTCAGGCATCACGTCGACGCCGGCCGCTGACGAGGAGTTCGTCGCGATGATGCGTGCGCAAGCTGAACAGATCGTCCCGCGTCTGCGGCACCATCCCTCGCTGGCGATCTGGGGCGGCGGCAACGAACTCCAGGCCGGCGACGGCGAACCGCTCGCGGACGCGCCGGTGCTGACGGCCTTGGGCGAGGTTACGCGGCGGCTCGATCCCTCGCGTCTGTGGTTGCCGACCTCACCGAGCGGACCGGCGTTCCTCAACCGTCTGGACCTCATCAACCAGGCACCGGACCGCCAGCACGACGTCCACGGCCCCTGGGAACATCAAGGTCTGCAAGACCATTACAGCCTCTACGACGCGGGCACGGCACAACTGCTCAGCGAGTTCGGCGTCGAGGGCATGACGATGCCGCGTGTGCTGGCCCGAGTGATCCCGGAGCCGGATCGGCGACTCCCGACCCGCGGCCGGCCCACCTGGGACCACCTCGGCCGCTGGTGGAACAACGAGGCTCTGGTCCGAGCGTCGTTCGGTGACCGCATCCACGATCTGCGTACCCTCGGCCTGGCCAGCCAGTTCCTGCAGCGGGACGGCCTCGGGTACGCCGTCGAGGCCCATCGCCGACGCTGGCCGCGCTGCGTCGGCACCCTCCCCTGGCAGTTCAACGAGCCTTATCCCAACGCGTGGTGCACCTCGGCGATCACGTACACCGGTGAGCCGAAGCCGGCGTACTACGCCGTGTCCGCCGCGTACCGTTCCATCCTGGTCGGCGCGATCTGCACACGTCAGTCCTGGGCCGGTCACCACGAGGTCCGCCTGCCGCTTTGGTTCCTGACGGAGGATCCACTCCCGCCCGCGAACCTCACGGCCCGGCTGCTCTCCTTCGCGGGCGAGGAACTGGCCATCGCCACCTTCATGGACCTGGAGCCCGCGGAGCTCGTCGGAGAGCTTCGCGCAAAGACACCACCCGGCGCGTTCATCGTCGACCTGCAATTGACCGCCGGCGAGATCCGCGCCGAGCGGCGCTACATCCTGACCGGCGCCGGGGACCTGGCCGAGCTCCTCGACCATCGCACCGAGATCGACGTGGAGCTGCACGATCAGCAGCTGATCGTGAGCCATGTCTCCGGTCCGGCCGCGCCGTTCGTGCGAGTCCGCGAGCAGGCCGGCCAGTGGTTGCGGCTCTCAGACAACGGTTTCGTCCTCCTACCGGACGAGGAACGCAGGGTCGACATCCAGGTAGCAGGAGCCGGCTGTGTGATCGCCGTCGACGGGCTGGGACTCCACCCTGCAGAAAAGCTGATCAAGTGCACGTGACCGTTTCTCTCGAAGCGGCCGACGGCTCGGCGATCGTCGACTCACCCGACTGGAGCATCGACGTCGACGTCGCCGGGGCCGGCTCCGGCGCCGCTGAGTCCGTCGTACGGCTGCTCGTTCGGTATGCCGGCGATGCGCCGGTCGATGCCCGGGTTCGTGTCGAGGCGCCGGTGCCAGGCGACGGCGCACCGCATTGGCTGATTCCGGGCCTGTTCTACGGAGCCAACCGCGATGCTGCGTGCACGCGGCTGTACCCCCGGTACGCGCCGGGTGAGTTCGACGCGGAGAAGCTGGTCGCGGACCGGTGGGCGTTCCGCGCCGATCGTGCGGCGACGCCGGTTGTCTTTGCCTGGGGCAACGACGGCGGGGTCGCGTTGTCCGTCGACGCCACGACGCCGCTCGGGCTCAGCGGACTCGGCCTGGGTGCGGGGCCGGATCGCCCGGCGACCATCTGGGTCTCGCTGCCGTATCGCGAGGAGCCGTTCAGCTATGTCGGTGAGCCGCGGGGCGTTGATCCGCTCGCCGACTCGCACCGCTGGCTGCCGGGCGAGTCGCACCGGATCGACATCGGTCTGTGGAGCCTGCCGGCCGACCGGCACGGCTACGCGCCGGTGCTCCGCGCGCTGCGGGACCGCTCGGCGTATCCGCCGGTCACCCCGTGGGTCGACGTCGCCGAGGCCGCCGAGCTGACGGCGTACGGGCTCTGGCGGTGGCACTACCGCGAGGATCCTGCCGTGCTCATCGAGACCGCTCTGTTCGATCGTGAACTGGCCGGCGATCTCGGCGACCGCGGCGACCGCCTCGCGATGCACGTCGCGTGGGTGAGCGGCATTCCGTACGCGCACGCATTGCTGCGGCACGGCCGGCGCTCGGGGAACCAGGTGTACGTCGACGCCGGCACAGCAGTCATCGACCACATCACCGCCAACCTCACACCGGCCGGCACCTTCTACGGCACCTGGTACTCCGACTGCGGCTGGAAGCAGTCGTGGACGCCTGTGCGCGGCGGACTGCACGCGCGGACTCTCGCGGAGGCGACGCTGTTCACCGTCCGGGCGCTGGCCGCGGAGCCCATTGAACATCCCGCCTGGCGGGCGGCGGCGCTCAGCAACCTCGAGTTCGCGCTCGCCGCACAAGATGCCGAGGGCAACTTCGGAAGCCTGTACCACCTCGAGTCCGGCGCGGTGCTGTCGCGGCGAGGCGCCGCCGGACTGACGTGGGTCGCCGCGATGGCCGAGGCCTACGAACTGTTCGGCGACGAACGGTTCCGCGAAGCGGCCCGCCGTGCCGGCAGCTACTACGGGTCCTTCGTCCGCAACGAGACGCTTTGCGGCGCACCGGAGGACGTGGACCTCGCACCGACCTCCGAAGACGGGTACGCCGCCGTGCTCGCGTACGTCGGTCTGCACCGCATCGACCTGGCCGACGAGTGGCTCGACCTGGCACGACACGCGGCCGACTGGATGCTCACCTTCCGCTACAGCTACGACGTCCGCTTCGCCCCGGAAACCATCCTGGCGCGCTACAACTTCCAGACCCGCGGCGCGGACCAGGCAAGCCCGTCCAACCAGCACCTGCACAACTACGGCCTGATCTGCACCGCGGAGCTGGCCGCCCTGTCAGCCCACACCGGCGACCAGACCTACGCCACCGCAGCCGCCGACCATCTCAGATTCGCCCGCCAGTTCGTCGCCCGCCACGACGGCGACTTCAACGCCCGCCGCGGCATGGTCACCGAACGCTTCTACCAAACCACCTGCTTCGGCCCACCCGGAGCCCTGCTCACTCTCTCCCACTCCTGGAGCATCGGCATGCTCCTCCTCGCCTGCGAAGACGTCCTGACCAATCCGAAGCTGACAACGCTCGACTGGTGATCAGTCGACGCTCCTCCCCTGGGATCTCCAAGCCAGAATGTCCAGCAACCGCGCGTGACTCAGCACCCCAGGCGTCCCCGTTTCCGCATCCAGCAGCGCGAGGCCGGCTTGCTGGTTGAGGATGTCCTTTCGGACAGCACTGGTGAGCTGGGTCATGTACTCGACCGCGGTCAAGTCCTTGGCCCCACGGACAGGACCGTCCGCCCCGGCGTAACACGCGCGGACCCACGTGTCGTTGAGCACGAGCGCGTGCGGCGCTTTCCGATGCAGTACCTTCGACAACACGGTTGTCCTGACGCCGTGCGGTCGCCGATCTGTGTCCAGGACTCCGTACAAGGCATGTGTCGTCTCTGCGATCTCGGAGTTGTCGAGCTCCGCCAGCGGCCGCTTCGGATCGATCGTTGCGAGCCCCGCCTGAAGCTCATCGCGGATCCGCCGGAGACCGTAGAACGTACGAATCGACACGTTGACATTCAGCAGGACCGGCGCGAGCAAGTCGGCGTCGGCGAGTCGTCGCGGGTCGTTCGTGTCCTGCTCGTACAGGTCATAAGCGGGATACGCGTACGGGGCTGTTGTCGTTTCGTTTCGCCCGACGTCCGTGTACTCGCGCACCCAACGCCGAGCGGTGTCGAGACCGATAGTCACCTTCCCGACCTCAACGCTGGCTCCGCGCATCAGAAGTCGCCTCGCAGCTTGGTGAGGGCGAGATACAAGAGTTGTCGCGCCGTCCCCAGAGTCTCGCGGTCGCGGACCTGGCATCCGACGCCGTATCTCGGGTCCGCTGCTTGGGTCACGCCCGCGAGATCGCCGCCCGGAAGGTCGTCGTCCGTCAGCCGGAACGAGACCTTGCCGTTCCAGTGCACGTAGGCGACCGCAGGTGTGGGCTCCTCGATCTGTGCGTCGTGGATCCGGAAGTAGGCACCGATCGGCTGGGCAGGATCGCGCGTACCCCCGGGCACGGCGACAGCCAGCTCGCGCTCCGCCGACTGGGCGATCTCGAGGAGCAGGTCCGCCTTGGCCCCTGCTCGCTCGCGAATGATCTGCTCGAGCTCGACCCCATCGACGACCGACACTTCGTCTGCCTCCGAGTCCGCCGGCTCAGAGGTCGCTGGCTGAGCGGTTGTTGGTTCCGACGACGTACCGCCGAAGTCCATCCATCGACCGAGCTCGCGATCCCAGACGTCGACGCCCGCGTCCAGATAGCGCTGCCAGCCCATCCGTCGCTTGCCACCGAGACTCGATCTTGGCCTCGTTCGCGGCAAGCACGCCGCGAGACACGTACCGGATGTTGTACTTCGGGTACGGCTTCCCGCCCGGCGCCTCGGTCCACTTCCACAGCGCGATCGACAGCAGCTCGCGATGATGCCGCGGGGCGACGTCTTGCAGCCGCAAGAGCTGACTGATCAGTTGCAGCGAGCTGGCTCGCAGCTCTTCGCCCTCGTTGCCTCTCAAGTACGGCGTGCTGAAATCGATGAGCCGATTCGTCGCGGGCATCGTGCTCTCCCCTCCGTGAGCGTTTGCCCGGCGGCGGAGGTCAGCGGCTCACCTTCTGCCACGGGCGGGCGTGTTCGTGGACGATAGCGGCAATCAGCGCCAGTCGCGCGCGGCAGGTGCTTGCGAGGGTCTCGGCCGCGTTCTCCGTCTCCAGGGCTGGGGTCCACAGGGCTCGACCGGCGAGGGTGCCGGAGGCGCCGGCGCGGCAGGCGAGTTCTACGGCTCTCGGGAAGTCGTCGCGGGCTACTCCGTTCGACAGGACGACCCAGGGGACTTGCAGGGTGTCGGTTAGTTGGTGGCAGGTGGCTCGGATGGTTTCCGGGTTGCCGGTGCCGCGGCTCGGGACCTGAGCCTTGTAGAGGTCGGGGCGGACGGGGCCGAGAGCTGCTGCTGCTTCGAGGATCGCGGCGTTCAGGTCGAAATCGTGCTCGTCCTCCGCGGGCTGCGCGACGGGCTCCAGGACCGAGAGCAGACCGGCGGCGGCGCAGCGGCGTACGAATTCGGCAGCCATCTCCAGGCGTCGCGTCTGTTGGTTGTCGCGTTTCCAGATGACCAGCAACTTCAGAGCGACGGCGCCGGCCGCACGGGCCTTGCCCGGGTCGACCGTTTCGTCGAGGTGGGTGTCAATGACCGGTCCGCCGCGCTCCTGCGTCAGGGCGTCGGCGGCGAGGATCCAGCCCGGACCGCGAGGCGCCTCGTACCCCTGGTCGATCAGGAAGCCGGACGCCAGTGGGCCGAGGTGTTCGGCGACCGCGGCCTTGAAGGACCGGATCGCCTGCGCGTCGTCGGGCCGGCCGTGCTCGGCGAGCATCGTGCGCAGGCTCTCGCGCTGGTCCATCGCCACCATCGCGAAGGTGCCGTCCGGGTATGCCAGTGCGTCGAGGCTCATGAGAGCAGCTTATGGAATCGATGCCAGAACGCGCCATCCCAGATCTCACCGTCCTGTGGACGAACCTCGATCCGCCTTGCCTGCAAGGGCTCCGCCGGCACACCGCTCACCACCTCGGCCGCCATCGCGGCTGCTCCCTCCGCGGCAGTCGCCGTGCCGTCCAGCACGTCGAACGGCCGTCCGCCGGACGTCAGCGCCTTGCGAGTCATCCACCCGCCCAGCCGCACCGGACCGCCGAACGCCACCGTGCTCCGCCAGGGGATCCCGAGCTGCCGCGTCTGCTCCTCCGCCATCCACCGCGCGTGGAAGCTCAGCGCGTCCACGAGCGCCCGCATCTCTTCGGCCGGATCGTCCACCGGCCGCGTCACGTCGTACGTCGACTCCTCGGACGGCGCCGGCGCCTGCCTGCCTTGTGGATAAGGAGCGATGAACGTCTCGCTCGGACCGCCGACCGGACTGAGGACGTCGTTGAGCCAGGAGTACGACTGCCCGAGCGCCGCGAGCCGCTGCTCCACCAGGCCGCCCGCCGCGCCGTTTCCGGACACGGCACAGCCGTGCTGCCCGTCGACGTACCAGCTCATGCTGATGCCTTGCTGCCGCAGTACGTCGCTCAGCACCAGACCGGGGCTTGGTGTGATGATCGCCTCGGCCGTACCGAGGGAGTCAGCGACCTGACCCGGCTCTCGTACCCCGGCCGCCCATGCGCCCACCAGATGGTCGTGACCGCACAGAACGACCGGCACCCCGTCCGGAGTGGTCGCGGCGACGGTCATGGGCTCGACGACTGCGGGCAGCCGGTCCAGGCAGCCCCAATCGAGCAGCCCCTGGTCCCACTGACGGCTCTGCAGATCGAGTACGCCGAGACGCTGCGCGTGGGTCAGGTGCATCGCGTACGACCCTGTCAGCGCGGCCAGTGCCAGATCGGGCACACCGGCCCACAGGTGGGTCCGCGCCAGCAGAACAGGCTGCGTCTCCCGCAGCCACCGCCACGTCACCACCGGGAGCTTCGCGCTGAGCCGGAGGCCGGTCCGCCCGTACAGCTCCACCGCATCGAGCTGCCGAGCCTGCTCCACACCGGGCTGGTCACGCCACGTGATCAGCTTCGTCAGCGGCCGGAACTCCCGGTCGAGAGGTACGCCGGTCTCCGCCATCGCCGTGATGCCGATAGCATCGACGTGCTGTCCCTCCGACAGCTCCGCGACCAACCGCCGTACGGCGTGCTGCAGGGCTTCCGCGTCGTCCGGCGTGCGGACCGAACGCACCGAGCCGTCGGGAACTCGGCACACCTTCAGGTTCGTCGTACCGATATCGACACCAAGAGCTATCACCTGCACGACCCTAAGCCGGGGATGCGATAGCGTCCGGTGTCTCCGACGAAGGAAAGTCATGGGTGAGCTAGCCAAGATCGTGGTCGTCGTACCGACCTACAACGAGCGGGAGAACCTGCCCGTGCTGGCCGGGCTGCTGTCCGACCTGAACCTGCCCGGCCTGGAGCTTCTCGTCGTCGACGACAACTCCCCCGACGGCACGGGCGACGTCGCCGACGAGCTGGCGAAGGCGTCGCCGGAGACGGTCGGCGTCCTGCACCGGACCGTGAAGGACGGCCTCGGCCGCGCGTACGTCGCCGGGATCACCCGCGCGCTCGACGAGGGCGCCGACATCGTCATCCAGATGGACGCGGACCTCTCGCACCCGGCCTCGGTCATCCCGACCATGGTCGAGATGCTGCGCACCACCGACGCCGGCGTGGTGATCGGCTCCCGGTACGTGCCGGGCGGCTCGGCCGCGGCCGAGTGGGGCTGGCACCGGCGCGCACTGTCCGCGTTCGCGAACGTCTACGTGAACGCGATCCTGCGCCTGCACGTGAAGGACGCGACGGCCGGGTTCAAGGCGTGGAAGGCGGACACCCTGCGCTGGATCGACGTGGCGTCGATCCAGAGCAACGGGTACTCGTTCCAGGTCGAGATGAACTACCGCACGGTCAAGCGCGGCCTGAGGATCGCCGAGACCCCGATCCGCTTCGAGGAGCGCACCGAGGGCGTCTCCAAGATGAGCCTGAAGGTCCAGCTCGAATCCGCGCTGATGCCCTGGAAACTCCTGTTCGGCCGCTCCTAGGCCCTAGATCGACCGGGCCAGCGAGGCGAGCATCCGGTCGCCGTCCCGGAAGACCGCCTTCTGCGCGTCCTTCCGGGCCGCGACGCACAGCGTGACCGTCACGTTGTGCACCGATTCGACGCCGGTCATCGTCGTACACCTGGCGACCATCGAGAAGACCGTGCCGTCCGGCGCGGTGTACCGGCCGGAGTAGCTCAGCGCGGCCGCGGCACCGATGTTCGAGTTCGCCGGGCTGACGGTCCGGACCGGGCTCTGCTTCACCGCCTTCAGCCGGTCGGCCTTGATCAGCGCCCGCGCGACCGCCGCGACCGCGGTCCGCGGGGCGATACCGGCCGGGTTGACCACGGCCATGGCGGCACCCGCCCTGGTCGTCGCGCCGAGCGTGACGGAGTACGTCGTCGAGCGGCTCTTGCGCCAGCCGGCGGCGGGGGCGACGTACACGTCGTCGTACACGAGGATGCCCTTGTCGACGTCCTTCAGGGTGCGTCGCCGTTCCGGAGTCGTTGGCGCGACCGACGGCGTCGCCGGTGCGGTGGTGGACGGACTGGTGGACGGGGGTTCCGTCGACGGACTGGCGGTCGGGGTGGACACGCCGTCGGTGTACGTGGCGGTCGGGACCGGGGCGTCGGCCGCCGCGGTGTCGTCGCCGCCGGTCAGGAGGACGACGGCGCCTCCGACGAGCCCGAGCACCACGACGGCCGCGGCTGCGGCGAGCCACGGGCCCTTGCCGCGCTTGGGCGGCTGGTGGTTGCGGAACGGGTCGTACTGTGGGCCGCCGTACTGCGGGGGTTGCATGCCGTGCTGCGGTGGTGGCACGGCGTGCTGGGGCGGCTGGCCGTACTGCTGGGACGAGCCGTACTGCGGTGGCTGGCCGTACTGCTGCGGCGGGCCGTACTGGGGCAGCGGGGCGGTGCGGTCCTGCGGGGCGCCGTACGGGTTGTTCGGGTTCCAGGCAGGCGGTTGCTGATCGCTCACGGGCGAAGGCCTCACTAGATCGTTCAAAAGAGTAGGCGGACCGGTCCCCGAAACCGGCCGCCCGAGGCTACCCCACCGAACCGCGATCGGCCTACGGTCAGCCGTACCCGAGTTCGTGCAGCCGGGCGTCGTCGATGCCGAAGTGGTGCGCGATCTCGTGCACGACGGTGATGTTGACCTCGTCGACGACGTCGTCGAAGGTCTCGCAGATCGCCAGCGTCGGGTTCCGGTAGATCGTGATCCGGTCCGGCAGGACACCGCCGTAGTAGTGCCCGCGCTCGGTCAGGGGGATGCCCTCGTAGATCCCGAGCAGCTCCGGATCGCCCGCCGGCGGCTCGTCCTCGACGAAGACCGCCACGTTGTCGATCAGCGCCGCCAGCTCCTCCGGCACCTCGTCCAGCGCCTGCGCGACCAGCGTCTCGAAGTCCGCCCGGCTCATCTCGATCACGCTGCCAGCGTAGTGAGTCAGAGCCAGCCCTGACGGGACGCCTGAACGCCGAGCTGGAACCTGCTCTGCGCGCCCAGCGCCTCCTGCAGCCGGCCGATCCGGCGGGCGATCGACTCGTCGGTGAGGCCGGCGCTCAGGTAGGTCAGCAGCCGTTTCGCCTCCAGGCTCGGACCGGTCGTCACGTCGTGCAGTTCGGTCCTGCTGGTGATCGGTCTGGCGGATCGCCGTACCGAACGCCACGGCGCAGTGCCTCGAACAGGCCGTCCAGAGCTTGATCTGGTCTGGGCCCAACTCGGGCTGCCCGACAGCCCGGTCCGGGACGCCCTGCTCGCGGCCATCGACCCGACGCAGTACGAGTGCTCCAGCGCGACGCCACCCGTGGTGGCGGCGATCATGCCCGACGTCGCGTCGTGGACCTTCGAGCAGCGTCTCGCCGTGCTGCACGTGCTGCTGTTCGACATGGCGATGCTGGACGCCGTGTACTTCCCGCAGAGCGGCCCGTTCAGCTACGGCGTACAGGGTGAGTTCACTCACACCGTGAACAAGACGTGGTGCCGGCGCACGGGCGGATCATGCTCGACGCCGAGCGGAACTACCGGGTGTTCACAGTCCTGTACAACGCCGACCCGGCCGCCTCACGGGTCTCGGCGGACCTGGTCGCCCGTGAGATGAACAGCGCCGGGCTCGGGTACGGCGACCTGCCGCTGTTCACGTTCAACGCGTACGCCTCTCCGGGCGGCGAGACCACCCCGGGGTACGGCGCCTCGCACCGGCGGATCGTGTTCGGCGACGGCGTCCTGGAGGGCTTCGCGAAGGTCGGACTGAGCGACTGGCGCCGCAGGCGATCCTGGCGCACGAGTTCGGTCACCAGGTCCAGTACTCCGACGGGCTGATGCGTACCGACCTGCCCGCGCCGGAGTCGTCCCGGTGGGCCGAGTTGATGGCCGACGCGTTCAGTGCGTACTTCCTCACACACGCGCGCGGCGAGGCGATGAACTGGAAGCGGGTCCAGGCCTTCGGCCAGATGTTCTACCAGCTGGGCGACTGCGGCTTCACCGCCGCCGGCCACCACGGCACCCCCAACCAACGAATGCGGTCCGCCCTCTGGGCCTACGGCCTTGCGGACGCCGCCCGGCCACAGGCTTCGTCCTGCCAGCGCTGGGTTTCCACAGCCTCTTCTCCGCGCAGTGCACGCAGCTGATCGCCCCTGACGCGACCACCTGACATCGCGCGATCAGCTGTCCCGGCCGGTCAGTCCCACCCGTCCCGGGGCGCCGTACGCCGACCTCCTCCCCGGCGTACGGCGCCCCGTCAGGAACTCGTTTTGGAGCCTGACAACATGTCCTCTATGCTTACGGCTGTCCCTGGAGCTTCGGCTCCCGCGGGTCCGAGTCCCCATCGTCTAGTGGCCTAGGACGCTGCCCTTTCAAGGCGGTAACGCGGGTTCGAATCCCGTTGGGGATACGGCCGAAAGGCCGGTGCAAGAAGTACCTCGAAGATGCTGTAAGATCATCGAGTCGCGAGGCCCAGTGGCGCAGTTGGTTAGCGTGCCGCCCTGTCACGGCGGAGGTCGCGGGTTCGAGTCCCGTCTGGGTCGCCAGGAGAAGGCGGCGGTGTCCACAACACCGCCGCCGAATTTTCTCCCCGGTCAGGTAGCTCAGCTGGTAGAGCGTCCGCCTGAAAAGCGGAAGGTCGGCGGTTCGAGACCGCCCCTGACCACCCTTCTCATCTGCGGTTTCTCGTTCCGAGAACCGCCGATCCTCTGCAATGACCGCAACGTCTGTTCGGTGTCCTCTGGTCGGGAACCGGCCCCTGACCTTCCGCCAAGTGTCGGAGAGGTCAGCGATCAGTACGCACCCAACCGGCATCAGTGCGCTGCAGCAGATCAAAACCGTCAGCGTCGAGTCCTCGCATGTACCGCGTCTCACGATGAACCGAACGCGGACAGGACTCCGCCCAGTTCTGCCGACCCAAGACGAGCCGTCGCCCCGTATTGAAAGGCTCGTAAGCAGCCGCGTAGATCCGCTCGATGTGCGGAGCATGCGCGGCGAGATTAACCAGCGCCCGGCGATGAAACCACTTGACAACCGCGATCACCGAGCGGACATAACCGACAGCTTCGGCAATCAACGGCGCGGCCATCGTCACATTCTCCAAGGTCGTGGTCGAGCGATCCTCCACGATCACCGCCTCCTCGGGGACGCCTGCTCCGAGCAGGAGTCGTTGATGCACGACCGCCTCGCTGATACCCCGCGGATGGCGATCCGGCCCTCCCGTGGTGACGACAAGCGGAGCACGACCCGCGTGGTACAAGTCGGCAGCCAGCTCCGCGGGCGTCCAATGGAGAGTTCCGAAAATGAAGATCAGGTCAGCTTGCAAGACGTCCCCTGCCTGCGCCTCGATCAGGTCCAAGTCGACGGCATCGTGATCCACAGAAGGCGCTCCCACCGGTGACCTGACGAACTCTGTCCTGGCTGACGCTACAGAACCGTGCAGGCAGGTGGGAGAGTCCCACTGACTGACCGCAACACCCAGCGCCAACCGACGACGGAGCCAAGCGGCGATCCGCTCACTGGCACTACGTCAAGGGCGAGCGCACGTAACGCTGTCGAACTGAAAAGCGAAGGTCGGCGGTTCGAGACCGCCCCTGACCACACCTGTCACCTGCGGTTTCTCGGTCTGGGGACCGCCACCACCTCGCCAGGACCGCCGGTCAGTTCGATGGGGTGTGGAGAGCTTTGATACGCGGAGGGTCTGCTCAGAGTAATCTGGTGACATGACTGCTCAGCCGATGCAGAGCTCGCCGGACGACCCCAGCGAGATCCTCCGCCTATTGCCGGCGAAGTGGCATGAGCAGTTCCTCAGCGAGTACCACGGCGCTCTAGATGCTGCCCACGAGGTGTGGCGCTTCCAGCAACTGCGGGACGTGTTGCACCTCTGGCGCCTGCGGGCTGTCGCGTACTCCGGTCCGGGCTTCGATGATGCACTGCAAGCGACCCGCGAGGGTCGACCTGACGAGTTCGTTTCGGCCGAGCAGGCGATACCGGGCTGGTCCGATCGGCTGTGAGCTACCGCGTGGAGTTTCACGCATCCGCATTGGCCCAGCTGCAAGGACTGCCTTCATCGGCATTCGACGCTTTGGTCGAACGTGTCAGCAAACTGGTCGGTGCGCCGTGGGAGACCCAAACCCTCGATCGAGATGAGCCGAACTTTCGGCAATGCACCTTCGGTGGCCTCGGGCTGCTGTCCTTCCATGTCGACGACGATCGCGAGCAGATCCGGATCTTTGACGTGACCTGGGTCGGCTGAGCTATGACTCGTCTACCGTTGGTCCTCACGGGCGGACTCGCGGGTGGGTAAAGCGTAACGGCGCGCACTCTCGCGGAAAGTCGCCCGAGATGTGCCTTCATCGATGTGGATGACGTGCGCCAATTCGTCGTCACCGGTGCTGCCGCTCCGTGGGAGGGAGAGGAAGGCCGGGAACAGCAGTGGCTCGGTGTGACAAACGCTTGCAGCCTGGCACGCAGTTTCCTGGCCATGGGAATTGAGGTCATCGTCACTGACGTGCTCACGCCAGAGACCTGCGACCTGTACAGATGCGGGCTACCCGGGTGCCTGATCGTGCATATGACGGTCGGTTTGCCAGAGGCGATGCGGCGTGCGGCGTCCCGCAAGGTCTGGCTGACTGACCATGAATTCCGAATGCTGCACGACGCGGACGCAGCGAACCCCCGGACGCCGACCATCGCATCCAGGGGTGGACACACTCGACTTGGAGAACCAGGCCGAGAAGGTGGCGAGACTCTGGAAAGCAAGTCGATGATCCGCCCACGGGCGACCGTGGATGTGCAGGATCTGTGTCGACTGTCCCGGCGGGTGCCGAACGACTCGGTGTGAATGGCATCGAAGAGGTCGTGAGCCACCCGAGATTGCGCTGCTAGCCGACCGCAACCAGGACTGCAACGGCCAACGTCAGCCGCCGACCTCGCCCTACGGAGCGAGCCACTGAGCAACTGTTCTCGTAGGCAGCCCCAGAGCCGCGGTCGAACTGAAAAGCGGAAGGTGCGCACCCAACCGGCAGCAGTCGGCCGCAGCAGACCGACCCGTCGGCGTCGAGCCCTCGCACGTACCGCGTCTCACGCTGCTTGAGGGGCCGAGAAGGGAAGCGGATACTCGGCCCCATGGTGGGGAAGGTGTGGTTGGGGGTGGTGCTGGTGCTGGCTCTCGGAGGGTGTGGGTCCGAGGCAGCGCCGGGCTCTGCGCCCAGTAGTACGTCGGCCCCTCGGCCGGCATGGAAGACACCGGGCGGTGATCTGGTGCCGCAAGCTCAGCCCACACAAGCATTTGTGGAGCGCGCGGGAGTGGTGGCGCGGGTCGTCCGGGCGGCGGGGATTCCGACGCCGGTGACCGGGGTCTTCTTGTACTCGACGCGGACGCCGGGGCTCGGGTTCGACACCTCGCAGCAGAAGAACTCGTGGTCGTCCGGGCGGGTCGCCTTCGCGGACGGGGTCCAGTTCCCGGAGGGTGGTACGACGCGGGTCTTTTTCGCGGATGGGTCGAATGAGACGATGCAGGTGCTCGACGCTCAGCAAGCTCTGACCGAGGCGATCGGGCCGCCGAACGACATCTGCGAGCGGATGCCGAGCTGCGAAACGCTCACGATCACCGGCGGCTCGTTGACGATGACCGACGTGGAGACCAGCCATGGCCGGGTGACCGTGCCGGCTTGGTCCTTCACGGTGCGAGGCCTGTCGAGACCTCTTGTCGCCGTCGCAGCCCCCGCGGATGTGCTCAAGTCGCTGCAGTGGCCCGACCCGCTACCCGGCCTCGCCCGGCTCGAGCAGGGTCTGCTCCGCGTCGGCGTTCTCGACTGGGTCGACGGCAAGACCCTCAGTTTCGAGCTGAGCCACGGACTCTATGAGACCGACCTCCGGGCCCACGTCGTCGAGTACGACGATCTGGTGGTCATCGGCGGCAGTCACGGTCCATTGCTCCCGGGCGGCGCGGACGTGGGGAAGACATCGACCGCGGTCGTCACCCTCGGCAAGCCGCTCGGCGACCGGGCCGTCGTCGCCGCGGATACCGGCCTACGTCTCACGCCGTACCCGTACCTCAGAAAGTGATGGAGGTGAGGTTCGGGGTTGGTCGGCGAGGGGCGTTCGGCGGGGAGGAGGCGCCGTGGAAGCCGTGGACGCCGGAGGACGCAGTCGGCGTCGGCGGGTTCGGCGACCTGGCCGCCGTAGACCAGGGCTCGGATCTGATGACCGCAACCGGGACCGCAACAGGTGGCGACAGCAACCATCCGAGCCGACCGACGAGCCTTGCTCTGCAACACCGGCTCCATGGAGCCCAAGGACCGCAGTCGACCTGAAAAGCGGAAGTTCGGCGGTTCGAGACCGCCCCTGACCACCACCACCCTCTCCGGTCGCCGGGGAGGGATTTTTCTTTCCCACGCACGCATCGCAGGCGCTTTCTTCGTCGCTCCGCTCCTCAGCGCACCTGCTCCTGCGAGCTCCCACCCGCCCTCCGGCTTGGCACCGGCCTCCTGCGAGCTAACGCTCGCCTCTGCGGGCTGCCGCCCACTTGTTGCGCGCTGCCGCGCGCGTGCGACGACGTACGCCGGCCAGGACCGAGTCGCACCGCGTCGTCTGACGGGCATTCACAGTGTGGTCGTGTGTGCGGGCTGATCAGTTGTCCAAAGGTCGTCATCGTCAGGTGTACGGCGGCGTGCCCACCGATGTCCGGCGTGGGGTGAGCTCAGTCCGAAGCAGACTCCTACCCGGACCGGCGACACTGGTCGCCAACGGTATTCAAAGACGATGGCCTCGACCCCTTCTAGCTCAAGGGGTCGAGGCCATCTTGCCGATCGAACAAGCGTCACGTCAGATGCGGGCGCGTGGCGGCTCCTTCAGATCGCAGTGGCTAGCCGTTGATGAACACGTAGTCGGCCTGGTACGGGATGTTGACGAGCGGCGTGGTCTGCGGGTCGCAGGTGCCGGTTGGGGCGACGCCGCCGACTGTGTTGAGGCGAAGCACCTCGACGGCGTTCGACAGCAGTCCGGAGGAGTTGCCGATCTGGGTAGCGTCGAGGTCCAGTTCGGCGATGTTGCCGGCTCCGTTGGCGTTCTTGGAGACGACCTTGCCGGTGACAGCGCTGCCATCAGCTGCTTGCCACTGCGGCGGGCCGGCGGCCGGCTGGACGAAGGTGTGGTGGATGCCGCCGGTGAGGCGCGCCTCGACGTTGTTCTGGGTGAAGGCGAACGAGCCGTCGGATTGCATGGTGCAGGCGTAGATCTGGCTGCCGAGGACCACCGACTCCTGCACTGCGGCCGCTCCGGTCGTGCTGACCGCGTGACTGAGGCGGTGCAGCTGGGCACGTACGGCTCCGTTCGGGAACTCGTTGGTGCGCAGCTCGGTGTAGAAGCCGCCCGGGTTCGAGCGCAATGCGTCAAGCACGGCCGGGTCGGTGACGGTGACGCTGCCGGAGGCGGAGCTACCCGAAAGACGGCTCGTAGTGAACAGAGGCACGACGACAGGGCCGTCCGCTCCTCGACCGGCGGCGTGGATGGCAGCCTCGGTCGGGGTGGCGATGCCGCGCCAGGACACCGAGTAGCTGAGCGTATTGCCCTCGATGCCGATGAGTTCCAGCGCCTGCCCGTCCGGATCGCCGCCCGTGACTTCGTTGCGGCCCTCCAGGCTCGCGACGAGGCTGGCGGGTGCTGCGGTCGGGTCGCCCGGCACGGTGATCCCCGCCCCCTGTGTCACCTGGGTACTCGCTCCCGCCGCGCCGACAGCAAGAGTGGCGGAGGCGGCGGTCGCGACGACGGCGGCGCCGATGCCACGGGCCAGGCGGCGTTTGGTGCTCTGAGACATGGTGATGGTCCTTCCGGATCTGCGGCCGATGCTTGTGCACGGCTTCCATCAGGCAGTACGTCGATTTGCCTGCGGGCGCCCAGCCGGAACGTGCGGGAAAGCTCACAGCCGCCTAGGTGAACCGAATCGATGTCGCATGCGTGTCACGAGTCCTGGCCGTTGGCCCAACCGCCTGTCGCTGGGTCCAGCGACAGATCCAGCAACACCATTCGCCAGCCACTACCGCCGGTGGACGGTAAGCCCTGCTCCACAGCGGTTATGCGCGCCAGCAGGCCAAGGTCGGTCGAACTGAAAACGGAAGGTCGGCGATTCGAGACCGCCCCTGACCACCACCGCCCTCTCCGGTCGCCGGGGAGGGGTCTTCTTTCCCACGCGCGCCACGCGGCCGCGCGCGACGACGCCCGTGTGATGAGGTCGCGGCGGCGACAGGTGCTGACGGCGGGAGTAGCATTTGCCATGCCGGCCTGGGGGAACCTCGGGGGGATACCGTGGCCGATCAGCAGAATTCAGCGAGCCGAATCGCGGAGAGCGTCATCGCCGCGGTCATCCTCGCCATAGTCACCTGGGCCTGGAAACGGGACGTCGTCGGCACGCTCTGCATGTTCGTCGCCGCCGGCTGCGCGTACTACATGATCAGGGGCGCCCGGAAGTCCGGCAACAGCAAGGCCTACTGGCGTGGCATGGTTCCGTACCTGCTTGGCGGCGTCGTGCTCGCCGTGGTCCTCATCCTCTTGTTCCCGTAGCCCGCGGGACGGCGACCGATGCACTCCCGGCGGCACGTCTACCTGAGGTTTGGATAGAACGTGAGTCTGGCGCCTGTGATGGCGTTGATGATGGGGCGGTTGCCTAGGGGCTGGGCGAGGGTGAGGGTGGCCGGCGTGCTGACGCCGACGGCTCGGCAAGCGACTTGTTCGTTCGTGTGGGATCCGCCGATGAGGACCATGTCGTCGTACTCGATGGCGTGAGCCTGGAGGTTGGTGTCGCACGCGCCGTGGTGGAGGGTGAAGGTGATGGTGTCGCCTCCGATCCGGGTAAGTCTGCCGACAACAGGACTGTCGCGGTCGGGCTCGGCGAGGCCGGGTGGCGGGGTGGGCTCGGCGAGAGGCTTGAGGACGTCCTGAGAGATTGCCACGGCGACGATCGGTCTCGACAGGCCTCGGACGGTGAACGACCACGTGGGGACGGTCGCACGTCCTTTACTCGTCTCGACCTCGGCTGTTTTCAAGGACCCGCCGGTGATCGTGAGCCTGCACTTCGACGCCGGTACGGCGAGATGCCCGCAGTTGTCGTACGGCGTCCCGATCGCTTCGCTCAGCGCGCGCCGCGGATCGAGAACACTCGCCGAGAAATTCGACCCGTCGCCGAAATCGATGCGGGTAGTGCCGCCCGCTCCGAGTTTCACGCCCGGCGCGATGGCGATGTGACCCGCGCCCCATGCAGCCTTCTGCTCGCTGGTGTCGAACATCAGGCCTGGCGTGCGGGACGTGTACAGGAAGACCCCTTCGGGCGGCGCTGGGATCCCAGCTCCGCGGACGGCTTCCGCGACCACGCGCGCACGTTCGAGGAACGCCGGAGTCGGAGGACCCTGCGGTATCTGCGTCGGGTCCACCGAGCGAACCGTTGCCGGCGTTGCAGGGCTCGGCGCGGAAGTCGACGCCGTTTGGTTCCCGCACGCGGGCAGCACGAGAAGTGCGAGTACGAGCGGACCGAACCTGAAGAGGATCATACTTAGTAGACGCGCCGAAGACCCCCAACCGTTGGGGAGCTCAGGTCGGCTGTGCCTGTCGGCGGATCAGCAGTACGGCGATCGTCACGAGCCACAACCAGACGGCCAGGTAGGGAATCAGCCAGGCAGGTTCGATCGTCCATAAGAACTGGGTGAAGCCCAGAGCGACACCGCCGATGACTCCCCAACGCCCCAGCCAGCGCGGCAGGGCGCGCGACGTGAGGATGATCCATCCGCACGCGAAGGCGAACCCGCCCATGGGCAGCCAGATGTTGGTGAGCCCCAGATGGCCGACGTCGTACGCGAAGGCCAACTGTCCCTGGTCGAGCTCCGCGGCGCGATGGGTCGCCGCTTCCTCCGCCGAGTCGAGGATGACGAAGCCGGCAACCAGCACTGCGGACAGGAACGCCATCGTCGACCGCAACGGCACCTCTCCGTCGGCCCTGCGGAGAAGCAGGGCCAGCCCCACCATGAACCAGAGCAGCACGAACATGCCGATGTCGGCCACGATCTCCAACTGCTGGATCCAGGTCGCGTCCAGACCCCGGACATACTCGGCGGCCTGAGCGGAAGTCGCCTTGATCGGCGGCTCGCCCGGCGAACCGGCGATCAACCCCACGAACAGCACCACGGTGCCGACCAGGCCGGTCACCCCGATCCCCCGCGCAAGCGGGTCGCCGCGCACCAGCACCACGTCACGATCCGTCATGCCCTCAGAATGCGCCGCACCCTCCCGTTTGCCCACTACCGCCCGCGGGTTCGCCGCGAGGCAGGGCGTCCCGGCCGCCACCGAGCAAGGGCGGGGAACCTGCTCAGGTCGTGTCGAGCACCCCGCCCGGCTCCTCAGATGCTGCTGTTATCCGCGCGTCGCGTGGTTTCAGTTGGCTTCAGGTCGACTTCAGTATTACGGTAGATCCACGGTGTAACTGCGGTCAATCGCCAGTTTGTCAGGAGCAATGGCGATCGGAGCCGTACCAGAGAGCCCCCAGTCGTACGGCGACAACACCATCGGGTGACCCCCGGCGGCGCGGAGTACAGCGGGGCTCGGTGGAGTCAGGTAGAGCGGGGTACCGGATCGGCCGATCCGCCGCCCCCGCAGTTGGTCGACCATTTTCGGGAGTGACAGTGGCCCCCTCTCCAGAGGCCGTACGACTCGCCAGGCGACTCCGGGACCTCCGGGAAACCGCGGGACTGACCCAGAAGGACGTGTCGCAGGCGCTCAGCGCCGACGTCCGGGTCGCGGTGGCGACGATCAGCTCGTGGGAGTCGCAGAGCAACCCGAAACTTCCCCCCGAGGACCGGCTGCGGTCGTACGCGCTGTTCTTCGCGATGTCGCCGACCCTCGAGCGGCTGCCGCGCGAGCAGGACCTGAGCCCGGCCGAGCGCGAGCGCTTCAGCACCCTGCAGCGGGAGCTGATGACGCTGCGGGACGACGTGCGCCACCAGCAAAGCGGTTCGTCGTCGTCCAGCAGCTCGTACACCTTCGACTTCGAGTCCGGCCGGATCACGCTGATCTGCCCGGAGGTGCCGGAGCTCGGCCGTTCGCCGCTCGCGGACGAGGACAACCCGAACCACACCCGGCTGTACAAGTACGCCGACCTCGACGCGCTGATCGAGATGTGGGGGCACGTGCGCGCCTCCAACCCGGAGCTCCGGGTGCGGCACCGGCTGCCGTCCGAGGTGAGCGCCGACCACATGTCCGGCCATCTGATCCTGATCGGCGGCATCGCCTGGAACCGGGTCACCAGTCGGCTGCTGCGGGTCCTCGACAACCTGCCGATCCGGCAGATGTCGGTCCCGGACCTGGCCGACGGCGAGATCTTCCGGTCGCGCGACGGCCGCGAGTACCGGCCGCTCTGGGAGGAGCGCAAGGGCGCCGTGGAGGACGACGCGCCGAGCAAGGCCGAGCTCGAGGCGGAGCAGGCCCAGGACGCCTGGAAGGGCGACACTCCCCGGGAACTGGTCGAGGACGTCGCGCTGTTCGCACGGCTGCCCAACCCGTTCAACCACAGCCGGACCATCACCATCTGCAACGGCGTCTACAGCCGCGGTGTGCTGGGCGCGGTCCGGATGCTGACCGACGACGCAGTCCGGGAGCGCAACGAGGTCTACCTGGCCAACAGATTCCCCGGCGGCGTGTACGGCCTGCTGATGCGCGTACCGGTCATCAACGGCGAGGCCGTCACCCCCGACCTCGAGATCGAGGACAACCGCCTCTTCGAGTGGTCGCCGGAGGACGAGGACGCATGAGCCGTCGCGCCAGACAAATCAAGGCGTCCCACGCGGGCCTGCTCTTCGACGGATCCGTTCCGGTTGCAGCTTCCGCGAACACGCGCCTGGACGCGATCGTCGTACCGGCCGCGCGGCCGGCGTCGGAGCTGCAGAGCGTCATCACACTGTCCGCCGAGCTGGATGTGCCGCTGGTCGTCCTCTGCAGCCACAGCGCGCAGGTCGGGCAGGTCGTCCAGCGGGTGAAGGGCACCTTCCGCGCCCAGGCGCTCGTCATCGACGTCCCCGAGGGCTACCGGCCGCCGTGCCCGGCCCCGAAGACCTCCGCCGAGAAGTTCCAGAACGCCTCGGCCGGCCGCGCAAGCGATCTCAGCGCGAAACGCAACATCGGTCTGTTGCTCGGCCGGCTGCGCGGCTGGAACAAGATCCTGTTCGTCGACGACGACATCAGGCAGCTCAAGGCGCGGGACGTCCGGCGCCTCACCGGGTACCTGGACCGGCACCCGGTCGCCTCGATGGTCAGCTGGGACTTCCCGGACAACTCGGTGGTGTGCCACGCACGCCGGCTGGTCGGGTCGCAGGACGTGTTCGTCAGCGGCGCGGTCCTCGGCGTGGATCTGCAACGCCCGGAGCTGTCCTTCTTCGCCGACATCTACAACGAGGACTGGTTCTTCTTCGCCCGGCACGCGGCACGGCGGGCGATCCCGAAGATCGGCGAGGTCCGGCAGCTGGAGTACGACCCGTTCGCGGATCCGGACCGGGCGGCCCGGGAGGAGTTCGGCGACCTGCTGGCCGAGGGGCTGTACGCGGCTTTCGAGGGCCAGTCGGGCTCGACCTTCGAGGAGCAGCTGCGGATCGCCATGGAGCCGTCGTACTGGGACTACTTCAAAACCGTCCGGATGAAGACGATCACCGCGACACTCGCCGACGTCCGGGCCGCTAAGTCCTCGTTCGACGACATCGAATACCGCCGCATCGAGAAGTCGCTGGAAACCGCGAAGGCCTGGGCCCTGAAGATCTCCTCGAAGCTGTGTGTGGAGTTCATCGAGAGCTGGCAGGAGGACGAGGAGCTCTGGCAGAAGATGCTCAGCAACCTCCCGGCCCGGCTGAGCAAGCAGGAGGCGCTGCGCCACCTCAGCCTGCCGAACTGGGTGTCCTGCGGCTACGGCCTACCGACAGAATCGGAGACGGATCTCGCACCGGCCGGAGTGGTCTTCCAGTAGCTGACGTTCGCCGGTGGGGCTGAACCCGAGCCGGTCGTACACCTGGCGTGCGACCGCGTTCGTGTCCAGCACCCACACCCGCCACTCGGTGACATCGGGTTCGATCGCCGCGAGCTCGGCGAGGACGGCCCGCAGTACGCCGGTCCGGCGGTACCGCGGGTCGACCCAGACCGACTCGATGTGCCGTTCGTACGGCGGCCGGTCCAGCACCCGCACCGAGCTGGCCAGGCCGATGATCCGCGCCTCGTCGCGGGCGACGACCCATCGCATCCGGGTGAAGCGCTCGCGCCAGCCGTCCTCACCGACGGTCACCTCGACCTCGTAGTCGGCGATGTACGCCGACGGTGAATCCTTCAGGGCCCGGAGGCGCACCTCCCGGGCGATGGGCCAGTCGTCGGCACCGAGCATGGCAAGTTCCAAGGTCCCGGACCCCTTCGGGAGATGGCAACAAGGCATCCATACCAGTGTCGCCGTTTCCCAGGATCACCAAACCGCAACGCGGACAATGTCACATCGGGTGACCGGTTTCTCAGCAGATCACCCGGTCGATGAAGGCGTCGACGGACGCGTCCGGGTTGTCCGGGAGGTGCGGGGTGACGGCAACCGTGACCTGCCGCCGGGTGTCCTCGGTCGCGAACGAGTAGGCCTGGTACGCGAGGGCGTCACCGTCGTTGCCGTACACCCGCACCTTGCAGGCCGTGTCGTGCCATGAGAGCCCCAGGCCGTACCGGCCGTTCGGAGTGCCCGGCGTCTTCATCGCGTCGAGCAACCGGGCCGGGAGCAGGTGTCCGCCGAGCAGCGCGGCGAAGAACCGGTTCAGGTCGCGGGTCGTGGAGATCATGTCGCCGGCCGCGCCGAACAGTGTCGGGTTCAGTTCGGTGAAGTCGACCAGCCCGCCGTCCTTGGGCACGTAGCCGTGCGGGTGCGGTCCCTTGATGTACGGCGACGTCCCGGGCAGCGTCGTACCGTGCAGCCTCAGCAGGCGGATCAGCCGCCGCTCGATCTCCTCGGCGTACGTCCGGCCGGTGACCTTCTCGATGATCTCGCCGACGAGCAGGTAGTTCGTGTTCGAGTAGTCGTACTGCGAACCCGGCGTGTCGAACACCGGGGGATGCGCGAGCGCCCGCTCGATCTGCTCGGCCGCGGTCCAGGTCCGGTACTGGAGCGCGTAGAAGTCCGGACTCGGCGGCATCGGCAGCGTGTCCTTGAAGTCGTACAAACCGCTGGTGTGGTTGAGCAACTGGCGCACCGTGATGTTCGCGCCGTTCGGGACGACGCCCGGCAACCAACGCTCCACCGAGTCGTCGAGCCGGATCCGCTGCTCGGCGACGAGCTGCAGCACGACCGTGGCGACGAACGTCTTGGTGATACTGCCGGCCCGGAACCGCCCCGCCACCGGGACCTTCCGCGAACTCCCCAGTTCCGCAACTCCGCTGCTGCCCCGCCAGACCTGCCCGCCGTCCCGCACTTCCGCGAGCGCGCCGATCGCGACGACGCCGTCGAGCCCTTTCTGCAACTCCTGCGGCGAATTCACCGAAGGAACCACGGCCATCGCCGCAGCTGTCACCAATGCCACCAGCATCCCGATCTCCTCATGTGTCTGTTCGGTCCCCCAAGCCTTCAGCTCATGGACCGCACACACATCAGGGATCACCCCGTGAGGCGACTACGTAGCTCACCCAGTTGTCCAGCAGTCACCCCGGCGCGCAGAAGATAGGCCGCCGCTCCGCCGTACCGATCGTCCAGATGCGACAGCAACCGGAGAATGTCGTAGCGGGACGCAACAGAAGCTTCGTAGTCGGCGGCAATCACTTCGCGGGGCGCACCGAGCAGGTCGAGCGTCAACGCGACGACAACTCCGGTCCGGTCCTTACCCGCATGGCAATGCACCACCACACACCCCGGCGGCGCCTCCACGATCGCCGTCACCGCTGACGCGATGCGTCCGCTGAAGTCGTCGACGAGTACCCGGCTCACCTGTCGCCGTCGGTAAGCCGCCGAGGTCGCGGGTGTTGCGGCAGTCCGGCCAGATCAGAGGGCGCATGGGGTGCAGCCTAGATCGGCCGGACGTTGCTGCCAGCAACTTATGCGGCGGCGGTGGCTTCGGTGAGCTGCTCGGACGTGGGCTGGAGTTGCGGGGTGGCGAAGGTCAGCAGGACGTTGGCGACGGCGAAGGCGGCAGCGGCGAGCAGACCGCGCTCGTACCCGGACTGCAGCGCCTGGAGCTGGGTCGCGCCGTGGGTCAGCTCGTTGGTGGTGTGCGTGATCGACAGCGTGGTCACGATCGCCAGACCGAGCGCACCGCCGACCTGGTACATCGCATTGACGACACCCGACGCCGCACCGGCCTCGGCGGGACGGACCTCGGACACCGCGCTGATCTGCCCCGGCACGCCGACACCGATGATGCCGAACCCGAAGATGATCAGCCCCGGCAGCAACTCGGAGCTGTAGCTACCGGTCGCGTCGGCCTGCGACAGCAGGAGCAGCCCGGCGACGCTGAGCACCGCACCGGCGACCTGAACCGTCCGCGTCCCCCACCGCTGCACGAGCTGCGAGGCGAGGACCGCGCCGACGATCGCCGCGCCGCCCATCGGCAGGAAATGGATCCCCGCGTCGAGCGCACTGTCCCCACGAACCTGCTGCAGGTAGATAGCGGTCAGGAAGAACATCGACAGGAACCCGGCGCCGTTCAGCGCCAGCGACGCGCCGGACACGCTCAAGGCCCGCGACCGGAACAACCGCAATGGAACGAGCGGCGCTGCCGACCGGGACTCCACGATCACGAACGCCGCCAGCAGGACGACGCCTGCCGTCAGTACGCCGACGACCTCGAACGAACCCCATCCAGAAGGCTCCGAGCGCACCACACCATAGACAACGGCCATCAGGCCGCCAGTGCCGAGAACCGCGCCCAGCGTGTCGAAGGTACGGCGACCCGTCGCATGCCGCACGTCGCGGACGAACACCGGGATCAGCGCGACCAGTGCGATCACGATCGGCACGTTGACGAAGAACACCCACTGCCAGCTCAGCGAATCGACGAGCACACCGCCCGCGACCACTCCGAGGGTCCCGCCCAGGCCGGCGAGACCGCCCCAGACGCCCATCGCGATGTTGCGCTCACGCCCATGGGCGAAGGTCATCGTCAAGATGGCGAGCGCCGCCGGAGAGAGCAGAGCACCGCCGAGGCCTTGGACAGCGCGGGCGCCGATCAGGAACTCCGGCGAGTTGGACAGGCCGGCGACCAGTGACGTGGCGCCGAACAGCACCAGGCCCGCGGTGAACACGCGGCGCGGACCGAGCAGGTCGGCCATCCGCCCGCCGAGCAGCAGGAAGCCGCCGAAGAGCAGCGTGTAGGCGTTGATCACCCATTGCAGGGAATCGGCGGAGAAGTTCAGGTCCGCCTGGATGTGGGGCAGCGCGACATTCACGATCGTCACGTCGAGCACCACGATGAACTGCGCGAGAGCCAGCACCGCCAGGGTGGCCCAAGGACTGCGTCGCATCGCCGTACCTCATTCGGAAGTCATGTCTACACCGTATGTATACGGCGTAAGCTTACGGAGTAGACACTAGGTCTACGGTGTAAACTTGTCAACGTGATTACCAAAGAGCGCCTCGACCCGGACAAGATCGTCGACACCGCGCTGGCCATTGCGGACGACGAGGGACCCGCTGCGATCTCGTTCCGGAAGTTGGCCGCGCAGCACGACGTCACTCCGATGGCGCTCTATCGGCACTTCAAGGACAAGGACGACCTGCTCGCGGCGCTGGGCGACCGGCTGCTCGCGGACATCGTCCTGCCGGAGCCCACCGACGAGCCGTGGGACCGGCAGCTGCACGCGCTGCTGACCGCATTCGTGACGGCCTTGCGGGCGCACCCGCGGCTGGCGGACCTGACACTGACCCGGATTCTGGTCGCCGAGCCCGGCCTCGCCCTGGCGGAGCGGGCGCTGGAGCTGCTGGTCGAGGGCGGATTCTCCGTCGACGACGCGGCCGAGGTCGGCCGGCAGTCGATCTGCTCGCTGATCGCGCTGGTCACCACCGACCCCATCGTCCGCGAGTTCGGCGACCCGGTGGCCCGTGAGGCGTCACTGCGCCGCAAGCGTGCCTCGCTCGGCGCACTCTCGCCCGAGCGCTACCCGCTGATCACCGCGTCCGCCGGCTCACTGATCTGCTCGCCGTCCCAGGAGCAGTACTACGCCGTCGGCATCGACCTGGTCGTCGGCGGCATCCGCGGCGTCCTCGCGTAGGGCGTGTGTGCCTGCCGTTTGCGTCACCGGAGGACTACGCTCCGAAGCGGAGCGATACCACTCTCTATGGAGGTACACCGATGGCGGGGAAGTTCGAGCTGTACAAGGACAAGTCCGGTGAGTTCCGGTTCCGCTTGAAGGCCGGGAACGGCGAGGTCATCGCCACCAGCAGCGAGAGCTACGGCACCAAGGCCGCCGCACTGAACGGGATCGACTCGATCAAGCGGAACGCTGCCGAGGCGAACGTCGACGACCAGACGGACTGAGATCCCAAGAAAACAAGGGGGTTCTCCACAACCTGTGGAGAACCCCCTTCGTCGTCGGAGCGGTCAGAGACCGTCCGCGAACTCGACGCCGCGGACCTCGACACCGAGGCCTTCGATGCCGGCGTCCGGAATCATCGCGGCCAGCTCGCAGGCGCGCTCGCGAGACGCCACGTCGACCAGGTAGTAGCCGCCGAGGAATTCCTTCGACTCCACGAACGGACCGTCGGTGACGGCCGGCAGCCCGTTGCGGACCCTGACGACCGCCGACTGGGCCGGCTGCTGCAGCGCGACCGTGCTGTGGAACTCGCCGGACGCCTTGATCGTGTCCATGAACTTCTGATGCCCGCTGCCGATGGCCTGCTGCTCCGCCTCGGGCAGCGCGGCGATCACGTCGGGGTTGACATTCAGGACCAGTAGGTACTTCACGATGTCTCCTTCACCAGCGGCCCCCGGTGTGGGCGCCTCTCAACCATCAGTACGGAGCGCTCCGGCCGATCTTGACATCGGTATAGCGTCACCCCATGTCGGAGCTGAGTCTCACAGATGTCCGGGCCGCGGCCGATCGCCTCGCCGGGGTCGCGCACCGGACGCCGGTCCTCACCTCGCGGACGCTCGACGAGCGGGTCGGGGCGCAGGTGTTCCTGAAGGCGGAGAACTTCCAGCGGATCGGGGCGTTCAAGTTCCGCGGCGCGTACAACGCGATCAGCAGGCTCTCCCCGGAGCAGCTCGCGACGGGCGTGGCGGCGTACTCGTCGGGCAATCACGCACAGGCCGTCGCACTGGCGGCCCGGCTCGCCGGGACGTCGGCGGTGATCCTGATGCCCGAGGACGCCCCGCCGACGAAGCTGGCCGCGACCCGCGGGTACGGCGCCGAGGTGGTGACGTACGACCGGTACAGCCAGGACCGGACCGCGCTGGCTCACGAGCTGGCCGCGGAGCGCGGGCGGCCGCTGATCCCGCCGTACGACCACCCCGACGTGATGGCCGGGCAGGGCACGGTCGCACTCGAGCTGATCGAGGAGGTCGGGCATCTCGGCGCCCTGCTGGTCCCGGTCGGCGGCGGTGGACTGATGGCCGGCTGCGCGACCGCGGCCACGCTGATGTCCCCCGGGATCCGGATGATCGGCGTTGAGCCGGCCGCGGGCGACGACCACGCCCGGTCACTCGCGGAGGGCGAGCGGGTCGAGATCGCCGTGCCGCGGACCATCGCGGACGGGCAGGCGGTCTCGACGCCCGGCGAGCTCACCTTCGCGGTGAACCAGCGGCTGGTCGAGGCGTTCGAGCTGGTCAGCGACGAGGAGATCGTGGCCGCGATGGCGTTCGCGTTCGAGCGGCTGAAGATCGTGCTGGAGCCGAGCGGGGCGAGCGCGCTGGCAGCACTGCTGGCCGGGCGGATCCACGGACTGCCGGAGCGCGTCGGAGTGGTGCTGTCGGGCGGGAACGTGGGGCTGGAGCGCTTCCACGAGCTGCTCGGAGGTAGCTGAATCCGCAAGGACTTTAGGGTGCCCTGACCACCCTCTGTGCCCGTTGTCACAGAAAGCCACCATCGAATGTGGCGCAGATCACACAGGAGCGCTCATTTGCCGCCTGCGCCCCGCTCAGACGCGCTCAGGACACCTGGTGTTCACCCCGGCTTACTGAGCCGTCAGGGGCCCTCTCAGGCCCTTGCCGGAACGGCTTTGTGGATCTGAGGGTTTGCGTCGTGATCCTTCTGTTATACAGTCGTCGGCGGTTCGGTAAACAACACGAACCGCACACGAGTCAACGCCGAGCTCCGCCAGGCTCGTGTGCTCCCCTCGAACAACCATGGCGGAGGTGGGGGACCCAGGAGGTTGGGTCTCGACCGTGAGTGGTCGAAACCCTGGGGTGAAGTCCGCGGGAGCGGACCGGGCTATGAATCCCAGCCCGAACCCGACAGCTAACTTCACAGGCGTCGGGAGACAACCATGCCCGTCACTGCCCGACGGACGTCGCTTCTGCGCGCCGTCAGCCAGACCGCTGAGTCCAGTACCGACCGGCCCACGGGCCGGACCCTGGCAAAGCACCGCAAGACCACCCGTCCGGGTGCGCCCCGGGCCGCAGCGGCCGTTCTTTCCGTCGGCCTCGCTGTCGGCGGCGGCGCCGCACTGTCCGTGACGACCACGTCGGCCGCCTCGGCGTCGACCAGCTCCACCACCGCGACCACCGTGCCGCGCGGGTACTGGAGCATCCCCAGCAAGCCCCTGCTCCGGTACGGCGACAAGGGCACGACCGTCAAGTACGTCCAGCGAGCCCTGCACCTGGGTCCGGACGGCTACTTCGGCTCGAGCACCGTCCGAGTGCTGAAGAAGTTCCAGACCTCCTGGGGTCTGAAGGCCACCGGCTACACCGACAAGAAGACCTGGGGTCGGCTGACCTGGGCCGCCAAGCACAAGGTGCTCTACGGTCCGTACGGCACCTCGACCGGTTCCGTCGGGACCTTCCGGGCCAAGGTGCTCCGGGAGGCGGCCAAGCTCAAGGGCACGCCGTACCGCTACGGCGGCACCAGCCCGCGCGGCTTCGACTGCTCCGGCTACACCGGCTATGTGTACAAGAAGGCCGGCAAGAAGCTGCCGCGCACGTCGCGCCAGCAGTACAGCGCGACCAAGCACATCAGCCGCAAGGCCGCCAAGCCGGGCGACCTCGTGTTCTTCCGCAGCGGTGGCGGCGGTGTGTACCACGTCGGCATCTACGCCGGCGGCAACATGCTGTGGCACGCCTCGAAGCCGGGTCGTCCGGTCGCGAAGGCGAAGATCTGGACCAGCAGCGTGGCCTTCGGCCGCGTCTGAGTCCTGACCGGCCGGCGTCCTCCCCCCAAACTGGGCGCCGCCGGTCGTCAGCGTCCTCATCCCCCCAGGCACGCTGACTTCCGAAACCGGCCCGAACCGTCGCCCCCCACCCCTCCGACGGATCGGGCCGGTTTCCTGTCTGCTCAGGCCAAGGCTGTGTTGACGGCCGCCAGGAGATCCTTCGGCTGCCGAGCCGGAACCGCCAGCAACTCAGGGGAATCGGTACGGCGGACCACGATCCACTGCACGCCGCGCCCCAACCGACCCCACGCTCCACCGACGATCCGCACGCCGGTCTCGCCGACGACATCGCTCGCGGTCTGGGTGTTGAGCCTGTCCAGCTGGTCTTTGCTCAGCACGGCTTCGGCCGGATGGGCACCGAACGACCGATCCAGGTCACGCAGTACCAGCGTGTGCTTGCCGACCACCAACTCCTGGCGGGTGACGCGGACGTTCCCGTACCGGGCTTGCGCGAAGAAGTAGATCGCCACCGGGAGTAGCACGACGCCGGCCACCAGGAGGACCGGCTGAGCGATCAGACCGCCGATACCGATCAGTGCGAGCGCCGCGACGGCCAGACCGCCGTACACCCACTGGTTGCCCATGCTCTTGCGATACAACGTCTCGTCCACGGCGCCAACCCTAAGGGCGCGCAGGTGTACGCGCTCTGCTAGCCGTCGAGCAGGCCGGCCTCGTAGGCCAGGATCGCGACCTGGACGCGGTTGGTGGCGTCGAGTTTGACCAGGGCGCGGGACACGTGGGCCTTCACGGTCGCCTCGCTCATGAACAGCTTCCGGCCGATGTCGGCGTTCTGCAGGCCGCGGCCGACCTCGACGAGCACCTCGCGCTCCCGCTCGGTGAGCTTGCTGATCCGCTCCTGCGCGACCCGCTTCCGGTCGGCACGCGGATCGCCCGCGAAGTGCCCGATCAACCGCCGGGTCACCGCCGGCGAGAGCATCGCGTCCCCGGCCGCCACCACCTTGATCGCCTGCACCAGCTCACGCGGCGGCGTGTCCTTCAGCAAGAACCCGCTCGCGCCCGCCTGCAAGGCCCGAAACACGTAGTCGTCCAGGTCGAAGGTCGTCAGCACGACGATCTTCGGCGGATCGGGCAGGGCCTGCACCTCCCGGGTCGCGGCCAGGCCGTCCAGCCGCGGCATCCGGATGTCCATCAGCACGACGTCCGGCCGGTACTCCTTCACCATCGCGGCGGCGTCCGCGCCGTCCTCGGCCTCGGCGACCACCTCGAGCTCGGCGTCGGACTCGAGGATCATCTTCAGCCCGGCCCGCACCAGCGCCTCGTCGTCCACGATCAGCAGCCGCGTCATCGCTCCCCTTCATCTCCGTCCAACACCGCGTCGCGGTCCAGCACCGCGCCTGCCGGCAGCCCGGCAGTGCCGGGCAGCGCGTCGTCGTCACGGCCGTCCGGCCAAGGCAGCCATGCTTCCACCCGCCAGCCGCCCTCCTGTGTCGGCCCGATCCAGAGCCGCCCGCCGACCAGTTGCACCCGCTCCCGCAGGCCGACCAGCCCGGCACCCGCTCCAGGCAGCAGTGAACCAGCAGCCACCGGCCGGACGTTCGCCACCCTGACCGTCACGCCCTGACCACGAGCGCCGTGAACCTGTACGTCGGTCGCGGCGCCGCGAGCATGCTTGTGCACATTGGTCAGCGACTCCTGCACCACCCGGTAGACGGTCCGCCCGACCGACACCGGTACGTCGTCCGGCAGCGTCACGTCGTACCCCACGGTGACTCCCGCGTCTCGTGAGGCCTTGATCAGCCGCTCGAGGTCCGAGGCCTTCGGAACGGGTGTCAGATCGGCGCCGGCAACGCTGACGTCGGTCCGCAGCACCCCAAGCACCTCCCGCAGGTCCTCCATCGCCTGCCGGGCGGTCTCGCGGATCAGCCGGGCAGAGCCCTCGACCTTGTCCGGGCCGACGGCCGGGTTCACCTCGAGGCCGCCGGCATGCAACGCGATCAGCGACACCTTGTGGGCGAGCACGTCGTGCATCTCCTGGGCGATCCGGGAACGCTCGCCGAGCCGGGCCTGCTCGCTGCGCAGCTCGCGCTCGGCCTCGGCCCGCTCGGCGCGGTCCCGCAGCGACGCCATCAGGTCGCGGCGGGCGCCGACGTACGCACCGATGGCGATCCAGGTCCCGACCAGGAACGGCCCGGTGAAGACGGCCACCCAGATCTGGTTCACGTTGCCCCAGCTGTTCAGGACATACGCGGCGTACCCGGCGAGGCCGAGGATGACCAACGCGAGGTCGCGCCGGCGGATCGCGAGCGTCAGCAGCGCGAGGCCCATCGGGACGAAGATCCCGCCGGTCAGCATCGCCAGCACGGTGACGGCGGTGACCGTCACCGGGAAGCGCCGGCGCCAGAACAGGACGACCGAGGCAACAATGCCTGCGCCCAGCACATACCAGTCCTTGACCGACCACCCGTTGCCGCCGGACGCGGCCTGCAGCACGATCGTGAGCAGGCTGAAGCCGACATACAGGATGTCGCGCAGGCGTGGGGCATGCCTGGCCCACCAGGCGTACCACCTCCGCAACCGTCGCATTCCGTCACTGTAGTTCGACGGTCGACGCGCTCACGTCCCCCTTCCGGGTGGGTTCCGGAGCCGATCGGACGACTTTCGTAGGGGGTCGGCGCAGCCGCTCGTCCGATGTGCGACCGGGGGCGGTGACGGTTGACTCGTTGCCATGATCACCGTCGAGAACCTGACCAAGCGCTACGGCAGCACCACGGCTGTCCAGGACGTGTCCTTCACCGTTCAGCCGGGCAGCATCACCGGCTTCCTCGGCCCGAACGGCGCCGGCAAGTCCACCACGCTGCGGATGCTCACCGGGCTGACGCCGCCGACCTCCGGCACCGCCACGATCACCGGCAAGCGGTACGCCGACCTGCCGAACCCGGGCCGGGTCGTCGGGGTCATGCTCGACGCCGCCGCGCAGCACCCGGGCCGCACCGGCCGCGAGACGCTGCTGCTGAACGCGAGCCTGCTCGGGGTGCCGAAGACGCGCACCGACGAGATGCTCGAGGCGGTCGGGCTCAGCCACGCCGCGAAGCGCCGCGTCGGTCAGTACTCGCTCGGTATGCGCCAGCGGCTCGGCATCGCGAGCGCGCTGCTCGGCGACCCCGCCGTCCTGATTCTCGACGAGCCCGCGAACGGGATGGACCCGGAGGGCATCCGCTGGATGCGCGGGCTGCTCCAGGACTTCGCCGCCCGGGGCGGCACGGTGGTGCTGTCCAGCCACCTCCTCGGTGAGGTGCAGGCGACCGTCGACCGGCTGGTCGTCATCGGCGGCGGCCGGATCGTCGCGAACGGCTCGCTGGAGGAGCTGCTGGCCGGTTCCGGCACGCTCGTCCGCGGCCTCGACCCGGTCGGGCTGAACGAGGCCCTGACCGCGGCCGGGCTGCAACTCGAGCCGCTGTCCGACGGCTCACTGCGCGTCGACGCCACCGCCGAGCAGGTCGGGCGGGCCGCCGCCGCGGCCGGCCAGATCCTTCTCGAGCTCCGCCAGAGCGACGGCGCCGGCCTGGAGGACCTGTTCTTCCAGCTGACCGCCCAGCCTGTCGCCGCCTGATCACCCCTACTTTCTTCTGGAGACCTTCGATGACCACCGTGACCGACGTCGCACCCACGGCGCCCGCCAAGCACCGCGCCCAGGTGGCGACCAGCCTGCCGCCCGCGCGCGGCCAGTCCTTCCTGAAGCTCGTCGCCCTCGAGCTCCGCAAGTCCGTCGACACCCGCAGCGGCCGGGTCCTGATCGCCGCGATCCTGCTGCTAGCGGTCGCCGCGATCACCTGGCAGCTCACCCACCTGCCGCAGGGGACGGTCGGGTTCGAGGGCTTCCTCGGCGCCGCGTCGGCCGGTCCGATGCTGATCCTGCCGGTGATCGGCGTGATGGCGATGACGTCGGAGTGGACGCAGCGCACCGCGCTGACCACGTTCACACTGTCGCCGCGCCGGGTGCGCGTCCAGCTGGCCAAGTTCGTCTCGGCGGTCGTGCTCAGCGCGGTCGTGACCACGGGCGTCGTCCTGCTCGCGTTCGCCGGCACCGCGCTCGCCGGAGCGACCTCCGGCCGCGGTACGTCGTACGCCGGGCTCGGCGGGCAGCTCGCCGGCGGCTACCTGACCGTCGCGCTGAACGTGGTGATGGGCGCGGCCTTCGGTGCCGTGATCGCACAGACCGCGGTCGCGATCCTGGTCTACTTCATCGCGCCGACCGCCTGGTCGCTGGCCGGGCCGGCGCTGTTCAAGGACAACGCGAACTGGCTCGACGTGTTCGGCGCGCTCGGCCGGATCGCGGAGCGCGACCTGCACGGAATGGTCCCGGAGACGCTCACCGCGGTAGGGGTCTGGATCGTCCTGCCGACCGTCGTCGGACTGTGGGCTAGCTCACGTCGCGAGGTCAAGTAGGGGCGGTGAGCACGGCGGGGCGAGCCGGTTTGAGGGGACCGGCCCGCCCCGCCCGCTGTGTGATCGGACCTCTGGCCGGGGGCGGTGCGTGTGTCGATCCCTGGCTCCGGGTATCCTTGAACCACGATTACTGACGACTGATCCGTGGGCGCCACGCAGCGTACCCGGTTGACTTGTGCGAGGGGGTCGACGCTATGGGGCGCGGCCGTGCAAAGGCCAAGCAGACGAAGGTCGCACGCGACCTGAAGTACCGCACCTGGGACACCGACTTGGACCAGCTCAAGCGAGAGCTGTCCGGTGAGCAGGGTGGGAACAGTTCTGCGAACGGCGACAACGACGGCGACGACTACGACGCCGACGACTACCACCCCCGTCGGTAAGCATTTCAGCCCGGCTGAGCTGCTCAGAGCCCCTCGGGGTGCCTGAGCAGTTCACCGTGCGCCCGACGAACTGACACACAGCACCGCCTGTGGCGGATCGACGATTCAGCAGCCCGAGGCGTCGGACAGCTTCATCGTGACCCGCTCACAGGCGGCCGCTGTGCACCCGGGCTCTACTCGGCGTACGTGCCTTCGAGCGTGACCGTGCCGCCCGGCGTCGCGGTGACCTCACCGCATACCCAGGCCGGGATGTCGCGAGCTGCCAATGCCTGGATCGCGGCGTCGGCGGACGACGGATCGAGGACGGCGACCATGCCGGCGCCCATGTTGAGCGTCTTCTCGAGCTCGGGCAGCGCGACGTCGCCGAGCAGGCCGACGAGCCCGAAGACCGGTGCCGGCGTCCACGTCGAGCGGTCGATCCGCACGGACAGCTCGTCCGGGATCACACGCGCCAGGTTCGCCGCGAAACCGCCGCCGGTGATGTGCGACATCGCGTGCAGTGGCTTCTCATCGGCCCCGTTCAGCTCCTGGATCAGCTCCAGGCAGTGCTTCGCGTACACCCGCGTCGGCGTCAGCAGCACCTCGCCGAGCGTCGTCCCCAGCTCCGGCACGACCCGGTCCAGCGTCCACTTCGCCCGGTCGAAGAACACGTGCCGGACCAGGCTGTACCCGTTCGAGTGCAGTCCGGACGACGCCATCGCCACGACGACGTCCCCCGCGCGCACCCGCTCCGCGCCGAGCACCTCGTCCGCCTCGACCACACCGGTCGCCGCGCCCGCCACGTCGTACTCGTCCGGCTCCAGCAGCCCCGGGTGTTCCGCGGTCTCGCCGCCGACGAGCGCCGTACCGGCCTCGACGCACGCCTCCGCGATGCCCTTCACGATCTGCGCGATCGTCTCCGGCACCACCTTCCCGGTGCAGATGTAGTCGGTCATGAACAGCGGCTCCGCGCCGCACACGACCAGGTCGTCGACGACCATCCCGACCAGGTCGAACCCGATCGTGTCGTGCTTGCCGAGCTTCTGCGCGATCGCGACCTTGGTCCCGATCCCGTCCGTCGACGTCGCCAGCAGCGGGCGCCGGTACGACGTCAGCGCGGTCGCGTCGAACAGCCCGGCGAACCCGCCGAGCCCGCCGACGACCTCGGGGCGGGTCGCCTTCGCCACCCACTCCTTCATCAGCTCGACGGCCCGGTCACCGGCCTCGATGTCGACCCCGGCAGCGGCGTAACTCGCGCCTTGACTCACTGTGTTCTCCCTGTTGGGTACGGCGTACTACGGGCGGCTGAGCGCGTCCGCGGCGCCGCCACCGCCGGAGACCGTGGCCAGGCCGTCCGCGTCGGTCACCGGCAACTCGAGCAGGTGCTTGCCGAGCCGCTCCGGGTCGGGCAGCGCGACCGGGTACACGCCGTCGAAGCACGCCCGGCAGAGCCGCTCCTTCGGGACCGTGGTCGCCTCGACCAGACCGTCCAGGCTGATGTAGCCGAGCGAGTCGGCGCCCAGCGAGCGGCAGATCTCCTCGGTGTTCAGCCCGTTCGCGATCAGCTCGGCGCGGCTGGCGAAGTCGATGCCGTAGAAGCACGGCCACTTCACCGGCGGCGCCGTGATCCGGACGTGGATCTCCTTGGCGCCGGCCTCGCGCAGCATCCGGATGACCGCGCGCTGGGTGTTGCCGCGGACGATCGTGTCGTCCACCACGACCAGGCGCTTGCCCTCGATCACCTCGCGCAGCGGGTTCAGCTTCAGGCGGATGCCGAGCTGGCGGATCGTCTGGCTCGGCTGGATGAACGTGCGGCCGACGTACGCGTTCTTGACCAGGCCGGAGCCGTACGGGATGCCGGACTCCTCGGCGTACCCGATCGCGCCGGGCGTGCCGGACTCGGGCGTCGCGATCACCAGGTCGGCGTCGGCCGGGTGCTCCTTGGCGAGCTTGCGGCCGATCTCGACCCGGGTCGAGTAGATCCGCTGGCCGGAGATCTGGGTGTCCGGCCGGGCCAGGTACACGAACTCGAACAGGCAGCCCTTCGGGTCCGGCTCGGCGAACTTCGTCGAGCGCAGCCCCTCGGCGTCGATCGCGACGATCTCGCCCGGCTCGACCTCACGGATGAAGCTCGCGCCGACGATGTCCAGCGCGGCGGTCTCGCTGGCGATCACCCAGCCGCGCTCCAGCCGGCCGAGCACCAGCGGGCGGATCCCCTGCGGGTCGCGGGCGGCGTACAGCGTGTTCTCGTCCATGAAGATCAGGCTGAACGCGCCCTTGACCTTCGGGAGGATCTTCGCCGCGGCCTGCTCGATCGTCAGGTCGGGGTAACCGGCCAGCATCGAGGTCAGGATGTCGGTGTCACTGGACGCACCGTGCTTCGCGTTCGCCTTGGCGTGGTCGACGTCGGCGTCCAGACCGAGATCGAGATCACCTTCGCCGTTCAGGCTGGCGGCGAGCTCGCTGGTGTTGGTCAGGTTCCCGTTGTGACCGAGCGCGATCGAGCCGGTCGCCGTACTGCGGAACGTCGGCTGCGCGTTCGCCCAGACACTGGACCCGGTCGTCGAATACCGGCAGTGACCGATCGCGATATGCCCCCGCAGCGACGCCAGCGTCGCCTCGTCGAAGGCCTGGCTGACCAGCCCCATGTCCTTGTAAACGAGGATCTGACTCCCGTTACTGACCGCGATCCCGGCCGACTCCTGCCCCCGGTGCTGCAAGGCGTAGAGCCCGAAATAGGTGAGTTTGGCAACCTCTTCCCCCGGCGCCCAGACCCCGAAGACGCCACAAGCGTCCTGCGGACCCAGATCCTGCGGGTCGAGTTCATCAGTAAGCCGACCATCGCCACGAGCCACACGAGCAGTCTACGGGACGCTGAACAGGCGGAAGACCAGCGTCCTACCAGCAGACGAACCCACCACAGGCCGGCATGTCCGGGGCGGCCTCTGCAGTGGCGGCCGGCGCAGTCGTCACCAGAACGGCGACCATACTGACCACAATCAGCAACTTCTTGATCACAGATCGTCCTTCCGAAATAATCCGACCAAACTTCGGGTGCTTACTATCGACGCACTGTGTATATGGTCAGTTCCGACAAGTTCTGGAGGAGAAGCACGCGTGCTGGAGCCGCTGGGGGTGGACGAAGCCACTTTTGCGGTCTATCACGCCCTCCTGAGCCATCCAGACAGTACGCCCGAGCAGATTGCCTCGCTAGTCGATAGATCTGTGGGCGACGTACGGGAACTGATGGACAACCTGCGCAGGCTGGAGCTCCTCGTTCCGACGTGGACCAATCCGGACGGTGAGCACGCGGTCCACCCACGCGTGGGCCTGACCGGCCTCGCCGAGCGGCGGCGTACAGAACTGAACAAGATGCTGGGCGAGCTCAAGGAGGCCGAGGCTTCCGCTGAAGTGATCGCCGAGCAGTACAACGAACTGCTGACATCACGTAGCAGTGGCGACGTCGAAGTACTCAAGGGCCGCGCGAATGCAGCCCGACGGATCGAGGAGCTCGCCCTGAAAGGGCGCGACGCCTTTTGGGGGCTGATCCCGGCGCACTTCGATGACTCGTTGCCTCAGGTGGACAGGTCACCGGACTTCGATCTGCTCGAGCGGGGGGTCAAGCTCCGGACGGTCTACCTGCAGAGCATGACATCGTCGAAACAGGCCTTGGAGTACGCCACGAAGATGCACCGGTTGGGCGGTGAGGTCCGCGTGACCCCGACCCTGCCGATGCGGCTACTGATCCTCGACCAAGAGCTCGCGATCATCCCGATGGACCCGGAGAACCCGACCGCCGGCGCCGTCATCCACCGCAGCCCGGCTGTCGTATCCATAGCCATCTCTTTGTTCGACTCATACTGGTCCCGTGCAACGGAGCTGTTCGACCCCGACGACCGTGACGACGAGACTCCCCTCACCCCTCATGAGGCCGAGGTCCTCCGCCTCCTCGCCGGCGGCGCCAAGGACGAGCAGGTAGCCCGTCTCCTGGGCATCTCCCTCCGCACCGCCCGCCGCATCACCGCCAACCTCTCCGAACGCCTTGACGCCGCCAGCCGCTTCGAACTCGGCGTGGCCGCGGCCAAGCGCGGCTGGGTCTGACGGATCGTTCGTTGTTCGAGTCGCTGGGTCTGACCGACGATGAGGTCGCGGTCTACCGCGCCCTTCTCCGGCGGCCTGAGTTGGTTCGGCCGTCCGAGCTCGCAGAACTCGCCACGGAAGTGAACATGTCCGAGGAACAGGCCAGCGTACGACTTGGCCGACTCCGGGAGATGGGGCTACTCGTTCCACGATGGAACATCGCGGGCGAAGAGTACCCCTTGCACCCGGCGACTGGATTCGAATTGCTGGCGGATCGCAGGCAGCGCGAGATCGACAAGCTGGCCGAAGAGCTCAATTCCAGCAAAGCGGCGGGATCACGCTTCGTTTCCGACTACTCCGAATTCCTGATCCAGCGGCAGGCAGGCGAGGTGGAGATTCTCCACGGAGAGCGTGCCTACCAGCGGATGCAGGTCTTTCAGCCCACGAAGTCGATGTGGGCAATGTTTCCACCGTATGCCCCCCAGGAGATGCCGCGCGATCCCGAAGATTCCCCGGACACCGTGCACTTGAAGCGTGGGATTGACGCGCGCTACCTCGTCGTCGAGTCCCAGGTGAAGACTCGCGGCGCCCGCGAATACCTTGACTATGTCGCCGGTTACGGCGCAAAGTCTCGCGTGGTCCCGTCGGTTCCATTGAAGATGATCATTTTCGACGGCGAGGCCGTTGTCGTAGGCATCGATCCCGACAACACCTCGGTCGGCGCGATGATTCATCACAGCAAGTCGATCCTGCGGATCGTGATCGATCTGTACGAACGCTATTGGCGGGACGCACGGCCGCTGGTGGAGCCGGCGTTGCCAGGACCGGCCGTGCTCAGCGCCCAGGAGACCGAGTTTCTTCGGCTGCTTGTCGAGGGTGCGACGGACGAGCAAGCTGCGCGGAAGCTAGGCATATCGATGCGGACCGTGCGGCGGATTGCGGCGAAGTTGAGTGAGCAGGTGGGGGCTTCGGGGCGGTTTGAACTGGGGGTTCGGGCGGCGCAACGCGGGTGGGTGGACTAACCCCAGTCCCAGCCGCGGGTAAAGGGTTTCTTGATACGGGACAAAGTGTTTGCTCCTTGTTCGGGGCGGGTGAGAGGAATGGGTGCGCCGCCCGGCCCCTCGATACCGAAGTCAAACAGAGGCAACCTGTCTCGACAACGAACGACATTGGCCGGGGTAGGCCGTTGACCGGGTGCGGCCACCTGCACGGCAGTACCCGAACTGATCGCACGGACCCGGCGTGCGACGGACCACCATGAACAGCCCCGCCACCGCCGCACGGCTGCCCCGCCGGATTACGATGCGCCGCCAACCGACGTACGGCGACCGACCCGGCGTAGACGCTTACAACCGACCGCGCCGTACAGCCCACCGCGCCCGCCAACGTCGAACGACCGTTCGTCGGGGGCCGGCCTACACGCCGACGTGGGTCCGGCGTACGGCGAGCCGATGAAGCCGCGTCCTACCCAGGCCGTCACCGATGCCCCGCTACAACAGCCGACGCGAGCCATCGCCGTACGGCCTATCGCCGGGCTCGGCGCACCGACGAGCGCCAGTGCCGCCAGCTTATGTACGACAGCTGTTCCAACCGGGCCGCAGAATCGTGCGACCACGCCCGCGACAGTCGTATCACAGCCGATCGACGCGCAGCGCCGAGACAGGAGCCCACGCCGCGCGTCCCCAATGCCGACACCGCCACCGCTGTACGGCTACAGACCCGCCTCCTCTGTCGTACCGCCAGCCGATCGTCGCGCACCCCCAAGACACGAGCCCACTCCGACGCACAGTCCACGCCGCACGCCCCACCGCCAGCACAGCCACCGCCGAGGGACCTGGCCTCGCCGGCAACGCCGCCTCCGATGTACGGCTGCAAAGCCGCATCCCATCGTCCTGCCGCTAGCCGATTGACGCGTCCGCGGGCTGTGGTCCGCCCGCTCCAGCGTCGGCCGACCGCTGCCGAAGGCGTGTAGTTCAGACCGTCTTAAGTGCCGCCAGCAGCTTCGTCAGGGAGTCTCGGGCGTCGCCGAAGAGGAGGGTGGTTCGGGGGTCGTAGAGGAGTTCGTTTTCGATGCCGGCGAAGCCGGGGCGCATGGAGCGCTTGAGGAAGATGACTCGTTGGGCTTCGTCGGCGTTGAGGATCGGCATGCCGTAGATGGGGGCCGAGGGGGTGGTGCGGGCGGCGGGGTTGACTACGTCGTTGGCGCCTACCACCAGGACTACGTCGGTGGTCTTGAAGTCGCCGTTGATGTCGTCCATCTCGCGGAGCTGGTCGTACGGGACCTGGGCCTCGGCGAGCAGGACGTTCATGTGGCCGGGCATCCGGCCTGCGACCGGGTGGATGGCGTAGTCGACCTTGACGCCGCGGCTCTGCAGTTCCTCGACGAGGTCGCGCAGCGTGTGCTGGGCCTGGGCGACGGCGAGGCCGTACCCGGGCACGATGATGACCTTGTTCGCGTAGCCGAGCAGGATAGCGACGTCTTCCGGCCCGGCCGAGATCACCGGCCGGTCGGACGCAGTGCCGCCGCCGAGGGTCGACCCGCCGCGGACCGCGCCGAAGAGGATGTTGAAGACGGACCGGCCCATCGCGTCGGCCATCAGCTTGGTCAGCAACGTACCGGCCGCACCGACGAGCGTGCCCGCGATCAGCAGCAGCGTGTTCCCCAACACATAGCCACCGGCAGCCACGGTGAGACCGGTGAACGCGTTCAGCAGCGAGATGACGATCGGTACGTCGGCGCCGCCCACCGGCAGCACCAGCATGACGCCGATCGCGAGGCCCAGCAGGCACAGCAGTACGCCGACCCACACGCGCGGGTCCGACACCAGCCACACCGACAGCGCAACGCCGCCCAGCAGCGACGCGACGAACAGCACCGGCAGACCGGGGAACGTCACCGGACGGGTCGTCATCAGCTCCTGCAGCTTGGCGAACGTCACCACCGAGCCGGAGAAGCTGACCGCGCCGACGATGATCGTGAACGCGGTGGCGATCGCCGAAACGGTCGCGTCGGAGGAGATCTCACCGAGCTCGAGCAGCGCGACCAGCGCGGCCGCGCCGCCGCCGACACCGTTGAACAGGGCAACGAGCTGCGGCATCTGGGTCATCTGTACGCGCCGCGAGCCGACCACGCCGCCGACGGTGCCGATCGCCAGCGCGATCAGGATCGGCGCCAGGTGGTCCGGTTTGTAGGCGGCGAACGTGACGATCACCGCGAGCACCGCACCCGCGGCGCCGATCAGGTTGCCGGTGCGTGCGCTGCGCGGCGACGAGAGTGCCTTCAGCGCGACGATGAAGCAGACCGCGGAGACCAGATAGCCGATCTGGGCCCAGGTGGGGATCACTTGTGCAACTCCTTCTTGCGGGCCCCCGGACCTTTGAACATCTCCAGCATCCGGTCGGTGACCACGAACCCGCCGACCATGTTGACGGTCGCGAGCACGACGGCCAGCAGCCCGACGGCGACCACGATCGCCGAGTCGGCGGCGCCGGTGACGATGATGGCGCCGACCAGGATGACGCCGTGGATGGCGTTCGCCCCGGACATCAGCGGGGTGTGCAGCGTCGAGGAGACCTTGCTGATCACCTCGACCCCGACGAACGCGGCGAGGACGAAGATCGTCAGCAACGCGATGGACTCACTCATGCCTGTCCCTCCAGAAGGGCGCGGGTCGGCTCGTGGAGCACGCTGCCGTCGTGGGTGACGCAGCAGCCGCGGACGATCTCGTCCTCGAAGTCGGGGTCGAACGCGGCGTTCCGCGTCATCAGCCGGATCAGGTTGGCGATGTTCTGACCGTAGAGCCGGGACGCGGGTCCGGCCATCTGCGACGGGACGTTCGCCCCGCCCCAGACCAGCGCGTCGCCGATCGTCAGCTCGGTCCCGGCGACGGACCCCTCGACGTTGCCGCCCTGTTCCGACGCGAGATCGACCACGACCGAGCCCGGCTTCATCTGTTCGACCATCGACCGGGTGACCAGCATCGGCGCGGTCCGGCCCGGTACGGCGGCGGTGGTGATCAGGGCGTCCGCGGCCGCGACGTACGGCGCGAGCAGTTCGCGCTGGAGCTGGGCGCGCTCCGGCGTCATCTCGCGGGCGTACCCGCCGGGGCCGTCGAGGGTGCCGAGCTCGAGCTCGATCGGTACGGCGCCCATCGACGCGATCTCCTCCGCGGCGGCCGTGCGGACGTCGTACGCCTTGACGACCGCGCCGAGGCGTTTCGCGGTGGCGATCGCCTGCAGGCCGGCCACGCCCGCGCCGAGGACGAGGACCTGGGCCGGCGGGACGGTGCCGGCCGCGGTCATGTTCAGCGGGAAGAACCGCGGCAGCCGTTCGGCGGCGACGATGGCGGCCCGGTACCCGGCGACGAGCGCCTGTGAGGACAGCGCGTCCATCGACTGGGCCCGGGAGATCCGCGGGATCAGCTCCATCGCGAACGCCGTCAGCTTGGCCCGGGTTGCGGTCCGGACCACGTCTGGCGGGTTCGTCGGCAGGAACGACATCAGCGCCGTGCCGGCGTGCAACCGCTGCAGGCGCTCGCGTTCCAGCGGCTGCACCGACGCCACCACGGTGGCCGCGTGGTCGGCGCCCCAAGCCACCTCGGCGCCGGCCTCGCGGTACTGGTCGTCGGAGAACAGCGCCCGCTCACCGGCGGCCGGCTCGACCGCGACCTCGTAGCCGAGCTCGATCAGTTTCGCGACATGTTCCGGCACCAGGGCGACCCGGCGCTCGGCCGGTCTGGTCTCCCGTACGACTGCGATCTTCACTCGCCGAAACCTATGCCAAACACTGGGTCGCCGGAAAGGTGGGTCACGCCTGGTTTGCGAGGTTCTGCAGCAACAGGGCCTCCGCGAGGCAGACCTTGCGGAACTCGGCGAGGTGCAGACCTTCGTCGATACCGTGCGCGCGGGTGTCCGGGTCCTCGACGCCGGTGACCAGGATCGTGGCCTCCGGGAAGGCCTGCTGGAACTCCGCGATGAACGGGATCGACCCGCCCATGCCCATGTCGATGGGCTCGACGCCCCACGCCTCCTGGAACGCCGACCGGGCCGCCTCGTAGCCGGCGCCGCGGGCGTTCACGCTGCACGGCTGACCGGTCTGGCCCTCGGTGACGGTCAGCTGCGCGCCCCACGGGACGTTGCGCTCCAGGTGCTCGGTCAGCGCCGCGCTGGCCTTCACCGCGTCGTCGCCCGGGGCGACCCGCAGGCTGATCTTGGCGCGGGCGACCGGGATCAACGTGTTGCTGGCCTCGGCCACCGACGGCGCGTCGATGCCGACCACGGAGATCGACGGCCGGGTCCACAGCCGGTCGACGAGCGAGCCCGTACCGGTCAGCCGGACCGAGTCGAGCACCGAGGACTCCGCGCGCAGCCGGTCCTCCGGATAGGTCACATCCGCCGCCCGCGAGGCGTGCAGACCGTCGACGGCGACGTCGCCCTTGTCGTCATGCAGCGTGGCGAGCAGCCGGATCAGCGCGGACAGGGCGTCCGGGATCGGCCCGCCGAACAGGCCGGAGTGCACCGCGTGCTCGAGCGTGCGGACCTCGACGTACGTCTCGACCAGGCCGCGCAGCGAAACCGTCAGCGCCGGCCGTCCGACCTCCCAGTTGCCGGAGTCGGCGATCACGATCGCGTCCGCGGCGAGCTCCTCGGAGTACTCGTCCAGCAGCTGCAGCAGGGTCGGCGAGCCGATCTCCTCCTCGCCCTCGACGAACACCGTTACGCCGACCGGGAGGTCGTTGCCGAAGGCCCGTACGGCGGCCAGGTGCGCCGCGATCCCCGCCTTGTCGTCGGCAGCGCCCCGCCCGTACAGCCGGTCGTCGCGCTCGGTCGGCTCGAACGGGTCGGACGTCCACTGCTCGACCGGCCCCGTCGGCTGGACGTCGTGGTGCGCGTACAGCAGCACGGTCGGCCTGCCGGCCGGGGCGGGCTTCTTCGCGATCACCGCCGGCGCACCGTCGCCGACCCGGACGATCTTCGCCGCGAAGCCCTCCGCCTCGAACAACGCCGCGGTCGCCTCCGCGGACCGCTGGACATCGGCCGCGCGGGCGGGGTCGTAGCTGACCGAAGGGATCCGGATGAGGTCCTCGAGGTCGGCACGGACACTGGGCAGAACGCGGTCGATCGCCGCGGACAGATCGGTCATGCGACAACCGTACGGCGTCCGTTCGGCGAACCGACGCCCAGTCAGCCCTCGCGCGTTACTCATTGGCGATCTACTCTGAAAATCTCGTAGGTTTCCGCCCACAATCGAAGAGGATCACCATGGTCAAGCGCCCCCTTGCCATCGTCATGACGGTCCTGGCCGCGGCACTCACGGCGGCCACGCCGGCGCACGCCGCGATCAGCTGCGACACCTCCACCAGTGGAGGGTCGACCTTCTACGACGGACCGTCCGCCTCGTACAAGTACGACGCCCGGTTCAGCAACAGCGCGAGCATTCCCAACCTCGGCACGCACACCCCGCAGGGCGCCGGTACTTGGTACAACTGGGACGGCTCCGGCAAGAACCTGGTCCTGATCGCGGCGTACCGCGACGGAGCCGACTCGCAGATCTACGGCATCGACCCGTCCACCGGCTCGACGGTCGGTGTGGTCGCGATCGCCGAGTCCCACGTCGGCGGGATCACCGTGAGCAAGGGCTGGGCGTTCGTGTCCGGCCAAGGCAGCAGCATCCGCAAGTACCGGCTGACGGAGCTGCGGGACGCGTTGAAGGCCGCTGGTACGCCGTACCTCGCGCAGGTCGGTACGGCGCGCGACGTGGCCGGCTCGTCGTTCATGGGGAGCTACGGGGACTCGTTGTTCTCCGGGACGTTCAACGCGGACGGCCGCGGGACCATGTACGAGTACAAGATCGCGGACGACGGCACGCTGACCACGGTGGCCGGCGCCTGGGAGATCCCGACGAAGACACAGGGACTGACGGTCACCGCCAACCACTTCATCTACAGCACGTCGTACGGACGCGGGAACCGCAGCAACATCTACGTGGTGAAGCGCGGCCAGAAGGACCTGGACGCCGCGGCGCTCAGCTGCTTCCGCGCACCGAGCATGACTGAGGGCATCACGGAGCTGAACGGGACGGCGTATCTGGTCTACGAGTCCGGCTCGTACCTGTACGCGTCGGACCCCGCCACGCTGAACGTCATCCCCAGGATGCACAAGGCAACCATCTCGTCGCTGACGTCCCTGATCCCCTAGGAGGAGTACTTCGCGGAGTCCAGCACTTCCTGCCGCTGCTTCGGGTTGTCGTCGCGGACCTGAACCCGAAGCAGAGTCGTGTCGTTCACCTTCCGGTACTGCTCGATGACGGTTGGCACGTCGTTGCAGTTGTACCTGAAGGTGGCGACACCCCCGGACGTCTCCGGGGTGCTTCCGGTGCAGCCCTCGGGAGGAGTAGCGGTCGTCGGCAGCTCGGTGGCGTTCACCAGACCCACGAAGACGCCCTCGGTATCCGGATTGGTCCGCCAGGTCGACGTGTTCGTGCTGACCAGCAGCGACTGGTCACCCGCAGCCTGCTGGCCCCATTGCCGTGGGACTACTACGGACAACTGTCCGCTCTCCACCCTCACCGGGCGTGTGAGGACGTACTGGTAGCCGCCGTAGCCGCCGGCTGCTGCCAGGACGACTGCTGTGAGGGCTGTGAGGACAACGGCCCGGCGACCGCGCTTGGGCTTCACGGCGACGGTGGACTGGTTTGCGCTGGCCAGTGCGGTGGCTTGGTCGACCGGGCCGGTGGTGGCGGGTGGGGTGGGCATGTCGGCGGCTGGTACCAGGCCTGGTGGGACCTTGCCGGTGGTGTGGGCCTCGCGGAGGGCGTTGAGGAAGCTGTCGAGGTCCGGCCAGCGCTTGTCGCGGTCCGGCTCCAGCGCGCGCCGTACGACGACGTCGATCGCGTCCGGCACGTCCTCGCGCAGAGTGGTCATCGACGGCGGCGGCGCGTCGATCTGCATCACGGCGCCGAGGCTGACGACGCCGTGCGGTGCCTGGCCGGTGAAGGCGGCGTACGCGACCGCGCCGAGCGAGTACAAGTCGGCGCGGTGGTCCAGCCGCTCGCCCATGACCTGCTCGGGAGCGACGTACGCCGGGGTACCGCCGGGCATCGTGATGCGAGAGACCTCGGCGAGCGACTTGCCCAGCCCGAGGTCGGACAGCATTGCGCGGTCGCCGTTCGGGTCGGTGCGGAACAAGACGTTGGCCGGTTTCACGTCGCGGTGCAGGACTCCGCGCGCGTGCAGGTGCTTCAGGCCGCGGCCGACCTGGGTGATGATCCGGACCGCCTCGGCGTACTCGAGCGGGCCGGCCTTGATCCGGTCCGCGAGCGTGCCGCCGTCGGCGTAGGTGAGCACCATGAACGGGCGGCCGTCGTCGGCCTCGCCGATGTCGTGCACGCCGACGACGTACAGCGAGTCGACCCTGCGCAGGAACCGGCCCTCGGCCAGGAACCGGCGGCGGACATCCTCGTCCTCGACCCAGTTCTCGGACAGGATCTTGACCGCCACCTCGGCGTCGAGTTGCTCGTCGCGCGCCAGCCAAACGGTCGCGAAACCACCGGCACCCACCCGGCGGACCAGGGAGTACCGGCCGATCCGGGGTGGCTGGTCCATGGCGTAATTATGCTCGATCCGTTCTGCGACCCGTTCGCCGCACCGAACAAACCGGCCGCCCGCGACGTCAGAAGGGCAATTCATGGGGGACAACGGAGGGGGCCCGCCGATGCGGCACACGAACAGGCGGCTGGTGATCCTGGTCAGCGCGATCGCGGTCGCGGCGGTCGCGATCGGCGGTGCGCTGGCGTATCGCACGGGTCCCGCCGAGGCCGAGGGCCTGGCCGCGCCGCTCAGCGGCTCGCCGTCCCCGAGCCCGACCCCCACTCCGGCTCCGACTCCGGCTCCGACTCCGATCCCGGCCGCGAGTCGCACCCCGATCGTGAGCCGGACGCCGTCCGTGACGCCGCCGACCGCCAAGACGTCCAGTCCCAGCGCGACGGCCACCGGCCCCACCAAGGTCACGCTGACCGTGAGCAAGCTTTCCGAGGGCCGTGAACCGCAGGTGCCCTACCTCGTCGACCGCGAGGTCCGCGGCGGGTCCGGCTCGGTCGTCGAGCTCCCGGGGACCGGCGGAGTGATCGCATTGGGCCGCCTGGACGCGGATGTGCTCGCGATCGTCCAGGACGGGAACGACGGCACCGAGCTGCTCAAGACGGAGAACGCGAAGGTCGTGCGCCGTACGCCGGGGGTGACCTCGCTGGTGACCACCCGCGACCAGTCCGCAGCGGCCTACGCGGCGGCCCGGATCAGCTCGATGGGCCAGGCGACCAAGGGCGGGACGGTGTACGCCGAGACCACCAGCTCGCTCAAGTCCCTGAAGCTGCCGGACAGTTGGAACCTGCAGGTGCTCGCCTTTGCCGACGGCAAGGTCTACTACCGGGCCGCAAGCAGCGAGGACGGGGCCTGGGCCTTGTACTCCTGGACACCTGGTGCGGCGGCCGGCGTCAAGGTCAAGACAGTGGTCTCACCGACCGCCGTGTCCGCCAACGGCCGGGTCGCCGCGTCGATGGGAACCCTGAACGACAGCGGCAGCTGCTCCAGCATCGTCGAGGTCGGCAGCGGGCGGCAGCTGTTCCGGACCTGCGACAACCAGGTGTCGGGGTTCACCCCGGACGGCAGCACGGCGATCGGCGGATCGGCGTACGGCGACGGGTACTGCGACACCGCGCAGGTCGCGCTCGACGTCACGACCGGCAAACTGATCCGGGAGTGGAAGGGCTGTTTCCACCAGTCGGTGGCCGAGGACGACCAGCACGTGCTGATCGTGGCCGTGGCCTCCGGAGGCGGCGGCGACCCGGGGACGAAGAGCGCGATCATCCGCTGCACGATCACGACCGGCGCCTGTGAGCTCGCCACCTCGATCAGCACCGACAAGGCGCTGCGGATCGGCACCTGATCCAACCAACCGGGGCCGTCCGGCGTCGAAGAGGTGGACAGACCGACAACGGACAGGAGCGTGTCGATGCGGCACACGAACAGGCGACTCGTGATCATCGTCGCCGCGATCGCCGTCGCCGCGGTGGCGACCGGCGGGGCACTCGCGTACCGCCAGGGACCGCGCACGGCCGCCACCGCCGACGCTGCCCCGCTGTCCAGTTCACCGACGACGCCCATGACCACGGAGCCGACGAAAACCAGCGCCACGCCGAAGCCCTCGACCCCGTCGACGAGCACTCCCGCCGGGCCGGTGAAGACCAAGATCGACCTGCAGAAGCTCACCACGGGCCGGGCGCCGCAGGTGGCGTACCTGGCCGGCCGCACGATCCGCGGCGGCGCCGGCGGCGACGTCAAGGTTCCGGGAAACGCGCAGATCCAGGAGGTCGCACGGCTGCGCTCGTCGGCCCTCGCCGTGGTCACCAAGGGCTACGGCACCGAGATGCTGACGATCGACTCCGGGGGCAAGGTCACGCGGCGGACGCCGGACGTCACCCAGATCGCCACCACCGAGGACAGCACCGCCGCGGCGTACGTCGCGACGCAGCTGAAGGACACCGGTGAGGACCTGCCTGGGGCGACCGTCTACGCAGAGAGCGACAGCATCCACAAGGTCACCGTCCCGGGCATCTGGAACACCACGCTGCTCGGTTACCTCAATGGCAAGGTCTACTTCGACGCGTCGACCACCCAGGAGGGCACGAGCACTCTGTACGAGTGGACGCCCGGTCAACCGGCAGCCACGCTCGTCAAGCCGATCCCGAAGGCGATGGCGGTGTCCAGCGTCGGTACGGCGGGTTCGCTGACCACGCTGTCCGACCAGAACAGCTGCAGCAGCCTGCTGACCGTCCCGACGGGGAAGCGCCTGTGGCGCACCTGTGACTACCAGATCGTCGGTTTCACACCGGACGGCGCGACCGCGATCGCCGGCCCGATCTACCAGGACGGGTACGGCAACGGCATCGCGGCGGTGCTGGACGCCAAGAAGGGCACGCTCCTGCACGAGTGGTCCGGCGTGTTCCGGCAGTGGGTCCCGGAGGACGACGAGCACCTCTTGCTGCTTGCTGACACCGGCGAGGGCACCGCGGCGTCGATCGTCCGCTGCACCATCTCGACCGGAGCGTGCGAACTGGCCACGCCGCTCGCCAAGGGTGAGCTGTTGATCGGCGCCTGATCTGCCCTGGGCAGATCAGGCCTCGCCGTAGGGGTTTGCACGGCAGACTGCAGCTATGACAACCGTTGCTGTCCTGGCTGACATCCATGGCGTGCTGCCTGCGCTGGAGGCGGTCCTGGCCGAGCCTGACGTCCAGGCCGCGGACAGGATCGTGCTGGCCGGGGACATCGCCAGTGGACCGCAGCCTGTCGAGACGTTGGATGTGCTGGCAGCGCTGGGCGACCGGGCGGTGTGGGTGCGCGGCAACGCGGACCGGGAGCTCGTGGAGATGGCTCGCGGGCAGTTCGACAAGCAGCCGCCGGACGCGGTCAGTCCGTGGGCTGGCGAGCAGCTGAGGCCGGACCAGGTCGAGCTGCTGGCCGGACTGCCGACGACGGTGACGATCGGGGACGTGCTGTTCTGCCACGCCACTCCGCGCGACGACGAGGAGATGGTCCTGGTGGACAGTCCGATCTCCCGGTGGGCTGAGGTGTTCAGCGGGCTGCCGGACAACGTCAGGACGGTGGTCTGCGGGCACACGCACATGCCGTTCGCACGGCAGGTCGACAGACGGCTGGTAATGAACGCCGGCAGCGTCGGGATGCCGTACGGCGCCCCTGGTCCGAGTTGGGCGCTCCTCACCCAGGACGGCGTACAGCTGCGCCGTGCACCGCTGGACGCGACCAAGGCCGCGGAGCAGATCGTCAGCGCGTCGGCGTACCCGGGACGGGCGGAGTGGGTCGACGAGTACCTCCTGCACACCTACTCCGACACGGAGGCGCTCGAGGCGTTCAGGCCGCGCGTGGAGGCCTGAGCAGTTACCGTCATGGAGTGTTCACGCGCCGGCGGAAGCATTTCGGGACTCCGGCCGACAAGGCGACGTACGCGACCCTGCATACCGCCTCGTTGGCCAGCCCGCACCTGCGCGAGGGTCTGACACCCGCCGCGGCCGGCAAGGCCAGTCGCCACCTGAGAGACCTCCTGGGTACGGCGGCGATCGCGATCTGCGACTCCTCCGGCGTCTTGGCCTGGGACGGCGTCGGCGGACCGTACGAGAGCAACCACCGCCGCGACGCCAAGGACCTCGCCGCGGTGACGCTCCGCTCCGGCCGGACGGCAGTCCTGGGTGCGCACGACGTGGCCTGCGGCGACCCGCAGTGCCCGATCCGTGCTGCCGTCGTGGCGCCGATCGTGACTGAGGAGCGCGTGGTCGCCGTACTGGTCGCGTACAGCAACAACACCTCCGCAGCGCTCGTCAGAGCGACCGAGGAGGTCGCCAGGTGGGTCTCCGGCCAGGTGGAGCTCGCAGAGCTCAACAAGGAGCGCACCCGCGCGATGGAGGCCGAGTTGCGCGCACTGCGCGCTCAGATCAGCCCGCACTTCATCTACAACGCTCTCGCGGCCATCGCGTCGTTCGTCCGCACAGACCCGGAGCGGGCGCGTGAGCTCGTGCTGGAGTTCGCAGATTTCTCCCGCTACGCCCTGCGGCGTGGTGGCGAATTCACCACGCTCGCGGACGAGCTCCGCAACGTCGAGCGCTACCTGGTGCTGGAGCAGGCCCGCTTCGGCGACCGTCTCAAGGTGTCGCTGCAGATCGCCCCTGAGGTACTGCCGGTGGTCATCCCGTTCCTGGTCGTCCAGCCGCTCGTGGAAAACGCCGTACGGCACGGATTGGAAGGTACGACGGGGGTCGGCCACATCACGATCCGCGCCCGGGACCAGATCAACGAGGCGGAGATCAGCGTCGAGGACAACGGCTCCGGCAGCGACCCGGAGGTGATCCGGGCCGCCCTGGCCGGCGAGTCGGGCAGTGACTCGGTCGGCCTCGGCAACGTCGACGCCCGGCTGCGGCAGGTGTACGGCGACGCCTACGGGCTGGTCGTGGAGACCGCTGTGGACGCAGGCACCAAGGTGATCTTCCGGATCCCCAAGTACTCCTCAGGAGTGCATGCCTCGCCGTAGAGTGCGTTGTTTTGTTGACGGTTCTGGCCGGTCGGACTAGCGTCGGCACCATCCCCCGCTGACATCGACGGGGCAGGCGACGACCGGATCGCCTTGTCTCTCCCCCATGGCGATCGCGGCCCGCGGTAGTGGACGTTTCCACCGTCGCGCGGTGGAAGATCCTGGAGAAGAGGGGCCCTCATGCCAGGAAACAGGGCAGTCATTTACAAGGGACCAGGCTCCGTGGCGGTCGAGACCATCGACTACCCGACCCTGGAACTCAAGGACGGGCCGGGGGTCAACCCCGCGAACGTCGGCCGGCAGATTCCGCACGGAGCGATCCTGAAGGTCGTGGCGACCAACATCTGCGGCAGCGACCAGCACATGGTGCGCGGCAGGACCACTGCGCCGCCCGGGCTCGCGCTCGGCCACGAGATCACCGGTGAGGTGGTGGAGGTCGGCCGGGACGTCGAGTTCATCAAGACCGGCGACCTGGTGTCGGTGCCGTTCAACATCGCCTGCGGCCGGTGCGTCAACTGCAAGGAGGGCAAGACCGGAGTCTGCCTGAACGTGAACCCTGACCGGCCGGGGTCGGCGTACGGCTACGTCGACATGGGCGGCTGGGTCGGCGGTCAGGCGGAGTACGCGCTGGTGCCGTACGCCGACTGGAACCTGCTGCGGTTCCCCGACAAGGACCAGGCGATGGCGAAGATCCGCGACCTCGCGATGCTGGCGGACATCTTCCCGACCGGGTACCACGGCGCCGTCACCGCCGGTGTCGGCACCGGATCCACGGTGTACGTCGCGGGCGCCGGCCCGGTCGGACTGGCCGCGGCCACGGCCGCACTGCTGCTCGGCGCGGCGGTCGTCATCGTGGCGGACCTGCAGAAGGACCGGCTCGACCAGGCACGCTCCTTCGGATGTGAGGCGATCGACGTGTCCCAGGGCGATCCGAAGGACCAGATCGAGCAGATCCTCGGCGAGCCCGAGGTCGACTGTGCGATCGACGCGGTCGGGTTCGAGGCGCACGGCCACGGCAGCGACGCCCAGGCCGAGCGGCCGGCGACGGTGCTGAACACGGTCATGGACGTCACCCGGGCCGGTGGCGCGGTCGGCATCCCGGGGCTCTACGTGACCGGTGACCCCGGGGCCAGTGACGAAGCGGCGAAGACCGGTTCGCTGTCGATCCGCCTCGGCCTCGGCTGGGCGAAGTCGCTGTCGTTCACCACCGGGCAGTGCCCGGTGATGCGGTACAACCGCCAGTTGATGCAGGCGATCCTGCACGACCGGGCGCCGATCGCGAAGAACGTGAACGCCACCGTGATCTCGCTCGACGACGCACCCCAGGGGTACGCCGAGTTCGACAAAGGCGCGGCCCGCAAGTACGTGCTCGATCCGCACGGAATGATCAAGTAGCCGGCAGCGCGGCGGGAGCCGGCACCAACCGGCTCCCGCCGGCGCCGACGCTGCGGACCATGACCGAGCGCCTGCCATGACCAGCGACAGCCGGCTGGACCTCGAGTTCGCCTACACGAGCCACGACGACTCCTGCAAGGACCTGTATTCGCCGTACTACTACTGCCGCCGGCCACGCGGGCACGACGGCGTACACGCGGCGGGCTACGGCTCGCACCGGCTGCGCTGGGAACACCGTCCCGACCACCCACCGCGCATGCTGACGTAGAGGCCGCTCGTCTTCTAGTGTTCGCTGTATGGCCGACACTCCCCTGCGTGCGCTGGTCGCCGACGACGAGGAGCCTGCCCTGGCCGAACTGGTCTACCTGCTGCAGCAGGACCCCCGGATCGGCCCCATCCGGACGGCCTCGGACGGAGCCGAGGCGCTGAAGATCCTGCAGGACACCGACCTGGACGTGGTGTTCTGCGACATCAAGATGCCCGGTCTGGACGGGATCGACCTGGCCCGGGTGCTCTCGAAGTTCGCCAGCCGCCCGCAGATCGTGTTCGTGACGGCGTACGACGAGCACGCGGTGGCGGCGTTCGACCTGGAGGCCACCGACTACGTGATGAAGCCGGTCCGGCAGGAGCGGCTGGCCGAGGCCGTCCGCCGGGTCGTCACCCAGGGCGCCCCGATCGGCCTGCAGTCGCCGGAGGAGTCGGAGGACGAGGTGATCGCCGTGGAGCTGGCCGGCGTCACCCGGTTCGTGCAGCGCTCCACGGTCCGGTACGTCGAGGCGCAAGGCGACTACGCCCGCCTGCACACCGGCCAGAACTCACACCTGGTCCGCATCCCGCTCAGCACGCTGGAAGAGCGCTGGCGGGACGCCGGCTTCACCCGCATCCACCGGAGCACCCTGGTCGCCCTGCAGCACGTGGACGAGATGCGGGTGGACGGGGGCCGCTGCTCGGTCCGGGTCGGTGACGACTGGCTCCCGGTCAGCCGCCGGCACACCCGCGAGCTGCGTGACCTCCTGGTCCGCTCGACCTCGTTGAAGTGAGCTGAGGCCGAGCTGACATGAGTACGCCGGAAGGACCGCGCAGGGTCCGCGTCACCAGCCCCCGGACCAGCGCGGCCCGGCGGCCCATCATGCCCACCGGCACGCGGGAGATCGACGAGCAGACCCGTCTCGGCCAGGTCTACATGCAGTCGCTGATCCAGTCCCAGCTCCGGCTCACACTGGCTGTCATCGGCGGCGTCGTACTCGTCCTGGGCAGTATCCCGCTGCTGTTCTGGCTGGTCCCGCCGGCCCGCACGCTGTCCGTCTTCGGCCTGCCGCTGCCGTGGGTGATCCTCGGCATCCTGGTGTACCCGGTGGTGTACGTCGCCGCGCGCATCTACGTCCGCAACGCCGAGCGGATCGAGGCCGAGTTCACCGAGTTCGTGGGGCGGCAGTAACGATGTCGCCGGCGCTCAGCCTCACCGCCATCGGCCTGGTGGTCGTGGCGACGATCGGGATCGGGCTGTTCGGTCTGCGGATCTCCCGAACCACCAGCGACTTCTACGTCGCCAGCCGCGCCGTCAGCCCACGCTGGAACGCGTCGGCGATCAGCGGCGAGTACCTGTCGGCCGCGTCGTTCCTCGGTGTCGCCGGGCTGGTCCTGGTGAACGGCGCCGACATGCTGTGGTTCTCGGTCGGCTACACGGTCGGCTATCTGATGCTTCTGGTCCTCGTTGCCGCTCCGCTACGCCGGTCCGGTGCGTACACGTTGCCGGACTTCGCCGAGACCCGTTTCGAGTCTGCCGCTGTCCGCCGGATCTGCGCGGGGCTGGTGGTCGGTATCGGGACGCTGTACCTACTTCCGCAGCTGCACGGCGCCGGGCTGGCGGTCCAGACGGTCACGGGTGCACCGCCACAGGTGGGCGCGGCGATCGTCGCGGTGATCGTGGTGATCAACGTGGCCGCGGGCGGCATGCGGTCGATCACGTTCGTCCAGGCCTTCCAGTACTGGCTGAAACTGACCGCCCTGGCGACGCCGATCTTCGTCATCCTGCTGATGTGGCACCAGCCGGTCGGCGTCCTGGACTCGTTGCACGGAGCCGCCGCCGAATGGGCCGAGCCGTTGTCGCGCGCGGGCGGCCGCGACCACCCGCTGTACGCGACGTACTCGTTGCTCCTGGCCCTTTGTTTCGGGACGATGGGTCTTCCGCACGTCCTGGTCCGCTTCTACACCAACCCCGACGGGCGCGCGGCCCGGCGTACCACCGTCGTCGTCCTGGCGCTGCTGGGGCTGTTCTACCTCTTCCCGCCGATGTACGCCGTCCTCGGGCGGACGTTCGCGCCGGACCTGGTCACGACCGGCGGAGACACCGTCGTCCTCGAGCTGCCCGGCCGGGTTTTCCCTGGCACCACAGGGGATCTGCTCGGCGCGCTGGTCGCGGCGGGTGCGTTCGCGGCGTTCCTGTCGACGTCGTCGGGGCTGACCGTCGCGATCGCCGGAGTGATCGACCAGGACCTGTTGCGCAGCCGGCTGCACCGGTGGACCGGCGGCGACTACGTCGCGGTGAACAGCTTCCGGATCGCGGCGCTGATCTCGATGATCGTGCCGTATCTGGCGTTCACGGTGACCGGGTCGCTGAGCCTCGCGGACACCGTCGGACTCGCGTTCGCGGTCGCCGCGTCGACGTTCTGCCCGCTGCTGGTGCTGGGGATCTGGTGGCGGCGGATGTCGACGACGGGAGCCGCGGCCGGCCTGGTGGTCGGCGGCATCGCGGCCAGCGCGGCCGCGCTGGTGAACGTGGCCGGCGCACCGCAGGGCGGCTGGCCGCGGGCGCTCGTCGGTCAGCCGGCCGCGTGGACGATGCCGCTCGCCTTCGTCACCGTCATCGTCGTCTCCAAACTGACCCCGCACCGCATCCCGGCCGGCGCCGCCCGCTCGATGGTCCGCCTGCACACCCCGGAGGCCGTCGACGTCGACCGCGGGCTGCCGTCCCGATGAGACCGTTCGTCGTGTGATTCCTACCGCTTACCGCAGTTGAGCGATCCACCGAGCGACTGGTGTGCTCCGCTGAGCGCTCGACGCGCGTTGGTGCTGTCGGGCGGGGCGTGACGCGGGCCACAGTACGGGCACAGCCGGCTCCAAACCGCCCGGCGATCCCCCCGTCTTGGAGGTCCCGCGATGAGTGACATGCGCGATCGCGAGCTGACGACGTACCGGGATGTCCAGTTGTCACCGGACTTCTCCGAGTTGCGTCGCCGGTTCCGGCGCTTCGTGTTCCCGATGACCGCTCTGTTCCTGGTCTGGTACTTCGTCTACGTCCTGCTCGCCGACTACGCACACGGCTTCATGTCCACCAAGGTCGCCGGCAACATCACCGTCGCCCTGCTGTTCGGGCTCGGGCAGTTCGTGTCGACGTTCGCGATCACGATGATCTACGTCCGCTGGGCCGACCGGCGGATCGACCCGGACGCCGAGAAGCTGCGCCACCAGATCGAGGGAGAACCGCAGTGACCGCCCCGCTGATGTTGCCACTGGCAACCGACATCGGTAACCCGACCGTCAACTTCGTGATCTTCGGCCTGTTCGTGGTCGCCACTCTCGCGATCGTGTTCCGGGCGTCACGCAACAACAAGACCGCGGCCGACTTCTACGCGGGCGGCCGGTCGTTCACCGGCCCGCAGAACGGCATCGCGATCTCCGGCGACTACCTGTCCGCCGCGTCGTTCCTCGGCATCGCCGGCGCGATCGCGCTGAACGGGTACGACGGCTTCCTGTACTCCATCGGCTTCCTGGTGGCATGGCTGGTCGCGCTGCTGCTGGTCGCCGAACTGCTCCGGAACACCGGCCGGTTCACGATGGCCGACGTGCTGTCGTTCCGGCTCAAGCAGCGGCCGGTCCGGATGGCGGCCGCGATCTCGACCCTCGGCGTCTGCTTCTTCTACCTGCTGGCGCAGATGGCCGGCGCCGGGGGTCTGGTCGCCCTGCTGCTCGGTGTCTCCGGGCGGACCGGGCAGAGCATCGTGATCGCGGTGGTCGGCATCCTGATGATCACCTACGTGCTCGTCGGCGGCATGAAGGGCACCACCTGGGTCCAGATCGTCAAGGCGGTGCTGCTCGTCATCGGCGCCGGGATCATGACGATCTGGGTGCTGGCGAAGTACACCTTCAACCTGTCCAGCCTGCTCGGCGCTGCGGTCGACAACAGCCCGGCGGCCGGCGAGAAGCTGTTGAGCCCGGGCCTGCAGTACGGCGCCACGGGCATCACCAAGCTGGACTTCGTCTCACTCGCGCTCGCGCTCGTCCTCGGCACCGCCGGCCTGCCGCACGTGCTGATGCGGTTCTACACGGTGCCGGACTCCAAGGAGGCGCGGCGCAGCGTCAGCTGGGCGATCTGGATCATCGGCATCTTCTACCTGTTCACGCTGGTCCTCGGGTACGGCGCCGCCGCGATCGTCGGCCCGGACGCGATCAAGGCGGCCCCGGGCAAGGCGAACTCGGCCGCGCCGCTGCTCGCCTTCGAGCTCGGCGGCGAGGTACTGCTCGGCGTCATCTCGGCGGTGGCGTTCGCCACGATCCTGGCCGTGGTCGCCGGTCTGACGATCACTGCCAGCACGTCGTTCGCGCACGACATCTACGGCCAGATCATCAAGAAGGGCCAGATCTCCGGCGACGGCGAGGTCCGGGTCGCGCGGTACACCGCGGTCGTGATCGGCATCGTCGCGATCATCGGCGGCATCTTCGCGAACGGCCAGAACATCGCGTTCCTGGTGGCGCTCGCGTTCGCGGTCGCGGCGAGTGCGAACCTGCCGACGATCCTGTACTCGCTGTTCTGGCGGCGCTTCAACACCCGCGGCGCGCTGTGGAGCATCTACGGCGGACTGGCCTCGACGATCATCCTGATCGTGTTCAGCCCGGTCGTCTCCGGCAAGGTCGACGCCAAGACCGGCAAGAGCCTGTCGATGATCACCGACACCGGCATCGACTTCCACTGGTTCCCGCTGGACAACCCCGGCATCGTCTCGATCCCGCTGGCGTTCCTGCTCGGCTGGCTCGGCACCGTGACCAGCAAGGAAGAGGTCGACGTCGACCGCTTCGCCGAAATGGAGGTCCGCTCGCTGACCGGCGCCGGCGCCGAGAAGGCGGTCCAGCACTAGAGACCTGTCAGGCAGGCCCTGCTGAATCGACGCGGACCTGCCTGACAGCCCCCTTTCCACCCGAACCGCGGGCGGCCAGGTAGGCGAGCACCTGACCGCCCGCACCTGTTTGTCAGAGCTTGAATTTCAGGGTGGGCCAGAGCTTGTAGAAGGTTTCGCGGGCAGCGTTGCCGCGGGCTTCTTCCGCCGCGTGCAGGCGACCGTAGGTGAAGGGGTTGCCGCCCTCGGCGTACACCTCGAGGGCCAGGCGGTGGAGGAGTTCGCGGGAGACGACCGAGTCCTGGTGCTCGCCGAGGATCTCCTGCACCTCTTCGGCACGGGCGGCCAGGGTCGCGGCGTGGTGGCCGAGCACGGGTACGGCGGACTCCGCGGCGTACCGCAGTCGCTTGGCGGCCTTACGAACCTCGTGCAGCTCGTGATCCCGCTCCGCGACCGTCGGCGCGGCCTCCGACCGGCGCACAGCCTTGCGCATCCGCCGGTAGTCGTGCGACAGCAACTCGCCGATCTGCTTCTTCGCCTTGCGGTCGTCGCCGATCACCGGCGGCTTCGCGACCAGCTCGTCGAGCGCATCGAGCAGCCGGAAGTACCGCAGACTCTCCAACGCCTCCAGCGCTCCGGCGCGCCCGTCGCGATACACCTGGCGCAGGTGGTCGTCGATCCGTCCGGCCACCCGCCCCATCACCAGCTCGACCGGCTGCTCGGCGACCTCGGCGGCGAAGTGCTCGCGCTGCACCTCCGCGTCCCGAGCCACCCCCAGCTCGCTCGCCAGCCACTTCAACTCGGCCCGCAACGAGTCGCCGGCAGCCCGGTCGATGACCGGCCGGTACGTCGCCAGCGCCGACCGGAGCCGCCGCGTGGCGACCCGGAACTTGTGGATCGAGTCCTCGACGTCCCGCCGTACCTCGGGGTCCCGCTCGCGGATCGCCTGCACCTGCGCGCCGGCGTACGCGCGGAACAGGTCCGATGTCCGCGGCTTCTTCGGCAACGTCCAGTCCTCGTACGCCGGGACGCGGTCGCCGAGCGCCCGGGCGAGCTTGCTCGGCCCGCTCGCCGGCCGGGCACCAGCACTCGTCAGCAACTCACCCGCGCCCTCGAGCAGAGAACCGTCCCCGCCGACGAGCTCGACTTCCCACTCCCGCCAGCTCTGCGGCTCACTGCCCCCGACCGTCGCGGTCACGGAGTCGTCGGCGATCTCCGCGAGGACGTTGCCGTCGGCGTCGAGCAGCCGATGGACGACGCGCCGGGTCTGCAGCGTCACCACCGGCATCAGCGTCCGATCGCGGACATACACCCGGACCGTACGAACCACCTCGATCGGCACGTCGTCCGCGGCCTGGCCGAGCGGATGCCGCACCTCGAGCCGTTCACCGGACGACACGGGGAACTTCACGTGCCAGCCGTCGTCCTCGCCGCCGGTGCGGCGGCGCAGGGTCACCTTGTGGGCGGCCAGATCGAGGTCAGCGGTGTCGTAGTACACCGCCTCCAGATCGAGCTGCACCGGCTGGGCGACCCCGGCGACCCCCGGCAGCTCGTGCAGCGCCGGCAGGATCACACTCGTGTCGACGTCGTACTTCGTCTCGATCTCGAGCTGTTCGGTCGGTGCCATACCCTCCTGTGTACCAGGAGTTCATGAACGCGTCCGCAATTCGTCGACCAGCCGTTCGAGATCGCGATCGGTGACGCCGCCCACCGTGGGCCGCAACTGCCTGCGCCGGTTGCGATTCAGGCCCCAGCAGACCAGGGCGATCAGCACGAGGAGGGCGATCATGTCCGGCCCACTCCCTTGAAGAACGTGTAGTGGAAGGTGCCGCCGGGTTCGGCGGACTTCTCGAGATCGCGGACGCCCGCGGCCCACTCGGCCGCGGTGCGCAGGCCGGCCTCGATCGCGCGGTCGCGCACGGACTCGACCATCGCGATGAACGTCTTGCGGGTGAAGCCGTCAACGAGATGCGGGAGGGTCCGGTCGGCGTACACGGTGCGCGGCCCGACCTGCACGTCGTCGTACCCGGCCTGCTCCAGCAACGGCTGCAGCCGGCGGCCGATGAGCGAGTCGCCGCCCGCCGCGGCCTGGAGGTCGACGAGGCAGTCGATGACGGCCTGGGCGCGCGAGCTGCGCGGGTGGAAGAAGGCGGATTCGTGATCGCCCTCGATCACGGTGATCGTGCCGCCCGGGTTCAGCAGGCCACGAAGCCGGACGAGAGCGGCCGCCGGGTCGGCGAGGTGCTCCAGGACGAAGCAGACGAAGACGTGGTCGAACTTCTCGCCGCGAACGTCGTGGAGGTCCGTGTGCCGCCAGTCGACGGTCGCCTCCGGCGCCTGTTCGGCGACCCGCGCCTTGGCCTGGGCGAGCGACGCCTCGGAGATGTCGATCGAGACCAGGTCGATGCCCGGGCTCCGGGTGACGAGCTGCACGGTCTGCGCGCCCACTCCGCAGCCGGCCTCCAGGACCCTGCTCCCCGGCGGGTAGCTGGTGCCACCGTGCAGCAGGTCGGCCAGCGTGCCGGCCTGGTCGGTCAGCCGGCGCGTCTCCGCCGGGGTGTAGCCGTGGACGTAGTCGATTCCCATAGCTCCACGGTCGCGCCACAATGGTCCTGTGAACAGGTCCAATCCGGCGGCAAGTGGCAGGTCCAAAGGCGGGGCGGACTTCCTCCAGCTCGACCCGGGCGAGGCGCCGCCCGGCGGCCTCGCGGACTGGCTCACCGAGCGCCTCCGCTCGGCGATCTCCACCGGCCACCTGCCGGTCGGCGCCCGCCTCCCCTCGACCCGCACCCTCGCGATCGACCTGGGTATCTCGCGCGGCGTGGTCACCGAGACCTACCAACGCCTCAGCGAGGACGGCCACGTCGCCGGGCGCGGCCGCTCCGGGACGGTCGTCGTCGCCGCGCCCGGCGTGGACCGCTCGACAGGACGTACACCTCTACGTACATCGGCCCGCCCGCCTGGCGCGCTGCGCGCAAGGGGCTCAGAGGCCGACACCTCCTGTCCTCCTGCACCGAACCTGCGCGAGGCCGGGCTCGACATCTTCGACAGCCTGCGGGAGGCGCCGTCGCGGATCGACCTGACGCCAGGCGTGCCCGATCTGGCGGCGTTTCCGCGCAGCGCCTGGCTGCGCGCGGAGCGAGCCGTGCTGGCGGACCTGGCCTCGACCGAGTTCGGGTACGGCGACCCCGCCGGGACGCCGACGCTGCGCCGCGCGATCGCGGCGTGGCTGGCGCAGTACCGCGGGATCGCGGCGGATCCGGAGGACCTGATCGTCGTGGCCGGTGTGGCCCAGGCGATCGGGCTGGTGGCGCAGCTGCTCGACCAGGAGGACGTGCACGCGATCGCGGTCGAGGACCCCGGCTCGCTCGGCTCCCGGCAGCACCTGCAGAACTGGGGCATGCGGACCCCGCCGATCCCGGTCGACGACCGCGGGCTGCGGGTCGACGTACTGCGGGAGTCCGGCGCGAGCGTGGTGATGGCGACGCCGGCGCACCACTTCCCGACCGGTGTCGTCCTGGACGGCGAGCGCCGGCGTGAGCTGATCCGGTGGGCGGCCGACGGCGGGCTGATCATCGAAGACGACTACGACGCCGAGCACCGGTACGACCGCCCGCCGGTGCCCGCGCTCCGCGCCATGCTGCCCGACCAGGTGATCTACACCGGCAGTGTCTCCAAGCTGCTCGCCCCGGCGCTGCGGATCGGGTGGATGCTGGCGCCCGCGCGCTACAAGGAAGAGCTGATCGCCCGCAAACGGCTGGCCGACCTCGGCAACGCGAGCCTGCCGCAGCTCACCCTCGCGCACCTGATGGAGTCCGGCGAACTCGAACGCCAGCTGCGCTTCCTCCGTCGCCGGCACCGGGTCCGCCGCGACGCGATGGTCACCGCCATTCGCGACCATTTGCCTGAGGCCACCATCCACGGCGCCGCCGCGGGGCTGCATCTCACCATCACCTTCGAGACCGGAGACGACACCGCCCTGGCCGCGGCTGCGCTGGACGCCGGGGTGAAGACCCACCCGCTGTCGTGGCACTGCCAGCTCCCGCACCCTCCCGGGTTGGTCCTCGGCTACGCCGCCCGCCACCCGACCGAGATCGCCGAGGCCATCGCCACGATCGCGGCTCAGCGGGTGTAGAGCGGGGACATCGCGAGCGCGAACTGGGTCATCAGGTCCGGGTTGACCGCGCGCTCCGGGAGCGGCACCAGGTCGACCAGCTTGTCGTCGCCGACGCGGATCGTCGTCCGGCCGGTGGCGGTGTCGACGTACGCCTCGTCGCCGAGCGGGATCGACTGCGAGGTCGGGGCCTTGCGGATCGGCGCCATCAGCGCTTCGGCGTCCGGCTCCCGGCGGACCGAGGTGGACAGCGCGCCCGCCGGGCCGATCCACCCGCAGACCAGGTCGCCCACGAGGGTCTCACCGTCGCGCCGGGCCACCGGCGGCGCGCCCATCACCTTCTCCGCCGCCCGCGAACCGCGGTCACACTCGGGGCGCGTGATCAGCCGCTCGGGTTCTTCCAGCCCGGGGGCCTGCCGGACGACCTCCTGGCCGAGGGCAACGTACTTCGCGAGGGTGGCCTGCGGCCCGGTGAGCTTGTACAGCTTGCCGTCCAGCAGGAACACCACGAACGTGCCCGTCCCGAAGCCGCCCTGCCCGAGTTTGGCGGGCTTGGCGGGCTCACGCGGGTGTGCGGCGTACGCCTTCTGGATCGCCGTCAGGGTGGCCGCCGTGGCCGGGAGCACCGACACGCCGACCCGCAGCACCGATGCCTTCGGGCCGGAGCCGAGCGTGAACTGACAGACGTCGTACGTCGGGACGCCGAACTCGGCCGGCGGGTTCCTGGGCTGCATGGTCGCGACCGGCACCGCGAGCGCCGTCTGCACCACCGTGGGATCCATCCGCGTGCACAACGTGTCCGCGACCTTCGGGGTCTCGGACGGCGTCGCGGACGGCGTTTCCGACGGCGTCTCCGACGGCGGCGCGCTCGTCGACACCAGCGGCGGGACGCTCGGCGCGGTCTCCGACCCGGGACCTGAGCAGCCCGCGAGCAGGACGGAGGCCAGCGCGGAAACGATCACTACCCGGCGGATACGCATGATGGCAGGAACTCTAACCGGCGGCCCGGAGCTCCCTTTCGCGGACGGCGTGTTCGTCGGTACGGGAATCGTACCGCCAGAACTCGCGCAGCCAGACAGCTGTGGCGACCACGCCGGCGACGCACATCACGCCCCCGCTGACGATTGCCGTCCGGACCGTGGTGAGGTCGGCGACGAGCCCGGAGCGGGCCTGGCCGCCGAGCGGGCCGAGCGAGTAGCCGAGCATCTCGATCCCGGCCAGCCGCCCGCGCATCTCGTCGGGGATGGTCTGGTTCCAGATCACCGACCGGAAGAGCACCGACACCATGTCGGCCGCGCCGGCCAGGGCGAAGAACCCGATCGCGAACCAGATGTTCGGCGCCAGGCCGGCGATCCCGACCGCGGCGCCCCAGCCCATCGTGGCCAGCACCACCGCCCGGCCCTGGTGGTGCACATGTTTGGCCCAGCCGCTGGTCAGGCTGGCGCACATCGCCCCGATCGCCTCGGCGCTGTACAGCAGGCCGAGCAGCCTCGGTTCCTGCAGGACGTCCGTCGCGAACGCCGGGAACAGCACGATCGGCATCGCCAGGAACATCCCGACCATGTCGACCAGGTACGTCGCCAGCAGGTCCTTGCGGCGGAACGCATACACGATCCCGCCGCCGATCGCCCGCAGACTGGGCGCCGTCGAGTGCTCGCCGGCACGGTACGACCCGAGGCGGGCGTAGAGCAGCGTCGCGAAGACGATGCCGGCCAGCTCGACCGAGAACGCCCAGGTCACGCCCACTGAACCGACCAGGACGCCGCCGAGTGCGGGTCCGGCCAGTTGGCCGACCTGCGAGGTCAGTGAGCTCAGCGCGACCGCGGCCGGGATCTCCTCGTGCTTGACCACCCGCGGCAGGAGCGCCTCCCGGCTCGGCCGCTGCAGCGACGAGGCGACCGCGTTCAGGGCGCCGCAGACGTAGATCAGCCAGACCTGCGGGTTCGGGAGCAGCGTGTTCGCGACCATCAGCGCGGAGATCACGACCTGCGCGAGACCGGTGCCGACGAGCAGCTTGCGGCGCTCCACGTGGTCGGCCAGCGCGCCGCCGTACAGGCCGAAGACGACCAGCGGGACGATCGTCACCAGGCCCATCGCGCCGACGGCGAAGTTCGAGCCGGTGAGTTGGTAGAGCTGGTACGGCAGCGCGACGTAGCCGACCATGCCGCCGAGGAAGAAGACCGATCCCGACACCAGCAGGATGCGGAAGTCGCGAGAACCACGCCACGGAGTCAGATCCACGCGCAACCGGGCCAGCCGCGCGCGAAGACTTGCTGCCACCGCCCCATACTGACAGTTCCGACCGGCCTGGACGAACCTGTTTCATTCTCCGGCCGCGGGGCGCCGGTTCGTTGCCGAGGGCGTCAATCGAGGGGGAGCAGGGCGGACAGGTCGGTGCGTTCGCCGCTGGCGCGGAGTTTGCCGGTCAGCCGGGCGTCGGGCCAGCTGACGCGGCCGAGCGCCACGTCGATCCACAGCTCCGGGGGCATCTCGATCACCGCTCCCGGCGTCCCGCGGGTGTGCCGCGGGCCCTCGATGCACTGCACCGCGCCGTACGGCGGGACGCGGACCTCGACCGCGTGCCCCGGCGCCTTGGCGACAAGACGTTTCAGCAGTTCCTTCGTGAGCAGTTTCAGGTCGGCGCGTTCCGCCGTACCGTCGTTGTAGCGCTGCAAGGCCTGCCGGAACAGGGGGTCGGACAGGGGGTCGGACGTCTCCACGACGTGCCAGCGTACGCGGCAGTTTGCGGAGACGCCCCTCTCGTCAGGGATAATCGGGCCGGAGAGAGGGAAGCGAGGTCGGGATGCTCACGCCCAGGCACCAGGCGCTGCTGATGACGCTGGCGGGAATGACCGTCGGCGTAGCGGTGTTCGGAACGGTCGTCGCCGTGAACGGTGGAAACCCGTTCACCGCCCACGACACGCCCGTGGGGTTCGTGAGTCCGACGCCCTCCGGCACGCCGAGCCGCGGCGACGGCCTCCAGGCCGACGGGCTGCAGTACGTCGTGCAGAACTTCGGCACCGACAACGACCCGGTGTCCGCCGAGGTCCCGGCCGGCTGGAAGAGCGCCCAGGGCGGCACCCGGCCGAAGTTCCTCGACTCGACCGGCGTCTGGCAGCTCCGGTTCGACACCCGGGGCAGCAAGCAGCCGCCGGACCGGCTGGTCGCGAACCGCGAGCGCAGCATCGACGAGCCCGGCCTCAAGGTGCTCAGCCGGGACAACGGCACGCTGATCTACACCTACACCGACAAGACCCGCGGCCCCCGGATGGGCCTGTCGCGCTGGATCTCGCTCGACAACGGCAAGACATCAGCCGTCGAGATCACTGTCGGCGGCCGCCCACAGGACGAGGCCGGCCTGCGCGCCGTCCTCCAGCACGCCACCGACACCATCAAGCTCCCGGTGGCCGACGGCGACAACCGGCCCAACTAACACTTGATGTCGGCGGCTGGTGTGTTGCCCTGCACCAAGTAGCTCTCGACGACGTTCTTCACGCAGGCGTTGCCGGACAGGTACGCCGTATGGCCGTCGCCGTCGCGGGTGACGAGGATGCCGTTCTCCAGCTGGTGTGCCAGCCCGACCGCCCACTCGTACGGCGTGGCCGGGTCGCGCGTCGTCCCGAGGACCATGATCGGCTTCGCACCGGCCGCCTTGATCTGGTGCGGCTTGTCCGTCGGCTTCACCGGCCAGTTGATGCAGGCCACCGACGACCAGGCGAGGAACTCACCGAACCGCGGCGACGCCACCTTGTACTCCGGCACCTTGGCCTGCAGCTGCGCGACCGACGCGAAGTCGGGCTTGTCCGAGCAGTTGACCGCGATCTGGACCTCGTTGGAGTTGTCGGCGTACCCGGACGGCTTGCGGTCGGTGTACTCGTCGGCGAGCGCGAGCAGCCGGGCGCCGTTCCCGGCGAGACCGTCGGCGACGGCGTCCTCGAGCCGCGGCCAGAAGTCCTTCAGGTACAGCGGGTAGACGATCCCGAGGATGACCAGCGCCTGCGTGACCTGGCGCTGCCCGTCACCCGGGAGCGGGTTCGCGTCGCTGGTCTTGATCAGCTGGTCGACCTTCGCCAGCACCTCGTTCTTGCTGCTGCCGAGCTTGCAGGAGCGCTGTGCACAGTCCTCGGCGAAGGCGTCCAGCGCCTTGTCGAAGCCCTTCGCCTGCGCCATCCCCATCTGCTCGGACGTGATCGCCGGGTCGACGGCGCCGTCCAGCACCATCCGGCCGACGTTCTTCGGGAACAGCTCGGCGTACGTCGCACCGAGGTAGGTGCCGTACGACATGCCGAGGTAGTAGAGCTGGGGGTCGCCGACGATGCCGCGCAGCACGTCGATGTCGCGGGCCGCGTCCTTCGTGTTCACGTGCGGGAGCAGCTGGCCGGAGCGTTGCTCACAGCCGGTCGCGAAGGCCTTGGACTGCTTCTCCAGGTCGGCGATCTCGGCGGCATCGTCCGGGCTGCCGTCGGCGGCGATCATCGCGTCCAGCTGGGCGGTGTCCAGGCACCGCACCGGGGTGGACTCGCCGACGCCGCGCGGGTCCCAGCCGATGATGTCGAACTTCCGCAGCAGCGACGACCCGAACAGCATCGGCACCTGCGCCGCGAATTCCTGCCCGGAGGCTCCCGGGCCGCCCGGGTTGATGAACAGCGTCCCGAGCCGGCCGCCGCGGTCCCGGGCCAGCACCTTCCGGGCCCGCAGCTCGATGGTCTGACCGGTGGGCTTGGTGTAGTCCAGCGGGACCTCGATGGTCGCGCACTGCTGGTTCGAACCGCAGCGCTCCCAGTCCGGCTTCTGCTGGTAGTACTTGTCCAGCCCGGCCGGGATCGGCCCCACAGGCCCGCTGGGCGGGTTGCTGCCGACACCAGGCGCCGTACCGTCGCCGGCGTCCTGCGCCCGGCTTGCCACGCCACATCCGCTCGCGAACACCGCAAGACTTGCCACCAGTACGGTCGACCTGCGGAATCTCACTGCGCGGAATCTCCCTCGTCGTCATGATGCAGGCGGCGCCGCCGGCGTGGTTTGCGCGCCCGCCGCTCCGCACGGGTCTCGGCGCGCTCTTCGGTGACGTCTTGTGGCGGCGCGGGCGTTTCCGGCGTTTCCTTGGTTTCCGGCGTCTTGGTTTCGGGTGTTTCCGGTGTTTCCGGTACGACGGGTGGTGCGTCCGGGGTCGTCGTACCGGAGGCTTCGTACTGCTGCCGCGGCGAGCAGACGTCCGCCCGGCTGCACGCGCACCGCCGTCCCGACGCCGCCAGCCGCACGACGACGGTGTCGCTCGGCACGTTGTGCCCGACCACCACTCCATCACCCGCGGGGGTCTCCACCGCGGACCCGACCGCGGGCGCCTTCGCGTTGAATTCCTGGTACAGCGGGTGCTCGTACTTCAGGCAGCACATCAACCGGCCGCAGGCGCCGGAGATCTTCAACGGGTTCAGCGGCAGGTCCTGGTCCTTCGCCATCCGCACGCTGACCGGCTCGAAGTCCTTCAGGAACGTCGCACAGCACAGGTCCCGCCCGCACGGCCCGATCCCGCCCTGCAACCGCGCCTCGTCGCGCGCACCGACCTGCCGCAGCTCGATCCGCGCCCGCAGCGCACGGGCCAGATCGCGCACCAACTCACGGAAATCCACCCGGTGCGGCGCCGAGAAGTACACGATCACGAGCTGGTCCACATCCGGCCGCCGGTCGACGAAATCGATCCCGACCACCTTCATCGGCAGCCCGTGCTCCCGGATCGTCCGCTTCGCGATGACCCGCGCGTCCGCCCGCCGCTGCCGGTTCTTCTCGTCCCGGTCCAGGTCGTCACCGGTCGCGATTCCGGCGCACAACGGCAGCCCGCCGACGTCCTCGGTCACGTACTGCGGCGCCCACACACACTCCGCAACCTCAGGCCCGTCGTCGGTAGGCACCAACACCTTGTCCCCCACCCGGGGCCGAAAGTCACCCGGATCAAGGTAGTAAAGCCGCCCGTAGCGCTCGAACGACACCGCCATGACCATACCCACGCGGCCAGAGTACTTGCAGGAGACCATCCACCGCGTGACTACCGCGCTGGCCCTCGTCCAGGGGCTGACCGTGATGAGTGAGGGCGTGCAAGGAACCCGGATGCCCACACAGGCCCTTTCTCGTCACTACGCTTCCCACCGTTGCCCACTCGACTCCCCCGGACTACCGCCCGCTTATGACGGGCGAGCAGCCCAGTTCCACACACTGCTCCACGCGCCAATCACCAGGCAGACTCTCGCGGCGAACGACCTCCGATCCCCGCGATCGATCTCGTCGCAAAGCACGCTTCCCCTTGTATGCAAGGGCTTCGACCACCGAACCGATTTGGCTGTAACCATTCCGTGATCTACAATAGAACACATGTTCGGGACCGATCTGGATGAGCTCACCGACACGGACCTACTGGCCGCGGCGGCTGAGTACGCCCAGCTCGAGAACCGCGCCGCTGTCCGCGTACTGGAGGCCGCACTGTCCTACGCCGACCGCAACGCTGTCGTCTCCTGGACATCGGACGAGCCACTGCCAGGCTACGAACGCCTGCGGGTGTACGGCGGTGACGGATGCCCCGAGGTGGCCGAGTTCGCGCCGATCGAGTTCGGCGCCGTCCTAGGCGTCTCCAGCGGCGCCGCCTCCGCGCTGATCGGTGAGGCACTGGCGCTACGCCACCGCCTCCCGAAGGTCTGGGCCGCCGTGCTGGCCGGACAGGCGATCGCCTGGCGAGCCCGCAAAATCGCCCATACCTGTCTGTCGCTGTCGCTCGAGGCGGCCGCGATCGTGGACCAGCGGATCGTACGCATCGTGAACACCGTGACGCCGAGAAGACTGACCGCGATCACCACCGCCGCGATCTGGGAAGCCGATCCCGAGCAGGGCCGAGCCCACGCCGAAGCCGCCGCCGAGACCCGCGGCGTCTTCGTCTCCCAGTCCGACGACCACGGCACCAAACGCATCTGGGTCCGCGCCGCCGCCGGCGCCGTCATCCGCTTCGACGCCACCATCGACGACCTCGCCCAAGCCCTCGCAACCCTCGGTGACACCGACACCCTCGACCAACGCCGCGCCAAAGCTATCGACTGGATCGCCGACCCAGCCGCCGCCCACCAGCTCAGCGAAGTCGCCCGCTACCTCGCCCGCACCCACCCCACCAGCACCCCAACCAACCCCACCGCCGAAACTCCGACCCCGCCGACCGCCGCCGGTTGCGACGCGGCCGCGGATGAGGCGGCCTGGGGCGATGCGGCGAGGGATGCGGCGAGGGATGCGGCGAGCGCCGATGATGGCCGCCTGGAGGAGCCCACCGGCCAAGAATCGGAGCTACTACCCCTCGACAAAGAGCAGTACTCGCCAGGCGTCGAGACCAAGGTGGTTCCAGCCGATGACGACCTCGCGGTCCACAGCAGGCTCGAGGCCAGTTGCATTCGGAACCAGCGCGACACCCCGACCGCCGACGCGTTCACACGACAAGCACTGGCGGGAACTCTGGCGGCCCGGCTGGCCGCGATCAAGCACGACGCCCACAGCGGCGGCCTCGGCGCGGGCAGCAGCCGACCCAACCGCCACACCCTGTACGTGCATCTCACCGACAGAACCCTCGCGACCGGCATCGGCGTACTACGCGTCGAGGAACTGGGCCCGCAACTCGCCAGCCAACTCAGCGAACTGCTCGGCCACGACCAGATCATCCTCAAGCCGGTGATCGACCTGCACGACCAAGTCAGCGTCCACAGCTACGAAATCCCCGACCGCATCCGCGAACGTGTCCGCCTGCGCCACCCCGTCGACATGTTCCCGTACAGCGGCGCCGAAGCCACGGCTCGCATGGACCAAGACCACATCGCCCCGTACCACCACACCCGCCCACCAACGCCAACGACGCAACCAGCCCCTGTACGACCAACGCCAGCCGCGTCAATGCGGTCAGCATCGGCACGGTCGGCATCAGCACGGTCGGCATCAGCTGCGGCATGGACGGCAGCGTCGTCACGGCCACCCGGCCCAACGCGCCCGCCCACGTCTCCGGGCTCACGCGGAGCGCGCCCGCCTGGCCAGACACGCTCGTCAGACCGCACCGGCCCGCCGGGGCAAACCAGCGTCGACAACCTCATACCGCAAGGCCGACTCCACCACCGCGCCAAAACCTTCGGCGGCTGGAGGAACCGGCGCCTGCCCAGCGGCGCCATCGAATGGACCAGCCCCCACGGCTTCTGCTTCGTCGTCGACCACACCGGCACACATCAACTTCCACGCCGATAGCCCGACGGCCGCCTACCCGAACCCAGATCCTACTTCGGGAGAGAACGCCGCGACCGCGCAGCGGTCACCAACCCGCGGCGCGTAGTCGGATGCGGGAAGCGCCTGCGTAGCACGCGAGGGCTTCTAGCGGTGGCTGTCTTTGATCGTGTGGGTGTGTTGTTGCGGGTGGGGAGCGCCGGAGTAGTCGTCGTCGGAGGCTGTCGTGCCCAGGACGATGAGGAAGAGGAACAGCAGGACGGAGCCGATCGTGATCAGGGAGCCGATGACCAGGCCGGCGATTGCCATTCCCTTGCCTTCCTGGCCGCGGCGCTTGATCTGGACGAGCGCAGCGATCGCCAAGCCGACACCTACTGGTGCGGAGAAGCCGATGACCAATCCGCCGAGGGCGCAGATCAATGCGGCCGTGGCCAGGCCGTTGGTGCCGCCCGACCCGCCGTACTGGAAGCCGGCGTAGCCGGCGTTGACATACGGCGTCTGCGCGTACTCCGCCTGCTGCCCGTACTGCCCTTGCGTGTACGGCCCTTGCGCGTACGGCTGACCGTACTGACCTTGCCCTGGCTGGCCGTACTGACCTTGGCCTGGCTGACCGTACTGACCTTGGCCCGGCTGGCCGTACTGACCTTGGCCTGGCTGACCGTACTGTGCCTGCCCGTACTGGCCCTGAGCTGGCTGACCGTACCCCGGTTGCCCGGGAGGCGCCCAGGACGTGGCGGGTAGCGGCCGGGTGATGTCCTGCGGGCGCTCGGGGTTCGAGTCGTGCGGTGGCTGAGTCACGTCGCGCATCGTATCGGTCTGGCAGGCGGCTAGCGGTGGCTGTTCTTGACGCTGCTGGTGAGTTTCTCGTCGTCGGGGGCGAAGGCGGCGCACAGGACTCGGTGGTCGCCGTGGTTCCAGGCGGACTTGGCCGGGGTCCACCAGTCCAGCATGAGTTCCGACTCGTCGCTGGGCTTCCCGACGTAGGTACCGAACGCGGGGGCGCAGGCGTTCTCGGCCGCTTCATCGATGGCGGTGTCGCCGGGGTAGGTCGTACCGGGAAGGGTCACGATCGCGACGATCTCGCCGTCGTGGTCCGTCGTGCACGGCTGCCGGGACACCTCGTCCTCTTCGCTGCCGTCGTCGTCGAAGCACTCGCCGACCACGAGTTCGTCGACGTACGTCGTCGGGCCGGAGTTCGACGTCACCGGTTCCGGTGCGCCGTAGTCGTCGTCGGCGGACGAGCCGAACGCGATGACGAGCGCGAACAGCAGTGCGTACCCGACTGACACCACGGACCCGATCACCACGCCGGCGATCGCCATTCCCTTGCCTTCTTGGCCGCGGCGCTTGATCTGTACCAGCGCCGCGATCCCCAGGCCGATCGCCACCGGCGCGGCCAAGCCGACGATCAGCCCGCCGAGCCCGGTGACGAGCGCGGCCGTCGCCAGCCCGTTCGTCCCGCCCGAGCCGCTGTAGCCGTACCCGTAGCTGTAGCCGTACCCGTACGGTCCCGGAGCCTGCCCGTACGCCGAGGGGTACTGGCTCGGCCCGTAACCGGCCCCGTACGCCGGCCCCGGCTGCCCGTACCCAGGCCCCGGCTGCCCGTTCGCCGACGGCCCGCCCGGCGCCTGACCGTACCCGGTCTGCCCGGTCTGCCCACCCGGCGTGCCGGACCCATCCGCCGCATCCGGCCGTCCGTACGTGGGAAACACACGGGTCGGATCGTGTGGCCGATCCTGTGGCCGTTCCGGCTCCTGGCCGTACGGTGGCTGAGTCACGCTGCTACCCCCACTGGTCCCCCGCAGGCACTACCGCTGTGATCCGCGCATCGTACCCGTCAGATGGGTCCCGGGCATCCCGACCAGACACAGGACGTTGCCACTAGCAACAGCGCGGTCCTCCAGCACGACGTAGTACATGTCCAGCTCGGACTGCTCGTAGGGCTTCCCGACGAACTCCCGGAACGCGCCCGCGCATTGCTGCGTGGCGACCGTCCCGGTCTGACCGGTGGACAGGCCGACGAGCGCCGCCTGCACCTTCGCGTACGCCTCGCCCGTGTGGCCCGCGGCACAGTCGGCGATCCGGACCAGCCGGAGCGCCTCGGCTTCGAGGTCGGCGTCGAAGCACCGGCCGACGTCCACCTGCGAGATCGACACGGTCCGGCCGATGCCGCGCCGGTGCTCGCCGATCAGGTTGAGCGTGACCGCGACGCCGATCGCGATCACCCAGCACAGTGACACCACCAGGGCGCCGTACGCGAGCCGTCTCCCCTGCCCGCCGGCGCGCTTGATCCGCCGTAGCGCGACACCGGCCAGCACGACCGCGATCGGCACCAGCCCGGGCAGGCTGGTCGCGAACGCGGCGACGGCGTACCCGTCCTGGCGGCCCTTCGGTGCCGGGACGCCCTCCAGCCAGGACTCGGCCGACGGCAACGACGGCCGTGCCGGCTGAATCGGGGACGACGGCTGGGTCATGGGCTTCCGTTCGACAGGGCGCCGAGCGGTCTGCTCAGCTCGGACACCCAGTCATCGGACCCGCTGGTCTCGGTGTTACACCGTCCGCCCAGTTATCGGACGAGGTGATTCACGCCTCAGCGCGCCAGCCGCCGCGGGATCGTGAAGCCGTCGCTGCGGCCTTCGAACAGCGAGACCGTCATCGCCTCGAGCGCGACCAGCGGCGCGACGTTCGCCTCGATCGCTTCGCGGCACGTCGTGATCGCGTCGATCCGGCGGACGGTCTGCTCGGCGGTCGTCCGGTGGCCGAGCTGCTCGATGGTGCGGCGCAGCTCGGCGTTGATCAGCTCGCTGCCGGCGCCGGTCTGCACCAGGAGGACGTCCCGGTAGAGCGCCATCAGGTCGACCAGCGAGCGGTCGAGGACGTCCCGCTCCCACCGTTTGGCGCGGGCCTTCTGCTGGTCCTCGAGCTCCTTCAGCGCCGCGTTCGCCTCCCGCGGCCGGGCGCCCTTCGTCCCGACCCCGAGAGCCTGCTCGAGCGCGGCCCGCTCCTTCTCGTCGACCTTCTCGGCGCTGGCCTTGGCCTCTTCCTTGGCCGCTTCGACCAGCTGCTGCGCCGCCTTCAGGCACGCTCCGAGGTCACGCAGGGCGAACGGTACTTCGAGCACCTTGTTCCGCCGGTCGCGGACCGCCTCGTCGCGGGCCAGCGCCCGCGCCCGGCCGATGTGCCCCTGCGCGGCCCGCGCCGCGAACCACGCCAGGTCCGCGTCCACGCCCACCTTCGCACGCAGCATCTCCGCGACCGCGGCGACCGGCGGCGTCCGCAGCACCAGCAGGCGGCAGCGCGACCGGATCGTCGGCACGACGTCCTCGACGGTCGGCGCGCACAGCACCCACACGGTCCGCGGCGCCGGCTCCTCGATGCTCTTCAGCAACGCGTCCGCGGCCTGCTCGGTCAGCCGGTCCGCGTCCTCGACGACCATCACCTGCCACCGGCCCTGCGTCGGGCTCATCGCCGCCCGGCGGACCAGCTCGCGCACCTCGCTGACCCGGATCGAGAGCAGCTCGGTGCGGATCAGCGACACATCCGGATGCGCGCCGGTGAGCGCCGTCCGGCACTCGTTGCACTCGCCGCAGCCCTCGTCGGCGCACTGCAACGCGGCCGCGAACGCCCGGCCCGCGTTCGACCGGCCGGATCCCGGCGGTCCGGTGATCAGCCAGGCGTGGGTCATCCCGGCGACCGCGGCGCCCGTCTCGCCCCGCAGTACGGCGGCGGCGCCGGCGACAGCCTTGCGCAGTACGGCGACCGCGGGCTCCTGCCCGACCAGGTCGTCCCAAACACTCATAGGCCCACCTTCGGCAGCATCGGTTCCAGTCGGGCGCGGATCTGTTGCGCGATGGCCTCGCGGTCCTGCGTCGCGTCGAGGACCAGGTAGTGCTGCGGCTCGGCCGCGGCCAGCTCGAGGAACGCGTTCCGCACCCGCTCGTGGAAGTCGTCGGCCTGCGCCTCGATCCGGTCCCGCTCGGTGAACCGGCCGAGACCGCCCTTCGGCGGCATGTCCAGCAGGACGGTGAGGTTCGGCCGCAGATCGTCGGTCGCCCACCGGTTCACCCGCTCGACGTCGGACAGGTCCAGGTCCCGCCCGGAGCCCTGGTAGGCCAGCGCGGAGTCGACGTACCGGTCGGTGATCACGACCGCACCGGCCTTCAGCGCGGGTTTGATCACCGAGTCGACGTGCTCCGCCTTGTCCGCGGCGTACAGCAGGGCCTCGGTGCGGTGCGAGATGTCGCCGGTCGCCGGGTCGAGGACGATCTGGCGCAACGTCTTGCCGATCTCGGTCGCGCCGGGCTCCCGGGTCAGCAGGACCTGCTGGCCCTGCTCCTCCAGCCACTTCACCAGCAGCGCGGACTGGGTCGACTTGCCCGCCCCGTCGCCGCCCTCGAGCGCGATGAACAGACCGGTCGTCGGATAGTCGCCGCGGGTCTTGCCGAAGCTGCGCCGCACGTCGCGCCAGAACGGCACCCCGGGGCGGTCGTCCATCTGCCGCCAGGCGAGCAGGCCGATCACGCCGGCCAGGATCGCGGCCGCGACCATCGTCATCGTGGCGCCGTTGTACGTCGCCGAGCGGCCGCCGATCGTCCACGTGTGCCGGCCGATCGCGCCGGCGGCGAACGGCGCGATCGCCAGCGTGACCGCGAGCACCGTCCGGACCGCCGACTGCACGAACGCGAACGTCCGCCCGCGCACCGCGTCCGGCACCTCGAGCCCGAGCAGCGTGTATCCGGAGACCCACGAGCCGCCGGCGCAGAACCCGAGCAGGATCGCGATCATCGTGGCGATCTCGATCTGCTGGATCAGCGCCAGCCCGGCCAGGCAGAGCCCGGACCCGACCAGCCCGGCCGCGAACAGCCGGCGCCGGGACAGCCCGGAGAAGATCCGCGGCGCGAACCCCATCCCGAGTGCCAGCCCGCCGAACACCGCCCCGAAGAGCAGGCCGTATCCGGGGTCGCCCGCGCCGAGGTCCTCGACGTACGTCCGGCCGAGGCCGATCACGACCGCGCCTGCCGCGAACGCCCCGGAGATGCCGACCACGAGCCCGCGGACCACCGGCGTACCGGTGACGTAGGACCAGCCCTCGACCATGGTCCGCCACAGCGTCGGGTGCTCGTCGTGCTCGTGCACCGCGCGGCCGATCTCGGCGACCGACACGATCGCGACCGCCGAGATCACGAAGGTCGCCGCGTTCACGTAGACGGCCAGGTCGATCGAGAAGTCGCCGGCCCAGCGGGTGACCAGCGTGATCGCGGTGAAGATCACCGCGGCCGGGAGAGCCGAGCCGTACGTCGTGATCAGGCTGAGCTGGTTGGCCGCCTCGAGCCGGTGCCGGGGCACCAGGTTCGGCACGCTGGCGTCCTTGGCCGGGCCCCAGATCAGGCTGACGATCTCGATCAGCACGGTCGCGACCAGCAGCCAGGTGAGCGTGCCGACGAGCGGGATCGTCACAAAGAACGCGGCCCGGACCAGGTCGCCGACGATCATCGTCCAGCGCCGGTCGAGCCGGTCCGCGATCCAGCCGGCCACCGGCCCCATCACGAGCGCCGGCAGCACCCGCAGGAACAGCACGCCGCCGATCGCGAAGTTCGCCAGCTGGTAGTCGTCACCCGCGAACGACTTCGCCATCGCTGTCAGTGCCAGCAGCCCGATCCAGTCGCCCAGGCTGGACAGCCCGAACCCGATCCACAGCCGCCGGAACGCCCGGATCCGCAACACCGCCCGCACATCGTGCGCCGGTGCAGGATCGGTCAACGGGTCATGAACCTCCGGCACACCGCAAGCCTAGTGGGCGGCGTGGACAGCCTCGCGCAGCGCATCCAGCGCCGCCTTGAGCTCCTCCTCCGGCAAGAATCCGAACCCGAGCCGGAAGACCCGCGACTCGTCCCCGAACCAGTCCCCGTCCGCCAGCCGCACCCCCAGATCACCCGCCGTACGCCGGAACTCGGCCAGGTCCACCTGCGGGCGCCACCGAACCACGCACAAGGCCCCGGCGGAGGGACGGACCCACTCCACAACGTCACTGTTCGCCTGCACCCAGTCCTGGGTGATCAGGAGGTTCTGCTCGAGCCAGGTCCTGCGCTCGGCGAGGATGCGGGGCTCCTGCTCGAAGACTCGCACCGCGAGCGCCTCCGTCACCGGAGACGCGGAGACGACCGTGCTGAACTTCGCCGTCGTCAGCCGCTCCACGAGCCCCGCGTCCGTGCTGATCACCCACCCGATCCGCAACCCGGCCGCCCCGTGGCACTTGGACAACGACGCCACGGACACCACCTTCGGCCCCAGCCCGAGCGCCGTGTCCGCCACCGGATCATCGCCGTACGACGCGGTGCGATAGGTCTCGTCGACCATCAGGTACGCGTCCGGGCAGACCTCACTCATCGCGTCGGCAATCTCGCTCAGGGTCTCCCGCGGTACGGCGACACCGGACGGGTTCTGTGGCGTCGCCAGGCTGACCAGCCTGGTCTCGGGCGTCAGCTGCGCACGTACGGCGTCCGCGGTCACCCGATAGCCCTCGTCGAAGCTCAACGGAACCACCCGCACCGACGCCCCGACCGTCTCGAACGCGTTCCGGGTCATCGGGAACTCCGGCGCGGTCGTGACGACCTGACCACCCTGATCCGCCAGCAGGTACGCGAGCAGGAAGATCCCGTGCATGCCGCCGACGGTGACCACCACGTCCTCCGGTCGTACGCCGTGCCGGTCCGCGATCGCCGTCCTCAGCTGAAGGCCTCCGGCGGCGGTGCCGTAGCCGAGTTCGAGGTCGGCGAGCTCCGGGGTGAGCAGGTCCGCGAGCCGGAGGTCCGGCCCGTAGCTCTCACCGAGGTCGTGCTGGGGCTGCGACGCGGTCAGGGACATGATCTCGTTGCGCGGGAAAGTGGCCATACCGCCATCGTTCTGGGCCACGGCTGGTCACCCCAGAGCCAATCCGGCAGAATTGGTTCGCGGATGAGACCAATCGAGGTGGTTGACCGGTTGGGCCGCTGGTCGTCCGGCCGCGGCCCGCTCTACGTGCTGCTCGCGGCCCGCCTGCGGCAGCTGATCGACGACGGCGAACTGCCGCCGGGCGTGCTGCTCCCACCCGATCGCGCACTGGCCGCAGCCCTCGCGGTCGGGCGTACGACGGTGGTCGCCGCGTACGACCTGCTGCGGGCCGAAGGACGGATCGCCCGCCGTCAGGGCAGCGGCACCCGGGTCGCCGGCGTTCCGTCGGACGCACCGGCCGAGGATGCACCGGTCGATCCGATCTTCCTGGACTCGCTGGAAGCACGTGACGACCACGTACTGCTCGCGGTCTGCGCCGCGCCGGGCGATCCGCCGCCGCAGCTCGCGGACGCGTTCACCGCGATCGCACCAGAGCTCGGCCGGATCACCGACGACATCGGCTATTACCCATACGGCCACCCAGAACTCCGTGCGGCCCTCGCGGACCGCTATACGGCTCGCGGCGTACCCACGGCGTACGAGCAGATCCTGGTGACCAACGGCGGCCAACAGGCGCTCTCGCTGCTCGCACATGCCCTGTTGTCGCCCGGAGACCAGGTGCTCGTCGAGGCGCCGACGTACCCGGGCGCGTTGGAGGTGTTCCGTGAGGAGGGCGGCGTTCTGCGCGGGCTGCCGGTGGGACTCGAGGGCCTCGAGGCGGCGGTCCGGGAGCGGCGTCCGGCGCTCGCCTACGTCATCCCGACGTACCAGAACCCGACCGGCGCGGTGATGTCCACGCTCGCGCGGCAGCGGGTGGCCAACGTCGGAATCCCGGTGATCGAGGACGAGGTGCCGGCCGACCTCGGATTCCCCGGTGCGGAGCGGCCCGTGCCGATGGCGGCGTACGGCGCCTCGGTGATCTCGATCGGCTCACTCAGCAAGAGCATCTGGGGTGGTCTGCGGATCGGCTGGATCCGCGCGGCACCCCCGCTGATCAACCGGCTGGCCCGGCTCCGCGCTGTTCACGACCTGGGCGGCAACGTCCCCAGCCAACTGGCCGCCGTACACCTGCTCCCGCTCCTGGACGGCCCTGACCTGCCTCGCACGCTCAAAGCACGCCACGACCACCTGCACGGCCTGCTCACCGCGGCGCTCCCCAACTGGGAGATCCCGTCCGTCACCGGCGGCCAGTGCCTGTGGGTCCGCCTCCCGCACGGCGACGGCGTCTCGTTCGCCCAGACGGCCCTCCGTCACGGCCTAGCGGTACTCCCCGGCGCAGGCCTCGACGTCACCGGCGCCGGAGACCCCTACATCCGCCTCCACTTCCGAGCCCGCCCCACCGACCTGACCGAAGCAGTCCACCGCCTGGCCCGCGCCTGGTCGGCCTACCACCCACCAGCCGGTCGGCTGCATCCGCGCGCCGTCATCGCGATCTGAGCGAGAGCGCGGATCGCCAGGCCATCACAATCGGTGGCCGCGAGCACAGTCCCGCGGGCGCGGGCCGTGCTCGACTGATTGTGATGGCCTGGGGATTCCTTACCTCAGCTGCTGAAGCGGAGGGTGATTGTGGCCGGGGCCGTCTTGAGCTTGTCGCGGTCGGGGAGGGCCGGGCCACAGGCCGCGGTGCCGACGCCGGTCTGGGCGAGGTCGAGGGTGACGTAGGTGGTGTCACCCGGGACCAGGTCCGCGGTGTGCTTCGCGTTCTCCAGGTCGGCCGACGTCCAGTCGCGGACGGTGAGGCCGAAGAGCTGGTCGACGGCCTCGATCCGCAGGCCGTCGAGCTGGGCCCAGCGGGTGTCGATGCGGTGGCCGTTCTCCTGGGGGCGGACGTACGGCGTCTGCAGCTCGGCAACCGTGGCGGAGTACTTGCCCACCGCGGCGGCCTCGCGCGTGTCGACGTACGCCTCGTTGGGGCCGGTGCCGAACCACTCGACCTGCTGGACCTTCGGCAGCTCGAGCGTGATGCCGAGCCGCGGCAGCACCTCCGGGAACAGCCCCTCCGGTACGACGCTCAGCTCCAGAACAACTCCGCCGTCCACAGCGGTCCAGCGCCAAGTGCTGCGCAGACCCCACTGCAGCGCCGGCGGCGCGGTGCGCGTCACAACCTCCCAGGCGCCGTCGCGCTCACCCTGCGACACGACGCGGTGCTGCACCCGGTGCAGCCCGTCCTCACGCCAGCCCGCCGCGACCCCCGGAATCGCGTCGTTGTCGATCGGCGCCCGCCAGACATCCAGCCGCACATCCTGCACGCCGGCCACGCTGATCCCGCGAACGCCGGCCTCACCGACAGCCGGCGAACCGCTGACCACCACGTCGGCGGCGGCCGGCTCGTCCAGCCGGATCTGGCCCCAGGCGATCCGGTGCCCAGCGTCGGCCCAGGACGTCGACTCGGTGAGTGTCGCGGTGACCGTCACCCAGGTCTCGGGCTTCGAGGCATCCGCCGACGGCAGATCGACCGTGACGGTCTCCCCGGCCGCGATCACCGGAACCGTCAGCGTCCCGGAGTCCACCTGCGAACCCCCGGCCTCCACCACGTAGCTGAAGCTCAGGTGGCTGGTGTCCAGGACCTCGTAGCGGTTGCCGATCGACACCCGGTTGCCGTCGGCAACGATGCGTAGCGGCTCGATCACCTTGATGTACTCGTGCATACCCGGCGACGGCGTCCGGTCCGGGAACAGCAGGCCGTCGCAGACGAAGTTGCCGTCGTGGATCGTCTCGCCGAAGTCCCCGCCGTACGCGTACACCTCACGTCCGTCGATGGTGGTCCGGATGCCGTGGTCGATGAACTCCCAGATGAACCCGCCCTGGCAGCGCGGGTACTTCTCGAACACCTCGCGGTAGTCGAGCAGCCCGCCCGGCCCGTTGCCCATCGCGTGGCCGTACTCGCACAGGATGAACGGGATGCCCCGGTAGCGCGAGCTGTCCGCGCCGATCTCCGCGCAGCCCTCGGGCGAGGTGTACATCCGCGAGTAGATGTCCACCCACTCGGCCTCGGTGTCGCGCTCGTAGTGCACCGGCCGCGACGGGTCGAGCTCCTTGACCAGGTCGTACATCGCCTTGAGGTTGTCACCCATCCCGCACTCGTTGCCGAGCGACCAGATCACGATCGACGGGTGGTTCTTGTCCCGGTGCACGGTGCGCCGCATCCGGTCGACCAGGTCGTCGCGGAAGCGCTCGTCCATCACCGGGTTCGGTAGCTTCGGCGGCTGCGGCTCGTACCCGAACCCGTGGGTCTCCAGGTCGCACTCGTCGATGACGTACAACCCGTACTCGTCGCACAGCGACAGGAAGTGCGGGTGCGGCGGGTAGTGGCTGGTCCGGACCGCGTTGATCCCGGCCCGCTTCATGATCAGGACGTCGTCCAGCATGTCCTGCTCGGTCAGCGAGCGACCCCGGTCCGGGTGGAACTCGTGCCGGTTGACGCCGTTGAACAGCACCCGGTTGCCGTTGACCGTGAAGATCCCGTCGACGATCGCGACCGTCCGGAACCCGATCCGCAGCCGCACCTCGCCGCCCGCGGTCCGCAGCACGGCGTCGTACAGCCGCGGCGCCTCGGCGCTCCACGGCTGCACGCCCTCCACCCGGGTGTGCTCGCCGGTCGGGAGCTCCAGACCCAGCTCGGGGACGGTCACGGTGCCCGGTACGTCGGACTCGACGAGCAGCGTGCCGGCGCCGTCGACGTGGTCCCAGGCGGCCTTGACGAAGACGTCGGTCGGCGCGTCCGGGCGGAGCGCGAGCAGGTTGACCTCGCGGAAGATCCCGGACAGCCACCACATGTCCTGGTCCTCGACGTACGAACCGGCCGACCACTGGTGCACCCGCACCGCGATCCGCGCTTCCTTGCCCGGAGCAACCAGATCGGTGATGTCGAACTCCGACGCCAGCCGGGAGCCGGACGACCAGCCGACCCACTCGCCGTTCACGTACACCGCGAACCGCGAGTCCACGCCCTCGAACCGCAGCACGACCTTGGCGCCCGCGAAGTCCGCCGGCACCGTCACGGTCCGGACGTAGTCGCCGGTCGGGTTCTCGGTCGGCACGTACGGCGGCTCGAGCGGGAACGGGTAGACGATGTTGGTGTACGCCGGCGCGCCGTACCCGTTCAGCTGCCAGTGGCCGGGGACCGCGAGCGTGTCCCAGCCGGAGGTGTCCGGGTCCTTCAGGTCGTCCGGCGCGTCCGCCACGGTCGGGGACAGCCGGAAGCTCCAGTCACCGCTGAGCGCCAGCCGCCCGGAGTCGTCGTCCAGCCAGGCGCGCGGGGGCAGGACGTTGGCGCCGGAAGCAAAGTCCTCGACGTAGCTGTGGTCATGAGTCACAACTCAGGAGCCTAAGCCCTCCCTGTTCATGAATCCACACCGATCAACAGATATGGACAGCCCTGACCTGATCAGGCCAGGGCTGTCCGGGACCCTCCTAGCCGGTGGTGGCGCTGAAGATGTCGTTGTTGCCGAACGTTGCCGGGCAGTCCCCGAGTGGCCACGGCGCCGGCAGCACGACCTGGCCGGCCGTGGCGGACGCCTGACGCCATGCATCGATCGCGGGGCAGTCGGCGGTACGGCGGACATCGGTCCACACGCCGGCCCCATAGGTGCGAGTGGCGATGGCGTACACGTAGTCGCCGAGGAACTCGTTGTACAGGATCCGGCCCTGGGACGTCCCGCGGGCGTCACCGGCCGGGCCCGAGTAGTCCGTCGTCCAGTCACCTGGCGCACCACCTGCCCCGACCGCCGCACTCTGCAGCACCCCGTGCTCCGGCCGCGGGTTGGCCGTGGTCGTCTGGAACGGCTGCGTGAACGCCTGCGAGACGACGTAGATCCGGTCGCCGTTCGGGCTGATGGCCGGAGCGGCGTACGACGTGATGTCGCCGGGCGGCGAGATCGGCGCCGGTGTACTGAAGGAGTTCGCGCCGTTGGTCGAATAGGCGAGGAACGCCCGCTCGTGGTCCGGGCCGTCGCGGCCGTCGACCCAGACGTCGACGATCTCGTTGGTCGCGTCCGCGCCGGTCGGCGCTCCGTTGGCGATGTCGACACTCGGCATCGCGGCGAGATCCGTCCGGGCACCGGCGACACCGTCGATGACACACCGCCGGGTCACCGGGTCGGTGTGGAAGCACGGATCCGTGATCGGTACGACGTCCTGCGGCTGCCGCCAGGTCTGCCCGCCGTCGTAGGACCTGATCACGCTGTGGAACCCGGACAGGCTCGTCCCGCCGAAGTGCGTGAAGAACACGTAGACGACGCCGTGGCTGTCGGTCCGGACGGTGCAACCGTCGTACGCACCCTGCTTCGCGTTGGCGATCGCGGGTGCGACCTGGTGCTGCTTCCAGGTGACGCCGCCGTCGCGGGACGTCGACACCATCGGCTTGAGCGGGAACGCGTTGCCACCACTGAAGCTGTGGAAGTCGGAGTAGCAGACGTAGACGTTGCCGAAGAACGAGCTCGAGGAGGCGTTGTCCGCCCAGACCTGCTCCTTGTCGAGCCCGGAGCTGAACGCCGCGTGCGGCGCCGCGAAGTACGGCCGCGACCAGTTGCGCTGATCGGCGATCCGGGCCGGTGTGACGTTGTCGATGTGCGACACGTTCACCCCGAAGAAGCCGTTCTGGCTCGCGCCGGTGTTGCGCATCACGGTATCGGTCAGGTTCGTGGACAGGCTCGAGAAGTACAGCCGGTCACCGTTGGCCCAGGAGAACCCGTTCGGACCAGGCGCCGGACCGAAGGCCACGCCGGTGTCGCTGCGCGAGCGCAGTCCGTTCTCGTAGTAGTTCGGCACCGTGTGGATCGGTCCGAGGTGCGGGACACACGGCTCGATCGTGGGACTGCAATCGGCCGCTGTCAGGCCGCGGTACGTCGGCTGGATCCAGGTGTGTCCGCGGTCGAACGAGAAGTGCACCCCGGACAGGCCGACGCCCAGGTTGAAGGTACCCAGCGGGAACGAGCAGGCCGCGTGCTCGGTGGCCGCGAGCCGCGAGCAGGGCTGCATGTCGACCAGGTCGTTGGACCCGGCGGCGAGCACGTCCGGCCGGATCGCGCTGACCGCCAGGGACGGCTCGTTGGACGAGTTCCGCGGGTGAAGGTTGGTGGGACTGGCGACGCTGACGAGAGCGTCCACAGCCGGGGCGGAGTTGGCTGCCGGTACTCCGATCGCGCCGAGCGCCAGAGCAGCTGCCAGGATCAGACATCGTCGCAAGGAACGCACGGGGGACTCCTCTCCGCGCGGCCCAGGTCCGGGCAAGCGGAGCGTTCACCACAGGTTTGGCCTGGGCCGTGACAAACGTGTCCGGCGCCAGCGTAAGTCCGCGACGGCCCCGCCGCGAAGATGTCGCTCAGGTGTTCTTGGCGCAGTTCTGGCACACGCCGACCAGGGCCACCTGTTCGGGGGCGAGGTGGAAACCCAGCTCGCGGGCGACCTTCTTGCGGGCCGATTCGAGGATGTCGCCGGGAGCGTCGTACACCGTGCCGCACTCGGAGCAGCGCAGGTGCAGGTGCCGCGGCGCGAGATCGCCGGCCAGGTGGTACGTCGTGCCCGCCCGGCCGAGATGCACGTGCGTGACCAGGCCGAACTCACCCAGCGCGTCGAGTGCCCGATACACGGTGGCGCGGTGGATGCCCGGGCGGAGCTGCTCCGCCCGTTCGCCGATCTGCTCCGCGCTCAGGTGCTCCTCGGTACCCGCCAGCACCTCGACCACCGCGAGCCGAGCAGGCGTGACCCGCTCGCCCCGCTCCCGCAACCGCTGCGCGCTGACCTCGACCGCACTCGTCATGGCGCCGCTCCCTCAGGACTTCTTGGCCGGCGTCTTCTTGGCCGTGGTCTTCTTCGCCGCCGTCTTCTTGGCCGCCGTCTTTTTGGCGGTCGTCTTCTTCGCGGCCGTGGTCTTCTTGGCGGCGGTCTTCTTGGCCGCCGTCTTCTTCGCGGCCTTCTTGGCAGTCTTCTTCACCGGGCCGCGGGCGCGCTTCTCCGCGAGCAGCTCGGCCGCGCGCAGCAGCGAGATGGTCTCCACCGAGTCGTCCTTGCGGAGCGTCGCGTTGGTCTCGCCGTCGGTGACGTACGGACCGAAGCGGCCCTCCTTCACCACGACCGGCTTCTTCGACTCCGGGTCCTCGCCCAGCTCCTTGAGCGGCGGCGCCGCAGCCCGGCGACCGCGCTGCTTCGGCTCGGAGTAGATCTTCAGCGCCTCTTCGAGGGTGATGTCGAACATCTGCTCCTCGGACGACAGCGACCGCGAGTCCGTGCCCTTCTTCAGGTACGGGCCGTAGCGCCCGTTCTGCGCGGTGATCTCGTCACCGGACTCCGGGTCCTTGCCGACCACGCGCGGCAGCGACAGCAGCTTCATCGCGTCGTCGAGCCCGACCGACTCCAGCGTCATCGACTTCAGCAGCGACCCGGTCCGTGGCTTGGCGCCCTTCGGCGCGTCCTCCGGCAGCACCTCGGTCACGTACGGCCCGAACCGGCCGGCCTTCGCCACCACCTTCAGGCCGGTGTCCGGCGCGTTGCCCAGTTCGTGCTCGACACCCGACGGCTGCGCGAGCAGCTCGTGCGCCTTGTCGACGGTCAGCTCGTCCGGCGGCAGGTCCTCCGGTACGTTCGCGCGCCGCTCGTCCTTGTCCTCGACGTACGGGCCGTACCGCCCGACGCGGACCACGATGCCGCTGTCGTCGCCGCCGACAGCGAACGTCGACATCTCCCGGGCGTCGATGTCGCCGAGGTCGGTCACCATCGACTTCAGGCCCTCGAGGTCGTCGTCGCCGAAGTAGAACCGGGACAGCACGCCCTCGCGCTGCAGGTCACCGGCCGCGACCTCGTCGAGCACGTCCTCCATCGTCGCGGTGAACGCGTAGTCCACCAGCCGGGTGAAGTGCTCCTCGAGCAGCCGGACGACGGCGAACGCCAGCCAGGCCGGCACCAGCGCCTGGCCCTTCTTATAGATGTACTTGCGGGCCTGGATGGTGCCGATGATCGAGGCGTACGTCGACGGCCGCCCGATCTCCCGCTCCTCCAGCTCCCGGATCAGCGTCGCTTCCGTGAACCGCGCCGGCGGCTTCGTCTCGTGCCCCGAGGCCAGCACCTCGACCGCGGGCAGGACGTCGCCCTCCTCGACGTTCGGCAGCCGGGTCTCCTGGTCGTCGGTGCCCGCGGACGGGTCGTCCGCGCCCTCGACGTACGCCTTCAGGAACCCGTGGAACGTGATCACCCGGCCGGACGACGTGAATTCGCACTGCTCGCCGGTCGACGCGGTCGCGTCGATCCGGATCGAGACGCTGCGGCCCTCGGCGTCCTTCATCTGGGACGCGATCGTCCGCATCCAGATCAGCTCGTAGAGCCGGAACTCGGCACCGCTCAGACCGGTCTGCGCCGGAGTCTGGAAGGTCTCGCCGGCGGGACGGATCGCCTCGTGCGCCTCCTGGGCGTTCTTCACCTTGGAGGTGTAGACGCGCGGCTTGTCCGGCAGGTACGACGCGCCGTACAGCTCCCGGACCTGGGCCCGGGCGGCCGTGATCGCGGTGTCCGACAGCGTGACACTGTCGGTACGCATATAGGTGATGTTGCCGTTCTCGTAGAGCCGCTGGGCGACCTGCATGGTCTGCGACGCGGACATGCCGAGCTTGCGGCCGGCCTCCTGCTGCAGGGTGGTCGTCCGGAACGGCGCATACGGCTTGCGGGTGTACGGCTTGGACTCGATCGACCGAACCGTGAACTGGGAGTCGCGCAGCGCGCCGGCCAGCGCGGTTGCGGTCTGCTCGTTCAGATGGACCGTGTTCGCGCCCTTGAGCTCGCCGGTCGAACTGAAGTCGCGGCCCTGCGCCACCCGCTTGCTGTCCACCGAGACCAGGCGGGAGGGGAACTGCCGCGGCGTCCGGCTCTCACCGGCGTCCAGGGTTGCGTCGAGGTCCCAGTACGACGCGCTGCGGAAGGCGATCCGCTCGCGCTCGCGGTCCACCACCATCCGGATCGCGACGGACTGCACCCGGCCCGCCGACAGCCTCGGCATGACCTTCTTCCACAGCACCGGGGAGACCTCGTAGCCGTACAGCCGGTCCAGGATCCGGCGCGCCTCCTGGGCGTCGACGAGCGCCTCGTCGATGTCCCGGGCGTTGCCGACCGCGTCCTGGATCGCCTTCGGGGTGATCTCGTGGAACACCATCCGGCGGACCGGGACCTTCGGCTTCAGCTCCTCCAGCAGATGCCAGGCGATCGCCTCGCCCTCGCGGTCCTCATCGGTCGCCAGGAAGAGCTCGTCGGCGCCCTTGAGCAAGTCCTTGAGCTTGCGGATCTGCGCCTTCTTGTCGGCGGGCACGACGTACAGCGGGTCGAAGTGGTCCTCGACGTTGACGCCGAGCCGGGCCCACGGAAGGCCTTTGTACTTGGCGGGGATCTCGTCCGCCCCACTCGGCAGGTCGCGGATGTGGCCGAAGCTGGACTCCACCACGTACCCGGACCCGAGGAAGCCGGCGATCATCCGCGCCTTCTTCGGCGACTCGACGATCACCAGACGCCTACCGACCGATGCAGTAGAGCCTGCCGCTGTCTTCGTCCCTGCTGCCCCTGCCACTGCGCTCCCTACTCTCGTCCTGCCAACGCCCGTGTCGCGACGTCTGTTCCCCCGGGCACAGACCGGCCCTGCCCCTGGACAGGGTACGGCCGACGGCAACGCATTTCTCAACGCACGGTAACCGGTAAGGCCCCTGGTATGCCCCTCAGGGTTCCAGAAAGTGGCGAACGCCCCACCGTCACCGCGCGTCGCGGCACCACCACAGTGTGCCCCGGGCGACGGCTACGAGCGTACGCCGTCTCAGCGGGCGAAGCGCACTTCCGGGAATTTCGGCGACTCGCCGCGGAGCAGCAGCGCGGGCCGGCGGCGCAGCGTCCGGTCGAAGAACGCGGTCAGGTACTCGCGCTGGGCGAGCACGCTGCGGGCCGGTTTCGCGCTGCCGACGAGGGCCTTCATGACCGAGGTGATGATCGGGTCCTCGCCGTAGATGTCGTGGAACAGCTGGGAGAAGACGAACTGGTAGTCGGTGAACGCCTTCTGCTTGGTGCTCAGCAGGGTCAGGTTCAGCTTGCCACCGCGCTGGGCCTCCCAGAAAGTGGCCCATGAGTTGTCGTAATGGTCCTTGCCCGGATCGGTCCGCTGCGTCTCGGCCGAGCCGAACAAGAGGAACGGCCGGTCCAGTCCGCGCTCCGCGACCTCACCAAGCGGTCCCTGGAGCCGGTCGTCCTGCAGCGTGCCGTCCAGGTCGACGCCGGCCAGGAACCGCTCGTCCTCCAGCATCGTGTTCGCGGCCGTGTACCCGCCGAGCCCGAACCCGAAGATGCCGACCTTGCGGAGGTCGAGCGCCTCGGCCAGCCCGCCCGGCAGGTCCTTGCCGTCGGCCGCGACGTTCTGACCGCCGCCGATCCGCTCCAACTGGTCCAGCACGAACCGCGCGTCGGCGGTCCGGGTCTCGACCGCCTTCCGGATCGCGGCCGGGTCGACCGGCTCGGGCGCCGGCGCACCGGGCAGGAACCGTCCGCCGGGGAACTCGACAGGCGTTTCGTGCGGGTGGTCGATCGTCACGACGACGTACCCACGGCTGGCCAGATCCTCGACCTGCGCAGTGTTCACGAACCGGCTGTACTGATAGCCGGGCGAGAACAGTACGACGGGGTGCCGCAGCCGCTGCACCGGTACGCCGACCCGCGCGTGTGTCTCGGTGTTCGCGAAGTCGAACGACCCGCTGGGTAGGGCGAGCCCGTACTCACCCGTCCACGCGGCGTCCACTTCGACCGCTGTCTTCGGCGGCATGTACTTCGCGAGCGGCGCCTGGTCCGAGATCCCGGCCGGATACCAGAGGCTGACCATCAGTTCCCGCTGCCCGCTCGGCATGCTCGGATCCGGGCGCGACCGGTCGACCAGGTGGATCGCGGTCGTTCCGAGCGCTTTGCGCCCGATGGGTGCCGGCAGGCGGAAGCGCACAGGATGGAAGTCCGGATCCCCCTGCGGGCGAACGTGGCCCGGGTCGAGGCGGCGAGGAGCGAGACCGGCGTCGGGCTCGATGGGTGATGCCTGCGCGAAGCTCGCCAGGGGCCCCGTGATCCCCGCCGCCAGACCGGTCGTCAGGCCGACCCTGAGCAGCCCTCGTCTGGTGAAGACGTGACTGCCGGGGCTGGTGGGACGCGAGTTCGCCATGCGACTCATCGTCATCGCCGCGATTCACCCCGTGATCGCGACACCGTCTCAACTTCATGAAGGCCGACCTGATGACAACGGGTCGCGGGTGAGCTTCAATGTGCGCATCTTGTTCATTGATGCGTGAAGTGAGGCAGTCGTGAGCATCTTTGTCCGCATGAAACGTTCAGTAGTCGCCCTAGCCTTACTAGCAGGCGCACTTGTGCACACGGCCGGTTCCGCACAGGCCGCCGGAACCACGCTCGGTGACGTCACCGGCTTCTCCGCCGACCAGGCGACGTACACCCTCAGTGCCGGGACCGCGCAGGTCCGGGTCGTCTTTCTCGAGGACGACGTGTTCCGGCTGTGGATGGCGCCGGACGGGAAGTTCACCGACCCCGCGAACACCGGTGAGGGCTCGAAGATCGTCACCAAGACCGATTACGGCACCCCGCGGACGTCGTGGCGGGATCGTGGCTCCTACTACTCGCTGACGACCGGCAAGATCGAGGTCCGGGCGCAGAAGCAGCCGTTGAAGTTCTCGCTGTACCGCTCGAACGGCCAGCTGGTGTGGTCCGAGGCCGCGCCGCTGTCCTGGACCGACACCTCCACCACACAGACTCTCGGCCGCGGCGCCAACGAGCAGTTCTTCGGCGGCGGCATGCAGAACGGCCGCTTCTCGCACCGCGACCAGACGATCAAGATCTCGCGGGACTTCAACTGGGAGGACGGCGGCAACCCGAACGCCTCGCCGTACTACATGAGCACGGCCGGGTACGGCGTACTCCGGAACACGTTCAGCCCCGGCAGCTATGACTTCAGCAGCCCGGTGGCGACAACGCACGACGAGAAACGGTTCGACGCGTACTACTTCGTCGGCGATCTGAAGACCTCGCTCGACCGCTACACCGAGCTCACAGGCCGGCCGTTCATGCCGCCGATCTACGGGCTCGAGTACGGCGACTCGGACTGCTACAACCGCGGTCACTACGCGACGGACCCGGACCCCAGCAACGACTGGAAGGTCAACCCGGACAAGGTGACGACGCTGGACGCGGTCAAGGTCGCGCAGCGGTTCAAGGACGAGGACATGCCGGGCGGCTGGATGCTCGTGAACGACGACTACGGCTGCGGCTACTCCGACAACACCGAGTCCGAGCAGGTCGACGGCACCTGGTGGGGCAAGCGGGACATCCCCGCGCTGAAGCAGGCCGGTGACGAACTGCGGGCGCGAAACATCCAGATGGGCCTGTGGACGCAGTCGAACCTGGACCGGCAGCCGGCCGAGGTCGGCGACGCCGGGGTCCGGGTCCGCAAGCTCGACGTCGCCTGGGTCGGCCCCGGGTACCGGTACGCGCTGACCGCCTGCGACACCGCGCACGACGGCATCGAGCAGTACAGCAACGCCCGCGGGTTCGCGTGGATGGTCGAGGGCTGGGCCGGCGCGCAACGCTGCGCGGTGCAGTGGACGGGCGACCACAGCGGCTCACTCGACGCCATCAAGTGGCAGATCCCGGCGATCACCGGGTCCGGCAACTCCGGGATCGCCTACAGCGCGGGTGACGTGGACGGGATCTTCGGCGGATCGGCGACGTCGTACGTCCGGGACCTGCAGTGGAAGGTGTTCAACCCGGCGTTCATGAGCATGTCCGGCTGGTCGACCCCGGCGTACAAGCAGCCGTGGGCGTACGGCGACCCGTACACCTCGATCAACCGCAAGTACCTGAAGCTCCGCGAGCGGCTGCTGCCGTACTTCTACAGCTACGCCGCCGAGGCGCACCGGACCGGCGCGCCGCTGAACCGGTCGCTGGTGCTCGAATACCCGACCGACCCGAAGACGTGGGACGACACGACCAAGTACGAGTTCCTGGCCGGCAAGGAGTTCCTGGTCGCGCCGATGTACGGCGCGGACGAGGTGAAGAACGGGATCTATCTCCCCGCGGGCCGGTGGATCGACTACTGGACGGGCCGGGTGTACCAGGGCCCGACGACCGTGAACGGGTACCACGCTCCGCTCGACACCCTGCCGCTGTTCGTGAAGGCGGGCGCGGTGGTGCCGATGTGGAAGTCCGGGATCAACACCGCCGCCGAGCAGCGGCCCGGTGACCCGATCGGCGTCGACATCTACCCGTCCGGCAAGTCGTCGTTCAGCATGTACGAGGACGACCGCGTGACCCGGTCGACCAAGTCCGCCACGCAGACGTTCGCGGTGGACGCGCCGATCACGGGCCGCGGCGACATCACGGTCACCATCGGCGCCAGCATCGGCTCGTACGACGGCAAGCCCGCCGACCGCCCGTACGACCTCACGCTCCACACCGGCAGCGCCCCGCACACCGTCTCTGTCGACGGCAAGCCGGTCAAGTGGACGTACGCGAACGGAATCATCCGCATCCGGACCGCGGCGATTTCCACCGCCCGCAACGCCGTCGTCCAGATCAGCGGCACCTCCGCGGTCGGCGGGCCCGACGTGACGAACACCTTCGGCACGCCTGAGCTCAGCACACCGTCGCTCTGGAACGCTCCCGGCCAGGCGACCGAGGTGACCGCGACCTTCCGCAACGGCACCGCGACGACCGTGCGCAACGTCCGGCTGGACGTCCAGGTGCCGTCCGGGTGGAGCGTGGCCGGCGCGAACACCTTCGCCTCGGTGGATCCGGGCGGGACCGTGACGACCAAGCTGCAGGTCACGCCGGGCGCGGACGTGAAACCGGCGAGCTTCACGCTGACGTTGAAGGCGTCATACGTTGCTCAGGGCAATAATTATGCGAACACCGCGACAGGGACGGCGCAGTTGCCGTACGCCTCGGTGTCGCAAGCCGCGAACGTGGTCGGGGTGAGCGACGCATCGACGTACAAGCAGGGCAACTTCGACGGTTCGGGCAACAGCTTCAACGGTGAGGCTCTCGCGGCGGCGGGGTTCGGGCCGGGCGCGACCGTGAACGTACAGGGCGCCGACTTCACCTGGCCGAGCGGCGCACCCGGTACGCCGAACCTGGTCAAGAACCAGTCGGCGCCGATCCTCGTGTCCGGCACCGGATCGCATCTCGCTCTGCTGGGCGCGGGCGCCAGCCTGAACGCCCGCGGCACCGTGACGATCATCTACACCGACGGGTCGACGTCCGAGGGGACGTTCCAGCTGCCGAACTGGTGCTGCCAGGACCCGACCACGGGCGGCGCGAAACTGGCCGTGTCGGTCAAGGGGCGGTACACCGCCGCCGGGTTGAGCAACACGACGACGGACTACCGGGTGTTCTACACCGCCGTACCGCTGGATCCCGGGAAGACCGTGAAGGCGATCAAGCTGCCCGGCGGCGGACTGGGCTTCTTCGCCGCGACGATCGCCGACAAGCCGTTGCCGCCGGCCCCTACCGGGGAGAACTGGGTCAGCGACCTGGAGTTCCTCGACTCCACGAACGGGTGGGGGCCGGTCGAGCGTGACCACAGCAACGGCGAGGACGCGGCCGGCGACGGCGGGCCGATCACGCTCGACGGCGTCCAGTACGCGAAGGGGCTGGGCGCTCATGCACCGTCGTCGGTCAGCGTCCGGCTGGGCGGCAACTGCACGAGCTTCACCAGCAAACTGGGCATCGACGACGAGATGGAGGACCGCGGCAAGGTCACCTTCAAGGTCCTGACCGACGGCACCGCCAAGTACACGTCGGACCAGCTGACCGGCACGTCCCCGACCGCCACCACGACGGTCGACGTCACCGGCGCCCAGACCCTCACCCTGCAGGTCACCGACGGCGGCGACGGCAATACCAGCGACCACGGCGACTGGGCCGACGCCAAACTCACCTGCAACCCGTAGACCTTGAACACACCCTGGTGGCCGTGGACAGGTCATTACCTGTTCACGGTCACCATTACCTGTCCAGGGTCGGGTGGGAGGATGGGGGGATGGTGGAGTTGACGGGGAACGTGGTGGACGGGCTGCGTACGGCGTTCGCCCGTGCGGGGTACGCCGTGGACGGGGTGGCCGAGCGGCTCGGGGTGCAGGCGAACGCCGCGTTGGCGCGGAACGAGACGGCGCCGGCGTTTCGGCGTACGGCGTCGGGGGATGCGCTCGACACGATGATCCGGCTGTTCCTGCTGCAGCGCGCAGTGCCGGAAGACCTTGTGGGCAAGGCGTTTCCGGGTGTTGATCTGGTGGGCCTGGGCGTCGTCGAGCGCAGTGGGGGCGACGTACGGGCGCTGCTCGACATCCGGCCGTTCGCGGAGGACGGGCGGGAGTGGTGGGTGGTAGCCGACCTCACGCCGGGGCTCGACGGGCGCCGGGAGGCGATGCGGTCCGATTACGTGCTCGGTATCGCGCCGGCCAGCCTGAGCCTCATCCAGCTCACCGTCCCGATCAAGGCCGAGCGCGCCCTCGACATCGGCACCGGGTGCGGTATCCAGTCGCTGCACCTGGCGGATCGCGTCAATCAGCTGACAGCCACCGACGTCAACCCCCGCGCGCTCCAGCTGGCGCGTGCGACGGCGGCCCTCAACCACATCGACCTCGACCTCCGCGACGGCAGCCTGTACGAGCCGGTCCGCGGCGAGCGGTTCGACCTGATCGTCAGCAACCCGCCGTACGTGATCTCACCGCCCGGCGGCGACCTCACCTATCGCGAGACCGGATTCACCGGCGACGCCGTGGTCGAGCAGCTCGTCCGCCAGGCGCCGGACCACCTCACCGACGGCGGCTGGTGCCAGCTGCTCGCCAACTGGACCTGCGTACGCGGCCAGGACTGGCAGGACCGCATCGCCGCCTGGACGGCCGACCGCTCGGCCTGGACGGTGCAGCGTGAACAGCTGGACCCGTCGGAGTACGTCGAACTCTGGCTCCGCGACGCCGGCCTGCACGGCTCACCGCAGTACACGACCCGGTACGACGCGTGGATGCGCTACCTCGACGAGCACGACGTCGAAGCGATCGGCATGGGCTGGATCACCCTGCACAACGTCGAAGGATCGCTGCACGCGGAGTCCTGGCCGTACGAGATCGAGCGCCCGGTCGGCCCGCACGTCCTGCACCGCTTCGAACGCCTCGAAGGCCTCCCGGCCGACCTCACCGCGCTGCACCTGCGCGTCGCCGACGACGTCGTCCAGGAGACCACCGGGCAACCAGGAGCCGAGGACCCGGCGACGATCGTGCTCCGGCGGCAGCGGGGCATGCGCAGAGCCGAGCAGGTCGACACCGTGCTGGCCGGCTTCGTCGGCGCCTGCGACGGCGACCTGAGCACCGGCCAGATCCTCGCCGCCCTGGCCGACCTCACGGACCGCCCGGTGGTCGACGTCCTGTCCGACTACGTGCCCCAGGTCAGGAACCTCGTCGTGGAAGGCTTCCTGGACTACTGAGCGCCCGCCGCCGTCGGCGCTTCTCGGCGTACATGCGCCGATCGGCCTCGGTCAACAACTCGGCGACCGGCGTACCGTCCGTGCTGCTCGCCTGGCCGACGCTCAGCCGCAGCATCGCGAACCACGGCTCCTCCGCGCGTGCCGCCTCGCGATCGGCCGCGCCCTTGATCCGCTCGACCAGCTCGGGCGCACCCCGCTCGTCGGGGTTGTCGAGGACGACGACGAACTCGTCCCCGCCCGCCCGCGCCACGACGTCCTCCGCGCGGCACTGCTCGGTCAGCAGCGTGCCGACCCGGCGCAGGACCTCGTCGCCGCTGGCATGACCGTAGCTGTCGTTGATCACCTTCAGGTTGTCCACGTCGATCGCGAGCACCGCGATCGAGCGGCCGGAATCCTGCGCCACCGACATCCGCTCGTCGAGCGCGCGCCGGTTCCCCACCCCGGTCAGCGGATCCTCCCGCGCCGCCCGCCATTCGGCGTCGTGCCGGATCGACAGTTCATGGCTGGCCAGCGCGCTCCGGACGGCGTACAGCCCGCGCAGCCGCTCCGCCCACCATCCGCGACTGATCGCCCGCGCGTACTGCAGCCCGGTCATCGCGCCGGGGTCACCGGACTCCGCGATGATCTGTACGGCGGTGTGCCGGATCAGCGCCTCGACCGGCGGATCGGAGGTCGGCGGCAGGTCGCTTGCGGCCCGGTCCGCCGCGTCCATCGCGTCCCCGCCCCGCCCGAGCGCCAGATACGCCTTGGCCAGGTAGGTGCCCGCGATCGCGGCCAGCTCCAGGTCGCCGAGCTTGGCCAGCTGGTCCCGGCAGTCCTTCAGGATCACCGCCGCCTCGTCGGCCTCCGCGGCGTCGTTGCTCGCCGCGAGCCACATCCGTCCGGCCATCGGCCAGTAGCCGAGCAGGTCGGCGGCGAGGATCACGTCGACCGCCTCACCCGCCCAACGGTGCGCCTCCCGGCGGCGTTGCCGGATCTCCTCGTCGTACGACGTGTCGCCGAGCCGCTCGAGTTCGTGCGCCCAGCGCAGATTCGACTCGGCCAGGTTCAGCCGGTTGATCGCCGGCGCCTCGGACAGGCCGAGCGGGTCGTGGTCACCGTCGGCGGCGAGCTCGAAGTGCGGGATGCACAGCTCGTACAGCCGCAGCAGGTCGTAGGCGTAGCCGAGACCGGTGTGCGCCCAGCCGGCCAGGCCGAGGTCCCGGGTCCGCGACAGCGCATTCTCCGCGGCGACCAGGTCGGCGACCGAGTCACCGCCCTCGCCGGTGCGGATCAGCGTGACGATCCGCAGCGCGATCGCGTTCGCCTCCCAGCCCGGCTCGTCGATCGCGCGGGCGACCCGGATGCAGCCGTCGACGGCGTCCAGCGCCTCGACGGAGTCGGTGGCGTGATGCGCCGCGACGGCCCGGACGTACTCCGCGGCGGCCCGCTCGTGACTCGGCTCCGGACCGAGCTCGTCGAGCAGCGCGTTCAGCTCCAGCGCCGCCTCGGCCGGACTGCCCGACTGCGCCCGCGTCATCGCGTCCGCGATCCGCGTCGTCACCCCCGACGTCTCCCGCACCACACCGCCCGCCCTTCGTCACTTCCTGCGGCGCTTCTCCTCGTACAGACGCTGGTCCGCCCGGGAGATCAACTGCTCCACACCGATTCCTTCGGCCGTCGCGGCGTACCCGATGCTCACCCCGAGCCGACGCAGCCACGGCCTGTCCGTCGTCGCCGCGATCGCCTCGACGGCGATCCGGATCCGCTCGGCCAGCTGCGCGCCGCCCTTGGCGTCGGGCTGGTCGAGGACCACGAAGAACTCGTCGCCACCCGATCGAACCACGGCATCGGTGGCCCGCGCCTGTTCTACCAGGAGATTTGCCACAACCTGCAGCAATTCGTCCCCGCAGGCGTGCCCGAACGTGTCGTTGACGAGCTTCAGGCCGTCGACGTCGAGCGCGAGCAGCGTGACCGCCCGGCCCGAGTCGCGCGCCGCCGTCAACCGCTCGTCCAGCGCCCGGCGATTGCCCACGCCGGTCAGCGGATCCTGCCGTGCCGCGTGCCATTCGGCGTCGTGCCGGGCCGGCAGATCGTGCACGGCAAGCGCATGCCGCACGGCGTTCAGCGCGCGCTGCCGCTCCTTCCACCAGCTCCGCGCGACCGATCGGGCGTAGGCCAGGCCGGCCACCGCTCCCGGCGTACCGCCCGCCGCCTCGATCTCCGAACGGGTCTGCAGGACCAGGACCTGGGTCGATGGATCGGCCAACGGAGTCAAGTCGTCGGCGGCCCGGTCCGCGGCGGCCTTGGCCTCGTCGGGTTTCCCCTGCGCCTGCAGGGCCCGGGCGAGGTAGGCGCCGGCGATCGCGAGCCGCTCGGTCTCCCCCAGCTTGCTGATCTCGTCGCGCAGCTGGGTCAGGTCGGCGACCGCGCGCGCCGGGTCCTCGGCGGTCACGGCCGCGGCCAGCCAGAGCCGGGCGCTGAGTCTCCAGAACTCCTGGGTCTCGTCGTCGACCAGGACGTCTTCGGCCTCCCGCGCCCAGTACGCGGCCGACGCCAGGCGCTCTTCGATCTCCTTTGTATACAAGGGATCGCCGAGCCGCTCGAGTTCGTGCGCCCAGCGCAGGTAGGTCTCGGCGAGGTTCAGACGGTCGATGGCGAGCGACTCGGCCAGCTCGAACACGTCGTCGTCCAGGCGGGTGGCGAGCTCGTAATGCGGAATGCACAGCTCGAAGAGCCGCAGGACGTCGTACGCATAGCCGAGGCCGGTGTGCGCCCAGGCGGTGAGGCCCGGGTCGTCGGTGCGGTTCAACGCCGCTTCGGCCGCGACCAGGTCGTTGACCGTGTCACCGCCGCGGCCGCTGCGCGCGAGGTTGATGATGCGGATCGGCAGCGCGTTGGCTTCCCAGCCCGGTTCGTCGATCGCGCGGGCGATGTCGATGCACGCGTCGACCGCCCGGAGCGCTTCGTCCGCGTCACTGGCGTGGTGCGCCGTCACTCCCCGGACGTACTCCGCGGCGGCCGCCTGGTAGCTCGGCGCCCCGCCCAGCTCGGCCCGGATCGCGTCGATCTCCGCGGCCGCCGTCGCATGCCCGCCCGACTGGGCCGCCGTCATGGCAGCGGCGATCCGAACGGTCAGCGGGTCGTCCGCCGCCATCTCGCCATTGCCCATACCGCCGACGGCCCTTCCCTGATCCGTCACCCGCACCTCGGGCCGGACCGCCCATTGTGACCACCTACCCCGCATCCTGTCACGACCCGATCAGGCCAACGGCCACCTAGTGCCACCCGGACCGTACTCGGCGTATCGCTTTTCACTTGCTGTCATCGCCGCGACACTGGCCCGAGGACCCGCGTCACCTTAGGGTGAGCAGTCGGGTGCCGAGCGTTCTGGGGGACGCGTTGGAAGATCACATGCGCAGGCTGGACGAACTTGCGGCGGCCGATGCTCGACGGGGCGGCGAGCGGATCGCCTTCGAGCGGGAGTGGGACGAGCTGCTGGCGGAGATCCGCCGCATCGACGGCTTCTCGGGCTTCCTCCGGCCGCCGGGCGTGGATGAGCTGCGGCGGGCCGCGACCGGTGGGCCGGTCGTCGTGGTCACGGTCGGGCGACTGCGATCCGACGCCGTGATCGTGGCGGCGGACGGCGTCGAGCGGGTGATCCCGCTGCCGGCGACGTACGACGACACCGTCGAGGAGGCGCTGCGCTACCTGCAGACCGTTCACGACTTCGAGGCCGCGCGGCAGGTTGCGGCCGAGGCCCAGCGCCCGTTCCTGGACGGCGACCGGTCGATCGCGTCCATCCAGGCGTTCCACGCCGCGGCGGCCCAGTTGCACGCCGAGCGGATCCGCGGGGAAGGAACGATCCTCGAGGTCCTCGACTGGCTGTGGACCGCGATCGCGGAGCCGGTCCTCACGGCGCTCGGACACACGACGAGACCCGAGGGCGACAGCTGGCCGCGACTGTGGTGGTGCCCGTCCGGCCTGCTCACCGCGATGCCGCTGCACGCCGCCGGGCGGTACGCCGCGGGCACGACCGGCGACACTGTGCTCGACCGGGTCGTCCCGTCGTACACACCGACCGTCCGAGCGTTGCTTGAGGCAACGAAATCGCCGGTCGGCGCGGCCGATCCGGGGCTCCTGGTGGTCGCTGCCCCCGACGTTCCCGGCCAGACTCCGCTTCCCGACGTCGAGCGAGAGGTCGAGCTCCTGACCCGCCTCTTCGCCGGCAGCAGCACGGTCCTGTACGGCGAGGCGGCCACCACGACCGCCGTACGGGCCGAGCTGGGCCGCCATCCCTGGGTGCACTTCAGCTGCCACGGGAACCAGGACGTCACCGACCCGTCGAACGGCGGCCTGATCCTGCACGACGGCACCCTGACGGTGCACAGCATCACCGGCGCCACGTATCAGGGTGAGCTGGCGTTCCTGTCGGCCTGCAAGACGGCGACCGGTGGAGTCGAGCTGCCGGACGAGGTCATCACGCTGGCGGCAGCCATCCACTACGCCGGCTACCGCCAGGTGATCGCCACCCTCTGGTCCGTCTACGACCCGACCGCCGCGGATGTCGTCGAGGCGGTCTACACCGAGCTCGCGGGCAACGGCGGCCGGCCGGACAGCACCCGTGCCGCACAGGCTCTGTACCGCGTGGTCCGCCGCTTGCGTGACCGCCACCCGACCAGTCCGAGCGTGTGGATGCCGTTCATCCATCTCGGGCCCTGACCGCTCAGCGGCGAAGGAGAGACCGTGACGACAGACGACGCCGTGCGGAACGAACCCGTTCCGTATCGCGAGGTGAGCGAGCCCGGATACGCCGAGCAGGCCGCCGGGACGTTCGTCATCGAGAACTTCGGAGTCGGCACGTCGCTGCTCGGCGGCCGCTGCCCGCGCTGCGACGCCTCGATCGAGGTCCCGCTGCTCGACGGCGTCTTCCGCGGTGATCCCGGCAGCCGGCCGGGCGGCGGGACCGGTGCGGCCGGCAGCATCCGCTCGGTGCCGATCATCTGCACCTGCGCCGAGGCACACCCCGGCCGGCCCACGGACCGGGTCGGCTGCGGCGCGTACTGGATCTTCGACGTCCCGGCCGGCTCATGACCGATCGTCCGGCTGCCGGCCGCGCGGCCACGCCGGCCGATCTCCGGCGGGCCCAGCAGCTCGACGCGATGCGCCGTACCGAGCTCCCGCGGGTCCGGACGGCGGCGACCCAGTGGCGCAACGGCCTCGCCGGCCTGCTCGTCGCCCTGATCGGCTTCAGCCTGGTGAAGGGCCGCTCGGACATCGGCGAGCTCGCCTCCGGGGCAGCCGTCGCGGTCGGCCTGCTGCTCCTGCTCGCCCTGGTTGCCGGCGCCTCCGGTGCGCTCTACCTGCTCCGGGCAGCGAACGGCCGGCCATCGGTCGTTCAGGTCAGTGCGCTGCCGCCGGGCCCGATCGCGGACCATCGCGAGGCCCAGGACGCCGCCCGCGCACTGCGCCGCGGCATCGCGCTCAGCCTGACCTGTGCGGCGCTGTTGACCGCCGCGGTCGCCACAACCTGGTACGGCCCGGCCAAGGACCAGCCGATGGTCGAACTCACGACCGACAGCGCTGTGCTGTGCGGTGCGGTGATCCGGATCGACGACGGCCAGGTCACACTTCGGACCAGTGCGGGTGAGCGGCTGGTCGAGCTGGGCAAGCTCCGCGCGATGCGGGCGGTGAGCTCATGTCCCGGCAGCTGATCGACGCGCTGCTCGCACGGGTGGCGCGGTGGGAACGGGATCCGGCGAGTGACGCCGTACTCGGCCCTGCGGTCGACGACGAGCTGGAGCGGCTGACCGCGCTCCCCGGCTTCCCGCAGGACCTCGAGGCCCGGTACGCGGTCGGACTGGTGCTCTGGTGCCGCTGCGTCGCGCTGGGGCCGGACGGCGAATTCGCCCTCAGCAAGGCCGTCGACATGCTCGCACCGATCGCTCCTCAGCTGCCGTACGCACTGCCGGAGGAGCTGCGGCACTGGGTGCGGATCCGCGAACAGGCCGTCGCGGAAAGCGTCGAGGCGATGCAGGAGGTCGATCGGTACTACGAGTCCAGGAACCTCGAGGCCCTCGACCGGGCGATCACCTTGCTCACCAACGCCGCGCATCGGCTCGACGACACCCGACCCGCGACGGCGACGTTCCTGTTCGACCTCGGGAACCTGTTCTGGATCCGCTATCAGCACACCGGTCTGCCGATCGACCTGTTCATCACGGCCGATGCGATCAGCAAGGCGACCGCGGCCGACGAATCGGGGTACCTGCTCGGGCGCGACGGGCTGCTCCACGATCAGGCGTCCCAGGTCTACACGGCGTGGGAGCGGGACGGCTCACTGGAAAACCTGCAGGCCGCGGTCGACCTGCAACGCTGCGCGTTCCGGCTGGCCACGACGGACCGGCCGTCCCAGGCCGCATTCCTCGCGTATCTGGTGCAGATGGGGTACGAACGCACCGGCCGGCGGGAGCTGCTCGACGACGCGATCGCCACTGCCCGGTGGGCGGTGGCTCAGGAGCCGGCGAACGGATCCGCGCTGCTCAACCTCGCCCATGCCCTGACTCACCGCGCCCGCGCCGACCAGGACACAGCGGTCGCGCACGAGGCCGTCGACCATGCACGGCGGGCGGTCGGCGCCGTCCCCGCCGCCGACCGCGGACGCGCGCTGCAGATCCTCGGGAACGCACAACGCGTCGTACACACACTCGCGCCCGAGCCCGCGGTGCTCGCCGAGGCCGTGCAGACGCTGCGGCAGGCGGTCGCCGAGACCGATCCGGAGGACCCGGACCACGTCCGGCGGCTGATGGCGCTCGCCGACGCGCTGCGGGTAGCGGCGAGCGACGAGTCCGAAGCTGCGGAGGCGGTCGCACTGGCGCGACGTGTCGTCGCTGCGACGGCGCCGTCGGCACCCGAATTCCACGTCCGGCGCGCGGTCGTCGTCACGGCCCTCGTCAAGCAGCACGAGCTGACGAGGGACGCTGCTGTCCTGGCCGAAGCGATCAGCGAAGGCCGCGCGGCGCTCGAGGTCACCCCCTCCGATTCGGTCGAGCTGCCCTCGGTCGTCCGCGCCGTCGTCAGAGCGCTCGGCTCCGGCCGGGTCACCGCCGACCGCTCCGCCGTACTCCAGGAAGCCGTCGACCTCGTCCGGGACTGCATCGGCCGGATCGCGCCGTCGCACCCGGAAGCCGACGCGCTGGCCGGCGATCTGGCTGCTCTGGAGGCCGACCACGCCGACGCCCAGTTGCTGCGGTACGTCGAGACGCCCGACGACGCCGCCCTCGACCGGATCATCGCCTCGGCCGAAGCCGGCACGGCGGCGACCAGCACCGCACTGACGACGCTGTGCGAGGCGCTGCGCCTGCGGTTCGAGGCGTACAGCGAGGTCACCGACCTGGACCGCTCCATCGAAGCCGGTCTGCGGGCGATCGACGAGCTCACCGACCAGCCGGAGCCGCTGAGTCGTGCGCAGGTCGCCGTGGGTTTCAGCCTGCGGCTGCGCTACGAGCGGACCGGGCACCTCGCCAGCCTGGACGACGCGATCGAACTGCTGCGCCGGTCAGCGGCGGCCGCCGAGCCTGGCAGCGCGTTCCTGGCCGCACGGCTCAACATGCTCGGCAACGCGCGGTGGGAGCGGAGTATGCGCGACCAGGACGCCGGGCTCCTGGAGAGCGCGATCGCCGACCTCCGACGCTCCGTCGAGCTCGGGACTGCGGCCGGTACCGTCGATCCCGGCCACCTCAGCAACCTTGCGCTCGCCGTGCGAACCCAATACGAAACGACCCACGAGCCGGCGCTGGTGGACGAGTTGGTCGAGATCCTCCAGCGCGCGGTGCGGGAATCCAGGCCGGACAACAACCGGCTGCCGGTGTTCCGGTCGAACCTCGCGATCGCGTTGACCGACCGGTACGGCCGCGACGGGGATCTCGCGGATCTCGACGCCGCGATCGCCGTCCATCACGAAGTTCTCGCCGCGCCGACGGCCGGGCCCGCGTTCCGGGCGGGGAGCCGGACGAACCTGGCGCACAGTCTGGTCCAGCGTTACCGGCGTACCGGCGACCACGAGACGCTGACATCGGCATTCGCCGAGTACCGGGCCATCGTCGGCGAGACGTCACACCCGCCGATCGGGCGCTGCCAGGCGGCCTTCGCGTGGGGTGCGCTGGCGGCCGAGGTGCAGGACTGGGCAGAGGCGCTGGAAGCGTACGCGGCGGCGATCGCCCAGCTTCCGCTCGTGGCTCCACGCTCGCTGGACCGCGCCGACCAGGAACACGGCCTCCGCCAGTTCACCGCGCTCGGCCCGGACGCCGCGGCCGCCGCCCTCCAACTGGCCGACGCGGCGAGCGATCCGGCAGTCGCCGGCGAGCTTCGCGCCCGCGCCGTCGAGCTCCTCGACCAGAGCCGCGGCATCCTGCTCACACACCAACTCGAGGCCCGCAGCGACCTGACCCGCCTGCGCACCCACAACCCCACCCTCGCCAGCCGCTTCGAGCAACTGCTGGCGCTGCGCAACCAGGTCACCTGACCCGCTGGCCGTGCTCGCAGAGCACGACGACGCCCTCCTCGACCGCTTCGACGGCGGCCTCGAGACGGTCCGCGAGCAACGGCTTGCCGAGCGTGCGAACCTCAGCCGGCGTGTACAGGCCGGCCGACAGGATCTCGCCGTCGGCGAAGCTGAAGGCCGCGACGTCGGCGTCCGTCACGACACCGCCGTCGAAGACGAAGATCATCCCGTCGGGCCTGCCGTCGTACGCGTGCACGTGATCGACGACCAGCATCCTCCCCACCGGGCGCTCGCAGCCGAGCTCCTCGCGCAGCTCGCGCGCCGCTCCGGCCCACGGCGACTCGTCGGCCTCGACGATCCCGCCGGGGATCTCCCAGTTCGGCTTGTACGACGGCTCGACGAGCAGGACCCGTCCGTCCACCGCCCGGAACAGGACCCCGGCCGCCATCCGCTTCGTCGGCAGGTCCACGAAGGACCTGACGCCGTCAGCCGGCGGCTTGTTCGGTGGTGGCGCGGTGTAGCTGGACCGGCAGGGACTCGACGCCGTAGACGATCGAGAAGTCGCGGAAGCGGAGCTGCTCCTCGGGGACGGCCAGGGCCAGGTCGGGGAAGCGGTGCGCGAGCGCGGTGAACGCGGCGCGGAGCTCCATCCGGGCGAGTTCGGCGCCGACGCAGCGGTGCATGCCGTGGCCGAAGGCGAGATGCGCGGCGGACACCGTACGACGCGGGTAGAAGTCCTCGGCGTCCGACCCGAAGACCACCTTGTCCCGGTCCGCGCCGGACAGCGACACCGCGACCAGGTCGCCCTTCTTCACCTGGTGCCCGAACAGCTCGTGGTCGTGCCGGGCGAACCGCGGGAACGCGACCTGCACCACGGTCAGGTACCGCAGCAGCTCCTCGACGATCCCGTCGACGGCGCCGGGCTCGTTGCGGATCCGCTCGAAGTTCTCCGGGTCGCGCAGCAGCACCAGCGTCCCGAGCGCGAGCATGCTGGCCGACGTCTCGTACCCGCCGAGGAACACGCCGTCGGCCAGTCCGCCGAGCTCGACGTCGTCGAGCCCGTCGCCCTGGGCGCGGATGATCGACCCGATCAGCCCGTCGCCGGGGTTCACCCGCTGCTTCCGGACGATCTCGAACAGGAACTCCCGCGATTCCGACGCCGACCCGAACAGCCCGATACCGCCGCCGGACATGTCGAACCGGGCCGGACCGAGCGCCCGGAACCGGTCACGGTCCTGCTCCTCCACGCCGAGCAGGTCCGCGATCAGCAGGAACGGCACGTTGAACGCGAAGTCGGACACGATGTCGGCGACCGGCCCTTTGGCCTCCATCAGGTCCAGCTGGTCGTTGACGATCTTCTCGATCGCCGGCTCCAGCCGGGCCAGCCGGCGCTTGGTGAACTCCGGCGTCAGCAGCTTCCGCAGCCGGGTGTGGTCCGGCGGGTCGGTGAAGCCGAGGCCGCCGATCCCCTCCGACGGCTTGTTCGGGTCCGAGCCGACCAGCGGCCGGATGTCGTGGCTGTAGTCCTCTTCGTTGGAGAGCACGTACTTCGCCTCGGCGTGCCCGCTGACCACCCAAACGTTCAGCCCGAACAGGTGCGCCAGCTTGTGCACCGGCTCGGTCTCCCGGACCGCGGCCAGCTCCGGCACCGGGTCCACCCCGTGCCGGCGCAGCGGCATCGAGACCGAGCTGGGAAACATCCGCATCTTCGACAGGTCGAGACCACCCTTGCGGGTGGACCTGTTGAGGATCCGGCTGCCGACCCAACGCTTCAGGTATGTCGCAACCATGACTTCTCCGCGCCCTCTCTCAACTGCGCCCCCAGGCTCTTGTCGGTAAAAGCTAACCTCGCGGGGGGACCAGATCTGATGGTGTTGGCACTACTCCGGTAGTGGCGTTGGCACCACCATGGGAGGGGGCCATGGCATGCCAGCAGAGACATTGTCATGCACAGAGGCCCCGTTGCCACCGGAACCCACCTGTACTGCGCCCTGGACCGTGACATGGCGTCGCTCAGGGAGTTTTCAGGGAAACCAGCGACGAAAGTCGGATGCGCGATCCGTCGGCAGATCGTTGCCTGGACGCTCAGAGGTAGTACGGAGTCACGATCCGGAGCACGTCGGCCAACTTTGTCTTGACCTGCTCGCGTTGCGGGACCTGTGTGAGTTTCTTCGCATCTCCCACCCGCAGACCGTGATCGGCCAGGACGTACACCACCCGCAGCGTCCGGATCGTGTTCGTCACCTCGGGTGTGATGCCTTCGGCCGGCGGGTTCGACAGCGCCCGGATCGCCGGGTCCAGCCAGTCCGTGGCGTCGCTGCCGCTCAGGTCGGAGCGGGTCAGCGTGGCCGCGAGCGCGTAGCCGAGGCGGTCGTCCTCCATGTCGCGCAGCACGTACGACGTCGGCGTCAGCAGCCGCCCGATCCCGAGCCGCAGCATCTGCACCGGCTCGACCGCCTCGTGCAGCCCGAGCGTCCCGAGCAGGTCCGCACCGTGCGCGACCGCGTGCAGCCAGCCGAGCTTCTCGTCGTACCCGCGCAGGTCCTCCTCGCCGACGTACCAGCGCTCGAACGGCGGCACCCAGCTCGGCTCGAAGACCCCGGCCGACACGATCGAGTCCAGGATCAGCGGAGCGAACGTCCGCGCCTGGATCTCCGGGTCGCCGAACCGCGGCACCATCAGGTCGCCGAGCGCCCGCAACTCGTCCGCGGACAGCACGCCACGCCCGATCCAGGTCGCCAGCACGGAGTACGCGTGCCGGTCCCGGACGACGGGATCCGGCGACCGCAGCATCCCGGCCAGCTCGGCCACCAACTCGCCCAGCGGCCGTCCTTCGGGAACCGCGTCACCGGTGTCGCGCACCTGAGCCCAATCGGTCATGCGCGGCACGGTAGACGTTTGCCGGGCCACGGGCCACCCCAGGACCGAAAGGGAAACGGCCCGCGGTCCATCCGGAGACCGGATGTACCACGGGCCGTCGCGGCCAGGACCCCTCAGCCCGGCCGGGCCCCTGCCCCGGTCAAGGGCCCCTCAACCTCCGACCGGGGTGGACTGTGAAAGCAACGCGGTCACGCGTCGCGCTTGCTCGCCGAGAACAACGCGATCGCCATCAGCGCCGCCGCCCAGCCGGCGAAGTACAGCAAGGACCACCAGGGTCCGAGCGCGAAGTCGCTGCCGCCCGCCCCCTGCCCCGCGAGGCCGAAGTCCTGGCCCTGGTTGAGGAATGAGCTGCCGTTCGCGAACGGCGCCCACTTGGCCAGGTCGTCGCCGACCTTCGGGATCAGGTTGAGCAGGTTCTCGACCAGCAGCGGCCACAGGATCAGGATCGCGATCGCACCGGCGCTCTGCCGGATCAGGATGCCGACCGCCACCGCGAAGACCGCGGAGATCGCGAAGATCAGGCCCTGACCGGCCAGCAGCCGCCACTCGGCCGCGGTGTCGATCGCCAGGTCCGCGTTGCCGGCGAACAGGCTCCCGATACCCCAGGCGCCGAATGACGCGATCAGCCCGACGACGCCGGCCAGGAACGCGACCACCGCGGTCTTGCCGAGCAGCAGCGCGGCGCGCTGCGGGACGGCCTGGAAACTGGTCCGGATGGTGCCGAAACGGTACTCGGTGGTGACGGCCAGCGCGGCCATCACCATCATCACCATCTGGCTGAGCTGGGCGCCCGGCTGGGTGATGAAGATCGTCGCCTGCTGTTCCTCGGCGCCCTTCAGGAAGCCGGTGGTCAGCGCGGCGAAGCCGACGGTCAGCACGGCCGCGATCACCATGCACCACCACGGTGAGCGGGTGGAGAAGAGCTTGATGCGCTCGACTGCGATCACCGACATGTCAGTTGTCCTCCTTCGGACCCGCGGCCACCTCGGCGGCGTCGGGGGCGTCGAGCGAGGTCACAGCGGCGATCTCCTCGTGCGCGTGGTACTCGACCGAGTCACCGGTCATCTGCATGAATGCCTGTTCCAGCGAACCGCGCTGCAGCGTCAGCTCGTGCAGCACGATGCCGTGCGCGGCGGCCGCCTCGCCGACCTGGTCGGTGGTCAGGTCGCCTTCGACGAACAGCACCTTGCCCTGGTCGTCGACGTCCTCGATCCGGGTGGCCAGCTGCTGCTGGCTCAGCACGGCGGCGAACTGGTCGAGCTGCGGCGTCCGCACCTTCACCGTGGTACCGCTGGCGCGGTCGACGAACTCCTGGGTGCTGCTCTGCGCGATCAGCTTGCCGCGGCCGATGACGACCAGTTCCTCGGCGGTGAGCGCCATCTCGGACAGCAGGTGGCTGGAGACCAGCACGGTCCGGCCCTCGTCGGCCAGCCGGTGCATGAACGTCCGGATCCAGACGATGCCCTCCGGGTCGAGACCGTTCACCGGCTCGTCGAACAGCAGCACCTCCGGATCGCCGAGCAGCGCGCCGGCGATCCCGAGCCGCTGCGACATGCCCAGCGAGAAGGCGCCGGCCCGCTTGTTCGCGACCGACGTCAGGCCGACCATCTCGAGCACCTTGTCGACCGATGACTTCGGCAACTTGTTGGACGCGGCCATCCAGGTCAGGTGGGCGCGCGCCGAGCGGTTCGGGTGCACCCACTTGGCGTCCAGCAGCGCGCCGACCTTGGTCAGCGGCCGGTGCAGGTCACGGTACCGCTGCCCGTCGATCGTGACCTCGCCGGACGTCGGGGTGTCGAGCCCGAGGATCATCCGCATGGTGGTCGACTTGCCGGCCCCGTTCGGGCCGAGGAAGCCGGTCACCTTGCCGGGTTTCACCTCGAAAGACAGGTTGTCAACGGCAACTGTCGTGCCGTATCGCTTGGTGAGGCCCTTTGCCTCGATCATCGCCGTGCTCCTCGTCAGATGGCGTGAAATCGTCCCCGGTCGGGCGGGATGTGTCGTGATGAGATCAGTATCGAGGCCCACACGGTGCTGAGCATCGGACCCCGGGCGGATCCGGTGTGTCCACCCGTGGGTTGATTCTGCCGCCGGCGCCCGAACGGCTGCTATCGGTTAATTCCCTGACCACGACCCCGACGATCCCCCATCCCGCGGGGGAGCACATCAGCCGAAAGTCGACGGCGGGCGTACTTCGGTCGACCGTTGCTGGAAGTCACTACCAAAAGATCAGTCGACCGGAACGCCGTAGAGCACGAGGTTCTGGCTGTAGCGGCGCGCCGCACGGTCGTACGAACCGGTGCAGGTCACGAGCGCCAGCCGGGGCTTCGCCGCGCCTTGGAACAGGTCGGCGGGCAGGGCCTCCTGCTTGTACGTCCGGCGCGCCACGATGCGGTACCAGTGCTCCTCGCCGTCGCCGCTCGTCACGCCGACGGTGGTGCCGACCGGCACCTCGGACAGCGCCGCGAACACACCACGCCCGCGAGTGGTGTCCACATGTCCCGCGAGCAGCACTGTGCCGCCGTCAGCGCCCGGTGCCGCACCGGCGGCCCACCAGCCGACGTCCGCACTGGACTTGGGCACCTGCAGCTGGCCGTTGGCGCCGGTCCCGACCGGCTGCACCGCTGCCTCCAGGACACCGGGCAGCTTCAGCCGGACAGGTGGTACGGCGGCCTCTCGTTCCGCGGCCGTCTTCCCCGCGGCCGGGACTTTGCCCGTGTTGGCGGGCTGTCCGCCGAACAGCATGACCAGACCGGCCCCCAGTGCGATGACGCCGGCCAGACGTCGCCGTACGGAGATCGACTTGCCGACCAGCAGCAGCACCAGTCCGATGCCGAGCAGGATCACCGCGGCCCGGGCACGAGCCTTCTCCGCGTCCGCGTGCTGGCCGCCGTCGCCGGTTGGCACCACCGGAGTGGTGGTGGTGCCCGTCTTGCAGGTACCTGCCACCAGACGCTGATGCATCTGGAGCACGGGCTTGGCACCGTCTGCGAGTGACTCGACGGCCGGCGACGCGCTGATCGGCAGCTCACCGTTGACGAGCGCCAGGTACTGCTGATGCTCCTGCCGCTGCAGGGCCAGCCAGGCAGCGTCGTACCCGGCGGTGCCGGCCTTGGCCGCGACAGCGTTGAGTTGCTGGCGCTGCGTCGGGGAGGGCTCTGTCGGCAGCAGGATGTTGAGACGCGTGGCAACGTCGAGCTCCTGCGCCGAGAGCTTGCTGTGGTCGCGGTCGAGCTGCGCGGCGACCCGTCGTACGCAGGCGGTCTTGCCCTTGGTCGTCGCGGCGCGGGCGGACTCGATGATCGTGAGGTTGATCTGGTGCGCGGCGTTGAGGTACGCCACATCCGGTTGCGGCGTCGCGGCGTTCGCCGGCTGCAGCGCGCCGAGCACGCCCACCGCAACCAGGAGCAGCAGCGCGGGCACCCGGGCAATCCTCACAGGACGACAGTAGAAGAGCCGACGGCCCCGGGTCCAGACATGCGAAACGGCCCGCCGGACAGGCCGGCGGGCCGCTTCGGAAGGTACCGCGAATCAGGCGGCGGCGTTCACCTCGGCCGGCGTGTCGGCGATGACCGACTCCCGGCGCTTGGAGACGAACACGGCGGCGGCCAGGATCACCACGGCCACGACCGCGATGATGATCCGCAGCGCGGTGTTGGTGTCGTCGCCGATCGCCGACATCCCGACGACCGCCGGAGCGATCAGCACCGAGACCAGGTTCATCACCTTGATCAGCGGGTTGATGGCCGGACCGGCGGTGTCCTTGAACGGGTCGCCGACGGTGTCACCGATGACGGTGGCCTCGTGCGCGGGCGAACCCTTGCCGCCGTGGTTGCCGTCCTCGACCAGCTTCTTGGCGTTGTCCCAGGCACCACCGGAGTTGGCCAGGAAGACCGCCATCAGCGTGCCGGCGCCGATCGCACCGGCCAGGTAGCCGGCCAGCGCCGGGGCGCCGAGGCCGAAGCCGACGGCGATCGGCGCGGTCAGCGCCAGCAGACCCGGCGTCGCCAGCTCCCGCAGCGAGTCGCGGGTGCAGATGTCGACGACCTTGCCGTACTCCGGACGGGCGGTGCCCTCCATGATCCCGGCGATGTCGCGGAACTGCCGGCGGACCTCGTAGACGACCGCACCGGCGGCGCGGCCGACGGCGTTGATGGCCAGACCCGAGAACATGAACACGACCGCGGCACCGAGGATCAGACCGACCAGCGTGCCCGGGTTGAAGACCAGGGCGTCGGCCTCGAACTTGGCGTACTGGTCGCCCAGCGAGGAGCGGATCGCGTCGGTGTAGGAACCGAACAGCGCGGTCGCGGCCAGCACGGCCGTGGCGATCGCGATGCCCTTGGTGATCGCCTTGGTGGTGTTGCCGACGGCGTCCAGCTCGGTGAGGATCTGGGCCGCCTCGCCGTCCACGTCACCGGACATCTCGGCGATGCCCTGCGCGTTGTCGGAGACCGGGCCGAAGGTGTCCATCGCGACGATGACGCCGACGGTGGTGAGCAGACCGCAACCGGCCAGCGCGATCGCGAACAGCGCGACCACACCGGAGCCGCCGACCAGGAAGGCGCCGTACACGGCCGCCGCTATCACCACGGCGGTGTAGACGGCGGACTCGAAGCCGACCGAGATACCGGACAGGATCACCGTGGCGGCACCGGTCAGCGACGACTTGCCGACGTCCTTGACCGGCTTGTCCTCGGTGCCGGTGAAGTACCCGGTCAGTGCCAGGATGACGGCCGCCAGGACGATACCGATGATGACCGAGATGGTCGCGATCAGTCGCGGGTCGCCGTCGGTCGCGGCGATCGACTCGCTCGCGCCGGTCAGGTCCTTGAAGCTGCTCGGCAGGTAGACGAACGCCGCCACCGCGCACAGCACACCGGAGATCACCGCGGAGATGTAGAACGCCCGGTTGATCGTCCGCAGGCCGTTCTCGCCGGTCCGCGGACGGGTCAGGAAGACGCCGATGACGGCGGTGACCGCGCCGATGGCCGGCACGATCAGCGGGAAGATCAGGCCCTGCTCGCCGAACGCGGCCTTGCCCAGGATCAGCGAGGCCACCAGCATCACGGCGTACGACTCGAACAGGTCGGCCGCCATACCGGCGCAGTCGCCGACGTTGTCACCGACGTTGTCGGCGATCGTCGCGGCGTTCCGCGGGTCGTCCTCGGGGATGTTCTGCTCGACCTTGCCGACCAGGTCGGCGCCGACGTCGGCGGCCTTGGTGAAGATACCGCCGCCGACCCGCATGAACATCGCGAGCATCGCGGCGCCGAAACCGAAGCCCTCGAGCACGGTCGGAGCGTCGCCCTTGAACAGCAGCACGACGAGCGCGGCGCCGAACAGGCCGAAGCCCACGGTCGCCATGCCCACGGTGCCGCCGGTGCGGAACGCGACCCGCATCGCCGGGTTGCGGCCCTCGTCCCGGGCGGCCGCGGCGACCCGGACGTTGGCGCGCGTCGCGAGCCACATGCCGAGGTAGCCGATCGCGGCGGAGAAGCCCGCGCCGACCAGGAAGAACACCGAGCGGAAGATCTTCAGCGTGGTCTCGTTGCCGCCGTCGGTGTGGGCCGGCAGCAGGAACAGCAACAGGAACGCGACCACGGCGAAGATCGACAATGTCCGGAACTGCCGGTTCAGGTACGCCGAGGCGCCTTCCTGAACCGCCGCGGCGATCGTCTTCATGTTCTCGGTGCCATCGTTCGCGGCAAGCACCTGGCCCCGGAAGACCATCGCGATGACGACCGCGAGAATCGCGATCACCCCGACAACGATCACCAGTGTGGTGTTGCTCGACGAAAGATCCACCGCTTGTGGAGCAAGCAGCGCGGACATCCGTCCTCCTTGTAGGCAACCCATCCAGGCTTGACGGCCCCCGTCTGCCGCAACCGAAGGGTTGGGGAAATACGACACAGCGCCAATGGGCTGGCGCGGTGGGTTACTCTAACGGGTTCCCGACCAGACCTGACGACAGGGTGGTCTACGCCATACCGGGTCGGCCCGGCAAGACCCCTGCCGGAACCTGGGCGGAACAATCACCGAAAGTAGCGTGGCGGACACCGTTTCGCTTCATCAGATCGCCGAGGCGACGTCCGGGTGGATGTCGAAGACCTTGGTCAGGCCGGTGATCCGGAAGATCTTCAGCAGCCGCTCCTGGGTGCAGACCAGGGACAGGGATCCGTCGTGGGTGCGCACCCGCTTCAGGCCGCCGACGAGGACACCGAGACCGGTGGAGTCCAGGAACTCCACGCGTTCCAGGTCGATGACGATGTCGTAGACGCCTTCTTCGACGAGCGTGGCGATCTTCTCCCTGAGCTTCGGTGCGGTGTAGACGTCGATCTCCCCCGCAACCTCGATGACGGTTCGCCCGCCCTCGGCGCGCGCGGTCAGCGACAGATCCACTTCGGCCTCCGATCCCATGAACTGCTGCATTCAACCATGTACGGACCGTGAGAAGACCCGTTGCCGAAAACTCTTTCATCTCGCCCACCCGAAGTCGATTCCCCTCCGGAAAAAGCCACGTGCATCCGCGCGTGCATTCTCAGCGGACTCTCAGCGGCAAGCCCTTGTCCGTGCAGGGCACTACGCTCACCGTATGCGTGCAGGTGGTGAGGCGGCTGCCGTCCTGAAGCGCCTGGCCGCCGGTCGTGACGACCGGTTGACGCATGTCGAGGCGGTGCCGCCACGGCCGGGACAAACGTGTGATTGGCCGCGGTGGGTGCCGTCCGAGGTGCTCGACCAGTTGCGGGACGCCGGCATCGCGGCCCCTTGGACCCATCAGGTCGCGACCGCCGAGGCGGCGTATTCGGGCAGGCACGTCGTCGTGGCGACCGGGACGGCATCCGGCAAGTCGCTCGGGTACCTGCTGCCGGCCTTCGCCACGTTGAGCATCGCGCAGGCCGCGTCGCCACACCGTCGTACGGCGTCGGTGCTCTACCTGTCTCCGACCAAGGCGCTCGCCCACGACCAGTTGCGCGCGGTCTCGGCGTACACCGTGCCGGGTCTGCGGGCCACGACGCTGGACGGCGACTCGGAGCGGACCGAGCGGGACTGGGCGCGCGACCACGCGACGTACGTGCTCAGCAACCCGGACATGCTGCACCGGTCGGTCCTGCCGAACCATCAACGCTGGGCGCGGTTCCTGGGCTGCCTGCAGTACGTCGTGGTCGACGAGTGTCACCACTACCGCGGCGTCTTCGGTGCGCACGTCGCCGGCGTACTGCGGCGGCTGCGGCGGGTTTGCGCGCAGTACGGCGCCAATCCGATCTTCGTCTGCGCCTCGGCGACAGTGGCCGAGCCGGCGCTGTCAGGTGAGCGCCTGACCGGGCTGCCGATGGTGGAGGTGGTCGAGGACGGCTCTCCACGCGGCGGCATCGCCTTCGGTCTCTGGGAGCCGCCACTGACCGCCCTGCACGGCGAGAACGGCGCACCGGTACGACGGTCCGCCACAGCCGAGGTGGCCGACCTGCTGACCGACCTGGTGGTCACGGGTGTCCGCACGGTCGCGTTCGTCCGCTCGCGCCGTGGAGCCGAGACGGTGGCGATGACAGCCCGGGAGAACCTGGCTGAGGTCGACCCGGCGCTGACGGAACAGGTGTCGGCGTACCGGGCCGGGTATCTGCCAGAGGAGCGGCGGCGGCTCGAGGGCATGTTGCAGAGCGGCGAGCTCACCGGCGTCGCGGCGACCAATGCTCTCGAGTTGGGCATCGACATCGCGGGACTGGATGCCGTGCTGCTGTCAGGCTGGCCCGGCACTCGCGCCTCGCTGTGGCAGCAGGCCGGTCGCGCCGGGCGCGCCGGCGGGGACGCGCTGGCACTCCTGATCGCGCGGGACGACCCACTGGACACCTACCTGGTGCGCCACCCGGGCGCCATCTTCGGCCGCCCCGTCGAAGCCACCGTGTTCAACCCGGAGAACCCGTACGTGCTCGGACCCCAACTGTGCGCCGCCGCCCAGGAGCTACCGCTGACGCCCGACGATTTCGAGACCTTCGGCGAGACGACAGCGCAGGTGATCGCGCAACTCGTACGGCAGGGTGCGCTGCGGGAGCGCCCGCACGGGTGGTTCTGGACGCGCCGGGAGCGCGCCGTCGACGCCATCGACATCCGGTCCGCCGGCGGCAAGACGGTGCAGATCGTCGAGGACCGGACCGGTCGCCTGCTCGGCACGGTCGACGGCGGCTCCGCGCATGCGTCGGTGCACGAGGGCGCCGTCTACGTGCACGCGGGCGAGTCGTACCTGGTGCGATCGCTGGACCTCGAGGAGCACGCCGCGGTCGTCGAGCCCGCCTCGCCCGACTACACGACCTTCGCGCGGGACGTGACCGAGATCAGCATCCTCGCGACCGAGGAGACGTGCACCTGGGGGACGGCGGAGTTGTCGCGCGGCTGGGTCCAGGTGACGAGTCAGGTCATCTCGTACCAGCGCAAGCTGATCGCGACCGGCGACGTACTCGACGAGCAGCCGCTGGACCTGCCCGAGCGCACCCTGCGAACCAAGGCGGTGTGGTGGACGATGCCCGACTCCGCCGTCGAGGCGCTCGGGCTGGCGGACGTACCGGGCGCGGCCCACGCGGCCGAGCACGCGTCGATCGGGCTCCTCCCGCTGTTCGCGACCTGCGACCGCTGGGACATCGGCGGCGTCTCCACCGCCCGGCACGCCGACACCGGCCGGTTGACGGTCTTCGTGTACGACGGTCACCCCGGTGGCGCCGGATTCGCCGAGCACGGGTACGCCGCGGCGCGCGAGTGGTTGACCGCGACACGCGAGGCGATTGCACACTGTGAATGTACGGACGGATGCCCTTCGTGCGTACAGTCGCCCAAGTGTGGGAACCAGAACAACCCACTCGACAAGAGCGGCGCGGTGGCGCTGCTCTCCGCATTACTGAGCAGTGAGGCCTGACGAGTCCGGCGGTCTCCGGACGGAGAGGCAGCGTGTCATGGTCGTCCTCGGAGTTGTTCTGATCGTTCTGGCCGTGCTGTTCGGCCTGGGTGTCTCGGTGTCGTCCACCGCCTCGACGACGATGGAGGTGTTCGGCGTCGACTTCGGCGTCTCGGTGCCGACGATCTTCTTCCTCGGTGCGGTGGCCGGTGCCGCGCTGATCGCGGGCCTGTGGCTGACGAAGAAGGGACTCGGTCGCGGCTGGCGGCGCCGCAAGGAGATGCGCGAGCTGCGCGCCCAGGCGGCGAGCACGCCGAGTAACACCGTCGGCGGAGAGATCACGGAAAGTGACGCCGCTGCCGATGTCCCGCCGCGCCTCGAGGGTTCGCCGGAGGCGCCCGCCGACGAGCGCCTGGCGACCGAGCAGGAGCTCGCGCCGGACCCCAGGGACACCAAGCAGCCGCACTGACAACTCTGTTGCCTACGGCATCTTCCAACGCGGTGCGCTCCCGGAATCGCAGCGGATTGCCGTAAGATCTCGAACAGCTCACAACGGCGGAACAGCGGCCTCGCATCCCGATGTAAATGCCTTGCGCAACGACGTCTGCCTGGCAGTTAGTTGCCATTGACATCAAGTTTCGCGAGATCGGCATAACCTCCCCGGTCACACCTGTGCCTTACTTGTTGTGGCGTCAACGTCGCGCTGAGTCACTGCCGGCGTTCCGGCTCGCGCCACGGGGTCCCGACGACCTGACGCCAAGCGATGGCACGACCTCTGGAGGTTGTCTTGATCATCCGAAAGCTGTTCAGTCGCACCGGCGTGGTGGTGCTCGCGGTCAGCGTGGCGATCGCCACCGCCGTACCGGCCCAGGCCGCGAACCCGGCACCCCGTGGTTCGACGGCACCCGGCGTCACCGTGGGCGTGGCACAACAGATCGCCACCCGCTCCGACACCCGCTACTGCCTGACGTTCGTCGCGGCCGACAAGGTCCCGATGGCGGTCATGATGGCGTGTGCGCCGGGCAAGGAGGGCAAGACCCAGGAGTGGATCTACACCGAGTCCGGCCAACTGCAGGTCGCGATGAGCAAGAGCGTCGGTGGCGCCCTTGCCGCGACCGGAGCCTGCCTGGACAGCGGTGCGGACCTGGCCAAGGTTCCGGCGTCCGCTCCACTACTGGTCCTGCCCTGCCGTGACGGCGACGGCCAGAAGTGGAACTACGACGAGGACACCGGGACGTTCGCGAACGCCGCCAGTGGGCTCGCCCTGACGTCGCTGCTTGGCAAGGGGAAGGCCAAGCAGGCGCAGCCGACCGGCACGATGAGCGCCGCGGGCACGCCGATCCAGGCCTGGAGCGGCCTTCCGGTGCCGAGCCTGGACATCCTGGGCGCGGTGCTGGCACTCGTGAACGCGCTGCTGGCGTCGCTGGGCCTTGCCCTGCCGCTGCCGATCGCGGGTGCGGCCGCCAGCCTGCTGTCGCTGCTCAGGCCGCAGGTCCCGATCCCGGCCCAGATGACGGTGCTGCCGAAGCAGATGATGCAACTGGCCCAGAGCTGAGCCGAGGAGGACACCAGCCACCAGCCAACGAGAGGACGGCCGGCCCCGACATAGTCGGGGCCGGCCGTTTCTCTCTCCTTGTCTCTTGTGCCGTCGCTCTCGGTCGGCCAGGCGGTGCTCGGGGATGAGTTCCGGGGATGCCCGCTGCTTGCGCGTCAGCGGGAGCCCGGCGTCGTCACCGCGCGGCCGCGGTCACGACGAGAGTCACCACCAGCACCAGCAGTGGCAGAGCAGGTCGTCGACAAGGCAAGCGACTCCATGAAGCAGTCTCACGTGTTTCACCTCCGATCCGCTGAAGCGATCGGCAAGAACAGTAGCTCCACTGATCACCCTCTGTATCTAGACAACTACGTGTTGCCACACAACCTTGAGCATCCTTTAACTGTTCCGCAACGACCGCCACGGGATCCCGACTTGACAGTTCGCGGTTGGTTGCCTGTAGCCCCTGACAACGTTCGCCTCCGGGTTGGGAAAAAGTCTTCACATAGTCGCCGGAGAGTGCCAATGTTTGACCGGCACGCTGCTGGACCACTTCTGCTAGGAGCCCTGATGCGATCTCTCTCGCGGTTGACCACCGCCGGCGTCCTCGGCGCCGCGGCCCTCGCCCTGCTCACCGGATGCCTCGGCTCGTCCGACTCCGGCAGCGGCGACCAAGACGCGAACCGGAACGCCGACGCCAAGAAGGTCGAGCTGACCTTCGGTTCGAACTCGGTCAAGGGCGGAAAGAGCAGCGCCGGCGCGACCTTCGTCGAGGACGTGCTGATCCCGAAGTTCGTCGCCGACCAGAAGGGCAAGGGCGTCGAGGTCACGGTCAAGTTCCAGGGCGACGGCTCCGACGACGAGGTCTACAAGCAGAAGCTGTCGCTCGACCTGTCGAACAAGGCCGGGCCGGACCTGTTCCAGATCGACGGCATCTGGGTCGGCGAGTTCGCCCAGGCGAACTACATCAAGCCGCTCACCGACACCGTCGGCGACGCCGCCAACGTGGACGACTGGGACGGCTGGAAGCAGATCCCGGAGTCGGTCCAAGCGCTCGGCAGCTACAACGGCCAGCGGTACGGCGTCCCCGGCGGCACCGACGGCCGCGTGCTGTACTTCAACAAGAAGCTGTTCCAGCAGGCCGGGCTGCCCGCTGACTGGCAGCCGAAGTCCTGGGACGACATCATCTCCGCAGGTCAGGCGCTGAAGAAGATCGCCGGTGTGACGCCGATCCAGATCAACGCCGGGACCGCGATGGGCGAGGCAACCACCATGCAGGGCGTGCTGCCGCTGCTGGTGGGCACCGGCGCGACCGTGAACTCCGACGGCAAGTGGCTGGGCGACACCCCGAAGCTGCGCCAGATGCTGGACTTCTACCGCAAGATCTACAGCACAGGGCTCGGTGACCCGGTGCTGCAGCGCGAGGCCAAGGGCCGGGACAAGTCCTTCGCCGAGTTCGCCGCGAACAAGATCGGCATCCTGCTGGAGGGCGACTACTTCTGGCGCAGCGTGGTGGAGCCCAAGGCGGGCGTCGCCAAGATGGCCGACCGCGACACGGCCGTCGGCTACGCCCTGATCCCGGCCGCTCTGCCGGGTGCAGGCGTGAAGGGACAGGACTTCGTCTCGATGTCGGGCGGCGGCGCGACGGTGATCAACCCGAACACCAAGTTTCCGCAGCAGGCCTGGGAGTTCCTGCAGTTCATGAACTCCGCCGACATGGTGAAGGCCTCGCTCGACGGCGCCGCCAAGATCACTCAGCGCAGCGACGTCAACAGCGAGGTCCTCGCCAGTGACCCGATGCTGAGCTTCGTCGCCGAGAAGGTCCTCCCGCTCACGCAGTACCGCCCCGGACTGGCGGAGTACCCGAAGGTCTCGGCCGCGCTGCAGCAGGCCACGGCCGACGTCGTCGGCGGCAAGTCGACGGACGCGGCCGCTCGGGCCTACCAGAAGGCCGTCGAGACTGCGGCCGGCGGCAAGGACAAGGTCGCCGGCAACTGATGGCTTCCGCTTCCGCACCTCCGGTGCCCGCCGAGCCGGTGCCGGGACGTGGATCGGGCCGTCGATCAGGCGGTGGCCGGGGACCCGCGCGCGACGTCGCGGGCCTCGGCGTCGGCCGGGCGCTCGGCTTCGTCGCGCCCGCAATGCTGCTGATCGGCGCGTTCCTGATCTTCCCCGCGCTATGGACCATCTACATCGGCATCACGAACTACCGGCTGACCGGCGTCGAGGCCGTGTCGCCGTCGATCGTGGGCTTGTCGAACTACACGAAGGCGTTGAACGACGCCCTGTTCCACAACGCGTTGTGGCTGACGCTGCTGTTCGTGCTCGGCTCCGCGATCATCGGGCAGAACGTGCTCGGCTTCACGCTCGCGTGGGTGATGCGCCGCACGCGTCCCGCCGTACGCCGGACCGTCGAGGCGTTCGTCCTGCTCGCATGGATCCTGCCGTCGACCGTGGTCGCGTACCTGTGGGTCGCGTTCTACGACCGCGACGGCGGCACTCTGAACAGCCTGCTGGGCACGCCGGGGACCGCGTGGCTGATCGACTACCCGATGGCATGCCTGGTGGTCTTCAACACGTGGCGAGGTACGGCGTTCTCGATGATGCTCTATTCGTCGGCGCTGCAGGCCGTGCCGCCGTCGCAACTGGAATCGGCGCGGATGGTCGGAGCGTCGGGCTGGCAGACGCTGCGGGACGTGGTGTTCCCGCACATCCGCGGGCACGTGCTGACCAACACGCTGCTGATCTCGCTGTGGACGGCGAACGACTTCTCGCCGTTCCTGCTCACGAAGGGCGGACCGAATCACGAGTCGGAGACCGTGCCGGTCTACATCTACAACGTGGCGTTGCAGGGCGGTGAGCTCGGGTATTCGTCGGCCATCTCGTTCCTGTTGCTGATCGCGAACCTGCTGGTCTCACTGGTCTATCTGCGGCTGTTGCGGAGGCGCTCGTGACGACGTCTTTTGTGCTGCGCCGGATCGGCTTCTACGTCCTGATCTGCGCGATCACGCTGTTCTTCGCCGTACCCATGCTGTGGATCGCGTCGGCACCGTTCGACGCGTCGCCGGGTCTCGGCGTGCACTGGCCGGACTGGACACTGGAGAACGTCCGGAAAACGCTGGACCACCCGTACGCGATGCACTCGATGGTCAACTCGTTGCTGATCTGCGTGACGACCGCCGTCGCGGTGACCGCGTTCGCGGCGCTGGCGTCGTACGCGCTGTCCCGGGTCCGCATCCCGGGGCGCGACGCCCTGCTGTACGGGTTGCTGCTGCTGTCGTCGGTCGTCACCGGGACGGCGGCGATGGTGCCGATCTTCGTGATGATGTTCCAGCTCGGACTGATCGACTCCCGGTTCGGTGTCGCGCTGGTGATGACCGGCGGGCTGTTGCCGGCGGCGATCTTCATCCTGAAGGACTTCGTCGACGCGGTGCCGAAGTCGTACGAGGAGTCGGCGCGGGTCTTCGGTGCGTCGACCGGCCAGATCCTGCGCGACGTCGTCCTCCCGGTCGCACGCCCCGGGCTGGCGACCATCATGGTGTGGGCGTTCGTCAACTCCTGGGGCAACTTCCTGGTGCCCTTCCTACTCATCCGGTCGATCGACAAGCAGCCTGGTGCGGTGCTGATGCAGACCCTCACCGACGAAGGCGGCAGCGTGAACTTGCAGGTACTGCCGGTGTTCTCGCTGCTGTTCTCGATCCCGGTCGTCGTGCTGTACCTGCTGGTGAACTCGCGTTACGGGTTCCGTTTCCACGGAGGGATCAAGAGCTGATGGCGGGCATCGACATCGAAGGCCTCGCGACCGTCTACCCGAACGGCGTCCGCGCCGTGGACGGGCTGGACCTGCACGTGGCCGACGGCGAGTTCTTCGCCCTCCTCGGCCCGTCCGGTTGCGGGAAGACCACGCTGCTGCGGACGATCGCCGGCCTGGAGACCGCGACCGAGGGCACGGTGCGGATCGACGCTGCGGACGTGACTCGTACGGAGCCCGGCAAGCGCGGTGTGGCGATGGTGTTCCAGGACTACGCGCTCTTTCCGCACATGAGCGTGTCCGAGAACATCACCTATCCCTTGAAGGTCCGCCGGGTCGCCGCGGCCACGCGCGCCGATGTCGCGTCGCGGACCGCGGGCGAGCTGTCGCTGGACGGGCTCCTCGAGCGCAAGCCCGGGCAGCTGTCCGGCGGTCAGCAGCAGCGCGTCGCGCTGGCCCGCGCGATCGCGTCCGAAGGCAAGGTCCTGCTGCTCGACGAGCCGCTGTCGAACCTCGACGCGCGGCTCCGGCTCGAGGCGCGGACGTTCCTGAAGAAGCTCCAGCGCGACCTCGGCATCACCACGGTCTTCGTCACCCACGACCAGGCCGAAGCGCTGGCGCTCGCCGACCGCATCGCCGTCATGGAGTCAGGCAAGCTCCGGCAGCTCGGATCGCCTCGTGAGGTCTTCGCCCGTCCCGCCAACACCTTCGTGGCGAACTTCATCGGGTCGACGCCGATGAACCTGCTCCCGGGCAAGGTGCTCGGCGACGGCACCGTGTCGGTGGCCGGCGGATCGTTGCCTGCGGCCACCTCGTCCACTCCGACGGATGCCGAGGTCACGGTCGGCATCCGGCCCGAGTACCTGACGCTGGCCACCGGCGACGTCAGTGGGCCCGCACTCCGCGGCGAGGTCGTCGTCGCCGAGAACCTCGGCACCCAGTCACTCGTCACCGTCGACTGTGCCGGCACCCTCATCGGCGTGACGGTCCCGGAAGAGACCGAGCCGGCTCCCGGCGCGCCCGTCGCGCTGACCGCGCCGGCTTCTCGTGTCCTGCTCTACACGCAGGACACCGGCGAACTCCTGGCCGCCGAGCCGGCCGCCGTCGTCTGATGCTGCCGCACAGCTCGTTCGAAAGCAGGGAGATCACCTGATGGCCGTCACGTCGTACCGCCGGCGATGGACACTCGACGACCGCGCCGAGTCGGTCTGGCATTCACTGCCCGTCGACATCCCGGCCGACTGCCCCGGCCTGCTCGTCACGCTCACGATCCCGCCGGTCGAGGGTGCCGTCATCGACATCGGCTGCGAGGGCGCGGCCGGCTGGCGAGGCTGGTCCGGCGGTGCCCGCACCACTTTCGCGATCACACCGTCGGCCGCCACTCCGGGCTACGTTCCGGGCGAGCTCGAAGCAGGCACCTGGTGGGTCGTCCTCGGCCTGCACCGAGTGCCGGTCGAAGGCGTCGAACTCCTCGTCGAGGCAGTCACCGGCCCGGTCGCCGCCATCCCCGGCCTCACCGAGTACGCCGACGCCTCGGCCGCGATCGCCGTACCGCCGCGACCACCGCGCCGTACGCTGCCCGCCTCGTCCGGCCTGAAATGGATCGCCGGCGACTTCCACGCGCACTCGCTGCACTCGGACGGCTCTACCCCGATCGCCAACCTTGCCGCGCTCGGTGTGTCGGCCGGACTCGACGTCCTCGCCGTCACCGACCACAACACCGTCGCCCACCACCCCGAACTCCCGTCACTCAGCAAGCGCTTCGGCATCGGCCTCATCCCCGGCCAGGAAGTCACCACCGACACCGGCCACGCCAACGCGTTCGGCGAGATCGGCCCGATCGACTTCCGCCGGCCGGCCGCCACGTGGGTCTCGGAAGTCGCCCGGCGCGGCGGTCTCCTCTCCATCAACCACCCGCTCGGCGGCGACTGCTCCTGGCGCCACCCGCTCCCCGAACACCCGCCACTCGCCGAGATCTGGCACTCGTCCTGGCTCGACCAGACCTGGGGCGGCCCTGTCGCCTGGTGGCAGGCGTGGGGCCTCGAGAACACCACCCCCATCGGCGGCAGCGACTGGCACAACCCCACGTCCCTCATGCCACCCGGCTCCCCCACCACCTGGATCGCCGTGGACGCCAACGCCGATGGCCCCGACGAACTCCCCACCGCCACCCTGCAAGCCCTAGCCGCCGGCCGCACCGCCCTCTCCTGGTCCTACACCGCCCCCGTCCTCATCCGAGCCGACGACGAACTCATCGCCCTGGACGCCCCCAACACTCTCCTCATCTCCCCCGACGGCACCCGCCACCCCGTCCCCACCCCCAGAACCCACCTCCCCGCCACCCCCGGCCCCCACCTCCTCATAACCCACACCGGCCAACTCCTCTCCACCTGCGCCTAAGCGCCACTCGCCAACTCAGACAGGTCGGCAGACGCGCGCCACACAGGCGACCGAGCAGGCTGCCCGGCGCACAGAGGTGGCACGACATCCCGGCACCAACAGCCAGACACGCGCCAGCCTCACGAGGCACACGCAGCCCCGCCACAGATGAAGATGCACCGGCCGGCACCCGCAGCTCAAGCGGCCGACGCAGACGAGCGGCACACACAGCTCGGGGAGCGACACACCCCAGTCGGCACAACCGGCCCCGCACACGCCCACCTGGAAACACCCAGCACAGCGCCGACCGACCACGTAGGTCGGGCAAAGCAGCCCGGCACATACACCCAATCCAGGCGGGTCAGCGCAGCCCGACCAGCACGGGCACGACGGCACAGATACGACGAGGCAAGCCCACACCCGCAGGACCGCGCCAGCACAAACACCCAACCCAGGTTGGTCGGCACAGCCCGACCAACGCATGTGCGACGGCACAAGTAGGACGAGACAGCCCACACCCGCAGAGCCGCGCCGGCACATACACCCAATCCAGGCGGGTCAGCGCAGCCCGACCAGCAGGGGCACGACGGCACAGATACGACGAGGCACGCCCACCCCCGCAGGACCGCGCCGACACGCGCACCCAATCCAGGCGGGTCGCATGGTCAGGCCAGCGCGGGTACGACCGCACCGGCACGACGGCAGCGCAGCCCCGCATACGTGGTGCGGCACACGCGATACGGCATACGCGGTGCCGAGCATGCGTCGCGAGAGGCGTGCAGCCGCGGGCGGCCCCGTATGCGGCGGTGATGTCAGGTCGGCGACGGGTTCGGTGCTTGCGGTGGTCGACCTGACGAATCCCGCCCGGCGAGGCCGCACAGGGCAAATCAACTTCTGCAACAGCAGCTCGGCCTGCGCCTGTCCGTGCACAGGCCGGTCTTCCACGGCGAGGTCTTGCCTTGTGTTGGGTCAGGTTGTTGCCGCACGCATGAACGAGCGTCCCCTACTCGGGTAGCGCGTCCAGCTGATCGAGGAGCCAGCGCGGACCGGTGGTGGTCGCACCGGAGGGTTCGACACATTGCCGGAGCTCGCGGTCCGCAGTGACGACGGTGACCGCCGGGTGATGCGTCTGCCCGACGACCTCCGCGGTAACGCTCACGATCGTGTCGTCACCGGCCCCCGAAGCAAGCACCACCCGAACACGACCCGTATCGGGCGCCCCCTCCCCAGACACCGCCCGGCATGCAGCCCCCTCCAACACCACGACTACGTCGGTGTCCGGCAACTCCTCCTGCAAGGCAGCGAGCCGCGTCAACAACCGCCGAGCCGCGCCGACCCGATCCCGCCACCATCCGTCCGGCCGCGACCCAACCACGTTCGCAGCATCGACCACGACAACTCGGCTCCGACCGTCATCCACCACCCCAGTCTGCCCGTCCCCGCAGACCATTGACGACCGCCTAGTCGAGAAGCCAGCCGTTTCGTTCCGCGATGTCGACGGCGTCGGATCGAGTGTGCGCACCGGTCTTGCCGATCGCCGACCAGAGTCGAGTACGGACGACACGCTCGGACACGTCGAGCTTCTGTGCCATCAGCGCGACCGATCCACCGTCTCGCGCCGCGCGAAGAGTGTCTGTCTCATCGGCGTTGAGCGGGGTCTCGGAGTAGCGGAGGCTGTCGGCCGCGAGGTTCGCGTCGACCACCCGGAGGCCCAGGTGCACCCGCCGTACCGCATCAGCCAACTGCGGCACCGGACTGCCCTTCAAGGCGAACCCTTTCGCACCGGCATCCAGCCCGCGGCGCATGTGCACCGGCCGCCCGTACGTCGTGAGCATGACGACCCGGCACTCCGGCATCGACGTACGCAACTTGGTGGTGACAGTGATGCTGTCGTTGCCCGGACCGGCCGCGTCGAGCAGCGCGACGTTCGCCCGGTGCCGTTTGGCGGCACCCACGACGTCGTCAGATCGGTTGAGCTCGGCAACGATCTCCAGATCGCGCTCACGCTCCAGACCGCTGCGAAGCAAACCTCGGCTGAGGATCTGGTCGTCAACCAGCAGCAGCCGAATCGGGTCGGGCAAACGAGCCTCCGAGGTAGCGTCCGGGCGCCGGGGAAGTACGTCCGGGAACATGAGCAGTACTCGGTTCCAGATCATGGAGCGCCGGTCCGTACGTCGTCCACATCAACGCGGCATCTCTACCAGATTGCGACCAGATCGCGATCACCGGAGAACCGGCCGCACGACGGGTGGTTGACGAGGCGACATCAGACCGGGCCGGCTCGCGCGGCCGCGCTGAGAGTTGGACGTGTTATTCGGAGGTCCAACTGCAGCGATACCTCAACAGTGACCGCGTCAGACGACACCAAGCACGCGGTCAGCTGCACCTTGTTGAGCGCAGCCGTCCGCTCTGCTGTCGCGCAAGGCGTTGCATGCGGTCCGGTGCCTGTGGGTTTCTGCTCGCCCGGATCAGCCTGACCAGTCGCATCGACGGGGTCGGAAGCATCGAGAGAATCGGCAGCGCTCAGCGCGGTCATGTCGGCCGCCGCGGTGAGTTTGTGGCGGGCGGTGGAAATGGCCGTCCAGAGGATCGCCACCGTGAGCATTGTGCAGAGGAGCACGACTGCGAACAGGGCGTGCAGCGTGGCGCTGCCTCGTTCAGAGCGGGTCATGGGGTCTCCGGCTCCGCTTGCAGGATGGCAGTTGCGGTGAGGCTCGCGGGAGAGAAGACACCGAGCAACGGCGGGGCATGCGCGGGCACGGCAGTGACTACCACTTTGACGTCTGATGCCTCGCGGGTGATGACGATCGTGCCTGTCGGAACGGTACGGTGTCCGATCGCTTTCGCCTGATCGACCGACTCGCCACGCGCGACCGCCCGGGCGACGTCGCGGGCAGCGTCGATGCATCTGATGTTCAGCACGACCAGTCCGATGGACCAGATCCCCAACAACAGAAACGAGACCAACACCGGCAGCACCAACGCCATCTCGGCCGTCACCGCTCCCCGCTCACCCCGCCGCCGCAACCCACCAGGCTTCGCCTCACCAACTGGACGAACCCTGGCCCCACCAAGCGCCGTGCCCTCTCCGCCTTCACTCCCGTCAGTGCCGTCACCGTCGCCACAGTCACCACGCTGAGCAGGCGTGGCCCCGTCAACGCGGTCGACGGTGTAGCTGAACCAAGTGACGCGATCGAACAGGACCACCCGCCTGACCCGGTCAACGCATCTGCCAACTCCCGCCCGGTCGGCGCAGCTGGCCCGGTCGCCACGGCTGACATAGTCGCCACGATCGGCGTGGTCGGCGTGGTCGGCGTGGTCGGCGTGATCGGCGTGATCGGCGTGGTCGGCGTGATCGGCGTGATCGGCGTGATCGGCGTGGTCGGCGTGATCGGCGTGATCGGCGTGATCGGCGTGGTCGGCACGGTTGGCACGATCCGTCTGGCCGGCACGATCGGCGCAGCATGCACCGTGGGCACCGTGGGCACCGTCGGCGTGGGTGGCGCCGATGACGCGGGTGGCCTGGTTGCCGCAGCCGGGATACTCGGGACGGCTAGAGCGGCAGACACGGTCGACAGGGTCGCCACGATCGGTCCGATCGGCGCGATAAGCCACCCTGGCACCATCCGCGCGGATGGGCGACGTGGCCCCGTCGGCACCTCCTGTGCCCCCTGCGCGGGTGGCGTGGGTGGCGCGGGCGACACGGGGTTCGGCAGGAGCTGGGGTAGAAGAGTCTGAGTGGTGGGGCATGAGACTCCTTGGGGTGGCGGCCGGTCGAGGAGGGGGGCATCGACCGGCCGCCGGATTGAGGGTGGAACTCGTGGGGGAGGTCGCTTGCTAGCGCTGGACGTCGCAGGTGGTTGGGCCGTATGGCGGGCTGGCTGTTGAGCGCGCGTTGCCGAGGTTGGACTAGGACGGTCCTGCTCGGTGGGTGATTTGAACGTCCGGCAGGTGGCTCGGTTGGGTCAGATGTGTACGCCTTCTACGCCGGCGATCTTCAGGCCGTAGTTGATGATGGCTTTGAGGGCGCCTTGCATCGCTGGGGATCTGAGGAGCGCGACCAGTACGCCGCCGAGGCCGCAGGCGGCGACGATGGCTACGGCGTACTCGGCTGTGATGGCACCGCGTTCTGCGTGGGGTCGGAGATGGCGGATGGGGTTGCCGTCCAGGCGTCGGATCGCCTTGGCGGGTAGTCGGCAGACCTCTTCGCGAGAGGCGCCTTCGCGGCGGGTGCGGCTGTGGACGTGATCGCCGACCCAGACGGTCGCGCTCTTCGGCGTATTGAGCTCGAGCTCTGGATCAGCTGTCAGGACCTGGGGAGAGGTGGGGTGAGGCTTGTTGCTGGTGGCTGCTGTTGCCTTAGACATTTGGGCCTCCTGCGGGTGGGCTGGGGTGCTGCGTGCAGTCGTTGGTAAAGGTGCCGTTGTTGGATGTCCTTTTTTCACGGGAGTTTTGGGTTGTGGATACGGGGTGAGTGGTGTGATCAGGGGTGGAGGAGGTACGGGATGAGGGCGTCGGCGATTGTGGGGACGATGGAGAGGAGGACGAAGGCGGGGAGGAAGCACAGGCCAAGGGGCAGGGTGGCTCGGGATTCTGCGGCTCGGGCTTGTTGGTCGGCTAGGTGGTGATGGGCGCGACGCGTTTCGTCCGCTAGGTGGTCGAGGGTTTTGGAGAGTGGGGCACCGGAGCGGAGTGAGCGGGAGATGGCTCGGGCCATGGGGGCGCAGGATGGTTCACCTCGTAGGTGGGACCAGGCGGTGGTTGGGTCCGCTCCCAATGCCAGGTGGTGGGCGATCTTTGTGAAGACGTCGGCCAGGGGGCCGGGTAGGGCTTCGGCTACGAGTGCGAGGGCTTGTTGGGGTGGACGGCCGGCTCGGAGGCAGGCGGTCAGCAGGTCGATCGCGAGGGGGAGGTCGCGGGCTATGCGGGCGTTGCGCTGTCTGGTGCTGGCAGGTTCGAGGCGGGACAGGGCTCGGGGGATGGCGTAGTACGCGATTGCGCTTGGGATTAGGCCCCAGGGGACGCCGAGGATGGTGAGGGCGGCTAAGGCCGCGCCGGCTGCGGCCAGGCGCTGGGATCGCGGGGGTTGGTGGCGGGATCGGGGGCGGGATGGGGTTAGGCGGCGGAGGTTGGGGTGGGGCGGAGTCAGGAGATAGAGGCTTATGGCAACGGCCGTTGCGGCGGCCAGGATGTGGGGCATGCGATGTCTCGAGGGAGCGGGAGTGGCCCAGGTCAGGCTCGGTGGGATTGGTGTGGGGCAGGTGGGTGGCAGGGGTGTGGGTCAAGTACGACGGGATTGGCGCGGGGTAGGTGCGTGGCAGGGGTGTGGGTCAGCGATGGGGGGTGGAGATTCGGGTGGTCCAGTGGAGGCCGGTCGTGGTTAGGGCGAGGCCTGTTAGTAGGCAGAGCCAGCCTGGTGGGGTGGTGGTCAGGAAGGTGAGCGGGTCGGCGCCCAGGAGGTAGCCGATGGTTATGCCGAAGGCCGGGAGGATGGCGAGGATTCGGGCGGTGGAGCGGGCGCCGGCGAGGCTGGATTGGGTTTGGCGGTGGATGGATTCGTCGGCGCGGAGGGAATCGGCGAGGCGTTCGGTGAGGGCGGCAAAGGCGGCGCCGGATTGTTCGGTGACGCGCCAGGCTGCGGCTAGGGCTCGGAGGCTGGAGGCGCCGGGGGTGGTGGCTGCTCGGGTGAGGGCGGTGGGGACGTCGGCGCCGAGTTTGGCTGCGGCGTGGGCGAATTCGAAGTCTGGGCTGATGGAGGCGGCGCCTTCCAGGGCGGCTATGGGTGGGCGGCCGGCTGTTAGGTCGGCGGCGAGTACGTCGAGGGCTTCGATGATGGTGGTGCGGCGGGTTGCGATGAGCTTCTGCTGTTGGTGGTGGGCGCGTTGGCTGGCTATCAGGGCCAGGATGACGGCGATCGCGAGGGTTGAGACGAGGGCTTGGGGGCCGAAGAGGGCGGTGGCCAGGGCGGTTGGTGGAGCGAGGAGCCATGCTCCGGGCAAGCGGGATCGGAGGTGGCGGCTCGGCGGTCGGAGGGCGGACGGTTCGAGGCTGGTCGGTTGGACGCCTGGCGGTTGAGCATGGGGCTGTTGGGGGTGGTGGTTCGCTCGGGTGGGTGGTCGTCGGGTGGATGGGGTGGTGCGGGTTGTCAGGCGGTGGAGGCCTGGTGGGCGGGGTGGCAGGGCGAGGGTGCAGGTGAGGAAGGCCAGGAGGGCCGCGACGAGGGCTGGGGTCATGCGGCACCGGCAGCGGGCGTAGGAACGGAGCCGGGGGCGGGCATGCTGGCTGCACCGGGTGCGGGTGTGCGAGCAGCACCAGGTGCGGGCGTGAGAGCTGTGCCGGTGGCAGGCGTGCGAGGAGGGCCGGTGGCAGGAGTGGGGGTCGGGTCGGGGGTAGGTGTGAGTGCCGAGCCGGGTGTGGGAGTGGGGGTTGGGGGTTTGGGGGTGAAGCGGTGGGATGGGGGGTGGAGGGTGAGGGTGTTGTTGGGGTGGAAGGTGACCGCGGGGTGGGTGGTCAACGGGGCGTTGGGGGGTTTCGTGAGGGTGTGGATCTCGGCGATTCGGCGGCGGCCGTTGGGAGATCGGGTTAGGTGGATTACGGCGTGCAGGGCTGAGGCTGCTTGGCTGTGGATGGCGGAGGGGGTTAAGCCCGCCAGGGCACCCAGGGCCTCCAGGCGGGCCGGGACGTCGGCGGCGGAGTTGGCGTGGATGGTGCCGCAGCCGCCTTCGTGGCCGGTGTTGAGAGCGGTCAGGAGGTCGACCACTTCGGGGCCTCGGACCTCGCCGACGACCAGGCGGTCGGGGCGCATGCGGAGGGCTTGGCGGACCAGGTCGCGGAGGGAGATCTCGCCGGTGCCTTCGATGTTGGGTGGGCGGGCTTCCAAACGGACCACGTGCGGGTGGTCGGGGCGGAGTTCGTTGGCGTCCTCGACCAAGACGAGGCGCTCGGCGGGATTCGCCAAGGACAGGAGGGAATTGAGCAGCGTGGTCTTGCCGGTGCCGGTGCCGCCGCTGATGAGGAAGGCCAAGCGAGAGTCGAGCAGGTCCTGGAGGATTGCGGCGCCTGCTTGCGGGAGGGCGCCCGCGGCCACCAGGTCGTCGAGGGTGAAGACCTTGCGTGACGGGACGCGGAGGGACAGACACGTGCCCGGCGCGGCGACCGGGGCGAGCACGGCGTGGAAGCGGGTGCCGTCGGCGAGGCGCACATCGACATACGGTGTGGAGTCGTCGAGGCGGCGGCCGGCCGCGGCGGCGAGGCGGGTGGCGAGGCGGCGGATGGCCGGCTCGTCGCCGGTGCGGATCGCGACGAACTCGAGTCCGCGGCCGCGGTCGATGTAGACCTCGTCCGGGCCGTTGACGAGGATGTCTGTCACGCCGGGCTCGGCGAGCAGGCTGTCGAGCGGCCCGGCGCCGAGGGCCTCCCGGCGGAGAGCGGTGACGACCGCGAGGACCATCGCGTCGCCGCAAACGGTGCCGTCGGCGCGGAGGGCTGCCGCGACGTGAACGGGCGTTGGCTCGGCGCCGGTGAGTGCGAGGGTGCCACGGACACGGTCGAGGAGGTCCGCAGGCACATCTGTCGTGGTCATGTGGGCACCTGCCTGGTCAGGACGGACGGATCAGGCGGAGTGAACAGCTCCAGCAGAGTGTCGGCGGCGCGAGTCAGCGGGCTTCGGGCGTGCAGCGGGAAGTGGCCGTCGTCCATCGCGGCGGGCAGGCTGCGGTCGACTCCGAGCTTGGTTGCCAAGGGCAACTCGAGGTGAGCCGCGACATCGGCGGCGGAAGGACCGGGGCGGGAGTCGCGCGCGACCACGCGGAGGTCGCCGGCGACGGCCCGGAGCGGGCCCGCGAGACGCTTGGCGGCGGCGACCGAGCGGACGTCGCAAGGAACGACCAGCAAGGTGGCGGTGGAGCGGACGAAACCTTCCTCGACGGCCGGATCCGCGCGGCGAGGCAGGTCGAGGACCACCAGGTCGGTGCTGCGCTGGGCGGCGCCGATGACCGAGCTCATCGTTTCCGCGGGCAGGACGGTGACGTCGGAACGGTCCCAGGACAGGACCGACAGGCCGTCGACCGACGGGAGTGCCGAGCGGAGCGCGGCCGCACTGATCCGGCCCGCTGCGTTCAGAAGTTTCGGCCAGCGGTCGCCCGGATCGCGCTCGATACCGAGGGCGAGCTCGATCCCGCCGCCGAGCGGATCGCCGTCGATCAGCATCGTCCGGAGCCCGCGTCGGTTGCCGAGGACGGCCACCGCGGCGGCGAGCGTCGTCGAACCTGCTCCCCCGCAGCCGCCGACGAACGCCAGGGTGACAGCGGCGCGAGTGCCACCGTCCAAGGTGTCGGACAGCTTGCCGGCCAACAGCGGCTCGTCGTCGGGCAATCGGCAGACGGCGTCGGCGCCGACGTCGAACGCGCACCGGTAGAGGTCGTCGCCGTCCGCCGTCGAGCCGACCACGACGACCCCAGGCCGGTGCGCGGGCTGGACGCGGGCCAGCGGCTCGGCCAGGTCGCGGCCGACGACGACCAGGGAGCAGGTGTGCCAACTGCGTCGCAGGCCGGGAAGGTGCGCCTCGACCATGGGCGTGACGGATGCGGCCGCGGCCAGCCGGAGCAGATCGTCGAGCAGGGTCTCGTTGGTGGTTGCCATCAGCACCGATGGGAGTGGTGGGTTCGTGTCCATACCTAGAACATGCCGTTGTCCGGCGGCTTCCGGGAACGGCACCAGATCCCTGTGGACAAAGGTTTGTCGGGTTTCCGTCAGCAGCGGGAACCCGCCACGACGAGCCCGCGACCAACCCGCCGGGAACGGTTACGGTTCCTTTCGAAGCGTCTTTAACTAAATTTCACCGGACCGCTTCCGTCCCATCGCTCCGGAGGAACCTGATGAGTCGATTACGCATGCTCGCCGCCACGGCCGCCGTCGCGGCCTCCGCCCTGATCACCGCCGCCGGCGTCTCGCTCGCGAGTCCGGACGCCACGACGGCCGACGCAGCCACCGCGGCGCCACAGGCGACCAGCGGCGGCGTCAAGACGGCGTACTTCACCCAGTGGGGGATCTACGCCAACGGCTTCTACCCGAAGAACATGGTCACCACCGGGGTCGGCGCGAAGCTCGACTTCCTGAACTACGCGTTCGCCAACATCGACCCGGTCAACCACACCTGCTTCATGGCCAACAAGGCCGCGTCGCAGGACGAGAACAATCCGAACGCCGGTGACGGCGCGGGTGACGCGTTCGCCGACTACGGCAAGTCGTACGGCGCGGACATCAGCGTCGACGGCGTCGGCGACGTGTGGAACCAGCCGATCCAGGGCAACTTCAACCAACTCAAGAAGCTCAAGGCGAAGTACCCGAACCTGAAGATCCTGATCTCGATCGGGGGCTGGACGTACTCGAAGTACTTCTCCGACGCGGCCTCCACCGACGCCAAGCGCAAGGCCTTCGTCAGCTCCTGCGTGAACATGTTCCTCAAGGGCGACCTGCCGGTCATCGACGGCTTCGGCGGTCCCGGTTCGGCGGCGGGCATCTTCGACGGCGTCGACATCGACTGGGAGTACCCGGGCTCGCCGAACGGCCACGTCGGCAACCACTACAGCCCGGCCGACAAGCAGAACTTCACGCTGCTGCTGGCCGAGTTCCGCGCGCAACTCGACGCGTACGGCGGCCAGACCGGAAAGCGGTACTACCTGACCGCCGCGACGCCGGCCGGCCAGGACAAGATCGCCACGATCGAGACGAACAAGATCGGGCAGTACCTCGACTACAACAACGTGATGACGTACGACATGCACGGCGGCTGGGAGGCCACCGGGCCGACGAACTTCCAGGACCCGCTGTACACGGCGCCGAACGATCCGAGCAACCCGATACCGCCAGGTCAGGGCAAGTACTCGATCGACTCCGCGGTGAAGGCCTGGACGACCGGCGATGCGGCGTACGGTATCCCGGGCGGGTTCCCGGCCAACAAGCTGAGCATCGGATATCCCTTCTACTACAGGGGATGGAAGGGCGTCCCGGCCACCGCGAACGGCAAGTACCAGACCGCGACCGGACCGGCCGACGGGCACGCGCTGAGCGGCAACGTGCCGGGCGTCTCGTTCTACAAGGAGCTCACGGGCTTCGTCGACAACCCCTCGGCGACGTACTTCGACGACACCACCAAGTCGTCGTGGTTCTACAGCAACGGCACGTTCTGGTCCGGTGACAACGCCCAGTCGATCAAGGCCAAGGCCGACTACCAGCACTGCAACGGGCTCGCCGGCGCGATGATGTACTCGCTCGAGGCACTCGACCCGGGTGTCACGCTCTTCAACAACGTCGTCGACGCGGTCAACGCCGACACCGCGGGCTGCTCCGGCGGACCTACGCCTACGCCTACGCCCACCCCCACGCCCACACCCACGCCGACACCCACGCCCACTCCAACCCCGACCCCCACCCCAACTCCCACGCCGACGCCGACTCCCACGCCCCCGACGGCCACCCCGTGGGCGCCGAACACGACGTACGCGACCGGTGCGCTCGTGACGTATGCCGGTGTCACCTACAAGTGCATCCAGGGCCACACGTCCCTGACCGGCTGGGAGCCGCCGAACGTCCCCGCACTCTGGGGACGGGTCTGATCACGTACCGCCCACTGATCGGAGCATCATGAAACGCATCTCTCTGGCGATCGCGGCCATCACCGCGGTAGTCATCGCCCTGCTGACCGCACAGGCAGCCAACGCGGCAGGTGTCACTGCCAGCTTCACGAAAGTGTCCGACTGGGGCACCGGCTTCGAGGGGAAGGTGACCATCACCAACGGCACCACCAGTTCGCTCAGCACCTGGACCGTCGCGCTGGACTTCCCGTCGGGCTATACCGTCAGCTCGACCTGGGACGCCAACCACACCAGTAGCGGCCAGACGCACACGTTCACTCCGCCGAGCTGGGCCGGTCCGCTAGCCCCCGGCGCGACCGTCAGCTTCGGCTTCAACGGCAGCCCAGGCAACTTCCCCGGCCTCGCCGCCTGCCGGCTGAACGGCGGCTCGTGCTCGGGTGGCGGTGGCGGTACTGTCCCGGCCGCGCCCACAGGTCTGTCCGGTACGTCGACAGCGTCGTCGGTGAGCCTGACGTGGTCGGCCGCGTCCGGCGCTACCAGCTACAGCGTCTACCGCAACGGTACGAAGGTCGGCAGCCCGACCGGTACGTCGTACACGGACTCCGGGCTGACCGCGAACACGACGTACAGCTACCAGGTCAGCGCGTCGAACAGCGCCGGTGAGGGACCGAAGAGCGGCACCATCTCGGTCAAGACCGGCACCGGCGGCGGAAACACCGGCACCAAGCAGGCCGCGCCGTACCTGTACATGGGCTGGGGCGACCCGCCGAACCCGGCGACGGTGATGAACGCGACCGGCATCAAGTGGTTCACGATGGCCTTCATCCTGTCGTCCGGCGGCTGCAACCCGGCCTGGGACGGCAGCCGCCCGCTGCAGGGCAGCGCCGACGCCAACGCGATCGCCCAGATCCGCGCCGCCGGCGGCGACATCGTGCCGTCGATCGGCGGCTGGAGCGGGAACAAGCTCGGCCCGAACTGCAGCACGCCCGAGGCGCTGGCCGGCGCGTACCAGCAGGTCATCAACGCGTACGGCCTGAAGGCGATCGACGTCGACATCGAGAACTCCGACGAGTTCGAGAGCGAGGTCGTCCAGGACCGCATCCTGAACGCGCTGAAGATCGTCAAGCAGAACAACCCCGGCATCACGACGATCCTGACCTTCGGTACGTCGACGACCGGTCCGAACTACTGGGGCAACCGCCTGATCGAGCGGTCCGCGGCGCTCGGCGCGAACATCGACATCTTCACGCTGATGCCGTTCGACTTCGGCAGCTCGAACATCTACAACGACACGGTCGGCGCGTCCCAGGGCCTGAACAACAAGCTGAAGTCCGTCTTCGGCTGGACCACCGCGCAGGCCTACGCGCACCAGGGCATCTCCGGCATGAACGGTCTGTCCGACCAGCAGGAGATGACCACCACCGCGACCTGGCAGAACATCACCAACTGGGCGAAGAGCAACGGGCTCAGCCGGCTGGCGTTCTGGTCGGTCAACCGCGACCGCGGCTGCGCCGGCGGTGGCGTGGTGTCCAACTGCAGTGGTATCGCCCAGGGTGACTGGGACTTCACCCGCATCACGGCAGGCTTCTGACCTCGAGGCTGAGTGCGGCCGGCAGGCCGCACTCAGCCGGCCTTGATCGCCTCGATGATCAGGCCGTTGCGGGCATTCTGCCCGAGGGGCACCGACGGGTGCAGACCGTCGCGGAGCAGGCGAGCCAGCCGGTTCGGGCTGGAGGCCAGGTGCTCGGCCCAGTGCACGATGCGCAGGTTGTCGTAGCGCCGCTGCGCGTCGGCGAGCTGCAGGTTGATCCAGGCGCTGTTGCGCTGGTCGGCGACCTTCACGTCCGGGCCGTGCGCGGTACGAGCCGCCTGCACGTTGACCCAGTAGACGATCCGCTCGTCACCGACGATGCTCATGGTCCGGTCGACCTGCGCCTCCACGGCCGGCGGCGTGAAGATGTCGTTGGACCCGACCGACATCAGGATCCGGTGCGGCAGGCCGTACTCCTGCGCCCAGGTGTCCAGCGCGTCGACGGCCGGCGTCACCGGCCGACCGGCCCAGTTGTGGACGGCGATCGTGATGCCGAGCTGGTTCAGCTGCCGGGCGAGCGCCGGGCCGTCCTGCACGCCGATGCTGTCGCCGAACATGAAGACGCCGTCGGTCTCCCGGGTGCGGCGGATCTGTCCTTCGTTCGAGATCGCGCGCGCCTGGCGCTCCCAGGCGCCGAGCACCCCGGAGCCGTAGGCGCCGAGTGAGAGCAGTCCGGCGGTGGCTGCCGCCGGGGAGCCCGGAGCGGCCTCCGCCGTGCCGGCGGCGACCGTCGACGCAGCCGCCGCGGTCCCGGCCGCGAACAGCAGCCGGCGACTCGGCCGGAACGAACCCAGACGCTTCCTCACGCACGTAAGGGTGCGGGGGAAAGCCCTCTCTCTGCAAGTCGACACCGAGAAAATGGAACGAAGGCTACGGAAGTCACAGTCAACTCGTCGTCACCGGACGGGCCCGTACGAACGCCCGGAATCGCTCCGCGGCAGGTGTCAACGGCGCACTCAGCCGCCACGACATCCCGATCTCCCGTCGCGACCGTACGCCGGCCAGCGGCACGGACACCGCCCCGCTGTCGTTCCCGCGCACCGCACCGGCCGGCAGGATCGCCACACCGAGCCCGGCACCGACCAGACTGTCGATCGTCGCCAGGTCGGTCGCCTCGAACGCCAACTGCGGGCTGAACCCCGCCTCACGACACAGCCGGTCGGTCACCCGCCGGAAACCGAAGCCCGGCTGCAGCCCGACGAACGCCTCGTCGCGCGCCGCCTCCAGCTCCACCCGGTGCCGGGAGGCCAGCGCATGCCCGGGCGGTACATGCAGGCAAAGCCGCTGCCGCTCGAGGAGATGCCAGCCGAAGCGTGACGGGTCCGGCCGCGGCGCAACGATCGCGATTTCCGCCTCACCCGTCTCCAGATCCTGGACGATGTCGTGCGCGGGCTCCTGCCGCAACTGGAACTCGACGCGCGGCGCCACTGCCCTGAAGGCCTTCAGCAGGTCAGGCATCAAACTGGTCGCGACCGAGTGCAGAAACGCCAGCCGCACGGTGCCGGACTCCGGATCGAGCAAAGCGTCGATCTGTCGCTTCGCCGTGTCGACCGCCGTGACTCCGGCCCGCGCGGCATCGAGCACGACGCGGCCGTACGGATTGAGCCGTACGCCGCGACGCTCTCGCTCGAACAGCGGTACGCCGAACGCCCGCTCGACCCGCTGCAGCGACCGGGACAGGTTCGGCTGACTGGTGCCCAGCGCGGCGGCCGCCTCGGTCAGGTGCTCGGTCTCCGCCAGGACGGTGAACCACCGCAGATCCTCGACATGCATACTGAAATCGTATCGATTGCTGCCGGGATCGACATTTTACGTATCGGAAATCCCGTGCGACCGTCGAAGACATGCACCAGTCCGTCGCCCACCAGACCGGGTACCTGCCCGGCGACCCGGAGTACCGCAAGCTCTCCGTCGCACTGTTCGCGGCCGGTCTGGCGACATTCGCACTGCTTTACAGCACGCAGCCACTGCTGCCGGAGCTCGTCGACGCCTTCCATGTCTCCCCCAGCCAGAGCGCCTTCAGCGTCTCGTTCGCGACGTTCGGTCTGGGGCTGGCGTTGCTGATCGCCGGTCCGGCATCCGAGGTCCTAGGCCGGACCAACCTGATGCGCTGGTCGGTCGCCGCGACGTCGGTCTTCGCACTGCTCAGCGCATTCGCGCCGACCTGGCACCTGTTGCTGGCCTTGCGGGGTCTGCAGGGAATCGCGATGGCCGGCCTTCCAGCCGTCGCCATGGCGTATCTGCGGGAAGAGGTGCACCAAGAAAGCCACGCACGCGCCAGCGGCCTCTACATCGCCGGTACGGCGGTCGGCGGTATGGCGGGACGTCTCATCGCCGGCGGGTTGTCCGACCTCGGCGGATGGCGCTTCGCTACCGGCGGCATCGCCTTGGTCGGCGTACTGTGCGCCGCTGTCGTCTGGCTGCTCCTGCCGGCGTCACGGAACTTCCACCCGACCGCCGCGCGACCACATGACCTCTTCCGCGTACTGCGGGACCCGGCGCTGCTGGCGCTCTACGGGATCGCCGCGACGGCGGTGGGCGCGTTCGTCGCCGTCTACAACGGAGCCGTCTTCCGCCTGTCCGGTTCGCCGTACGAGATGAGCGCCGGCGCGGCCGGGCTGGTGTTCTGCGTCTATCTGCTCGGCTCAGCCGGGTCAGCCACCGCCGGAACGTTGGCGGATCGCTACGGCAGGCGCAAGGTGGTGCCGGTCGGGTGTCTGATCACTCTGGCCGGCGTGGCGATCACCCTGGCCGCGCCGCTACCGCTCATCATCCTGGGGCTGGCTGTGATGACTGCGGGATTCTTCGCGGTGCACGGCGTGGCCAGCGGCTGGGTCCCGGCGAGGGCGCACGCGAGCGGAGTCGGAACGGGGCGGGCGTCGAGTATGTACCTCTTCGCGTTCTACCTGGGGTCCTCGGTCTTCGGCGGCCTGGCCGGTACGGCGTGGAGCCACGCGGAGTGGACCGGAGTCGCCGGGGAGGCCGGGGCGCTGTTCCTCGTCACGTTGATCCTCGCCGTCCTGCTCCGGAACGTTCCCAGCCGGGTGCAAAACTGATCCGGTGACCAGAGCCACGGATGCTGCCGACCAGTTGGGACTCACCTACGAGGTGACCAGACACGGCCGGGTGAACTCACTGGAGGAGGCCGCGGCGGCCCGCGGGATCGAGCCGGCGCGGCTGATCAAGACGATCGTCGTCCGGCTGTCCGACGACGACTACCGGTTCGTGCTGGTGCCGGGCGACCGGGAGATCGCGTGGCCGAAGCTGCGCACGCTGCTCGGCGTGAACCGGATCTCGATGCCCGACAAGGACACCGCGTTCGACGTCACCGGCTACGTCCGCGGGACGATCACGCCGCTCGGGAGCACGCACGCCTGGCCGGTGATCGCGGACGAGCGGATCACCGGCACGATCTCCATCGGCGGCGGTGACCACGGCGTCGGGATCACCGTCGACGCCGGAGCCCTCACCAAGGCCCTCAACGCCACGGTGGCTGACGTCACCGACTAGACGAGTAGTCCTTGCTGGCCTGCTCGGAGTCCTGCCTGGAAGCGTGTGGTCGCGTCCAGTGCTTTCAGGATGCGCTGCATCCGGCGTTCTACTGTGCGTTGGGCAACCCCCAGTCGGCGGGCGATGGCTTGATCCGTCAGGCCAGCAGCGGCCAGCGAGAGCAGCTGCTGGTCCTCCGAGGTCAACGGACCATCCGAGGACACTGACGGCGTCAGCGGGCTGGCTTGCTGCCACAGCAGGTCGAAGAGGCGCAGCAGGGCGTCCAGCAGGCTTGACTGACCGAGCTCCACCACGACGTCCGGAGCCGTCGGCAGCAAAGCGGTACGGCGGTCGACGACGACCAGCTTCAGCGGTACGTCGCGCAGCATCCGGCAGCAGCCGGACGAGCGAGCAGCCGCCAGGTCGCCCGGCTGGGACAGTGAGTCCATGTCGTAGATCGCTCGGTAGGTGATCCCGCGCGGGACGGCGACGTACGGCACGCGGTCCAGCACGAGCACCTCGTCCTGCGCACACTGCTGTGCCTGGTAGAAGCGCTGGGCGATCGCCTCGGCGCCACGGACGACCGTGAACGCGTCCGGCTGACGGAACTCGGCCGTCAGCACCGCAGCGCCCAGCCGCGCCTCGACGATCGCCGCCTGCTTCCGGAGCGCGAGCAGCTCGACCGCGGCCTCCGGTACGGCGGGCAGGTACCTGGCCGGACGGCCTGGCGTACGGGACGCCAGGCCGAGGGACAGCAGTGACTTCAGGTGCCGGCCGACGCGGTTGGCGGGCCAGCCGACGTACGAGGCCAGCTCGGTCGCAGTGGACTCCGGGCGGGCCAGAAGCGCCCGGTAGAGCTGCTCGTCCTCCGAGCAGACACCGAGCGCCTCCAGCAACGGAGTCGGTCGATAGTTGTGCATGATCAGGACAGCGAATGCACGTGGCCGCCGACCTGGGTCGCGAACTGGTTGCCGTTCGACGCGTCCCAGTTGGTCGACCAGGTCATCGCACCGCGCAGCGACGGCCAGGGAGTGCTCGGCTTGTAGTTGCCGCACCCGGTGCCCTTGGTCAGGCAGTCCAGTGCGTTGTTGACGACCGACGGCGCGACGTACCCGCTCCCGGCTGCCCTGGACGACGCCGGCAGGCCGAGACCGACCTGGTCGGGACGGAGCCCGCCCTGCAGCATGATGCAAGCCTGGGCGGTGATGAAGTCGACCGAGCCCTGCGAGTACACCTGGCCGTCGCAGCCGTTCATCGAGCCGGAGTTGTAGTACTGCACGTTGACGATGGTCAGGATGTCCTTGATCGCCAGCGCGAGCTTGAAGTACTCGAACGAGGTGCTCTGCATGTCGATCGTCTGCGGCGCCATGGTGATCACCAAACCGCTGCCGAACTGGCTCTGCAGGCTGTGCAGCGCCTCACCCATGTACTGCGCGTTGACGCCGTTCTCCAGGTCGATGTCGATCCCGTCGAACCCGTAGGTCCGCAGCACCGAGAGCGCACTCGACGCGAAGTTGGCCGCGGCTGTGGGGTCCGCCACCGAGATGGTGCCGTTCTGGCCGCCGACGGACAGGATGACCTTCTTCCCGGCCGCCTGCTTCGCGGCGATGTCAGCCTTGAACTGCGCGACCGTGTATCCGCCGAGCCCGGCACTGTCCAGTGTGAACGTAATGCCGCCCGGCTTCGACGGATCGGCGTCCGCAAAGGCGACCGCGATCAGGTCGTACGCCGCCGGCACGTCGGAGATCTTCTGCACCGTCGCGCCGTTGTTGAAGTTTTGCCAGTAGCCGGTGAGGACATGCGACGGGAGGGCAGCGGGCGGGTTGGTGCCGCCCTCGGACGTGGTGCCGGACACCGCAGGGCCGTACGCCGAGCAGTTGCCGCTCGGGTCACACGCCCGCACCTTGAACGAGTACGCGGTGGAGGCGCTCAGCCCGGTAGCGGTCCAGGTCGTCACGTTGCCGACGCTCTGCGCCGCCCCGGTGTCGCGGACGACGTCGTAGTGGTCGATGCCGTTCGCGTCGGACGCCGCGGACCAGGTCAGCTTCAGCGAGTTCGAGGTTGGGCTGCCGACCGTCAGGCCACCCGGCGTCGAGGGCGGCGTGGTGTCCTGCGTCCCGCCGGGCCCGTCCAGTACGACGTCATCGACCTGGTACGCCGGCAGCGCGTACCAACTGTGGACGTAGATCGTGACGGAACTGGAGGCGCCAGTGGTGAACGGCACCGTCAGTTGGCTCCAGCCGGAGCTGGTCGTCCACGTCGACGGACCGCCGTCGACTCCGAGGTAGACGTTCGAGCCCTTGACCCACGCCGAGAGCGTGTACGCCGTATTGGGCTGGACTGCTATCGACTGCGAGCACCGGGCGATGTCGCTCCCGCTCGGTGTCGCCGACAGCGCGTACGCGCCGGAGTGCGGGGCGGTCGTCGTGACACTGCCGGCCGGGCACGACCAGCCGGAGAGCGTGCCGGACTCGAAGCCGGCGTTCGTGACGAGGTTGGTGGCCGCGGAGGCGGGACCGGGGACCAGGAAGGCCATGACTACGACGAGCAGGCTGATGACGACCGCTGCCTGGGGGCGGTGTGCAGGCGGTTTCATGCCTTACAACCTGTGACCGCGCAATTACATTGTCAAGACCCTACATAAAGTGAGAACGCTCCCACGCGCAGAAAAGCGAGAATCTTTACGCTTACTTGGCTGAGCCGGGAAAGGCGACGGCCCCCGGCGGGGGGGTGACCGGGGGCCGTCTTCGGCCACGGGCTCGGGGGGAGGAGCCGGGGGCCGTTCAGGAGGCGACAGTCTGCCACTGTCAGGGGGTATGTACCCCCCTAGACCGGGCCTCACACATCTCAGTTCGATTTCAACCGATTATGTGGCACCCAGGCGCTGGTTTCGCCCGATCGAGCGCTTCCAGCCAGTGTCACTGTCACACTGCCCACCAGTCTAACGGGATACCGGCCCACACAAAAGCCCGGGTCCCCCGGCGTTTCGCCCCGATCTCTATCCTCGACTCCATGGCGCACCCTGGGACGGCTCGATCGGCGGCATTCTTCGATCTGGACAAGACCATTCTGGCTCGCTCGAGCACGCTGGCCTTCTCACGGCCGTTCTACGCCGGCGGCCTGATCAACCGGCGGACTGTGCTGCGCAGCGCCTACGCCCAGTTCGTCTACCTGCTCGGCGGCGCGGATCACGACCAGATGGAGCGGATGCGGGAGTACATCTCCGCGATGTGCACCGGCTGGGACGTGTCGACGGTGAAGGCGATCGTCGCCGACACCCTGGACCACATCGTCCGGCCGATGATCCACAGCGAGGCGGTGGAGCTGATCGAGCAGCACCACGCGGCCGGCCGCGACGTGGTGATCGTGTCGTCGTCGGGCGCCGAGGTGGTGGAGCCGATCGGCGCGATGCTCGGCGCCGACCGGGTGATCGCGACCCGGATGGTAGTTGCTGACGGCAAGTACACCGGCGAGATCGCCGAGTATGCGTACGGTCCGTACAAGGCGACCGCCATCCAGGCGCTGGCCGCGGCGGAGGGTTACGACCTGGCCGCGTCCTACGGATACTCGGACTCGATCACCGACGAGCCCCTGCTGGCCGCCGTCGGGCACCCGTACGCGGTCAACCCGGACAAGGCGTTGCGCCGGGTCGCGGTCGAGCGCGGCTGGCCGATCCTGGAGTTCGCCGAGCCGGCCGAGCACCTCGGTTTCCAGGGCGTACGGCGTCCCGCGCTGGCGGCCGGGGTGGTCGCCGCGATCGCCGCGGGGGCGCTGTTGCTGGCCTCCCGCCGCCGGTCCCGGGCGAGCTGAAAGCTGAAGCGCGCTTCATACTTCTCAACTCCATGAAGCACGCCGCATCCCCTTCCCAGAAAGGGGTTTCAGGAGTACAAAGGAATCAACAAAGGACCTTCGGGTCCGGTAGAGATTGCACGGGAACCCAGGTACCCACGCGGCGACCAGCCCATCCCAAACGGGCAGCGCGACCCAGGCCAGTCCTGTGGCGGCAAACCGGTGCACGCATGGTAACCAGGGCGACGTGCCAGCGACGGCGTTCTCCCAGGAGAGCGCCGTTCGCACGTTCGGCCGAGCGTCCGGGCAAGCCTTCAGGAGGCGAGCGGCGAGAGCTCGGCACCTTTTGTCACGACCTCGCAGGATCGCAACAGCCAATCACGGACACCCGTCAGTCCTCGCGCTGTGTAGTCGGTGAGGCCGGACGCATAGCTGGCCCGCAACACATAGTGACCGCCCTCGGGGACCGTGACCGCGACCGGGTCGATGCCCCGGGCAACCAACAGGCAGCGCTCGGCGGCCCGGGCGACCAGTCCGTTCGCCGCCGGGAACGGGCGCAGCACGGCGAGCTCGGCGTGCACGATCGCCGCGACGACCAGGCCGGGCGCCTTCGTCGGGCGGGTGAGGTTCTGCGCGAGAGCGCTCAACCGCTCCCACATCTCGTCGGCGCCGGGTGCCGGCGGCAGTCCGGGAATGTCGTCCGGTACGGGTTCCGCACTGGTCCGGAGATGACCCAACTGGTCTTCGGAGAGCAGATCGGCCGCGGCCAACTGGTGCAGTCTGGTCCAGACCTGCACCGGGGCCTTGTCGAGCTGCGGAGCCAGCGTCATCAGTTCGCCGGTCAGCCGGACCGCGCCGGAGGCCAGCCCGTCGGCGGTGCCCCGGCGTACGTCGTCCGGTGTCGCCGTACTGCCGGCCAGCGCGGCGGACGCGTGCGCACCACGCAGCAGCGCCTCCGCGGTCATGTCCGAACCGACCCGGCGTAGGCCCCGGTCCCGGAGCAGGACGTCGACCGCGTCCCGTGCCGCCCGGGCCGCCGACCCGACCCCCTCCAGACCACCCAACGGCTCGAACACGTCAACACTCATACCTGCACCCTACGGCCGTGCCTGGCGGCCCCACGTCTACTGCGCGGCACTCGGCACGGCATCTCGACGCACTGGAGCAAAGGACATGATGGATCCGCATCGCGCCCTTCGCTCCAGCACGCCGAGCTACCGCGCCGAGCACCTGCTCGCGACGACGTGGGACCACCAGGCACGGCCTAGGATGAGGAGGCATGGCGCTCGGCACCGTCCCCAGGTTCAGCATCGTGGTCCCCTGCCATGGCTCGCGGGCGTGGCTGCGGCCGTGCCTGGACTCGGTGCTCGGTCAGTCGTTCACCGATTTCGAGGTGATCGGGGTCGACGACGCGGACCCGGACGGCTCCGGACGGATCCTGGACGAGTACGCCGCCGCCGACCCGCGGGTCCGGGCGCTGCACCTGGAGGAGAACATCGGCCTCGGCCCGGCCCGCAACGCCGGCCTGAAGGAGTGCCGCGGCGAATACGTGCTCTTCCTGGACGCCGACGACGAGTACCTGCCCGGCTCTCTGGAAGCGATCGCGACCAGGATCGACAACGCGCGGCAGCCGGACATCGTGATGTTCGACTACGAGCGGATCTACTGGGACGGCCGGGTGCTCGGCAGCCAGCGGCACGACGCGTTCGCGCGCGAGGGCGCCGGGGTGTTCACGGCGGCTGAGCGGCCGATCTTCCTGACCTTTCTCGAGGTGGTCTGGAACAAGGCGCACCGGCGGGAGTTCCTGACCCGGCACGGTTTCGCGTTCACCAGCGGCTTCTACGAGGACGCGCCGTGGACCTACTCGACGATGCTCACCGCCGAGCGGATCGCGACCCTGGACCGGGTCGTCGTGCACTACCGGCAGCACCGGACCGGCGGCAACATCCACGCCACCAGCGGCCGCCGCCAGTGGGACATCTTCGACCAGTACGACCGGGTGCACGCGTTCATCCAGTCCGACCCGGACCTGGCCGGCTGGCGCCGGTTCGCCTTCGACCGATCGCTCGATCACATCCTCGCCGTGCTCGCCAAGCCCGAGCGGATCGACACCGAGGACCGGGCCGAGTTCTTCCACGCCGCCCACGCGTTCGCGAAGCGGTGGAAGCCCGAGGGCTACAGCACCGACCGGACGGCCCGCGGGTTCAAGCGCTGGCTGCTGATCCACGACGACTACGCGACCTACTCGACGCTGAAGCTGAGCGCGCGGATGCTGCAGGTCCCGAGCCCGCGCAAGCGCGTCGGCAAGCTGCTCCGGCGCGGCAAGCTGGATCCGAACCTGGTCGCGTATGCCGCGGGCCGGTTCACGCAGTACGCCGGCAACCCGCGCGCGATCTGCGAGAAGGCTGCCGAGCTCGCGCCGCACCTGCGCGGCGTCTGGGTCGTCGACGACGAACACGTCGGCGCGATCCCGGAGGGCGTCGAGTACGTCGTCGCGGACTCCCCGGCGTACGAGAAGCTGCTCGGCAAGGCGACGTACTTCGTCAGCGACGCGAACTGGCCGAAGGACCTGGACAAGCGCCAGGGGCAGGTGCACCTGCAGACCCAGCACGGTACGCCGCTGACGACGGTGACGCTGCCCGTGGAGGGCAAGGACGAGCTGATGCGCGCGGTCGACCGCTGGGACTTCAATCTGTCCTCGAACCGGTACTCCTCGGAGATCTGGGAGCGCATCTACCCCTCGTACTTCGAGGAGCTCGAGTACGGCTACCCGCGCAACGACCGGCTGCTGACCGCGACCCTCGACGAGGTCCGCGCGATCCGCGCCGGACTGGGGTACGACGACTCGCACCTGGTGATCCTCTCCGCGCCGGCGTCCGACGAGCACCTCGATCCGGACCGGCTGGCGACCGCGGCCGGCGAGCACGCCCGTGTGCTCGGCACCGAAGGACAGGCGCAGGTCGAGGACCTGATGCTGGCGGCCGACGTCCTGGTCTCGGACCACTCGTCGATCACCTTCGACTACGCCAATCTCGACCGTCCGATCCTGCTCCTCACCGGCGACCGGACCGGCACGTACTTCGATGTCGCCGAGTTCCCGCCCGGCGTGGTCGCGCGCTCCGCCGAGGAACTGTTCGCCGCGCTGCGCAACGGCACGTTCGCGGCGCCCGAGGCGGCCAAGCACCGGCACCTGTTCCGGGAGAAGTTCTGCGAGTTCGACGACGGCCGCGCGGCCGAACGCGTCGTCCGGCGGGTGTTCCTGGGCGAGCTCGAGGTCCCGGCGATCACGCCGTTGGCCGACCGGTCCCCGGCCCCCTCGGCGTACTTCGTGCATAATGGCTGACATGTCGATCAGCCTGAAGCCTGTCCACACCTCGCGTGTGCGCTTCAGCCTGCGACGACGACGCACTGTCTGAACACCTCAGCCTGTTCCAGTCGCGTCATCTTCGGTGAAGGACCACGTCATGTCCGCAGTTCTGCCTGTCCTGTCCACGAGACTGTCCGCTGCCGCCGCGGCCGCCTTCGGTACGCCGTACGACCCGGAGTTGCGGTCGGCGACCAAACCCGAGTTCGGGCACTACCAGAGCAATGTCGCGCTGCGAATCGGCAACGCCCTCGGCCAACCGCCGCGGTCCGTCGCCGAGCGCCTGATCGCCGAGCTGCGGCTCGACGACCTCTGTTGGCCGCCGCAGATCGCCGGCCCCGGATTCATCAATCTGACGTTGCTGCCCGAGACGCTCGCCAAGGCGGTCAACGAGCCCGAGACCTTCGGCAGCAACGGCCGGCGGGTCGTCGTCGACTACTCGCAGCCGAACGTCGCGAAGCAGATGCACGTCGGTCATCTGCGGTCGACGGTGATCGGCGACGCGCTGTGCAAGGTGCTCGAGTTCGTCGGGTACGACGTGATCCGGCAGAACCACGTCGGCGACTGGGGCACGCAGTACGGGATGATGATCGAGCAGTTGCTCGACGAGGGGATCACCGCGCAATCCCTCGATCTGCAGGGATTGCAGCAGCTGTACGAGCGGAGCCGGAAGCACTTCGACGCCGACGGAGCCTTCGCCGACAGGTCGCGGCTGCGGGTCGTCGCGCTGCAATCGGGTGATTCGGAGACGCGGACGATCTGGCGGCACATGGTCGACGTGTCCCTCGACGACTTCGACCAGGTCTATACCTTGCTGGGTTCTGCACTGACCAGACAGGACGTCGTCGGCGAGAGCGCCTACAACGACGACCTCCCGTACGTCGTCAGCGACCTGGAGCAGCAGGGTCTCCTGACGGAGTCCGACGGCGCCGTGTGTGCGTTTCTCCCCGGGTTCCAGGGCCGGGACGGCGATCCGCTTCCGGTGATCGTCCGGAAGTCCGACGGTGGATTCGGCTACAGCGCAACCGACCTCGCCGCCGTACGTCACCGGGTGCGCACCCTGAAGGCGGACCGGATCGTCTACGTCGTCGACCACCGGCAAGCCCTCCATTTCGACATGATCTTCACCCTCGCGAGGGCCGCCCACTGGCTCGACGTACCGGCAGAGCACGTCTCGTTCGGCACCGTCCTCGGACCGAACGGAAAACCCTTCAAAACAAGAGAAGGCGGCACGGTCAAGCTCGTCGACCTGCTCGAGAGCGCGGTCGCCCGGGCCGACGCGCTGCTGGCTGGGCGGGAAGGTGTCGACCGGGCAGCTACCGCACGAGCCGTCGGGATCGGTGCGGTCAAGTACGCGGACCTGTCGAGCGACCGGGGCAACGACTACGTGTTCGACCTGGACCGGATGGTCGCGATGACCGGCAACACCGGCCCGTACCTGCAGTACGCCCACGCCCGGCTCACCAGACTGCTCTCCAAAGCAGACGTGTCAGGTGAGGTCACCGAGCTGAAGGACCCGGCCGAGCAGCGGCTCGCTCTCCTCCTCACCGGCTTCGGCGCGGTGGTCGCACAGGTCGCCGAGACACTCCAGCCGCACAGACTCTGCACCTATCTGTACGACGTCGCTTCGGCGCTCTCGGTGTTCTACGAGCAGTGCCCGGTGCTGAGCAGCGAAGGCGAGACCAGAGCAAGCCGGATCGCCCTCTGCACCGCGACCCGGAAGGTGTTGCAGGATGGACTCGGCCTGCTGGGGATCGAGGCCCCCGATGCGATGTGAGTGGAGGACCGATGCTGCCGTGGTCGGCCGAGTTCAAGGGACGTCTGGACCAGACGACGTACACGAGTGACCTGCTCCGCGGGAACCCGCTGGGCGATCCGCACGAGCGGCCGGTGCTGGTCTACCTGCCGCCGGGGTACGACGACCCGGACAACGCGGGCGAGCGGTACCCGGCGATCTACGTGACGATGGGCTACACCGGCCACGTCGGCATGTGGTTCAACCGGGTCCCGTTCCGGCAGCCGTACCCGGAACTGCTGGACGCGATGTTCTCCGACGAGAGCCTGCCGCGCGCCGTCGTCGTGTTCGTCGACTCGTGGACGAAGTACGGCGGCAGCCAGTGCCTCGACTCCCCCGGCACCGGGCAGTACCAGTCGTACCTGTGCGACGAGATCGTGCCCTGGGTCGACGCGACGTACCGGACGATCCCCGACCGCGACCACCGCGCCGTCACCGGCAAGTCGAGCGGCGGCTACACCGCGATGGTGACGCCGCTGCTGCGCCCGGACGTGTTCGGGGCGCTCGCGACGCACGCCGGTGACGCGCTCTTCGACGTCTGCTACCGACCCGAGTTCCCGGAGCGGGCGCGGACGCTGCGGGACAAGTACGACGGCAGCTACGACAAATACTTCGAGGTGCTGGCGACCAAGACCGGCCGGACCACCAACGAGGACCTGCACCTGCTGGAGATGTACGGCTACGCGTCGGCGTACTCCGCCGAGCCCGACGGCACGGTGCTGATGCCGTTCGACGACCTCGGGGCGATCATCCCGGACATCTGGGCGCGCTGGCTGTCCCGCGACCCGGTCGAGATGGTGAAGGAGCCGCAGTACGCCGAGGCGCTGCGCTCGTTGCGCGCGGTCTGGATCGACGCCGGCCGGCAGGACGAGTACTACCTGGATCTCGGCGCCACCGCGTTCCACCGGGCCGTCCGCGAGGCCGGTCTCGCGGACGAGCGGATGCACTTCGAGTTGTTCGAGGGCACGCACGGTGGGATCGAGTACCGCTACCCGATGGCAGTGCGCTGGCTCGCCGAGCAACTCGGCTAATTGACGTGCCGTCGCCGGGTGGACGCCGTACGGTCGAGCCATGAACTGGCCGGAGGGGATCACGGCGCGCCCGATCGACACGGGTGACGTCGAGGCGTGGGCGGTGTTGATGGCTGCCAAGGAGAAGGCCGACCAGGACGGCGAGAACTTCGCCGCGGAGGACCTGGCCGAGGCCGTGAACCGCCCGAACGTCGACCTGGACCGGGACAGCATCAGTCTGTGGGCCGACGGCCGGATGGTCGGCTACGGCCAGCTGCACGTGCCGCACACCGTGGTCGACGTCGACCGGGTGCGGACCGAGGGCACGATCGACCCCGAATGGCGGCGGCGCGGCCTGGGGACGGTGCTGATGCGCTGGCTGATCCAGCGCGCCGGCGACGTGCACGCCGTCACCCACCCGCAGGTGCCCGGCCTGGTCGGCACCGGCGCGGCCAGCGACAACGTCAGCGCGACCAGCCTGTTCGAGGGCCTGGGTTTCAAGCCCGAGCGGTTCTTCTTCGACATGCGGCGCCCGCTCGACCAGCCGGTGCCGGAGGCGTCGGTGGCCGACGGGCTCCAGCTGACGGGCTACGACCCGGCGTACGAGGAGGCGCTGCGGCTGGCGCACTTCGAGGCGTTCTCCGACCATTGGGGCTGGACGCCGCCGGAGCCGGAGACATGGCGCTCACGGTCGATCGGTTCGCGGGCGTTCCGCGCCGGGCAGTCGTACCTCGTGCTCGACGGCGACACCGTCGCGGCATACGTGAACTGCTACGAGTGGGAGGCCGACACCGAGGCGACCGGCGTCCGCGAGCTGTACATCGGCCAGGTCGGCACGCGGCGCGCGTACCGTGGCCGCGGGCTGGCGCGGGCGACCATCGCGAAGGTGCTCGCCGAGGGCGCACAGGCCGGCTACCAGCGGGCCGGTCTCGGCGTCGACGCCGACAACCCGACCGGTGCACTCGGCCTGTACGAGAACCTCGGCTTCACCACTCACAAGAAGTTCACCGACTACGCGCTGCCCCTTCCGTCAGACGTGTGAGTCCGCGACGACCGGGGCCTCGACCGGCTCCGGCTCGCTGCGGAACCACGTCCACGGCCGGACGGTGAACACGATCATCGCCAGGCTGACGGCCGCGTAGACGAGCGCCCCGACGAACGCTGCGTGTACGCCGTCGACCAGGACCTCCCGCGGCGCGGTCGCCGTCGAGTTGCGGCTCGCCGTACCGAAGATGGTCACCAGGATGCCCAGGCCGAGCGCGCCGCCGACCTGCTGGACCACGTTCAGCATGCCGGACGCGGCGCCCGAGTCCTCCGGCGCGACGCCCGAGATGGCCCGGCCGACGAGCGGGATGAAGATCATCCCGGCGCCCGCTCCGAACAGCAGCATCGGACCGACCACGTCGTGCAGGTAGGTGCTGTGCGCGTCCAGCCGGGTCAGCCAGATCGTGCCGAGCGTGACCAGGGTCGACCCGGCCACCAGCAGCTTCGCCCCGTCGATCCGGGCGACCAGCTTCGGTACGACGCGCGACGCGGTGAACAGCAGACCGGTGAGCGGCAGGAACGCCAGACCGGCCGTCAGCGGGCTCAGCGCGAGCACGCCCTGCAGGTACTGCGTCAGGAAGAAGAACATCCCGAACATCGTCCCGACCACGAGCAGCATGGTGAGGTACGACGCCGACCGCTGAGCGGACTTGAACAACCGCAACGGCACGATCGGGTGGCTCACGCGGCGCTCGATCAGCACGAACGAGACCAGCAGCACGACACCGGCCGCGAACGCGACCAGGACCTCCGCCGACGACCACCCGGCCTCGGCGACCCGGATGAACCCGTACACCAGCGAGGTGATGCCGAGCGTCGAGGTGAGCGCACCGGCCACGTCGAACCGGCCGGTCTCCGGCGCGGTCTCGGTCAGCACGCGGCGGGCCGCGAAGACCAGGGCGATACCGATCGGGACGTTGATGAACAGGCCCCAGCGCCAGGACGCCCAGTCCGTCAGCATGCCGCCGAGCACCAGGCCGACGCTGCCGCCGCCGGAGGAGATCAGGCTGTAGTAGCCGAGCGCCTTCATCCGCTCGGGACCTTCGCGGTACGTGAGCATCAGCAGCGTCAGGGCCGCCGGCGCGGCGATGGCGCCGCCGATGCCCTGGAGGACGCGCGCCGCGAGCAGCAGCTCGGCATTCGGGGCGAGGCCGCCGAGCAGCGAGGCGAGGGTGAAGACACTGATACCGGTGATGAACACCCGGCGGCGGCCGAGCAGGTCGCCGGCGCGGGCGCCGAGCAGCAGCAGACCGCCGAACGCGAGCGCGTAGGCGTTCTGTACCCACGACAGGCTGGACGGGCTGAAGTGCAGTGCCTCCCGGATGTGCGGCATGGCGATGTTCACCACGGTGGCATCGAGGATGACCATCAGCTGGGTGATCAGGATGACTGCGAGAACGACCCCCGGCCGCCGCGCAGGCGTGCCGGTTCCGGCGCCGGCCGGGCCTGAGGATGTTGCCGACATATTGCTCCTTACCCCGGAGGGGCTACAGTTGTGGAAGGAAAAGCGGAGTGTTCCTCCGGATACGATACGGAGGCACCCTCCGCTTTGCAAGCGATATTCTGGACGGACCCGTGAGGAGGTCGAACTTGGCGCCGCAACCCCTGCCGTGCGCACGGCCCACCCGTGCGGACGCCGCCCGGAACTACGACCGCCTGGTGACGGCCGCCCGGGAGACCTTCGGCGAGCACGGCACCGACACCTCGCTCGAGGAGATCGCCCGCCGGGCCGGAGTCGGCATCGGCACGCTCTACCGCCGGTTCCCCAGCCGGACCGCGCTGCTGGAGGCGGTCTACGTGGACGAGATCCAGTCCGTCTGCGACCGGGCGTACGACTTCGACCGGGAGCTGGAGCCGTTCGACGCGCTGGCCGCGTGGCTGCGCAGCTTCGTCGGCTACGGGCTGTCCAAGAAGAGCCTGGCCACCGAGCTGATCGACGCCCTCGGCAAGGAATCGCCGTTCTTCAAGGCCTGCAAGGTGAATGTGCAGGAGGCCGGGCAACTGCTGCTGGACAAGGCGAAGGCGACCGGCGACGTCCGGCCCGAGCTGGAGCTGGCCGACGTCATGCGACTCGTCGGCGGCATCACCCACAACGCCGACACCCCGCCGGAGCAGGCCCACCGCCTGCTCGACATCGTGCTGTGCGGGCTCAGGCCCGCTGCTCCCGCAGCGCAGCCAGCGAAGGGCTAGCGGCATCCCGCTCGGTGTACTTGAGCTCCCGGACCGGCCACTCGATGGCCAGCTCCGGGTCGAACGGGTCCACCGCCACCCGCTCCGGCGACCAGTGCTCGTTCACCAGGAAGTTGTACGTCGTGTGCGGTGCCACCGTGCAGAACGAGTTGCCGACGCCGCGCGGCACGTAGAGTGCGTCCGACGGACCGAGCTCGAACGTCTCGACGCGGCCGAAGGAGTCGTTGTCGCGGAGGTCGACGATCGCGGCGAACACCCGGCCGGACGACGGCGACAGGTACTTGTCCCACGGCTCCGCGTGGATCCCGCGGACGATGCCGGCGTCCTCGAAGTACGCGACGTTGTGCTGGACGACGACCATCCCGAGCTCGGCCAGCTTCTCGCGGTGGAAGTTCTCCTTGAACCAGCCGTCGTCGTGCGGCTGGACCTGCAGCCCGACACGCACCACTCCCGGGATCGACGTCTCCTCGGTCCTCACCGGCGCACCTGCCGACGGGCCTCGAGCTGCGCCTGGTCGGCGGCGGCCAGGCCCGCGTGCCACCCGGCGCCGTTGGTGATACGGGTCCGCCTGGTCGTCGTCCTCGGGAACAGCTGGGTGAACAACGCGTCCACCTGCTCCTCCCGCTTGGCCAGCACCGGCAGCAGCCGGCCGGCGTCGGCCTCGGGCACGGCGGCCTGGGTCGCGGCGGAGGCCTGCTCGAGCCGCTCGGCGATGCGCTGCGCATAGGCCATCAGGAACGACTGCCGGAACGACCGGGTCCGCGACTCGCCGCGGTGGCCGATGTGCTTGCCGGCGGCAATCATCGCCCGGTTCGCCTGGACCAGCAGCGAGGTGCTGAGGATCTCGGTGAGCTGCAGATCGAGCTCGGCGCCGACGATCGTGACGACGGCCAGGTCCTCGATCACGACGGTCCGGCAGCGGTTCGCCGCGGCGACCGCGCCGACCAGCTGCGCCTTCGCCGAGACGTACGGCGTGTCGATCCACAGCCGGCGCGCCGACGAGTCGTCCGGAATCTCCTCCTCCGCCGTCACCAGCACACTGTCCAGCGAGAACTTGGCCATCAGCTCCTGCGCCTTCCCGGACATCGCTTCCGCCTCGTCCGGGAACTCGGTCGCTTCCGCCTTCGCGAGCAGGGCCCGGATCCGCGCCAGCAACTTTGCGTCCACCGGTACGGCGGGGCGCGCCGGGCGGGCCGGCGCACCGGGCAGCGGGAGCAGGCGGGCCATCACCGGCAGTGTCTGCAGGAAGCCCGCAAGCGCGAGCGCGTGATGCAGGCTCAGGTAGCGGCCGACCCGCGCGGTCGCGGCCCACGCGGTCAGGCGCAGCTCGGCGAACGGCTGCGGCACGCCGAGATCGGTGAGCTGGTCGAGCCAGCGCGGATCGATGGCGGCGGGAGCATACTGCTGGTGCTCGGCCGAGATCGCGGCAAGCAACAACGGCTCGACGGCTGCCTCCAACTGCCGCCGGCCGTGCTGGACCACATCCGCCGGCGCCCAGCCGCGCTCCCAGGCGCCGCGGACCAAGGCATTCAGGAATCCTTGCAGGCAACGATCAACGGCCGCCTGGTCGCGCTCGTCGTACGCACCCAGCCTGGCCAGCTGGGCGTCCGCGCGGTCGTCGGCGCCGGCAACGGCGGCCGCCGCGGTCGGCAACAGCCGGAGGATTTCCTGATCAGTCACGCGGACGAGTCTGACAGTCGCGCACCGTCGACCCAAACGACGTCCGCCGAATCTGTGGACAACTCCGGCGGTAGATCAAGGCGAAGGACGATTCGGACAACGCGTTCCACCGGAATCAGAACATCAGACCGTTGCTTTGAGCCCGCGTCGGGACGATCCTGCCTGTAGGGGACATCACAGGGGGGCTTCGTCATGACTCAACTTGCCGGCAGTGGGATCGGCGATCTACGACAGAACTTCGAAGGATCGGTGCTCGGCCCGGACGACGGCGGGTACGACGACGCGCGCAGGCTGTGGAACGCGAACCAGGACCTGCACCCGACCGTGATCGCCCGGTGCCGGAGCGCGGCGGACGTCAGCCGTGCTGTGCTGTTCGCGCGTGAGCACGGACTGGAGATCGCGGTCCGTGGCGGCGCGCACAGCATCAGTGGCATGAGCTCGGTCGACGACGGGCTGATGATCGACCTGAGCGAGTTCAACGAGGTCACGATCGATCCGCAGGCGCGCCGGGCCCGGGCCGCCGGCGGCGCGTTGCTCGGTCAACTCGACGCGGCGGCACAGGAGCACGGTCTGGCGACGCCGGCCGGCATGGTGAGCCACACCGGTGTCGCCGGACTCACGCTCGGTGGCGGGATGGGCTGGCTGAGCCGGAAGTTCGGTCTCAGTATCGACAACCTGCTGTCGGTCGAGGTCGTCACCGCGGACGGCCGCATTCTGCGCGCGTCCGACGACGAGAACCCCGACCTGTTCTGGGCGATCCGCGGCGGCGGCGGCAACTTCGGCGTCGTGACACAGTTCGAGTTCCAGCTGCACGAGGTCGCGCCGATGATCCAGTTCGGCATGATGTTCTGGGACCTCGACCAGGGCGCCGAGGTGCTGCGGATGGCCCGCGAGGTGATCGCGAAGCTGCCCGCCGAGGTGAACATCGTGGTGGGCGCGGTCAGTGCACCGCCGGCTCCGTTCGTGCCGGCCGAGTACCACTTCCGGCCCGGGTACGCGCTGATCGTCCCGAGCTTCGGGTCGGCCGAGGAGCACGCGGCCGTCCTGGACGAGATCCGCGCGACGGTGCCGCCGCTGTTCGAGTTCGCCGCCCCGATGCCGTACCTCGCGCTGCAGCAGATGCTCGACGAGGCGAACGGCTGGGGATTCCACGCCTACGACAAGGGCTTCTACCTCGACGACTTCACCGACGAGGCGATCGCGGTGATCACCGAGCACGTGCCGCGCAAGCAGTCGCCGGGCTCGGTGGTGCTGTTCTACCGACTCGACAACGCGTACTCGAAGGTCCCCGACGACGCCACCGCGTTCAGCGGCAGCCGGGCGCCGGGGTACGCCGGTTTCATCATCGCCGTCTGCCCGACGCCCGAACTGCTCGAGCACGACCGGGAGTGGGCCCGCTCGTTGTGGGCGGCAACAATCCCGGTGAGCCGCGGGATCGGGAGCTACGTGAACGCGATCAGCGACACCGGCGTGGACGACCGGGTGCGCGCGTCGTACGGCGCGAAGTACGACCGACTGGCCGCGATCAAGGCGACGTACGACCCGGAGAACATCTTCCACCGGAACGCGAACATCAAGCCCGCCTAGTACTCCGGCCGTAGTTCGTGATCAGGCGGGTTGGACCGTCTGATGGCGGTGGTGGCAGTCGCGTGCGCGGTCTTGGTGGCGGCGTCGCCATCGTGACCAGTGCAGCAGGTGTCGGATGCCGTGTCGGGCGTGGTTGACGAGCCGGGTGAACAACGGCTCGTGCGGTCCAGCGTCGCCACGACGTCCAGCGACGGAGAGTGTTAGGGGATTCGCTGGCACAGTTCGTCGCTGTCGGGCGGTTACTGACCGAGGCCACCGAGCTGGAGGATCATCGCGAGGTCGTCCCGGATCGCCCAGCGCTCAGCGATCCGGCCCTCGCGCAGCCGGTACGCGAACGCGACGTCCCTGGTGCAGACACCCTCGGACAGGTCGAAGCCACGGAAGCTGCCGCCGGGCCAGTGCAGCTCGCGCGAGCCGAACTGCACGACCAAGTCCTCCTCGGCGACGACGAACGACTCCACCCAACGGCCTGGGTGCCGGTCACGGCGAGCCGAGGTCAAGAACTGCCTGGTGCCCTCGATCCCGGGCGGCATATGTGGGGCAAGCGCGTGGTTGACGAGGTCCGGAGTGCAGAGCGCGTCGAGGCGGGACAGGTCACCTGTGCCGTTGCCGAGCTCGTCCAACTCCTGTACGACCGCCTTGTTCTCAGAGAGGTTCATGCCCCTCTCGATACCACTCGTCCGTACAGCGGGGAAGCGCCCGGCAGTGGCGCAGGCTCGTCCGGCCGACCCAGCCACGGTGGTCGCGCCGCCGGAGCATGTCTTCGTGCAGACCGGCCTGGAGTACTAGAAGCCCTCGGCTGAAGAAGGAGAGAGACCGGGAGTTCGCGTCCGTGGCCAGGTTTGTGGGCCGGTGACGCGCGCCGATGTCTATCGCCGTTCGGACCGCTCTCGGCTCACCGAACTCGTTCGCCTCACCAGTCGCTGGAGTTCTCCTCTCTCGGCCAGCCCTGAGCGGGGGCCCGGGGCCTTCTGCTGGGGTGTTTGCTGGTGTGGGCCCACGAAAAGCCCACAAAACAAGGGGATTCCGGCTCGGAAACTGTCGGTGGCGCCGTCTAGAGTCAATGCCATGGAACTTCTGGGCGAGCGGCCGGTGTGGTCGATGAGCGGCAGCGAACTGCTGTCCACTCTCGACGAGCTGGAGGCCGAGATGGCCCGCCGGGAGGCGTACCGGCTGAGCGTGATCGCCGCGATCGAGTCCACCGGGTACGCCGAAGAACTCGGGGCCCGCGACACCGCCGAACTCCTACGCTTCCGGTACCGGCTGGACGCCCCAGCCGCCCGCCGCACCCTCCGCCTGGCCCAAACCGCCCCGCACTACCCGGCCGTGGCGGCCGCCCTCGAGGACACCGCCTCCTGCGAGGAGACCGACGACGGTGCTGGCGGTGCTGGCGGTGCTGGTGCTGGTGCTGATGCTGGCTGGTTGCTGCGGCCGGCGCAGGCGGCCGCGATCGTGTTCGGGCTGGACCGGGTCCGCTCACGGGTGCCTGTGGAGCACCTGGACGCGGCCGCGGAGCAACTGGTCGGGCTCGCCGGTCACCTGTCGCCCGGCGAGCTGCGGACGGCCGCGAAGGAGATCGCCGACCTGCTGGACTCCGACGGCCCCGAACCCGAAGAACACAAGGCGTATGAACGGGAGTCGTTGACGCTGTCGGCCGCGGACAACGGCGTGAAGTTCCGGGGGTTCCTGGCCAACGAGAACGCCGAGCTGTTGCGGGCAGTCGTGCATGCCGGCGCCCGCCCGCACAAGACTGTCGACGGCGAACACGACCCGCGGCCACGCGACAAGCGCCAGGCCGACGCCCTGTCCACCGCCCTGGGCATCGCCGCCGCCGCGTGGGACACCACCGGCCCCACACCCAGCCCCACCACCGGCCCCACCACCGGCCCCGCCACGGGCACCGCGGGTGCCGCGGGTGCCGCGGCTTCGGCGGCTGAGAGCGCCGAGGACACAGCCAGTGCCGCGGGCGCCGCGGGGACCGGTGGTCGGGTGGCCGGGTTCGGCGCGAAGGCGACCATCACGGTCACGATCGACTTCGACGACCTCAAAGCCGCGACCGCGGACGCGGTCGGGCGCACCGTCTACAGCGGCGGGCTGTCCGCGGCCACGATCCGGCGGCTGGCCTGCGACGCGAACATCATCCCGCTGGTACTGGGGTCGAATTCGGAGCCGCTGGATGTGGGCCGCCGGGTGCGGCTGGTCACCAAGGCGATGCGCCGCGCCCTGGAGGCGCGTGACCGTGGCTGCGTGGTCTGTGGGGCGCCACCAGTCATGTGCGACGCCCACCACCTGATCTCCTGGATCGACGGCGGCGACACCAAAGTCTCGAACCTGGCCCTGCTGTGCCGCCGTCACCACACCGACCTCCACAGAGGCCGCTGGCACCTCACCATCCTCGACGGCATCGTCCGCGTCGCCCGCCCCAGCTGGGCCGAACCCGCACCCACCCCCGCCACAGCCCGACGCACCGCGCCTCCGCGCGCACGGCCACCAGGCAGCGGGCCAGACCCACGCGAGTCCGAGCCCACCCAGCCCACCCAGCCCGCCGAGCCCGCCGACGTCGGCCTGCGTGCGGCCGAGGGCGTCGCGGTGGCGACCGTCGTCGACCGGTCGCGATGGCGGGCCGACGAGGATGTGCTCCAGCAGGCGGCCGCGTTTGCCGCCACCGGTTGAGGCTGGCCAACAACACAACAACCTCCTACCCGCGGCATGCGGGCAGGAGGCTGTTGTGCTGCGGTAGGTCGGGAGAGGGCAAATGATTCCAGCCTCCTCCGACAGTCGAGTCCAGCAGAGTGGCGTACGGCGAGAGCCCGGAGCGTCGCGGGGAACGTGAACGCGGTCGTCGGGTGATCCTTCGAGTGAGCTCTCACAACCGACTCGAAGAAGGCAACCGCGATGACCGTTGGCTGCAGTATCGACCTTGCCGAGTTCTTGCACGAACATCTCGAGCAGGCCAGCCCGATCTGCTGCGCGAGTTGATGGAAGGCTTCATCACTACGCTGCTGTCCGCGGACGCCGACAGCGTGTGCGGTGCCGCGTTCGGGACGCGTGACCCGGGCCGGGTGAACTCCCGCAACGGCTACCGCCACCGTGAACTCGATACCCGGATCGGCACCCTGGACGTGGCCGTGCCGAAGCTCCGGGAGGGCAGCTACTTCCCGGACTGGCTGCTGGAACGTCGCCGGCGGGCGGAGGCGGCACTCACGAGCGTGGTGGCGACGTGTTACCTGCTCGGGGTGTCCACGCGGTGGATGGACCGGCTGGTGCAATCCCTGGGCATCACCGGCCTGTCCCGGTCCCAGGTCAGCGTGATGGCCCGCGACCTCGACGAGTTGGTGCGGGACTTTCGGGAACGACCCCTCAACGAAGGGCCCTACACGTTCCTGGCCGCGGACGCGTTGACAATGAAGGTCCGCGAGGGCGGCCGGGTGATCAAGATCGCGGTCATGGTCGCTACCGCCGTCAACGCCGACAGGCTCCGCGAGATCCTCGGCGTCGCCACCTCGGCCGCGGAGTCCGGGGCGGGCTGGAACAGCTTCTTCAAGGACCTGGTCGCCCGGGCCTTAACGGCGTCGCGTTGGTGACTTCCGATGCCCATGCGGGGCTGGTCGACGCGATCGGAGCCAACCTGCCCGGCGGGTCGTGGCAGCGTTGCCGCACTCACTACACCGCCAATCTCATGGCCACCTGCCCCAAACACGCCTGGGCGGGGTCAAAGCGATGCTGCACTCGGTGTTCGACCAGATCGACGCCACCGGCGTGCACACCCAGTACGACTGTGAGGATGAGGTGGTGCCGCCCCGGATCGTGGTCTGACCCGCGTTACGACTGGCCCTTGGGTGCCTTGTGTTTGATCTGTCGACTG
>NZ_JBEXNA010000012.1:0-311459 GCF_040610875.1 Kribbella sp. NPDC003505 | reverse complement strand
AGGACTCAACGTCCAGGAGGTCTAGAGTGCTCACCCACCGGCGGCCTACCAGCTACCGAGTCTGCCCGACGGCGACCCGATAACTCTCATTAGGAAGTGTCGCCCAGCAGCGCCAACTCGCACGCTCGGCCGACCGAGCGGCTCACCGTAGTGGCCGTATACGTACTGTCGAGTTGCAGAGCTTCACCCGCCGAGCCGCTGCGCCAGGGCAGCGCGAACGGTGGCAACTACCCAGGCCGGGTCCCCGATGATCTGCTCGTAGGTAAACCTGAGTACCAGCCAGCCTGCCGCGTTCAGCTCGTCGTACCGGTAGCAGTCGGCGGCGAAGTCCCGTCGTGAACCGTGGAACTCGAAGCCCTCGGCCTCCAGAGCCAACCGCGCCAGGCGATGTCCGAGGTCGACCCGGGCGTGAAAACCTTCGTGTGACACGAGCACCTGCGGCTCGAAACCCTCGACGCCCGCGTCGATCAGGAGCGCCCGGAGCATCGACTCCAGGAAACTCCCGGACAACGGCGTCGCCACGGCCGCGACCCGGCGCGCGTTCGGACAACCGGCACCGCGCATCGCTGACGCCTCGGCAAGTAACTCCTCCAAGGCCAGCTTCTGAGTAGCCAGAGCGGCATCGGCGACAGCAAGCGCCTCGCCGAACGGGAGCATCCGCGAGCAGTCGATGACGGTGCGGGGCAGGTACGTGATCCGGCCCTCCCGCTCGGGCGAACTGACATCGGCCCAATGCAGCACTGCAGGCGGACCTGATCGCGGACGGCGGTGCGGCGGCAAGATCAGATGAGGCTTCTCGGGTAACACCAACAGCGGAAGGCCGGACGCCGCAGCGGCGCTGACGTGCGAGAGGACGCCGTCGTAGGCCAGCACCGCCACCGTGTCCGCAGGGAGGCCGGGCAGTGCGTAGACCCCGAGCGCGATCCGCTGGACGTCCCCACGCGCAAGAGCCTTCGCGACAGCATGGCGCGTGACCACGCCGGCCAACTCCGACGCAGTGGCCCAACCACCCCGCCGCGCAAGGACCTGCTCGACCGATTCCACCCCAGGATGGTGCCTGAATCCGCCTGTCGGACGCGGTCCGTCATCCACAGGCGGCAGCTGGACAGGAGGTGTCGCTCAGAAGCACCAGCCGGCACGCTCAGCCCTCCGGCCATCGGCCCGCAGTGGACGTATACGTACTGTCGAGCTGCCGAGAACCCGAGCTGCTGGTCAGGTCTCCAGTTCGAGGGTGTCGTAGCCGGTGGTGTCGAAGGCGTGGTCGGGGGTGGGGGGTTCGGTGATGTCGATGGTGGCGTCGGAGTGGGCGCCGCAGCCGTAGTCGTAGGCCACGACGCGGGCCTCGCCGGGGGCCATCTCGTTGGCGCAGACGCCGAAGGCCTGGCCGAGGCTGTCGGCGAGGCGGATCCAGTAGCCGCAGGAGTAGCACTTGTACGGCACGGCCTGGGCGATCGCGGACGTCGGCCCGAAGTCGCCGGCGTACCACCGCTCGGCCGCCTCCTCCCGCCCGATCGGCGAGAGCACGCGCTCGCGGCCGAGGCCGAGCTCCTCGACGACCGTGAGCACCTCCTCCGGCGCGTCGGCGGTGTCGGTGAACCCGGGCTCCAGGCGCGGGTCGTCGGCGTGGGTCGGGAACAGGTCGCCGGGGCGCAGGTCGCCGGGCTGGACGCGCTCCGACCACGGGATCCACTCCGGCGCGACGACGGCCTCGTCGCCGGGCAGCATCACGACCTCGTTGATCGTGACCGTCTTCGCCCGTGAGGCGCGGGTCACCGTGACAGCCCACCGCCAGCCGCGGTACCCGGGGTGGGTGGAGGCGAAGTAGTGCGTGACGAGGCGCTCGCCCTCGACCGAATGACCGAGGTGCTCCCCGACCTGCGCGGCGCCGGCCTCGGCGATCGCGGCCTCACGTGCCGGTTCGACCGCCGCGACGCAGACGGCGTCGGGCTTGGCGCGTACCGGTTCGGGGGTTCTGGCGGGAGTCACAATCGCCCATTCTCGCACGCCGTCCGCAGTACTCCGAACCGCCGTCACCCGGGCCGCCGCGCACCGCTCGTACGCGCGGTGCCTGCGGTCTGTCCCCGGCACGAGGCAGGATGGTTCCATGCAATCCCCCGACTCGTCCGACGCGAACCGCGGCGATCCCGCCGGCGGCGCGCCACGCGCCGGCGCGAAGAGCGCGGGGAAGTCCGCGGGCGAACGGTTCAGCGACGCTCGGGGGCGGGTGGGAAGCGCCGGCAAGAAGGTCGGGCATGCCTCGAAGGTGGGCGCGGAAGGTGTCGCGTCGGCGTCGAAGAAGGCTGCGGAGGTCAGCGGGAAGGTCGGTCGCGCGACCGGCCGCCGGATCCGCGGGCTGACCAGCGCCCAGGGCGCGGGTGAGTCGGGGCTGTCCCGGCTGATCGAGCTCGGCGCGGTGAACGCGGCGGGTGACACGGCGTTCGCGGTGTCGCTGGCGGGGACGGTGTTCTTCACCGTGCCGAGCGGCGAGGCGCGCGACCGGGTGGCGCTGTTCCTGGTGCTGACGATGGCGCCGTTCGCGTTGATGGCGCCGCTGGTCGGCCCGATCCTCGACCGCTTCCGCCACGGCCGCCGCTGGGCGATCGGGGCGACTCTCGGCGCCCGCGCGTTCCTGGTCTGGGCCCTGGCCTCGTCGATCGCCGGCCACGGCTCCGCCTGGCTGTATCCGGCGGCGCTCGGCTGCCTGGTCGCCTCCAAGGCGTACGGCGTCACGCGCGCCTCCGCTGTACCGCGGCTGCTCCCCAAACAAATCACCCTCGTCACGGCGAACTCCCGGATCTCCCTGGCCGGTGTCGCGGGCGCGACGATCGGCGCCGGGATCGCGGCCGCGTTCGCCGCGATCGGGCCGGAGTGGTCGCTGCGCTGGGCAGCGCTGGTCTACATCGTCGGCCTGATCCTCGCGATCCGGCTGCCCGCCGCGGTCGACTCCCCTGCCGACGAAGAGGTGACCGGTACGGCGGGGCGGGATGCCCGGCGCCGCGCGATCACCGCCGCCGTCGCCCGCGGGATCCGGTGCAACCTGGGCCTGCGGTTCGTGTCCGGGTTCCTGACCATGTATCTGGCGTTCCTGCTCCGCGACCAGCCGGTCAGCGGGGTCAAGGGCGCCGTCGCGGCCGGGGCGGTGGTGGCCGCGGCCGGGCTCGGCAACAGTCTCGGCACCATCCTCGGGTCGTTGCTCAAGGCCCGTAAACCGGAAGCGGTCGTGCTCGTGGTGCTGATCGCGGACGTGACCGTCGCGGTCGCCGTCGCGGTGCTGTACGGCCTGCCGATCCTGATCACCCTCGGCCTGGTGGCCGGCCTGTGCAGTTCGCTCGGCAAGCTGTCACTGGACGCGATGATCCAGCGCGACGTGCCGGAGTCCGTGCGGACGTCGGTGTTCGCGCGGTCCGAGACGGTGCTGCAGCTCGCGTGGGTGATCGGCGGCGGCTGCGGGATCGTGCTGCCGCTGATCCCGCGCCTCGGGTTCGGCTTCCTCGCGGGCGTGCTGCTGGTGGTCGTCTTCGTCGTACTGCGGATGCGGCCGAGCTCCCGGACGACCCCGGGGCCGCTGCGCCCGGGCGGTCTCGGCGGCCCCCGCACCGATGCACACACCAAGCCGCATACCGCGGCACACCCGCACGACCGCGATCGCGACCCGTCGTACGAGGGCGATCACCACGCGGACAGCACGACCCGGACGATCCTCAGCGTCGCCGAGCAGCGGGCCAACCGCCAACGCCGCTCGAGCTCGCACGACGAGCCCACCGTCGAGTGGCGCACCGGCGACCGGAAGCCGCCGCCCGAGCAGCCCATCGGCCGCTGGTGGAGCGGCCAGCCCGAGGACGACGAGAACACCGGCGAGAACCCGCAGCCCTGGTCCGAGGAACCCACCGAGGAGCGCAACCGCAGCCCGTTCAAACGCCGCCCCGGCAGCAACCCCCGCCGCCCTCCGCGCTGACAGACGCCGACAGACGCCGACAGGCCCCCGCCGCCCTTCGACGTCTCAGGGGTCAGCCCCTGCGCCGGTTGGTTGACCCCTGAGAATCTCGCGGCCTAACCCACCAGCTCAGGGGCCGACCCCTCAAACGTGGTGAAGCCGCATGACGATCGCGCGGTACGGCGGGCGCGGGCGAAGGCGGCGCGGATACCGGCTTCGAATCGGTCGCGCGAGGCCCTGACAGGAGCAAAGCCATACGTGAAGCGGCGGCCGAGTGGGGTTCACTCGGCCGCCGTTCGGGCGTCAGGCGGACGGGGCTGATTCCGCCTCCTCGGCCGCCGGCTCCTCGGCGGGAGCACTCGCGTGGCTGGTGCCGCGGAGGGTGAGAGTGGCGCCGACCGCGGTGACGAGCAGCAGGACGGCGCCGACCAGAGCGACCACGCTCATGCTGTGGGTGAAGGCATGGCGAGCGGTGGCCAGGACGGTGTCGGCCACCTGCGCGGGCAGCTGCGCGGCTGCGGCGGTCGCCGCGGGCAGCCCCTCGCGAACCGGAGCCGCGACGCCGGCCGGCAGGTCGGACGGGACGTCGGCGCGGTAGACCGCAGTGCCGATCGAGCCCAGGACGGCGATCCCGAGCGCGCCGCCGAACTCGGCGCAGGTCTCCATCACCGCGGACGCCGAGCCGGCCCGCTCCGGCGCGACCGAGCCCACCACCGCTTCGGTCACCAGGGTCATCACCATCACCAGACCGGCCGCCAGCAGACCGGCGCCGAGCAGCGGCACCACCAGCGACGAGTCGACCTGGATCCGGGTGAGCACGCCGTACCCCGAAGCCGCGAGCACGAACGCTCCACCGATCACGTAGGCGCGGTCCATCTTCCCGGCCAGCGCGGTGGCGAGCGGAGCCGCGCCGCCGACCAGGACCGACGGGGCCAGCGACCACAGCGCGGCCTTCAACGGCGAGAGACCGTGCACCAACTGCAGGTACTGGGTCAGGAACACCGCGTTGCCGACGAGCGCCAGGGTGCCGATGGTGTTCGCCGCCAGCGACCCGCTGAACGCGCGGTTGCGGAACATCGACAGGTCGACCATCGGGTTCTTCGCGGTCCGCTGCCGCTGGACGAACAGCACCCCGAACACCAGCCCGGTCACGATCGCCGCCACCGGCAGTGCGGACACACCGTGCGCTGCCAACTCCTTGATCCCCCAGATCACCGGCAGTACGGCGGCCAGCGACAGCACTGACCCGAGCAGGTCGAACCGCCCGCGCACCGGAGCCTTGAACTCGGGCAGCAGCACCGGCGCCAGCACGACCAGCAGGACCATCGCCGGAGTGTTGATCAAGAACACCGATCCCCACCAGAAGTGCTCCAGCAGGAACCCGCCGAGCACCGGACCGAGGGTGATCCCGCCCATCATCACCGCGCTCCAGAACGCGATCGCCTTCGACCGCTGCTTCGGGTCGTGGAACATGTTCCGGATCAGCGCCAGGGTGGATGGCATCAGGGTCGCGCCGCCGATCCCGAGCAGCGCGCGGGCCGCGATCAGCTGCTCGGGGTTCTGCGCGTACGCCGCCGCGACCGAGGCGAGCCCGAAGCCGATCGCGCCGAACAGCAGCAACCGGCGGCGGCCGATCCGGTCGCCGAGCGACCCCATGGTGATCAGCAGGCCGGCCAGCACGAACCCGTAGATGTCGAAGATCCACAGCTGTTCGGTCGCGTCGACGCCGAGGTCCGCGCTGATGAACGGGACCGCGAAGTACAGCACCGACACGTCCATCGAGACCAGCAGCAGCGGCAGTGCGAGCACGCCGAGCGCGATCCATTCCTTGCGGCCCGCCCGTTCAGTGGTCCCCATGACGCCCCTCCGGTTTATCTGTATATGACGCACACTGTGTGCGGCATACACAGACCATACACAAGACTGTCTATGCTGTAAACAGATAGACTGCGGCGCATGGACGAGAGCGAGCTGCCGAGGGTCTTGCAGCAGTTGTGGGGTATCGAGGGGCGCAGCCGCCCGGGGCCGAAGCCGGCCTTCCACATCAGCGACATCGCGCGGGCAGCGATCAAGCTGGCCGACGTGGGCGGGCTCGCGGCGGTCTCGATGAGCAAGGTGGCGGCCGAGCTCGGCTTCACCACGATGTCGCTCTACCGGTACGTCGACGCCAAGGACGACCTGTACGTCGTGATGCTCGAGCACGCCTTCGGCGACCCGCCGGCACTCGACCCGGAGACCGGCTGGCGGGCCCGGATCACCGCCTGGGCCGAGGCGTTCCGCGACGGGCTGCGGCGGCACCCGTGGATCCTGCAGATCCCGGTCCAGGAGCCGCCGCTGTCACCGAACCAGCTGGCCTGGATGGAGTCGGGACTGGACGCGTTCGCCGGGACGCCGCTCACACCGCCGGACCGGCTGTCCGCGATGCTGCTGGTGAACATCTACGTCCGCGGTACGGCGCAACTCACCGCGCACATGCTGACCGACCCCGACGCCGTCCGCGCGGCCGACAGGCTCTACACCGAGCGCCTCACGATGCTCGCGACGCCGGACCGCTTCCCCGGGATCGCGGCGACCCTCGAGCAACCGCTCGACGAGGGCTACGCGGGCGACTTCGACGCCGGAGAGTTCACCTTCGGCCTGGACACGGTCCTCGACGGCATCGAGGCCCGCATCACCCGCGCACCCCGTTGACCCGCTCAACCCCATGTGCCTGGCTGACCCAGCAAATGTGGTGGGTGGACGTCCCACAGGATGGGTTTGCGCCGGATATTTCGGTCGCCAACCCTGCATCTCGGCCGCCAACCCACCAAATGCGGCGCTCCGCAACCCCGCGGCCCCGGGTGCGCCTGGCTGCGGGTCAGTAGTCGAGTTTGTCGGCGACGCCGCGCAGGACGGTGGCGACCTGGCGGGCGGACTTGTTGTCGGGCTGGCGGCCGCGGCGGTAGTTCTCGCCGAGGCGGTCGAGGAGCTTGATCAGGTCCTCGATGACGACCTGCATCTCCTCCGGCTTCGGGCGCATCGCCTTGGCCACCGACGGCGGCGGGTCGATCAGCCGGACCTGCAGCGCCTGCTCGCCCTTGCGGCCCTCGACGACGCCGAACTCGACCTTTTGACCGGGCTTCAGGTTGGTCACACCCGACGGCAAGGCCTCGGCGCGGACATAGACGTCCCCGCCCTCCTCCTTGCTGAGGAATCCGAACCCCTTCTCGGAGTCGTACCACTTCACCTTGCCAACGGGCACGGCAACCTCTTCAGTCGATCGTCGGAAGCGACAGGGCCGTGAGGCCCGATCAGGAAACCCAGCGTACGTGACACCGCGCGACGGCGCCTCCGGGAAACTACCTGATCGAGCAGCCTCCCCGCACCCCTTACAGGTTCCGGTATTTCTCCGGCTCCGCCAGCCGTTCGTTCATCGAGCCGGAGCGGAACCCGCGCGGGTCCACCTGCGCGGCCGGGAACCCTTCGGCCATGACCGCATTCACGAGCGCTTCGTGGTCCACGCGGTCCAGCAACGCGGCGTCGATCTCGATCGAGGCGGTCTCCCCGAGGTCCCGGACGCGCACGTTCTGCACGCCGTACGACGTGAGGTGCGCGCGGACCGCCTGCTCGGCGCGGTCGACCCGGACGAGCAGGTTCGGGGTGATCCGGATGCCGTACGCGATCCGGCTGGACAGGCAGGCCGCGGCGGGTTTGTCCGACGTCTCCAGACCCCAGCTGCGCGACGCTGTCCGGATCTGCGCCTTGGTCAGCCGCGCGTCCTTCAGCGGCGTCAGCGCGCCCCGCTCGAAGGCGGCCCGGATGCCCGGCCGGAACCCGGCGATCGCGTCGTCGGCGTTCGTCCCGGTCGCGATCGCGGTGATGCCGAAGTCGTCCGCGATCGGCTGCAGCGTCTCGACCAGCTCGGCCTTGCAGAAGTAGCACCGGGCACCCGAGTTCGCCTGGTACCCCTCGCGCTCCATCTCGTGCGTGTGCGGCGTGACGTGCCGGACCCCGAGCGCGTCCGCGAACCGCGCTGCCGGCTCCAGCTCCGCGGCCGGCAGCGACGGCGACACCGCGGTCGCCGCGACCACGTTCGCGGGGCCGATCGCCCGGGCCGCGGCCGCGAGCAGGAACGCCGAGTCGGCGCCGCCGCTGAACGCGACCACCATCTTCTCGTATGACGACAGCCGCCGCATGAGCGCTTCCAGCCGCTGCTCGAGCACGTACGCGTCGAGCCAGGCGGGGAATTCGGTCAGGTCGTTCAGCACGACGTCGGCGCCGTACGCGCGCAGCTCGTCCGCGGTGAACGGGCCGGTCGCGACCGACACCGCGAGCGCACCGGCCGCATGCGCGCCGTCGATGTCGGCGGTGTGATCGCCGACGAAGATCGTGGCCCGGTGCTCGCGCAGCGCGGTCCCCTTCTCGGCGCCGTGCAGGTCGCCGACCGGCTCGTCGACATCGAGCCCGAGGTGCTCCAGATGCAGCCGGACCGACGGGGTGTGCTTCGCGGACACGACCATCGTCCGCCCGCGCAGCGCCCGGATCGCGGCCAGCGACTCGGCGACGCCCGGCAACGGCAGGCTGCCGGTGATCGCGTGGTCCGGGTAGTGCTCGCGGTACCGCGCGACCATCGTGTCGACCTGCTCGGCCGGGAACCAGTTCGCCATCTCCCAGGTCAGCGGCGGCCCGAGCCGGCTCACCACCAGGTCGGTGTCGATCGGTACGCCGGTCTCCGCGGCCAGCAGGTCCCAGACGGCCTGGATCCCTGGGCGAGAGTCGATCAACGTCATGTCCAGGTCGAACCCGACCACCAATTCCGGCACGTCGGCGGTATCGGGAGCGGGTTCAAGAGCGGCGGTTGACACGTCCCCAACCCTACGTGCTCCCGCCGGCGGCGCGACTCCGCAGTCCGCCGTCGACCGCGCACGCACTTGACAAACTAAGACACAGTGTCCGAGCACTTGACATCAGGAACATTTTTGTAAACCCTCGTCCGCATGGACTCGTTTGCCGATCGGACCAAACGCCGACTGCGGGACGAGTTGCTGGACGCTGCGCAGGACGCCATCGAGACAGGTGGGTACGACGGGCTTCGGATGGCCGAAGTGGCCCGTCGGACCGGGGTGTCCCGGCAGACCGTCTACAACGAGTTCGGCGACAAGTGGGGCGTCCTGGAGGCCGTCGCGGCGCGCGAGACCGAGCGGTTCCTGCTGGATGTGAACGCGGCGCTCGCCGGGCAGCCAGACCGGGGTGGTGGGGCGGGGAAGGAATCGGACTGGGCCCCGATCGACGGCCTCCGGGCCGCCGTGGAGCGGGCGCTCACGCTGGCCGGGGAGAACCCGCTGGTGAAGGCGGCGCTGGGTCAGCCGGGATCGGACCAGGCCAGTCAACTGCTGACCACACGGGGGCAGCAGGTGCTGGAGCTGGCACACCTCCGACTGGATGCCCATGTCAGGGAGCACTGGCCGGAGGTGCCTGCGGAAGACGCGACCAGCTGCGTCGACGTCGCCTTGCGCGTCGTCATCAGCCACATCGTCACCCCCGGCCCTCCCCCGGCGGTGGTGGCGGCGCAGCTGGCTCGTGTTCTGTCACCCTTCCTCGCCGAATCCCGGAGGCAGCACGTATGAACGACCTGCACAGGCAAGGCTTCAGCTCGCTCAAGGCCGGCGGCCTCAACTGGGACGCGATGCCGTTGCGGCTGTTCGACAAGGGCAACCGCAAGTTCTGGAACCCGCGCGACATCGACTTCAGCCAGGACGCGAAGGACTGGCAGGAGCTGAGCGACAACGACAAGGACAACGCGTTGATGCTCTGCTCGCAGTTCATCGCCGGCGAGGAGGCGGTGACCGAGGACTTGCAGCCGTTCCTGCAGGCGATGGCGGCCGAGGGCCGGTTCGGCGACGAGATGTACCTGACCCAGTTCTGCTTCGAGGAGGCCAAGCACACCGCGGTCTTCCGGCTCTGGCTGGACGCGGTCGGCGTCACCGAGGACCTGCACCGCTACGTCGAGAACAACCCGGGCTACCGCGCGATCTTCTACGAGGCACTGCCGGTCGCGCTGAAGTCGCTGGCCGACGACCCGTCGCCGGCCAACCAGGTCCGCGCGTCGGTGACCTACAACCACGTGGTGGAAGGGACTCTGGCGCTGACCGGCTACCACGCGTGGAACCTGCTGTGTACGTCGCGCGGCGTGCTGCCGGGGATGCAGGAGCTGATCCGCCGGATCGGTGACGACGAACGGCGGCACATGGCGTGGGGCACGTTCACCTGCCGCCGGCACGTCGCCGCGGACGCGTCGAACTGGAAGGTCGTCACCGACACGATGGAGGAACTGCTCCCGCACGCGCTGGTACAGATCCAGTGGGCGCTCGACAACTCGCCGGAGTTGCCGCCGGAGATCAACCCGACGGCCCTGATGACGTATGCCGGTGATCGCGCCACCCGCCGGCTCGGCGCGATCGAGTCGGCGGTCGGCGCGGACGTCGCCGGGATCGATCTCGACTACTCGCCGGAGAAGCTCGAGGACGACTTCGGCGAGGAGGACTCAGCCGCGCTGGCGGCGGTTCGCTAGCAGGACGAGCAGCGCCGCGGTCGCCAGGACCGCAGGCAGCCAGGTGACCGCCGTCGTACCGAGGCGGTCGGCGCACTGGCCGCCGGTGAAGGCGCCCAGTGCGATCGCTCCGTTGTACACCCCCACCAGGACAGCGGACGACGATTCGGCGGCACCGGGCGCCGCCGCGTGCCCCCAGGCCTGGGTGCTGACGCTCGTCCCGCCGTACGCGAGACCCCAGATCACCAGCAGGACAAGGGATCCCGCGACCGTCGTACCGATGAGAGGCATCGCCAGCGCGGACAGCGCGATGCCGCCGGCGATGACGGCCAGGGCCCGGGACGGGCGGAGGGCGCCGGTGAGGAAGTTGCCGATGACACCCGCCACGCCGTACGCGAGCAGGAAGGTCCCGATCAGCGCCGGACCGGTGTGCGGTTCGAGGAGCGGGCGGATGTAGGTGTACGCCGCGAAGTGGCCGGTCACGATCAACACGACCAGCACGAGGCCGACGCGGACCTGCTGGATCTGCAGGACATCCCGTACGTCCTTCCAGCCCACCGCCTTCTCCGGTGCGAGCGACGGAAGGTGGAAGGTCAGCGCGACCGCCAGCGCCAGGGACAGCACGCCGACACCTGCGAACGCCCAGCGCCAGCCGAGGAGTTCACCGACGTACGCGCCGGCCGGGATGCCCAGCACCGAAGCGATTCCGATGCCGCTGAAGATGAGTGAGGTCGCAGGACCGGCTGCATGCTCGGGGACGACGCGGCGGGCCAGGCCGATGGTCAGCGTCCAGACACCGCCGATCGAAAGGCCTATCAGGACTCGCGCTGCGATGAACAACCAGTAGACCGGCGCGATCGCGACGACGAACGACCCGAGGGCGAGCAACACCATCAACCCACCGAGCGCTGCCCGGCGGTCCAACCTGCCCAGCGTAAGCGGCAGCACGGGCGCGGCCACGGCCGAGACAACGCCCGTTGTCGTGAGTGCGAGGCCTGCGGTGCCTTCTGTCACCTGGAGGGATTCGCCGATCGGCGTGAGCAGGCCGACCGGAAGCATCTCGGCGGTCACCACGGTGAACACCGTCACGGCCATCGTGATCGGTGCGGCCCATCCCCGGGTGACTGTCTCGTCGGCGCAGATCGTCGTCATACCTCCAGTGAGCCGTCCCGAGGAGGTGCGGAACAACGGCGATCTGGTCATGCTTGTATTAGCTGAGCTCATCGATCGGAGGTACGCCGTGGCTGTCGAGATCCGTGAGCTGGAGTGCTTCCTCGTCCTCGCCGACGAGCTGCACTTCGGCCGTACGGCGGAACGTCTGTACCTCTCGCAGAGCCGCGTCAGTCAGCTGCTGCAGGCGCTGGAGCGACGGATCGGCGGGCCGCTGTTCGAGCGGACCAGTCGCCGGGTGGCGCTGACCCCGCTGGGCAAGGAGTTCCTGACGTCGTTGCGCCCGGCGTACGTCGCCCTGGAGCGCGTCGTCGAGAATGCCCGCGAGTACGCCGCCTGCGTCAAGGGTCAGCTCCGGATCGGCTTCCAGGGCACGGTGAACGACGAGATCCTGAACGCGGTGTCGGCCTTCCAGTCGCGCAACCCGAACTGCCTGATCGACGTCTGGGAGCTCCCGATGAACGACCCGTTCAGCGCCCTGCGGCGCGGCGACGTCGACGCGGCCGTGGCGCTGCTGCCGATCGCGGAGGACGACCTCGTGGTCGGACCGATCTTCTCCAAGGTGCCGCAGACCCTCGCGGTGTCGAAGCGGCACCGGCTGGCCGGCCGCCCGTCGGTCGACGTGGAGGATCTGGCCGGCGAGACCCTGATCGGTTTCTCCGGCCCGGCCCCGACCTACTGGCGCCTGACCCAGGCCCCCACCCAGACCCCGGCCGGATCACTGATCCATCGCGGCCCCGAGGTGCGCACCTTCTCCGAGGGCCTCTCACTGATCGCCGCCGACCGCGGCGCGATGCTCGTCTGCCAGGCCACCGCCAGCCGCAACCAGCGCGCCGACATCATCAGCATCCCGCTGACCGGCGTACCCGACTCGGCTCTCGCCCTGACCTGGCGCCGCGGCGAGGAAACCCTTGCATTACAGGCGTTCGCCGAACACCTGAAGGACTAGGGCGTGCAGGCGCGGCCTTCGGCGCGGGGTCGCTGCTCAGTTCAGTCCGAGCAGCTCGACGGACTTCTCGCGCATCTCGACCTTGCGGATCTTCCCGGTGACCGTCATCGGGAAGTCGTCGACGAGCACGACGTACTTCGGGATCTTGAAATGCGCGAGCTTGCCGGCGGCGAACGTCCTGACCGCGTCGGCGTCCAGCGGGTCCGCGCCGGGTTTGAGCTTGATCCAGGCGCAGAGCTCCTCGCCGTACTTCTCGTCGGGGACCCCGATCACCTGGACGTCGGCGATCGCCGGGTGCGTGTAGAGGAACTCCTCGATCTCGCGCGGGTACACGTTCTCGCCGCCGCGGATGACCATGTCCTTGATCCGGCCGACGATGTTCACGTAGCCGTCCTCGCGCATCGTCGCGAGGTCACCGGTGTGCATCCAGCGGGCCTGGTCGATCGCCTCCGCGGTCTTGTCCGGCTCGTCCCAGTACCCGAGCATCACCGAGTACCCGCGGGTGCACAGCTCGCCGGTCTCGCCGCGGTCGACGACCAGCCCGGTCGCCGGGTCGACCAGCTTCACCTCGACGTGCGGCATCACCCGGCCGACGGTCGACGTCCGGCGGTCCAGGTCGTCGTCGCGCCGGGTCTGCGTGGACACCGGCGAGGTCTCGGTCATCCCGTAGCAGATCGCGACCTCGGCCATGTGCATGTCGGCTACGCAGCGCTTCATCACCTCGACCGGACACGGCGATCCGGCCATCACCCCGGTCCGCAGGCTGGTCAGGTCGTAGTCCGCGAAGCCCGGCAGGCCGAGCTCGGCGATGAACATCGTCGGTACGCCGTACAGCCCGGTGCACCCTTCGTCCTGGACGGCCTGCAGCGTGGCCGCCGGATCGAACGCCGGCCCCGGGATCACCATGCAGGCGCCGTGCGTGGTGCAGCCGAGGTTGCCCATGACCATGCCGAAGCAGTGGTAGAAGGGCACGGGGATACACAGGCGGTCGTCGGCGGTGAACGCGATCGTCTCGGTGACGAAGAAGCCGTTGTTCAGGATGTTGTGGTGGCTGAGCGTCGCGCCCTTCGGGAACCCCGTCGTACCGCTGGTGTACTGGATGTTGATCGGGTCGTCGAAGGACAGCTCCGCCTCGCGGGCGTGCAACTGGTCGAGCGGGATCCGCGCCGCGTCGTCGCGCAGCGCGTCCCAGTCGCCGGTGCCGAGGTAGACGATCTGCTCGAGGGCGGCGCAGTCGGGCTTCACCTCGTCGACCATCGCCCGGTAGTCGCTAGTCTTGAACTCGGTCGCGGAGACGAGCAGCCGGACCCCGGACTGGTTCAGCGCGTAGGACAGCTCGTGGGTGCGGTACGCCGGGTTGATGTTCACCAGGATCGCGCCCATCAGCGCGGTCGCGTACTGGGTGATCGTCCACTCGGCCTGGTTCGGCGCCCAGATGCCGACCCGGTCGCCCTTCGCGATGTTCCGGGCCATCAGGCCGCGCGCGACCAGTTCGACCTCGGCGCCGAACTCGTCGTACGTCCAGCGCCGCCCGGTCTGCACCTCGACGAGCGCCTCGCGGTCGCCGTACGTGTGGATCGTGCGTCTCAGGTTCGCGCCGATCGTCTCGCCCAGCAACGGAACCTCGAACACCCCGGACGCATACGACGGCTGGCTCATAGTTGCCATCGTCACGCTCGCCAAATGCGTCTGCAAGTGCACGCGCGGCAGGAAACGAGGGGTGGACGGCAAGCAATGTCCTTACCAACTCTGCGTCACATCGGTCGCGGAGCGTGCTGGGACCGTTACCTTGGAGTGGAGAGGTGTGAGGCGATGGGCCGATCCGTGGAAGGTCACGCCCGCAGCGACCGTCCGCCCGGGCGTACTGCCGAGGCGGCGCAACGTACCGCTGCGGTGCAGGAGCGCGTCCAGGTCCTCGGCGGCATCCTCGCCGGCGCGCTGGCGGTCGACGTCCACGGCACCGAGCTGCAGACCCTGAAGCGGGCGGCGCGGCGCGCGCCGCCGACCGTGTCGACGGCCGATCTCGAGGCGCATCCCGGACCTGTCTGGGATGCGTTCGTGCCCCAGGCGCCGGGCCGGTTCCGGTGGTGGGGCGCCGAGCGCCGGTTCGCGCGCCGGCTCGCCGATGCGGAGGACCGGTTCGCGGAGGCGATCGAGCGGCACCGGGCTTTTGAGGAAGCCCGCAAGGAGCGGGTGGCACGAGCGCTGCGGGAGCAGGTCGAGCACCAGCGCCGGCTGGACGAGGCGACCGCGGAGCAGCATGCGCGGATCGACGCGTACGAGCACGCGGTCCGCACCCGCGACCGCGCTGCCGTGACGCGGTACTTCACCCGGGCGCTGGACCGGGTGCCCGAGCCGCTCGACTTTCCGCGCCGGCGCAAGGTCGGGTACGTCCCCGAGTCGACGCTGCTCGCGGTGGAGTGGGACCTGCCCGACGTCAGCGCCGTACCGGCCGAAGCCTCGTACCGCTACGACCGCTCGCTGGATGCGGTGCTGCCGGTCATGCGGGAGCCGCTGGAGCTCCGACGGCTGTACCAGCAACTGGTGGCGCAGCTGGCTCTGCGCGCGCTGCACTTGGTGTTCGGGAGCGACAGGTACGGCGTGGTCGAGACCGTCGTGTTCAACGGGATGGTCGAGTCGGTCGACCTGACGACCGGGCAGACCGTGCGGCCGTGCCTGATCACGTTGCGGGCGACGCGGGAGCAGTACCAGGCGCTGGTGCTCGACCAGCTCGATCCGGTGGCGTGCGTGCGGCACTACTTCGCTGCTGAGGTGTCACGGCACCCGGAGGAGTTGCAGCCGGTCGAGCCGGTGCTGGAGTTCGACCTCGCCGACCCGCGCACCGTCGAGGCGGTCGACGTGATCAGCGAGATCGACGCCCGCCCGAACTTGTTGGATCTCACCCCCGAGGCCTTCGAGCATCTGGTGCACAACCTGCTCACGCGGATGGGGCTGGAGACCAGGCTGTTCCGGCGCGGGACGGACGGCGGGATCGACTGCGTGGCCTACGACCCGCGCCCGATCACCGGCGGGAAGTTCGTCGTCCAGGCGAAGCTCTGGACCCGCACCGTCCCACCGTCCGCCGTCCGCGATCTCTTCGGCACCGTCGTCGACGCCGGCGCCACCAAAGGCATTCTGATCACCACCTCGGGCTTCGGCCCCACCAGCTACCAGTTCGCCAACGGCAAACCCCTCCAACTCATCGACGGCACCGCCCTACTGGCCCTCTGCCACCACCACGACATCCCCGCCCGCATCATTCCGCGGGCCAGCTGACTATGTTCTGAAAAGTGGACATATGCTTGATATAGTGGGCAATGGAGGTGGACTGCGGATGCGCTTCTCCGAGCCGATGTCCAGTGTGGTGCCGGGGCTGCACGGCCGGGTTCTCGGCGTGCTCGCCCGAACCGATCGCGCGTTGACCGGCCGGGCCGTAGCCGGGCTCCTGCAGTCTCCAGCTAGCCCTAGCGGCGTCCAGAAGGTTCTGGCCGACCTGGTCGACAACGGCGTCGTCATCGCCGAGCCGGCCGGTCGCGCCCGGCTCTACACGCTCAACCGGGATCATGTCGCGGCACCGGCGATCGATCAGCTCGCACGACTCCGCGACGTCCTGCTCGACCGGATCAGGGCAGAAGCCGAGGCATGGGAGATCCCTGCGAAGGCGATCTGGCTCTTCGGTTCTACCGCCCGGGGGCAAGGCGACGCCGGCAGCGACGTCGATCTGCTGATCGTCCGGCCGGACGACGTCGACGCGTCGGATCCTGTGTGGCTCAGGCAGGTCGACACACTGTCGGCACACGCGAGTCTGTGGTCCGGCAATTCCTGTGAGGTTGTCGAATACAGCGGGCAAGAGGTGCGCGACCTCATCAGTCGCAAGGAGCGCATCGTCAACGAACTCCGGCGCGACGCCGTGCCGATCACCGGCAGCACTCCACGGCAAACCCTCGACCGGAAGGCCGGTTAGTGCCTGCACTCGACGAAGCCCGGGCGCACCTGGCGAAGGCTCGCGAGTTTCTCGACGCCGCAGACCTGACCAATGACCTCGAGCTCTACAACGCGGCGGCGGCCAACGCCGTGACCTCAGGCATCAACTCCAAGGATGCAATCTGTCTGGCTCTCACCGGCCGGACCAAGAAGTCCGACAACCACGCCGAGGCGATCGCTGAGCTCAAGGGTGCCGGACCGGCGGGCCGGGACAGCAGCGCGTCGCTGTCCCGGCTGCTGAGGCTCAAGTCCAAGTCGCAGTACCAAGCGACCTCGGTGTGTGCCGCAGACGCGGCCAAGAGCATCGATTGGGCCACCCGGCTGCTCGAGACGGCGAAGACCGTCACGCCTACTTGAGCGGGGACTCGTAGATCTGGAGTTCGGTGCCACCGGGGTTTTCGCCGTCGTCGGGGGCTGTGTAGAGGCGGAGGGTGGTGGGGGTGGTTTCGAGGGCTACCGGGTTTCGGGTGGCATTGTGGTTGGTGGTTGGGGAGAAGTACGGGAACGGGATCTCGTGCAGGATGCGATTGGTGCGGAGGTCCAGGAGGGCCAGGCCGCCGAGGTCGTACGACGTGTTGTTGGGGCCGGGCAGGGTCGTGACGCCGCCGCAGAGCTGCTTGCCGCGAGCGGCGTAGTCGCAGTCCTGGTAGTCGAGCAGGTGGGACTCGTTGGCCATCTTGCCGAGCTGCTTGCCGGCGGGCGTCCAGTCGTAGAGCGTGCGGGAGCCCCAGCTCACCCCGTGGACCTGACCGGTCGTCCGGTCGCGCACCACTCCCCCGACGTGGTCCTGCACCCGGAAACGCTCGGTGACGCGGTAGGTCTTCGGGTCGACCGTGTAGACGATCGCCCGCGAGTTCGGCCGGTACTCCGCCGCCGGCACCCACACGTCCTTCCCGTCGAAGTCCAGCCCGCCCGGGTGGTACGCCGTACCCTCACCGACCCGGATGTCCTTCTTCAGATTCCCCTGCCGGTCCAGCACGAAGACATGCCCAGATGACTTGCAGGTGATGCCAGACTGACCGTTATGGATGCTGGGGTGACTGTTGTCGGGTCGGGGCAGGTCAGTGGTGCGCCGGATGTGTTGCGAGCGACATTCGGGGTGGAGGCGTTCGCACCGGACGTGGCGACTGCGGTCGCGCGAGTCGGCGAGCTCACTGAGGCTGTGACCGCGGCGTTGCATGGTCGGGGTGTCGTGGAGTCGCAGCTCGGCACGAGCGCGGTGAACGTGTTCCAGCACTTCAGGGAGCCCGGTACGGACGTGGGGTTCCAGGCGTCACACATGATCCAGGTCGAGACGAAGGACCTCACGGGGTTCGGCGCGCTACTGAACGCGGCGGTCGATGCTGCGGGCAACAGTCTGACCCTGAACGGGCTGCAGTTCGACATCGAGGACAAGTCCGAGCTGCTGACGCAGGCCCGGGAACTCGCTTTCCAGCAGGCGCGTACCAAGGCCGAGCACCTGGCCGCCTTGGCCGGGTTCTCGCTCGGATCGGTCACCGCGATCGCGGAGACCCAGAACGCGTTCCCGATCCGGTACGCGGCGTCCGCCGCGGGCCGGAAGGCGAACTTCGACGCCGCGATCAACGTCACTCCGGGCGACAGCAGCGTCGAGGTCACCCTGGATGTGCACTTCGCCTGGGCGTAACTCGCGTCTCAAAACGCGCACAGGGGTTGCGCGCTGGGTACAGACAGAGAGACTTCTCTCATGTACGCACCGGCACCGCTGCGGCGGCAACTGAGTCGGTCCGGGCTGTTACTGCTCGGGCCGGCGTTCGTGGCTGCCGTCGCGTACGTCGACCCCGGTAACTTCGCCACCAACATCGCCGCCGGTGCGACGTACGGTTACCTGCTGTGCTGGGTGGTGGTCGGCGCCAACCTGATGGCCGTCCTGGTGCAGTACCTGGCGGCCAAGGCCAGCATCGCGACCGGGCGGACGCTGCCGCAGCTGTGCCGCGACGAGTTCCGGCGCTCGACGTCGACCGGGCTGTGGGCGCAGGCCGAGGTGGTGGCGGTGGCGACCGACCTGGCCGAGGTGGTCGGCGGCGCGATCGCGCTGAACCTGCTGTTCGGCGTACCGCTGCTGGTCGGCGGCGTGATCACCGGTGTGGTGTCGTTCGCGCTGCTGGTCTACCAGTCGAAACGCGGCCAGCGGCCGTTCGAGGCCGCGATCATCGGCCTGCTCGCCGTCGTACTGGTCGGCTTCGTGGTGTCCACCGTGAAGTCGGACCCGTCGGCCGGCAGCGTCGTCGGCGGCCTGGTGCCCCGGCTGGACGGCACCGAGTCGCTCGTACTGGCGGCCGGCATGCTCGGCGCGACCGTGATGCCGCACGCGATCTGGCTGCACGGCGCACTGGTGACGGACCGGCACTGGAAGACCATCCGCTCCGAGAACGGCAAGTCCCGCGTGCTGCGGGCCACCCGGCTCGACGTCGCGGTCGCGATGGCGCTTGCCGGGGCGGTCAACCTGGCGATGGTCGTAGTGGCCGCGGCTGCCCTGAAGGGCACGGGCGCCGACTCGCTCGAGGCGGCCCACGTCGCGATCGGTGACCGGCTCGGTCAGCTGCCGGCCCTGCTGTTCGCGTTGGCGCTGCTCGCCAGCGGCTTCGCGTCCTCGTCGGTCGGGACGTACGCCGGTTCGGTCATCCTGGACGGCTTCTGGCAGCGTCACGTCCCGCTGCCGGTGCGGCGCCTGATCACCCTGATCCCCGCGCTGCTCGTCCTTGCGATCGGTATCGACCCCAGCCGCGCACTGGTGGTTTCGCAGGTGGTGCTGAGCTTCGGCATCCCGTGCGCGCTGTGGCCGTTGGTGAGATTGACCGCCTCCCGGCGCGTCATGGGCGACTTCGTCAACCGCCGGGCGACTACTCTCGCGGCATGCCTGGTAGCCACCGCCGTCACGGCCCTCAACGTCGTACTGATCGTGCTGACGCTGCGGGGATGACGTGACCCGGGTGTACGCCGTGAGCGACATCCACGGCCACCTGGAGAAACTGACCGCCGCGCTGCACGCCGCCGGCCTCACCGATGCCGACGGCAACTGGGCGGGCGCGGACGTCAGGCTGTGGTTCCTCGGCGACTTCTTCGACCGCGGCCCGGACGGGATCGGCGTCCTGCGCTCCGTGCGCGGCCTGATCGACCAGGCACCCGACGGCGCGGTCCGGATGCTGCTCGGCAACCACGAGATCCTGGCGCTCGGGATGTACAAGTTCGGCGACACGTTCGTCCCGCACGAGGGCCTCACGCTGCGCAGCTTCGAGCGTTCCTGGGCCCTGAACGGCGGCCAGGACCGCGACCAGGAGCTGCTCACCGACGACGACGTGGCCTGGCTGCTCGACCGGCCGATGCTCGGCCTGGACGCCGACCAGCTGCTGATGCACTCCGACACCGCCGAGTACGTCGAGTGGGGCGACACGATCGACCAGATCAACGCCGCGGCCCGGGCCGAGCTGCACTCCGACGACATCGAGGTGTGGTGGGAGATCTGGCGCCGGATGACGTCGCGGTACGCGTTCCGCGGCCCGAGCGGTCCCGAGGTGGCCCGGATCATGCTGCAGCATCTCGGCGGCCGCCGGATCGTGCACGGCCACAGCATCGTCGCCGACCAGCTCGGCATCGACCCGCAGTTCCTGACCGGGCCGCACCTGTACGCCGACGGTCTGGCCCTGGGTATCGACGGCGGCGCCTTCGACGGCGGCCCCTGCCTGGTCGTCGAGCTCACCGCGGACTGACCCGACGACCGCAGGCAGGGCTGGGTTCACTTGTCGGCGGTGAGCGTGCCGCCGATCGCCCAGCTCTCCGGCGGGGTCTCCTGGATCCAGACCTGGACGCTCTCGGCCGGGACGCCGAGGCTGTCGACGAACGCGTCGGTGACCTTCTGGACCAGTTCGCGCTTGAGTTCCGGGGTCCGCGGACCCTGCAGGACGGTGACGACAGGCATCGGATTTCCTTTCGTTGACGGCTTCTGAGCCCATTCCAGTCGCCAGAGCCGCCGCGAACGAGACGCAGTTGCGATGTCCTCCGATCACTCGAACTGATCGGACGCCCTCCGGCAGGCCTCCAGCAGTACGGCGAGGTCGCCGCCGACCGTCGCACCGGCCGGGACCGCCAGGCTGGTGGTCAGCGCCAGCCGTGGGTGTGGTCTGCGGAAGACGACGCGTCCCTCGCGGAGCAGGCGGGCGTGGGACTCGTAGATGACGGTCCAGCTCGGGGCGCCGGCGCCGATCGCGGCGTGGGTGTCCTGCAGGTTGTTCGAGCGCGGGCCGAGGACCGGTTCGAAGCCGGCGGCGGCGCAGGCCGACAGGACCAGGTCGACCAGCGGCGGGTTCGTGCGGCGGTCGGTGATCCTCAGGGGAAGTTCGCGAAGATCGGTCAGGTCGACGTCGTGCCCCGGCGCGGCAGTCCTGGGCAGGGCGATCAGCAGGTCATCGTCCCAGACCGGGACGAACTCCAGGCCGGCTGCCGCATCCGTGCCGCGGACGAAGGCCGCGTCGAGCTGGCCGGCCTTCACCCGCTCCAGCCGGGCGCGCGTCGACGTACTCTCCAGCTCCACGTGTAGGCCTTCGGACGAAAGCTCCGCAACGACGACCTCGAGCCGTTCGCCCAGTCCTGTGCTGGTTCCGAGCCGGAGGCGGCGGGTGGGAACGGCGGTGGCGGCGGTGCGGGCGTGTTCGACGGCGGCCAGGACGGAGCGGGCGGCGGGGAGGAAGCGCTGGCCGGCCTCGGTGAGGCGGACGGCGCGGGCCGAGCGGTCGAAGAGCTGGACGTCGAGCTCGCGTTCCAGACGGGCGATCTGCTGGCTCACGCCCGGTTGGCCGATCCCGAGCTGCTCCGCGGCGCGGCCGAAGTTCAGCAGCTCCGCGACGGTGACGAAGTACTGGATCTGTCGGAACTCCATCCGCCGATCATCGCCGATCCGGGGAATGGCGCCGGGCCGGGCGGGGTTGTCAGCGGTTATGGCGGACAAGACTGTGAAGATTCCCGGACCGGACCACCCGATCACCGTGCGCAAGAACCCGGACCGGGTGGTCGTGAAGGTCGGCGACGTGGTGATCGCGGACACCCGCGACGCGCTGTCGCTGCAGGAGGCGAACTATCCGGCCGTGCAGTACATCCCGCGCGCGGACGTCGACTTCACGCGACTCGAGCGCACCGAGCACCAGACCTACTGCCCGTACAAGGGCGACGCGTCCTACTACTCGATCCTGCCGGACCTGGTGAACGCCGTCTGGACCTACGAGCAGCCGTACGACGCGGTCGCGGACATCCGCGAGCACGTCGCGTTCTACCCGGACAAGGTGTCCATCGAGATCATCGCCTGAATCACCGGGGCGAGCACCTCCGGCGGTACGACGTGGTGGTGGTCGGGGAGCTCGATGAGCGTCGCGTTCGGCAGGATCGAGACGATCCGGTGGGCCGCGTCGAGCATGAACGGCGCGGTCGCGGTCCCGGCGACCACGAGGGTCTGCTGCGTGACCGCACGGAGCGTCTCTACCGGTGTGTTGGCCTCGTGGGCCATCACAGCGAAGTCGTACGCGAGCGTCGGCGCGAGCTCCGCGACGCCCGGTAGCGCGGCCACCTCCAGCGCGTCGGGCTGTGGCGCACCGGTCATCAGCATGAACAGCTCGACGGCCTCCCGGTTCCGGCCCTCGCGGATCAGTTCGAGCACCCGCTCGCCGTCGTCCGTCGGGTCCACGTCGTCGGGTCCGTACGGCGGCTCGTGCAGCACCACCTTCGTGAACGGCAGCTGACTCGCGGCGATCGCCGCCAGGCCGGCGCCGGACGAGTGCCCGTAGACCGCGGCCGTACCGCCGAAGGCAGTCAGTAGCGCGGCGAGGTCTTCCACCTCGCGCTGGACGTCGTACGGGGTGCTGTCGCCGGAGTCCCCGCGGCCGCGGCGGTCGTACGTCACCACGTCGCAGTCGCCGGCCAGCTCGTCGGCCAGCGGCCTGAGCGCGTGCCGGTCGCACAGCGCGCCCCCGACCAGGACCAGCGGGTGCCCGCTGCCCAAGCGGTCGTAGGCGATCGTCGTGCCGTCCGCTGACGTCACTTTCTCCATCTGATGCTCCTCGCTCGTCGTGGCTGACGTAGGGAACGTCGGAGCCGGACGGCGCACTTCGACATAGTCGGTGGCGCTTGGGCTGCCGGGGTGGTTCACTGCTTCGCGATGATCACGCGAGTCGACGACTACCTGCACAAGGTTCCCTTGTCCGGCGCGGTTCCCGAACAGGTCGGGCCGTTCACTTTGTTCCGCAGTACGACGATCTGGCCGTACTACGCACGCCCGGTGCCCGGTTCGGGCGCGACGATCCAGCCGGCTGACATCGAGCTCGTGCGGGAGCGGTGTGCCGAGCTGGAGATCCCGCTGAGCTTCGAGTGGGTCGTGGAGACCTGCCCGTCGTTGGGTCCGGCAGCCGCGGCAGCCGGCCTCACTGTGGTCGAGCACCCCCTGCTGGTGCTGGAGCGCGCGGACTTCCGTCCTGCCGTGGCAGATGCCCGCTGCGAGATCATCTCGGCGGACGAGGGCCCGGTACGACAGGCCCGTGCGGTCGCCGGGCTCGCATTCGGTGAGCCAGGCACAGCTGTTGGCTCGGCCGGGCCGGCAGAGCGGGACGCCGCGGCTGCAGGGATGGCGGCCGACACAGTAGCGGCCCTGCAGGATCGGATGCGGCGTGGAGTCTCTGTGACGGCCAGCGCGTTCACCGACGAGGGCATGGTCGCCAGCGGGACTCATCAGCCGGTCGGCTCCATGACGGAGATCGTCGGCGTCGGCACGCTGCCGTCCATGCGCCGGCGTGGCCTGGGTGCCGCAGTGACCTCGACACTGGTCGAGCACGCGCTGGACAACGGTGTGGACGTCGTACTGCTGTCCGCCGAGTCGGATGCGGTCGCAGCCGTCTACGAACGCGTCGGCTTCCACCGGATCGGACACGCCGGAGCAGCTGAGTGACAGGGAGTCCGGACACCCGCCTGGTCGTGCTGCGCGGCAACTCGGGCTCCGGCAAGTCCACCACTGCCCGAACGCTGCGCGAACGCCTCGGCCGCGGTACGGCGTGGGTCGAGCAGGACCACATCCGCCGCATCCTGTTGCGCGAGCACGACCACCCTGCCGGGGTGAACATCGGGCTCATCGACACCAACGTCCGCTACGCGCTCGACCACGGGTACGACGTGGTGCTCGAGGGCATCCTGGACGCCGCGCGGTACGGCGACATGCTGCGCCGGCTCACCACGGACCACCGCGGCACGACCCTGCACTACTACTTCGACATCCCGTTCGCGGAGACCGTGGTTCGGCACGGGACGCGGGACCTGCCCGGCGTCAGCCCCGAGATGATGCAGGACTGGTACCGGGAGCGCGACGTACTCGACGGCGTCGAGCAGACCGTGATCGGCCCGGACAGCACGCTGGACGAGACCGTGGCGAAGATCCTGACCGACCTCGGCGCGGATCCCGTACCGTTGTAGGGATGAGCACGACCGAGCCCACCCGCCCCCGTACCCTCGCCGAGGCGTTGCGGGGCTGGGGTGATGCCGCGCTCGGTGAGCTGCTGCGGCGGCGGCCGGATCTGGCGCTGCCGATCCCCGCGGACACCGGGCAGCTCGCGGCGCGGGCGACGAGCAACGCGTCCGCGGCGCGGGCGATCAACCGGCTCGACGAGTTCGGTGTGGACCTGCTGGAGTCGCTGTCCGCGCTGCCGGAGCCGGTGGACCTGGAGGCGCTGGCGCGGGGCGTCGGCCAGCCGGTGGAGGTCGTTCAGCCGCGGGTCGCCGAGCTGCTCGACCTCGCCCTGGTCTGGGGAGCCGAGGACGACCTGCGTCCGATCCGTGCGGTGCACGAGCTGCTCGGACCGACGCCGGCGGGACTCGGCCCGAGTACGACGCGGCACTTCGGTGATCTGGACAAGCTGATCGAGGACGCCGGGGCGGACGCGCGCGCGGTCCTCGACAAACTGACCTGGGGTCCGCCGACGGGCTCGGTCGAGAAGGCCGACCGGCCGGTGACGATCGCGTCGGCGCGCACTCCCGTGGAGCGGTTGCTGGCGCGCGGTCTCGTCGTACCCAAGGACGCGAACACGGTGGTGCTGCCGCGGCAGATCGGTCTGCACCTCCGCGGTGGGCGGGTGCTGGCGTCGACGCGTCCGGTGCCGCCGCCGCTGGACGGCAAGAAGGTGTCTGCCACCATCGCGGACCGGGCCGCTGCCGGTGCGGCTCTGGACCTGGTGCGGTTGGTGGACCGGGCACTGGAGCAGTTGGGCACGGAGCCGCCGCCCGTCCTGCGCACGGGTGGCGTCGGTGTCCGTGAGCTGCGCAGTCTGGCCGGGAAGATCGGCGCCGAGGAGCACACCGCCGCGGCAGTGCTCGAGATGGCGTACGCCGCTGGGCTGGTAGCAGCGGTTGAGGTCGGTACGAGCGAGCTGTGGCTGCCGACCAGTTCGTACGACGACTGGCTGGAGCTGGACCTGGCGCATCGGTGGGCTCAGCTCGCCATGGCCTGGTTCTCAGGTCTCCGCGCGATCGGGCTGATTGGCCGGCGCGACAGCACAGGTAGTACTGCGGCTGCGCGCGAGAGGTTGATCAACGCACTGGCACCCGATCTGGAGCGGTTGCTGGCGCCGGAGATCCGGCTACTGGCGTTGCAGGCGCTGGCCGAGGCCGGTCCGGGGACTGCGCCGGCTCCGGAGACCGTCGTGACCTGGGTGGCTTGGCATCGCCCACGACGCGGCGGGCAGTTCCGGGACGACCTGGTCGAGTGGAGCGTGTCCGAGGCCGCCCTGCTCGGGCTGACCGGGTTGGGCGCGCTGGCGTCGCACGCTCAGCCTTTGCTGGGAGCTGAGCCGACGGCCGACGAGTTGGCCGAGGCGATCAGTCCGCTGATGCCTGAGCCGGTCTCCGAGGTGCTGTTGCAGGCCGACCTCACCGCAGTTGCCCCCGGGCCCCTGGTGCGTACGGTGCAGGACGAGCTGTCGGCGATGGCGGACGTGGAGTCGGACGGCGGTGCCGGCGTCTACCGGTTCAGTGAGAGCTCGGTACGGCGTGCGTTCGACCTCGGACGGACCGCGGAGCAGCTGCACACGTGGCTCGCAGAGCATTCCCGGACCCCGGTGCCGCAGCCCTTGGCGTACCTGATCGACGACGTTGCGCGGCGCCACGGCGTACTGCGGCTCGGGACTGCGTCGACGTACCTGCGCTGTGACGACGAGGCCGTGCTGACCCAGCTGCTCAACTCGAATCTGCCCGGTGTGCGGTTCCGCCGGCTGGCACCAACTGTGGTCGTGTCGCCGTCACCGCCGGACATGGTGCTGAGCAGGCTCCGGGACGCCGGGCTGGCGCCGCTGGCGGAGACGTTCGACGGATCGGTGCATGTGACCGGCGCGCCGCGCCGCGGCGAGGCACCGCGTCGTCGTACCAGCAGGGACTTCAACGAGAGCGCGTTCGACCTGACGGACGACCAGGTGAAGGCAGTCATCGAGAAGGTCCGGGCCGGTGACCGCATCGCCGCCGAGCGTCCCGGCGACGACGGCCTGATCGAGCCCGCGGCCCCGGCGGAGACCATCGCCGTGCTCACCAACGCCGCCGAGGCGCACACCCGCACCTGGATCGCGTACGTCGACCACAACGGCCACTCCTCCGAGCGCATCGTCGAGCCGGTCCGCGTCGCCGACGGCTGGCTCACCGCGTACGACGACACCACCGACAACCCCCGCACCTACGCGCTGCACCGCATCTCCGCGGCCAGGGCGGTCGAGTGACCTGAGCCGTTTTGGCGGAGGAGGCACAATGGAGGGTCGGGGCGAGGATAGGAGTTGCGGGTGACAGACGGTCCACTGATCGTGCAGTCGGACAAGACGCTGTTGTTGGAAACGGCGCACGCGGACGCTAACGAGTGCCGGAAGGCGATCGCGCCGTTCGCCGAGTTGGAACGGGCGCCGGAACACGTACACACCTACCGCCTCACCCCGCTCGGCCTGTGGAACGCGCGGGCTGCAGGGCACGACGCAGAGCAGGTCATCGACGTGCTGCTGCGCTACAGCCGCTACCCGGTCCCCCACTCGTTGCTGGTCGACATCGCCGAGACCCTGGATCGATACGGGCGGCTGCGGCTCGAGAAGCACCCGCAGCACGGACTGGTCCTGGTGACGACCGACCGGCCGGTGCTGGAAGAGGTCCTGCGCAGCAACAAGGTCAAGCCCATGCTGGGCGTCCGGATCGACGACGACACGGTCCTGGTGCACCCGTCCGAGCGCGGTCACCTCAAGCAGACCCTGCTGAAGCTCGGCTGGCCCGCGGAGGACCTCGCCGGGTACGTCGACGGTGAGGCGCATCAGATCGACCTGGTGAAGGACGGCTGGGAGCTGCGCCCGTACCAGGAGCAGGCCACCGACTCGTTCTGGCACGGCGGCTCCGGTGTCGTCGTACTGCCCTGTGGCGCCGGCAAGACGATCGTCGGCGCGGCCGCGATGGCGCAGGCGTCCGCGACCACCCTGATCCTGGTCACGAACACGGTGTCCGCGCGGCAGTGGAAGGACGAGCTGCTCCGCCGTACCAGCCTGACCGAGGACGAGATCGGCGAGTACTCCGGCGCGCGCAAGGAGATCCGCCCGGTGACGATCGCGACGTACCAGGTGATGACGACGCGCCGCAAGGGCGTGTACACGCACCTGGAGCTGTTCGACGCGCGCGACTGGGGCCTGATCGTGTACGACGAGGTGCACCTGCTGCCCGCGCCGATCTTCCGGATGACCGCCGACCTGCAGACCCGGCGCCGGCTCGGGCTGACCGCGACGCTGGTCCGCGAGGACGGCCGCGAGGGCGACGTGTTCTCGCTGATCGGCCCCAAGCGGTACGACGCGCCGTGGAAGGACATCGAGGCACAGGGCTGGATCGCGCCGGCGGACTGCATCGAGGTGCGGGTGGATCTCGAGCAGACCGAGCGGTTCGTGTACGCGACCGCCGAACCCGAGGACCGCTACCGCCTGGCCGCGTCCACCCCGGCCAAGTCGAAGCTGGTCCGCCGGATCGCCGAGCACCACGCGGGTGAGCCGCTGCTCGTCATCGGTCAGTACATCGACCAGCTCGACGAACTCGGCGAGCGACTGGAATGCCCGGTGATCAAGGGCGAGACCACGGTCCGCGAACGCCAGCGGCTGTTCGACGCGTTCCGCGCCGGCGAGATCACCCGGCTGGTGGTCAGCAAGGTCGCCAACTTCTCCATCGACCTGCCCGAGGCGTCCGTGGCCATCCAGGTCTCCGGCACCTTCGGCTCCCGCCAGGAAGAAGCCCAGCGGCTCGGCCGCGTCCTCCGCCCCAAGGGCGACGGCCGCACCGCCCGCTTCTATTCGATCGTCGCCCGGGACACCATCGACGCCGAGTTCGCCGCCCACCGCCAACGCTTCCTCGCCGAACAGGGCTACGCCTACACCATCGTCGACGCGGAGAACCTCTTCGCCTGAGAAACGTGCAAGGTCGACAGGACGTGTCGGGCTGAGGTGGTCGGCTCCACGCTCAGCGCTCTCACCACCAGGCGAGGTCCGGGAGACATGTCCTGTCGAGATGGCACGCGATCAGCCGACGAGCCGTCGAGCCAGCGCGGCCCGGACGGTCGCGACGACCCAGGCCGGTTCGCCGATCACTTGTTCGTAGGTGAATCGGAGCACGAGCCACCCCGCGGCCACCAACTCGTCGTACCGATGACAGTCGGCGGCGAAGTCACGCCGCGACCCGTGGAACTCGAAGCCTTCCGCCTCGAGCGCCAACCGGGCCGTCCGGTGCCCCAGATCCACCCTGGCCCGAAACCAGCCATGGGTCACCAACATCTGTGGTTCGAAGCCCTCGATGCCCGCGCTGATGAGAAGCGCCCGGAGGGCGGACTCGAGGAAGCTGTCAGACAGGTGGGTGGCAGCCGCGGCAGTTCTGCGAGCGTTCGGGCAGCCGTGGCCACGCAATGCGGAAGCAGCAGCGAGCAGCTCGTCCTGGCTGAGCCGACCGGTCGCGAGGGCCGCGTCCGCAACCGCCAGGGCCTCGCTGAACGGAAGTATGCGAGAGCAATCCACGACTGTCCGCAGCAGTGACGTGATCCGGCGCCGTCGTTCATCAGAGGAGGTCCCGGCCCAATGCAGGACGGCCGGCGGTCCCGGACGTGGGTGGCGGTCGGGTGGGAGCGTGACGTGCGGCTTCTCCGGTGCCAGCAAGAGCGGCAGCCCGAGCTTGTGTGCAGCGCTCACATGCGACAGGACCCCGTCATAGGCGAGCACGGCCACCTCGTCGACCGGAAGGCCCGGCAACGCATAGATCCCCAACGCGATCCGCTCTACCTCACCGCGCTCGAGCGCGGCCTGCACCGCGCGGCGGGAAGTAGCCCGGATCAGTTCGGCACGCGTTGCCCAACCGCCATGGCGCTCGAGCGCCGCGCCGACCGATTCCATCCGACGATGGTGCCCCAAACCGGCGCAGCAACGAGGTGGATTGTCCACAGGTGTGCCAGCTCGACAGGACGTGTCCGCACCCGAGCGCGCATGGCACGCTCAGCCCGCTGGCGCCTCGCTTTCAGTGGACGTAGACGTCCTGTCGAGATTGCACGCGGACTTAGCTGTCCAGGCGGGTGTGGATTCCGTTGAAGTGGGACTTCATCGAGTGGGCGTAGGTGGCGGGGTTGCCGGACTCCAGGGCTACCAGGAGGTCTCGGTGCCAGGCGGCGGCGTCGGCGGGGGTGTAGCGGGCGCCGGGGAGGCGGGCGTCGACCTGGGCGAAGGTTCGCCAGAAGACTGAAAGCAGGTCGATGACGAGGGCGTTGCCGAGCGGCTCGTAGAGCGCCTGGTGGAAGGCCCAGTCCTCGTCGGGGAAGTACTTGCCCTCGGCGGCCTTGGCCTCCATGCGCTCGACGATCGGTTCCAGGGTCTCGTAGCCGTGCTGCTTGAAGTGGTCGACCACGTCGTCGGCGAGGCCGACCTCGATGGCCTGGCGGACCTCCAGGACGTTCTGTACGTCGCGGAGGTCCCCCGCCATCGACTGCGACATCCGGAAGGCGAGGCCGTCCTCCAGGGACTGCAGGTTCACCTCGCCGACATAGGTGCCGTACCCATGCCGGATCTCGATGATGCCGACTGCCTGCAGCGCCTTCATCGCCTCCCGCAGCGGGTGCCGGCCGACGCCGAGTTGCGCCATCAGCTCCTGCTCGTTGGGCAGCGGGTCACCCGCCTTCAGCCCGCGCTCCAGGATGTACGACTTCATCGCGTCCCGGATGAAGGTCTGGTTGCCTGCCGCACCACGTGCCCGGCTGAGCCCACCCGTTGTCACTGCCGGCCTCCCATTGTCTGAGATCGCTCAGTGTAATCCGGCGCGTTCCAGCAGCGGCCGGACTGCGGCGATCTCCGTGTCGTCCAAGGGGATGCTGGGGTACGCCGTGAGCGGGCAGGAGATCACGCCCAACAGGTAGAGGCCGGCCTTGAACGCACCCAGCGCCGCCGAACTGGCCCCCATCCGCGAGCGGTCCGCGACGTTGATGATCTCGAACAGCCGGAACAACCGGTCCTGCTCGTCGCGTGCCGCCGCCGCGTCCCCGGCTGCCGCGGCCTTGAACAGACGCACATAGCCGGCCGGGTCCACGTTGCCCAGGCCCGGGACGACGCCGTCGACGCCGAACGCCAGCGCGGAGTCGACCGTCACCTCCGAGCCGGTCATGATCACGAAGTCGTCCAGCTTCTTCTCACGGCGGGAGATGACCAGCTCGCGCAGAGAGGTTTCCTGGCCGGACGAGTCTTTCACCCCTGCGATCACGCCCCGCTCGCCGAGGGATGTCACCAGAGACGCCGGCAGCTTGGTGCCGGCGCGCGGCGGGATGTCGTATGCGTACAACGGGAGGTCGCCGGTCAGCTCCGCCAGGCGCGTGAAGTGGCGCTCGATTTCGGCCGGATGGGTGGCGGCGTAGAACGGCGCGGTGGCGACGATGCCGGACACACCGGCCTTCAGGGCCGCGGAGACGTGGGAGGCAACCCGGTTGGTCGACGTGTCGATGACGCCGGCCAGGACCGGGACCTGTCCGGCCACCTCGCCGACCGTTGTTTCCAGCACGACCTGGCGCTGCTCGTCGGTCAGGAAGGTGCCTTCGCCTGAGGTGCCGAGCACGAACACCCCGTCCACACCCCCGGACAGCTGGTACTGGATGAGCCGGGCCAGCGATGCGGTGTCGACGTCGTACTCAGGGGTCAGCGGAGTGACCAGCGGCGGTACGACGCCGGCCAGACGGGCGGATGCGGTCAAGGGGTCTCCCAACCTCAAAGGACGAATGGTGTGAAGCGCAAGGTCGCGAACGACGAGGTCTCACCGGCCTCGTAGAAGATTCCGGCCGAACCATCGGGGAGCAGCACCAGATCGGAGTAGCCGGCCATACCTTCGTGCACGACCAGCGCCGGCTTCCAGGACGCGCCGTCGTCCGAACTCACGAAGACGGTCAGCTCGCGACGGCTGTCCGGGTGCACCGGCGTGGACAGCAGCAACCGCCCGTCGGGCAGGCACAGCACGCTGCCCTGGATCCCGGGTGCGGTGATCTCGGGAATCCCGGCGTACGGCGCGTCGAGCGTCTGACCGCCGTCCGACGACCACGCGTGCACCCGGGCCGGTCCGGTGCCCTGGTGATTGCGCGCGTTGAAGTACAACCGGCCGTCAGGCAACTCGGCGACGGTGGTCTCGTTGGCGTTGATCTCGGCGCCGTCGTTGCGGTCGACGAATCCGACCGACCACGTGACACCGCCGTCGTCGCTGTAGATGCAGTGCCCGCCGTTCAGCCGGATCAGGTCGTCCACCGGCCGGTCCGGCACGAACGAATGGTTCGCCGGTACGACGAGACGCCCGGAGCGCAGCGTGATGCCGTGACACGGACCGGTCGCGTACCAGCCCCAGTCGCCCGGCTTCACCTGGGACGTGATCTCCACGGCCGGACTCCAGGTCGCGCCGTCGTCCGCGGATCGTTGCACGAAGACCCGCCGGCCGTCGACAGCATCGATGCCTCGGGCAAGCGACATCTCGACCGCGGCAGCGCCGTTCTGCACGGTGACCAGCACGATGTCGCCCGACGCGGGATCGACCAGCGGCACCGGGTTGCCGCACGTCTTGCCGGGCTCCGCCGACACCACCTGCAACGGCAACCACGAGAGCCCGCCGTCGAGCGACCGGCGCAGCACGACCTCGATCTCACCGGCGTCACCCGAGCCGTGCAGGCGGCCCTCGCAGAACGCGAGCAGCACCGAGCCGTGCGCGAGCACCGCCGGGATGCGGAACGTGTGATACCCGCTGCCCGCCGGATCGAAGATTTCCGAAGCGCCGACTCTTGATGACATAGGACGTACTATGTCATGGTGTGGGCCTCCGATGGAAGTGAGGCCTCATGCCGGTCAGCAGAAGAACATTCCTCGGCGGCGGTCTGGCCGCCGCCGCTGTCGCGGTCACGGGTACGCCGCTGCTGGCGGGGTGCGCGTCCGACAAGAAGAACACCGCCGCGGCGAACGCGGCGGTGAAGCTGCCGACGTACACGAAGTACGGCGAGATCACGCCGGACCTGCCCGGCACCGACGTAGTGCTGGACGGTTTCCTGAAGTACCCGGCGAACCCGGTGAGGGCGATTGCCGAGGCTCCTGGTGACGGCAAGCCGATCACGTTCATGACGAACATCCCCGGCGCGATTCCCCCGGCCGCCGACAAGAACCAGTTCTGGCAGGAGCTGAACAAGCGGCTCGGCTCCGAGCTGCAGATCAGCATGGCGTCCAACGACGAGTACAAGGACAAGTTCGCGACCCGGATCGCGGGCGGCGACCTGCCGGACATCCTGAACATTCCGCCCGACACCCCGCAGATCCCCGGTCTGGTGAAGTCGAAGTGCATGGACCTGACCGAGCACCTGTCGGGCGACGCGATCAAGAAGTACCCGTTCCTGGCGAACATCCCGACCGAGTTCTGGAAGGGCTGCGTCTTCAACGGCGCGATCTACGGCGTCCCGGTGCCGCGCGGAATGTCCCGGACCTCGCTCGCGCTGTACCGCGCGGACCTGCTCGAGGCGAAGGGCATCAAGGACCCGGCGCCGAAGAACTTCCAGGAGTTCTTCGACCTGGCCAAGGAGCTGACCGCGGCCAAGCAGAACAAGTGGGCCTGGACCCGGGTGCCGATGTCGACGATCCGGATGATGCTGGCGATCCCGAACGTCTGGAAGGAGGAGGGCGGCAAGTTCACCTCGATGTACGAGCACGAGGCGCAGGAGCAGGCCCTCGAGGCCGGCCGCAAGATGGTCGCCGCCGGCGTGGTGAACCCGGACGCCTTCAACGACAAGGCCAGCGCCCGCAAGCAGTGGTTCAACGGCGGGATCGCCGCGTTCGACTACGACAGCTTCGTGGCCTGGAACCAGTACTACAACGACAACACCGCCGGTGACGCGTTCGCGGTGAACATGCTCGACGTCCCCGGCTTCGACGGCGGCGACGGCGCGCCGTGGATGGGTGCGGCGCTGAACAACGTCACGTCGTTCAACAAGGACAGCAAGCACACACCCGAGACGCTGCTGAAGATCGCGAACTGGATGGCGGCGCCGTTCGGCACCGAGGAGTACCTGTTCCGCAAGTACGGCGTCGCGGGCCGGCACTACACGCTCAAGGGCACCGACCCGGTTCCCACCAAGGTCGGCACCGTGGAGACCGGGATCGGCCTGCAGTACGTCAGCGACTCGACGCTGGCGCTGTACTGGGCCGGCAAGCCGGACGTGCCGCAGAAGCAGCACGCGATCCAGGAGAAGATCGCGAAGCGGCTCGTGTACGACGCGTCGTACGGGCTGTACTCCGACACGGCGTCGAAGAAGCAGGCCCAGCTGAAGAAGACGCTGGACGACCTGGAGAGCCAGATCGTGCAGGGCAAGAAGCCGGTCTCGGACTGGGCCGCCGCGGTGCAGACCTGGAAGTCCTCGGGCGGCGACAAGATCCGCACCGAGCTCGAGCAGGCGCACGCCGACACGGCAGGGAAGTAATGCTGCAGAGATCCGCCAAGCACCCGCAGCAGCGCCTGAGCCTCGGCCGGCGGCTGCTGCGGGACCGTGTGCTGTTGCTGTTCGCGCTGCCCGGTGTCGCGCTGATCGTCGCGTTCCACTACGTGCCGCTGCTGGGCAACGTGATCGCGTTCAAGGACTACCAGCCGTTCCTCGGGATCGGCGGCAGCGACTGGTCGGGCTGGGCGAACTTCAGTGTGATCTTCAACGGCGACCCGGCGTTCCTGCGGGCGCTGAAGAACACGCTGATCCTCACCAGCCTGCAGTCGGTCTTCGTGTTCCCGGCGCCGATCCTGCTCGCGCTGCTGCTGAACTCGCTGTTCTCGGAGCGGATCAAGCGGATCGCACAGAGCATCCTGTACCTGCCGCACTTCATGTCCTGGGTGATCGTGGTCGCGCTGTTCCAGCAGATGCTCGGCGGCAGCGGCCTGCTGAACAACTACCTGCGGTCCCACGACCTGTCGACGATCGACATCATCGGGAACTCCGAGCTGTTCCACGTGCTGCTGACGTCGCAGATCATCTGGAAGGACACCGGATGGGCGACCATCCTGTTCCTGGCGGCGCTGTCCCAGATCGACTCGCAGCTGTACGAGGCGGCCAGCGTGGACGGCGCGAGCCGGATGAAGCAGCTCTGGCACGTGACGCTGCCGGGCCTGCGGGGGATCATCATCCTGCTGTTCATCCTGCGGCTCGGTGACTCGCTCACCGTCGGCTTCGAGCAGATCATCCTCCAGCAGCAGGCGGTCGGCCGCGACGTCAGCGAGGTGCTCGACACCTACGTCTACAACAACGGCGTACTGGGCGGCGCCTGGGGCGTCGCGGCGGCGGTCGGGCTGGTCAAGGGCATCGTCGGCGTGGTGCTCGTACTGACCGCGAACAAGGTCGCCCACATCTTCGGCGAGCAGGGGGTGTATCAGAAATGAGCCGGAAAATCGTCCAGGGCGTCCCGATGCCGGGCTGGCCGATGCGGGCCTTCAAGGGCCTGGTGCTGCTGGTCTTCTGCGCGGTCGTGATCATTCCGTTCGTCGGCGTGATCTCGACCAGCGTGGCGCCGAACAAGCAGATCAACGAGTCCGGCGGTCTGGTGCTGCTGCCGAAGTCGATCAACTTCGCGGCGTACGAGTCGTTGTTCGCCGGCGGCGTGGTGACGCGGGCACTGTTCGTCAGCATCTTCGTGACGATCGTCGGCACGCTGCTCAGTCTGACGGTGTCGTGTCTGCTGGCCTACGCGCTGTCGCGGCCCGGCTTCGTGGCGGGCCGGCCGATCCTGCTGGTCGTGCTGTTCAGCATGCTGTTCTCCCCCGGCATCATCCCGCTGTACCTGACGGTGAAGGGTGTCGGGCTGCTGGACAGCATCTGGGCGCTGATCGTGCCGACGATGATCAGCGCGTTCAACGTGGTCGTTCTGCGGGCGTTCTTCATGAACCTGCCGAACGAGATCACCGAGAGCGCACGGATCGACGGCGCGGGTGAGCTGAAGACGTTCTCGTACATCGTGCTGCCGCTGTCCAAGGCGGTGCTGTCGGTGATCGGCCTGTTCTACGCGGTGGCGTACTGGAATGCGTTCTTCTCCGCGTTGCTGTACCTGAACGACTCCAGGCTGTGGCCGTTGCAGCTGGTCCTGCGGACCTACGTCATCAACGACACGCAGCTCGGCAGCGCGGAGCTCGGCGCCGAACTGCTGCCGCCGCAGGCATCGATCCAGATGGCGATCCTGGTCGTCTCGATCGTGCCGATCCTGGTGATCTACCCGTTCCTGCAGCGGCATTTCGCGAAGGGGGTGCTGACCGGCGCCGTGAAGGGCTGACCGCTCAGGGGTTGCCCAGGGCAACATCAGGGACCGGCCTGGGCACATCCTGAGGGTACGGCGAGTACCGTCGAACGGTATGGGGATACAAGCGCTGGAGCGGGTGGGGCAGGGCAGGGAACAACAGCAGAAGGTCTTTTGGAGAGTGGTCCGGGAAGCAGTCCTGCTGGCCACCCTCTTTCTCGTCTACAGCGCCGGCCGGCAGCTCGCTGCCCGGCACTCCGGGTCGGCGTTCGATCACGCCCACGAAGTGTTGTCGTTCCAGAACTGGCTGCACTTGCCGAACGAGGCCGCGGTCCAGCACTGGGCCCTCCAGCTCCCGCACCTGATCCAGGGCGCCAACCTGTACTACGCCAGCGTGCACGCGCCGCTGACGGCCGCCGTACTGCTCTGGCTGAGCATCTGGCGGCCGCAGGCGTACTCACATGTCCGCTGGACGATGGTGTCGCTGACCGGACTGGCACTGATCGGTCACATCGCGTTCCCGCTGGCGCCGCCGCGGATGATGCCGGGCTTCGTCGACACCGGGCTGCGGTTCGGTCAGTCCGTCTACGGACCGGACCACACCGGCGGAGCGGTGAACCAGTTCGCCGCCATGCCGAGCCTGCACGTCGGCTGGGCCGCCCTGATCGCGCTGTCGATGATCCTGATCACCCGGTCGCGCTGGCGCTGGCTCTGGCTGCTGCACCCGATCATCACGTTCGGCGTCGTCGTCGTGACCGCCAATCACTACTGGCTGGACGGCCTCGTCGCGCTGGTCCTGCTGGCAGTCAGCCTGCCGTTGCTGTTGCGGCGCGGTCTGCGCGCAGACAGCCCACGGACCCGTAATTCAGTTCCGCCGCGCAGAGTGCTCAAGTAACGTAGCTGGGCTCCCCACACTCGCCGGAGGTTTCAGCATGCCCTCAGACACGTCCGACACTCTCCAGGCCGAGAAGGACTACCTGAAGACCTCCCGGGCGGCCCTGGCGCAGATGCGGGAGAAGACCGGCGCACTGGAGATCCACAGCGCGGACCGGGTGAACCAGGAGTTCCTGCAGGCCGCCATCTTCCAGCGGATGAAGGAGCTGGAGGACGACCCTGACGTACCCCTGTTCTTCGGCCGGCTGGACTACCTCGAGCCGACCGACGAGACGTTCCACATCGGCCGCCGGCACGTAAACGACGCGCTGGGCGAGCCGCTGGTGGTGGACTGGCGGGCCGACATCTCGGTGCCGTTCTACCGGGCCAGCAAGACCGAGCCGATGGGCGTGGGGATCCGTCGGCGGTTCGGCTTCACGCATGGCGAGATGACCGCCTTCGAGGACGAGGACCTCACCGCGGGCGGTCAGGACGACCAGCACAGCGACATCCTCGACGCGGAGATCGAGCGCCCGCGGTCCGGCCCGATGCGCGACATCGTGGCCACCATCCAGCCCGAGCAGGACGTGATCGTCCGCGCCGGCGTCGACGACACCATCTGTGTCCAGGGCGCCCCCGGTACCGGTAAGACCGCGGTCGGGCTGCACAGAGCGGCGTACCTGCTCTATGCGTACCGTGACCAGCTCAGCCGGGCCGGTGTCCTCGTCGTCGGTCCGAACGCGAGCTTCCTGCGCTACATCGGCGACGTCCTCCCCGCTCTCGGTGAGATCGAGGCGAAGCAGACGACCGTCGAGGAGATGGTCGCGCGCGTGAAGGTGGCGGGGCCCGGGCCGGCGTTGGTCGACGTACTCAAGGGCGATGCGCGGATGGCCGAGGTGCTGCACCGGGCTGTCTGGTCCCACGTCAAGCTGCCCGAGGAGTCGCTCGTGGTGCCCCGCGGGGCGCACCGCTGGCGTGTGGCGGCGTACCAGGCCGAGGAGCTCGTCACCGAGCTACGCAGCCGCGGCATCCGGTACGGCGCCGGCCGTGCAATGCTGCCGCAGCGCCTGGCGCACGCTGTCCTGCTGCGGATGGAGGCGGCGGGCGACTCCCCCGACGACCGCGTGCAGGATTCGGTGGCCCGCAGCCGCCCGGTCAAGCAGTACGCCGATGCGCTCTGGCCGGCTGTGGACCCGGCGAAGCTGCTCTTCCGTCTCTTTACCGACCCTGAGCTCCTGGCCCGGCACGCCGACGGCATCCTCACCGCGGAAGAGCAGGCGCTGCTGATCTGGGACAAGGTGCCGCGGTTCGCGGGCGCGGCCAAGTGGTCCGTCGCAGATGCCACGCTGATCGACGAGATCGCCGACCTGGTCGACCGTACGCCGTCGCTCGGGCATGTCGTGCTGGACGAGGCGCAGGACCTGTCCGCGATGCAGCTGCGGGCCGTCGGGCGGCGTTGCTCGACCGGCTCGATGACGGTCCTCGGCGACATCGCACAGGGCACCACGCCGTGGGCCACGCCGTCGTGGGACGAGGCGCTGAAGCACTTGGGCAAGACCAGCGCCCACACCGAGGAGCTGACCGCGGGCTTCCGTGTCCCGGGTCAGGTGATCGAGTACGCCGCCCGCCTGCTCCCGACGATCGCCCCGCACCTGAAACCGCCGACGGCCGTACGACGGGCACGCGGTGAGCTGACCATCACTCGCGTGCCCGACAGCCTGGCCGCCGCGGTGACCACCGTCCGCGAGGTGTCGGAGCGTCTCGGCTCGATCGGGCTGATCGTCCCGGACGCGCTGGTCCCCGCGGCCCGCAAGGCGCTGCAGGGCATCCCGTTCTCGGTGCTGGGCGACGAGGACGACGTCGAGGCCCACCTGGACGTCGTACCGGCCTCACTCGCCAAGGGTCTCGAGTTCGACCATGTGGTGCTGGTGGAGCCGGCCGGCATCGTGGCTGGTGAAGCCGACGAGCGGACCGGGCTCCGCCGCCTCTACGTGTGTCTGACTCGCGCGGTCACCTCACTGGTCGTCCTGCACAGCGAGGACCTGCCTGCAGTTCTCAGTCAGCCGTAGCCGTCACGTAGATGTCCTCGTCACGCTCGAGCTCCTCGACGCGCTGCAGAGACGGGTCACGCCACAGCACGTAGACCAGGCCGAGCACCACAAGCGACAGCGCTGCGGCCAGCACGGGGAGGTAGCCGACTCCGACGGTCTGGATGACCAGTCCGCCGACAACGGCCGACAGTCCGGCGCCCAGGTAGATCGCGGACGCGTTCAGTGAGATGAGGAGTCCGCCGCCGAGCTCCATCAGCAGATTCTGGATCGGTGGGTTGAACGCCCAGGTCAGCATGCCCCACACCACGAGGGCCACTCCGGCGCCGACCTCGGTCGTGAGCGTCAGGTCCAGTGTGGCGAGGACGGCCGTGATGCCGGCCATCAGGACGACCAGCGTGCGGAGGCTGCCGAACCGGTCCGTGATCCGTCCGCCGAGGAAGTTCCCGATCACCGCGCCCACGCCGTACAGCAGCAGGAGGAGGCCGGTGACGTTGCCGGTCAGTCCGGCGGTGTGCTTGAGCAGCGGCACGATGTAGATGTACACGCTGAACGCTGCGAGCACGGCGAGCACCGTGATGGCCAGGACGACCTGCACACGCCGGTCGGTCACGCCGGCGAAGCGCTCGCGCAGGCTGACCACAGGCGGAGCGTCGACCTTCGGGAGCGCGCCACGCTCGGCGATGGCGACCAGTACGGCGACCGCGGTGATGAGTGCGAAGACGCCCTTGTAACCGAGCGTCGGGCCCAGCAGTGTCCCGGCGGGCACGCCGAGGACCAGTGCGAAGGTGAGACCGCCGAAGACGATGGCCACTGCCCTGCCGCGTTCCTCAGGCGGCATCAGGCTGGTGGCGAACAGTGTGGCGGCCGGTGTGTACAGGGCGGCGCCCAGCGCGGCCACGACCCGGCCGGCGATCAGGACCGGGTAGTCGGCGGCCACCGCGGCGATCAGGTTGCCGAGCGCGGCCAGGACCAGTGCGGCGATCAGCAGGGTACGACGCTCCCACCGACCGGTCAGTGTGGACAGGATCGGGGCGCCGATCGCGTACGAGAGCGAGAACGCGGTGGCGAGCTGACCCGCGGCGGTGAGCGAGACGTGCAGCTCCGAGCTGACGTCGGGCAGGACACCGGAGACGACGTACGCGCTGGTGCCGACCGCGAATGCACCGGCGCCCAGCAGGTAGATCCGTGCGGACATCGAAGACCTTCCGGGGGACGAGGTTCAGTAGTTCGACGAGCATCGTACTACGAAGTTCATCGAACTTCGACAGGCGTCGTACTATTGAGCCATGGCCACGAAAGTTCTCCCGCAGCCGGGGCGGGACGAGATCCGCGTCGAGGCGGTTCTCCAGGCGTTGGGCGAGCCCGTCCGGCTGACCATCGTCCGCGCGCTCGCCGACAACCCGGCCGGCGTCTGCTGCGGCGAGATCGAGCTGCCGGTGACCGCGTCCACGCGGGCCCACCACCTCAAGATCCTGCGCGAGGCAGGCGTCCTGTCCACTCACACCGACGGCACCCGGCGGATCAGCATCCTGCGCCGCGAAGACCTCGAGGCCCTCTACCCCGGCCTGCTCACAGGCATCCTGTCGGCGAAGCAGTAAGCAACCGCAAGCTCGCGGTGGGGTGATCGTGGGACGGTTGTAGAAGTGCGGCTGGCAGACTGAAGCAGTGGTGGAGCTCCGGGCGCGGTGGGACGACTTGGTGCCCGGGTCTGCCTCGCTGGCCGACGACCTGGTCGCGCGGTACGTCGAGCGCACCCGTCGCGCCTACCGCGACCACTACCTCGGCATCGTCCTCACCGCGCTGGACTCGCTCATCCAGCTGTCCACGGACCCCACCAGCGTCCGCCTCGCGGCCTGGTTCCACCGGGCGGTCCACGAGCCGGGGGGCACCCCGGACGAGGACGCCGAGGCCTCGGCCCGGCTCGCCGAGCAGCTGCTGCCGCAGTACGGCGTACCTCCTGTCCGGATCGCCGAGGTCGCCCGGCTGATCCGGCTGACCGGCGACCTCGCCGCACCGCCGCCGGACTCCTACGCGCCGCCGCGCCGCGACGCGAACGGCGACGTACTGCTGGATGCCGTCAACGCCGTCCTTGCCTCCGACCCCAGCCGGTACGCCGTTCACACAGCCGAGGTACGACGCGACGCCGGCGACCGGAAGGCCGCGCTGGAGCACAGGTACGACGAGGTCCGTGAACTGCTCGGCGGCCATCTGTACCGGACCCAGCTGGCGCGCCAACGTCTCAGCCCGGTCGCCCGGGTCAACCTCGAAGCAGAGCTCGCCGAGCTGGACAGCGAGCTTCCGGCCCCGTGGCGTGGCTGGCAACAAGCAGCCCTGACCGCGACCGCCACCTTCACCGCGATTGCTGCCGCGGTTGTCGCCATTGCGGCGTCGGGCGCGTCCTGGCAGACCCCGGCCGCACAAGACGAGGCCGGCTGGCCGACGGTCGCTCTGGCTGTCCTCTCGTTCTTCAGCGCGCCAGTCCTCTTCCGCTGCGCCCGTAGCGCCAGTCAGCGCGCCCGTCTCATCGCAGGCGCCGTACTGGCGGTTGCCGTCACCGGACTGCTCATCGCCTGGGCCCAAGCGCCCCGCACCAACCCGGCCGTCGGCGTGGGTCTGCGCGTCCCGTTGCTGATCTCCGCACTGATCCTGCTGCTCGGCGCCGGCGCGGCTGCCCTCGTGGCCTCGCTGCTCCGCACGCGGACCGCCCGCTTCCTGCCGGCCCGCAACCTCGGTCAGCAGCTCGCCTGGATCGCCGTACCCGGAACAGTCGCTCTCGTCCTGTTGCTGATCGTCCAGCCGCTGTCCCGCGGGTACGTCCTGCGGTCGAACGAGCGGATCGAGGGCGCCGCGCGCGAGGCCGGGAAGGCCAGCCCGTCGGTGCTCGACGGCGGCGTCGCGTGGGTCAGCGACTCCGTCGCGGGCACCGGAGCGGAGGAGGCGATCGGCACCCGGTACGGCGTCGCGATCCCGCGCCCGAACGGCGTGGTCGAGATGCTCGACGCGGCCACCGGTGCGCTGCGCTGGCGCTACAGCCGCTCCGACTCCGACGAGAAGCCCGTGATCGCGGCCACCGGCAACGGCGAGTACGTGCTCGCCCAGTTCGCCGACGTCGGCTACCTGCTGCTCGACGCGAACACCGGTCACCGCAAGGCGGCGTGGCCCGGCCGGACCCGGGATCGCTTCGTGCTGCAGGCGCAACCGCTCCTGGTCGGTGAACGCTCGGGCAAGCTGCACGGCGTCGACCCCAGTGGTCACGAGCGCTGGACGTACGACTCCGGCGACTGCACCGACATGGGCGCCATCGCCACGGCCGAGACCGTGATCACCTTCGTCAGCTACACCTGCGACGACCGGCCGGACGAGATGACCGCCCTGGACGTCCAGTCGGGCAAGAAACTGTGGACCAAGACCTCGGCGGACACCTACCGCCGCCCGGTCGTGGTCGCGGGCCTGATCGTGGTGGCCGAGCCCGGGGGCGACTCCGACGTACCGGCAGCGCTGACCGCGATCGAGCCACGCACCGGCGACATCCGGTGGCGCTGGGAGGTGCCGAAGACCTGGGCCTGCCGCACGCTGCTCAATGCGGCCGGAAAGTACCTGATCGTCATCGACTGCCCCGGCCCGAGCACCACGGTGAGCCGGCGGACGATCGTCACCGCCATCGACGCGAACACCGGCCTGACCGCCTGGCAGACCCTGGCACCGGTGAACCCGCGCAACAAGGTCACAGTCACCGCGGACGGCCGAGTCGTCTCACTGGCCCGCGGCACCACCGCCTGCGTCGCCAACGTGATCAGCCGCGCCGGTTTCCGCCAGGTCCCCCTCCCCACCGGCATCACCTGCAGCCGCGACCCCCGCGCCGTCGGCAACCTCGTCCTCACCTCCGGCCGGAACATCGTCGTCGCGCTGCGCTAGTGACTGCGCGTAGCCGGGGTCGTCCGCGAGGCCCGGAGGCTGCGCCGGAGTGTGATCTGCGCCGCAATTCTACGGGTGCAATTCGTTGCGGAGCGCAGCTGCCGGAGCGGTCAGGTGACGAGCCGATATCGCTTTGGCCACGGACCGATCCGGGAACGCCGGATCGGTCGGCGACGGCTCCCTACCGGTGCCAGACTCCTTGGCCATGGACCTGCGCGACCAGTGGAATCGCCTGCTGCCGCACGCGCAGCCGTTGGGCGACGACCTGCTGGCTCGTTACGCAGAGCAACATCGCCACTATCACGACCAGCAGCACCTCACCGAGGTCCTGCAGACCATCGACGAGCTGGCCGGGTACGCCGACGACGCGGACACGGTGCGGCTGGCGGCTTGGTTCCACGACGCCATCTACGACCCGCAGGCCGACCCCGGCGAGAACGAGGAGGTCTCGGCGCAGCTGGCCGAGCTCGAGCTGGCGGCGTACGGCGTCGAGGCCGCGCGGGTCGAGGAGATCGGCCGCCTGGTCCGGCTGACTGCGAAGCACGACTGCGCGGCGGACGACCGCAACGGCGCCGTGCTCTGCGATGCCGATCTGCGGGTTCTGAGCCTGCCGGCCGCGCGGTACGACGAGTACGCCGCCGGGATCCGGCAGGAGTACGGCCACATCGCCGACCGGGACTTCGCCCGCGGCCGGATGTCGTTCCTGCAGAGTCTGAGCGAGACCCGGCTGTACGCGACCGCCAAGGGCCACGAGGAATGGGAACGGCCGGCCAGGGAGAACCTGACCCGGGAGGTCGCCTCCCTGGGCCCTAAGGCGGCCCGGCCGATCGGCGGGCTCATCCCGGTCGTCTACTTCGGTGCGGCCCTCGGAGCGGTCGTCGCGTCCTCGGTCCTGCTGGGCCGCGGCCTCGGCGCCGCCGCCAAGTGGCCCGCCGACCCGGCCGATATCAGCGGCTTCCCGGTGTGGGCCCCGATCGCCGGTACGGCGGTGGCGACCGCCCTGGCCTGTGCGTGGTTCCGGAGGTCGCAGCAGCGCCTGATGACCGTTCCGGCGATCGTCTTCGCGGCTGTCGGGCTCATCGCCGTCGGCGTGTGCTGGTGGCGCTGGCCGGTCGCCCAGCCCGGTGCAGCCATGTCCGAGCGCTGGCCGTACCTCCTGATCGCCTCGGTCGCGCTGGTGCTCGCCGGCGCCTTGCTGGCGCTGGCACGACGGCTGCGGCTCGCCCCGCCGTACGCCCAGGCTCCTCCGCGCTGGCTGGGTATCGGCGCCACCGCCGTGTGTGGCGCGCTGCTGGCGTGGGTCGTCGTCTCGGCGGGCGAGCCGTTCGTCCAAGCCCGGCTGGAGACGGCCAACACCGTCAGCACGACCACGACCGCGCAGCCGACCCAGCTGCCGGTCCAGCTCGATGGGACGCTGGCGTGGAGCCGTGAGGTCCCGGCGACCGGCGCCATCACCGGTACGGCGGGCGGCGTCGCGGAACTGCGGCCGGACGGCGTGGTCATGTCCGACGCGGCCACAGGTCAGATCAGGTGGCGGTACTCCCGGGCCGACGTCCAGGACGCCGCGTCCAGTGGCGCCAAGGGCCTGGTGGTGTCCGCCGACGGACGCACGGTCGTGGCGCACCTCCCGCGCTCGGACAACCGCGCTCCTGCGGGCATCAAGCTGCCGACGTACGCCGTGCTGAACGCGGTCAGCGGACAGGTGCTGACCGAGGTCGACACCGACGGGACCGCGCTGGCCGTCGACGCCGACCAGCTGCTCGTGGCTGAAGACAACTACGTGGTCGCGCACGGCGTCAGCAGCCCGACACACTGGCGGGCGCAGGTGCGCTGCACCGTCACCCAGGGCGCGCTGGTCGGCGACCAGGCAGTCGTCGTCGACGCGTGTGCGGGCAACGGCGCCGTCGTCCGCGGCCTCGACATCAAGACCGGCGCACAGCGCTGGGAGGTCGACCTGGGCGCACGAATCGACCTGAGCTCGGAGCTGGACCCGTCGACGTGGGTCGGCGACCTGGTCGCCGTACCGGACACTCGTGAGGTGTCCGGCCTGATCTGGACCGGCGCCGCCGGCGGCACCCTGTACCAGTGGTCGGTCGACATCAGCGAAGGCCACCTGATCTGGACCACGCCGGTGCCGGGCACCCCGCGCCCACGGCTCGGCTCCTCGTCCTGCGACGCGCAGCTGGCCGCGACGCATGCCGCACTGGTGCTCATCACCTGCCGGACCGGGAACGACCCCGGGCAACCGCAGACGTACGACGTGTCGTCGTCGAGTCCTGCCGACGGGACACCGCAGTGGCACCACCTGCTGCAGGTGCCGCCGCGGCTGCAGCAGCCGGAGTACCCGCGGAACGGGTTCGCACTGCTGCCGGACGGGCGCGTGGTGACGCTGATGCCGCAGCCGAACGGCAGCTGCTCCCCCGTGATGATCGGCAGCACCGGCGTCCAGCCGCGACCGATCCTGCCCAGCCCGAACACGCAGCCGGTGGCCAAGTCCGAGGAAGTCACTTGCAACAGGCCGGCCGTCACAGTGGCCGCCGCCCGCCCGGTCTTCTCCGACGGAACCCGGCTGTTCGCGCTCAACTGAGGGCCCGGGAATTCCGTTGCTCCCGGCACTGTTGACATCTACCGTGATCCGCATGTTCCGCGTGGTTTTCGAGTCCGACCTGTCAGGCACCGGCCTGACGGGCGCTCCCACGTGGGCTCTGTCAGTCGATTGCACCGGCGCTCGAAGCTGACCCTCCTCCTGCCCGGCAGGACCCGCGGAGGAGGGTGGCCCGAACCGGCCCCCTCCACGCGGTGACAGCGCTGTGAGGGCTTGCCGGAGGGTCCTGGCTCACACCGAACCTTCTGACAGACAAAGGATTTCTCATGGCCAAGAGCCAGTTCGTGCGGACCAAGCCGCACCTCAACATCGGGACGATGGGTCACGTCGACCACGGCAAGACCACGCTGACCGCCGCGATCACCAAGGTGCTCGCGGAGCGCGACCCGAGTGTGAACCGCTTCGTCGCCTTCGACGGCATCGACCGTGCGCCGGAGGAGATGCAGCGCGGGATCACGATCAACATCTCGCACGTCGAGTACGAGACCGCGACCCGGCACTACGCGCACGTCGACATGCCCGGGCACGCCGACTACGTCAAGAACATGATCACCGGCGCCGCCCAGGTGGACGCCGCGATCCTGGTCGTGTCCGCGCAGGACGGCGCCATGCCGCAGACGCGGGAGCACGTGCTGCTCGCGCGCCGGGTCGGCGTACCGTACCTGGTCGTCGCGCTGAACAAGGCCGACACCGTCGACGACCCGGAGCTGCTCGACCTGGTCGAGCTGGAGGTCCGTGAGCTCCTCTCGGAGTACGGCTTCCCCGGCGACGACGTACCGGTCGTCCGCGTGTCCGGACTGAAGGCGCTGGAAGGCGACCCGCAGTGGACCGCCGCGATCGGCGAGCTGCTGGACGCGGTCGACACCTACGTGCCGGTGCCGGACCGTGAGCTCGGCGAGCCGTTCCTGATGCCGATCGAGAACGTGCTCACCATCAGCGGCCGCGGCACCGTGGTCACCGGTGCCGTCGAGCGCGGTTCGCTGAAGCTCGGCGACGCGGTCGAGGTGGTCGGGCTCGGTCCGACGATCACCAGCACCGCGATCGGGATGGAGACGTTCGGCAAGTCGCTGGAGTCCGCGGACGCGGGCGACAACGCGGCGGTGCTGCTGCGCGGCGTGAAGCGCGACGAAGTCCGTCGCGGCCAGGTGGTGGCGCTGCCGGGCAGTGTCCGGCCGCACCGGAGGTTCCGGGCGAACCTGCACGCGCTGTCCACCGCCGAAGGTGGCCGGCACACCCCGTTCGCCGCGGACTACCGGCCGCAGTTCTACTTCCGGACCACGGACGTGTCCGGCGGGATCGACCTGGGTGAGATCGCCCTGGTGATGCCCGGCGACACGATCGAGCTCGGCGTGGAGCTGGAGAAGCCGGTCGCGATGAACGTCGGCCTCGGCTTCGCGGTCCGCGAGGGCGGCCACACGGTCGCCGCCGGCACCGTCACCGAGCTGCTCGACTGAACAAACGGCCCCTGACCTATCCGGTCGGGGGCCGTTTGCGATGCCGCAGCCCCGACGCGATCAACCGGCTGACCAGCTCGCGGCTGGACACCGGTACGGCACCGGCGGCGACCAGGTCGTCGTACCGGTCGCTGGGTACGTCGTAGTGGTCGCGGTCGAAGCCGCGTTCCGGGATGCCGTTGGCCTTCGCGAACGCGTGCAGTTCCTCGTGGGACTCGTCGCTCACCAGGTGCGACCAGATCCGGTTCCAGGCCGGCCAGGCGGGCGGGTCGATGAGGATCATTCGCGCGCGTCCTGCGCGTCGAGCAGCGTGCGCCACGAGCGCACGAACCGGGAGTTCACGTACGCCTTCGTCCACGAGCCGTCCTGGCGGACCGACGTACCGACGTGGAACCGGCGGACGCCGCTCTGGTACAGCCAGGGCACGTGTTCGGGCTGCAGGCCGCCGCCTGCCATCATCACGCCCGCCACCGCGGCGTCCTCCTTCGCCAGCTTGCACAGGTCGTCCAGACCGTGGCTGACACCGATCGACGAGCCGGCCGTCAGCACGCAGTCCAGACCGGGCAGCGTGCGCAGTGCACGCCAGGCTTGCTGCTGATCCAGGACCGCGTCGATCGCGCGGTGGAACGTCCACGGCGTCCCGGCGAACGTGCCGACCAGCGCGGATACCGACTCGACGTCCACCTGGTTGTCCGGCGTCAGGAACCCGAGCACGAAGCCGTCCGCACCCGCGGCCAGGAAGGACTGCGCCATCGCGGTCAGCCGGTTCAGATCACCGCCGCTGGCGGTGAACGAATTCTCCAGCCGCAGCATCACCCGCAGCGGCAGATCGGTGACCCGGCGGATCGCGCTGACCGTCGACACTGACGGGCACAACCCGTCCGCCTCCATCGAGGCGCACAGCTCCAGCCGGTCCGCCCCGCCCTCCTGCGCCGCCTCCGCGTCCGCCGGATGCAACGCGATGATCTCCAGCAACGAACCCATGCGCGCCATCATCTCCCATATTGCGGTTGCACTCGCGCACGACCATCTGTATCGTTTTTCTAGAACGATTTAGAAGAACGATACAGATGAGGTGATCGAGGTGGCGGGAGTGACGCTGAAGACCGTGGCGAAGGCCGTGGGCGTCTCGCCGTCGACCGTCTCGAACGCCTACAACAAGCCCGACCAGCTCTCCACGGCGCTGCGCGAGCGGATCCTGGCCACCGCCCAGGAGCTCGGGTACGCCGGACCGGACGCGTCGGCCCGCGCGCTGCGCAGCGGGAAGGCGGGCGCCGTCGGGGTGCTGTTCACGGACAAGCTGGCCTACGCCTTCTCGGACCCGTACGCAGTCGGCTTCCTGGCCGGGCTCGCGGAGGTCGCCGAGGAGTTCGCCACCAGCCTGCTGCTGATGCCGCTCAGCTCGACCGACATCGCCGGCGGCAGCAACGCCGTCCAGCAGGCCGCGATCGACGCGGCGGCGATCTTCTGCGTGCCGGGCGGACACCCGGCGCTGGAGATCCTCGCCAACCGCGGGATCCCGGCGGTGTCGACCGACCGGGGCGACCACCCGGACCTGTCCTGGGTCGCGATCGACGAGGTCGAGGCGGCCGCGCAACTGGGCGAGCACCTGGCCCGGCTCGGTCACCGGGAGGTCGTCGTCCTGGTCGACAACGCGCAGGCGGCCGGGGGCCGGCCGGTGGAGCTGACGCTCGACGAGGTCGGGTACACCGACTGCGAGCTGCGGATCCAGGGCCTGCAGAAGGCGATGCCGGACGCCCGGCTGCGGATCGTCTCCGGCGGGCACAACGCGTTCGCGTCCGGCCTGAAGGGCGCGGAGTTCGTGCTCGACTCCCAGGACCGGCCGACGGCGATCGTCGGGCTGAGTGACGTGCAGGCGCTCGGCGCACTGGAGGCGATGAAGGTCCGGGGGCTGACCCCGGGTCGCGATCTGACCCTGGCGGGATTCGACGACATCCCGGCCGCCGCGGCCGCCGGGCTGACGACGGTCCGCCAGCCGATCAAGGACAAGGGGCGCGCGGTCGGCCGCATCCTGCTCGACCCGGCCTCGACCGAGCGCCAGCTGCTGATGCCGACGCAGCTGATCGTCCGCTCCAGCAGCGGACCCGCGCCCAAGCCCTAACAGGCACTGACAACCACACACCCCCCAGGAACCGTCCGGTTCCCGGGTCGATCAACCACGCTCTCGGGAGGGAGCAGAACCATGACGTACTTCATTGCCGGCAACACCGCCGTCGAGAACGCGCGCAGCCTCACGCAGTCCGCGCTCCCGAACGCTCCCCAGCAGCCCTACGACGAGCCAACGCCGCGCCGCGTCTTCGCGATCCGGACCCGGATCAGCGCCGTACTGCGGGCCGCCGCCGAACGCGAGGTCCGCCTCGCCAACCGCATCGACCCCGCCCCCACCTGCCCCACCCCTGCCCGCTGACCGCCCACCCCCATTTGCCTGGCTGACCACCGAGCTTTGGGGTTCTCCACCCTGAACAGGAGTGACGAACCCCGCATTTGGCTGGTCAGCCAGCCAAATGCGGACAGGCGGCGGCGTGGTTTTGTCGGACGTGTCTGGCACTCTGAAGGGCGATGAACGAGCCAGGGGTGTTGCTGACCGCGCGGGCGATGGTGCTCCACGACCTCGCCGCGCGCGGCTTCGACGACGCGGTGATGGTGTCCTTGCTCGAGGACGCCGTCGCCGGTCGTCAGTGGTGGCTGGACCAGTGGCCCGACGGCGCCGAGCACATCGCGGGCCTGGTGGCGCAGGATGTCCAGGACCGCCTGGTCGACTCCGGCGTCCGCTGGCCGCGCTGCACGGCCTGCGACGACCTGCATGACCACGAGCTCCGCATCGAGCCCGAGCTGGGCCCCGACCCGCACTGGGTCTGCGAGCGGGCCGGCATCACCGTCGCACCCCTGGGACACCTCACCTGACCCCTCGGGGTAATACCTGATTGCTCTACATGTAGCCAGGCTACTATTGTCTGTCTACATGAAGGTGTTGAACGCGCTTCGCGTGACGGCCGGGGTGCATGCGCTGGCGATCTGCCTGCAACCGGTGTTCGCGGGCGTGTACCTGAACGGCTCGCCGTCCGGCCTGCGCCTGCACGAACCGATCGGCCTGGCGCTGGCCTTCCTCGGGCTCGCGCAGTTGCTGCTGGCAACGATCTGGTGGCGGACGGGCGGCGACCGGATCGCGCCGGCGGTGAGTCTGCTGATCGGGGCCGGCGAGGTCGTCCAGATCGCGATGGGGTACAGCCGCCAACTGGCGATCCACGTCCCCCTGGGCATCGCGCTGGTCGTGGTCTCGGTCGCCTTCGCCCTCCGGGTCGGCAGGCGTCAGGCGGTCGCCGCATGATCACCCTCGAGCCCCAGCCGGCCATCAAGGTACGACGGCCGCGCGTCAGCCTGCAGGTGCTGCGCGTCACCCTGCTTCTGCACACCGTGCTCGTGATCGCGCAGCCGATCGCGGCCGGGTACTTCCTGGCCGGCAACGTCGACGCGATGACGAACGTGCACAGCGTGATCGGCGGCACCATCTGGATGATCGCGCTGCTCCAGACGGTCGCCGCCGTCTGCTACGCGATCGGCAGCGGCGGCCGGATCTGGCCGGCCCTGATGTCCGTGCTGCTGGTCGTCGCCGAGTTCGTCCAGCTCACCTTCGGCTACCTGCAGAACTTCGCCGTCCACGTCCCGCTCGGCACCGCGATCGTCGGCGCCGTCTGCTGGATGACCGCCTGGTCGTTCCGCCGCACCGCACGTCTGAGCCGCCAGGAGGCGAAACGATGAGGCTTTCCCGCCGAGGACTTCTGGCCGCCACCGGTGGCGCCGTGGTTCTCACCGCTTGCGGCCAGGAGGCCAAGCCCGCGCAGGCCGGCGAACTCCTGCGCAGCAAGGCAAAACTCCCCGCTCCGTTCCAGGTGCCGCTGCCGGTCCCACCGGTCAAGAAGCCGGCCCGGTCGGACGCGAAGGCCGACTACTACCGGGTCGTCCAGCGCAAGGCGAGCCTGGAGATCCTGCCCGGCCTCAAGACCGAGGTGATGGGGTACGACGGCCTGTTCCCCGGCCCCACCTTCGACGTACGAAGCGGACGGACCACCGTGGTCGAGCAGGTCAACGAGCTGGACGTGTCCACCGTGGTGCATCTGCACGGCGGCCACACGCCCGCGCCGAGCGACGGCTGGCCTCTCGACCTGATCATGCCCGCGAACGGGCAGCACGGCGGCCACCACATGTCCGGCGGCGACATGGCGATGGGCAAGCGCACCTACACGTACCCGAACACGCAGCGCGCCGCGACGCTCTGGTACCACGACCACACGATGGACTACACCGCACCGCAGGTGTATCGCGGCCTGTTCGGCCTGCACGTCATCCGCGACGACGAGGAGGAGAATCTTCCACTGCCGAGGGGCGATCGGGAGATCCCGCTGGTGATCGCGGACCGCGCGTTCGACGCCGACGGATCGTTCCTGTACCCGGCCGCAAAGGACGGCCCCGGCGTCGAGTCGGCGTACATGGAAGGTGTCGTCGCCGACGTCACGCTGGTGAACGGCGCGCCGTGGCCGGTGCACGAGGTGGACGCGGTCCGGTACCGCTTCCGCATTCTGAACGCGAGCAACGCCCGCCGGTACGAGCTCGCCGCCGACAAGGGCCCGGCGACGTTCGTGCAGATCGGCAGCGACGGCGGACTGCTCGACAGGCCGGTCGAGCACCAGACGCTGGTGATCGCGCCGGCCGAGCGGTTCGACGTGATCGTGGACTTCTCGCAGTACCAGCCGGGCGACGAGGTCACGGTCGTCAACAAGCTCGACAACGACGCGAACGTGCTGCGCTTCAAGATCGCGCGCAAGGCGCCGGACGACACGAGGATCCCGGCGACGCTCTCGTCGTACGCCAACGCTCCGCGGCCGAAGGGCGTCGTACGGCGCGAGTGGCGGTTCCGGCGCGGGAGCGCGGGTGACCACCGCGGCTGGACGATCAACGGGAAGGGTTTCGATCCGGCGGTGATGCAGGCGCAGGTGAAGCTGGACCAGGACGAGATCTGGTCGTTCGTCACCGATGTCCATCATCCGGTGCACGTCCACCTCGCCCCGTTCCAGGTCCTCAGCCGCGGCGGCGGCAAGATCTCGGCGTACGACCGCGGCTGGAAGGACACCGTCGACATCCGCCCGGCCGAGGTCGTCGAGGTGCTCGTCAGGTTCACGGCCCACAAGGGCAAGTACCTGATCCACTGCCACAACCTCGAACACGAGGACATGGCCATGATGGCGGCCTTCGAGACGGTCTAACCCGCGCCGGATCAGCGAGTGCCGGCGGCCAGCGCGGCGCCGGCGCGGGCGCGGAGGGCGGCGCGGTCGACGCCGGCCGCGGCGAAGGCGCGGGCCACGCGGCCGCGCTCGGCGTCGAGGATGCCGACCAGCATCCGCATCGGTCCCATGCCGCCGCCACCGATCTTCGGCGGTGCGTCCATCGCGCGCTTCAGCAGCAGCTTCGTGGACTCGCCGATCTGCGGATGCCGATCCGGATCCGGCGTTGCCTCGGGCAACGAACCGGTCCGGACGGCGATCCCGGCGACCGCCAGGCTCTGCTCCCACTCGCGGTTCAGCGCGTCGCGGATCGCGCCTTCGGTCAGCCCGGCCTCGGCGAGCAGCCGCGCGGCCGCGGTCTCGTCGAGGCGTGCGAGCGCGAGCAGGACATGCTCGGCCTCGATGGTGCGGGAGCCGTCGCGGCGCGCCTCGTCGCGCGCGGACCGGACCAGGATCGAACGAACGTCGGACGGCATCAGCGCCTCCTCAGGGCGACACCGGCGGCCACCAGCCGCCGGGCGTGTTTCTTGTGCACGGCCTGCCGGGTGACCCCCAGCACCTCGGCCACGTCGGACCAGCTCCAGCCGGCCCGCATCGCGCGCTCCACCTGGCTGTCCTCCAGCCGGTCGGCCAGCCGGCGCAGCGCCACCACCGCGGCCAGGCCGGCCGCAGGGTCCTCGGGATCCACCAACTCGGTCATCTAAGCAACCTAGGTTGACATCTCCAGGTTGTCAACCAAAGTTGCTCAAGTCGACGGGTTGACGGTCGCGTCGGCCTCTGTCTATATTCAACGCATCAGTTGATCAAGGAAATGGTTGATAAAGATGATGGTTGACGACGATCAGCTCGACCGGGCGTTCGCGGCGCTGGCGGACCCGGTGCGACGGGCGATGATCGCGCGGCTGTCGCGCGGACCGGCCACGGTGAACGAGCTGGCCGACCCGTTCCCGATCACCAAGCAGGCGGTGTCGCGGCACATCCAGGTGCTCGAGGCCGCCGGGCTGATCACCCGGACCCGGGACGGCCAGCGCCGCCCGTGCCACCTGGTGCCGGCCGCCCTCGAAGCACTGACGAGCTGGATCGACGAGTACCGGCTCGAGACCGAACGCCGCTTCCGCCGGATGGAAGCACTACTGGACAAGGAGCAGTAACCATGAACGGCACCACGATCAACACCCCGGCCGGCACCCCGTTCGTCGAGGTCACCCGCGAGTTCGCCGCCACGCCCGCGCAACTGTTCCGGGTGATGTCCGACCGCGACCTGGTCGCCCAGTGGCTCGGCCCGCGCAACCTGGAAGCGACCATCGAGGAGTACGACGTCCGCACCGGCGGCAAGTACCGCTACATCCACAAGGACGAGTCCGGTGAGTACGCCTTCCGCGGCGTCTTCCACACCGTCGAGCCGGACAGGCTCGTCATCCAGACGTTCGAGTGGGAGGGCGCGCCGGGCGAGGTGTGCATCGAGAAGATGACGCTGGAGCCGACCGAGAAGGGCGTCCGGCTGCACCAGCGGTCGGTGTTCCCGTCGGTCGAGGCCCGCGACCAGTCGATCGAGTACGGCATGGCCAACGGCATCGAGGACTCGATGGACCGCCTGGCCGAGCTGGTCGCGAAGGAGGGCTGACATGAGCCAGGTCGTCGTCGACATCTCGGTGTCGCTGGACGGCTACGTCACCGGGCCCAACGCCGGCGTCGGCAACGGGCTCGGCGACGGCGGCGAGGCCCTGCACGACTGGGTCTTCCACGGCACCGACGCGGACCGCGCCGTCCTCGACGCCGCCTTCGACGCGAGCGGAGCGGTCGTCCAGGGCCGGAACCTCTTCGACGTCATCGACGCCCCGGACGGGTGGAGCGACGAGATGGGGTACGGCGCGAAGCCGACCGGCGAGGTCAACCCGCCGGTCTTCGTCGTCACGCACACACCGCCGGCCAGTCCCCGGCTGGGCGACCGGTTCCGTTTCGTCGGCAGCCCGGCCGCGGCGGTCGCCCAGGGCAAGGAGGTTGCCGGCGGCAAGGACGTGTACGTGATGGGCGGCGGGCAGATCTGCCACGAGGTGCTCGCGGATGGGCTGGCCGACGTCCTGCGGTTGCACCTGGCACCCGTCGTGCTCGGTGGTGGGACCCGGCTGTTCCCGGCCGAGAGCGCACCGGCGTACGCGCTGGAGCTGATCGAGGCCGTGTCGACGCCGGCCGCGCAGCACCTCACGTACCGGGTGGTGAGGTGATGGGCAGCGTCATCGCTACGGCCGTCGTCTCGCTGGACGGCTTCGTCGCGGACACCGAGGACGCGGTCGGGCCGCTGTTCGACTGGTACGGCAACGGGCCGGTCGAGGTGTACGGGACCGACCCCGGACGGCCCTTCCACCTCAGCCGGGCGAGCGCGGACTACATCAACTCCACCTGGCCGAACGTACGGTCCTGCGTGATCGGGCGGCGGCTGTTCGACATCACCAACGGGTGGGACGGCGTGCCCTCGGTGGGTGACCACGTCTTCGTCGTCACCCACCAGCCGCCGGCCGGATGGCCGTTCCCCGACGCACCGTTCACGTTCGTCAACGGCATCGAGGAGGCGATCGCCCGCGCCAAGGAACACGCCGGCGACCACGACGTGGCGGTCACCGGCGGAAACCTCACCGGCCAGGCGCTGGCGGCCGGGCTCGTCGACGAGATCGCCTACAACGTCGCCCCGGTCGTCTTCGGCAGCGGCATCAAGTTCTTCGGCGACTACGTGGGCCCGCAAGTCCTGCTGGACAACCCTCGCGTGGTCCAGGGCGACCGCGTCACCCACCTGCACTACCGCGTCGTCCGGTAGAAGGGCTATCGCCGGAGCTGCGGGTGGTCGGCGATGACGGTGCGGGAACCGGGGGCGATCTCGGTGAAGCCGGCGTCCTGCACCACCGGGAGGTTGCCGGCGAGCAGCGTTCGCCAGTGCTCCGGAGTCGCCGTCCGAACGGCAAGCTCGAAGTCGGTTGCCGCCCACTCCTTCCGCGCCTGCGCCGGCAACGCCCACCAGGCGAGTTGGGCAGCATGACCGACCTGCGCCATCGCCTTCCCACTCGACATCTCCAGTGCCGGATTCACCCACAGCACCGGTACGCCGGGCCTGACCGGCGGAAGATCCGCGGTGTCCTCGAAGTCGGTGCCGGACACCTGGAGCTTGAACAGGTCGGGCGGTACGTCGTCCACACCCGACGGCGGAAACACCCGCACCTCGGCCGCCACAGCCGACTCCTCTGCGCCTGTGCCGTAGCCGTGCAGCGTGATCCCCGGCAGCGCCTCGGCCCGGCGCCACTCGGCGCCGCGGGCTCGCTTGGCGATCTTGCGGATGCGGTTGTCCTGCCAGGCGGCCATCGCGTCCGCCCACTCCCCCTCGCCGTACGACCGCTCGTCGGCCAGGATCGCGAGCACGGCCCGCGCCGCCGTCTCCAGCGCATCGGTCTGCGCCGGCCGGGCCTGTTTCTCGACGCGCACCACGAGCGTCAGCACCTGTTCCACGCCGCGAGTCTGCCAGGGCTGTAAGTTGGCGGCATGCAGCAGTACCTGGATCTGTTGAGGCACGTGCTGGACAACGGGACCGAGAAGGGGGACCGGACCGGGACGGGCACGTTGAGCGTGTTCGGGTACCAGTCGCGGTACGACCTGCGGGACGGCTTCCCGGCGGTGACCACGAAGAAGCTGCATCTGCGGTCGGTGATCGGGGAGCTGATCTGGTTCCTCAGCGGCTCGACGAACGTCAAGTGGCTGCACGAGAACAACATCTCGATCTGGGACGAGTGGGCCGACGGGAACGGTGAGCTCGGCCCGGTGTACGGCTACCAGTGGCGGTCCTGGCCGACGCCGGACGGACGGCACGTCGACCAGATCGCGAACGTGATCGCGTCGATCCGGAACAACCCGGACTCGCGCCGGCACATCGTGAACGCGTGGAACGTGGCCGACGTGGACGACATGGCGTTGCCGCCGTGTCACACCATGTTCCAGTTCTACGTCGCGGACGGCCGGCTGTCCTGCCAGCTGTACCAGCGGTCGGCCGACATCTTCCTGGGCGTGCCGTTCAACATCGCGTCGTACGCGCTGCTCACCCACATGGTCGCGCAGCAGACCGGTCTCGAGGCCGGCGACTTCGTGCACACGCTGGGCGACGCCCACCTGTACCTGAACCACCTGGACCAGGCCCGCCTGCAGCTCACCCGCGAGCCGCGGCCGCTGCCGACCCTCCAGCTGGCGAAGCGGGACTCGATCGACGGCTACGAGATCGCCGACGTCGAGCTGATCGGCTACGACCCGCACCCGGGGATCAAGGCCCCGATCGCCGTATGACCATCATCCTGATCGCCGCGGTCGGACGGAACGGTGTGATCGGCCGGGACAACGACCTGCCCTGGCGGATCCGGGAAGACCTGCAGCGGTTCAAGCAGCTCACCCTCGGTCACACCCTCGTCATGGGCCGCAAGACCTACGACTCGATCGGCCGCCCGCTCCCGGGCCGCCGTACCGTCGTCGTCACCCGCCGGCGCGACTGGTCCGCCGAGGGCGTCGAGGTGGCCCACTCCGTCGACGACGCCTTGAAGTACGACGGCACGCTGTACGTCGCCGGCGGCGGCGAGATCTACCGCCAAGCCCTCCCGCACGCCGACGCTCTCGAACTCACCGAGGTCGACCAGTCACCCGACGGCGACGTCACGTTCCCGGAGATTACTCAGGCCGACTGGACCGAGACCGCCCGCGAGACGCACGACGGCTTCTCCTTCGTCGGTTACCGCCGCAGCTAGGCTGGGGGTGGCGATCACACGCCGTGCCGAGTGCCGCGCAGTAGGCGTGTGATCACCACCCCCGGCCTCGCAACGAGTAGGCAACGGGCCGCCCGCGGGGACCTGGAACCGACTAGATTGGGCGCGCGTCACGGAGGAGAAAGCGCGCGGCGAGGGGACGCCTCGCGGAGGCCACCGGAGGGGAACGACGATGACCGAAGCAGACAACGCAGCAGGTGGAGGCGCCACGGGCGCGCAGCCCGCAGCGCAGGCGGCGATGCCGCTGCAGCCGCCGACCGCGACCGCGCCGGGGTTGATACTGACCGCCCCGCCGCCGTCACAGCCTGTTGCGGCCACTGCGGCGCCGAGCATGGCGCCGGCTGTCGACCCGGCCGCGTTGCCGGGGCTGGACAGCAAGGTGGACACGTTCCTGACCGCGTTGATGGCGGCCGAGCCGCGGTCGCCGGAGTTCGCGGCGAAGGCCACCGACGTACGCAGCATGGGCGACGTCGACATCCGCTCCGCCGCCGAGAGCTCGAACCGGCTGCTCCAGTCGCCGGTCCGGGCGCTGCAGGAGGGCGGGCTGTCGGAGGGCTCGACCGTCGGCAAGACCCTGCTCGAGCTTCGCCGTACGGTCGAGGAGCTGGACCCCAAGGAAGCCACTGGGGTCAAGAAGCTCCTCGGGATGATCCCGTTCGGGGACAAGCTCGAGGACTACTTCCGCAAGTACCAGACCGCGCAGAGTCACCTCGAGGGCATCCTGCATGCCCTGCGCAACGGCCAGGACGAGCTCGGCAAGGACAATGCCGCGCTGAACCTGGAGAAGCAGCAGCTGTGGGACGCGATGACCCGGCTGAACCAGTACGTGTACGTCGCCGAGCGCCTCGACGCGCGGCTGTCCGCGGCGATCGCGGAGCTGGAGGCGACCAATCCGGACAAGGCGAAGGCGTTCCGCGAGGACGTGCTGTTCTACGTCCGGCAGAAGCACCAGGACCTGCTCACCCAGCTCGCCGTGTCGATCCAGAACTACCTGGCGATCGACATCGTGATCAAGAACAACATCGAGCTGATCAAGGGCGTCGACCGGGCCTCCACGACCACCGTGTCGGCGCTGCGTACGGCGGTCATCGTCGCGCAGGCGCTCGGCAACCAGAAGCTCGTGCTCGACCAGATCACCGCGCTGAACACCACCACCAGCGGCATGATCGAGCGCACCTCGCAGATGCTGAAGGACAACTCGGTGGCGATCCAGCAGCAGGCCGCGTCGGCGACCATCGGGCTGCCGCAGCTGCAGGCCGCGTTCGCGAACATCTACGCGACCATGGACGCGATCGACACGTTCAAGGTGGAGGCCCTGGACAACATGGCCGCGACGATCGGCACGCTGGAGACCGAGGTGACCAAGTCGCGGTCGTACCTGGACCGGGTCGCCCAGCAGAACCAGCAGGTCGTGCACGGCAGCCTCGACCTCAACCTCGGTCGCTGAGTCACCGGAAAGCAACTGGAAAGCAACAGGAAGTAAGGGGGTACGGCGTTGGCTCTGGGTGACTTCTTCGCGCGGCTGACCGGTCGCAAGGAGGAGCCCGAGCCTGCGCCGGTTCCCAGGCCGCCGACGAACGACGACCTGCTGGCGGCGCTGGTCCGGGTCGAGCAGCTGGTCGCGGGCGGCGCCGTACCGGCCGTGGTGGCGTCCCGCGTCGCGCGGGTGGTGCGGGTGGTCCGGGAGACGATCCCGCGGCTCGGCAACCTCGGCGGCAGCGTGCAGGCGTACTCCGTGATGGCGACCGCGACGGACTACCTGCCGGAGGCGATCGGCGGGTACCTGCGGCTGCCGCGGCAGTGGGCCGACACCCGCCCGGTGGACCGCGGCAAGACGTCGCTGATGATCCTGATCGACCAGTTGGACCTCTTGGCCGCGACGATGGACAAGGTCTTCGACGCGGTGAACCGCGCCGACGCGGCGGCGCTGATCGCCCACGGCAGGTTCCTGCAGGAGAAGTTCGGCACCGGCTCCACCGGCGGCGGACTGGCGCTCGGACCGACCGAGTCGACCCCGCCACCCGATCCCGGGGCGGGACCGTTGGCACCACCACCTGGACGAGGAGGGTCATGAGCGGCGCGGGGGGACTTCAGGAGGCGCTGTCCGCGCTCCTCACCGTCGCGGGCCGGGCCGGTATCGCCGAAGACACCGCCCGCAGCGAGGCGCTGTCGCTCGCCGCGGCCCTGGCCGAGTCGGCGCCGGGGGCTCCTGCGGATTGGGGCAAGGCAGTCCCGGGCGGAACGACACAGGACTTCTTCGACGCCGCCGTTCGCGGCCGTCGCTGGCGGGGCGCCCCCACCGCCGTCCTCACCGAGCTGATCGCCAACGGTTCGTCCGAGAAGTCGGCGTACGCCGAAGCGCTCGCGGAGGTGGCCTCCGCGGCCTGCACGTTGGGCGAACCGACGATGCGGGTCGTAGGCAATGCGTCGGTCGCGGCTGCTGCACAACTGCAGGCGGCGGGCGTGCGGCCGCTGCAGGTCGGACATGGTCCCGTGCAGCCGACCGCGGACGCACCTGCTGCCGCAGCCGGCACAACCGAGGCCGCTGCGACGGCTACGACGGCAGCGGAGGAAGTTGCTCCGGTGAAGACAGTCGAGGAGCTGCTGGCGGAGCTGGACGAGCTGACCGGGCTGGCGCGGGTCAAGCAGGAGGTGCACCGGCAGGTCGCCGTACTGCGGGTCGAGAAGCTGCGGACCGAGGCGGGACTGAAGAGTCCGACGATCACGCGGCACCTGGTCTTCGTCGGCAATCCGGGGACCGGAAAGACGACGGTCGCGCGGCTGGTGAGCGGGATCTACAAGGCGCTCGGCCTGCTGTCGAAGGGCCAGCTGGTCGAGGTCGACCGGTCCGAGCTCGTCGCCGGATATCTCGGGCAGACCGCGACGAAGACGGCCGACGTGGTCGCCTCCGCCGCGGGCGGCGTGCTGTTCATCGACGAGGCGTACAGCCTGACCGCCGGTGACCTGGGCGCCGACCAGTACGGGCGGGAAGCCGTCGACACGCTCGTGAAGGAGATGGAGGACCGGCGCGACGACCTGGTCGTGATCGTTGCCGGGTACCCCGAACCGATGGAAGTGTTCATCGCCGCGAACCCCGGGCTGGCGAGCCGGTTCCGGACCACCATCGAGTTCGAGAACTACAGCGACGACGAGCTCACCGACATCCTCACCGGGCTCGCCGAGGCCGCCGACTACGAGCTGGTACCGGAGGCGGTGGAGGCGTTCCACGAGATCCTCGCGGTCACCCCACGCGACAGCTCCTTCGGCAACGGGCGGTTCGCCCGCAACGTCCTGGAAGCCGCGATCGGCCGCCAGGCCTGGCGCCTCCGGGACGTCAAGGCACCGACCAGGGACGAACTGCGTCAGATCATCGCCGCCGACCTGACCGACGAAGCAGAACAGTCAGAACAGTCAGGACAGCCGGCACCGGCAGACGAGCCGCAGCAGGGCGGGCCGGCGCACAGTGAGGCTGCGCAAGGTGAGACTGCGGAGGCCGGACCGAGTACGCCGGCTGACGGCTTGCAGACGGAGCAGAGCGAACGAGGAGAACAGGCGTGACCCAGACGCAGAGTGCGCCGCCCCCGAGTGTGGCGGCGGCCCCGCCGCAGGGTGCGGCCGGGCAGGCGCCGAACGCCCGGAGCGCCGGTCCACGCGGCGCGGTCGCGCAGTGGTTCGAAGGTACGCCGGGCCGGATGCGCGCGTTCCTGATCCTCGCCGCCGCGATGAGCGTGGTGTTCGGGCTCGCCGCCGCGCAGGGCTTCAGCCAGGCCGACGGCTCCCTCGAACGCGCGCAGGCGAACACCGCCCAGCTCGTCCGCATCCAGGCGATCCACACCAACCTGGTCAGTGCGAACGCCGACGCGACCAACGCGTTCCTGGTCGGCGGTCTCGAGCCGCCCGAACAGCGGGCGCACTTCGTCAACTCGATGGCCGCGGCCGCCGGGCTGATCGCCGACGCCGCGAGCGCACAGCCCGCGGACCGCGAAGTCCTCGGCGCGCTGAACAAGACCCTCGTCACGTACCAAGGCCTGATCGAGCAGGCCCGCGCGAACAACCGCCAGGGTCTCCCGATCGGCTCGCAGTACCTGAAGGACGCGAACTCGGTCCTGCAGAACGACTCCCTGCCGCTGGTGAAGGCGCTGGTCCAGGCGAACGAGCAGCGCGTCGACACCGAGTTCGACGGCATCGGCAAGGGCACCATCTGGATCCTCGTCGGCGGTCTCCTCAGCCTGGTGGTCTTCGTGATCACCCTGCGCTGGCTGGCCCGCCGTACGCACCGCTACCTCAACCTCCCCATCGCGGCCGGCGCCGCCCTCGTACTGCTGACCACGATCATCGGCGGCGTCTCGCTCGCGAGCGCCTCCGGTGTCGCGAAGGACACCCGCAGCTCCGAGTACGAGCGGACGCTCGCGCTGTCCCGCGCCCGGATCGCCGCGTACGACGCCCGCTCCAACGAAAGCCTCACGCTGATCGCCCGCGGCTCCGGCGACGCCTTCGACAAGGCGTACACCGCGGCCGCCGCCGAGGTCGACAACCAACTGGGCAAGTCGTCCGGCACCACCGACGGACTCCAGGACGCCTGGGGCGAGTACAAGCGGGTGCACGGCGAGGTCCGCAAGGCCGACACCGGCGGCAACTGGGACGGCGCCGTCGCGATGGCCGTCGGCGACCCCAAGGCCGGCGACAACAACTCGGCCAACGCGTTCGGCGAGTTCGACACCGCGTCGTCACAGCAACTGACGGCAAGCAGCGACGCCGTCGCCGGCGACCTGACCGACGCCCGCGACGGCCTGCCTCCCATCGGGTGGCTCGGGATACCGATCGGTATCGTCGCCGCCCTGCTGGTCGCCTGGGGCATGTCGCAGCGCCTGGAGGAGTACCGATGAAGAAACTGATCCCGATCGCCCTCACCACCGCCCTACTCCTCACCGCCTGCAGCACCGGCGACTACGCCGCCACCCAGATCCCCACCAAGCCGTCACCGTCGGCAGCCGCACCGCCGAAGGCAACCGAGCCCAAGGCCTGCACGGACGGGAAGGACCCGCTGGCCTCGTACCAGCCGCCGGCCACGTTGCCGAAACCCGAAGAGCCGGTGACGGGGTACCTGAAGACGATCAGAGACCGCAAACGGTTGATCGCCGGTGTCTCGGCCGACAGCCTGCACCTCGGTGCGCGGAACCCGATCACGGGCCAGATCGAGGGCTTCGACATCGACATGGTCAAGGCCGTCGCCACCGCGATCTTCGGTACCTGGGAAGGCCATCTCGAGCTCCGGGTGATCTCCAGCCCGCAGCGCATCCCGTCCCTGCAGAACGGCTCCGTCGACATCGTCGCGCGCAACATGACGATCAACTGTGAGCGGTGGGACCAGATCGCCTTCTCGGCCGAGTACTACCGCTCCGGCCAGAAGACGCTGGTGCCACTGGACGCCAAGGAAACCAGCGTCAAGCAGCTGTCCGGCAAGACGATTTGTGCTCCCGCGGGATCGACCAGCCTGACGAATCTGATCAAGGAGAACCCGGCGGTCAAGCCGATCACCGCGGATACCGACACCGGCTGCCTGGTGCTCTTCCAGCAGGGCAAGGCGTACGGGATCTCCGGTGACGACACCGTACTGGCCGGCGACGCCGCGCAGGATCCGTACGCGAAGGTGCTCACCACCGAGAGATTCAGCGAGGAGCCGTACGGGCTCGGTATCAAGAAGGGAAACGTGGACTTCGTCAAGTTCGTGAACGGCGTGCTCGCGCAGATGAAGTCCAGCGGGGCCTGGATGGACTCCTACAACGCATGGCTGATGCCAGACCTGGGAAAGCTCACCACCCCGCCACCTGCCGTCTACGGCCGGACGCAATGACCGTTCGTGCGCCGATCGTCTCAGCGCCCGTTCCGCCGGGGCGGATGGGGAGCAGTGTTCCGGCTTCGGAGTTGCTTTCCTACTTGGGCCTGCTCGGGGAGTGGCGGGATCGGCGGAAGGCTGAGCTGGACGAGCTGGATCAGGCTGCTCTCCACTCGGACGAGGCTGATGCGCTGAGTGCGGATGTCGTGCTCAGCATGACGGTCTGGAAGGCGGTCTCGGATCGGTACGAGTTGATTCTGGTGACCTGGGACTCGGGGCGGGTCGGGCAGCAGGAGACCGAGCAGATCTCGGCGCTGATCTGGGGCGGACTGGATGCCGGCGGTGCGGGCGGGTCGCTCGCGGTTTCGTTGCCTGAGGCCTGCAAGCTGTCGGACGCGCTGGCGGCGACGCTGCGCGCCAAGCTCGCGCTCGAGCCCGGCGATGCCGATCTGGCGGCCCGGCTGCGGCAGCTGCGTGCCCAGGTCGAGCGGATCAGCGACCTCGTCAAGCAGGAGCCGGCGAACACCCGCAACGACGCGCTCGCGAAGCACCACGACCTGGACCGGCGGCTCACGGATCTTGCCGACCGCAACAAGCGCGGCGCGGACATCGGCGGGCTGATCGGCCCGTTCGAGCTGGACGCCGCGAAGGTCGAACGCGACCTGATCGTCGGCGCCGCGACCCGCAAGGAGCGCGCCGCCGACGTCGCGCGGGCCCGCACGCTCCGCGGTGAGCTGGAGGCGCAGGGTACGGCGGTCCGCGCGCTCGCGGACAAGGCGGTCGCGACGGTCAGTCCCGCCCCGCGGCTCGCCGTACCCGATGTGACCGCGCTCGGATCGGTGCCGAACACCCCGGCCGAGCTGGAGAAGTACCTGACCCGGCTGGACGCCGTCCGGCGGGCGCTCGGCCAGGCGCAGGCGGCGTACGGCGGCGCGCTGCAGCGCCGCGACGAGCTGGCCCAACTGCTGGACGCGTATCAGGTGAAGGCGGCAAGTGTTGCTCCGGGCAACGAAGATCTCGGCGAGCTGTACCGGCGCGGCCGAGCGGCGATCGAGAACGAGCCGGTCGACCTGCCTCGCCTCGCTGCACTGGTAGCGGCCTACCAGGCCTACCTGGAAGGAACGAAATGACGACCTGCACCCAGCCGGGCTGCACCGGCTCCATCGTGGACGGGTACTGCGACGTCTGCGGCTCCCCCGCCGCGCCGAGCAAGGCAGCGAGCGCACCCGCCGCGGCCCCCGCGACCGGCAAGTGCACCGAGCCCGGCTGCACCGGCACCTACGTCGACGGCTACTGCGACGTGTGCGGCTCGCCCGCGCCGGACGGCGGTACGGCGGCCGCCCCGGATCCGATCAGCACGGTGTCGACCGTCTCGCGCGCTTCCAACCGCCTGGCCTCGACGCCGCTCGGCTCGGCGCGCGCGGCGCAGGCCGGTTCCAAGCTGACCCGCAAGCTCGGTACGTCGTCCACCCGGCTGCGTGGCGCGCGGCTCGGCGCCGGACTGACGCACGTCCCGTCGATCCCGGCGATCGACGCGAGCAAGGCGATCCTGGCCAACCCGATGGTGCCGGAGGACCGTCGGAACTGCCCGAACTGCGGCAACCCGGTCGGCCGCTCCCGCAACGGGCAGCCGGGCCGCACCGAGGGCTTCTGCCCGAAGTGCCGCAACCGGTTCTCGTTCTCGCCGAAGCTGCAGCCGGGCGAGCTGGTCAACGACCAGTACGAGGTGGCCGGCTGTCTGGCGCACGGCGGTTTCGGCTGGATCTACCTCGCCCGGGACAAGAACGTCTCGGACCGCTGGGTCGTGCTCAAGGGCCTGCTGAACTCCGAGGACCCGGACGCGGTGGCGGCGGCGATCGCCGAGCAGACGTTCCTGGCCCGGGTCGAGCACCCGCTGATCGTCGAGATCTACAACTTCGTCACCCACGACGGCGCCGGCTACATCGTGATGGAGTACGTCGGCGGCACCTCGCTGAAGACCCTGCTCAAGCAGCGCATGGCCGCCAACAACGGCCAGTACGACGCGCTGCCGATCGACCAGGCGATCGCGTACCTGCTGGAGATCCTGCCGGCGTTCTCGTACCTGCACGACCTCGGCCTGGTGTACTGCGACTTCAAGCCGGACAACATCATCCAGGTCGGTGACGCGGTCAAGCTGATCGACCTCGGCGGTGTCCGCCGGATCGACGACCTGGACTCGGCGATCTACGGCACGGTTGGCTTCCAGGCGCCCGAGGTGGCCGAGGTCGGCCCGTCGATCGCCTCCGACATCTACACGCTCGGCCGGACGCTGTGCGTGCTGGCGATGGAGTTCCGCGGCTACCAGAGCCGGTACGTCGACTCGCTGCCGCCGGTCAGCGACGTACCGCTGTTCCAGAAGTACGACTCGGTGTACCGCCTGCTGGCCAAGGCGTGCGCGAAGGACCCGGCGGACCGCTTCCAGTCCGCGGACGAGTTCCGCGTGCAACTGCTCGGCGTACTGCGTGAGGTGGTGGCTGACAAGCAGGGCGTCAAGGCCGCGCAGCACTCGGCCTCGTCACTGCTGTTCGGTACGCCGGGCGACAAGTCGGTCGGGCTGGGCGACGCGGCGCTGCCCTGGCAGCAGCTGCCGTCGCTGGCGCCGGACGACAGCGACAAGATGGCCGGCTGGCTGAAGACGGTCAGTGTGCCGGACTCGGCCAAGCGGCTCGAGTTGCTCATCGACGCGCCGGAGCAGTCGCCGCAGACGCTGCTGGAGATCGCAGAGGCGGCCCTGGAGACCGGGCCGGACCGCTACGACATGGTCGACACCGCGGTGACCGACCTGCTCAACGCCGACCCCTGGGAGTGGCGAGCGGTCTGGATGGCCGGCCTGGTTGCGCTGGCTCGTGGTGACTCTGCCGGTGCGCAGTCCGCGTTCAACGCCGTGTACGGCCAGGTGCCGGGTGAGCTGGCGCCGAAGCTCGCCCTGGCGATCGCCTGTGAGCACAGCGGTGAGTTCGACGTTGCCGAGGGCCTCTACCTCACGTGTGCGCGCACCGACGCCAACTACATCGCTCCTTCGGCGTTCGGTCTGACCGACATCCGGACCTCGCGCGGCGACGTGGACGGCGCGCTCGACGCGCTCGACCTGGTGCCCCGCACCAGCGGCGCGTACGTGCGGGCTCGTCGCCAGCGAGCCGGTCTGCTGGCAGGATCGGGGCGTGGCCTTCCCGCGCTCGCCCAGGCGATGGACAGCATCGCGACGCTGACCATCGACCCGGTCGACCGGGCCAACCTGGCCGCGGACGTGTTCCGGACGGCGCTGACCGAGGTCCAGCAGTCCGGTCCACAGGAAGCGCTCCGGATCGACGGCCGCGCGGCGACCGAGTCCTCCCTGCGGGACGGCCTCGAGGCGACGTACCGGTTTCTGGCCGACCAGGCCCCGACCCGGACGGAACGGATCGTCCTGGTCGACTGGGCGAACGAGGTTCGAGGATGGACGTTGCGATGACGAGTTCGACCGACACGGTCTGCCCCAACTGCGGCGGGCCGGTGGCCGAGGCCGACCTGTTCTGCGAAGCCTGCGGCACCGAGCTGAAGCCTGGGACCGCTGCTCCGACCTCCCCGGCGCTGGACACCGACACCGAGCCGACGGTGGAGATCACCGCAGCCGTTGTGGAGGCGGTGGGTCCTTGCAGGTCGTGCGGCGGCACCATCGGCGCGGACGGCTACTGCGAGACGTGCGGCACCAAGGCCGCCAAGCCGCGGGACCACTTCGAGGAGCAGCCCGCTCCGTGGGTGGCCGGCGTGTGCGACCGCGGTATCCGGCACAGCCGCAACGAGGACGCGATGGCCATCGCGGCGGATGCCGAGCCGGGCAGCCGGGCGCTGCTGGTGGTCTGCGACGGCGTCAGCTCGTCGCTCGACTCCGATGTCGCCTCGCTCGCGGCCGCCCGGGCTGCGCGCGACGTGCTGGAGGCCGGACACGCGCAGGGCCTCGGCACCGAGACCTCCCGGGCCGGCGCGGTGGCGGCCCGGCTGAAGGCGGCGGCCGACGCGGCAAGTGACGCCGTACTCGACAGCACCAGTCCGGACAGCCCGAACCCGGCGTCCTGCACGTTCGTGGCCGCCGTCCTGGAGAACGGGCTGCTCGTGGCGGGCAACGTCGGCGACAGCCGGGCGTACTGGTTCCCGGACACGGCCGAGCCGATCGCGCTGACCGTGGACGACTCCTGGGCGGCCGAGCTGATCGCCACCGGGGTGTCGCGCGAGGAGGCCGAGTCCGGCCCGCACGCGCACGCGATCACCCGCTGGCTGGGCAAGGACGCGCCGGACCACACGCCGCGGACCACGACCCTGCACGTGACCGGGCCGGGCTGGCTGCTGGTGTGCTCGGACGGCCTGTGGAACTACTGTTCCGAGGCGGCACCGCTGGCCGACCTCGTACGTCAGACAGCTGCGGACCACGGAGGCGAGCCGAAGGCCACCGCGTCCGCCCTGGTTGACTGGGCCAACGCCCAGGGCGGCCAGGACAACATCACCGTCGCGCTCGCGCGTCTCTGACCGGCGCGGACCTAAGGAGAGGACCGAGATGGCCGACTTCACCGCCACCGTTTACCAGAACGAGTTCCTGCCCGACGGCGGGACCGACGTGCACGCCATCGTCACGGTGAACTGCACCGGTGCCGGCGCCGCGGGACAGTCCGGCAGCGGCGACGCGGGTGAGATCATCATCGTCGACACCTCCGGCTCGATGGGCCGCGACGGGGTCCAGGCCGCCGCGTACGCCGCGCAGACCGCGCTCGACCAGATCCTCGACGGCGTCTGGTTCGCGGTGATCTCCGGCAACGACCGCGCGCAGCTGGCGTTCCCGCCGTCCGCGGAGCCGGTGATGGTCAAGATGGATCCGTACACCCGGCAGGCCGCCAAGGACGCCGTGTCCCGGTTCTACGCAGACGGCGGGACCGCGATGGGCACCTGGCTGCGGCTGGCCTCGCGGGTGTTCGCCACCGTGCCGTCACTGTCGCAGAAGCACGCGCTCCTGCTGACCGACGGCGAGAACCAGCACGAGACCCCGGAGGCACTGACCCAGGCGATCACCTCCGTCACCGGTCAGTTCCAGTGCGACGCCCGGGGCGTCGGTGTGGCCTGGCAGGTCGACGAGGTCCGGCGGATCGCGCAGGCGCTGCTCGGCACCGTCGACATCATCCCGGCGCCGGACCAGCTGGCCGCCGAGTTCGCCAAGATCATCCAGAACGCGATGAGCCGCGGCGTCGCCCAGGCCGATCTGCGCGTCTGGGCGCCGCAGGGCGCCGAGGTGCTGTTCGTCCGGCAGGTCGCGCCGACGGTCGAGGACCTGACATCGCGCCGTACGGCGGTGAACCCGCTGACCGGGTCGTATCCGACCGGCTCGTGGGGTGACGAGTCCCGCGACTACCACGTGGCGATCCGGCTGGCCGCGAAGGCGGTCGGGCAGGAGCAGCTCGCCGCGCGCGTGCAGCTGGTGCTCGGCGACGACACGGTCGCGCAGGGCCTGGTGAAGGCGCTGTGGTCCGCGGACGAGGCGCTCACCACCCGGATCAGCCCGGAGGTCGCGCACTACACCGGACAGACCGAGCTGGCGCAGGCGATCCAGGAAGGCCTGGCCGCCAAGGCCGCGGGTGACACCGCGACCGCAACCACCAAGCTCGGCCGGGCCGTGCAGCTCGCCGCGGCGACCGGCAACGAAGAAGCGACCACGCGGTTGCGCAAGGTCGTGGACATCGACGACCAGGAAACGGGTACGGTGCGGCTCAAGCGCACGGTCGAGAAGGCCGACGAGATGGCGCTCGACACAGCCTCCACCAAGACCACCCGGGTGCGGAAATGACCGTGAACTGTCCGAGCGGACACCCTTCCACGTCGACCGACTACTGCGACGTCTGCGGTCTGCCGATCGGCGCCGCCGCGACTCCGGCAGCGGCCGGCACCCCGGCTCCGGCCGTCGCGGCGCCCGGCCCGGCTGCTACGCCGGCACCGGCACCGGCAGGCCAGACCTGCCCGAACTGCTCCGAGCCGGCCGCAGCCGACGCGCTGTTCTGTGAGAGCTGCGGGTACGACTTCACCACCGGGACGATGCCGCGGCCCGCGTCCGCACTCGACCTGGGCCCCGACCCGGCGAGTCCGCCGCCCCCGCCGGCACCCGCCGCGGTGGCCGAGTGGGTCGTCGAGCGCTGGGTCGACCCCGATTGGTACGCCGTACAGCAGAGCGACGACCCGTGTCCGTCACCTGGTCTGCCGGCCGTGATCCCGCTGACCGAGAAGAGCCTGCTGATCGGCCGGCCGTCCAAGAGCCGCGGCATCTCGCCGGAGATCGACTGTGGCGACGACACCGGCGTCAGCCGCCGGCAGGCGCAGCTGACCACGGACGGCCAGCGCTGGTGGGTCGAGGACCTGCAGTCCTCCAACGGCACGTACGTCGCCTCCGCGGCCGGGCCGCTGCCGGAGACCCCGATCATCCCGGGCCAGCGCCAGGAGCTGAACCCGGACGACCGCATCTACGTCGGCGCCTGGACCCGCCTCGTGGTCCGCAAGGCGACGCCGGAGGAGCAGGCCGGCCAGGCCTAGTTGGCGCGGCCGGGTTGGGCCTGTTGGGTCCAGCCCGGCGCCGGGTTGAAGCACAGCCACTCGATCACGGTCGAGCCGATCACGATCGGGATCAGCCACGCCCACCACTGGTGCGGCAGCGAGACCACCGCGATCGCCGTCCAGAGTGCGACCCAGCCGCCGCCGTACCCGCGCAGCACGCCGCGGTACCAGAGTCCGCCGGGCGCCTCGGCCGCGCGCTGGCCGACGTACACGAACAGGTACGACGCGATCGTGATCGGCCAGAAGTACCAGAGCCGCGCCCAGTCGTACGGCACCATCACCAGCGCGGTCAGGCAGACCAGCGCGATCGCCCAGTGGTAGACCTCGCCGGCCCAGTTCAGCCCGCGGCGGCGCAGTGTGAACACGATCGCCAACGGGCCGAACAGGACGGCACCAACCCCCGCCAGGACATGCAGGATCAACGCGATGTCACGCATCGGCTCCCCCGGAGCTCTCTGACATGTCAGGAGCATAGGGATTCGGGCGTGGTGCGTCAGTACCTCGCGTCAGACAGGGCCTAGTTCTCCGGGAACGACAGCACGCGGCGGACCGCGAAGTTCCGGTATCCCTGGCGTTCGAAGCTCTTCGCCATCGGGACGTTGCCGAAGTCCGTGTCGGCCCGGATCTGCTCGGCGCCGGTCTCCGCGAGCAGGTGCGTGATCTCGGCCAGCAGGTCGTCGCTCAGCCCCTTGCCGCGGTGCTCCGGTACGACGCCGAGGTACCCGACCACCGGACCGCCCGCGTTCGCCGTCGGCAGCGCGAAACCGACCAGGTCACCGTCACCGTCGAACGCCAGCCGCCACAGGTCGCGGTCGCCCGGCATCGACTTGTACAGCGCCAACTCTTCCCGGGCCGCGCCCTCGACGCCCAGTCGCTTGATCTCCCGTGCGGTCGCAGCGTCCAGGCTGCCCTGGCTGACCCGCACGAACACGTCGACGAACGCCTCGTCGTCGGCCGGCCCGAACGTGAGCCGTGTGGAGCGTTCCGGCAGGCCGTACGCCGGTTTCCACTCGTACCGCAGCCGGTCGGTGACGTTGCTCATGCCGACCGCCGCGGCCGCGCGGGCCCGCGTCTCCAGCGCCGCGACGACGTCCGGCCGGTCCTGCCAGTCGCTGTCCAGGAAGAAGTGGTACTCCGGCGGCTCGGCGTCGGCCGGGCGCGAAGCGACGGCGTACTTCAGCAGCTCGGTCCACACCGGGACCGGGTCGCCGTCGCCGGCATAGTAGAGGCCGTCGATGCTGAACGGGTGGGTCTCGCCCGGGGCGCCCCACCAGATCACCAGCGCCTGGATGCTGCCGTTCTCCTCGACGACCCAGTTCCAGTCGTGCTTGTAGTAGCCCGCGGCAACGTATTCGCGGTAGCGGTCGAGCGTGACGGTGTTGACGGACTGCTGCTCGATCAGAGCAAGCATGGTGTCGAGGTCGGCCTCGACGGTGGTGCGGATGGTCACAGATCCTCCAGCAGGAGGCGCACTGCTCCGCTCAGTGCGAGCTGTGCGAGCGGATCGGGCGCGCCGGGAAACAAGTCAGTGTGTTCATCGGTCGCTCCTTCCGCTCCGGGATCTCTCTCGCCGCGCCAGACTCTAGAGGTACGACGGGGTCATAGTCCACCTGTTATTCACAGCTGGGATGTACCGACGCCGCTGCCCACGGGAAGCCTCCCGGCATGAGAACCCTCATCGCCGCCGTGGCCCTGGCAACCACCGTTGCCTTCGGCTCCACGGCCTACGCCGCCCCAGTCCCCACCACCGCTGCCGTGTCCGTCGTCAGCTCGCCGGCCGCGATCGACACCTGTGCTTTGAGTTCGTTGCCGCCCGAGGCCTCGGACACCCTCGACCTGATCCACTCCGGCGGACCGTTCCCGTACGACCAGGACGGCACCGTCTTCTCGAACCGGGAGGGCATCCTGCCGTCGGAGTCGAGCGGCTACTACCACGAGTACACCGTGATCACGCCGGGCTCCCCCGACCGCGGCGCCCGCCGGCTGGTCGGTGGCGGCGCGAAGACCACACCTGAGCACGTCTACTACACCGCCGACCACTACTCCTCGTTCTGCGAGGTCGACGAGAACAGCTGATCTGCCTGCGAGTAATGTCGGCGGCACGTTGAGTGATCAGGAGGGTCCTTCACCGATGCCGACTCTGCGTTTCACGACCGCGCTGTTGCTGACCGCCGCGCTGCTCGCTTTCGGTCCGCCCGAGTCCGGGCGGGCCGAAGCGACCGGTGATCCGTTGAAGCTGACCACCGAGTTCTACGTCGACCCGGCCTCGTCCGCGGCGGCCTACGTACGACGGCACCCGGAGGATACCGAGCTCGCGTCGAGGATCGCCGCGCAGGCGTCGGCGCGATGGGTCGGCGCGTGGAGCGGCGACGTGCAGACGGGCGTCACGGCGTACACGACGGCCGCGGACAAGGCCGGGAAACTGCCGGTGCTGGTGACGGACAACCTGCCCGGGCGCCAGTGCGGGATCGGCGGCGGGGCCGCGTCGGCGGCGGCGTACCGGACGTGGATCGCGGCCGTGTCGGCGGGGATCGGGGCGCGGCCCGCCGTGGTGGTGCTCGAGCCGGATGCGCTGGCGCGGCTCGACTGCTATCCGACCACGGAGTGGGACGGGCGGATCGCGCTGCTGAAGTACGCCGTCGGCGTGCTCGCGGCGAAGAACCCGAACACCTGGACGTACCTCGACGCCGGAAACGTGACGTCCGGCGAGGCGAAGGAGATGGCCCGCCGGCTGCGGCTCGCGGATGTCGGCAAGATCCGTGGGTTCGCCCTGAACACCGCGAACTACTTCACCACCGACCAGTCGGTAGCCCGCGGCAACGAAATCTTGCAGGCGCTCGGCGGCGGCACGCACTACGTCGTCGACACCAGCCGCAACGGCAACGGCTCCGACGGCAGTTCCTGCAACCCGCCGTCCCGCAAGCTCGGCACACCCCCGGCCCGCACCGCCGCCCCTGTGGACCTCCACCTCTGGCTCCGCACCCCCGGCGAATCCGACGGCCCCTGCGGCCTCACCCCCACCCTCCCCACCAGAACCTTCTCCCCCCTCCTGGCCCACCACCTCCTCAGGGGCACCTAACACGCTCTCGCCCCACTTTGTGCACCGGATCCGTACGGCGCGCGGCTCTGCGTACGGATCTGGTGCACAAAGTGGACCTGGCCGGTTCGGCCGGCGGGACGGGAAGCAGCAAGCGGTCCCGAGCCGGAGCTCGGGACCGCTTGGGGTACTGCGGGTGCTGTCGGACTACTGGATCAGAAGTCCATGCCGCCCATGTCGGGCGCGCCGCCCGGAGCGGCCGCGGCCTTCTCCGGCTTGTCGGCGATGACGGCCTCGGTGGTGAGGAACAGGGCCGCGATCGACGCCGCGTTCTGCAGCGCGGACCGGGTCACCTTGGCCGGGTCGATGATGCCGGTGGCGATCAGGTCGACGTACTCACCGGTCGCGGCGTTCAGACCGTGACCCGGCTCGAGGTTGCGGACCTTCTCCACCACGACGCCGCCCTCGAGGCCGGCGTTCACGGCGATCTGCTTCAGCGGCGCCTCGACGGCCTTGCGCACGATCTCCGCACCGGTCGCCTCGTCACCCTCGAGCTCCAGCTTCTCGAACGCGACCACGGACGCCTGCAGCAGCGCCACGCCGCCACCGGCGACGATGCCCTCCTCGACGGCCGCCTTCGCGTTGCGAACGGCGTCCTCGATGCGGTGCTTGCGCTCCTTCAGCTCGACCTCGGTGGCCGCGCCGACCTTGATCACCGCAACGCCGCCGGCCAGCTTGGCCAGCCGCTCCTGCAGCTTCTCGCGGTCGTAGTCGGAGTCCGACTTCTCGATCTCGGCGCGGATCTGGTTCACCCGGCCGGTGATCTGGTCGGCGTCGCCCGAGCCCTCGACGATGGTCGTCTCGTCCTTGGTGACGACGATCTTGCGGGCCTGGCCGAGCAGCTCCAGGTCGACGGTGTCGAGCTTGAGGCCGACCTCCTCGGAGATCACCTCGCCGCCGGTGAGGACGGCGATGTCGACGAGCATGGCCTTGCGGCGGTCACCGAAGCCCGGCGCCTTGACGGCGACGGCCTTGAAGGTGCCCTTGATCTTGTTGACGACCAGGGTGGCCAGGGCCTCGCCCTCGACGTCCTCGGCGATGATCGCCAGCGGCTTGCCGGTCTGCATGACCTTCTCCAGCACCGGGACCAGGTCCTTGATGCTGCCGATCTTGCTGTTCACGACCAGGATGTACGGGTCGTCGAGGACGGCCTCCATCCGGTCGGTGTCGGTCACGAAGTACGGCGAGATGTAGCCCTTGTCGAAGCGCATACCCTCGGTGAGCTCGAGCTCGAGGCCGAAGGTGTTGCTCTCCTCGACGGTGATGACGCCTTCCTTGCCGACCTTGTCCATCGCCTCGGCGATGATCTGGCCGACCTGGGTGTCCGCGGCGGAGATCGACGCGGTCGAGGCGATCTGCTCCCGGGTCTCGACGTCCTTGGCCAGCGACAGCAGCTGCTCGCTGACGGCCTCGGTCGCCTTCTCGATGCCCTTCTTCAGGCCCATCGGGTTGGCGCCGGCGGCGACGTTGCGCAGCCCCTCGCGGACGAGAGCCTGGGCCAGCACGGTGGCGGTCGTCGTACCGTCACCCGCGACGTCGTCGGTCTTCTTGGCAACTTCCTTGACGAGCTCGGCCCCGATCTTCTCGTACGGGTCCTCGAGCTCGATCTCCTTGGCGATGGAGACGCCGTCGTTGGTGATCGTGGGTGCGCCCCACTTCTTCTCCAGCACGACGTTGCGGCCCTTCGGGCCGAGCGTCACCTTGACCGCGTCGGCGAGGGTGTTCATTCCCCGCTCGAGGCCGCGGCGCGCCTCTTCATCGAACGAAATCAGCTTGGGCATTCTCCGCGAGTCCTCCCGCGTCGAGTTCTGTGGTCCAGCCGGCTCGATGCCCGCGACGGACGGCACCGGCACCGCGACGCTCATGTCCCGCCGCACTCCGGCACCTCATCGAGGCCGTCTTCTTGCACACCCCGCGAGCGCGAGTTCTTATCACTCTCACCCATGGAGTGCTAACCAAGTATTAGCACTCGCCCCAAGCGAGTGCAAGCCAGCCCCCGGCTACGGTGACCCCATGGTGAACGTACGCCCGGCCGGCCCGGACTCCTGGCCCGACGTCGCGACGGTGATGGGCGAGCGCGGCGACCCCTCCCGCTGCTTCTGCCAGTACTTCCGCCTCCGCGGCAAGGCGTGGTCCGGCAGCAGCCCCGCGGACAACCGTGAGGGCCTCCGGGCGCAGGTCTGTGACGGCGAGTTGCCACCCGGTGTCGTTGCGTACGACGGGGACGCTCCGGTCGGCTGGTGCGCCGTCGGGCCGCGGACGTCGTACCCGCGGGTGGTCGCCTTGCCCAACTGGCGCACGGACCACCAGGACGCGTGGGTGATCACCTGCTTCGTCGTACCGGTCGGCCACCGCCGCAAGGGTGTCGCGGGCGAGCTGGTCCGCGGAGCCCTTGAGCTGGCCCGCTCGTACGGCGCCCCCAACGTCGAAGCGTGTGCCGTCGACACCACGACTGCCGGCCGCATCCCCTCCGCCGACCTGTACCGCGGCCCGCTGTCCGTCTACCTCGACGCCGGCTTCACCGAGATCAGCCGCACCAGCCCGCAGTGGGTCCTGGTCAGGCGTCCAGCTGGGTGACCAGGTACTTCGGGGCGGTGAGGCGGTATGCCTCCGTGATCAGCTCGGCCAGCTCTTCCTCGTCGGCGAGGTCCAGCTGGATCAGGATCCAGGCGAACCGGCCGCCCTCCCAGGAGGCTTCGTAGACCTCCGGGTTCTCGGCGACGAGTGCCTCCTGCTCCTCGCGGAGCGCCTTCAGGTGCATCCGCGTCTGGTCCTCGGACAGGTACGCGAAGCTCTTGTTGCGCACCTTGAAGACCGGCTGCCCGGCCCACCCCTCGCGCTCCTCTGCACCCGGCAGCCCCGCCATCACCTTCACCACCGCCTGCGCGTCCATAGCAGGCACGCTAGGCGGCCCCGCCGACAGTTTCACTTGACCACGGTGACCGTCACGGTCGATGCGTTCGCCACCATCGTTCCGACGGCCGGCGAGACACCTAGGACCGATCCGCGAGGGTAGTTGGGGTTCGCCATGGAACGGTACGAAACCTTCAGACCCAGCCCCCGGAGCACCGCCGCGTACTTCGCTCCCGACAGCGGCATCGCCATCGACGAGTAGCTCGGCACGCCGACCCGGTCCGGCACGATCACGATCCGCGACAGGATCCGGTCGACCTCCGCGGCGCTGGTGGACGACTGGGCCTCGAACCAGACCTGCAGGGACGGTATCCACACGGTGGCGGAACAGGTCAGGACGTGCCGGTAGTTGTCTTGGCTGCAGGTTGTCCGTTGCCGCTCGGCCCGCACACCGTCGATCGTGAGCGTCTCGTCGGCGCGGAACTGCGTTCTCGGCGTGGTCGCGACCCGCACACTGTCGACACCGGCCACGGGAAACGCCATGCAGTACTGGAGCTCGGTCGGGTCGGCGATGAGAACCGTGTCTCGCCTGGGCGTACCACACATGCTCTGGTTCGTTCCCCAGCTCTGCGGCACGGCGATGGCCGCGTGCCCCTGGCCCACCAGACGTGTGGGGACCGCCGGAGCTGGTGAGGTCACGGGTGCGGTGCGTTCGGGCGAGGTCAGCAGGGTCGTACCGCCGACCACTGCTGCTACTGCGACGGCCGCGGCGCCTGTGATTCCCGCCGTACGGCGTCGGCGGCGTCGGGTTGCCCCGGCTCGCAGTGCGTCGAGCGGGGGTGGGCCGACGGGTGTGTGAGCGGCGGTTCGTTCCAGGAGGTCGGTCAGGTCGGTCATCGGGGTTCTCGCAGTTCTGCCAGGTGTGGGTCCTGCGCCAGGGCTTTCACCGCTCGGGACAGTCGGCTCTTGATGGTGCCGGCCGCGACGCCCAGCACGGACGCCATCTGTTGCTCGCTGAGGTGCGCGTAGTACCGCAGTACGACGGCAGTGCGCTGGTCACCGGGCAGGCGGTCGAGCGCGCGCATCACGGCGTCCGTGTCGTCGACACCGGCCGTCTGATCGCTCCCCGGCGCTTCCGGGAGGGACGCCGAGGGCAGTTCCCCGTGCCAGCGGCGCCGACGGGACGACCGGAAGCAGTTGACCAGTACGCGGTGCACGTACGCGTCCCGGTCCTCCGCGACCCGCACCCGGTTCCACTTGAGCAGACAGCGCTCCAGCGCGGACTGGACGAGGTCCTCGGCCTCAGGCGGCGTACAGCCGAGCAAGACCGCGGACCGGACCAGCGTTGGCCAGCGCGCAGTGACGTACTCGGTGAACTCGTCCATGTCCCTCCTCACCCTTAGAGACAGGCTGGGGTGTGACGAGGGTTCCACGAAAGTCGTCGGGGTCGGATCAGGGGCGGGTCGGTACCGATCCGGATGTGGCGCGGGGTGCCGAAACGGGACAGTGGAGCCATGACGAACTCCAACGCACCGTTCCAGAACCTCTCCGGCAAGGTCCTCCGTCGTTCCGCGAACCAGCGGATGCTCTCCGGCGTGTCCGGCGGCATCGCCGAGTACCTGAACGTCGACGTGACCCTGGTCCGCCTCGGCTGGGTCGGCCTCACCCTGATCACCGGCGGCGCCGCAATGATCGGCTACGCGGTCGCCTGGATCGTGATGCCCGAGTCCGACGGCAAGGCGGTCTGGCAGAACGTCCAGCACTCGGTCAACCAGAACCAGGACACCACCGAGCAGGACATCGCCTCCCGCATCTACGACGACACCAACAACAAGCCCCCGGCGGCGTGAGCAGGACTGCGCCCAGAGGAGGCGCAGGACTCCAGGCGGGGTGATCGCGGGCAGCGGTCGCCCCGCTGCTACACGTTCAGGGCCGGCTTGCGGACAGTGGCGACAGTCTGGTCGGGGTGGTCGGTGAAGACGCCCTGCAGGCCGAGGGCCGCGAAGCGGGTCAGTTCGGTGGGGAAGTCGGTGGCGGTGGGGAGAAAGCGGCGTTCGGCGCGGAAGGTCCAGACCTGGACGGCCAGTCCGGCGCGGTGGGCGTGGTCGACCAGGCGGGTGGGTTCGCCGAGGCAGCCGGCGGCTGTGCGGGGCAGGACGAGGTCCTTGTACGGCGCCAGCACCTGCGCGTAGGTCGCGATCTCCCGGAGGCCGCGGGGCTCGATCAGGTCGGCGTACGTGCGGCCGTCGCCGATCCGCAGGAAGTCGTTCGGTGCGCTCTCGGAGTCGATCAGCTGCACCAGCGGGACGCGTGTCATCACTGACAGCCGGCGCAGGCTCGTCGGTTCGAAGGACTGGATCATGACCTCGTCGGGGCGCAGCCCGAGCGCCAGGATCCGCTCTGTCAGCAGCTCCTCCAGCGGCAGGCCGAGCCGCCGGAAGTACGCCGGGTGCTTGATCTCCGGGATCACCCCGATCGGCCGGCCGAGCCGCGCCGACTCCCGGCGCGCCAGTGCGACCACGTCGTCGAAGGTGGGGATCTCCTCGAGCCCGTCGTAGGCCGTGTTGCTCGCCCGGAGCGCGGGCATCCGCTCCCGGGCCCGCAAGGTCCGCAGCTCGGCGTACGTGAAATCCTCGACGAACCAGCCGGTGACCGCGGTCCCGTCGACGATCTTGGTGATGTTCCGGTCCGCGAACACCGGGTGCTCCGCGACGTCCGTCGTACCGGAGATCTCGTTCTCGTGCCGGCAGACCAGGACGCCGTCGAGCGTGGCGACCAGATCCGGCTCCAGGTAGTCGGCTCCCTGGACCGCCGCCAGCCGGTAGGCCCCCGTCGTGTGTTCCGGGCGGTAGCCACTGGCTCCGCGATGCGCGATCACCAACATGGATCCAGGACAGGGGCCCGACATGGCCCGACGGGAACCCGTTGCCCAACGCAAGGTGAAGGTCTACCGACCGTCACCACGCAGCACGCCGGCCGGCCGCGGGCGGGGTCCACAGGTGCGAGTAATTCGCATGCGGACTGTCCGTGGCGACACCTAGCCTGAGTGGGCCATGAGACAACTTCCACTCGCCGATCCCGGCGTCCCGAACCATCGCTCGCCGGCCCGCTACCTGTGGTGGGTCGCGGGCGGTCAGGCCCGCACGCTCGCCGGCGGGATGACCTTCGGCATCCTGTGGATGGCGGCGCAGGCCTTCATCCCGGCGATCCTCGGGCGGGCGATCGACGAGGGCATCGCGGCGCAGGACGGCGAGCGGCTGCTGCGCTGGACCGCGCTGCTGTTCGCGGTCGGCGTGGTGCAGGCGACGGCGGGCATCATGCGACACCGGTTCGCGGTCACCAACTGGCTGACCGCGGCGTACCGGACGGTCCAGGTGGTGACGCGGAAATCCGCTGACCTCGGCGCCACGCTGCCCAAGCAGCTCGCCACCGGCGAGGTGGTCAGCATCGGCGCCGGCGACCTGTCCTACATCGGCAACCTGATGGAGATCTCGGCCCGGTTCGCGGGCGCGATCGTCGCGTTCGCCGTGGTGGCGGCGATCCTGCTGTCGTCGTCGACCGTGCTCGGCCTGGTGGTGCTGATCGGCGTGCCGATCATGCTGTTCTGCCTCGGCCCGATGCTGCGGCCGCTGCACAAGCGGCAGTCCGCGCAACGCGAAGCGGTCGGCGAGCTGAACTCGCTCGGCTCCGACATCGTGGCAGGCCTGCGGGTGCTGCGCGGCATCGGCGGCGAGGACTCCTTCTCCCGGCGGTACCGCACGGAGTCGCAGCAGGTCCGGCAGGCGGGCGTGCGGGTGGCCGGCATCCAGTCCGTGCTGGACGCGGCGCAGGTGTTGCTGCCGGGCGTCTTCGTCGTGCTGGTGGTCGGCCTGGGTGCGCACTTCGCGCTGCGCGGAGAGCTCAGCGCGGGCTCACTGGTCGCGTTCTACGGCTATGCGACGTTCCTCGTGCTGCCGTTGCGGACGGCGACCGAGTTCGCCAACCAGCTGATGCGCGGGCTGGTCGCCGCGGGCCGGGTGATCCGCGTGCTGAAGCTGGAGACCGAGATCACCGAGCCGGAGACGTCGGTGCGGCTGCCGGAGCACGGAGACCTGGTCGATCCGGTCTCGGGCATCCGCGCCCGCGACGGTCTGCTGACCGCGGTGGTCAGCGCGGAGCCCGACAGCTACGGCGAGCTCGCCGACCGCCTGGGTCGGTATGACGACGCCAGCGAGGTCAGATACGGCGGTGTGACGCTGGCCAGCGCCACGCGTGCCGACATCCGTGAGCGGATCCTGGTCAGCGACACAGGCTCCCAACTGTTCACCGGACACCTGCGCACGGAGCTGGACCCGTCCGGCCGGTGCACCGACGACGAACTGATGGCCGCGATGCGTACGGCGTCGGCGGAGGACGTGCTGGTCGCGCTGCCGGACGGCTTCGACTCCGAGGTGGAGGAGAAGGGCCGCTCGTTCTCGGGTGGGCAGCGTCAGCGACTGGTGCTGGTGCGCGCGCTGCTCGCCGACCCGTCCGTGCTGGTGCTGGTCGAGCCGACGTCGGCCGTGGACGCGCACACCGAGGCACGGATCGCGGACCGGCTGCGCGAGCACCGATCCGGTCGCAGCACCGTCGTGCTGACCGCGAGCCCGCTGCTGCTGGACCGCGTCGACGAGGTGATCTTCGTCGCCGCCGGCCGAGTGGTTGCTACCGGCAAGCACCGCGAGCTGCTCGAGACCACCCCGCAGTACCGCCGTACCGTCACCCGTCAGACCGAAGAGGAGGCCGTCCGATGAGGCAGATCCTGCCCGTGGCCGGGTCGGCCGAGATCCGGCGGCATGCCCGGCGGCTGGCCCGCCGGCACCCACGCGCTCTGCTGATCGCGCTCGGGCTGCACGGGTTGGCGGCGGTCACGGGTCTGGCCGCCCCGCGGCTGATCGGCGGCTTGGTGGAGGACGTTCAGAACGGCACCACTGCCGCGAAGGTCAACCTGGTGATCGCCGTGATCGCCGGTTTCATCGTCGCGCAGTCGCTGCTGACCCGCTGGGCGCGGTACCGGTCGTTCGCGCTGGGCGAGCAGGTGCTGGCCGAGCTGCGGGAGGAGTTCGTCGACAACGCGCTGGCGCTCCCGATCGGCACCGTCGAGCGGGCCGGCACCGGCGACCTGTTGTCGCGGACGTCGCGGGACGTCGACACGCTGTCCCGCACCGTGCGCTTCGCCGTACCGGAGACGATCATCGCGTTCGTGACCGTGGTGTTCACCGTGGTCGCAACGACGCTGGTCGGCGTCTGGGTGCTGGTGCCGCTGGTCGCGATGGTCCCGTTGCTCTGGCTGAGCACGAAGTGGTACCTGCGCCGAGCCAAGGACGGCTACCTCCGGGAGAACGCGGCGTACGCGCAGATGACCAGCTCGCTCGCCGAAACGGTCGAAGGCGCGCGCACCGTCGAGGCCCTCCGGCGGTACGACGACCGCGTGCGGCGCGGCGACGCGGACATCCGCGGCAGCTATCTGGCGGAGCGCTACACGCTGTTCCTCCGCACCGTGTACTTCCCGGCCGCCGAGCTCGGGTACCTCGTGCCGGTCGTCGGCACGCTGCTGTTCGGCGGCTGGATGCACCTCAACGGCCACGCGTCGCTCGGCGCCGTCACGGCCGCCGTGCTGTACGTGAACCAGCTGATCGACCCGGTCGACCGGCTGCTGTCCTGGCTGGACGAGCTCCAGTCCGGCGGCGCGGCGTTCGCCCGGCTGCTCGGCATCAGCGACGTGCCGGACGACCGGACGCCGTCGGGACAGGCACCGGCCGGTGAGCTGGTCGAGGCCCGCGACGTGCGGTTCTCGTACGTCGACGGTCGCGACGTGCTGCACGGCGTCGACCTGACGATCCAGCCGGGTGAGCGGATCGCCATGGTCGGGCCGTCCGGCGCGGGCAAGTCGACGCTGGGCCGGCTGGTCGCGGGCATCCACCCGCCCCGGACCGGTTCGGTGACGGTCGGCGGCGTCGGGATGACCGAGCTGCCGCTGGACGCGCTGCGCAAGCAGGTCGCGCTGGTCACGCAGGAGCATCACGTCTTCGTCGGCACGCTGCGGGACAACCTGTCGATGGCGCGTCCCTCGGCGACCGACGCGGAGCTGCTCGACGCGCTCGGTGCGGTGGACGCGCGGGAGTGGGCCGAAGCGCTGCCGGACGGTCTCGACACCCGCGTCGGATCGGGTCAGCTGGCGTTGACCCCGGCGCAGGCGCAGCAGTTGGCGCTGGCGCGGCTGGTGCTGGCGGACCCGCACACACTGGTCCTCGACGAGGCGACCTCGCTGATCGACCCGCGGGCCGCGCGGCACATGGAGCGCTCGCTGGCCGCCGTACTGGAAGGCCGGACGGTGATCGCGATCGCCCACCGGCTCTACACCGCGCACGACGCCGACCGCGTCGCCGTGGTGGAGGACGGCCGGATCTCGGAGCTGGGCAGCCACGACGAGCTGGTCGCCCGCCAAGGCTCGTATGCCGCCCTCTGGAACTCCTGGCACGGCTGAGACCTGAACGGGTGGGCTGGGACCTGAAATAGCAGGTCCCAGCCCACAATTGCTGGTCTCAGGTTCTAGCGTTTGCGCAGTATCAACACTGCTGAATCGACATGCGGCGGTGGGGTGAAAGCCTTGCGGGGAAGGCGAAGCCCGATCGACGGGTCGTAGTGGCGGAACCAGCGGTTCGCCCCGGGCGCGTCGCCGCGAACCCACCGATTCGCCACCTGCCGCTGCAGCACCAGATCGGCCGACACCAGGCGGGAGCCCGGCGACAGCAAGCGCTTCAGCAACAACGTGGAGATGTTGTACGGCGGACTCGACACCACCCGGAACGGGCGCGACGGCAACCGCAGGTCACCGGCATCGGCCCGGACGACCGTCACCGGCGCGTCGGCGAACCGACGGCGCAACCGATCCGCCCGGCCGGGATGGAGTTCGACGGCGACCACCCGGGCGCCGGCCCGGACCAGCGGCGCGGTCAGCGCACCGAGGCCGGCCCCGACGTCGAGGACGAGCTCGCCGGGAACGATCCCGGCCGCGTCCACGACCCGTTGCGCCCAACGACTATCGAGCGGATGCCATCCCCAGGCACCCCGCGCCTGCCCGGAGGCGGGCACGACGGACCATCACGAAGTACGTAATCATGCGCCCGACCCTAGACCGCCGCAACGCCATGACTCAAAGCATTTTCGGCCTCGCGCCCAGTGCCGTCACGGTGTCCGTCGTCCGCCGCTGCGCCAGCTCCAGACGGCTGCGCCGGGCGGTGTCCTTCGCGAGCTCCCGGCGTACGTCGAGGACCCTGACCGGCAGGTCGTCCGTCATCAGCAGCGGCGCATACTCGGCCTCGGTCGTCCAGCGGTCGCCGCTGCGGGTGAACGTGAAGCGGGCCAGCAGCCCTTCGGCCTTGGTGCTGTCGGGTTCGCGATGCGCGGCCACCAGGTTGCCGAGTCCGTACGCGACCCACTTGCCGTCGATCTCCTCCATCGGCTGCACGACGTGCGCGTGGTGGCCGATCACCAGGTCGATGTTGCTGTCGGCAAGCAGTTGCGGGGCGATCTCGCGCTGCTGGTCGTTGAGCTTGCTGGAGTACTCCGTACCCCAGTGGCAGCTGACCAGCACGAGGTCGGCGCCGCGGTCCCGGGCTTCTCGCGCCTTCAGCTTGATCGTCTTCGTGCTGATCGTGCCGGCCCGCCAGGTCTGGCCGTTCGGATACGGCAGGCCGTTGAATCCGAAGGTGAAACTCAGTGAAGCGACCTTCACTCCGTGGACGTCGACGATCGTGATCTCCTCGGCCTCCGCCCGCGAGCGTGCCGTGCCGGCGTGCTTGAGGCCCACCTTGTCCAGCGTGTCGAGCGTCCGGTCGACGCCGTCCGCGCCGCCGTCGAAGCTGTGATTGCTCGCGGTCGTGCACAGGTCGTACCCGGTCTGCTTGAGCGCCGCGGCGATCTGCGGCGGGCCCTGGAAGAGCGGGTACCCGTGGTACGGACCGCCCGCGCGGGCGAGCGGTGTCTCCAGGTGCGCGATGGCGAGATCCGCCTTCTGCACCAGGGGTTTCACGCTGCTCATCAACGGCGCGAAGTCCCAGCGGCCGCCCTTGCCGTCACGTTTCGCGGTGGTCCACAGCCGCTCGTGCAGCAGGACGTCGCCGGTCGCGACCACGGTCAGCCGCTCGGGCTGCTTGTCCGGCTTCGCCTTCGGCGTCGGCGTGGGCCTACCGGCGGGCGTGCTCGCGTACGTGTCCGCGATACACCCGCTCGTCGCCACCGCCGCGGCGCCGGCGAGTACTCCCCCGAGCACCGCGCGTCGTCGTACCGCCATCCCCTGCCCCCAAAACTCTGCTGTTGTCGTCTAAGACGCTGTGCGGGGCGGATTGGTTGAGAGCGCGTTGTGGTAGGACTGCCGGTATAACTATCCCGGAGGAACCATGGTCGAGTTGAAGACACCGGCGCAGATCGAGCAGATGCGCGTCGCCGGGCGGGTCGTCGGCACCGCGCTCGCGACGGTGAAGAAGGAGGCCGCGGTCGGGGTGTCCTTGCGCGAGCTCGACGAGGTGGCGCGCGACGTACTGCGGGCTGCCGGCGCGGTGTCGCTGTTCGACGGGTACCAGCCCGGTTTCGCGGCATCGCCGTTCAGCGGCGTGATCTGCACGTCGGTGAACGACGCCGTCCTGCACGGGCTGCCGTCGGACCTGCGGCTCGCCGATGGCGACCTGCTGAACGTGGACTGCGGCGCCTCGGTCGACGGGTGGTGCGCGGACTCGGCGATCAGCTTCTGCGTCGGCACCCCGCGCGCCGAGGACCTGGAGCTGATCGCGACGACCGAAGAGGCGCTGGCGGCCGGAATCGCCGCCGCCGTCGCGGGCCACCGGATCGGCGACATCGGCGCCGCGATCGGCCGGGTCGGGAAGGACGCCGGATTCGGCACGAACCTGGACTTCGGCGGCCACGGCGTCGGCCGGCGCATGCACGAGGACCCGCACATCCCCAACGGCGGCCGCCCCGGCCGCGGCCTCAAACTCCATGCCGGCCACGTCTTCGCGATCGAGCCCTGGTTCTGGGCGGGCCCCGGGTCCGCCTACACCATCGACGACGACGGCTGGACCCTCCGCTCCAGCGACGGCACCCGAGGCGCCCACGCCGAACACACCGTAGCCATCACCCCCGAAGGCCCCCAGATCCTCACCCTCCCCTGACAACTGGGGATGCGGTCGCCCGAGCACTCTCGGCCTGCGGGTGGACAGGAGGTGTCGGTCGGCTGGGTAGTGCACCTGAGTCTGGTCGGCTCGGCGCGTACGGTGTCTCGGCGGTGCTCTACCTGTCGAACTGCAGATCCTGCTTCAGAACAGCCGTTGCTGGGATGGGGTGCTGGCGGGTTTGGTGGGGTGCATGCCTCGGATTGGTTCCGAGCGGTGGGACGAGGGGCCGGCGAAGCCGTGTTTCTCCAGGAGGGGGCGGATCTTCTCCTCGAAGGTGTTGCGGTAGCTCGGGGAGGCGTAGGCGCCTCGGGCGTACAACGACTCGTACCGGCTGACCAGGTGCGGGTGGTCGTGGGCGAGCCATTGCATGAACCAGTCCTTGACGCCGGGGCGTAGGTGCAGGACGAGCGGGGTCACGCCGGTGGCGCCGGCGGCGGAGAGTTCTTCAAGCAGGTGGTCCAACTGGTCGGTCGAGTCTGTCAGCCAGGGGAGGACGGGCGCGACCATGACGCCGCACGGGAGGCCGGCGGCGCGGAGGGCGCGGATGAGATCGAGGCGGCCGCGGACCGACGGCACGCCGGGCTCCAGACGCCGGCGTAGCTCCTCGTCGCCGAGCGCGAGCGAGATGCCGATACCGACGGAGACGTCGGCCGAGGCCGCCGACAGCAGATCGAGATCGCGGCGGAGCAGCGTGCCCTTGGTGAGGATGGAGAACGGCGTGCCGGACGACGCGAGGGCGTCGATGATGCCGGGCATCAGGCGGTAGCGGCCCTCGGCGCGCTGGTACGGGTCCGTGTTGGTGCCCAGGGCGACCCGCTCGTGCCGCCAGGACGGGCGAGCGAGCTCGCGGCGCAGGACGTCGGCCACGTTCGTCTTCACGACGATCTGCTGGTCGAAGTCGCGGCCGGTGTCGAACTCGAGGTAGGTGTGCGTCGGCCGAGCGAAGCAGTACCGGCAGGCGTGGGTGCACCCGCGGTACGGATTCACGGTCCAGTTGAACGGCAGCGCCGATCCGGGCACCGAGTTCAGCACCGAGCGGGCGAGCACCTCATGGAACGTGACGCCCTGGAACTCGGGCGTCGTCACCGACCGGACCAGCCCGGCGATCGCCCCGAGCCCGGGCAACGTCCCCGGGGTCTCGGCGTCGATCTGCTGCCCGGCCCACCTCACGCCTCATAGTCGAACACATGTTCCCGTAGGCGTCAAACAGCGGCGTGCGCGGCCTCCTCGACCTTCGCGCGGTAGGCCTGCCACCACGCGGCGTCCTGCTCGGGGAGGTTCGAGTTGTCGGCGCGCAGGCCGGCGGCGCCGTCCACCTGTTCGCGGATGATGTCGGCGTGGCCCGCGTGCCGGCAGGTTTCGGCGAGGACGTGGACGAGCATCCCGTGCAGCGTGACCGACGACTTGCGCCACCACGGGACATTCCCGACCGCCGACAGGTCGAGCGCTTCGATCGTCGCGTCGGCGTGCGCACACGCGCGCCGGTAGCGGTCGACGATCTCGGCGCGCGTCTCGTCGGCCGTGGCCCACATCTCGACGTTCGGCTCGGCGTCGTCGTCCCACCAGGTCAGCTCTTCGGGGAACGGCCGGTCGAAGCTCTTGCCGAAATACCAGGCCTCGACGATCGTCAGGTGCTTGACCAGACCGAGCAGGTTCGTGCCGGTCGGCGTCAGCGGCCGGCGGATGTCGTACTCGCCGAGACCGTCGAGCTTCCAGACGATCGCCTCGCGGGCATTACGGAGGTAGTCATGCAGAGTTTCCTTCACGCCCGCGATCATGCCGGAAGGCGCCGACGTTCGAGAACGCCCACTCGCGGTACGTCGTTCCCGGCCGGCCGGTCAGCTCGACCACGGCCGGCTCCGGCTTCATCGGGTGCTCGGCCATCATCCGGAAACCGTCCAGCAGCCACTGCGCCGTCTCGAGCCCGATCACCGGCGCCAGACCGTCCAGGTACTCCTGCGGCGTGAGCTCCTCGAACCGCACCTCCCGCCCGATTGCGTCCGCAATGCACGCGACCTGCTCCACAGGCGTGATCCCCTCAGGCCCGCTCATCGTGATCTTCTGCCCGCCGTACGCCGAGGACAGCAGCACCACCCGCGCCACCGCCGCGATGTCGGCGAGGTCGATCGGCGTCTGCACGGCGCCGGCGTACGGCGCGCGCACGACGGAGTCGGCCTTGATCGACGGAGCCCAGTCGAGCGTGTTGTTCATGAACTGCCCGGGCCGCAGGAACGTCCAGTCGAAGCCGGCCGCCTCGATCGCCCGCTCGATCCGGTAGTAGTGCCACGTCGACGGATCACCCTGCGCCTCGTACTCCGCGGGCTCCCCCGACAGTACGACGACCCGCCGCACGCCGGCGTCCAGCGCGCAGCGGACGAAGTCGTCGACATACGCCGGAAGCGGCGCCAGGTACACCGTGTCGATGCCTGCGAGCGCCGCGGGCAGCGTCTCGGGCTTGCCGAGATACCCGCGCGCGACCTCTACCCCCGGCGGCAGCGCGGCCCGGGCCGGCTGGTTGGTCAGCGCCCGCACCGGCGCTCCGGCCGCGACCAGTTCGTCGACCAGCAGGCGCCCCACACTCGCGGTCGCACCCGTCACCAGGATGGTCATCCGGATCTCCCCTCACTCGAATTCTCGTAGGGTATACGAGAATTAATCGAAGCGCCTATCGTAGGGCCGTGAGCGAGCGGCGGAGTGGCGAGGGGCAGCCGGACAAGACGCTGGCGCTGCTGTGGCGAAACCACCGCCAGCCGGCCGCCGATGAGCTCGTCGACAGAGCGGCGCGCAAGCGGGGCGCGGGCCGTCGGCCGTCGCTGAACGTGGACGACGTCGTGCGCACGGGCATCCAGCTCGCGGACGACCAAGGCTTGGCAGCCGCGTCGATGGGCGGGCTGGCGAAGGAGCTCGGCGTCGGCACGATGACGCTCTACACGTACGTGCCGTCGAAGGACGAGCTGCTCGACCTGATGGTCGACCAGGTGCTCGGCGAACGCGAGCTGCCGGGCCCTGGTGAGGCGCGACCGGAGGACTGGCGGGACCAGGTCGAGATCTACTCCGAGCAGACCCGTGCGATGTTCCAGCGGCACCTGTGGCTGTCACAGGTGTCGACGATCCGCCCGCCGGTCGGCCCGGGCATGCTGGCCGGCCGCGAGTACCTGCTGTCCGCGCTGCTCGGCCTCGGACTCGGCGCGCTCGAGACCAACACGGCCGCGCTCGCCGTCACGACGTACGTCGACTCCGCGGCGAGTCTCGAGGCGGAGAGCCGGCTCGTCGAGCGCGCGACCGGCCAGACCAACGACGCCTGGTGGTATGAGCGGAACGACCTGTGGGAGACGTACTTCGACGTCGACAGGCATCCCGCGATGACCGCGATCTGGCACGCGGACGGCTACCAGTCGTCCACCCGGGAGGCCGCCGCCGACTCGTACCGGTACGGCCTGGACCGCCTCCTCGACGGCATCCAGTCCATGAAACCCCAATAGCCCAAGGGCTCCGGCTCAGCCGCGGACACCGGTGAGGACGTCCGCGCCGACCGGGTTCAGCATGTGCCGCACGGAGCTGCCGATGCGGCGCGTCGTCACCAGGCCGGTGTCGTGCAGGACGCGCGCGTGCTCACTGGCCGAGGCCAGAGAGATGCCGGCACGGACCGCGAGTTCGCTGGTCGAGCAGGCGCCGCTCGAGATGCTCCGCAGCACCCGCGCCCGGGTCTTCCCGAGCAGATCGGCGACGGCGCCGTCACGGTCCGCCCGGCGGGTGACGACCGGGAAGGCCTCGTGCCGGACCGGGTACACCAGGACCGGCGGCAGCGCGGGATCGAGCAGCATCATCGGGTACTTCCAGCAGAAGAACGACGGCACCAGCCGCAGTCCGCGGCCGTTCAGGTGCAGGTCGCGGTCGATGTGCGGCAGGTCGACCGACAGCACCGGCGCGTCCCAGTGCAGCGTCGGGTGCAGCTGCGGGATCAGCGACTCGAGCCCGCCGTTCGCGACCGTGTCGTTGTGCTTGGCAACGGCCGGCTCGATCGCGGTCGTGATCATCGGCATCTGCGGCGCGATCTTGGTCCGGTGGAACGACTTCAGGCCCTGCACGAGCCGGTGCATCACGGCGGTCTCGCCGGCCGCGAGCCGCCGGGTCCAGGCGGGCAGCCGGACGGTGTCGGACAGCCGACCCAGCTCGGACCGCAGCTGACCGGGCGGCGTGGCAGCGACGGCCGCCAGTCCCGCCTCGAGTCCCTCGCCCGCAGCCCGCGGTGTCAGGAAGTCCGGCGAGTACCCCACTGGCGGGGTCACCGCGAGCAACTCCTGCTCCAGGGCGCTCAGCCGGGCTCTGGCCCGCTCGCGCCACCTGCCGAACGTCTCCGGCTCGTCATCGGTCTGCAGGACGTGGAGACCCAGCAGGACCTCCCACAACGGATCGGGCTGCTGCGCGATCGTCGTCCTCGCCAGATCCGCACACTCGAAATAAACGCGGAACACCACGGTCTCCTCCCCCGAGGAATATCACCCGCCGTGGTCAACGGGCGACACTACGACACTAACAGTCGTGGGGGTCACCCGCTGTGACTGCGGTCGCACTCACTCCCACTCGATGGTGCCCGGGGGCTTGCTGGTGACGTCGAGGGTGACGCGGTTGACCTCGTCGACCTCGTTGGTGATCCGGGTGGAGATCTTCTCGATCACGTCGTACGGCAGGCGGGCCCAGTCGGCGGTCATCGCGTCCTCGCTGGTGACCGGGCGCAACACGACGGGGTGACCGTACGTCCGGCCGTCGCCCTGGACGCCGACCGACCGGACGTCGGCCAGCAGGACCACCGGGAACTGCCAGATGTCGCGGTCGAGCCCGGCCGCGGTGAGCTCGGTGCGGGCGATCAGGTCCGCGGCGCGGAGGATGTCCAGCCGCTCGCGGGTGACCTCGCCGATGATCCGGATGCTCAGGCCGGGACCCGGGAACGGGTGCCGGTAGACCATCGTCTCCGGCAGGCCAAGCGCCAGGCCGAGCTCACGGACCTCGTCCTTGAACAGCGTCCGCAGCGGCTCGATCAGGCTGAACTGCAGGTCGTCCGGCAGGCCGCCGACGTTGTGGTGCGACTTGATGTTCGCCGCGCCCGCGCCGCCGCCGGACTCCACGACGTCCGGGTACAGCGTGCCCTGGACCAGGAACTCGATGTGCCGCTCGGCGTCCACCTTGCGCGCGGTCGCCTCGAACGTGCGGATGAACTCCCGGCCGACGATCTTCCGCTTCTGCTCGGGGTCGGTCACCCCGGCCAGCGCGGTCAGGAACTGCTCCTCGGCGTCGACCGCCTCCAGCCGGATCCCGGTCGCGGCGACGAAGTCCTTCTCGATCTGCTCCGACTCCCCGGCCCGCTGCAGGCCGTGGTCGACGTACACACACGTCAACTGGTCACCGATCGCCTTGTGCACCAGGGCCGCCGCGACCGCGGAGTCCACACCGCCGGACAGCGCGCACAGCACCTGCTTGTCGCCGACCTGCTGCCGGATCAGCTCGACCTGCTCGTCGACGACGTTGGTCGTCGTCCAGTCGCCCTTGCAGCCGGCAATGTCGTACAGGAAGTGCTCCAGCACGGCCTGCCCGGCCTGCGAGTGCAGGACCTCCGGGTGCCACTGGACGCCGGCGAGTCGCCGGTCCAGGTCCTCGAACGCGGCCACCGGCGCGCCCTCGGAGGCGGCGAGCACCGCGAAGCCGGCGGGCGGCGCGTGCACCGCGTCACCGTGCGACATCCACACGTTCAGGTCCTCGGGGATACCGGCCAGCAGCGTGCCGGCCGCGCTCACCGTGACCGGCGTCCGGCCGAACTCGCGCAACCCGGTCCGCCGGACGTCGCCGCCGAGCGTCTGCGCCATCGCCTGGAACCCGTAGCAGATCCCGAACGCCGCGACGCCGGCCTCGAACAGTCCGGACTCGACCCGCGGCGCGCCCTCGGCGTACACCGACTGCGGGCCGCCGGACAGGATGATCGCCTTCGGCTGCTTGGCCAGCATCTCCTCGACCGGCATCGAGTGCGGCACGATCTCGGAGTACACCTTCGCCTCGCGCACCCGGCGGGCGATCAGCTGCGCATACTGCGCGCCGAAGTCGACGACCAGGACCAGCTCGTGCTGCGGGATTTCGTGGGCCACGCGCAAAGCCTATCGGTGCAGGTCAGCAGGGCTGTAATCCGCCGAACGCCGCGGCGCCGGCAGCGGGTCGTTGGTGACGTCCAGGCCCGGGAACCGGCGCCGCATCGCGGCCTCGTGACGGGCGGCCGCGGCCGGTTCGCCGATGTAGTCCGCGATTTGGTGCGGTCCGAACCACAGCCGCACCCGGCGGCGCGATGGGAAGCTCACGAGAGGTGACGCTAGGGCCGCGAGTTGTCCTCGGTGTTACCGCGCGTTACAACCCGGAGACGCTTCGGCGCCCGGAACGAGAGCAGGTCGATCATCGGCGGCTCCTCCACCGGCCGGACGCCGGCCAGCAGCTCGCCGGCGCTCTCCAGCGCCACCCGCGTCTCCATCCGCGCCAGGCCGGCCCCCAGGCAGCGATGCATCCCGATCCCGAACGCGAGATCCGCCGGGCCGCCGTGGCCGCTCAGTCCGAGCAGCACCGGCGCTCCGGCCGGCAGCTCCACGTCTCCGAGGACCGTCGGCTCGGCGGTGATCCGCCGCCAGGTCGGGACCGAAGACGCATCCCGCAGCACACACTCGACCAGCTCCGCCGGCTCGGCAGCGCGCTCGGCCTCTCCCAGCACGCGGTGGAAAGCGGCGGAGATGAGTTGGGTGGTGGTCTCCTGACCGGCGATCAGCAGGAAGTAGCCGACCGCACAGACCTCCTCGTCCGTCAGCCCCAGCCCGACCAGCGCACCGAACAGATCGTCGGCCGGCGCCTGCCGCGCGGCCGCCGTCCGCGAGCGCAGCCAGGCATAGAACTCGGCCGCGCTGTGTGCCAACTCCAGCTGCCGGTCCTCGTCGGGCCATCCCCAAAACAGCTCGAGCGAGTCCAGGCTCCACGCCTTCAACGCTGGTACGTCGACATCCGTCAGGCCGAGCAACCGCAGTACGACGAGGGCAGGCGGCTCGGCGGCGATCGCCTGGACCAGGTCCACCTCCCGCCCGCTCGCGAGCTCCGCAGCTGCCGCCGCGACCCGCACGGCGTTGAGCTCCCGGGTGAACGGCTCGGCCGCCGCCACACGCGCCGGGCTGAAGAACCGGGCGACTGCGGCGCGGATCGGCCGGTGCGACTCGCCCGCGTTGTTCGCCAGCGTCGGCGGCAGCGCGAACCCCACCGTGGACAGCACCCGCAGCGCCTTCACCGCCAGCGGAGTGTGCGCGAGGACGGCGTTGTCCGGGCGGAACATCCGCGGATCGAGCAGGACGTCGCGCGCCAGCGCCGGATCGTCGACGACCCAGTACCCGAGCTGCTCGTCGTACCGCGCCGGGCAGCCGGTCACTCGAACCATCCCGGCGCCGCGGCGACGAACTCCTCCTGGCTCAGCGATCCCGCCCCGGCCGGGATCCGTCCGAGCAGCGGGACCCCGGTCGTCGCCGGCAGGTCCTCCAGGTTGCACTCCTCGGCGAGATCCGGCTGCTCCGGCAACGACCCGATGACCAGCCCGTCGATCGGCAGGCCCCTGGACCGCAACGCCTCGACGGTCAGGCCGGCATGGTTCAGCGTGCCCAGACCCGCCCTCGCCACCACCACGAATCCGAACGGCGACGTCAGGTGCCCGGCGAGATCCGCAAGGTTGTTGCCTTCAGCATCCAGCCCGACGAGGATGCCGCCCGCGCCCTCCACCAGCACGGTGTCGTTCGTCCGGGCCAGCTCGTCGATCGCCCGCGCGTGCGCCAGCACCGGAGGCAGCCGGACGCCCTCCCGCCGGGCCGCGGTCGTCGGCGCCAGCGGATCCCGCAGCCGGACGCCCTCGTGCAGCTTGGTCAGCCCGCTCAGCCGGTGCACGTCGTCCAGGTCCCCCGGCTCGTCCGGCCCGACGCCGGTCTGCGCGGGCTTGACGACCGAGACAGACGCCCCCGCGAGGACGGCGAGCGCGGCCGTGACGATCGTCTTGCCGACGCCGGTGTCGGTCCCGGTGACGATGGTGATCATGAGAACTGTTCTATCGCGTCGGTGATCACGGCGCAGGCGCGATCGAGATCCGCATCCGGCAATCCGGCGTGCGCGGTCAGCCGCAAGCGGGAGATGCCGTCGGGGACGGACGGTGGACGGAAGCTGCCGACGCGTACGCCGTTCTCCAGGCACAGCTCGGCCGCTTGGACGGTTTCGTGTGGGCCTGGCATCGGGATGGAGACGACTGCCCCGCGTGGTGGCGGCACCTTGCCTACGGCTGCTAGACGTGCGGTGGCCTGGTGGATCGCGGCGGGGCGGTCCGGCTCGGCCTGCAGGATCTGCAGGGCCGCCAGGGCGGCGGCGCAGGCGGCCGGGTTGAGGCCGGTGTCGTAGATGAACGGGCGGGCCCGGTTGACGAGGTGCTCGCGGAGGAGCGACGGCCCGAGGACCACTCCGCCCTGCGAGGCGAGGGACTTGGACAGCGTCATCGTGACGACGACATGCTCGAGACCGGCGAGGCCGGCCGCGTGGACGGATCCGTGTCCGTTGCCGGTGACACCCAAACCGTGGGCCTCGTCGACCAGGAGTACGGCGTTGCGGGACTTGGTGATCGCGGCGAGTTCGGGCAGCGGCGCCTCGTCGCTGAGGACGCTGAAAACCGACTCGGTCATCACCACCGCGTGCGGCTCGTTGCGCTCGGCAAGCACCTTCTCGACGGCGTCGACGTCGTTGTGCGGGACGATCTCGACGCGGGAGCGGGCCAGGCGGCAGGCGTCGACGAGGGAGGCGTGGACGTGTTCGTCGGAGACCAGGAGGGTGCCCGGGCCGCCGAGCGCGGTGACCACGCCGAGGTTGGCCAGATACCCGGACGAGAACACGAGCGCCGACTCCTGCCCGGTGTACGCCGCCAGCGCGGACTCGAGCTGCTCGTGGAGTTCCGTCGTACCGGTGACGAGGCGGGACGCCGTCGCGCCCGTGCCCCACGTACGTACGGCGTCCGCGGCGGCCGCCGCCACCCGCGGATCGCGAGCCAGGCCGAGGTAGTCGTTGCCTGCGAGGTCGATCAGGTCGGCGTCCGCGGCGCGGGCGTGCAGCCGCCGGGTCAGGCCGCGCGCCTCCAGCGCGGCCGCCTTCGGGGCGAGCCAGTCCTCCAGCATCAGCCGGCCTCCTCGACCGCACCCGTGATCGCGGCGCCGATGGCGGCGATGTCGGCGTCGGTGCAGACGTACGGCGGCATCGTGTAGACGAGATCGCGGAACGGGCGCACCCACACGCCCCGCCGCAACGCCGCCTCGGTCATGCGCGGCAGATCCACCGGCCCGCCGAGCTGCACTACGCCGACAGCCCCGAGCACCCGCACGTCCTTCACGGCAGGCAACTCCCGCGCCGGTGCCAGCCCAACGGACAAACCGGCCGAAATCCGGTCCACTCGTGCGGCCCAGTCCTGGGAGAGCAGCAAGTCGATCGACGCCAGAGCGACCGAGCAGGCGAGCGGGTTGGCCATGAACGTCGGACCGTGCATCAACGCACCACCTGGCCCGTTCGACACCGTGTGCGCGACGTCCGTCGTACACAGCATCGCCGCCAGCGTCAGATACCCGCCCGTCAGCGCCTTGCCGACGCACAGGATGTCGGGGTCGACGGCCGCGTGCTCGGACGCGAACATCGTGCCGGTGCGGCCGAACCCGGTGGCGATCTCGTCGAAGATCAGCAGAAAACCGTGGCGGTCGGCGATCTCGCGGAGAACCCGCAGGCAGGCCGGGCTGTACGGGTACATGCCGCCGGCGCCCTGCAGAACCGGCTCGACGACGATGCCTGCGACCTCACCGGAATGCTGCTCGGCCAGTGCCGCCAGCGCGTCGGCCCAGGACCGCAGCTCCGGGTCGTCGTCCGGGCGGTCGAAGCCGGCGGGTGGTTGCGGGCCGAAGACCTGCTCCTTGAGGGCGCCGGTGAACAGCGAGTGCATGCCGTTGACCGGGTCGCAGACGCTCATCGGGGCGAACGTGTCGCCGTGGTACCCGCCGCGGACCGTCAGCATCCGGGTCCGGCCGTGGTTGCCGCGCGCAACCTGGTACTGCAGGGCGAGCTTGATCGCCACCTCGACCGAGACCGATCCCGAGTCGCAGAAGAACACGTGCCGCAGCGGCTCCGGCGTGATCTCGATCAGCCGGTCCGCCAGCCGGATCGCCGGTTCGTGGGTCAGCCCACCGAACATCACGTGGCTGAACTCGTCGACCTGGCGCTTCAGCGCCGCGTCCAGCACCGGGTTCCGGTAGCCGTGGATCATGCACCACCACGACGCCATCGCGTCGATCGCCTCGACGGTCCCGCCCACGCCGTCGTCCAGCTGCAACCGCACGCCGGACGCGCCCCGCACCATCCGCACCGGCGACGGCTCGGTCAGCGAGGAGTACGGATGCCAGAGCACCTCCGCGTCCCGCTGTCGCCACGCATTGACCGACTGTGACACCGTCCTCCTCCGTCCTGAGGATTCCCAACGGTAATCGTTTCTCCCGCACGCGCGACCCGCAGGTGGGCCCGATGTGATCAGGACCTCGCTCGGCGCTAGAACGCGGTCCCCGCCTTGGCGATGTGCAAAGTGACGGCCACGGGGTCGAGGCGCGGCTTCGCCAGCGTCATCAAGGCCCTGGCGCCGTCGACGGACTCGTCACGGATCCATTGGACCGGGGCGGACAGGCCGAAGCGTTCGACCGAGCTCGTGGCGTCGAGGAAGTCGCGGGATTCGGTGACCGACCAGAGGCCTTCGCGCTCCCAGGTGATCGCGTCGGCGGCGCGGGGTGGTTGCTGCCAGTCGGGGTCGCGCTCGTTGCCGTAGATCAGCTGGCCGTCGGGTCGCAGCACGCCGACGCGGTCCGCCCAGTCGCCCTCGTCGATCAGCTCGGCCGCGCGCAGCGCCCCGGCGTGCCCGGCGTCGTGGCGGGCTTGCGTGACGAGGCGGCCGAAGCCGAAGTCCTCCAGGGCGCGGATGTGGCGCTGCAGTACGCCGAGGCGGCTGACGGCCTCGTGCACGGCGACGAGGGCGACCTCGACCTGGTAGCCGGCCGCCTTGAACGCACGGGCCGATGCCGCGAACGCCTCCGGGTCGGCCAGTTCGGTCTCGACGACGACGTCGTAGCGCTGCTCGGCGACCAGCTCCTCGGCGCGGGCCAGCCAGCGCAGGCCGTCGGTCTCGACGTACCGGTCGGCGGTGGAGGGCTCGTCGCTGATGGGTTCGGACAGCCGCGGGTGGTATGCCTCGAGGGCGAAGCTGCTCAGCACGACCGGCCGGCCGCGACGCGCCAGTACGGCCTTCACCAGCGCGGTGATCGAGGCCTTGCCGTCGCCGGGCTGACCGGCGACGAAGACCACCAGCGGATCGTCCTGCGGGGTGCCGGTGAGCCGATCGGGGACGATCCGCTCGCGGAAGATCCGCTCGCTGTCCGCGTCACTCAGCACGAACTCGCGCGGCCGGAAGCCGCTCGGCGAGAAGGCGCTCGGCACGAACCGGTCCTGCTCAGTCACCTCGGCCGTCCTGCCCGCCCGGCGCCTCCTCGGCCTCGTCGTCCGGCCCGTCGTGGCCCTCATCGTCGTCTTCGTCCTCGTCGTCGACGCTGAGCAGGTTGTCGGCGTCGGCGCGAACCCGGCTGACGGCGCGGCTGTCGAGCGGGTCGAGCTGCTCGCCGCGGGCCGCCCAGGCGGCCTGCTCGGCGCGCAACGCCGCGATCAGCTCCTGGTCGGGCTCGTCGGCGGCCTCGGCCTCGGCGATCCGCTGGGCGCAGGACCCGATCGCCTGCCGGACCGCTTCGAGAGCGACCTCGTACGCAAAGATCTGCGCGGTCGTCCACTTCGCCGTACCCAGCGCCGGAAGCACAGTCAGGTCGGCGAAATTACCCACAGACAAACGATATCCGACGCCTCGGGTCAGCCTGCAGTCAGGACGCCGTGGACGGAGCAGCGCGCCGACCAGCCCATCGGGTGGACCTGGACGACCATCCGGCGGCGGCAGGTCCCGCAGTACCTGGGAGGTTCCAGGGCCAGCGCCTGGCGGCAGTCCTCGTGACCGCCGTCGGCGAGTTCGCGGCCGCAGCGGCCGCAGTACGTCTCGGTCACAGCGTCTTCTGGAGTTCCTTGACCGGCATCTTCAGCTCGGCGAGCAGGTCCAGGTCGGCGGTGGCCGGGCGTCCTAGGGTGGTCAGGTAGTTCCCGACGATGACCGCGTTGATGCCGCCGAGCAGGCCCTCGCGGGTGCCGAGGTCGCCGAGGGTCAGCTCCCGGCCGCCGGCGTACCGCAGGACAGTCCGCGGCATCGCCAGCCGGAACGCGGCGATCGTGCGCAGCGCGTCCTTGCCGTCCATCACGTCCAGGTCGCCGAACGGCGTCCCCGGCCGCGGGTTGAGGAAGTTCAGCGGCACCTCGTGCGGGTCGAGCTCGGCGAGCTGGGCGGCGAGCTCGGCGCGCTGCTCCAGCGACTCCCCCATCCCGACCAGGCCGCCGCAGCACAGCTCCATCCCGGACTCACGCACCATCAGGCAGGTCTCCCAGCGCTCCTCGAACGAGTGCGTGGTGACGACGTCGCCGAAGTACGAGCGGGCCGACTCGAGGTTGTGGTTGTAGCGGTGCACGCCCCACGACTTCAGCTCGTCGACCTGCGCCTGGGTCAGCATCCCGAGCGAGCAGGCGATGTTGATGTCGACCTCGGCGTTGATCGCCTCGATACCGGCCTTCACCTGCGACATCAGCCGCTCGTCCGGCCCGCGGACCGCGGCCACGATGCAGAACTCGGTGGCGCCGGTCTTCGCGGTCTCCTTGGCGGCCTCGACGAGCTCGGGGATGTTCAGCCAGACCGCGCGCACCGGCGAGGTGAACTGGCCGGACTGCGAGCAGAAGTGGCAGTCCTCGGGGCAGCCGCCGGTCTTCAGCGAGATGATCCCCTCGACCTCGACCTCCTCGCCGCACCACTTCACCCGGACGTCGTGGGCGAGCGCGAGCAGCTCGGGCAGCCGGTCGTCAGGGGTCCGGAGAACCTCGACCAGTTGTTCCTGGCTCAGCCCGATGCCCTGCTCCAGAACCTGCTCACGTGCCACGCCCAGGATCTCGCTCATCATTCTCCTGCCTCAACTCAACGGTCCGGGCTCACAGTAGGTCAGAGGGGTACGCCGGGGCTGCGGCGGGCGTCACGTGGAACAGATGCCGCCGGAGTGCCTCATCGCCACTCTCCGCACTCCCCCGGAAAAGTTTCTGGATTTTTCTGGGAAACCTCGTAACCCCCTGTAGAAGGGCTCGTTGATGTGTACGAAGGCGGTTACCGCAAGGAAGACCGCCACCTGATTACCAAGAGCGACAAGGCCGATCATTACGATCAGCACGCAGAGTGGTCACAAGGCCTGAAGCTCGCGGAAATCGGATGTAAGGTAGTGACCAAGAGCTCGGGTCGCCAGCTGTGGTTGGTGACCCGATCCCAAAGCGCCGGGCGCCTCACCCCGGCTTGAGTGGGTCCCTCGGGAAACGATTTGGGCGGAAACGTTCCCGAGGGACCTGCTCCCTTTTCCGGACCTTTTCACAAAGCCTCAGCAACCTACTGCTGAGGCTTTTTCATTTGCTATCTTTTCGCACCGCTTTGTTACGGATCCGTCACAGCCTGCTTCGGGACGATCGGCAGCCGCAGGGCGCCGGGCGCCTCGGCCGGTACGACGGGATGCGCCGGCTGCACCGGCTGGACGCGTTCGTACGCCGATCCGGCCGCCGGACGCGGATCCGCCTCGCCCTTGTTCGGCCAGAACGACAGCGCCCGCTCGGCCTGCGCGGTGATCGTCAGGGACGGGTTGACGCCGAGGTTCGCGGAGATCGTCGAACCGTCGACGATGTGCAGGCCGTCGTACCCGTAGACGCGGTGGTACGGATCCACGACGCCCGACGCCGGCGAGTCGCCGATCGCGCAGCCGCCGATGAAGTGCGCCGTCATCGGCACGTTGAACGGCTCGCCGATCGTGCCGCCCGGCGTACCGTTCATCAGCCGCGCCATCCGCCGGACCACCTGGTTCGCGACGGGGATCCAGGACGGGTTCGGCGCGCCGTGGCCCTGCTTCGACGTCAGCCGCCAGCGGCCCAGCCGGTCCCGCTTGCCGAACGTCGTGATCGAGTTGTCCGCGGTCTGCATCACCAGCGCGATCACGGTCCGCTCGGACCAGTGCTTCAGGTCGTACAGCCGACGGATGTTCTTCCGCTGCACGCCGAGCTCGCGCAGCCAGGTCCGCCAGCGCGGCTTGTCCCCGTCGCCGTCGGTCAGCACGGTCTGCAGCAGCGACATCGCATTGCTGCCCTTCCCGTACCGCACGGGCTCGATGTGGGTGATCTCGTCGGGGTGGAACGACGACGTGATCGCGACGCCGTAGCTGTAGTCGACATCCCGGTCGCGGGAGATCGCGCCGAGCAGCGACTCCGAGTTCGTCCGGGTGAGGACGCCCAGCCGGTCCGACAGCCGGGGCAGCTTGCCCTCGTCACGGAGCCGGTGCAGCAGCTTCGCGGTCCCGAGGGCCGAGGCCGCGAACACGACCTGCTGCGCGGTGAACCGGCGGGTGGCCTTCCTGTTCGACGTCCGCCGGGTCTCGATCGCATACCCGCCGCCTGTGTCTTCAGGGAGCGGCTCGACGGACGTCACCGTGGTCAGCGAGTACACCTCCGCGCCGGCCTTCTCCGCAAGGTACAGGTAGTTCTTGGTCAGTGTGTTCTTCGCGTTGTGCCGGCAGCCCGTCATGCACTCGCCGCAGTTGATGCAGCCGGTCCGGCGGGGGCCCACGCCGCCGAAGTACGGGTCGTCGACCTCCACGCCGGGCTCACCGAAGAAGACACCGACCGGTGTCGCGCGGAACGTCTCGCCGACCCCCATGTCCTCGGCGACCTGCTTCATCACCTTGTCGGCCGGCGTGAACCCCGGGTACGTCGTCACGCCCAGCATCCGCTTCGCCTGGTCGTAGTACGGCGCCAGCTCGGACCGCCAGTCGGTGATGTGCGCCCACTGCCGGTCGGTGTAGAACGCCGGCAGCGGCTCGTACAGCGTGTTCGCGTAGTTGAGGCTGCCGCCGCCGACCCCGGCGCCGGACAGGATGATCACGTCGCGCAAAGCGCTGATCCGCTGGATCCCGTACATCCCGAGCTTCGGGGCGAACAGGAACCGCTTGCCGTCCCAGGAGTTCTTCGCGAAGGCGGCGTCCTCGAACCGCGCCCCGGCCTCCAGGACGGCGACCCGGTAGCCCTTCTCGGTCAGCCGCAGCGCCGACACCGACCCACCGAAGCCGGACCCGATGACGACGACATCGTAGTCGTAACTCGTCACGGGCGTCCGATCTTCTTCAGCACCCGCAGGGCGCCGGTCATCAGCTCGGCGAACTTCTCGTCGGACAGACCGTGCGAGGCCGCGATCGGGAGCAGCCGCTGGGTGGCGATCGCCTGCGGCTCGACGTACCGCCGGATGCCCTCGACACCCTGCCGCCGGCCGAGACCGGACTGGCGCATGCCGCCCATCGGGGTGTCGATCGAGCCGAACGTCGCGCCGTACCCCTCGTTGACGTTGACCGTGCCGGCCATCAGCTGCGCCGCGACCGCGCGGCCGCGGCGGCCGTCCCGGGTCCAGACGCTCGCGTTCAGGCCGTACTCGCCCTCGTTCGCGCGCTGGATCGCCTCGGACTCGTCGGAGAACCGGTAGATCGACACGACCGGGCCGAAGGTCTCGTTGTCGAAGCACTCCATCGCCGGGGTGACGCCGGACAGCACGGTCGGCTCGTAGAAGAGCGGCCCGATGTCCGGTCGCGGCTTGCCACCGGTCAGGACGGTCGCGCCCTTCGCCCGGGCGTCCTCGACATGCCGCGTCGTGGATTCCAGCTGTGCCTTCGAGATCAGCGAGCCCATGTCGACGTCCCAGCCGGTGCCGGCGCTCAGGCGGAGCTTCTTCACCCGGTCGACGAAGGCCGTGACGAACGCGTCGTACACCTGGTCCGCGACGTACAGCCGCTCCATCGAGACGCACAGCTGGCCCGCGTTCGCGAAGCACGCGCGGACGGCGCCCTCGGCGGCACGGTGGATGTCGGCGTCGCGCAGGACGAGCATCGGGTTCTTGCCGCCGAGCTCGAGGCTGCAGCCGATCAACCGCTCACCCGCCTGCTTCGCCACCAGGCGGCCGGTCTTCGTCGAGCCGGTGAAGCAGATGTAGTCGGCGTTCTGGATCAGCGCGCCGCCGACCGTCGGGCCGTCGCCGTTGACCGGGATCCACGCCTCCCGCGGCAGGCCCGCCTCGTACAGCAGCTCGATACCGCGCAGCGCGGTCAGCGGGGTCTGGCTGTCGGGTTTGTGGACCACGGTGTTGCCGGCGAGGATCGCCGGCAGCCCGTCGGAGATCGCCATCGTCAACGGGTAGTTCCACGGCGAGATGATGCCGACGACGCCCTTCGGGACGAACCGCGTCTCGGCGCGGGTCAGCAGCGGGAAGATCCCGAGCTTGCGCTGCGGCTCGAGCAGCTCGAACGCCTTGCGGCCGTAGTACCGCGCGGTGAGCGCGACGTGGGCGAGCTCCTCGAACGCCTGCTTCCGCGCCTTGCCGGACTCGCGGATGATCAGGTCGACCAGCTCGTGCCGATGGTCGAGCACCAGGTCGTGGTACCGCAGCAGGATCGCGGCGCGCTCGGCGAGTGGGACCCGCCGCCAGGTCTGCTGGGTCCTCCGGGCGGTCCGGACCGCCGCGACCACGTCGTCCGCGCTCGACACCGGCAGGTCCGCGATCGGCTGCCCGGTGGCCGGCGCGTACGACGTCCGGGTCCCGGCCGTGGCCCGCAGCAGACCCGACAACCGGCGGATCACCGACTGGTCGGTCGCGTACGAGGCGGTGGGGTCGAGCTCCGGATCCGCAGGAATCGACGTCTGGTCACTCATAGAGGAAGGCTACCTGCCGGTAATGCAGGGTGTCAGTATCAGAGAATGGTTAAGCTGATCCGCTGATACCTGCGAAGGGGTGGAACGTACAGATGGTGGACAGCGGGGGGCTCTGGACGCCTCCTGAGGACGAGCTCGGCGAGGCGCTGCAGACAGCCCAGGTGCTGATCGAGGAAGGCCGGGCCGACGAGGCGGGGCCGTACCAGCAGCGGGTCATCGAGCTGGCCAGGGAGCGGGCCGAAGGGCACCCGAACCACTACGAGGCCAAGCACCTGATGGCCGCGACCCAGTACGAGCTGGCCGGGTCGCTGAACGCCTCCGGCCGGCACGAGGAGGCACTCGCTGCGCTGCACGAGGCGCAGCTCGGCTACACCGAGCTCCAGGACGCCGGCGTGCTGGACGCCACCTGCTTCCTCGCCGACGTCCGCGCCCGGCGCGCGATGACGCAGGCGCACCGCGGCCACGGCGCCACCGCCGTCCTGGAGATGGACGGCGCGGTGATCGCGTACGGGCAGCTCGTCGGCGGCGAGGACGGCCTCAAGCACCAGCCCGACTTCGCCCGCGTGCTCGCGATGAACGCGCTCATCCTGCGCCGGTACGGCGACCCCGCGCTCGCGGTCGCGTCCGCGGACGCGGCGACCCAGCTGTTCCTGCAGCTCGCCGACCAGATCAACGAAAGCCCGCAGTCGCTGTCCTACGCCCGCTACCTGTGTACGGCGACCGCGGTGTCGGCCGACGTCCACGCTGCCGAGGGACGCTTGGACCTCGCCCTCGAGGCGGACGAGATCGGGCTCACCACGGCCGACACACTCGCCGACTCCGACTCGACGACCGACATGCGCACGCTCGTCGCCGCGCTGGTCCGCAAGGGCAAGCACCTCGGCACCGTCGGCCGCCTGGAGGGCGAGGCCTGCCTGCGGACGGCGTACGACACCGACGCCGAGACGGCGGCACGCGTGGTCGAGGAGCTGGACCGGGGCCTGCCGCTGACGCTGGTCGCCGCACTGGAGAACGCGGAGATCAAGCTCGGGCCGTTCGAGCAGTACCACCGCCTGGTCGCGCTCAGCGAGCCCGCGCCGGGGATGACGCTGGCGACCGTGTCCGGCCGGACGGACCCGGAGTCGGCGGCGCAACGAGCGGCCGAGCTCGCCGAGCTGGTGCGGCCGCTGCTGCGCGAGGACGCGGACACCGCGCTGACGCTGGGTCTCGAGGCGCACTACCTGTTCGCGATCTCGTCCGAGCGGGAGTCGCACCGGATGCGCTTCCAGACCGCGACGTACGTGCCGATCTGGGCGCAGCTGCTGCTCGACATCTCCGAGGGCTACTTCCAGGCCGGGCGGACCGAGATCGCGCTCGACCTCGGCGGCTGGTGCGCGGAGGTGGCCACCGCGCTGATCCCGTTCGCCGACGACAACGAGGCGATGAAGGAGCTGGCCGGGGCCTGCTACCGGCACCACGGCAACCTGCTCGCCGCCACCGGCGACCTGGCGGCGTCGTACCACGCCCACGAGGCGGCGGAGCAACTCCAGCTCGGCCGTTGAGAGGCGGTAAGACCCCCGCTGCTTGACGCGCATTCCGCCCGGACGGACGCTGGCGCTGAAAGGGGGAGGCTCATGGATGTCGTAGAGCTGCACAACCGTACGGTCGCGAACTTCGCGGAACTGGCCTCCGAGGTGGCCGCCGATCAGTGGTCGGCGCCGACCCCGTGCTCGGACTGGGACGTCCGCGCGCTGGTGAACCACGTCGTCGGCGAGGAGCGCTGGACCCGGCCGCTGATGGAGGGCCGGACGATCGCCGAGGTCGGGGACACCCTCGACGGCGACCTGCTCGGGGACGACCCGGCCGGAGCGGCGTCGGCCGCGGCCGCGGAGGCCCGAGCCGCCGCGACCCGCTCGATCGACAAGGTGCATCTGTCGTACGGCGACGAGGATCCGGACGAGTACCTGCGGCAACTCGCGGCCGACCATCTCGTGCACGGGTGGGACCTGGCCGTGGCCACCGGCACACCGCCGCGGATGGATGCCGACCTGGTCGACGAGGTCGCGACCTGGTTCGCGAAGCGCGAGGAGCTCTACCGTTCGGCCGGCATGATCGGCGAGCACCTCGACGGCTTCACCGAACCGGCCGACGCGCTGCTGGCCGCCTTCGGAAGGAACCCGCGGTGGAGTCCGGCGACGTAGTCGAGCGGTTCGGCACCGCCTTCGACCAGGGCGACCTGGAGACCGCGATGTCGCTGGTCACAGCGGACATCGTGTTCGAGTCCACCTCGCCGGCCCCGGACGGCAGCCGCTTCGAGGGCGCGGACGCCGTCCGGGCAGCATGGGCGAAGCTGTTCGCGGAGACCGCCGAGCCACACTTCGAGACCGAAGAGACCGTGCTGCTCGGCGACCGGGCCGTGGTGCGCTGGCAGTACTCGTGGAAGACGGACTCCGGCGACCGCGGCCACGTGCGCGGGGTCGACATCCTGCGCCTCCGGGACGGGAGGATCGCGGAGAAGCTCTCGTATGTGAAGGGCTAGGCTCTGGCGTGCAAGCTCGACAGGACGTGTCAGTCCTCCGGGTAGTGCACCTGAGCGTGAACCTTGCTGCGCATACAGCGTCTCGGCAGTGCACTACCTGTCCAGCGTGCACATCTTGGGACAGGCCAACCCCGCACTTACAGCAGGGCGGTCAGTCCTGGAGCTCGGTCTTCAGGGCGCCGACGAACAGGCCGGCTTCGGCCTCGGTCATGCCGGTCTCGGACACCACCAGCGCGGTCGCCTGGTGGAGCTCGCCCGCGGCCTTCAGCGCGCGGGTGCGCTCGGCCAGGTTGGTGCCGGGCCGGCGCACCAACGGCGTCCCGGTGGTCGGCGGCACATACCGCCCGAGGCGGATGTCGTCGACCAGCTCCTTGGAGTGCTTGAGGTCGAGGCCGGTGCGGTCACGGATCAGCCTGACCGCGTGCACCGCCTTCTTCGTGGTGATCAGGAACCGCACCTGATCGACATCGTCCGCGGACAGTCGGCCTCGCGCCGCGGCGAGGGCGACATTGTCCGTCTCCTGGCTGCTCCGTCGGCTGAACAATCCCATGCCGCAATCCTTCCAGAACCCATCAAGCCCGGTGAACTCGAAGCCCGTCAGCGAGCAACCGGAGGATCTCGGGCCAGGCCAGAGCGCCCAGCTCGCGGTCCGCGGCCGCCGTACCGCCGCGGGCCATCCGTTGCCCCGCGGCCTTCGGTTCCTCACCGGGCAGCACCGCGCGATGCCCGGCCTCCGGGACCGTCACGATCCGCGTCGGCAGGTCGCCGCGCCGCCGCGCGATCTCCGCGGCGAACTCGACCGCCGGCCACACCTGGTCGTCCCCGCCCGCCACGAGCAGCACGTCGCGGATGCGCTCGACCGGGATCCGGGCGCGCTCGGCGTCGGCGTACGTCGCCACGCTCTGCCGGTACAGCCCGACGTAGCTCGGCGGATCGTCGATGGCTGCCCAGTCCGGGGCGAACGGTACGAACGGCAGCGGCTCGCCCCGCCAGGTCCACGCCGACCGCTGGCTGCCGTCCTCCAGGACCCGGCCCCACACGTAGGCGCTCGGCGCGAACGCGACCACCGCGTCCACCCGCTCGTCCAGCGCGCCCAGCAGCAACGCCGCCTCGGCGCCCCACGAGCTGCCCATCACGACCAGCCGATCGTGATCAGCCAGCTCGTCCAGCGGGAAGGACTCCAGCGGGACCTCGTGCGTGACGGTCCAGCGCGGCGCGAGGACGTCGTACCCCTCCGCCTCGAGGAGGCGCGCACGGTCGACGTCCGGCGCACCGCTCGAACCGTGCAGGAGCAGGACGCCGATCATGGGGCCTCCCGGCCTGGACTGAGGAGCGGAGGGAGCGCAGCGACTGGAGCGACGAGGGAAGGCCGGGAGTTACAGCCCCATGATCCGCCGCGACGGAGTCGCGGCATTCAACACCGTGCCCATCAGCCGACGACGACCTCGACCCGCTGGAACTCCTTGAGCTCCGTGTAGCCGGTGGTGGCCATCGCGCGCTTGAGCGCGCCGACCAGGTTCATCGTGCCGTCCGGGACCCAGGACGGGCCGAACAGGATCTGCTCCATCGTGCCGGTGACGCCGACCTCGACCCGCTCGCCGCGGGGCAGGTCCTGGTGCCAGGCCTCGGCGCCCCAGTGGTACCCGCCGCCGGGGGCGTCGCTCGCGCGGGCCAGCGGCGAACCGACCATCACCGCGTCCGCGCCGCAGGCGACCGCCTTCGCCACGTCACCGGACCGCCCGACCGAGCCGTCCGCGATGACGTGCACGTAGCGTCCGCCGGACTCGTCCATGTAGTCCCGCCGGGCCGCCGCGACGTCGGCCACCGCCGACGCCATCGGCACCGCGACGCCGAGCACCTTCCGGGTGGTGTGCGCGGCGCCGCCGCCGAAGCCGACCAGGACGCCGGCCGCGCCGGTCCGCATCAGGTGCAGCGCCGCCTGGTGCGTCGCACAGCCGCCGACGATCACCGGGACGTCGAGGTCGTAGATGAACTGCTTCAGGTTCAGCGGCTCGGCCTGCCCGGACACGTGCTCGGCGGACACCGTCGTCCCGCGGATGACGAACAGGTCGACCCCGGCGTCCACGACGTGCTTGGCGAACTGCTTGGTGCGCTGCGGCGAGAGCGCGCCGGCCACCGTGACACCGGAGTCACGGATCTCCTGCACCCGCTGGGAGATCAGCTCGGGCTTGATCGGCGCCGCGTAGATCTCCTGCAGCCGGTGCGTCGCCTGCTGGGCGTCGAGGGTGGTGATCTCCTCGAGCAGGTTCGCCGGGTTCTCGTACCGCGTCCAGAGGCCTTCGAGGTTCAGGACGCCGAGACCGCCGGCCTTGCCGATCGCGATCGCGGTGGCCGGTGACATCACCGAGTCCATCGGCGCGGCCAGGATCGGCAGCTCGAACCGGTACGCGTCGATCTGCCAGGCGACCGAGACCTCCTCCGGGTCCCGCGTCCGGCGCGACGGCACGATCGCGATGTCGTCGAACGCGTACGCCTGCCGGCCGCGCTTGGCCCGGCCGATCTCGATCTCGGTCATCTGGTGTCCTAACGGGTGTGTGCAGGCGGGGTCAGCGGCCGGAGTAGTTCGGCGCCTCGACCGTCATCTGGATGTCGTGCGGGTGGGACTCCTGCAGGCCGGCGGAGGTGATCCGGACGAACCGGCCCTTCTCCTGCAGCTCGGCCACCGTGCGGGCGCCCGTGTACCACATCGACTGCCGCAGGCCGCCGACCAGCTGGTGCGCGACGGCCGACAGCGGGCCGCGGTACGGCACCTGGCCCTCGACGCCCTCGGCGATCAGCTTCTCGTCGCCGCTGCCGTCGTGCTGGAAGTAGCGGTCCTTGGAGTACGACTTGCGCAGGCCGCCGGCCGACGACATCGCGCCGAGCGAGCCCATCCCGCGGTACGCCTTGAACTGCTTGCCGTTGATGAACACCAGGTCGCCCGGCGACTCCTCGCAGCCGGCGAGCAGCGAGCCCAGCATGACGGTGTCCGCACCCGCGACGAGCGCCTTGGCGATGTCACCCGAATACTGCAGGCCGCCGTCGCCGATGACCGGGACGCCGGCCGGCTTGCACGCCAGCGACGCCTCGTAGATCGCGGTCACCTGTGGCACGCCGACGCCGGACACGACCCGCGTCGTGCAGATCGAGCCCGGGCCGACGCCGACCTTCACGCCGTCCGCGCCCGCGTCGACCAGCGCCTGCGCGCCCGCGCGGGTGCCGACGTTGCCGCCGACGACGTCGACGCCGCGGGTCGCCGGGTCGGCCTTGAGCTTGCGGATGATCTCGATCTGGGCCTGGGAGTGACCGTGCGCGGTGTCCACGACGAGCACGTCGACGCCGGCCTCGACCAGCGTCATGGCCCGCTTGTAGGCCTCGCCGAAGAAGCCGATCGCGGCGCCCACCATCAGCCGGCCGGTGGCGTCCTTGGTGGACAGCGGGAACTTGTCGCGCTTGACGAAGTCCTTCAGCGTGATCAGGCCGGTGAGCTTGCCGGCCTCGTCGACCAGCGGCAGCTTCTCCACCTTGTGCTTGCTGAGCAGCGCCATCGCGTCGTCGGCGGCGATCCCCTGCCGGCCGGTGATCAGCGGCTGCTTGGTCATCACCTCGCGGACCGGCCGGGACAGGTCGGTCTCGAAGCGCATGTCGCGGTTGGTGACGATGCCGACCAGGACGCCGGCGTCGTCCACCACCGGGACGCCGGAGATCCGGTACTGCCCGCAGAGCGCGTCGGCCTCGCCGATGCTGGCGTCCGGGCCGATGGTGATCGGCTGCGCGATCATGCCGGACTCGGAGCGCTTCACCAGGTCGACCTGCTGGGCCTGGTCCTCGATCGAAAGGTTGCGGTGCAGAACGCCGAGGCCGCCCTGGCGCGCCATGGCGATCGCCATCCGCGCCTCGGTGACGGTGTCCATCGCGCTGGACACCAGCGGGATGTTGACCTCGACGTTACGACTCAGGCGAGACCGGGTGACGGCCTCGGACGGGATGACGTCGGACTCGTTCGGCTGCAGCAGCACGTCGTCGAAGGTGAGACCGAGGACGGCGAACTTGTCGGGAACTCCAGCGGGGGTGATGTCCATGGGGAAAACGAGCACCTTTTGTACGGCGACAACGGGACCCCATCCTATCCGCGCCGCCGCCAGGCCCCGAATCCGCCGTCCACAGGCAACCGCCCGCCGCTGCGCGACGGGCGGTGCGTGGCCGGGCGGCTACCGGATCGGCTTGTTGACGACCTCGAGGATCTGCAGCAGGCTCGCGTCGGTCGTGGAGCCGTGGGTCCGCTCGATGGCGGCGTGCTTGCCCTCCGGGTACTGACCGGTGGAGTGCTTGCCGGTCGGGTACGTCTTGCGGACCGAGCCCGTGCTGACCTTCCCGCTCGAGTGCTTCCCGCTCTTGGCCGACTTCGTGCTCTTGGCCGGTGTGCGGGTGTCGATCGACTTCGCGGTTGCGTCGGGAGTGCCGAAGAACTGCTCGGCGCTCTCGTTGGCGACCGGCAGGCCGGACGGCGTCGGCAGGACCGATTCCGTGATCGTCTCGACCAGCTGCTGGACCTGCTCGGGCACCTCGGTGACCGGGCTGCTCGGCTCCGCGTCGTCGCCGGACGAGTCGCTGCTCCCGGTGTTGTCGGTGCCGCCGGTCTCGCCGCCCGGCGTGCTGTCGGACCCTGTGGTCTCCTCGCCGCCGGTCTGGCCCTCGCCGGCGCCCGCGCTGGGCGTCGTGGTCTCCTCGCCGCCGGTGGTGTTGTCACCGGTGTTGCCGGTTCCGGTGTCACCCGTCCCGGTCTCGGTGTTGGCCGGCGGCGGGGTCGGCGTCGTGGTGTCGGTCGGCGTCGGAGTGGGCGTCGTCGTCGTGTCGGTCGGCTCTTCGGTCGGCGTCGACGGCGGCGTGTCCGGCGGGTTCTCGGTCGTGGTGTCGGTCGGCTCGTCGGTCGTGGTGCCGGTCGGCTCGTCCGTCGTGCCGTCGGTCGGCTTCAGCGTCGCCGTGACCTCGGTCGTCGGCTTGACCGGTTCCTGCGTCTTCTGCTCGTCGGTCGGGAGCAGCGGGTACGGCCACTCGCGGCTCACGACCGGCCTGTCCTCCGGCTGGACAACCGCCGGCGTGCCCTTGAGGTCCTGCGACTGCGGTTCGTCGTCGCCGGCCGCAGTGTCCTTGCCGGACTGGGCGGCGTGCTCGGCCTTGTCCTTCTTGAAGTCCTTGCTGACCTTGACGATCTTGCTCCGGTCCACGACCGGCGAACCGTCGACGTTCTCCTTCGGGAAGCTGGTCTGCGGGCGGACCGCGTCGACCATCTTCTCGATGACCTTCTCGTACGGCGACAGCGGATCGCCGGTGACCGCCGCGGCCACCCCGGAGACCGACAGCGCGGCCACCGCGGCGACGCCGAAGGCCAGACCGCGGGTCGCCATCTTGCGGGCGAACGGGTCGGTCATCGGGTTGAGCGCGGCGCAGCGCGCCAGGAAGCTCTCCGGATCGTCGATGGTCTCCACCGGGAGCTCGTCCTCGACCTCCACCGCGAGCCGTAGATCGGCCAGCAGCGCGACGGCCGGGTCGTGCTCGCCGGCCGAGCGGGCGGACTCCCCACCGGCGGCAAGCAGATCGAGCAGTGCGTCATCGGCCTCGATCGCGTCCAGGTCGAATCGGTCAGCCATGATGCCCCTCCCCTGCTCTTCCTCGTTCCAGCTGTGTTTCATGCCCCACGAACCCCCTGAGCGTGTTCAACGCCCGATGCTGTGCGACCCTCACCGCCCCCGGTGTCATCCCCAGTGCCCGGCCGGTCTCCTCGGCTGACATCCCCGCGACGACGCGAAGGCGCAGGATCTCGCGCAGTTTCTCCGGCAGCTTGTCCAGCAGCCCCATGATGTGCTGGACCTCTGAGTGCCGAACCGCGTGCTCCTCCGGCGTCGGTGACTCGTCCGCGCCGTCCGGCAGGTCCGGCGTCGAGACGTCGGCCACCGCGAACGCACGCTGGGCATCGGCGACCTTGCGGGCCGCGATGCCGTAGACGAAAGCCTCGAAAGGCCTCCCCTCGTCGCGGTAGCGGCCGAGCGCGCCGAAGACCGCGACACAAACTTCTTGCGCGACGTCGTCGACCATGTCGGCGCCGCCGGGATAGGTCCACAGACGGGACCGTACGTAGCGGTGCGCCACAGCGCGCACCCTGGTGAGCAGGTCGTTGAGAGCTGTGCGGTCCCCGTCGCCGGCCAGCGCGGCAAGATCCCTGAGCTCGACCCGGTCGTGGGTGTCAGGTACTCGGACCTCTGTCACCCCTCGCCCCCTCGTGTTCGGACCGGTCAGCTCGAAAGATGGTACGGCGCTCAACTCTCCTTGCATAGTGGCAATTCGTGGTCAACCCAGGGTTTTGGTCACGATCTGTCACTACTGACCGGTTCACATCCGCGCCCCTCGTGCGGTCCAGACGGTTTCCACACGGTTCTCCACATGGTCGCGGTGTACTCGGTCCCGGCTGTCGATAGCTAGCGACAATATGGGCCTCGCCGTCGATTGGCCCGGGTCGCTCCGGGGTTGGTCGATCGCGAGCCCGTAGACTCTCGTCGCGAAGGAGCCGCACTCAATGACTCTCGATGTGTCCGCGCCGCGATCAGCCGGCGATCCTAAGCCAACCGGCACCGCTCGCGCGACTGTCTGGCGACCCGTTCAGTACCTCGGCTCAAAGCTCCGGGCGCTCGATGCGATCACGGCGGTCGCGGCCGACCTCAACGACGGCGGAGTCTTCTGGGACGCCTTCGCAGGGTCGTCCGTTGTTGCTCAGGCAGCGGCACAAGCCGGTTTCACGGTGTGGGCGACCGATACCCAACAATCGTCCTCGGCGTTCTCTTCTGCCGTGCTGGGCGTTAGGGCTACTGCCCAGGCTGCGGACAGCCTTCCGGCGTTCGTGGACCGATTGGTCGGAGCCACCCACCCGGAGACTGACATCTGGAGTCCCTGGCTGGCGCGTGAGGACGAACTGATCGCGGCTGGTGACTACGACTCCCTGGTCGACCTGTATGCCTCGCTACCGCAGCGGTGGAGGGTCGACGGTGAGTGGAACGAGCTGACGCCATTGACCACGACCTTCGCCGGCACCTATCTCTCCCTGCGTCAGGCGATGATGCTCGATGCCGCCAGATACGAGTTGCAGAGGCTGGAGGTATCCCAAGCTGTCGATCCGTGGAGTTACGACGCCGCTCTGACCGCTCTGTGCCATGCCGCGTCGGAGGCTGTGCACAGTGCGGGAAAGCACTTCGCCCAGCCGATGCAGCCCGCGACGACAGGTGCGGCGAACTACGAGTTCGTGCGCGGGCGCTCGCTGAGAGATCGGTCCGTATCGGTAGGGGCGAGGGCGATTGATGCCGCCAATCAGCTCGCGTTACTGGCTCCGATAGGAGGGTCTCACGACGCGACGACGGCAGATGTGCTTGCCGTGAGTGCCGATGACCTGATCGCGCGTGGTGTCGGCGTGGTGTATGCCGATCCGCCGTACACTGCCCAGCAGTACTCCCGCTTCTACCACGTGCTGGAGACATTGGTGAAAGGTGTCGCGGAGCCGATTCAGATTGTGCGCGGCGAGACTCCCAAAGGCCTGTATCCAGCCAATCGGTATCTGTCGCCTTTCTGCTCACGCCGACAGGCTCCAGCTGCGTTCGAGCACCTCGTCCGGATCGCCCGTGATGCGGGCGCTCACTTGATCTTGAGCTACTCGACAACGGGCTCCGACTCGGGGAACCAGCGCACGGTCAGCGAGGCTGACCTCTTGACACTGGTTTCCTCCTCATATGGGCCTGACTGTGTGTCGATCGTCAATCTCGAGTATGGATACCGGCAGTTCAATCATGAATCACGACGCACCGAGACGATTGGAACGGGTGAGGTTTTGTTGATCGGTGTCGCGTCATGATCCAGCGATACCTCGGCAACAAGGGCCGTGTGCTTGGTCAGCTCCTCGCTGTTTTCGGCGGCCACGCGGAGCGCGGCGACCATGTAGTGGACCTGTTCTCCGGAAGCCTTGCCGTCTCGATGGCCATGAAGGCTGCCGGATACCGCGTATCGGCGAACGACGCCAACCTTCTGTCGTACGTCATAGGTGAGGCTTTCCTCGTGCCGTCCACAGTGCCCGAAGCGGACCTGAGCCTGCTACCTGCTGAGCACAGAGATCGCCTGTTGGCGGAGTCGCGCCGACACGTTCGGGGGGCGACCGGATTCGACGTGAGCGTCGCCGCTGGGCGGACCGACGAGGCGAGTTCGCTGCACGCGCTTGCGGCCTGGTTGAACGAAGTGACCGTGGCGGACCTACCGACCGGCGCTGTTCGGTTCGACATCTTCAACACCTACTCGGAGGACGGGGAACGTTCAGAATTCACGTCGTTGCGGGGTAGCACCGGCCGGCGGCGGTTCTTCTCTGGTGCCAATGCTCGGCGCATCGACCTGGCCCTGAGTCAGCTGCGGCTGTGGGCGCGGAGCGGACGTCTCGACGAGCCCGTCCGCGCCTACTTGCTCGCATCGCTGATGCGTGCGGTCGAGAAGGTCGCCAACACGCAGGGCACATTTCACGACTTTCCCCGTGACAAGTGGGACCAGCGGGCACTCAATCCGATTCGCATCGAGGGCCTGCCGACAGACCCAATGCTGTCTGACATCGCTGGGCACCGAGTAGGGAAGGCTGAGGACTCTCGAGATTTTGTCAAGACCCTCGAACCACACAAGATTCTGTACCTCGACCCGCCGTACAACTTCCGGCAGTACTCCGCGTACTACTTCCTACTGAACCTGTTGTGCCGCTACACCGACATCGATGATCTCGAGGACTACTTCTCGAAGGTCACCTACGTACGGGGCCAGAACCCTGAGGATGATTTCGTGTCGACGTTCTGCAGGTCGTCATCATTCCTTTCCGACATGGGTGCTGTGATGCGGGACGCGGCGGCTGAGACGGTTGTGGTGTCGTACTACACCGGCAGAAACCATTGGAGCGACTTCGACAGAGGCCGGGACGACACGGGGCTGAACCTCCTGCGAGAGTTGATGACCGGCAGTATGTTCGACGCCGACACGTTCGAGGCACTCGAAGTCGACCGCCTCAACTACGCGAGCTACGGCGGCTACAGAGCAAGAACGGTGCAAGAACTGATTCTGGTCGCGAAGAAGCGAAAGGGCGATAGTGACGCCAGAGGAAGCGCTGACGGAGGGATTCCAGAAGTGGCTTGACGCCACAGTCCCGGCGGAGACGGGCGCCAAGGTCACGTGGGAGAAGATCGACCCGTATGTCACTTCGACACGAAGCGCGGAGTTCCTCGCCGATGGCGTTGCACGGATCAAAGCAGGCACTCTCCGAGCGAGCCCGGGGCGACCACAGCAGCGGCTCACCGACCTCGCAGGCGCGGCCCTGGCTACTGGAGGCCTGGCTGCGCCGGCCTTGACGCCACTCGGCGCGGCAGTCGCTGCGGCGTGGGCCCGCCACGACATCCTCCAGCTGAGCTCCAACGACGCCAAGCGCTACGAGTTCTCTCGGAATGTGGTGCTTGTAGAGACAGCCCTGAGGCGCAGAGAGTTGCCCTATGTCGAGTGGTTCCGGCACTGGCGGCGGCTGCGGACAGACCGGCCGGCGGGTGACTGGTTCGGGGATGTCTGGGGGCTGACGCTCGCGGCGTATCTCCGCGTCCGTCGCGGGGGCTACCACCCGTACGACGTCATGGTCGCGGCCGGCTGCCCACCTTGGAAGCACCGTTCGGATCTCGAGCACTGGTCGGCAACAATGCGACGGCCCGCGGGTTGGAGCCGCTCTCGATTGTCCGTGCTGCTGGCGGACCGGGTTGGCGACACCGCCTCGCGCGCGGGCGCAAAGGTGATGTTCTGCCGCGCTATGGAAGCGGTTTGCCTGAAGCGTGAGGGCGCGAGCTCGGAGCAGCTTCACAACACGTTCACCGCTTGGGGAGTTGAAGATGCCTGACACACCTGCCGCGACCGCCGTGGCCGCGCTCGTGATGGACACGCCGGTCACCGTGGCCACGAGGCTATTGACGCGTCACGAAAATGTGGTCCTTTACGGACCGCCGGGAACAGGCAAGAGTAGGGCCGCGAAGCTTGTTGCCGACGGGTGGCGCATAGAGTACGGAGACGACTCTGTGATCAACACCACTTTTCACCCGTCGTACTCCTACGAAGACTTCGTCGAGGGCTTCCGCCCCGATCCAGAGGACCCTTCGAAGTTCAGGTTGACCGACGGCGTGCTCTTCAAGGCAGCGGACCGCGCGAAGGCCGGGCCCACTTTGCTCGTCATCGACGAGATTAACCGCGCCGATGTAGCGAAGGTATTCGGTGAGCTGATCACCTACATCGAGGCCGACAAGCGTGACACCGACTTCACGACGGCGCAACGCCCGGACGAGCCGCGCGATATCCCGTCTGAGCTGTATGTGATCGGGACGATGAACACAGCGGACAAATCGATCAGCTTGCTGGATGTCGCTCTGCGCCGACGATTCAAGTTCGTTGAATGCCCTCCCGATCCAACAGCGTTCGTCACCGCAACGGAGTGGAAGGCGTCGGCGTTCGGAATCGATCTCGGCGACCTGTTGACGGCCATCAACGACGCCTTGCTGCGGGCAGATATCGGCCGGGACCGGCTTGTCGGCCAGGCCCTCTTGTCGATCGACTCCGCCGCCGACGACTCAGATCTGTTCGACCGACTGCGTTACGATGTGTATCCACTCGTCGAGGAATATCTGTTCGGTGATGCGGCCCGCATGGCTGATGTGCTGCCCGGCCTAGTAGACCAACACGGAGGACTGGATCCACAGGGGCTGACTGTCGAGATATTGCGATCGTGGCTTCCGGGCAGGGTCGAATCGCCTGGCATCGAGGCAGATTCCCACGACGATGTTGCTTCGGACGCTTAGCGTGGACGTAAGCAGGGCGCGCACACCCGTCGTGCTAAATGAGTCTTCGCTCCGTGTCGCGATCGACCCACAGCAGGGGCTACGGGAGCAGGAGCAACGTACCCTAAGCAAGTACCTGAACATCCGCCGCTCCGGTGATCGATGGGCGGTGTCGAGGCGCAGTCGATACGCGGGACTTGTGCAAGTCGGGGGAACCTCGTACTGGCTGGAGCCGCCCTTCGAGCCAGCGTCGTTCGTCTATCTGCTCCTGCTGCGCCGAGGCGCGAGGCAGGCGGCCGACCGAGCGTATGCCATCGCATCGAATCGGCGTGATCGATCGTTGCGCGGGCTGATGCGCGTCCTCGCGGTCACGATGGTGACCGAGGCGGAACGACTCGCCGCTGGTCACATCGCTCAGTCCTACGAGACGCGCATCGAACGGACAGGCCTTGTTCGGGGCCGTCCGCTGTGGCACAAACAGGATGGTCGTCCGGCGGACGGTAAGGTGACCTGCAGGTTCATGGAGAAATCCACCGACACTCTCGAGAATCGGTTGATCCTCGCCGGACTGGCCGCGGCAGCGCGATGGGTCGGAGCCGGGCCGGAACGAGCGGTGCTACGAACCCAGCAGCACGTATGGCGCTCGATCGCGGACCCCTTCGTGCCAGCACGACACGACTTCGATCGCGCCGACCTGCGGTTGAACCGCTTGACCGATGGTTACCGACCCGCGCTCTCCCTGGCGCGCGCTCTGTTGTTCGGATTCGACCTCACGACGTCCGCCCCGAACACGCCGGTCTACGCACCGGTTTTCGACTTGGCGGACTTGTTCGAGACCCTGGTACAGCTCGTCGCGGAGACCGCGGCGGCTGGTACTGGATTGGAGGTCAGGGCTCAGACCTCCGAGAAGCGCTCAATCCTCACTCAGTCTGGCGAAACGTACCGACGCATTCGACCGGACCTCGTAGTGTCGAGGCGCGGGGCCCCGGTTCTCGTTGTCGATAGCAAGTTCAAATCCAAGTACGCAACAGGGGGACCGACCCCCGCCGCACCTCACAGAATCTCAAGGGAGGATATCTTCCAGACGTTCTTCTACGCGATTCGGATCGCACAGCGCAACGGCCTCAATCACCCTGTCCCGGCAGCTGTCGCCGCTCCACTCTTGGCGGGCGCCACGCCGCCAAGTCCAGACTATCGGCAGGTCCACTGGGGAGAGGACTTGAGTGATGTTGCCGCTCGTCTCACGCTCCTCTTGATCCCCGTCGACGAGGCGGTCGCCGCCGTGCATGCGGGGAATGTGTCCTACTGCCGCGGGCTGTTCGCTGAGACCGACCTGTTCCAGTCAGACTGACGCGTCACTCGCCATGGCCCAAGGCCACGGAGAACAGAACACCGCCCGGCAGTTTCCTGCCGGGCGGTGCTCGGTGTGCTGTGCTGTCGAACTACTGCCTGACTACTGCCTCACCTGAGTTGGGTCAAACGCCTTAGTGCCTTGGATTCGGGGCTTCGAGGTCATCGAGGAGGGCTTGTTCGTCGGGGTTGAGGCTAGGCGGGATCGTGGTGGTGATGCCGTTGATCTGCACGGTTGCTGATCGCAGTGGCTTCAGGGTCGGCAGGACCCGGCGCAGAGATTGACCGGTGCGGTTCTGCACGGTGCGACTGAGGGCGAGCGCGGTGAAGACGATGGTGAGGTGGGCCTCGATCGCGTCGCGGGTGCGGCCGAACAGGGGCCGGGCGCGCAGGTCGGTCTTGCTCATCCGGAAGGATTGCTCGACGTGCCAGAGATCGTGGTAGGACGCGATCACCTCGGTCGCCGGCATCGTGCCGGCGTCGATGTTGGTGACGTAGCCCTTCAGGCCGGCCAGTCGCCGGGCACGTGCGAGGGATGTTTCGTCCAGGCTGCGGGAGCCGTTGGTGGTCTTCACGAACCGCGGCGTCCGGGCGGACTTGTCTCCGGCGACGACCTCGCGGGCTCGGTTCTCCTGCAGGGTCAGGGTCTTGTTGTCTCGCATCCAGCGTTTGGTCGAGTAGGCCCACACGGACCGCCACGAGGACGGATGCTTGTCGGGTCCCAGACCGGTTCGGCCTTGACGCTCGGTTGCTCGCAGCGCTCGCGCCGGATCGTTGGGTCTTCGGGGTGATCGTGTCGATGATCTGCCCGTCGGTGAACGCGGTGCCGTGCCAGCGGAAGTGGGACTCCAGATCGACCGGTGCCTTGGTGGTCCGGGATCCGACGATGAACCGGAACCCGGCCTCGTCGAGGTCACGCAGGTTCGTCGCGGAGAGCATCCCGGCGTCAGCGACCACGACGAAGTCGATCAGCTCGTGACGCTTCTCGAACTGCTTGATGATCGGCAGGATCGTCAGCTTCTCGGCCTTGTTCCCTTCCCAGAAGCCGATCTCGAGCGGAAACCCTTGGCGGTCCGTGGAGCCCGACCACGATCTGTGGATCGACAGGTCGTTCCTTGGAGTAGCCGACCTTCCGCAGATCGTCTTCTTTCTCGGCTTCGAAGTAGAGGGGGGTGACGTCGTCGAGGCAGCGACACACCGCCGCTGGTGTCAGAGCGTGGTTGAAGCACGCGGTCGCGATCTGGTCGCGATACGCGCCCGCGTGCGCGCGACGCAGCGTGCGCTTGCGGGTCGAGAGACTCACCGACACTCGACCCATCTCTGCCAGGACCCGGTCGACATCGAGCAGGCTGGTGGGCTCGACCACGCGAGCGATCACCAGGTCACGAAAGACCTCGTCGTCCACCACATCGAAGCCGAGGCTGGAGGTAGACCCCGGCCAGCGCCTCGTAGAGCAGCCCGGAGGAGGTCTTGAGCACCCGTGGACGCGAGACGAACTGCCGCGAAGACGGTGCTGCAGGGGTGCCGGCGAACAGCCCTGGCTGAGTCGGTACCTGTCTCGCGGGTGCGATCATCGTGGCCTTTGGGACAGCGGGGGTGATCCCGAGGTCGAAGATCCTTGCTGGTCATCGGCCAGCAGCCGGTGCGCTTCCTCGATGAGCAGTCCGCGCTCGGCCTCATCGCGCGCCGAACCGACGTGACGAACAAGCCGACGGCGGCCCGCAACCGACTCAGCGATCTGCACAGCAGTAGCCCCCGAGCCCGTACGAACCCTGCGAACCCAGGCCACCAGCCAATCCTACCGACCCGAATTAGCGCCTTGAAGACGCCCTAAGCACAGGCATCACCGCAGGTCACAGCGATCCGACCCGCGGAAATCTGTTCATATGACCCAACTCAGGAGTCAGACTGACGCGTCACTCGCCATGGCCCAAGGCCACGAAGAACAGAGCACCGCCCGGCAGTTTCCTGCCGGGCGGTGCTCTGTGTGCTGTGCTGTCGAACTACTGCCTGACTACTGGCTGACTACTGCCTGAGGTCAGTGACCGTGCCCGTGGCCGTGACCGGCCGCGGCGGGCTCCTCTTCCTCGGGCTTGTCGACGACCAGCGTCTCGGTCGTCAGCAGCAGCGCGGCGATCGAGCCGGCGTTGGCGAGCGCGGACCGGGTCACCTTGACCGGGTCCAGCACGCCCTGGGCCAGCAGATCGCCGTACTCACCGGTGGCGGCGTTGAAGCCGCTGCCGGACTCGAGCTCGGCCACCTTCGACGTCACGACGTAGCCCTCGTAGCCGCCGTTCTCGGCGATCCAGCGCAGCGGCTCGACGATCGACTTGCGGACGATCCGGACACCGGTCGCCTCGTCACCTTCGAGGTCGAGGGCGCCGTCCAGGACCGTCGCCGCGTGCACGAGAGCGGAGCCGCCGCCGGCGACGATGCCCTCCTCGATCGCGGCCCGGGTCGCGGACACCGCGTCCTCGATCCGGTGCTTCTTCTCCTTCAGCTCGACCTCGGTGGCCGCGCCGACCTTGATCACGCAGACGCCGCCGGCCAGCTTGGCCAGCCGCTCCTGCAGCTTCTCGCGGTCCCAGTCGGAGTCGGTGCGCTCGATCTCGGACTTGATCTGGCTGACCCGGCCCTCGATGTCCTCGGCCTTGCCGGAACCCTCGACGACGGTCGTGTTGTCCTTCGAGACCACGATCCGGCGGGCCGAACCGAGCACCTCGAGGCCGACCTGGTCGAGCTTCAGCCCGACCTCGGGGGCGACGACCTGCGCGCCGGTGAGCGCGGCCAGGTCCTCCAGCATCGCCTTGCGGCGGTCACCGAAGCCCGGCGCCTTGACGGCGACCGAGGTGAAGTTGCCGCGGATCTTGTTCACCACCAGGGTGGACAGCGCCTCGGCCTCGACGTCCTCGGCGATGATCAGCAGCGTCTTGCCGGACTGCACGACCTTCTCCAGCAGCGGCAGCAGGTCCGCGATCGCGGAGATCTTGCCCTGGTGGATCAGGATGTACGGGTCCTCCAGCACCGCTTCGCCGGCCTCGGCGTCGGTGATGAAGTACGGCGAGATGTAGCCCTTGTCGAACTGCATGCCCTCGGTGAACTCGAGCTCGGTCCCGAAGGTGTTCGACTCCTCGACGGTGATCACACCGTCCTTGCCGACCTTGTCGAACGCGTCCGCGATCAGCGCGCCGATCTCGGCGTCGCGGGCGGAGATGGTCGCGACGTGGGCCATGTCGCCCTTGTCGTCGACCGGCTTCGCGGTGTCCACCAGCTTGGCCGACACGGCCTCGACAGCCGCCTCGATGCCGCGCTTGAGGCCCATCGGGTTGGCGCCGGCGGCGACCGCCCGGAGGCCCTCGTGCACCAGCGCCTGCGCCAGCACCGTCGCGGTGGTGGTGCCGTCACCGGCGATGTCGTTGGTCTTGGTGGCGACCTCCTTGGTCAGCTGCGCACCAAGGTTCTCGAACGGGTCGTCCAGCTCGACCTCACGGGCGACGGTGACACCGTCGTTGGTGATGGTCGGGGCGCCCCACTTCTTGTCCAGGACGACGTAACGGCCCTTCGGGCCGAGCGTCACCTTCACCGTGTTCGCGAGCTTGTCGACGCCGCGCTCCAGCGCGCGCCGCGCGTTCTCGTCGAACTCGAGGATCTTCGGCATGAAAAATCCAGTCCCTCTCTGAAATTCGCTCTTCGTGACAGCCGTGCGCATCACTCGCTGGTCCCAGACCGACTCCGCCCCGGCGCCGGTGCGGCACCAGGGCGGTGTCAGTCAGGAACAGCGAGCGATCGTCACTTGCTGACGACTGCGAGGATGTCGCGGGCGCCCAGGATCAGGTAGTCCTGGCCGTCGTACTTGACCTCGGTGCCGCCGTACTTGGAGTAGATGACCTTGTCGCCGACGGCGACGTCCAGCGGGACGCGGTTGCCGTTGTCGTCGATCCGGCCCGGGCCGACGGCGAGGATCTCGCCCTCCTGCGGCTTCTCCTTGGCGGTGTCCGGGATCACCAGGCCGGACTTCGTGGTCTGCTCGGCTTCGAGCGGCGCGACGAGGACGCGGTCCTCGAGCGGCTTGATCGTGACCGACACTTGCTGACCTCCACGGTCGAATTCGCTTGTCTGTGGCATGTGGTCGCGCTCCCCTGCCGTCGCGGGGGTCAGAGGCCGGACCGCTGGCACCCTCGTGTGGAGAGTGCCAACACCGAATCTAGGCCGCGATTAGCACTCGGTCAACTCGAGTGCCAGACGAATTCTCACCGGGCGGGTGATCGTCCGGGTACGGAATGTGGCCGAACGCTGGGCCGGACCCGGGTCCGCATGCGACCGTTCTCTCAGAGCGATCACAGGAGGGGCCCATGGCGTTCAAGCTGCCGGCGTTGCCGAAGCTGTCCGGCCGGACGATCGCGCTCCTGACCGCCGTCGCCGCGGTCGGCGTCGGCGCCGTCGCGGCCAACGCGTCGAAAGAGTCGCCACCGGCCGCCGGAACGCCCGTCGCGGCCCCGGCAGCAGACGCACCCGACGCAGACGAAGCGGTGTCCCACGACGCGACGGCGGCCGAGCTGAAGGCAGCGGCCGCGCTGCCGCAGTGCAGGTCTGCCCGGCTCGTGCCGGTGAACCGCAGCTGGGGCATTCCGATGCCGTCGATCCTGGGCAGCACGAGCACGACCTGCAACCTCATGTACGGCGACGACCCGTACCGCGGCTCCAGCCGGACAGGCGATCCGGACACCGCGATCCAGGTCCTCCAGCGCAACCTCAACTTCTGTTACGGCACCAAGCTCGCCGTCGACGGCATCTACGGCACCAACACCCGCACTGTCATCAAGATGGTGCAGCGCAAGCACCACCTGGTGGTGGACGGTATCTACGGCCCGAAGACCCGCTCCGCGATGAACTGGCGCCTGTACTCGATGGCTACCCGCAGCTGGAGCAGGAGCTGTTCCAGCCCGCTCTAGGCTTACCGGGTGACTGTCACGGCGTTGCTCGACGGACCAGGCGCTGAGGTGCTGGCGGCTGCTTGTGCCGAGTACCGCCCCGGCAAAGAGCTTCAGCTCGTCGAGAAGCTCAGACGCTCGTACGACGCGACGCTGGTCACGACCGCGGTGACCCAGGCCGCACTGCGTCACCGTGCGACCGCCAAGTTCGGTCCGGACGCGGAGCGCATGTACTTCACCCCGGACGGCCTGGAGCAGTCCACCCGCACCACAGTGAGCACCCACCGCGCCGTACGGATCGCTGCCACCCAGATCGACACCGTGGTCGACCTCGGATGCGGCATCGGCGGCGACCTCGTCACGATGGCCCGCGCCGGCCTGCGGGTCACCGGCGTGGAGCGGGACCCCGAGACAGCAGCCGTCGCCCGGGCGAACCTGGCCACGTTCGGCCTGCCCGGCGATGTGCTGGTAGGCGATGCGCAGACCACGGACCTCACGCCGTACGACATGGTGTTCGCCGATCCTGCGCGGCGGGCCGACGGGCGGCGCGTGTTCGACCACAACGCCTACTCGCCGCCGTGGTCGTTCGTCACGTCGCTCCTGGAGCGGACCGCGTGCGTCAAGGTGGCGCCCGGCATTCCGCACGACGCGATTCCCGACGGCGTGGAAGCCGAGTGGATCAGCGATGCCGGTGAGGTGAAGGAAGCCGCACTGTGGTCCGGAAAGCTGTACGGCGGCACGTCCCGCCGGGCGACGCTGCTGCCGAGCCAGGCGAGTGTCACCGGAGCGCCGGACGCCGAGGTCGGCCCGGTCGGGCGGTACATCTACGAGCCGGACGGAGCGGTCGTCCGGGCGGGTCTGGTGACGGCGGCCGCGGCGGCCGTGGGTGGCTGGCTTCTCGATCCGCGCATCGCTTACGTCACGGCGGCGCAGCACGTGCCGACGCCGCTCGCCTCGGCGTACGAGGTGCTGGAAGAGCTGCCCTACAAGGAGAAGGCGTTGCGCGCCTGGGTTCGCAGCAACGGCATCGGCACGCTGGAGATCAAGAAGCGCGGGGTCGATCTCGATCCGGCGCAGCTGCGCAAGAAGGTCGCTCCGAAGGGTGCGGCGTCGGCGACGCTGATCATCACGCGAATCGACCGGGACGCCGTCGCCTACTCCTGCCGCAGAGTGGCCGATGGCCGCTAGCGCCATGCCCCACGGCCGGCCGCTCGAGTCGGAACTGTTCCCGTCCGCGGGCGCACACCGATGGGTTTCCGGAGGCACCAGCGCGGTGCACACCCACGACGAAGGGCACTTGGTGTACGCCGCCCGCGGCGTCATCTCCGTCCACACCGACCACGGCACCTCGATCGTGCCCGCCAACCGCGTCGCCTGGACGCCGGCGCACACGACGCACCATCACCGCGCGCACGGCGAGACCGACATGCGGATCGTGTTCCTGACCGCCGGACTGGCGCGGCGCATCCCCGATCGCCCGGCCGTCTTCCTTGCCTCCGGCCTCGCCCGCGAGGTACTGCTCGCCCTGACCAGCCGCCAACTCGACACCGGAGCCCGGCGCCGCCTGGAACACATCCTTGTCGACGAACTCCACGAAGCCGCCGAGCAACCGCTGCAACTCCCCGAGCCGCGGGACGATCGCCTGCGCACCATCGCGAGGCTGCTGCGCGAGAACCCGGCCGACAACACCCCGCTCGCCGAGCTCGGCCGCGCGGCCGGCGCGGGCTCGCGGACGCTCAGCCGGCTGCTCCGCGACGAGCTCGGCATGACCTTCTACGAATGGCGCACGCAACTGCGGATCTACCATGCCCTCGTGCTGCTCGCCGCCGGCCACGACACCACGTACGTCGCACACGCCTGCGGCTGGGCGAACCCGAGCGGTTTCATCGCGGCCTTCGCGGCGATCGTCGGCACCACACCCGGCCGGCATCGGGCCGAACAGTCCTGACTTGCGCTCGACCTGTATTCGAACATATGATCGACCTCGCGAGCGGGTCTCCGGGGACCTGCCGGCGGGCGAGGTGCTGCGTCCGCTGCCGCTCTCCCCGGAGGCCCGCCACCAACACCCGACAGTCCGGCGGAGACAGGATTCTTCGGGACGTACGGCTCTGCCGTGCAGCGGGTCACCGACCGATGCTGAAGGTGGAGAGGTTCGCATCGAAGGAGGTGTCGACATGACACAGACAACCTCCGATTACGAGCGGGCGCGCTCTCGTCTGCTGAAGAAGCGCAAGGTCCGTGGCGCCGTCGTCAGCTACGTGATCGTCAACGCCGTCCTGGTGGGGATCTGGGCCGTCACCGGCTTCGGCTACTTCTGGCCGGGCTGGGTCCTCGCCGTGTGGGGCGCCTTCCTCGCCCTCGACGTGTGGCAGGCGTTCGTCCGTCACGACGTGACCGAGGCCGACATCCAGCGCGAGCTGCGCCGTACCCGGTGAAGGGAGTGTTCGTCATGCGTGTTCCGAAGCGAGACCTGATCGCCACCGGTGTCGTGGCGCTGGCCGTCGCGCTGTACGTGCTGTGGCTCGTCGACATCGCGCTGCCCTGGATGGACGGCATCCGGGCCACCGGCGCGGTCCTGCTCGGGCTGGGATTCGCGGCATCGCTGATCGCCGTGGTTCCTGGATTCGCTGCGCTCCTGCACGGCAACAAGGCCTACCTGGCCGTCACCTTGTTGCTCGGGACCGCCGCCTTCGCGGGGGGTCTGCTGATGCTGATCAGCGCGAGCGACATCGGCCTCGCCGTACTGATGTCGGCGATGGTGGTCCTGTGGGCGATCGCGACGTCCCACCACATGCTGATCGACGCCAAGGTCCACGGCCGACGGCACTTCCGGCTGGCCGCCTGACCACCACGACAGACCGGCAGTCACCGGCCGGTGCGGAAGCGGCTCCGGATCGGCAACCGGAGCCGCGCGATCGCGATCCCCCCGACCGCGGCCGCCGTCGACGTCCGGTGCCGGCCTGCCGGCAGCTCTTCGACCACGACATCGCGCGAGGCCTGCCGATCCGACGACGCCGACCCGCCCAGGGCCGCTCTGACGGAGTCGGCGACCAGCAGGTTCCACTCCGGGGCGCGGCGGAGCATCGCGTGCCCTTCGGCGCGTACCAGATATGTCGTGACTGGCGTACCGGCGGCGCGCAGCCGGCCGGCGTACGCCATCGTCGTCGCCGGATCGGTCATCCTGTCGTCGGTGCCGTGGACGAAGGTGACCGGCGGACGCAGCGCGGTGAGCGGCTCGCCGGCCGGCAGCCACGGGGCCAGGCCGAGCACGCCCGCCACCCGAGGATGATCGCCCGCGGCAACAACCGCCCGCCCGCCCATCGAGTGCCCGATCAGGAACACCCGCGAGAGCACCGGCGGCAGCTCGTCCAGGACGGTCCGCAGATCGACGGCCGCGTCGCCTGCGTCGTTCCAGCCGCGGAAGCGATACCGCAGCAACCCGATCGCAGCGCCCGGCGCCGCCGCGCGCGCGGCCACCGCGAACGGCCACATCCGCAGCAGCGCGGGCCGCCACCGATGCGGGTCGGCGTGCGAGTGCTCCGACCCGCCGTGGGCGAGCAGCACCAGATCCGTCGCTCCGGCCGGGCGCCGGACGAAGTCGACACCCGGGCAGCTCACAGCTGGTTGTACAGCTCGGTCGGCTCCTTGCGGATGGCCATCATCCGGCCGGGCGGCGTCTCGGTGAAGCCGTACGAGCGGTAGAGCTCGTGCGCGTCGGCCGTCGCCAGCAGGATCTGCCGCAGGCCCTTCAGGTCCGGGTGCTCCAGCAGCGTCGACACGACGAACCGCCCGAGGCCGTGCCCCCGGTGCGACTCCAGCACGAACACGTCGGCCAGCCACGCGAACGTGGCCCGGTCCGTCACCATCCGCGCGTACGCCACCATCGCGCCGGCCGCGTCGTACACCCCGAGGTTGAGCGATCCCGCGATCGCGCGGTCCACCACCTCGCGCGGGATCCCCTGTGCCCAGTACGACGAACTCAGGAAGCCCTGGACGACGGCGGCGTCGACGCGCTCGGCGGTGTCGTCAGCCTCGAAACCGTCCGGCCCGGTCCACTTCATCTGTTCAGTACCTCCGTGATCGGCATCGAGGAATCGGCGGGGAGATCGAGTGGCGACGGCTGCTTCCCGGCCCGGACCAGTTCCGAACCGAGCGCGGCGACCATCGCGCCGTTGTCGGTGCACAGCCCCGGCCGCGGCACCCGGACGGCGATCCCGGCCGCGGCGGCCCGTTCCTCGGCCATCGCCCGCAGCCGCGAGTTCGCCGCGACGCCGCCGCCGATCAGCAGGTGCTCGAACCCGCGGTCCTTGCAGGCGTCGATCGCCTTGCGGGTCAGCACGTCGCAGACCGCCTCCTGGAAGGCCGCGGCCACATGGTTCACCGGCACGTCCTCGCCGTCGCGGCGGCGCGCCTCGACCCAGCGGGCGACCGCGGTCTTCAACCCCGAGAACGAGAAGTCGAACCGGTGCCGCTCGAGGTCGCGCTGCGACGTCAGCCCGCGCGGGAACGTCACGTACAGCCGGTCGCCGCCGTCGCGCGCCGCCTTGTCGATGTACGGCCCGCCCGGGAACGGCAGCCCGAGCACCCGCGCGACCTTGTCGAACGCCTCCCCGGCCGCGTCGTCGATGGTGCTGCCCATCGGTACGACGCCGTCGGTGATGTCAGTGATGTCATGGACCGCGAGCAGCGACGAATGCCCGCCGGACACCAGCATCGCGACACAGCCCTTCGGCAGGTCGCCGTGCTCCAAGGTGTCGACCGCGACATGCGCCGCGAGGTGGTTCACGCCGTAGATCGGTTTGCCCAGCGACAACGCCAGGCCCTTGGCCGCCGCGACACCGACGAGCAGCGCACCAGCCAGCCCGGGGCCGCTGGTCACCGCGATCGCGTCGACATCGGTCGGCTTGATCCCGGCGGTCTCGCAGGCCCGCCGGATCGTCGGCACCATGGCCTCCAGGTGCGCGCGACTGGCCACCTCGGGGACGACACCGCCGAACCGGGCGTGCTCCTCGACACTGGACGCGACCGCATCGGCGAGCAGCGTCTGCCCGCGCACGATCCCGACGCCGGTCTCGTCGCACGACGTCTCGATCCCCAGGATCAAAGGCTCGTTCACAGTTCCTCCCGCCACCGCATGATCACCGCGTCCTCGCCGCCGCCGTAGTACCCCGGCCGCCGGCTGATCTCCTCGAACCCGAACCCGGCGTACAGGGCCCGCGCCGACTGATTGCCCGAGGCAACTTCAAGCAGAACCGTCCGGCCCGCACATCGATCCAGGGCGATCGTCAGCAGCTGCCCACCGATACCGGTCCGCCGCTCGGCCGGGGTCACCGCGATCCGCAGCACCTCGACCACGTCCTCCACAACCGGCGGCACCAGCAGTACGGCGTACCCGACGACCGCGCCCTCGTCCGCGACCAGGATCACCCGGTCCTCGGACAGCCGCTCGAACTCGTCCGCCCACGCGCCCGCACTCCAGGCGTCCGAGCCGAAGCACACCTCGTCGAGCGCGACCAGTGCCGGCAGGTCGTCCGCGCGCACAGGCCGGATGGCAGGTCTCACAGCACGCTCTTCGGCCCGGCGGACATGGTCACATCCGGGCGGCGCAGGTACATCGGCTCCGGCTCGACGACCACCAAGGTCCCGGTCGCCACACCGGTCGCGAGCACCTCGGCCGACGGATACTCGGCAACCGCGTCATCGGCCGCCGGCGGCAGACCCAGCACGTCGCCGTACAGAACAGCACCTCGGCCGATGACGGGCAGCCCGGACAGCACGTGGGCGACGTCGGCCGGCTTGTCGACCGCGGGCCCCTCCAGCCGCCGGCGACTCCCGTCCGCGGCCGGCCCGTCGTACAGCGCCCAGTAGATCTCCTTGCGGCGCGCGTCCGTGGCGACCGCGACCGGCAGGGTCAGCGACGACTGGCGCGCGAGGATGTCGAGGCTGCAGACGCCGGAGACCTCGATGCCCAGCACCTCGCCCATCGTCCGGGCCGTCACCAGCCCGACCCGCAGGCCGGTGAACGGGCCGGGACCGACGCCGACCGCGATCCCGGTCAGGTCGCGCGGGCCGGCTCCGGCCGTGTCCAGCGCCGACGCGATCGCGGGCGCGAGCAGCTCGCCGTGCCGCAGCGCGTCGACGGTCGTCGACGACGCGACGATCTCACCGGCCGGCGTCGCCAGCGCGACCGTGACCGCGGCACTCGAGGTGTCGAAGGCAAGCAGCATGTCAGTCAGTGTCCCGTCGGCGATGCTGGTTGCACGATGACGGTGTCCAGGTGCGTGCATCGCAAGGCGGACGAGCGCCCTCGATGCGGGGTTCATCGTGGACGCTCGTCCAACGCAGCGAGGTGCGTGCCTGGGCGCCGTTAGCGTGTGAGCAGCATCGTCGACGGGACACTATCTCTCCAGTGCCGAGACGCGGACACCGGAGGTGGCCCAGCGCGGGCCCACCGGGGTGATCCGCAGCGCCCGCGTCTCGTCGGTGTCGTCGTCGCCGCGCGTCACCACGATGTCGAGCCGGTCGGGCGCGAGCGCCTCGGCCAGGCCATGACCCCATTCGACGACGGTGACCGCGTCCTCCAGGCTGGCGTCCAGGTCCAGATCGTCCAGCTCCGCGAAACCCCCGACCCGGTACGCGTCGACGTGCACCAGCGCGGGCCCGTCGACCAGCGACGGATGCACCCGCGAGATCACGAACGTCGGCGACGTGATCGCGCCGCGCACCTTCAGCCCGGCGCCGAGCCCTTGCGTGAACGTCGTCTTGCCCGCGCCGAGGTCCCCGGACAGCACGAGCACATCGCCCGCCCGCAGCTGCCCGGCCAGCTCCTCGCCGATCGCCCGCATGTCGTCCGAAGTCGGCACGTCCAGCTCGACGGGCATCGCCTTGGCGAAGGTCAGGTTGTGTGCCTGCTGGTCGACGACGGAGTACCCACGCCGGCGCCAGAACTCCACGGTGTCCGGCAGCTCGACCCGCGCGATCAGGTTCACCCGGTTGAGCCCCCGCCGTACGGCGACCTCCTCGGCGCAGCCGACCATCGCCGAGGCGACGCCACGGGCCTGGGACCGCGGGTCGACCGACACGCGGCGCAGGTTGAGGACGTCACCGGTCTGCTCGAACAGCATCGCGCCGAGCGGCACCCCGTCGCTGAGCACGAGCAGCCCGCCGTGCTCCGCGAGCGCGGCCGCCACGGTCGTGACGTTCTCGGACAACTGCGTCGAGGGCGGATCGAGCACCCGCCGCGCGGCGAACGCGTGGTGGATCACCGACACGATCTCCGCCGCGTGCTCCGGAGTCGCGTCGACGACGTGCAGGTCGGTCATGACCCCCCCAACGATTGTTCGGCTCGCTCGATCATCCCAAGGAGGGCGGCGGTGAACTCCCGGTGGTGCTCGATCAGGCCGAGGTGGCCGCAGTTCTTCACCTCGACCAGCTCGGCGCCGGGCACCCGCCGGACGATCTCCTCGGCATGGGCGAACGGCGTCAGGTGGTCCCGGTCACCGCCGATCACGACGCACTCCACCTTCTGGAGCGGCTCCAGCGCCTCGAACTTGTCGTGCAGCGCGAAGATCGGGTAGAAGTCCGCGATCACCTCGATCGGCGTCGCCGCGATCATCTCGTTGACGAACTCGGTGAACGCCGGCGGCACCTCGGAGCCGAACGAGTACTTCCGGGTGAGCAGGTAGCTGAGGTCCGTCCCGGCCTTCCGGCTGCGCTCCACCACGTCCGGGATCCGGGCCAGCGCGGCGACCGTCGGCGTCGCGAGCGCCCGCGCCAGCCGGCCGACCTTGCCGGGGAACACGATCGGGACCTGGTCCAGCCCGCCGGCGCTGGTCGAGCAGAGACCGACGCCGATCACCCGGTCGCCGAACAGCTCCGGATGCTGCTCGGCGAGCGCCATGATCGTCATGCCGCCCATCGAGTGACCGATCAGGATCACCGGACCGGTCGGCGCGAACCGCTCCAGGATCCCGTAGAGGTCCTTGCCGAGCTGCTCGATGCTGACGCCTTCCTTGGGCGACCGGCCGGAGCGTCCGTGCGAGCGCTGGTCGTAGAAGACCATCGTGCCGATTCCGGTCAGGTCGCGGCGCTCGAAGTGCCAGGCGTCCAGGTTCAGGCCGTACCCGTGCGCGAAGATCACCGTCAGGTCCTCGGGCGGCAGCGGCAACTTCCGGCCTAGCCGCCGCTTCGGCGGTGGCGCGGGCCGCCGGGAACGCTTGAGTTCGTCCACCTCGACGTACAGCTCGACGCCGTCGTCGGCGGTGAAGACGTACGGCGTCCCACGCTGCGAACCGAAGGGCTCCGCCTCCAGCTGCTTGCGCTGGCCCGAGCGCCGCCCGATCACCTGACGCTCGACCGCGACACCGGCCGCGGCGCCCGCGGCCAGCACGCCGACCGCGGCCCCGATCAGACCGGCAGTCCGACTTGCTTTGGACATGCCGGCCTACCTTTCGGCCGGAGCAGCAGAACCGGTGAGATCCTGAGCGCTGTCGACGTACCTGCGCGGGATCCGCGCACCCAGCCGGGTCACGATCTCGTAGTTGATGGTCCCGGCCGCGTCGGCCCAGTCGTCCGCGGTCGGCTCACCCGCCGTCCCCGGGCCGAACAGCACGACCTCGTCGCCCGCCGCGGCCTCGTCGTCCTCGAGATCGACGACGCACTGGTCCATGCAGATCCGGCCGACGATCGCCCGGCGCCGACCGTGCACCTGGACCGGGCCGCCGTTCGAGGCGTGCCGCGGCAGGCCGTCGCCGTACCCGAGCGGGACCAGACCGAGTGTCGACGGCCGCGGCGCGGTCCAGGTCAGCCCGTACGAGACGCCTGCGCCCTCCGGCACCCGCTTCACCATCGCCAGCCGCGCCTTCAGCGTCATCGCCGGCTTCAGCCCGAGCTCGGCCGACGGCAAGGCATGCCCGAACGGCGACAGCCCGTACGTCGCGACGCCCGGCCGGACCAGGTCGAAATGGGTCTCCGGCAGCGCCAGCGTGGCCCCGGAGTTGGCAAGGTGCTTGAACTCGGCGTCGACGCCGAACGACTCGGCCACCTCGATCGCCTCGCTGAACGTCGCCAGCTGCGACTCGTTCACCGGGCTCTTCGGCTCGTCCGAGGACGCCAGATGCGACCAGATGCCCTTGATCTCGATCCGCCCGGCGGCCTGCTCGCGGACGGCGGCGCGGATCAGCGCCGGCCACTCCTCCGGTACGGCGCCACCGCGGGACAGGCCGGTGTCGATCTTCAGGTGCACCCGCGCCGGACGGTCCTGCACACCCGCGGCGAGCTCGTCGATCTCCCACGGCGCCCCGGCCGACAGGTCGATCCCGGCCTCGATGGCGTCCTCGAGCGGCTCGCCGGGCGTGGTCAGCCAGCAGAAGATCGGCCCAGTGTCACCGGCCTCGCGCAGCGCGAGCGCCTCTTCGAGTACGGCGGCGCCGATCCAGTCGGCGCCGGCCTCCCGGGCCGCCCGGGCGACCGGGACCATCCCGTGCCCGTACCCGTCGGCCTTGACCACGGCCATCAGCTGCGCACCCGCGGCGCGGGCACGCAGCGTGGTCACATTGTGACGGATCGCGGCCAGATCGACCACCGCCTCGGCGCGGACCGGGCGTGACTGAGGAGTAGGCATGGTCAATCCAGTGTCTCAGGCGGCGTCGATCAAGGCCGCCAGGGCGGTCATGGTGTGGAAAACCGTGTCCGCATCGGAAAGTTTCGCGGGGTCGGTCATGCCGGCGTACCCGAAGACCTTCATCCCGGCGGCGACCGCGGCGGCGACGCCGAGCGGGCTGTCCTCGATCACCAGGCAGTCGACCGGCTTCACGCTCATCGCGGCGGCCGCGTGCAGGAACAGGTCGGGGGCGGGCTTGCCGTGTGCGACGTCCTCGGCGCTGAAGATCCGGCCTTCGAACCGGTGCAGGAAACCGACCGCGGTCAACGCCGTACGGATCCGCCGATGGGTGCCGGACGAGGCCAGGCAGTAGGTCACGCCGCGGTCGTCCAGGTGGTCGAGGACCGCCTCGACGCCCTCGATCGCCCGCAGGTTCGCGAACCCGTCGAACAGCCGCTGGTGATAGCGGTCCTCGAGATCGGCCGGCAACGGCCGCCCGAGCCGCGCCTCCGCCGTCCGGCGCATCGAGGCCATGGACCCGCCCATGAAGTCCCGCACCGCCTCCTCGAACGTATACGGCAGCCCCGCCTCGGTGAGCAGCTCGGCCAGGATCGTGTTGGCCAGCCGCTCGGAGTCCACCAGCACACCGTCGTTGTCGAAGATCACCAGTTCCGTCACAGTCAGAACCCTATGCGGCCACCGTGAAAGCACGGTGGCCGCCGGGTACGCGAGAGCGCGAGGGGTCAGCTCTCCTGGATGGAGAAATCGGTGAAGGTGAAGCGCTGCTTGGTGTTGTTGGTGGAGACGACCTCCACGCCGTAGTCGACCTGCCAGGTGGTGGAGTTCGCCGGGATCCACTTCCGGGCTTCCAGGTCCTGGAAGAACGACTGCAACGGCATCGTGCCGGCGGTCTGGGTGTTCACCGACTTGTAGGTGAAGATGCCGCCCGGGGTGTTCGCGCCGTCGGTCTTCCAGACCTCGTACTGCTGGCCGCCGATCGTCGTGGTGCCGATCTTCGAGCCGGCCGGGGTCTGGCCGGAGTTCTGCGTCCAGATCATCAGCTCGTTCTCGAAGCCGTTGTTGATCCAGATGTCGAACGCCACGTTGTAGATGCAGCCCGAGCAGCTCGGCGCGGTGGCGGCGAACTTCGCCGACTGGATCCGCGCGAGCGGGAAGTCGGCGTAGTCCTTGTGCACGTTCGGGTACGCCTGGACGCCGAGGTCACCGGGCTTCGGCTGCGTGACGTCCTCGAACCAGTTGTCGTAGTTGCAGACCGACATCGTGTACGTGCCGTTGTGGTTGTTCCACATGTTGTTGTGCACGTAGTACTGGCCGTAGGTCCGGCCCTCGCCGGCGTTGCCGGTCGCCGTGGTGACCCAGCCCGGGTTGGTGCAGCTCTTGGTCCCGGTCGGCGTGCTCGTCGGAGTACTGCTCGGCGGGCTCGTCGGTGTGCTGGTGGACGGGCTCGACGTGGGCGGTTCGGTCGGTGTGGTGGTGGTTTGCGTCGGTGTCGCGGTGGGGGTGCTGGACGTCGGCGGCTTGGTCGGTGTCGTGGTGGTGGACGGCGCCGGGGTCGTGGGTTGACCCGCTACCGCCGCGAAGTCGTAGTGCGCCGTGTACGTCAGCTTGGTGCCGGCCGCGTACCGGTTGCCGTCGTACCGGAGTGCGCGGAGCCGGTAGCTCTGGTCCGTCGTGCGGCTCGGGTCGATCGACAGCATCGCGGGGCCGGAGGGGGTCGCGGTGATCGCGACCGGCTTCTGGCCGAAGCCGTGCAGGACCGTGCATCCGGAGTACGCGTCCAGGACGCAGGTCTCCACACGTCCGGCACTGGGCAGGGCGGTCACCGTGCTGTCCGCGGCGTTCGCGGTCGCGACCGGCGAGTCCTTGCTCGCGTGCACGACGATCGGCGCCGCGACCAGCACGCCGACCGCGAGGACGGCCGCCGGGAGGAGGGTGCGACTCCGGAATGATCGGGAGGTGGGGGGCATTCGTAACGTTCCTGTCTGTCTGACGGTCCGCCCGGTGTTGCCCCAGTGCTACCAGGTGACCAGCTCGTCGGTTGGTTCCCCAGGAAGGTTGCTCTCGCGTACGGCGCCTGACGTTATCCAACCGTGACCAACCGATGTCAACCCCGGGTCCTGAATTAACGGAGGCTTCACCTGCAACGCGAGCGCTGCCGGCAGCGTCCTCAGAGTGTGAACACACGGATGATCTCACTCTCCGCGACGGCTCTGCTCCTACTGACCGCGTGCGGGACCGAGGCCGGGACCGGCTCCGGGGACGGCGCACGGGACGGCGCCGCGCTGACCGGGCGGACGTTCTTGTCCACCTCGGTGACCGAGAACGGGAAACCGCGAGCACTTGCTCCGCGGACCCGGATCCGGCTGGAGTTCACCGAGGACGGCCGGCTGTCCTTCGACGCCGGTTGCAACTCGTCACAGGCGAAGGTGTCGACGAGCGACGGCCGGCTGGTCCTGGACAAGCAGATCACGTCGACACTGATCGGCTGCATGGAGCCGCTCCAGAGCCAGGACGCCTGGATGGGCAGCGTCATCGCGGCCAAGCCGGCCTGGAAGCTCGACGGCGACAAACTCGAACTGTCCACGGACAGTACGACGATCTCGCTGCTGGACCGGCAGACCGCGGAACCGGACCTCGCGCTCGACGGGACGAAGTGGGCGCTGTCCACCGTCGTCACCGGCGAGTCCGCGTCGCACCAGGTCGGTTCCGAGAAGGCCTGGATGACGCTGAACGGCGAGCGGGTCACCGGCTCGACCGGATGCAACGAGTTCCAGGGCACGGTCGCGCGCGGGACCGGCACGCTGACCTTCGGCGAACTCGCGACCACCCGGCGGGCCTGCGCCGGCGCCGTGGCCACACTGGAATCCGTTGTGCTGAAGGGATTGAAGGGCGAGCTGACTTACACGATCGACGGCTCGACGCTGCAGTTGCGCTCCTCCTCCGGCGGCTTGGACTTCACCGCGCTACGCTGACGCGAGTGAGTGAGGAGCCCGCGAGCGGGCAGCACTGGACAGGTCTGGTCATCCGGCCGGACGACTGGTTGGACAAGGATCTGCTGACCGCGATCACGCTCGCGACCGGTACCACCTTCGAGCGGCTCGGTCGCACCGACGTCGGCACCGTCTTCGCGGCCGGCGACGAGCAGATCGTCGAGGTGGAGTGCGCCGGGGCCAAGGCGCTCTTCCTCCGGCTGCGCTCGGCCGAACGCACTGCCGCGGTCACCGAAGCCGTCAACCGGCACACCCTGACCTGGACCGAACCGGTCCTGCGCTCGCAGCTGTCCCTGGACACGGATCCGTACGGCCTCGTTCCGTTGCTGATGGCAACAGGCGGCGGTGCGGCCGAGCCCGCTACCGCGGACCTGCTGGAACGGACTCTCGTACACCCGAGCGAGCAGGTCCGCGAGGCGGCGGGCTACGCGATGCGGATGTCGAAGGCCTGGACCTCGTTGTTCGTCGTCTCGTAGGAGATCAGCAGGTGGCCGCGGTCCCGCAACTGCTGACGTTGGGCCGCGGTCAACGGGATTGTCCACTGCTGGACGCCGCGCGTGACCTGCTGCGTGGCCTGCTGCACCAGGTGACCGCTCATGTCCGGTGACCACGGCGGCGTCGCCCCGTCGGTGATCGCACACGGCGTGAACCCGTAGTCCGGCGGCGGGTCCGCCGTACACGACGTCGTCCACACCGGGATCGCTCCGAGGTCCCCACTGGTCAGGAACGCCCGCGCGGTGCCGCTGCCCTTCGACGACGTGACCAGCTGGACGGCGTTGCCATGCGCCGTGGCGGACAGGATCCGGAGGTCGTCGGCCGGCACCCGGCCGGAGATCGGTACGCCGTTGCGCGCGGACTGCGCAATCGTTTGCGGTGACAGTGCGCCGTTGAGGTTCGGGTTCGACACGTCGGGCGGCGCCGGCGTGGTCGGGCGGTCCGCGGGCGGTGTGTAGCCGGGGAGCGTGGCGAGGCCCCAGCGGTACGGGTCGGACTGCACGGATCCGAGCGCCGACCAGCCGAGCCGGGTGCTCATGTCGATGTGCCGCAGCGTCGTCGTACCGGGCGCCGACGTGTCGTCGTTGTCGTACGGCGTGATGTTCAGCCCGAGCCGCGACGGGTCGACCGCGGCCGGCAGGTCCGCGAGCGGGATCTTCACCTCGAGGTCGTACCCGCCGCCGGTGTAGGCGTGCGGCACGGTCGTCTCGTTGCTCCCGACCCACTGCGCCGTCGACGCGACCTGGACGCCGGGCGCGTTGCCGGTGTCGAGCGCGCCGCTCGAATAGCCCTGGTGGTTGTCGGCGTCCCGTTCCCAGCACGGTGCTCCGGTCTGGGTGAAGGGGAAGATGCCGAGCTTGAAGGTGTTCGCCGTGTCTTTGAGGTCCTGCGACGCGGTGCCGCGCGGGTCGAGCAGGATCTCGACGGAGTCGGCCTGCCAGTGGCCGACACATTCGGCCGGCGTCACGGCGTACGACTGGAAGTCGTCGCGGACGTGGACGAAGAAGTACAGCGCGTCGTCGGAGCGGCTCACCTTCGCGGTGCTGCCGGCGCCGGTCGCGGACACACCGCAGTCGTCGACGCCGGTGCAACCGCTCGCGCCCTGCCAGATCCGGCCGAGGTCGAGCGTCGGGCCCGGGTACTCCCCCGGATCGGCCTTCCCGTCGACGATCGGAGCCTGTGCTGTCTGCGGGATGACCGTGGTCGGCACGAGGGTGAGGGTGAGGGTCTCGCTGCCGGTGGCGGTGCGGATCGGGATGCTGACGTTCTGCTGGGCCGGCAGGGTCGCGTCGGTGTTGGTGAGCTGGAACGTGACGGTCGCGTCCGCGCCGGGTGCCAGATCGTACGGCTTGGCGTTCGCGTCGACGGTGAAGTTCGCCGGGAGATCGAGCGACACCGCGCCTGTCTGCTGCTTGGCGGACCAGTTGTGGACGACGACCGGTACGTCGATGGTCTGTCCGATGCCCATCGACTGGATCGCCTGGGAGCGGCCGAGCCGGCTGGCCTGCGGTGCGGTGTTCTGCAGCCACTCGTCGTACTCCTGCCAGTTTCCCCAGCGCCGGAAACGTCCCTCGGCGGCGGAAACGATTCGTACAACGTTTTCCGTGTAGCCCGTCGCGTGGTCGGTCGTCGTGTAGAGCGCGGAAACCTTGGCGTTCTGGTCGACCGTCGCAGCGGCGGCGGGCGTGACGGTGAACGTCAGGTCGGCCGACTGCTTCGGCTGCACCTGCCGCGGACCGTCCACCGACCAGCCCGCCGGAACGCCGAGCTGAACGTTGCCAGCAGCAAGCTTTCCGTCGGGTGCCCGCAGGTGCACGGTCGCCTGGAACGGTTCACCGGCGACGTTGTAGAACCGCGAGAACGTGATGTACTCCAGCGCTCCCAGCGGCAACCCGCCCGGATCAGGCTTCTTCGCACCGAACAGGATCGCGTCGTCGCGGCCGGCGAGCGGGCTGCTGTTCGGCTGGAACGGCACGAACGACTCGGTCATCCCGAAGCGCGGACAGGCCGGCGCCGACGTGCCCTTGTACATCACGCGGCTCTGCGTCGGGTACGCCGCGCGGCCCTCGTCGGCGACCTGCTGCCAGATCTTCGGCGTCCCGGCCGGCTGCCCCTGCGAGTTGCCGGCCGGCCAGGTGTACGGCGAGTTGTAGCCGGTCCACACTCCGGTGACCGTGTCGAGGCCGGTCGGGGTGAATCCGGTGGTGCAGTTCGCCGACGCCGTCGTACCGCCGGTGCCCGCGGTGCTCCCGCCGGAGAAGACCTTCTTCACCTGCCAGGTGCTGAGGGCGTGCGGGCCCTTCAGTTGCTCGGGAAACCTGGCCGGATCCGCTGCCGCGAGCACGCCTTCCCAGATCAGCCGACCGGCCTGCTGGTGGTTTCCGTGGCCGGCGGCCAGGGTCGGCGTGAAGCCGATGTAGATCTCCGGCTGCGTCTCGCGGATCACCCGCGTGACCCGGCGGAGCGTTTCCTGCTCGTCCCAGAAGTACTGCGTCAGCGGTGCGCTCTGGTTGTAGAAGAAGTCGATCCGGTCGAGGTTGAAGATGTCGACGGTCCCGGAGCGGTAGTGCGCGACCCGGTCCTCGTTCTCGCGCCGCAGACCGAGGTCGGGGCCGAGTTCGGGGCCGGTCGCGTTCCCGCCGCCCTCGCCGCGGGTCACCATGATCACGCCGCACTTGACGCTGTACAACTGATGCCAGACACCGCACGGGCCGATGATGCTGGTGTCGTCGTCGGGATGGGCCCACTCCCCCATCACGTCGATCTTCGTCCGCGCGTCGGCGACGTACGGCCGCGCCTGCTGCGCGTGCGCCGGCAGCGGCAGGACAGCCAGGACAGCCGAGACGACCAGGACCACGAACCCCACGAATCGCTTCACGAGCACACTCCAAGGGCGGCGGAGGCAACGCTCCAGTCCTACGTCCGCCTCCCCGCGCCCGCAACACCAATCGCGCGCCTCAGCTCAGGAGGCGGCGAGTCACCTCGGGAAGGGCCCGCGCGACGGTCATGGCCGTAACCGGCCCGCCGCCCGAGGCGAGGTTGGCTGCGGCAGCGTGCAGGTACGCGCCCGCGGCGGCCGCGTCCAGAGTGGACAGACCAGCAGCCAGGAGCGAACCGCAGAGGCCGGCGAGGACGTCGCCGGCGCCGGCGGTGGCGAGCCACGGGGTGGCGTTCGTGTTCACCCGTACTTCGCCGTCGGGGCTCGCGATCACCGTGGTCGAGCCCTTGAGCAGGACGGTCACGTCGAACCGCTCGGCGGCCAGCCGGGCGTGCTTCAGCCGCTCGGCCTCGACGGTTGCTCGGTCGACGCCGAGGAGACGGGACAGCTCGCCGGCGTGCGGGGTCGCGAGGACGTTGACGTGGTCGCCGGAGTCGTCGAGCGCCTTCAGGCCGTCGGCGTCCAGGACGACGGGCTCGTCGGCGTCGAGCAGCTCGCGGATCCGCGGGACGTCCAGGTCGTCGCCGAGCCCGGAGCCGATCGTCCAGGCCTGCACGCGGCCGTCGCCGACGACCTCCGGATGCGCCTCGCGCACGGCGCGCGCGACCGCGTCCGGGCCGACGTAGCGCACCATGCCGACCGGGCCGGCGAGCGCGCCGGAGGTGGCGATCACCGCCGCGCCCGGGTACTGCGCGGAGCCGACCATCAGGCCGAGGACGCCGCGGGAGTACTTGTCGGACTCGCCGCGCGGGACGGGGTACAGCGCTCGTACGTCGGATGCCTGGAAGGCCTGCACCTCGGCGGGCGGGGGATCAAGACCGATGTCGACGAGGTGCACCGGGCCGCAGGCGGTCGCGGCCGGGTCGACGAAGTGGCAGATCTTGTGCGTGCCGAACGTCACGGTGAGCGCCGCATCGACATGCGGCTCGGGCGTCTCTCCAGTGTCCACGTCGACCCCGGACGGCGTGTCCACGGCGACGATCGGTATCCCGTACCGCTCGGCCGACCGCACCGTCGCCAGCGCGTCGGGGCGCAGGCCCGGCCGCCCGCCGATGCCCACGATCCCGTCGACCACGACGTCGGCGGTGGCGATTTCCTCCTCGACGGCCCTGGAGATCTCGGCGGAGACTTCACCGGTCGTCGAGACGCCACGCCCGCCGGCTTCCGTCAACGCCGCAAGACCCCGCTCGTGCACCGTGGGCGAAAGGAGTACGGCCGTGACTTTCGCGCCGCGACGAGCCAGCCGCGCTCCGGCGTACAGCGCGTCGCCACCGTTGTCGCCGGAGCCGATCAGCAGCACCACGCGGGCGCCGTACGTGCCGCCGAGGAAGTTGCTGATGGCAACCGCCAGACCACCGGCGGCGCGCTGCATGAGCGTGCCCTCGGGCAGCCTCGCCATCAGCTCGGCCTCGGCCGAGCGGACCTGCTCCACGGTGTGCGCGTGCCGCATGGTCAACCCTCCAGGACGACGACGGCCGAGGCGATCCCGGCGTCGTGGCTGAGCGACAGGTGCAGGCTCTGGACGCCGAGCTTGGCTGCCTGCGCCGCGACCGTGCCGGTGATCTCCAGCCACGGCCGGCCGGTCTCGTCGGTCTGCACCTCGGCGTCGTGCCAGTGCATCCCGGCCGGCGCCCCGAGCGCCTTGGCCAGCGCCTCCTTGGCCGCGAACCGGGCCGCCAGCGACGCCGGCGGCTTCACCGCCTCGACGGCCGTGAACACCCGATCCCGCAACCCCGGCGTCCGCTCCAGCGTCCGCATGAACCGATCCACGTCGACCACATCGATACCCACGCCGACGATCATGCAGCCACCCTAGGGCATGTCTGATAATCCAGCGCCGTCGCGAGGAGGTGCTCGGTGCGGTAGCTCGGCGTGCGGGAGCGAAGGTCTCGATGCGGCGCATCGTGGCCTTTGCTCACGTGCGGCGAGATGCCGTGCCGAGTGCCCCGCAGTAGGTGCTGGATTATCAGACATGCCCTAGCCGCCGTCGATGAGGGGCGAGGTGGTGGATTGGCGCACGCGCATGTCGACGGCCAGGTCCAGGCGCAGGGCGGTCGGGGTCTTGCCGCGCGACAGGTCGAGGACGACCCGGGTGGCGAGCTGGGCCATCTGCTGGAGCGGCTGATGGACCGTGGTGAGGGGCGGCGTGACCCAGTCCGCCATCGGCAGGTCGTCGTACCCGACGACGGACAGGTCGCGCGGGATGTCGAGGCCCAGCTCGCGGGCGGCCTGGTAGACGCCCAGCGCCTGCATGTCGCTGCCGGCGAAGATCGCGGTGGGCGGATCGGCGAGCCGCAGCAGCGCGAGTGCCTCGCGGTGGCCGCCGCCGACCTCGAAGTCGGCCCACCGGATCAGCGCGGGATCGACCTCGACGCCGGTCGAGCGCAACGCGTCGGTGTACCCGTCGACGCGTTGCCGTGAGCACAGCGTCGTGACCGGACCGCCGATCATCCCGATCCGGGTGTGGCCGAGGGTCCGCAGATGCGTCGTCGCCAGCCGCCCGCCGTTCCAGTTCGCCGAGCCGATCGAGGGTACGTCGTCGCCCACGTCGCCGACCGGATCGACCACCACGAACGGGATCCGGCGCGCCTCCAGCTGGGCGCGCTGGTCGGCGTCCAGGTCCGAGAACACCATGATCACGCCGAGCGGCCGCCGGTTCAGCACCGACTCGATCCACTCCTGCCGCGGCCGCAGCGCGCCGCCGCACTCGGACAGCACCAGCTCGACGCCCTCGGCGCGGACGACCTCCTCCACGCCGCGGATCAGCTCCATCGCCCACTCGCCGCCGAGCTGGTTGAAGACCAGGTCGATCATCGGGCCGGCCGTCGTGCTCGCGCTGCGCCGCCGGTACCCGTGTTCCTGGATCAGGCTCTCGATCCGCGCCCGGGTCGCCGCGGCCACGTCCGAGCGCCCGTTCAGGACCTTGGAGACAGTCGGCACCGACACCCCGGCCTGCTCGGCGATCTTGGCAATGGTCGGCCGTTCTCCCACGACGCCTCCCGATCCGAAACTTTCGGACCAGGCTACCTGTGGATCGCGCGGCCCCGGGCGTCCGCTACGCCGCTCAGCCGGTAGAAGAACGTGTTGACCTGGTCCCGCCACTCCCGCGCGTTCGACAGTTGCGTCTCGAAGCGGGCGGTGATGTTGGCGCGGACGGCCGGTTCGAAGCGTTCGGCGATCGCCCGCCAGCGCGCGACCATCGCTTCCACCTCCGCGTACCCCTGGAAGTGCGTGTCGTAGATGTGCTGCAGGACGGTGTTCCCGCTCTGCAGCACGTGGTCGTACGGCACGTGGTGGAAGAACAGCAGCAGTTCGTCGGGACACGTGTACGGGTCCTCGTACCGACTCGCCAGCGGTTCCGGGTACTGCCCCGTGAAACCCGAGCCCGTCTTCACCGTGCGGTCCGCGCCGACGCCGTACCGGTCCGCGAAGTGGTACCTCCCTGTTCCCGAGTATTCGTAGCCGTTGACGCTCGGCCCGTAGTGGGTGCCCGGCGTCACCATGAACCCGACGCCGAGCGGTGCGGTGTACCGCTCGTACGTCTGCCACGAGCCGGCCATGATCGTCACCAGCTCGCTCCGGGTCCGGTCGTCCATCGCGAAGGTCGCGGCGGCCCACTCGTGCAACAGGCTGACCGGGTCCGCGGCCGGGTCCCACGCCAGCCGCCCGAACGCGTAGAGGTTGCTCTGCGCAAGCTTGTTGCCGGTCCAGTTCGCGTCGTCGCCGACGTTGGACACGGCAACGATCGCGCCGATCCGGTCGGCCACCGTCGGGCCACCGCCGCCGGTCGTGTCGAACTGCAGGATCTCCCGCCACCAGGGCGCCAGGTAGCACAGGTCCTGCTGCTGGCCCGAGTACTCCTGCGTGACCTGGAGCTCGACCCCGAACACGGTTTCCTGGATTTCCCCGAGCAGCGGCGAGACCGGCTCCCGGACCTGGAAGTCCAGCGGCCCGTGCCGGATCTGCAAGACAACGTTTTCCTCGAACCGTCCGTCCAGCGGGACGACCGCGTCGTACGCCGCCCGCGCCCGATCCGTCCGGCGATCGCGCCAGTCCTGCTCGGGTTCCGCGCCGGAAACGCGCCAGAAGACCGTTCCGCCGTACGGCGCCACCGCTCGGGCCAGCAGGTTCGCACCCTCGGGGTCGCGGGCGGTCCGTACCACCAGGCCGCCCAGGTCGGGGATCACGTCGTACACCCGGGCGATCGCGGCGGCCCACCAGCGGACGACGCGTTCGTCGTGCGGGTCGTCGACGAAGTCGATCGCGAGACTGACCGCGATCCCGTAGTCCCGGAACACGCCGGCGAGCCGCGCCACGTCCGGCAGTTCGGCGTTCGCGAGGGCGACCGTGTTGATCCCGATCGAGGCCAGCAACCGTGCGTACGCCCGGACCCGGGTCAGGTCGGGCACCACCTCGCCGTCGCGGAAGAAGATCGAGCCGCCCGAGTACCCGCGCCGGACCGCGCCGGACAGTTCGTCCCAGTGGTCCAGCATCCGGATCGGTACGGCGGGCTGCTCGACGACGGTGAAGTCGCCGCTCATCCACTCGAAATACCGCAGCAGGTAGAAGTATCCGTACAGCAAGCCGTGCCCGCCCTCGGCCGCAACGACCAGGTCGTTGCCTCGTCGCACCACCACGAACCCCTCGACGCCCAGCCCGTGCTCAGGGACGGCGGCCTCGACCTCGCGCCACAGGGCGGTCTCGCGGACCCGGCTCAGCGCGCAGACGGCGACCTGGACGTCGGTGCGGAAACGACGGATCTGCCGGAGCTCGGCCCGGATCGTCTGCGCGAGCACCCCGGACGCGTGAACAGTCACCTCGGGCAGGCGTTGCGTACCCAGCCAGGCGGAATCGGCGGTCATCGATCGCTGATCCTGACATACCGGACGGTCACCGAGCGGTGACCGAAAGTTTCGAGACCGGACCGTAGCTGAGCCGGTCGAGTCGCAGCTGAGACCAAGGCCACTCGGGTCCGATGTGGGTGCATCCGTCGCCGATGGGAAGAATGGGCCACATGCTGCAGCCGTCGCGGGAGGTGACTCCCTACACCGAGCTCGACCGGGCCACCTGGGCGCAACTGGCCGAGACCACCATCTCTCCGCTGACGGCGGACGAGGTCGAGCGGCTGCGCGGCCTCGGCGACGAGATCGACATGGACGAGGTCCGCGAGGTCTACCTGCCGCTGTCCCGGATCCTCTCGCTGTACGTCCGGCACGCCCGCGCACTGCACGCCGACACCGAGGGGTTCCTCGGCAAGCAGGTCGAGACCCGCACGCCGTTCGTGATCGGGATCGGCGGATCGGTTGCCGTCGGCAAGTCGACGACCGCGCGCCTGCTGCGCGAACTGCTCGCCCGCTGGCCCGAGCACCCGCGGGTCGCGCTCGTCACCACCGACGGCTTCCTCTGGCCGAACGCCGAGCTCGAGCGCCGGAACCTGATGCAGCGCAAGGGCTTCCCGGAGTCGTACGACCGCAAGGCCCTGCTGCGTTTCGTGGTCGAGGTGAAGTCCGGGATGGACGCGGTCGAGGCGCCGGTCTACTCGCACCTGCACTACGACCGGATGCCCGGCGTCCGCACGACCGTCGAGCAGCCCGACATCCTGCTGCTCGAGGGGTTGAACGTGCTGCAGCCGGCACCGCGGCACGCGGACGGCAAGAGCGGTCTCGCGGTCAGCGACTTCTTCGACTTCTCGGTGTACGTCGACGCCGCCGCCGACGACATCCGCTCCTGGTACGTGGCCCGCTTCCTCAAACTCTGGGAAACGGCGTTCCGCAACCCCGAGTCGTACTTCGTCCGGTACGGCGAACTCAGCCGCGAGGAAGCGATCAAGAAGGCCGAATCCCTCTGGGACGGCATCAACGGCCCGAACCTCCGCGAAAACATCCTCCCCACCCGCTCCCGAGCCACCCTGGTCCTCCGCAAAGGCGCCGACCACGCCGTCCGCTGGGTCCGCCTCCGCAAACTCTGACCACCGCCCGCCGAGTCGTGGAAATCGGCTGGCGCCGACGACCACAATCCACGACTCGCGTTTCCTGGCGACAGCCAATCGCCACGACTCGGCGGTCAGGCGCGGGCTCCGGCGCGGAGTGCCGGTACGACGGCCAGCGCGACGACCGCGGCAGTCAGGGCGAAGGCGACCGGGTAGCCGGTGCCGCTGACGATCGCCCCGAAGGCCAGCGCGCCGAGTCCCCAGCCGCCGTCGTACGCAAGATTCCACAACGCGCTGACCTGACCGTAGCGGGACCGGTCGACGCGGTTGTACATCAAAGCCAGCGTCAGATTCTGCGCCGCACCGAAGCCGATCCCGAAACAGGTCGAGCCAATCAGAATCGCGGCCGCGCTCGGCAGGAACACCAGCGCCCCGGCGCCGATCACCGCGAAGCCCAGCGCGGGCGCAAGCAGCTTCGCCGCACCGATGCGGTCGGCGTACCGCCCAGCCAGCCAGCGCGCCGCGGGTGCCGCGATCGCCTGCAGCAACAGCGCCGTCGCCACCATCGACTGCTTGCTCCCGGCAACGGACAGCGGCAGGAAGGTCACGCTGATCCCAGCCGCGACAGTCACCGCCGCGAACACCAGCGTCGGCATCAACAGCCCACTCCGCCGTACGCCGCCCAGCACCTTGACGTGCTGCTCCTCGACCGCGACCCGTGCCGGCAGGCCGATCAGCATCACGAGCCCGCCGAGCGAGGCGACCGCAGCCAGCACGAACAGCGCGCCGAAGCCGACCACGTGCGTCAGGTAGACGCCGAGCGGCAGCCCGATCACCGCAGGCACGCCGACCGCCACGCCGTACACCCCGAGCGCCTCACCGCGACGGCTCGACGGTGCGAGATCCGCGACCAGCGCCACCGCGCCGACGACCAGGATCGCCAGCCCCGCGCCGCGGACAACACAGACGGTCAGCACCACCGGCAGCGACGCCGACACGAGCAGCACCAACGACGGCGCCCCGAGCAACACCAGCCCGGCCGCGAGCACCACCTGGTACCCCCAGCGAGCCAGCATGCGCGGCACGACCAGCTCGACACCAACCGCCGAGAACATCATCGCGGCCGTCGACAGCCCGGCCCCGACCCCACCGGACCCGTTGGCCGCGAGGTACATCGGCACCACGGAGGTCAGCAGGTACATGCTCAACCCGGACCCGAACACCATCACCAGCAGCCGCACGAACTGGCTGCTCAGAAGACGATCGACAGCGACTGCGGGGATCTCGCACACGGTGGTCATGTCTCGAAGGTAAGGAACTACCGGTACGCCCTACAGATCCAATTCCAGACCGCCCGAGAGGACCAGTTGAGTAACTTTGTCGACAAGTTATCTTCTTGCGGTGGGAAGCCCGGTACATGTCCGGCTGGCATCAGCCGGCAGCTCCGCCCATGAACTCCTGCTCGATCTCGCCGGGACGCTGGTCGATCGGCCGTCGCTGCGGCATGACGACGCGGGGCGCCCGCACATCCCGGGCCTGGCCGTGAGTGTCACCTACTCGCAGCACCGCGTCGCCGTGGCCGCGTCGTACGACGGTCCGCTCGGTGTCGACCTGGAAGAGATCACGCCGCGGGATTTCCAGCCGCTGGCGAACCGTTGGTTTACCCAACGCGAGTTGGACTGGATGGTTGGGCAGCGGGATCGGCTGGAGGCGTTTCTGCAGCTCTGGACGGCCAAGGAAGCTGTCGGCAAGGCGCTGGGCGCCGGGCTGCGGGGGTCAGGGCTGCGGCGGGAGATGCCGCTCGGCGGCGGGCAGGTTGAGTCGGCGCCCGGTCTCTCGGTGACGCACCTGCCCTGCGCAGGCGGCGTCCTTGCGCTGGCGGCGCCGACCGGTGTCAGTGTCCACCTGGCGTCACCGGGGCTTGACCCGGTGTGTGCGCGTGGGTAACTTTCGCGTCGCGGGGGAGTATCTGTAATTCAATTACTTTGGCGTTCGCCCCTGCCCGCCCGGACTGAGTTGGTGACACCGATGGAACTGACCCGACGCCAGACCCTCGGACTCGCGGCGGCTGCCGTCGCCGGGTCGACGGTCGCCGGCACCATGACCGCTTCCGCCCACACCGACCGGTGGGTCCGCGACACCCTGCGCCGGATGACGCTGGAGCAGAAGGTCGGCCAGCTGTTCGTTCTCTACGCCTACGGCCCGACCGCCGCCACCGCGGACGCGCGCAACACCAGCTTGTACGGCGTGGCGACGCCGGCCGAGGTGGTCGCGAAGTTCAACCTCGGCGGCGTCATCTACTTCACCTGGACCGACTCGGTGAAGGACCCGCAGCAGATCGCGAACCTGTCGAACGGCCTGCAAGCCGCCTCGCTCACCAACACCGGCATCCCGCTGCAGATCAGCACCGACCAGGAGTACGGCTCGGTCGTCCGCGTGGGCCCGCCGGCCACCCAGTTCCCCGGGGGTATGGCGCTCGGCGCGACCCGTTCGGCGAACTTCGCGCGTGAGGCGGGAGCGATCGCCGGCCGCGAGCTGAAGGCGCTCGGCATCACCACCGACTTCGCCCCGGACGCGGACGTCAACGTGAACCCGCTGAACCCGGTGATCGGCGTCCGCTCGGCGTCGTCGGACCCGGCGCTGGCGGCCGAGATCGTCGCCGCGCAGGTCAAGGGGTACCAGCGCGACGGCCGGATCGTCTCGACCGCGAAGCACTTCCCCGGGCACGGCGACACCGAGACCGACAGCCACGTCGGGATCCCGGAGATCCACCACACCCGCGAGCAGTGGACCGAGATCGACCTGCCGCCGTTCCAGGCCGCGATCCGGGCCGGCATCCAGTCGATCATGACCGCGCACATCGTGGTGAAGGCGCTCGATCCGTCCGGCGACCCGGCGACGCTGAGCCGGCCGATCCTGACCGGGATCCTGCGCGAGCAGCTCCGGTTCGACGGCGTGGTGATCACCGACTCGCTGGGGATGAAGGGCGTCCGCGACAAGTACGGCGACGCCGAGATCCCGCTGCGGGCGATCGAGGCGGGCGTCGACCAGCTGCTGATGCCGGTCGATCCCGGCCTGGCCTACAACTCGGTGCTCGCCGCCGTCCGCGGCGGCCGCATCTCCGAGGCGCGCATCGACGAGAGCGTCACGCGCATCCTCAAGCTCAAGTACAGCGGCGGCCTCGTCGACCAGCCGTACGTCGACCTGTCCCGGATCGCCGAGGTCGTCGGTACGCCGGCCAACTACGCCGCGGCCCAGCGGATCGCTGACCGCAGCACGACGCTCCTGCGCAACGACGCCGATCTGCTGCCGCTCTCCCCCGCGCCGCGCACCATCGTCGTCACCGGGTACAGCCCGGCGACGCTGGCCGCGGCGCTGCAGCGGCGCGGTGCGACGACCGTCGTGAAAGACACCGGTACGGCGCCGAGCGACGCCAAGATCACCGACGCACTGGCCGCCTCGGCCGCCGCGGACGTCACCGTCGTCCTGACCAACAAGGCGTGGGACACCGAGGTCACCGACAAGCTGGCCAAGCAGCAGAAGCTGGTCAACGGCCTGCTCGCCACCGGCCGCCCGGTGATCGTCGTCCCGGTCCGCGACCCGTACGACGTCGCGTACTTCGACGACCCGCAGACCACGCTGGTCACGTACGGGAGCACCGCGGTGTCGATGGAGGCCCTCGCCAAGGTGCTGTACGGCGAACTCGCGCCGACCGGCAAGCTCCCGGTGGAGATCCCCGCGAAGCCGGACGCCAACGGCGAGGCGCCCGTGCTGCACCCCTTCGGCCACGGGCTCACGTTCGACCCGCGGGACACCCGGCTGACTGTTGCCTCGTACAACATTCACGCGGGTGCCGGCGAGGACAACGTTTTCGACCTCGAGCGGACCGCGCGGGCGATCAAGGCGCTGGACGCGGACATCGTCGGACTGCAGGAGGTCGACGTCCACTGGGGCGACCGCAGCCAGTGGCTGGACACCATCACGGAACTGGCCGGAAAGCTCGGGATGTACCCGGCGTTCGCGCCGATCTACGACCTCGACCCGCCGGCGGCGGGGCAGCCGCGACGCCAGTACGGGGTCGGAATCCTGTCCCGATTCCCGCTGGTCCGCACGCAGAACCACTCGATCACCAGGCTGTCGACCCAGGACCCGAATCCGGTGCCCGCGCCGGCGCCGGGCTTCCTCGAGGTCGAGGTCGACGTCCGCGGGCGGCGGCTGCACGTCTACTGCACGCACCTCGACTACCGCGGCGATCCGACCGTACGGCAACTGCAGGTGGCGGACACGCTTCGGATCCTCGCCCAGGACCGGCGTCAGGATCTGCAGGTCCTGGTCGGTGACTTCAACGCGGAGGCTTCCGCGCCGGAACTCGCGCCGCTCTGGACCCGGCTGACCGACGCGTGGACCGCGGCCGCGGAAACCGTCGGCGGGCCGAACACCTACCCGGCGGTCGCCGCCGTCAAGCGGATCGACTTCGTCACCGTCGGCAAGGGGCTGTCCGTGCGGAGCGCGGAAGTGCCCGCCGAGGTGCCGGTCGCCGAGGCCGCGAGCGATCACCGCGCGATCGTCACCCACCTGTCCTTCCGTCGCTGACCCGCTCTGGTTCGAGGAGAGATCATGAAACGACGCAATCTGCTGGCCGGCGCCGGCGCGCTGGCCGCCGCCCCGCTGATCGACGTACCCGCCGCGCAGGCTGTCTCCAGCCGGAAGGTGATGACGGGCGCCCAGGTGCTCGCGAACGACGGCTGGCGGGCGTTGTCCGGCCAGAAGGTCGGCGTGATCAGCAACCCGACCGGCATCCTCCCGGACTTCAGCCACGTCGTGGACACCATGCACGCGTCCGGCGCGGTCGACATCGTCGCCGTGTTCGGTCCAGAACACGGTTTCCGCGGCAGCGCGCAGGCCGGCGGCTCGGAGGGCGACCACGTCGACCCGCGCACCGGGATCATGGTCTACGACGCGTACGGCGCGAATGCCGACAAGCTCGCCGGGCTGTACACGAAGGCCGGCGTGGAAACCGTGGTCTTCGACATCCAGGACGTCGGCGCCCGGTTCTACACCTACATCTGGACGATGTTCGAGGCGATGCTGGCCGCGGTCCGCACCGGCGCCCGGTTCGTCGTCCTCGACCGCCCGAACCCGGTCGGCGGCTACGCCCGCGGCCCGATGCTGAAACCCGGCTACACCTCCGGCGTCGGCAAGAAGGAGATCATCCAGCAGCACGGCATGACGGTCGGCGAGCTGGCCCGGATGTTCGACGCCGAGTACCTGCCGCTGGAGCCGAACGGCGGCCGGCTCAAGCAGCTGACAGTGATCGAGGCGAAGAACTGGAAACGGGACCAGTTGTACGACGACACCGGCCTGACCTGGGTGATGCCGAGCCCGAACATGCCCACCCCGGACACCGCGCTGCTCTACCCCGGGCTGTGCCTGTTCGAGGCCACCAACATGTCCGAGGGCCGCGGTACGACGCGGCCGTTCGAGCTGATCGGCGCGCCGTACGTCGACTACCGGTGGGCGCAGGCGCTGCAGACCAAGGACATCCCGGGCGTCGCGTTCCGCGAGGCGTACTTCACGCCGACGATCAGCAAGAACGCGAACGTGCTCTGCGGCGGCGTCCAGGTGCAGATCACCGACCCGCACCGGGTCGAGGCGATCACCGCGGCGACGCACATGATCGTCGAGGCCCGTAAGCTCTACCCCGACTTCACCTGGCGGGCGGAGACCCCACCCGGCCGGTGGATCGATCTGCTGACCGGATCGGACCGATTCCGGACCATGCTTTTGGCGGATGCGACCGCCGAGGAGATCGTGGCAGCCTGGAAGTCCGAGACCGACGCCTGGACGGCCCGGCGCGCGCAGTACCTGCTCTACAAGGGAGCTCACCGATGAAGCGGTGGGCCGCACTCACGACTGTCTCTGCGGTGATACTGACGATGGCTTCCCCTGCTGTTGCTGCCGGCCACAGTTCCGGGCGGTTCGACCGCCCGTACTCCGGCTATGCGCCGAAGACCACGCTGCTGCGTGACGCGACCCCGGCGAAGGCGGGCCTGGATCCGGCGCCGATCGACGCCGCGCTGGCCCAGGTCGCCGGCTGGACGCAGCCGAGCGGTTCGGCGAAACCGTTGTACGCCGGCGCCGTCACGCTGCTCGGGCACGACGGGAAGATCGTCACCCGGACGGCCACCGGTCTGGCCCTGAAGTACGCCGACGGCCAGGGCACCGAGCTGCCGGCGGACCAGCAGATCCCGATGCGCACCGACACGATCTTCGACCTGGCCTCGGTGTCCAAGCTCTTCACCTCGATCGTCACAATGCAGCTGGTCGAGAAAGGGCAAGGTCGACCTGGACGCGCCGATCGCGACCTATGTCCCGGAGTTCGCGGAAAACGGCAAGGAAACCGTCACGGTCCGGCAAGCACTCACGCACACCAGCGGATTTCCGTCCTGGCTCCCGCTGTGGAGCGCGCAGCCGGACCCGGCGTCCCGGCTGCACATGGCCCTGACCGCGAAGCTGCAGAACGCGCCCGGTACGACGTACCTGTACAGCGACCTGAACCTGATCGCCCTCGGCGAGCTTGCCCACCGGGTGACCGGGAAGACGCTGGACAAGCTGGTCGCCGACGGCATCACGAAACCGCTGCAGATGCGCGACACCGGCTACAACCCGGACCCGAAGAAGAAGCCGCGGATCGCCGCCACCGAGTACCAGTCCGCGCCGCCGCGCGGGATGGTGTGGGGCTCGGTGCACGACGAGAACGCCTGGTCCCTCGACGGCGTCGCGGGGCACGCGGGCGTGTTCAGCACCGCCGACGACCTCGCCGTCCTGGCGCAGACGTTCCTGAACGGCGGCAGCTACCGCGGCGCCCGGATCCTCAAGGAATCCTCGGTGACCGCGATGATCACGAACTTCAACCAGGGCTTCCCGGGCAACGACCACGGCCTCGGCTTCGAGCTCAACCAGCGCTGGTACATGGGCGGCCTGTCCGGGCCGCGCACCGCCGGCCACACGGGCTACACCGGCACGTCGCTGGTGATCGACTTCGACTCCCGCTCGTTCGCGATCCTGCTCACCAACCGCGTGCACCCGAGCCGCAACTGGGGCAGCAACAACCCGGCCCGCCGCGCGGTCGCCCAGGGCCTCGCGCTCGCCCTCGGCGTCGGCCCGCGGCACGGCAAGGACGCCTGGTTCTCCGGGACGACGGACAACGCCACCAGCACGCTCGACACGTTGGTCGTCGTACCGGCCGGCGGCGCGAAGCTCGCGTTCGACCTGTTCGTCGACACCGAGGACACCGACCTGCTGTACCTGGAGACGTCCGCGGACGGAACGACGTGGACGAAGGTTCCGTTCACGGTCCGGGACCGGGGCTCGGTGATCGACACCGACGGCTCGATCAGCGGCTCCGGCGACCGGCACTGGCACCAGGTGACGGCGGAGCTCGGCGCGGGCGCGCAGACCGTCCGCTGGCGCTACACGACCGACCCGCTGTACCAGGGCCGCGGCGTCTACGTCGACGGTGTGAAGATCACGAGCGCGTCCGGTCTTCTTCTCGACGGCGAACGGACACCGGAATCATTTACCGCAACGGGTTGGAGACTTTCGCGTCGGTGACCCCATCTCGTGCATAGTCGCCGTACCGTGGCTGTCATGAATTCAACATCCTCTCCAGAACCCACGGGGCCGCTGCTGGTCCGGGTCCGCGCGGTGATGCCCGCGCTGGCGCCGGCCGAGCAGCGGGTGGCGAACGCGGTCCTCGCGGACCCGGGCGGAGTGGCGGCGATGACGATCTCCGAACTGGCCGAGGTGGCGTCCACCTCGGAGACCACGGTCATCCGGTTCTGCAAGCAGATCGGCGTCCCCGGCTATCCGCAGCTCCGCCTGCAACTGGCGGCCCAGTCGGCGCAGGAGAGCGCGCGTCCGGAGGTCGGCGGGGACATCGAGCCCGGCGACTCGCTGGCCGACGTGGTCAGCAAGGTGGCCTTCGCCGACGAGCGGGCGGTCCGGGAGACCGCGCAGCAGGTCGACGTGGACGCGCTGGCCAAGGTCGTGGACGCGGTGGTGAACGCCAAGCGGGTCGATCTCTACGGCTTCGCCGCAAGCGCTTTCGTCGCCTTGGACCTGCAGCAGAAGCTGCATCGGATCCGGCGGGTGGCGTTCGCCTGGTCGGACGTGCACATCGCGCTGACCAGCGCGGCGCTGCTCGGTGAGGGCGACGTCGCGATCGGCATCTCGCACACCGGCACCACGGTCGAGGTCGTCGAGGCGCTCGAGGAGGCCGCCAAGCACGGCGCCACCACGGTCGCGGTGACCAATTTCCCGCGCTCCCCGCTGGCCCGGACCGCGGATCTGGTGCTGACCACGGCCGCCCGCGAGACGACGTACCGCTCGGGCGCGATGGCCAGCCGGATCGCGCAACTGACGGTGATCGACTGCCTGTTCATCGGAGTCGCGCAGCAGGTGCTGCCGGACGCCCGGAAAGCGCTGGAGGAGACCGCCAGCGCGGTCCGCGGCCACCGCCTGAAGGGTTCCGACTGACGGACAGCAATTCCGTCAAAGATGAACGGAATTGAAAATCCTTCAGTAGAAAACTAACATCGATCCCGTGACCTCACCGACCGAGCAGCGCAACCCGAGGACGCTCGCCATCGATGCGGTGGGCACGTCCGAGATCCTCCAACTCGTCAACAACGAGGACGCCCTGGTCGCCGGGGCGGTCAGCGCGGTGATCCCGGAGCTGACCAAGGCCGTCGACGCCGCCGTCGAGGCGGTCCGCGGCGGCGGCCGGGTGCACTACTTCGGCGCGGGCACGTCGGGACGCCTGGCCGTCCTGGACGCCGCCGAACTGCTGCCCACGTTCCACGTGCCTGACGGTCTGGTGGTCGCCCACCACGCCGGCGGCATGGCGGCGCTGCTCCGCGCGGTCGAGAACGTCGAGGACTCCGAGGAGGGCGGTGCCGCCGACGCGGCCGCCGTCACCGGTCGGGACCTCGTCGTCGGGCTCGCTGCTTCCGGGAGCACGCCGTACGTCGCCGGCGCCCTGAAGGCGGCCCGCGCCGCCGGGGCGAGCACTGTGCTCGTCACCTCCAACCCGGACGCCCCGCTGGCGCCGCTCGCGGACGTCGTGATCGCCGCGGACACCGGCCCCGAGGTGATCGCCGGCTCGACCCGGCTGAAGGCCGGCACCGCGCAGAAGATGATCCTGAACGCGTTCTCGACGACGCTGATGATCAAGCTCGGCCGCACCTGGTCCAACCTGATGGTCGACCTGGTCGCCACCAACAAGAAGCTCCGCGGCCGGATGCTCCGCATCCTCGCCGAGGCCACCGGCGCCGACGAGGACGCCTGCGAGACCGCCCTGGCCGCCGCCGACGGCGAGCTCAAGCCGGCCCTGGTCCACCTCCTGACCGGCACGCCGATCCCCGAGGCCCGCGCAGCCCTGGAAGCCGCCCACGGCCGCGTAGCCACCGCCCTGGCCGAACTCGCCTGACACCGGCGGGCTATCTATCTCAACCCGCCAGCAGGTCAGACGGAGATGTCAACGGACGGGCGGAGTTCGGCGGCTGCGGCGAGTGCGTCGTGGGCCGGGTTGTCGAGGAAGGTCTTGAGCAGCTCGGCGTCGGCGGGGCGATCGAGGTGCGGGAGGGCTATCTGCTCGTACGCCGCCTGGAAGCGCGGGCCCCAGCGGCGGGTGCCGAGGCGGGCGGTGCGGGAGCAGTTGTCGACCATGTAGGCGACGTCGCGGGCGTGCATGTACGGGAGCAGCGAGTCGACGGCCTCGATCACCGACTCGTTCACGATCTCGGACCATGCGTGGCCGCGCGCCGCGAACTCGTCCACCTGCGCCATCATCGTGGCCACGAACAGCCCTGCGGTCAGCGGGTCGACGACAGCGGGCGCGGTGCCGCGCCGGGCGTGCACCTCGGCACTGTGGGCCCACATCGGGCTGCCGCCGATCTCGGTCATCGGCCGGCTCGCCAGCCGCTGCTCGGCGAGGATCACGCTGCGCAACTCGGTGCCGTCGGCGACCTCGTCGTAGATCTCGGCGACCAGGTCGCGGGCCGGCCCGTACGCCGCGGAGTACGCGCGGTCGAACAGGTCCTCGTCGCCGCACACCGCACGCACCGCCGCGAGCCCGGACTCCGAGATGGTCCGCGCGATCGGCCCGGTGATCGCCTCGGTAGAGCGCTCGTACGCCGCCACCGGATCTGCCCCGTCGATCCGGAAGTACCGGTACAGCGCCTCCACCAGCCCGTGCACCGCGCCGAGCAGGATCGCCCGCTCGCCCACGATGTCCGAGCGGTACTCGTCGCGCAGCGTGGTCGCGAACGTGTACGGCGACCCGAGCCCGACCGACCAGGCGAGCGCCCGGTCCCACGCGTGCCCGTCCGGATCCGCGTGCACGGCGATGCTCGCGTTGATCCCGGCCCCGTTGACGGTCGCGCCCTGCTGGTACAGGCGGCGCACCGAGTCCCCCATACCCTTCGGGCACACCGCGATCACCGGATGCCCGTCGGGGAACGCACTCCCGGTCGAGGTCAGGTGCCCGAGCAGGAATCCGTGGGACAGGCCAATGGTCGCGCCCGGCTTCAGCACCGCGAAGATCTCCTCGTGGTGCGCGGCCAGCGCCGCGTCCGCGATCAGCAGGATCACCAGGTCACTCGCGGCCGCGACCTCGAGCCAGTCCCCCAGCGTCTCGTCGGCCTCGGTGAACCCATGGGCGCGGGCGTCCGGCCCGGACCGCGATCCGGGGCGCAGGCCGACCGTCACGCTGATGCCGGTCCCGTCGAGCGAGTCCCGCAGGTTCAGCGCCTGCGCCCGCCCCTGCGGACCCCACCCGAGCACACCGATCCGCTCGACCCCGTGCAACGCCTCGGGCAGCAAGGCAAACAGGTCCCGCCCACCCCGCACGATGTCCTCGGACCCGCCCGGAACCTGCATTGTCTCGACCCGAAAAACCGAACTCTTCATGCCCACCAGTCAACGGGCGGCGCAGCCATTGCAGCAAGCGCAAGATGTGCAGCGGACCGGTGCACGAACTGAAACGGATGTGCGTCACTCACCAACCGGCCCGGCGCTCGCGGGTCCACGCCTGGGGCCGGGCGGCGCGGCCGGCGCCGGCGGGCTTGGTGAGTGACGGAGGTCCGCCCCTTCGACAGCCCGCCGGCGCCGTCAGGACTCGAGGCCGACTGCCTTCAACGGGTTCGGCCACGCCTTCAGAGCGGCGAGCAGGTCCGGGTCCTGGGTGGTCGCCAGAGCCTGTTCGTAGGCGTCCGTGATGACGTCGGCGATGCGGACCGCCGACCCCGTGTCAGCGGACCGTACGGCGGCCTCCACCATCGCGAGGCTGATGACGTTGGAGTGCACCTCCGACTGCGGGATCGTCGACGTCCGGACGGCGTCGACGAACTCGGCCAGCGACCCGGCGATCTCCTCCGGCTCGTCGGCCATTGCCGCAGGCAACGCTTCACCGGACGCCAGCTCGGCGACCGGTCCGTTGTCGCCGTCCCAGGTCGCCGTACCGCCGGGGGCGCTCGCCCGCCAGAAGCCGTTCCACGACGTCTCCAGGCCCGGAGCGCACCAGCTGCCGGTGAAGGCGAAGCGGGTGCCGTCGGCGTAGGTGAAGATCGCGGATGCGGCCGCGTTGCCGTCGAACCAGCTCCAGGACGGGTTGTACGAATCGCAGTACACCGACACCGGCTCCGACCCGATCAGCTTGCGGGACAGGTCGAACTGGTGGATCGCCATGTCGACCAGGAGCGGCTCGGCCATCCGCTCCCGGAAACCGCTGAAGTGCGGCGCCTTGAAGAACTCGCACGACAGCGTCCCGATCGCGCCGAGCTCGGCGAGCTGACGCTGGAAGGCGTTCACCGCACGGAAGTAGCGGCGGGACTGCGAGACCATCAGCAGCTGCCCGCTCACCTCGGACGCGGCAACCATCTGCAGGCATTCCCGGACCGTCTCGGCGAGCGGCTTCTCGCACAGCACCGGGACGCCGCGCAGCAACGCCTCGACGCTGACCTTCGGATGCGCCACCGGCACCGTCACGTCGATGACCGCGTCGAACTCGACGGACAGGTCGCCCATCGCGGCGGCGACCGGTACGTCGCCGAAGCCGTGCTCGTCGGCTGCCGCACGCGCCACGTCCAGGTCGAGGTCGACAAGGCCGGCCAGGACGACGTCAGGGTTGGCGGCGATGGTGCGCAGCCAGGCGCGCCCCATCCCGCCGGCTCCGACCTGCAGCAGTCGCAAGGGTTCAGGCATCGGCAGGCTCCTCGATGGGTCCGGTGTACCCGTGACCGTTGAAGAAGTCGTCGGTCTCGTACCGCAGCAGCGTCGGGATCTTCCGCTCGGGCAGGTCGGTGTTCACCCATGCGACGCCGTTCGCGATCACCTTACGCACGTCCTTGTGGTGATAGACCGGGTAGTCCTGGTCTCCTGGCGAGAAGTAGAAGATCTTCCCGTGCCCGCGGCGGTACGTGATGCCGGAACGGAACACCTCGCCGCCGGAGAACGAGGACACGAAGATCAGCTCGTCGGGCACCGGGATGTCGAAGAACTCTCCGTACATCTCCTGCTGCTCGATCACGATGGGGTGCGGGACGCCCTGCGCGATCGGGTGCGTCGGGTTCACCGTCCAGACCAGCTCACGGTCGCGCTCACTGCGCCAGCGCAGCGTGCAGGTGGTGCCCATCAGCTTGCCGAAGATCTTCGACCAGTGGCCGGAGTGCAGCACGACCAGGCCCATCCCGGACAGCACGTGCTGGTACACGCGGTCGACCACCTTGTCGTCGACCTCGCCGTGAGCGGCATGACCCCACCACACCAGGACATCGGTCTCCGCCAGCACGTCCTCGGTCAGGCCGTGTTCCGGCTCGTCGAGGGTCGTGGTGGCGACCTTGGCGTCCGGGAGGTTCTCGGCGATGCCGGCCGCGATGGCGGCGTGCATTCCGTCGGGGTAGATCTCCCGGACGTGCGGCTCCACCTGCTCGTGCCGGTTCTCGCCCCAGACGAGTACGCGAATCGTCATATTCCAAAGCCTTTCGAGATTATTTGACGGCTCCGCCGATGGCGCCGGCGGCGATGTACTTCTGCGCGGCGACCAGCAGCACGATGGCCGGGATCGCCGAGAGCACCGCGGTCGCCATCACCGCGTTCCAGTTCTGCACCTGGGTGCCGAGGTACTGGTAGATCCCGAGCGTCACCGGCCGGACGCCGCCCTTGGTGGTCAGCGTCAGCGCGAACAGGAAATCGCTCCAGGAAAACAGGAAACTGAACAGTCCGGCGGTGATCAGCGAGTTCTTGCTGATCGGCAGCACGATCGCGACGAACGCCCGGAACAGCCCGGCGCCGTCCACCCGCGCGGCCTCCACCAGCGACGGCGGCAGCGAGAGCATGAACGAGCGCAGGATCAGGATCGCGAACGGGATCCCGCTGCTGCAGTTCGCGACGATCAGGCCCGGGATCGAGTTCAGCAGCCCGATCCGCTCGTACGCCGTGTACAGCGCGTTCGCGATCACGATCCCCGGAATCATCTGCGAGATCAGGATCGCCAGCAGCCCGATCGACACCCAGCGGGACCGGAACTGGGAGAGCGCGTACGCACACGGCGTCGCGATCGCCAGACTCAGCACGACCGTTCCGGCCGCGATGATCATGCTCGTGACGAGGTTTCCGCCCTGCTCGTCGAGTGCGCGGGCGTAGCCGGAAAACGTCGGATGCAGCGGCAGGAAACCGGCGGTGAGCGTGTTCCCGGACGGCTGCAGCGAGGCGTTCACCATCCAGTAGACCGGGAACAGCATCACGCACAGGACCAGCACGCCGATCACGGTGTAGGTGGTACGTCGCATCAGGTCCCCCTACTCGTCGACGGCACGACGGGTGCCGCGCAGGTAGAAGATCGCGAACACGAACGAGATCGCGATCAGGATGTTGGACAGCGCCGCGCCCTGGCCGAACTTGAAGTCGATGAAGGACTTCTCGTACGACTGGGTCGCCAGTGTCTGTGTCGCATTCGCCGGCCCACCGCCGGTCAGGCCGAGGATGATGTCCAGGACCTTGATCGTGTAGACGACGCCGAGCATCAGCAGCACACTCGCCACCGCCCGCAGGTTCGGCCAGGTGATGTACCAGAAGGATCGCCAGCCGGTCGCACCGTCGAGCTGGCCGGCCTCGTAGAGCTCGTCGGGGATCTCCGCGAGACCGGAGTACAGCAGGGTCACGTTGAACGGGATGCCGATCCAGATGTTCACGCCGATCACCGCGATCAGCGCCACCGACGGCGAGTTCAGCCACGGCACCGGGTCACCGATCAGGTGCAGCTTCAGCAGGGTGCGGTTCAGGATGCCGTTGTCCTGCTCGAGGATCGAGCGCCAGGTCGCACTGGACACGATCAACGGCAGCAGCCACGGCAGCAGGAGCAGCGACCGGAGCAGTCCGCTGAGCGGGAACTTCTTGTGGAAGAACAGCGCCAGCCCGAGGCCGATCGCGAACTGGAAGGCGATCGACCCGACGGTGAACAGCGCGGTGTTCAGCATCGCGTCCGAGAACAGCTTGTCGGTCACGACCGTGGTGTAGTTCTTCAGCCCGACCCACGGCGCGGCACCGGTGAAGAAGGTCTTCAGCCCGTAGTCCTGCAGGCTCATCAGGAGGTTCTTCACCACCGGGTAGCCGAACAGCGCCACCATCGCCACCGCGGCGGGCAGGACGAACAGCACCTTGGTGAGGGACTCGCCGCGGTGGCGCCGGCCGCGAACCTTCTCGCGGCCGGCCACCGTCGTGCGTGTGAGCGTCACCATGCCGTCAGCCGCCGGAGGCCTGCTTGAAGGCGTCCTGGGCCGAGGCCTTACCGGTCAGCGCCAACTGGATCGCCTGGTAGATCACCTTGGCGGCGTCCGGCCACTTGTCGCCGAGCTTGCCGGTCCGGGCCCGGGCGGTTTTCACCTGCTCGGCGAACGCCTTCATCGACGGGACGTCCTTGGCGTACTGGTCGAGCAGCGACAGCTTGGTCGGGAGGGTGAAGCGGGCCTTCGCCCAGGCCAGCTCGTTCTCGTCCGAGTTCAGGCACTTCACGAAGTCGGCGGCCTTCTGCTGCTTGGCCTGGTCCTTGTTCAGCGGCACCGTCCACGCCTCGCCGCCGAGCGGCGCGACCGGGGTCTGGTCCGGCTTGTTCAGCGGGAACGTGACGACGTCCCACTTGACGTTCGGGGTCTTCTGCAGCGCCGGGATCTGCCACGGGCCATTGACCATCATCGCCGCCTTGCCGGCCACGAACTGGTCCTTCACGTCGCCCTGGGTCCAGTTGATCACGCTCTTCGACGCCGACCCGGACTTCACCAGGTCCACCCACAACTGCAGCGCCTCGGCCACCTGCGGGCTGGTCAGGTCGGTCTCGTCGCCGCCGTTGGTCCACATCGCCGGCAGGAACTGCCACGAGCCCTCGTACGTCGCGTTCGCGTTGAAGGCCATCCCGTAACGACCGGGCTTGGTGAGCTTCGCGGCGGCCGCCTTCAGCTCCTCCCAGGTCTTCGGCGGCTGCACGCCGGCCTCGGCCAGCATGTCCTTGTTGTAGAACAGCGCGATCGTGTTCGTGACCGGCGCGAGCCCGTAGAGCTTGCCGTCGTACGACGTCGCGTCGACCATCCCCTTGATCACGCCGTCGCCACTGAGCCCCATGTCGTTCAGCGGCGCCAGCGCGCCGGTCGCGGCGATCTGCTGGACGTCGGGGTTGTCGAGCATCAGCACGTCCGGCAGAGTCTTCGACGAGGCCTGCTGCAGCACCTTCTGGATCAAGGTGTCACCAGGCACCGTCTCCCGTTGAATGGTGATGCCGAGCTGGGACGCGCAGGAGTCAAGTCCCTTCTGCACAAGGGATTTGTCCGGGTCGTTGTTGTAGTAGTCCAGGACCGTGAGGCTCTTGACGCTGTCGCCGGATGCGGACGACTGGCCGCCGCCGTTGTCACCGCAGGCGACCAGCAGGAGCGACACCGTCGTCGCACCCGCCAGCGCGGCGGCGATCCGCTTGCTGATCATGACATCGGACTCCTTCAAAGCGTTTAACCGATGGACGGAGGAACTGGGGCGGATGTTGTGGATTTGGCGGTAAACCGCTTAACTGAGGTGTTGAAGGACTATGTTCCGTACGTCACACCGCTGTCAAGGGTTCAGAGGGTGCTTGAGTACCCTGCACCCTCAGAAGGGGGTCGATCGATGGTCACGATGCGCGACGTCGCTCAGCGGGCCGGGGTCTCGATCGCGACCGTCTCGTTCCTGCTCAACGACACCAAACCGGTGACGGCCGCGACCCGGGCGCGGATCGAGCAGGCGATGCTGGAGCTCGGCTACCGGCGCAACGTGGTCGCCCGGGCCTTGGCCAGCAAGCGCACGCACATCGTCGCGATGGCCTACCCGGCCCTCGAGCACCGGTTCGGGATGTCCACCGCGGAGTTCTTCACCAGCGCGGCCGAGGCCGCCCGCAAGCAGGACTACCACCTGGTGCTGTGGCCTGTCGGCAACGACGGCGTCGAGCTCCGGGAGCTGCTGGGGCAGGGCCTGGTGGACGGCGTCGTCCTGATGGAGGTGCAGCTCGACGACCCGCGGATCGACGTACTGCGTCAGGCCGGGACGCCGTTCTCGCTGATCGGGCGGACGACCGAGCTCGACGGCCTGTCACACGTCGACATCGACTTCGACACCACCGTCGAGGACGCGGTCAAGCACCTGTACGACCTCGGGCATCGCGAGCTCGTCCTGATCTCCGGCGATCTGGAGGATCCGCGGTTCCACGCCTACGGCCCCTGGGTGCGGACCGAGGATGCGTACCGTCGCGTCGCCGCGTCGTACGGCCTGCCGGTGGTCGTCGTACCGTGCTCCGATACCACCCAGGCCGGGAAGGCGGCCGTCGAACGCATGCTCGCCGAGCACCCCAGCACGACCGCGGTCCTGGTCCTCAACGAGTACGCCGCGCTCGGCGTCGTCTCCGGCCTGAAGCGCGCCGGCCACGACATCCCTGGTGACATCTCGGTCTTGTCGCTGCTGACCGTCCCGGAGACCGCCGTGATGAGCGATCCCGAGCTCACGATGATGCGTACGCCCGGCCCCGAACTCGGCCAGCTCGGCACCGAAGCCCTGCTCCGTCAGCTCGAGGGCGAGGCCCCGCTGCCACCGCAGCTGGTGCCGGCGAAGCTGTTCGCGGGCGCTACGGTCGCAGGTCCCAGAGCGCCGCGACCAAAGGCCGGCGCAGGTCGGCGCGGCGCGCGCAAAGCCCGATCGTGAGCGGTTCCAGCTCGGCCGGCAGCTCGGTCAGCTGATCGCGGACGGCCGACGACTCGAGGACCAGGCGCGGTACGACGCCGACGCCACATCCCAGCGCCACCAGGGCGAGCAGCGCCTCGTGCCCGTCCGGCTCGGCGGCGATCACCGGCTTCACACCGCTCCTGCGGAACCAGCGGAACGCGTTGTCGCGGACCAGACCCCGGGCGGGCACGACGTACGGGCCGTCGGCGGCGCTGCCGCGGGCCTTGACGAGGATCAGGTCGGTGACGGCAACCGTTCGGGTGACCAACGATTGCGGGAGGCGCCGGGGAATGCCCGCCACCGCGGCGTCCACCTCGCCCTCGTCCAAGCGGGCGAGCGCGGCGGCCGCGTCGCCGGTACGGAGGGCGAGGCGGATCTGCGGGTGTTCCGCGCGCAGTGGCGCCAACAGGTCCGGCAGCAGGGTCTGGCAGGCGGTGACAGTGGCGAAGATGCGCAGCTCACCGGTGAGACCGGCCGGCTCGGCGGAGCCGGACCGGTAGTCCGCCCACAGTTCCAGCGCCTGCTCGGCGTACGTCGTGAAGCGTCGCCCCTCGGCGGTCAGCACGACGCCCCGTGGCCCGCGATCAAGCAACTGGGCGCCGACCCGCGTCTCCAGGCGCTGGATCGTCCGGGTCAGGGTGGCCGCGCTGACATGGCACTCCAGGCTCGTCCGGCCGTAGTTGAGGGTGCGCGCGAGATGCAGGAAGAGCTCCAGTTCCCGGTGCTCCACGGTCACCTCCGGCGGGCGTAGGCCTCGATCTCGATCTTCATCCGCGGGTCGGACAGGCCGCACACCAGCATCGTGGCGGCCGGGCGGATCTCGCCGAACGCGCGCCGCAGCGTCGGCCAGCACGGCTCGAAGTCGTCCCGTTCGGGCAGCATGTACCGCACCCGGACGACGTCGTCCAGCGAGCATCCCGCCGCCCTCAGGGCGTCCGCGATGTTCACGATGCAACGCTCGGCCTGCGCCACCACGTCGTCCGCGATCGTCATCGTCGAGTAGTCGAAGCCCGTCGTCCCCGAGACGTGCACCCAGTCGCCGTCCACCACGGCGCGCGCGTACCCGATCTGCTCCTCGAACGTCGAACCGCTCAGAATCGCCCGTCGCTCAGTCATACCCCGAACGCTAGGCAACCGCGGGCCGCGCGGTCGAGCCAGCCAGCCGGATGGTCGGCTTCGGGACCTGGTACGTCGTGACGTCGCCGCCGTCCATCACCGCGAGGATCGCCTCGCCGACGATCGTGCCGAGACCGTGCACGTCGACCGTCACGACGCTCAGCGGCGGAGTGGCCAGCCGGGCGACCGCGGTGTCGTCCCACGCGATCACCGACAGCTGGCCGGGGACGGCGACACCCAACTCCTTCGCCACGGCGAGACCGCCGATCGCCATCAGGTCGTTGTCGTAGACAACGGCCGTCGGGACCCGGCTGCCGGTCAACAGCCGCCGCGTCGCATCCCGGCCCGCGTCCTCGGAGTAGTCGCCCTCGATGACGCGGCCGTCGACGTCCTGCTCGGCGCAGGTCGCCATGAACGCGTCGTCGCGCGCCTGGCAGTGCAGCATGTCGCGCGGACCACTGACCCGCGCGATGTCGCGGTGGCCGAGGTCCGCGAGCGCCCGTACGGCGGCCCGGGCGCCTTCGGCGTTGTCGACCAGCACGTTGGTGATCGGGGCCTCGAGCTCGGGCCCGCCGAGCAGCACCGCCGGCACCCCGAGCCGCTCGAGCTCGGCGAGCCGGGGGTCCTTGGTCCGCAGGTCGACCATGACGATGCCGTCGACGTGCCGGTTCGGCACCCAGCGCCGCCAGATCTCGATCTCCTCGGCGGTGTCGGCCGCGAACTCGATCAGCAGGCTCACCCGCCGGCCGTCGAAGACCTCCTCGATCCCCTGCACGACATCGGCCATGAACGGCTCCATGCCGAGCAACCGCCCGGGACGCGCCAGCACCAGCCCCGCGATCCGCTCGCGCGACGTCAGGTCCCCCATAAACTGCCCTCCAAGGCCATCGAAGCCACTATATTCACAGACCTAACTAACTCGACAGATTGCGGATGTTCCGATGCAGCAGGTCAGCGACGCGTCGCGATCACCGGGCTACGACCCGGCACCGACGAACAGCCGTGCCCTCATTGTGGACAGCATCCGCTCCGCGGGCACGGTCAGCCGGGTGGAACTCACCCAGATCACCGGCCTCACCGCCCCGTCGGTCACCACGGTGGTCCGACGGCTGATCGACGACGGGCTGGTCGACGAGGCCGGCCGCGGCTCGTCCACCGGCGGTAAACCGCGCACCCTGCTCCGGATCAGGGCGGCGGCCCGGTACGTCGTCGGCGTCCACCTGAGCGCCGACAGCCTGACGTACGTGCTGGTCGACTACGCCGGCGGGGTGGTGGCTCGGTGGCGGCGCGACGGGCCGGGCGAGGCGAGCGACCCGGAGCAGGTCGTGGCCAGGATCGCGACCGAGACCACCGAGCTGATCGAGCGATCGGGGATCGACTCCTCGCTCGTTCTCGGGCTCGGCTTCGTCTGTCCCGGGCCGCTGATCCGCAACCGCGGCGTCACGTCGGCCCCGCCGTCGATGGCGCACTGGGTCGACTTCCCGATCCGCCGGCGTCTGGAGGAACGCCTGCAGTTGCCGGCGCTGCTGGAGAACGACGCCACCGCGGCCGCCGCCGGCACCCGGCTCACCACCAGCCACGACGTCTCGGTGATGGCCGCGCTGTTCATGAGCGAGGGCATCGGGTCCGGCCTGCGGCTGAACGGCCACGTCTACCAGGGTGCGCACGGCAACGCCGGCGAGGTCGGGCACGTCTGCGTCCAGATCGGCGGCCCGCGGTGCTGGTGCGGGAGCACCGGCTGCCTGGAGGCGATCGCCGGGCCCGCGACGGTCGTCGCCAAGGCCCGCGCGGCCGGGCTCGACCTCGGCTCCCAGCGCCGTACCGGGGTGGCGGCGTTCGCGGCCATCGCCCGGCTCGCGCTGACCGGCGACTCCCGGGCCGAGGCGATCCTGCGCGACTCCGCGTCCTGGCTCGCGCTCGGCGCGCAGACGATCACCAATATGTACGACGTCCAGCTGCTGGTGCTGACCGGGCCGGCGTTCGCCGTCGCCGGGACGATCTACCTGCCGATCATCCAGGAGCGGATCCAGAGCTCCGCGTTCGGCCGGGCCGTGAACACCGAGGTGGTCCTCGACGAGCGCGGCCACGACGCCGCCGCGATCGGCGCGGCCCTGATGATGCTCCGCTCGGGCACCGTCTCCGCCTAGACATCCCCTCTGCTCCACCCTGCGCGGTCAAACCGTTACTGACCAACGTCTTGTCTTATGTTTATTAGGCGAACTAAGTTACCGCCAGCTTCCCTGGCGGGTGCCGGGGTGACGTGCGGAAAGGACGATCAATGCTCCGGAACCCGAAGGACCGTACGAGGACGCGGCGCCTGGTGAGCGCCGCGGCCGTCGCGACAGCCACCGCTCTCCTGATCACCGCCTGCGACGGCGCCGCCGCCGGCGGTGGGCAGGCAGCCACGAAGGACGCCTCCGTCACCGTCGCGGCCGGCGACATCACCGCGGAGAACTTCAACCCGTTCAGCACCACCGCGCTGCAGCCGACGCTGGGCGTCATCTACGAGCCGCTGTACTGGTACAACTTCGCGAAGCAGTCGGATCCGACGCCGGTGCTCGCCACGGGCTATTCGTGGAACGCCGCCGGCACCGAGCTCACCATCAAGACCCGCCACGACGTGAAGTGGAACGACGGTCAGCCGTTCACCGCCAAGGACGTGGCGTTCACGTTCAACCTGGTCGCGAAGACTCCCGCGCTGAACCCGTCGGGCCTGGCCGCCACCGCGAAGGCGACCGCCGACGACACCGCCGTACTGACGTTCAAGTCGAAGTCCCTGATGCAGGAGCCGGCCGTTCTCGCCAACCAGGCGATCGTGCCCGAGCACATCTGGAAGGACATCAAGGACCCGACGACCGACCTGAACAAGAACCCGGTCGGCACCGGGCCGTTCAAGGTGAAGTCGTACACGCCGCAGAGCTTCGTGCTGACGAAGAACGACCAGTACTGGGAACAGGGCAAGCCCGAGATCAAGGAGGTGCGCTACCTCCCGGTGAGCTCCGCGGACGCTGCCAGCGCCGCGCTCGTGGCGGGCAAGGTCGACTGGGCGAGCGCCTACCTGCCCGGCATCGACAACATCATCAAGTCCGGCAAGAACCTGACCTACGTCAACTCGCCCGTGATGACGACCGTCATCGTGACGTGCTCCAACGCCCAGCTCGGGTGTGCCGGACCGCAGACCGACCCGGCCGTCCGCAAGGCCATCTACCTCGCCATGAACCGCGAGCAGCTGGCCAAGCTCGCCGGCGGTGGCGTCGCGGGTGTCGGCTCGCCGACCCTGCTGCTGCCCGGTCGCGACGACGAATGGATCGCGGACGCGGCGAAGGCGAAGTTGCCGCAGGCACCCGATACCGCCGAGGCGAACACGGTCCTCGACGCGGCCGGCTGGACGAAGGGCAGTGACGGCGTACGGTCCAAGGGCGGCAAGCGGCTGTCGCTGACGGTCCAGACCGTGACCGGCTGGAGCGACTACATCTCGATCAACGACACGCTCAAGCAGCACCTCGCCGCCGTCGGCATCGAGCTCAAGCCCAGTCAGGTCTCCTGGAACGAGTGGAACGCCGCGCAGACCAACGGGAAGTTCCAGCTCTCGCTCGACTCCGTCGGTCTCGGCGCCTCTACGAACCCGTACTTCACCTACGACGGCAAGCTCGCCACGGTGAACACCGCGCCGGTGGGCAAGACCGCGACCGCCGGCAACCAGTCGCGGTTCTCGAACCCGGCCGTCGACGCCGCGCTCAAGGTCGCCGCCGGGACGACGGACAAGGCCGCGCAGAAGGCGGAGTACGCGAAGATCCAGACCGTCATCGCGGACCAGCTGCCCTACATCCCGGTCTACGTGAACTCGATGCTGACCGAGTTCAACACCTCCCGCGCCACCGGCTGGCCGACCAAGGACAACATGTACGTCCTGCCCGCGGCCTGGAAGGCGTGGGACGCCGGAATCGTCCTCAAGACCATCAAGCCCGCCAGCTGAGCGCGGGTCCGCCGTGCGCTATCTGCTGCGAAAACTGGCCTTCTACGTCGCCGCCCTGTGGGCGGCCCTGACCCTGAACTTCCTGATTCCCCGGCTGATGCCGGGGAACCCGGTCGACCTGATGCTGTCGAAGTTGGCGACCAAAGGCCCGGTCACCCCGACGACGCGGGACGCGATCCAGGCACTGCTCGGCACCGACACCAACTCGTCGCTGTGGGACCAGTACTGGACGTACCTGCACCAACTGGTCAAAGGCGACCTCGGGACGTCGATCGCGTACTTCCCCGCCCCGGTCTCCCAGGTCATCGGCCAGACACTCCCCTGGACCGTCGGCCTGATCGGTCTCGCGACGGTGATCTCGTTCGCCGTCGGGATCCTGCTGGGACGCGCCGCCGGCTGGCGGCGCGGTTCCTGGGTCGACAGCCTGATCCCGGTCACCACGATGCTGCAGTCGGTGCCGTACTTCTGGCTCGCGCTGCTGCTGCTCTTCCTGCTCGGCAGCACCTGGCCCGTCTTCCCGCTGACCGGCGGGTACGACGTGTACTCCGTGACGCCGGGCTGGAGCCTCCCGTTCGTGCAGTCGGTGCTGTACCACGGGGCGCTGCCGGCGCTGACGATCGTGATCTCGTCGATCGGCGGGTGGATGCTCGGGATGCGCAACATGATGGTCTCGACGTTGTCCGAGGACTTCGTCGTCACCGCCGAGGCGAAGGGGCTGACCGCGCGCCGGATCCGGTCCCGGTACGTCGCCCGCAACGCGATCCTGCCGTCGGTGTCGGGATTCGCGATCTCGCTCGGGTTCGTGGTCGCCGGATCGATCGTCACCGAGGCGGTCTTCACCTACCCCGGCATCGGCTCCGCGCTGTTGCTTGCCGTCAACAACAACGACTACGCGCTGATGCAGGCGGTGTTCCTGATCATCACGCTCGCCGTCCTCGGCGCGAACCTGCTCGTCGACCTCCTGTACGGCGTCATCGACCCCCGCACCCGTGCGCGGTCCTGAGAAGGGGCTCCTGAATGGCAATCACCACTGAAGGGGCGGCCGCCGTCGAGCAGTCGGCGCCGGTGCGCCGCCGGGCCTGGCCGCCGCTGACCCTGAAGCTCGCGGTCGGCCTGGCCGTCGCCGGGCTGATCGTCCTGTTCGGCGTCCTCGGTCCGCTGCTCGTCGGCAACCCGTCGACGGTCCGGGACATCGGGCTGACCGCGCCCGGCAACGGCTTCCTGCTCGGCACCACCCAGAGCGGCCAGGACGTCTTCGCCCAACTCGCGTACGCCACCCGCGGCTCACTGATCATCGGCGTCGTGGTCGGGGCGATCACGCTGCTGCTGTCGGCGTTCTTCGGGGTCGTCGGCGCGTTCGTCGGCGGCGCGACCGACGAGGCGTTCTCGCTGTTCACGAACATCATGCTGGTGATCCCCGGCCTGCCGCTGGTGATCGTGATCTCCAGTTACGTGCCGAACAAGTCGATCTGGCTGGTGGCCGCCGTGCTCGCGATCACCAGCTGGGCCGGATCCGCCCGCGTGCTGCGCGGCTTCACGCTCAGCGTCCGCAGCCGCGACTACGTGCTCGCGGCCCGGATCGGCGGCGAGAAGCGCTGGCGGATCCTGCTCGTCGAGATCCTGCCGAACCTGATCCCGCTGCTCGCCTCGCAGGTCGTGTTCGCGGTGATCTTCGCGATCCTCGGCGAGGCCGGCCTGTCGTTCCTCGGGCTCGGCGCGTCCGGGTCCTTCACCTGGGGAACCATGCTGTTCTACGCGCAGAACGGCCTGGCGCTGCGCCTCGGCGCCTGGTGGTGGTTCGCGCCGCCGGGCCTGGCGATCGCCCTGTTCGGGGCGGCGCTGTCGCTGATCAACTTCTCCATCGACGAGATCATCAACCCGAAGCTGCGCTCGCAGACGCGTGCCGAACGCAACAAGTGGAGCGTGAAGGCATGAGGGTCCTGAGTATCGAGAACCTGAGCATCGACTACCTGGCCGAGACCACCGTGCACGCCGTCCGCGACGTGTCCCTGAGCTTGGAACGCGGCGAGATCCTCGGCCTGGCAGGTGAAAGCGGCTGCGGGAAGTCGACGCTGGCCTACGCGATCACCCGGTTGCTGAAACCGCCCGCGCAGATCACCGGCGGACGCGTGGTGTTCTCGTCCCGCGAGGGCTACGACATCGACCTGTCGTCGCTGGCCGGGGACGACCTGCGGGCGTTCCGCTGGGACAAGATCGCGATGGTCTTCCAAGGCGCGATGAACTCGCTCAATCCGGTCCTGCGGATCTCCGAGCAGCTCGAAGACGTCTTCATCACGCACCGGCCCGAGCTGAGCAAGACGGAGCGCCGCGCACGCTGCGGCCGGCTGCTCGAGCGCGTCGGGGTGGAGCGGGACCGGCTGCGCGCCTACCCGCACGAGCTGTCCGGTGGCATGCGGCAACGCGTGATGATCGCGATGGCGCTGGCGCTCGAGCCGCAGGTGCTGATCATGGACGAGCCGACCACCGCGCTCGACGTCGTCGTCCAGCGGGAGATCCTGCGCGAGATCACCCGGCTGCGCGCCGAGCTCGGGTTCGCGGTCGTCTTCATCACCCACGACCTGCCGCTGCTGCTCGAGATCAGCGACCGGATCGCGGTGATGCGGGACGGGCTGATCGTCGAGCTCGACGACGCGCTGACGCTCTACACGAGGCCGCAACACCCGTACACGAAGCGATTGCTGTCGTCGTTCCCGAGCCTGACCGGGGACCGCGGCGGTTTCGTCAGGACCGGCGCGATCGACGAGGAGGCAGGATGAGTGCGCTCGAGATGCGCGAGGTGGTGAAGGAGTACCGGCTGCGGAACGGGCTGCAGAGCAAGCGCCTGCGGGCGGTGGACCAGGTCAGCTTCGAGTTGCAGCCCGGCCGGACGATCGCACTGGTCGGCCAGTCCGGCTCCGGCAAGTCGACGATCGCCAAGCTCCTGCTCCAGCTGGAGCGGCCGACGTCCGGCCAGATCCTGGTGGACGGCAAGCCGATGCAGTACCGCGGCGCGGCGGCGGCGACGTACCGCAAGGCCGTCCAGATGGTCTTCCAGGATCCCTTCGCGTCGCTGAACCCGTACCACTCGATCGCGCACCACCTGGGCCGCCCGGTCAAGCTCCACCACCCCGCTTTCAGCCGGGACGAGGTCGACGAGCGGGTCCTCGAGCTCCTGCGCCGGGTCCGGCTCGACGAGGACTTCGCGCACCGCAAGCCGCACGAGCTGTCAGGCGGTCAACGCCAACGGGTCGCGATCGCCCGAGCCCTGGCGCCCGAGCCGGTGATCCTGGTCGCGGACGAGCCGGTGTCGATGCTCGACGTCTCGATCCGCCTGGGCGTGCTCAACCTGCTGGCGACGTTGCAGCGCGAGGAGAACCTGGGCGTCCTCTACATCACCCACGACCTCGCCACCGCCCGCCACTTCAGCGACGAGATCATGGTCCTCCACCACGGCGCAGTCGTAGAACACGGCCCCGCCGACGAGGTCATCCTCAACCCGCAGCACGAGTACACCCAGCTCCTCGCCGAAGCCGCCCCGGCCCCAGAACGCCGCCTCGCCCAACTCCGCCACTAGTCCCCTTGCCCCACTTTGTGCACGGGATCCGTACGAAAACGGCCGCGCGCCACGGATCCGGTGCACAAAGTGGAGCGTCGAGAACGCAAAGGACGCCGGGGAACCGTTCGGTTCTCCGGCGTCCTTCGGGTCGTCAGAGCTTCAGCGAGGAGGCGACCACGTCCGCGAGGGAGTGGGCGATCTCGTGCGCGGTGTCAGAGGACTCGGCCTCCACCATGACCCGGACGAGCGGCTCGGTGCCCGACGGGCGGAGGAGGACCCGGCCGGTGTCGCCGAGGCGGGTGGTGGCCTCGGTGACGGCGGACTGGACCGTGGGGTCGGTGCCCGCGCGGGACTTGTCCACGTTCTTCACGTTGACCAGGACCTGCGGCAGGCGGGTCATCGCGCCGGCCAGGTCGGCCAGGCTCTTGCCCGTCTGGGCCACGCGCGCGAGCAGCATCACCGCGGTCAGCGTGCCGTCGCCGGTGGTGGCGTGGTCGGACAGGATCACGTGCCCGGACTGCTCACCGCCGAGCTTGTGGCCGCCGGCCTTCATCGCCTCGAGCACGTACCGGTCGCCGACCTTGGTCTGCTCGACCGCGATCTGCTCCCGGACCATCGCCTGCACGAACCCGAGGTTGCTCATCACGGTCGCGACGACGGTGTCGTTCGACAGCCGGCCGCTGTCCCGCATCGCCAGCGCCAGCACCGCGAGGATCTGGTCGCCGTCGACGAGCTCGCCGTTCGCGTCCACCGCCAGGCAGCGGTCGGCGTCACCGTCGAGCGCGATACCGACGTCGGCGCGGTGCCCGACGACCTCGCGCTGCAGACCCTCGATGTGCGTGGATCCGCAGTCCAGGTTGATGTTCAGCCCGTCCGGGGCCGCGGCGACCGTGATCACCTCGGCGCCGAGCCGGCGCAGTGCCTCCGGCGCGGTCTGCGAGGCGGCGCCGTTCGCGCAGTCGATCACGACCTTCAGGCCGTCGAACCGGTTCGGGGCCGAGCGGACCAGGTGCGAGACGTAGGTCTCGAACCCCTGCCCGTCGTCGGTCACCCGGCCGACATCGGCGCCCGTCGGACGCTGCCACTCCTCGCCCATCCGGGCCTCGATGGCGTCCTCGATCACATCGTCGAGCTTGATCCCGCCGCGGGCCAGGAACTTGATGCCGTTGTCCGGCATCGGGTTGTGGCTGGCGGACAGCATCACGCCGAGGTCGGCGCCGGTCGAACCGGTCAGGTACGCGACGGCCGGGGTCGGCAGCACGCCGAGCCGGACGACATCGACGCCGGCGCTGGCCAGACCGGCCACCACGGCGGCTTCCAGGAACTCTCCACTGGCACGCGGATCCCGCCCCACAACGGCGCGCGGCCGGTGCCCTTCGAAGGCACCGGCCTCGCCGAGTACGTGAGCTGCCGCGACCGAGAGGTCGAGCGCCAGCTCCGCGGTCAGGTCCACGTTCGCCAGGCCACGGACTCCGTCCGTGCCGAACAAACGCCCCATCAGGTGATCAGCGCTTGCTGTACTGAGGCGCCTTACGGGCCTTCTTGAGACCGGCCTTCTTGCGCTCCTTGATCCGCGCGTCGCGGGTGAGCAGACCGGCCTTCTTCAGACCCGGGCGGTTGGCCTCGAGGTCCGCCGCGTTCAGGCAGCGGGCCACACCGAGCTGCAGCGCACCGGCCTGGCCGGTGATGCCGCCGCCGTTGATCCGGGCGATCACGTCGTACGAACCCTCGAGGCCCGCGACGACGAACGGCTCGTTCACGTGCTGCTGGTGGACCTTGTTCGGGAAGTAGACGTCGAGGTCCTTCCCGTTGATCTTCCACTTGCCGGTGCCCGGGACGATCCGCACGCGGGCGACGGCCTCCTTGCGGCGACCAGTGGCGCCGGCCGGGTTGATGACCGCGACCCGACCCGTCTCGGCGCGCTGCTCCGGAGCCGGGTTGGTCTCGGAGGTGTAGGCGACCGGGCCCTCGCTGTCGATGGGGACCTCGGGGTCGAACTCTTCGGTCTCGGTGGTGATGTCGCTCACGCTGTGAATCCTCGTTTACCTGGTTCGTCGATCGCTTACTGGGCGATCTGGGTGATCTCGAACGGCTTCGGCTGCTGCGCCGTGTGCGGGTGCTCCGGACCGGCGTACACCTTCAGCTTGGTCAGCAGCTTCCGGCTCAGGCGGTTCTTCGGGAGCATGCCCCAGACGGCCTTCTCGACGGCCTTGCGCGGGTCCTTCTCGAGGATCTCGCCGATCGGCGTCGCGGTCAGACCACCCGGGTGACCCGAGTGGCGGTACGCCAGCTTGTCGGTCCGCTTGGTGCCGGACAGGGCCACCTTGGAGGCGTTGACGACGACGACGAAGTCGCCACCGTCGACGTGCGGAGCGAACGTCGGCTTGTGCTTGCCGCGCAGCAGGGTGGCGATCTGGACGGCGAGCCGACCGAGCGTGACGTCGGTGGCGTCGATCACGTGCCACTCACGAGTGACGTCAGCAGGCTTCGGGCTGTACGTGCGCACGGTCGTTGACCTTCGTTTCTCAGAGTTGAACAGAACTGGACGTCGGCGAGCGGTCAGCAGACGTGTCTGTCCTGGACCTGGAACGCACAACAGCAGCCCAGAATACCGGCGCCGCCGCGTTCGGGTCAAAGTGAGCCCACACGCCGAGGGGACCCCGGCTTGGAAGCAGCTGAGGACCGCACTAGTTTAGCGGTGAAGATTGCAGTCCGAACCCGCGTCCCGCCGGCTGATCTACCCTCATTCATCCAGGCGATGACGCCAGCTTCCGAAGAGGGCATTGTGACCGAACAGTCGCTCACCGTCCGGGACAACCGGACCGGCAAGGACTTCGACCTTGCCATCACCGATGGCACCATCCGTGCCGCAGACCTCAAGCAGATCAGCGCGTCCGACGGCGACGGTGGCCTGGCCACCTACGACCCCGGCTTCGTCAACACCGCGTCCTGCCGTTCCTCCGTCACCTTCATCGACGGCGACAAGGGCATCCTGGAGTACCGCGGGTACCCGATCGAGCAGCTCGCCGAGCAGTCGAACTACCTCGAGGTGGCTTACCTGCTGGTGAACGGCAAGCTGCCGAACAAGGCGGAGTACGAGGCCTGGGCGCACGACGTGACGTATCACACGTTCGTGCACGAGAACCTGAAGACCTTCATGCAGGGCTTCCGGTACGACGCGCACCCGATGGGCATGCTGCTGGCCTCGGTCGGCGCGCTGTCCACCTTCTACCCCGAGTCGCGCAACATCTTCGACGAGGAGTCCCGGGCGCTGCAGATCCGGCGGCTGATCGCCAAGATGCCGACACTCGGCGCGTTCGCCTTCCGGCACGCCCAGGGCAAGCCGTACGTCTACCCGGACAACGAGCTCAGCTACACGGCGAACTTCTTGTCGATGCTGTTCAAGATGAGCGAGCCGAAGTACGCCGCCGACGACCGGCTGGTGCGCGCGCTGGAGATCCTGTTCATCCTGCACGCCGACCACGAGCAGAACGCGTCCACCAACGCGGTCCGCGCGATCGGCTCGACCCAGGTCGACCCGTACACCGCGGTGGCCGGCGGGATCGGCGCCCTCTACGGCCCGCTGCACGGCGGCGCCAACGAGGCGGTGCTGAAGATGCTGCGCCGGATCGGCTCGGTCGACAACGTGCCGTCGTTCATCGAGGGCGTGAAGAACGGCGAAGAGCGGCTGATGGGCTTCGGCCACCGGGTCTACAAGAACTACGACCCGCGGGCGAAGATCATCAAGAAGGCCGCCGACGACGTCTTCGAGGTGACCGGGATCAACCCGTTGCTGAAGATCGCCGTCGAGCTGGAGAAGATCGCGCTGGAGGACGACTACTTCGTCTCCCGCAAGCTCTACCCGAACGTCGACTTCTACTCCGGCCTGATCTACGAGGCCCTGCAGTTCCCGCCGGAGATGTTCACCGTGCTGTTCGCGATCCCGCGCACCTCGGGCTGGCTGGCCCAGTGGCTGGAGATGCTCGGCGACGGCGACCAGAAGATCGCCCGCCCGAAGCAGATCTACACCGGCGCCCGCGGCGTCCAGTACGTCCCGATGGGCGACCGCTGAGCTGATCCCCGAACGGCCCCCGACCATCCGGTGGGGGCCGTTCCGCTGTTCAGGAAGAGAACTTTCCGGCACTATGACATGAGCAGTGAACATCCTTCTGATCGCCCCACAGGAGGTCTTCCATGCGTCACGTCCTACTCGCCCCGCTCGCCCTGCTGGCCGCTTCCACGGTCGCTCCGGTCACTCCGGTCGCGTCCGCCGTCCGCCGGACACCGCCGACGGCGCGGCCGACCTGGACATCGTCGACCGACTGAGCACCGGCGCCGACGTGAGCTCGGTGGTCTACCAGGCCTCGGCGAACCTCGGTATCTGGGACCAGACGAGGCGTACAACGTTGCCCCAGGCATCGACATCCGGGTGCACTCGAAGTACCTGCTGATCGACGGCGGGTACGACGACGACATCGTGCCGCGGGTCTACACCGGCAGCCACAACTTCTCGTACTCCACGCTCCGGCAGGCCGACGAGTCCATGGTCCGGGTGATGGGCCGCACCGTGCACGACGAGTACCTGCGGAACTTCTGGCACGTCCGGGACACCGGCTGGGCCAAGGGAGGCGTCGTCACCTGAGGCTGGTTAAACTCTAGTGAATTAACCAACTTAAGGGGATTGACCGCCTCCTGCACCCAGGTTAATGCTTTCACCATGAGCAGGGAAGGGCGTACGACGCTTCGGGACGTGGCTGCGGCCGCGGGCGTTTCCGTGGCCACGTGTTCGTACGTGCTGAGCGGCCGCGCGGACCGGACCACGCCGCTCCCCGAGCCGACGCGGAGGCGGGTGGAGGAGGCTGCCCGGCGGCTCGGGTACAAGGGCAACACCGCCGCGCGGAGCCTGCGCCGGCAGCGGTCGGAGTTGATCGCGATCGTGTACGCACCGCCGGTCGGACCGTGGCTGGACCATCTGACCGCGCAGTCCGAGGACATCGCCGCCACCCGCGGCTACTCGGTGATCGGGGTCCCGGTACGGCGCCTCGACCGGGCCGCCCAGTCACTGCGGGTCATCACCCGTGGCCACGTCGACGGGGCGATCTTCGTCGGCGGTCTGAGCGACGAACTCGACCTCACCGCCGCCCGCCGGTCCACCCGGGCGCTGATGGCCTTCAGCGACACCCTCGACATGCCGGGCGTCGACGTCGTCCGGAACAACGCCCGGACGGCGCTCGCCGAGGCCACCACGTACCTCATCGACGCCGGCCGCACCCGGATCGCGTTCCTGTCCCACACCGGCGCCCACGAGGACCGCTACCTGGGGTACGTCGACGCGCTCCGCCGGGCCGGCCGCGAGGTGGATCCCGGCCTGGTGCGGATCGGTGCGGCCGCCCGTGAGGACGCGGTCCGGGTGGTGCGCGAACTGCTCGACTCCCCGAACCCTCCGGACGCGATCGTCTCGGAGTCCGACCGCGGCGGGTTCGCCGCCCTCCAGGCCGCGGCCGACCGGGGTGTGAAGGTGCCGGACGACCTGGCCGTGATCGGTACCGGCAACACCCGGGAGGCGTCGTACTCCCAGCCGCCGCTGACCAGCGTCGGCATGCACCAGCTCGACTTCACCGAGATGGTCGAGGCGCTGTTCGCCCGCATCGACGATCCGCAGCGCCCGGCCCGGGAGCTCTCGATGCCCTGGGTGCTGAACCGCCGCGCGTCCGCCTGACCGCTCTTCATTTCCCCGCACGCCGCCGTTCGAAAGGTTTGTCATGCCCTCCGTCAATCGCCGCACGTTCCTGCAGCTCGGTCTCGGCGCCACCGTTCTCGGCGCCGTCGGCTGCTCGCCCGCGAAACCCGCCTCACAGAAGGCCGACAGCCGGACGTTCACGATCTACTGGAACGCCGGCCACGGGTACCAGGCCTACAAGGAGGTGATCGACCAGTTCGGCAAGGACCACGACCTGCAGATGAACTGGCAGAAGTTCCAGTGGCCGGACCTGACCACGAAGCTGACCGCGGATTTCCGTTCCGGAAACGTTCCGGACCTGGTTGAGGAGGTTTCCGCCGGCACCGGAACGCAGTACGGGCTGGCTGGCAACGTGCTGGCGCTGGACGATTTCGCGGCGCGGACAAGGAATTCGGTTTTCCGGGTGATTTCCTGGACCAGGCCGTCGTGGCCCGCCAGTACGAGGGCAAGACGTACTCGATCCCGCTGCACCTGACGGCGAACGGCCTGCTGTTCTACAACAAGCAACTGCTGTCCGCGGCCGGGTTCGACAAGCCGCCGTCGACCTGGGACGAGTTCCTCGAGGTGGCCAAGGCGACCACCAAGGACAAGGTGTCCGGCTGCTCGCTGAACTCGGACCCGAGCTACGCGGCGCCGTTCTACAACCAGCAGAAGGTCGACTTCAGCGACGCCGGCGCGAAGCAGTTCATGATGCCCGCCGACGGCGCGCTGCACGCGATGCAGTGGATGCAGGACCTGATCTACACCCACAAGGTCTCCCCCGCGCCGGTCGCGACCACCGACTACTCAGGTCCGCAGAAACTGTTTTCCGCCAACCGCGCGGCGATGTTCGTCTCCGGGCCGTGGGACATCGGCCCGATCCGCCAGGGCAGCCCGGACATCGAGCTCGGTCTCGCCGTGCCGCTGACCGGCACCGTACAGTCCGCCGCGATGGCCGGCTCCGGCCTGATGATCCCGGCGAAGGCCAAGGACCCGAAGCTGTCCTGGGAGCTGATCACGAAGCTCGCCGCCGTGCAGGTCGAGCTCGCCGCGACCAAGGAAGCCGGGATGTCGATGCCCCGCAAGAGCTGGGCCGCCGACCCCGCCGTGGCCGCGGACCCGAACCTCGCGACGATCGCCAAGGCCCTTGCGGTGGTGGCGAAACAGGATGTCGCGCTGTCCGCGAGCGGCAAGGCCGCGCAGATCAACGAGCTGTGGAAGAAGGCCTACCAGCAGATGATCATCCAGCACGCGCCGGTCGGGCCGGCGCTGGACGACTTCCGCAAGCAGGCCGGGGCTGCGCTGTGATCCGTCGCCGTCAGGCGCTGACCGCATGGCTGTTCCTCACCCCGGCCGTGCTGTTCTTCGTCCTGCTGTTCTTCCTCCCGATCGGCAACCAGTTGCTGACCGGCCTGTACGACGCCGACGGCGCGTTCGCCGGCCTCGGCAACTTCACCCGCGCCTTCGGTGACCCGGAGGTCCTGCACTCGTTCCTGATCACGCTCGCCTACGCGGCCGGGACCCTGGTCGTCGGTACGGCGGTGGGCCTCGGGCTGGCCGTGATCCTCAACGAGTCGCTGCGCGGCCGGACGTTGTTCCGCTCGGTGCTGCTGATCCCGTACCTGACGTCGGTCTCGATCATCGGCCTGCTCTGGCGGAACATCCTGGATCCGCAGGTCGGCATCCTCAACCGGCTGCTCGAGGCGGCCGGACTGCCCGGACAGACCTGGCTCAGCACCCACCCGCTGGCGACGATCGTCGGGATCACCGTCTGGTCGAGCGCCGGCTACACGATGGTGCTGTTCCTCGCCGGTCTGCAAGGCATTCCGGGCCTGTACTACGAGGCCGCCCGGATCGACGGCGCCGGCCCGTGGCGGCGGTTCTTCGCGATCACGCTGCCGCTGCTCGCCCCGACGACGCTGTTCGTGTCGATCATCGGGCTGATCAGCACACTGCAGCAGTTCGCGCTGCCGTACATCGTCACCGGCGGCGGTCCAGGCAACGCGACCTCGCTGTACGCGCACCGGCTGTTCATCGTCGCGTTCAACGACAACGACTTCGGCTACGCGTCGGCGCTCTCGTTGCTGCTGCTGGTCGTCGTCCTGATCCTGTCCCTGGTGCAGCTGCGGATCGGAGACCGGGCCGATGCGTGAACGACTCTTCCCCGGCGACCGCGTCGCGGCGTACGTCGTCCTGGTCGCGCTCGGCCTGGTGACGGTGCTACCGCTGCTGTACATGATCGTGCTCGCGCTGCAGTCCGACGGCGAGGTGCAGTCCGGGGACCCGGTGCTGTGGCCGGATCAGCTGCAGTGGCAGAACTTCACCCGGCTGTTCGAGGCCGCGCCGTTCGGGCGGTTCTTCGTGAACAGTTTCGTGATGGCCGGCGCGATCACGGTCTCGCACCTGGTCTTCGACCCGCTGGTCGGCTACGTGTTCGCGAAGCTGGACTTCCCCGGCAAGCGGATCGCGTTCGTCGCGGTGCTGTCGACGCTGATGGTGCCGTTCTTCGTCCGGATGCTGCCGATCTACTCGATCTTCGCGAGCCTGGGCTGGATCGACAGCTATCAGGGCCTGATCGTGCCGTTCCTGATGGATGCCTACGGCATCTTCTTGATGCGGCAGTTCATCCGGCCGCTGCCGGACGAGCTGATCGAGGCGGCCCGGGTGGACGGCGCCGGCGAGTTCCGGATCTACCTGCGGGTGATCCTCCCGCAGTGCAAGCCGGCCCTGGCGGTGCTCGGCCTGTTCACGTTCGTCTTCCAGTGGAACGAGTTCCTCTGGCCGCTGATCGCCACCAGCCGCACCGAGATGCGCACGCTGCCGATCGGTCTGACCCTGTTCAACCAGGAGTACTTCACGCAGTGGAACCTGACCGCCGCCGGCGCGCTGATCCTGTTCGTGCCGACCGCGATCTTCTTCGTGATCACCCAGAAGTTCCTGGTGGCGGGCATCGCCCTGTCCGGACTGAAATGAGACTGCTTGATGCGCCCCAATGTGATCGTCTTCTTCACCGACCAGCAACGCTGGGACACCGTCGGCGCGGCCGGGTGCCCTCTCGGGCTGACCCCCAACCTCGACCTGATGGCCCGCCGCGGCACGTTCTTCGAGACCGCCTGCACCACCAACCCGGTGTGCGCGCCGGCTCGGGCGGCGATGCAAACCGGAATGTTTCCGACCAACACCGGCGTTTTCCGCAACAACGTTCCGTTGCCGACCGACGCGCCGACCCTGGGCCGGCTGTTCGGCGACGCGGGCTACCAGACCGCGTACATCGGCAAGTGGCACCTGGGCACGCAGGATCCGGTGCCTGCCGCGGAGCAGGCCGGGTACGAGTACTGGCTGGCGTCCAACCTGCTAGAGTTCACCTCGGACGCCTATCGGACGGTGGTCTACGACGGAAACGGGGAACCCGTCTTCCTGCCCGGCTACCGCCCGGACGCGCTGACCGACGCCGCCATCCGTTACGTCACCCGCGCGTCGGCCGACGACCGGCCGTTCATGCTCTTCCTCTCGCTGATCGAGCCGCACCACCAGAACGAGCACGACGACTACCCGGCGCCGGACGTCTATCGCGACACCTACACCGGCGCGTGGTTGCCGCCCGACCTGGCAACACTCCCCGGTACGGCGCACCAGCACGCGGCCGGGTACTACGGCCAGATCAAGCGGGTGGACGAATGCCTCGGCCGGCTGCGCGACGCACTGGCGAGTCTCGACCTCACCGACGACACACTTCTGCTCTACACCTCTGACCACGGCTCGCACTTCAAGACGCGGAACAGCGAGTACAAGCGCTCACCTCACGACGGGTCGGTCCGGGTGCCGCTGGTGGTCGAGGGGCCTGGGTACCGCGGTGGCTCGCGGGTGACCGTACCGGTGAGCACCGTCGACGTCGTACCGACGCTGCTGGACGCCGCGGGGATCGAGCTGCCCGACCAGCTCGACGGTGTGCCGCTGCGGGAGTCCCGCCGCGACGCGGTGCTGATCCAGGTCAGCGAGTCCGAGGTCGGCCGCGCGCTGCGGACCCGGCGGTGGAAGTACTACGTGCACGCGCCAGGGGCCGGCGACGTACCGGGCGCCGCGGAATACACCGAGCGGGCGTTGTACGACCTGGACGCGGACCCGTACGAGCTCGACAACCTGATCGACAGCATCAACCACCAGGAGGTAGCCGCCGAGCTGCGGGACCGGCTCGTCGACGAGATCGCCGGGATCGAAGGACAGCCCGTGACGGTGTCGGCGTACCCGGAGCCTCGCGACCGCGGGCGGTTTCCGGAAACCACGGTCCGCCGCCTGAAGCTGGACGGCCGCCGGCTGGAGTAGCGGGATTGGAAACGGCCCCGGGCGGACAGTGTGGTCTCGATCCGGGGCCGTTCGGCGCCTCTGGGACTACGACGCGGCCGGAGCGGCTGCCGGTTCCTTCAGGTGGGTGATGAGGTCGTCGGCCTGGCCGCGGGCGCGGATCATGGCCAGGTGGTCGATGTAGTCGCGGGACTCCACGATCAGGCCGTCGCGGACGCGCAGGACGAAGATCGCCGGGACCCGGAACGGCTCGCCGGTGGCCAGGATCGTGCCGGCGTACTCGAACTCCGCCACGATCACCTCGGGGTCCGTCGTCTCGTGGACGCGGATGTTCTCGGGCTGGAAGCGCACCACCTCGGTGACCTTCGGGCCGACGCCGCCGAAATGCTCGCGGAGCGCGTCCCGGCTGAGCAGCGGGTGGTCGCCGTACGGGTTCATCGGGTGCCGGACGTCGGTCTGCTCGGCGTACAACTGCGGCAGCACGGCGAAGTCGCGGTCGGCGACGCCGTGCACCAGCTTCAGGAAGACCTCTTCAGGCGTCATCGGATTCCTCACGGGGATTAAACGGAGTGACGACTTCGAATATATGGAGTCACGACTTCGTTTACAACCTGGGGATGGTTCGCGGCGTCTCCTAGGCTGAGGACGACGGAGGGGAGCTGGGGTGCGAGCAGACGCACGGGACAACCGGGCCAGGATCATGACCGCCGCGGACGACGTCTTCGGGCGGTCGCCGGGGGCGTCCACCGACGACGTGGCCAAGCTGGCCGGGGTCGGGATCGCCACCGTCTTCCGGCACTTCGCGACCAAGACCGAGCTCCTCGAGGCGGTCTTGACGCTCCGCCTGGAGCGGATCCGGGACCGCGCGCTGGAGCTGACCGGCAGCGACGACCCCGGGACGGCGTTCTTCGAGTTCTTCACCCAGGTGGTGGCCGAGTCCGAGTCGAAGCTGGCGATCGCCGAGGCGCTGACCGCCGCGGGCGCGGCCGCCGGTGAGGAGGCGCAGGAGGCCGGCCGCGGGATGCGGGCGGCGTTCGATGGGCTGCTGATCGCGGCCCAGAAGGCGGGCGCGGTCCGGGCGGATGCCGAGATGCCCGAGGTGTACGCGCTGCTAACCGGAGCGTCCCGCGGCGCGACCGCGGCGAAGCTCGACGCGGAGACCCGCGATCGGATGCTCGCGCTGATCTACGACGGCCTGAAGCCGCGCCCGTGAAGCGTGCCCTTGAGCGTGCACTGAAGATCGTCGTCGTCCTGCTCCTGCTCGTGATCCTCCCGCTCGGGGCGTACGCGATCTCGTTGCGCGTGCAGTTCACCGGCGACCCGTCGGCGCGGACCCGCAACCAGGACGCGTTGTGGCTCGGTCACGCCTGGGTCGACGGCAGGAAGACCGCCGCCGACGTGACCGCGCTGGCGCAGCGGTTGCAGGGCACCGGCATCCGCGACCTGTACGTGCACGCCGGCCCGCTGGAACACGACGGCTCGTTGCCGTTGGCAAAGGTCTCGCCGAAGGCGCGCTGGTTCGTCGACGCGGTCCGTGCCGCGGCCCCCGGCGTCCGCGTCCAGGCGTGGCTCGGTGACGTCGTCCAACCGGGCAAGGACCCGGGCATGAACCTCGACGACGCGGCGGTCCGCCGGCGGGTCGTGGAGTCGGCGTCCGCCGTTCTGCAGCAGGGTTTCCAGGGTATCCACTACGACTTCGAGCCGGTACGGTCCGGCTCCGCGGGGTACCTCGCCGTACTGGACGAGACGCGAGCGCTCGGTACGACGTTGTCGGTCGCCGCGGCGCAGATCGACCCGCTCTGGTACCTGCATGCGATCCCGGTCGACAAGTGGTGGTCGCAGGACTACTTCCGTCAGGTCGCCGAACGCGTCAACCAGATCGCCGTCATGTCCTACGACACCGCACTGCCTCTGGAGTCCCTGTACGGCGGCTATGTCGCCAAGCAGACCAAGTTGGCGCTGGAGGTCACTCCGCCGACCACAGACCTCCTGATGGGCCTCCCGGCGTACTGGGAGAACAACGCCGTGCACTGGGGCGACGCAGAGACAGTCAGCGCAGCTGTCCGCGGCGCACGCCTCGGTCTGGGCGACTCGCCCCGTCAGAACTTCGGCCCGGCCTTGTACGTCGACTTCGCGGCAACTGACGAGCACTGGGCGGCGTACCGCGACGGCTGGTGCGTGGCGCCCTAGAACGGGTTCCAGCGGGTCAGAGCGAGGATGAGTCCGCAGACCGCGACGTAGACCGCGTTGATGAGCAGCACCGGCGACGGTCGACTGGTGACGGGCTCCTCCGGCAGGCCGGTGTGGGAGCGCAGCCGGAGCGTCTCGAACACTGCGGCGACTTGGGCCAGGTCCTTGTCCGCGATGCCGCCGACGACGTGCCAGTCGTCCCCCGCTTCCAAACTCACTGCCTCGTCCTCGACCTCGACCGACTCCACGGTCCGCCAGGACAGACGCCGGTCGGTCCACCCGGTGCGGATCCACAGGTCGGTCGCGGTCGCAGTCACGCGGAACATGGCCCGTGAGCCGAGCGAATGCACCGACTGCGCGCCGACCAGGGTCGCCATGAACGCGGCGTACCACTCACCCCAGTTCGCGAACGCCCCGACGGCGAGCGGCCCCACGAGCAGTACGGCGATCAGCGCCGGCAGGCTCCACCAGGACCTGGCCTGCAGCGGGACCTCCCAGGGCAGGGTCGGCACCGCTCGGGCCGGCTCGACCGGCGCAGCGGTCGGTGTGTCCTCGTCGGGCGGGAAGTCCATCGGCAGGCCCTGGACCTGCTCGGTGCGCCACGGAACCCTCCGGGGCGCACGGAACGGGCTGACCGGGCGAAGCACCTGGTCGCCGAACACGATCGTCGGCCAACTGCCCTCGACCAGGTCACCGACCAGCCGTGCGTCTCCGCGGTACTGCTTGAGCGTCTCCGCCCACTCCCGCTTGAGCTTGGCCGGCGCACCCGCCTCGTCCTCGTCCAGCGCAGTGAAGGCGTCGAGCAGCCGCAGGTCGCTCTCGTCGTCGTCCAACTCGGCGTCGAGAAAGCCCAGCAGAACGGCACCATCCGCCGATCGGACCGCGAACGCGGAGGACGCATCCGGCTCGATCCGCACCGGTAGAGCCTGTCCGCTCCACGACCTGCGCGGGCGGCCCCTGCGGAGCTGGAGGTCGCGCAGTACTAACAGAAACGCCAGTGTCCCGGCCCCACCGGCGACGGTGTACCAGTACGTGTTGTCGGCAGGCTCTGCGCGCAGCCGGAGCCAGTGCGCGTCGGCGGGGTCAACCAGGACCGGCACCTGCGCGCCGATCTCGTAGTCGTCCAGAACGGACGCGGCGTGGCTGGTGCCGTCGGGCAACTGGAGGACGAGCTCGCCGTCGTCGTTCATGCCCTTCGCGATCGCGATCTGCTCGACGGCACGTCGTACGTGGGTCTCCTCGCGCTGGTCCATCCAGTGCAGCAGGCCGAGCGCGACGGCGCCGACCAGCACCAAGCCGAAAGCGACGAGCAGCCGGCCGGTCAGGCCGATCGCTGCGGCCGGGGGAACCTGCACTTGCTGCCGGGGCAGCCGCCCGGACAGCAAGCGCTGGCTGCGGCGGCTGCTGAAGATCCAGACCAGCAGCGCGGCGCACAGCACGCCGTAGATCGTCCAGCCGACCCGCGCGCTGCCGACGTCGTCGTACCGGAGGTCGACGACCATGAACAGCACACCTGCCAGCGCTGCGACGATCGGCTGCCACCACAGGAGGACCAGCGACGCGAAGCAGGCGATGACGCCGAACGAGAACGTCAGATCCGGGCCGCAGACCGACGGGTCGTCGGCCGAGCACCGGCCGGTGTCACCGATGAACGAGGCTGTGATCGCCCCGAGCCAGACCACCGGCAGAAACCACCGGTAGGTCCAGCTCGGCACCACAGTGCTCGCCCAGCGAGCAGCCGTATCGCCTGTCACCAGAGAACTGTAAGGGTCAGCGTGCCCGTTCCACGCGGCCTTCGTCCCAGACCGGCTCGTCGGGCTCGTAGACCGAGCCGTCGGCGCCGAACACCAGGTAACGGTCGAAGCCCCGGGCGAACCAGCGGTCGTGGGTCACTGCGAGGACCGTGCCGTCGAAGGAGTCCAGCCCCTCCTCCAGAGCCTCGGCCGACTCGACGTCCAGGTTGTCGGTGGGCTCGTCGAGCAGCAGCAGAGTCGCACCGGACAGCTCCAGCAGCAGGATCTGGAAACGGGCCTGCTGACCGCCGGACAGGCTGTCGAAGGTCTGCTCGGCCGCATGCGCCAGCTCGTACCGGTCCAGCTTGCGCGAGGCCAGCTCACGCCCCATGCCGTCCCGGTGGTCGTCACCGCGGTGCAGGATCTCCAACAGCGTCCGGCCGACCAGCTCCGGGTGCTCGTGCGTCTGCGCGAACCAGCCGGGCCGCACCCGCGCACCGAGCTTCGCCTTGCCGGTGTGCGCCACGGACGCGATCTGGACGTCGCCGACGGGCTGGTGCTCCACGTCCGGATCCGAACCGCCGTTCGCGAGCAGCCGCAGAAAGTGCGACTTGCCGGAGCCGTTCGACCCCAGGACCGCGACGCGTTCGCCGTACCAGACCTCCAGGTCGAAGGGCTTCATCAGCCCGGTCAGCTCAAGCTGTGTGCACACCACGGCTCGCTTGCCGGTGCGGCCGCCGGTCAGACGCATGCTGACCTTCTGCTCGCGCGGCAGGGCCTGCGGCGGGCCGGCCTCCTCGAACTTGCGCAGCCGCGTCTGTGCGGCGCGGTAGCGCGACGCCATGTCGGAGTTGTACGCGGCTTTCTGCTTGTACATCAGCATCTGTGCGCGCAGCTTGGCGTGCTCCTCGTCCCAGCGCTTGCGCAGTTCCTCGAAACGCTCGAACCGGTGCCGCCGGGCCTCGTGGTACGTCGCGAACCCGCCGCCGTGCGTCCACGCGGTGTTTCCCGCGGCGCCGAGCTCCACGGTGACGATCCGGGTGGCGGTGTTGGCCAGCAGCTCCCGGTCGTGGCTGATGTACAGCACGGTCTTGTCGGAGCCACGCAGCTGCTCCTCGAGCCACCGCTTCCCCGGTACGTCGAGGTAGTTGTCCGGCTCGTCCAGCATCAGCACCTCGTCCGGACCGCGCAGCAACGCCTCCAGCACGAGCCGCTTCTGCTCACCGCCGGACAGCGTCTTCACCTCACGCCAGCGACAGCGGTCGAACGGCACGCCGAGCGCAGCCGTCGTACAGACGTCCCAGAGGACCTCGGCGTCGTACCCACCGACCTCGCCCCAGTCCGCGACCGCCTGCGCGTACCGCAACTGGGTCTTCTCGTCGTCGGCCTCCATCATCGCCAGCTCGGCCTTGTCCAGCTTGGCCGCGGCCTGCTGGATCGCCTCCGGCGCGACGCCGAGGAGCAGGTCCCGCACGGTCGACTCGTCCCGCACCGAGCCGACGAACTGGCGCATCACGCCCAGCCCGCCGGACCGCGAGATGCTGCCGCTGTGCGGTTTCAGGTCACCGGCGATGATCCTGGTCAGCGTGGTCTTCCCGGAGCCGTTGGCACCGACCAGCGCCACCTTCGCACCGTCACCGACCCGGAACGTGACGTCGTCCAGCAACACCCGCCCGTCCGGCAGCTCGTACCCGATCCCGGCGACATCCACGTGACCCATTCCCCCAGTCTGACGGGACCGGCAAGCCCCACGCGAGCGGTTATCGTGACGCCCGTGCTGTCCGTCCCCGGCCCGGAGATCCTGCCTGGCACCCGCGAGTACGAGTGGGTCGCGAGCGTCGTCGCCGCGGTCGAGCGTCGTACCGGCAGGCCGTCGCAGTGGGACCGGCGGTTGTTCGAGGAGACCAGCGGAGTGTTCGCCGCGGCGACCCCGAACGGCCCGATGACGGTCAGCCGGAAGCACGTCCTCGACCCGGTGCTGCGCGGGTACGACGCGCCGGAAGAGCTGAGCTACCACGATCACCAGCTGATCCGGCTCGCCACGGCCGTCGTCATCCACGAGACCGACCATCACCAGGCAGAGCTCGGCGATCCGGCCGCACCCGATGCGATTCGGCAACTCGGCCCCGCGGACATGGCGCTCAGCGAAGGATTCGCGGAGCTGAAGGCGAGGCGCCTCACGACGGCGGTGATGGAAGACACCGGCATGGATCGGGCGGTCCCCGGGAGCATCCAGGCGCGGATCGGCTCGGTGTACCCGGGCTACCGGGGAAGCGTCGAGGGCGTCGCGCTCGGCCTGCAGGAACTCACCGGCCGGCCGCGCCACGAGATCGTCTCTGCGATCCAGGACGCACCGCGGCTGCAGCGCTACAACGCCATGGCGGACCTGCTCATCGACGCCCGCCTGGACGGCCTGATGCCTCCGGAGCACCGGTCCCAGGTCCGGCTGGCGCTCACCCGCCCGCTGCTCGACGAAGTCGCCGCGATGACCGAGCACGAGTCACCGACCGGCGACCAGCGGGCGCTCGACAACCTGGGACACGAACACGCGGAGCGTGCCTTGCGTACCGTGGAACAGCAGTTGGCGGGGATCGAGCAGCACTACCGCGCACACGGTGACCATCCACCGCGGATGCCGATGTCGGCGCAGGAGCGGGCGCAGGTCCAGCGCATCGAGGCGTACTACGGCCGGCCGTCCCTCGACCTGGAAACCACCCATCTGCGGCAGTTCCTCGACTCCGGCGCCCACTCCGGCCTGGCGAGTGGCGGGACCGCGGCCAGCGGCGGGGCAGCAGGAGCAGCAGCGTCGGGTGCCGCGGCCGCGGCCCGCTCCGCCTGGCGGCTGCCGCCCTCCAATGGCGGACAGGCCCGCTAGGCGACCCTCTGGCGAGGAATGATCGAGGGCGTCCTGAGGTGAGGGAAAGGTACGGATGGACGCGTATCGCGAGGCACAGCGGCTGTACGGCGAAGCGACGATGTCGGCTGCCCAGGGACAGGACCGGATCGCCGAGCTGGAGCAGGCACTGCAGCGGATCGGGCAGTCGGTCCCGCACGCCGCGGCTGACCAGCGGGCCGCCGTTCTGCTGATGAACAGCTCACTCGCGGAGCAGCTCGCCGGCCTCGCGGAGGACAGCCGGTAACGAGCTCGTCCGACGCGGTCCGGAGATCCTGCCCGGCACCTGGGAGTACGAGTGGGTCGCGTCGGTCGTCGCCAAGGCCGCCGAGTACGCCGGCCGCGACTCGCACTGGAACGGGAAGTTATACGAGCAGGACGGTGACATCAGCGGGATCTACCACACCGACGGCAGCATGACGATCAGCCGCAAGCACGTGCTCGACCCGGCACGGGCCGTCTACGCGGCGGAGCAGACCCCGACCCGCGACGAGCGGTGGGCGGCCTCGAGCGCGACCGAGATGGCGGTCTTCCAGGCCCGGCTCTCGCTGTCGGAGTTCGGTGACGAGTCGGCGCCGGGTGCGACGGCGAACGGATCGTGGGAGGACCTCGCACTCGAGCGGGGCATGGCCGACGAGTTCACCCAGCAGTACGTTGGCCGGATCTCCGAGGCTCTGACCGAGCACTCCTTGCCGCACGGCCACATGTCCCCGTTCCCGGCGTACACGGCGGCCACCAGCTGGCTCATGTACCCGCAGGCAGGCGCCACCGAGCACCTGACCGGGCCACTGCGGCGCGGGCTCGGCGGACTGGCGATGACCGTGCACAGCCGGCTCACGGATCCGGGTTTGAAGTTCAGATGGGGCGACAGTTCGGCGGAGTGGACGGCGCTGGAGTTCGAGGCGAATCTCGACACCATCAAGGACCACTACGAGTCCTGGAACGCCGAGCACCCCGGCGTGGAGCCGCCGGAGCTGCCGGACTCGGCGCTGGAGACGTTCCGGGACCGTGAGGACGAGGTCCGGCAGATCTGGGCCGAGGCCGGCTGGCCGGCGCAGCGTCCGGTCCGTCAAGAAGCCGGACCGCGGCGTCGAGTGAGCTACCAGTCCTTCAGCGCGCTCAGGTACGTACCACCGGACGGGCGGACCGAGTCCTTCATGAACAGCTTCAGCGGCCCGGAGAACAGACCGTAGGTGTGCGTGCCGGTGAAGAAGCCGGCGTCCGTGCAGCCGTCGTACACCACCCAGATCTCCTTGACGCCACTTGCCGTGGCGAAGCGCAGAGCGATCGCCTCGGACGGCTTGGTAACCTGTGGCGCGCACTTGAAGACCGGTAGCTGCGGATTCCGCTCCGGGAGCACCTTGATCGCATCGACCACCTGTTGCGCCACCGCGCCGTCGAACTGCATCTGTCCGAGCAGACCGCCCTGCCCTGTGCTGTAGCGGCACGCGGTCAGACCCGTCACCGGGGTGTTCAGGTCGAGCCCGGTCCCGGTCGGTACATCGCTCGGCCCGGCGATCTGCTGGATCGGATGCTGAGCCGGACAGGCGGTGTTCTCCGCCGCGTTCGGCTGGACGCCCTGCGAGGTCCGCCCCGGGGCCACCGCCTTGCCTTCGCCGGCCGAGTCGCTGTGGCTCGTGGCGACCGGCGAATCACCGCCCACTACGTTCCAGACGCCGCCCACTGCTGCCGCCACCAGGACCGCGGCGGCCGCCACCGACATCGCTTGGCGGCGGCGGTGCACCCGCCGACGGGCCTCCCGTGCCAGACCGGTCGCCTGCATCCCCTGCGTGTCCGCGTGGCCCTGGAGCGCCGAGGTGATCTTGGGGCCGAGCTCCCGCTCAGGATCGTGCTCAGGCATTCTCGGCTCCTTCCGTCCCTCGTTCGCTGCTCAGTGTGGTCTTCAGCGCTGCCAGTGCGCGGTGCACATGCGAGCGGGCGGTCGCTTCCGCGCAGTGCAGCAGCTGGGCGATCTCGGCGTACGACAGCTCCTCGTAGAACCGCAGTACGACGGCTGCCCGCTGCTTGTCCGGGAGCGTCGCGCACAAGGCCCAGATGGCCTCCGACTCGGCGCGCGCCGCCGTACCATCCCCGACGGCTCGTGCGGTGCGGACCGGGTCGTCCACCGGCGCCTCACGCCGGCGGAACCTCCGCCACCAGGAGATGTGCGCGTTCACCACCATGCGCTTCACGTACGCCTCGGGGTCGTCGGCGCGGCTCACCCGCGTCCAGCGCGCACAGGCTGTGGTCAGAGCGTCCTGTACGGCGTCCTCGGCCAGATTCGCGTCGCCGGTGAGGACGTAGGCGAACCGCAGCAGGGCATCGGCCTTCTCGGTGACCCATGCCTCGAAGTCGAGCGGCTCCGTCCGCACCTCCGCTGCCGCCAAGACTGCCTCCATACCGCTCAGGACGCGGACGGACCCGCGTTCGTTGCACGCAGTACCCGGAAGCCCTTCGCGCTGGCGATCCGCTCGCAGGGGTAGCCCTGGTCGGTCATCCAGCGCTGGAGCGAGTCGCCGCCCAAGTTCTTTCCGACGACGAACCATCCCACGCCGCCGGGAGCAAGCCGGCTCAGCCAGCGCAGCAGCATCTTGTGGAGTTCGGGTTTGCCGATGTGGATCGCCGGGTTCGACCAGATCTGGTCGAACCGCACGTCGTCGGGTACGTCGTCCGGCAGCGCCGCGCGGACGCGATCCGCGACGCCGGCCGCCTCCGCGTTCACGTGGGTGAGCTCCAGCGCGCGGTTGTTCACGTCGACCGCCCACACCGTCGCTTCCGGGGCTTCCACCGCCAGCGCGCAGGCGATGGGTCCGTAGCCGGCCCCCAGGTCGAGAAAGGTCCCCGGCCCGGTCGGCGGCTCCACCGAGCGCAGCAGCACCGACGTACCGATGTCCAGGCGGTCCCGGGAGAACACTCCGGTCGCCGTGGTGAAGACATAGGGCCGTCCCCAGATCCGGGCCTCGACGGTGCGCCGTACGTCCGCCGACTGCGGATCCGCCGAGAAGAAGTGGTCACCCACGCTGATGCACCTCTCCCCTGACCTGACGGGCCTGCAGAGCCCGCGCGGCCAGCTCGTCGTCTGCCGGGTAGCGCACTTCCTCCAGTGTCAGCCCATGCGCCGGCAGCACGGACACCGCGGAGTCCCGCACCTTGCCGGCCAGCACCGCGGCGGGCCAGGAGACATCCCGGCGTCCGTCGCCCACGGGGATCATCGAGCCCACCAGGGCCCGCACCATGGAGTGACAGAACGCATCTGCGATCACAGTGCCTTCCAGCTGCCCAACACCCGTCCGCTGCCAAGAGAACTCCAGCAAGGCCCGCACTGTGCTGGCACCCTCCCGCTTCTTGCAGAACGCCGCGAAGTCGTGCTCCCCGAGCAGACCGGCGGCGGCTGCGTTCATACGATCCACATCCATCGGACGGCCCACCCGCAGGACATGTCCCCGGGTGAGCGGGTCCCAGCCGGCCGGGTCGTCGCACAGCCGGTACACGTAGCGGCGCGCCAGGGCCGAGAACCGGGCGTCAAAGCCCTCTGGAGCCGCCGTAACGGCCGTGACAGCTATATCCGCGGGCAGGACGCCGTTCAGCCCTCTGAGAAGCCTCAGCGGGTCCACAGCGCCGTCTGTGTCCACATGAGTGACCTGCCCGCGGGCGTGCACCCCGGTGTCCGTCCGGCCGGCACAGGTCACAGTCACCGGCTCCGGCAGCCGCAGTACGACGCGGACCGCTTCCTCGAGCTCGCCCTGCACGGTACGGAGACCTTCCTGACGGGCCCACCCGTGGAAGGCCGCTCCGTCATACCTGAGGTCGATCCGCCAGCGCACACGGCAATCTAACGCAACAGAGCCCCCTCACCGTGCGGTGAGGGGGCTCTGCGCTGACTACGAGCGAATGACTTACTTGTCGTCCGTCTTCGCGTCCTCGGTCGTGGTGTCCTCGGCGACGACGTCCTGGACCTTCTCGTCCTGGACGTCCTCGACCTTGGCCTCGTCCTGCGGCTCGTCGGCCTTCTCCTCGGCCTTCGGAGCGGCCGCCTTCTTGGCCGGAGCCTTCTTCGCGGCGGTCTTCTTGGCCTTCGGGCTGTCGGCCAGGGCCTCGACCAGCTCGATCTTCACCATCGGGGCGTTGTCGCCCTTGCGCGGGCCGAGCTTGGTGATCCGGGTGTAGCCACCCGGACGGTCGGCGTACCGCTCGCCGATCTCGGTGAAGAGCACGTGCACGACGCTCTTGTCCTTGATCCGCTTCATCACCTGGCGGCGCGAGTTCAGGTCACCACGCTTCGCCTTGGTGATCATCTGCTCCGCCAGCGGCTGCAGGCGCTTGGCCTTGGCCGCGGTGGTGGTGATGGCGCCGTGCTCGAACAGCGACGTCGCGAGGTTGCTGAGGATCAGCTTCTCGTGCGCCGGGCTGCCGCCCAGCCGGGCACCCTTGGTGGGGGTAGGCATCTCATAACTCCAGGAATCTCAGGCTCGTCGAGCCGTGGGGATACGGCCCGACGGGCCTTTTGGTCAGCTCAGTACTGCTCGGTCTCGGCGAAGCTCTCGTCCTCGTCGTCCGCCTCGTTGCCGTAGGCACCGGACGCGGCGCGGAGGTCGAACCCGGGCGGGGAGTCCTTCAGCGACAGGCCCATCTCGGCCAGCTTCAGCTTGACCTCGTCGATCGACTTGGAGCCGAAGTTCCGGATGTCCAGCAGGTCCTGCTCGCTGCGCGAGATCAGCTCACCCACGGTGTGGATGCCCTCGCGCTTGAGGCAGTTGTACGACCGGACGGTCAGCTGCAGGTCCTCGACCGGCAGCGCCAGGTCGGCGGCCATCTGCTCGTCGACCGGCGACGGGCCGATGTCGATGCCCTCGGCCTCGACGTTCAGCTCGCGGGCCAGGCCGAACAGCTCGACCAGCGTCTTACCGGCCGACGCGACGGCGTCGCGGGGCAGCATCGACGGCTTGGTCTCGACGTCGACCACCAGGCGGTCGAAGTCGGTGCGCTGCTCGACACGGGTGGCCTCGACCTTGTAGGTGACCTTGAGCACCGGCGAGTAGATCGAGTCGACCGGCATCCGGCCGATCTCCGCGTCGGCGGACTTGTTCTGGACGGCGGACACGTAGCCGCGGCCCCGCTCGACGACCAGCTCCATCTCGAGCCGGCCCTTCTCGTTCAGGGTGGCGATCTTCAGGTCCGGGTTGTGCACCTCGACACCGGCCGGCGGCGCGATGTCGGCGGCGGTGACGTCACCGGGGCCCTGCTTGCGCAGGTACATGGTGACCGGCTCGTCGTGCTCGGAGGAGACGACCAGGTCCTTCAGGTTCAGGATCAGCTGGGTGGCGTCTTCCTTGACCCCGGCAACGGTGGAGAACTCGTGCAGGACACCGTCGATCTTGATGCTGGTGACGGCCGCCCCCGGGATGGAGGACAGCAGGGTCCGGCGGATCGAGTTGCCGAGGGTGTAACCGAAGCCCGGCTCCAGCGGCTCGATCACGAACCGCGAGCGGTACTCGTCGACGACCTCTTCGGTCAGGGTGGGGCGCTGTGCGATAAGCAACTTCTTGTTCCTTCTGTGTCGCGACGACCACTATTTGAGGTCGCGAGTGAAGAACGCACCGATCCGGCCGGCGGCCCGCAGGCCGCCGGCCGGTTCCGGGTCAGTTCTTCGAGTAGAGCTCGACGATCAGGTGCTCGGCGACCTGGGTGTCGATCTGCTGCCGGGTCGGCAGCTGGTGGACGAGGATCCGCAGACGCTCCGGCATCACCTCGAGCCAGGCCGGGACGACGCGCTCGGAGTGCGTCTCCCGGGCGATGATGAACGGTGTCGTCTCCACCGACTTCGGCTTGACATCGATGATGTCGTGCGCCGAGACGCGGTACGACGGGATGTTCACCTTGATGCCGTTCACGGTGAAGTGACCGTGCACGACGAGCTGACGCGCCTGCCGGCGGGTCCGGGCCAGGCCGGCGCGGTACACCACGTTGTCCAGCCGGGACTCCAGGATCTGCAGCAGGTTGTCACCGGTCTTGCCGGAGCGCCGCGAGGCCTCCTCGTAGTACCGGCGGAACTGCTTCTCGAGAACGCCGTACGAGTAACGCGCCTTCTGCTTCTCGCGCAGCTGCAGCAGGTACTCGCTCTCCTTCGGGCGGCCGCGGCCGTGCATACCCGGCGGGTACGGACGACGCTCGAACGCCTTGTCGCCACCGACGAGGTCGACCCCGAGACGGCGCGACTTCTTGGTCATGGGTCCGGTGTAACGGGCCATTTTCGTGCTCCTCTCTGGGTCAGACCCGGCGCCGCTTGGGCGGGCGGCAGCCGTTGTGGGCAACAGGGGTGACGTCCTGGATGGTGCCGACCTCGAGGCCGACCGCACCCAGCGAACGGATCGCGGTCTCACGGCCGGAGCCGGGACCCTTCACGAACACGTCGATCTTGCGCATGCCGTGCTCCATCGCGCGGCGCCCGGCGGCCTCGGCGGCCATCTGCGCGGCGAACGGGGTGGACTTGCGCGAACCCTTGAAGCCGACGGTGCCCGCGGAAGCCCACGAGATGACCGCGCCGGTCGGGTCGGTGATCGTCACGATCGTGTTGTTGAACGTGCTCTTGATGTGCGCGTGGCCGGCGGCCACGTTCTTCTTCTCCTTGCGGCGCACCTTCTTCGCGCCGGCCGCGGTGCGGCTCTTGGGAGGCATAGGTCAGTTGCTCCTGGGGTGGTCGACGGTCATCCGGGTCACTTCTTCTTCTTGCCGGCGATCGCCTTGCGGCGACCCTTGCGGCTACGGGCGTTGGTCCGCGTGCGCTGACCGCGCACCGGAAGCCCGCTGCGGTGCCGGCGACCCTGGTACGACCCGATCTCGATCTTGCGGCGGATGTCCGCGGTCACCTCGCGACGGAGGTCACCTTCGATCTTGTAGTTGCCTTCGATCCAGTCCCGGAGCTTGACCAGCTCGTCGTCGCCCAGCTCGTGGACGCGCTTGTCCGGGGAGACCCCGGTGTTCTTCAGCGTTTCCTGGGCGCGCGTGCGGCCCACACCGAAGATGTACGTGAGGGCGACCTCGATGCGCTTGTCGCGCGGCAGGTCGACTCCTACGAGGCGTGCCATGTGGCGGTGTTCCTTTCGTCGGCAGAGGTGTGGTGGCGCGCTGCGTCCTTGCCCGCCTCGGTGAGTTGTGTGTTCACCGGCAAGGCCCCGGCCTCTGTTCCGGGGGCGACGCCCGGGACGGATCCCGGACGAGCATGCGCGCTGTGGTGCGAAAGTGCCGTGTTCCTGCGTGGGCTGGTCAGCCCTGCCGCTGCTTGTGCCGCGGGTTCTCGCAGATCACCATGACCCGGCCGTGCCGGCGGATCACCTTGCACTTGTCGCAGATCTTCTTGACGCTCGGATTGACCTTCATCGAGCTACTTTCTTCGACAGGTGTTGGTGGGTCTTACTTGTACCGATAGACGATGCGACCCCGGGTGAGGTCGTACGGCGACAGCTCCACGACGACCCGGTCCTCGGGGAGGATCCGGATGTAGTGCTGCCTCATCTTGCCGCTGATGTGCGCGAGCACCTTGTGCCCGTTGGACAGCTCAACACGGAACATCGCGTTCGGCAGGGCCTCGACGATGGTGCCCTCGAGTTCGATTACTCCCTCTTTTTTGGGCATGTCCTCGCACTTCTGTAGACGTGACTGGCTATGGCTACAAAGAGCCAAGGAAAAAGTGTACGCCACGCGCGGCATTGATCCCAATTGGGGCCTCAGCGGGTACTCTCCAGCTCCGCCATGTGCTCGGCACCCCAGTCGTCCAAGGGCATCAGGGCGACGTTGAGCGACAGTCCGAGCGCGGTGAGTGAGTACTCGACCTTCGGCGGCACCTGGTGGAACACTTCCCGGTGCACGATACCGCGCGACTCCAGCTCCCGCAGTTGCTGGATCAGCATCTTCTCCGTGACGCCGGGGATCTCCCGGCGCAGCTCGCCGAACCGCAGCGGGCCGTGATGCAGCGCCCACAGGATGCGCGGCTTCCACTTCCCGCCGATCACATCCGCCGCGGCGTCCAGGCCACAGGTGTACGGGCGCATACTTACCTTTCCGTCAGTACCTGACTATTTAGTGGGTACTTGTCCATCCTAAAGTGTCGGATCCAGGGTGGACCGCATGAAGACACCTGTCACCGTCCTGGGACTCGGCGCGATGGGAACCGCCCTCGCCCGGGCCTTCGCCGCCGCCGGCCACCCGACCACCGTCTGGAACCGCACCCCCGGTCGCTCCCCCGAACTCGACGTCGTCCGCGCCACCACAGCGGCCGAGGCGATCGCGGCCAGTCCGTTGGTCGTCGTCTGCCTGCTCGTCGACGACACCGTCCGCAGCACACTCGACGGCATCGACCTCACCGGCAAGACGGTCGTCAACCTCACCAACAGCACACCCGACCAGGCCCGCGGCACCGCAGAGCAGCTCACGCGCGCGGGAGCGCAGTACGTCGACGGCGGCATCATGGCGGTGCCCGCGATGATCGGCGGCCCAGGGGCGTTCATCTTCTACAGCGGCGAACCGGAGGGTTTCGACAAGCACAGCGCCGACCTGTCTGTGCTGGCACGTCCGGAGTACGTCGGCGCCGACCCCGGGCTGGCCTCCCTATACGACATCGCCTTGCTGAGCGCCATGTACGGCATGTTCGGCGGCGCTCAGCATGCACTGGCTCTCATCACCAGTCAGGACCTCGCGGCGGAGCCGTTCACCACCCGGTTCCTGGGCCCCTGGCTGACGGCAATGCTCACGAGTCTGCCCCGCATCGCCGAGGATCTCGACGACGGCCCTGCGGAGACGGCCGGTTCGAATCTCTCCATGCAGGCAGCTGCCTACGAGAACCTCATCAGCACTTCAGAAGCACACGACGTCGACCCGATGCTGCTCGCACCGATGGGCGAACTGCTGCACAGAGCCGTGGCAGCCGGCCACGGCAAAGCTGATCTGTCGGCGCTCGTCAGTCTGCTGAGGACTGCGTAGCCGCCCACTGTTCGCCCGCGCGCCAGATCTGCTCCGGCATCAGGTCCAGCAGATCACAGGCCGCGTCCAGCTGCGCGAGGGCGGTGGTCGCGTCGCGGTACGCCGGGAGGATCGCGACGAACCGCCGGCCCTCGCAGCTGAACCCGAACGCCGGTACGTCGGCCAGCGCCTCGACCGCCCGCGGGTGCAGCACGGCCAGCGCGTGATCCTCACGCCCGTTGAACAAGCGGTACTGCCCCGGCAGTCCGTCGACCGTCAACGGCAGCGGCAGGAAGCTCGCCGCCGCGACCGGCGCCAGCCCTGCGGGCAGCACCTGCAGCGGCGGCAGCGGGCGCTCCACGTGCAGATCGACGAAGTCGAAGCCGAGCTCACGGCGCCCGACCTTGTGCCGGAACCGCCCGGTCCAGAACTCCCGGCCGCGATGCCGGCCCGACGTCACGTCCGCGACCTCGGCCTTCGGGTCCGCGTCGAACGGTGGGAACGGCCAACGATCCAGCAGCTCGGCCTCGGTCGCGCTGACCCGCCAGCCGAGCTGCCCGGCGGCCTCCGCCCACGCCCGCCGGCGGCGGCCGTCGGCGATCCGCAGCGCCAGCGTGAACCCGATCAACACCAGGAACCAGGCCAGCACCATCCACCCCACCCATCGGGGCTCCAGCAGCAGCCCGGCGACCGCCAGCGGTACGGCGACGGCGAACCAGACCACGTAGACGATCGCGGCCCCCTGATGCACTTGCCACGCCAGATCCGGCCGCAGACGCGGACCGGCCAGGCGGCGGCTCATCGGGGCCGCTGTCAACGGCGCCTGCCGAGGCCGCCGAGGGCGATGATCGCCCACGGGATCAGCAGCCAGACCGGCCAGAAGTGCGGCCAGTGGCCGCCGTTGCCCAGCCCGATCACGAACCAGATCACCACGTTGATCAGCACGACGCCGGTGAAGCCGCCGATCGCCCCGCCGCGGTGCTGCGGGTGGTTGTCCTTCTTCCGCTCCGGGAAGCTGCCCGGCTCCGGCGCGGGCTTGGAGTCCTTGACCACCTCGGGCGTCTGGTAGGTCCGCACCGGCGGCAGGTCACGCACCAGCGGCTCGAGCTCGCCGTACGTCTGCACGGTGTAGAGCTGGTCGAGGCGCGACGAGAACTCGGGCTGGTCCAGCCGGCCGTCCGCGAACGCGTCCCGCAACCGGCCGGCGATCTTGTCCCGGTCGGCTTCGGTGAAACGCTGGTGCGGCTGGTACTGAGGCATGTCTCAAGTGTGCCTCAGCTCCGGTCCGCTCCGCGTCCCCCGACGGGTGGACCCCCGTGGTCCGTCAGTCGGCGAGGGCGCCGGACTTCACGCCGAGCTCGGCGAGCTTGGACTCGCCGCCGTCGATGGCGGTCAGTACCCAGGGACCTTGCGGAGTGAGAGTGAACGTGTGCTCTGTGTGTGCGGCCGACCGCCCGTCGTTGGTGACGACGGTCCAGTCGTCCTCGAGCGTGTGATTCTCCTGCTTGCCGAGCGTGAGCATCGGCTCCACGGCCAGCGCCATCCCCTCGACCAGCTTCGGCCCGCGGCCGGCGCGGCCGAAGTTCGGCACGTTCGGCGGCTGGTGCATGGCCGAGCCGATCCCGTGCCCGACGAAATCCTCGACGATCCCGTACGACGAGTTCGCCCGGACGTGGGCCTCGATCGCGGCCGAGATGTCGGACAGCCGGCCGCCGAGCCGGGCCGCGGCGAACCCGCGCCACATCGACTCCTCGCAGATCCGCGCGAGCTCCAGCAGCTCGGCGTCGACCTCGCCGACCGGCACCGTGATCGCGGCGTCGCCGTGCCAGCCGTCCACGATCGCGCCGCAGTCGATCGAGATCAGGTCGCCGTCGGCGAGCACCCGATCGCCCGGGATGCCGTGCACGATCTCGTCGTTCACCGACGCGCAGATCGAGCCGGTGAACCCGTGGTACCCCTTGAACGACGGCGTCGCGCCGGAGGACCGGATGTTGTCCTCCGCGATCGCGTCCAGCTCGCCGGTGGTGATGCCGGCCCGGACCTCACCGCGGAGCAGCTCCAGCGTGCGGCCGACCACCAGGCCGGCCTTACGCATGGCCAGGATCTGCTCGCGGGTCTTGATCTCGATCCCGCGGTCCCTAAACATCAGTGCACATCACTTACTCGGTGACGGTCTTGAGGGCCGCGAGCACGCGCTCGCTGACCTCGTCGATCTCGCCGACGCCGTCCACCTCGACGAGCAGGCCGCGCTGGGCGTACACCCGCAGCAGCGGCTTGGTCTCGGCGGTGTAGACGTCCTGCCGGTGCCGGATAACCTCTTCGGAGTCGTCCGTGCGGCCCTCGGTCTGGGCCCGCTTGAGCATCCGGCCGACCAGCACGTCGGTGTCGGCGACCAGCGCCACCACCGCGTCCAGCTTGTGCCCGTGCTCGGCGAGGATGTCGTCCAGCGTGCCGACCTGGGCCAGCGTCCGCGGGTACCCGTCGAGCAGGAAGCCGTCGCCGGCGTCGGCCTCGGACAGCCGGTCCCGCACCATCGCGTTGGTGACCTCGTCCGGGACGTAGTCGCCTGCGTCCATGTAGCGCTTCGCCTCGACACCCAGCGGCGTCTCGTCCTTCACGTTCGCACGGAAGATGTCGCCGGTGGACACGGCCGGGATATTCAGGCGTTCCGCAAGCACCTTTGCCTGCGTGCCCTTGCCCGCCCCGGGCGGACCCATCAGCAACATTCTCATCAGCGCAGGAACCCTTCGTAGTTTCGCTGCTGCAGCTGACTCTCGATCTGCTTCACGGTGTCGAGTCCGACACCGACCATGATCAGGATCGACGTACCGCCGAACGGGAAGTTCTGGCTCGCGTTCAGCAGGACGAGAGCGACCAGCGGGATCATCGAGATCACCGCGAGGTAGATCGCGCCGGGCAGCGTGATGCGGTCCAACACGTACTTCAGGTATTCCTCGGTCGGCCGACCCGCCCGGATCCCGGGGATGAAGCCGCCGTACTTCTTCATGTTGTCGGCGACCTCCTTCGGGTTGAAGGTGATCGAGACGTAGAAGTACGTGAAGAAGATGATCAGAGCGACGTAGGTCGCCATGTAGATCGGGTGGTCGCCCTTGACCAAGTTGCCCTGGATCCAGTTGGACCAGCTCTTGCCCTGCTGGAACTGACTGACCAGAACGGGGAGATACAGCAGGCTGGAGGCGAAGATGACCGGGATGACACCGGCCTGGTTCACCTTCAGCGGAATGTACGTCGACGTGCCGCCGAACATCTTCCGGCCGACCATCCGCTTCGCGTACTGGACCGGGATCCGGCGCTGGGCCTGCTCGATGAAGATGACCGCCGCCATGATGACGAGGCCGATCGCGATCACCACGACGAAGGTGGTGATGCCCTTCTGCTTGCGGATGCTCCACAGCTGGGTCGGGAAGGTCGCGACGATCTGGGTGAAGATCAGGATCGACATACCGTTACCGACACCACGGTCGGTGATCAGCTCACCGAGCCACATGATCACGCCGGTACCGGCGGTCATGGTCAGCACCATGACGGTGATCGTGAACCAGTCGTCCTTGTACAGCAGCGGCTCGCTGCAGCCCTGGAACAGCCGGCCCGGCGTCCGGGCGAGCGCCACGAAGGCGGTCGACTGCAGGATCGCCAGACCGACGGTCAGGAACCGGGTGTACTGCGTGATCTTGGCCTGACCCGCCTGGCCTTCCTTCTTCAGCGACTCCAGCCGCGGGATCACCACGGTGAGCAGCTGCAGGATGATGCTGGCGGTGATGTACGGCATGATGCCGAGCGCGAAGATCGCGAGCTGCAGCAGCGCGCCGCCGGAGAACAGGTTGATCAAGTTGTACAGGTTGGCGTTCTGGCCGCCCTGCGAGATCTTGATACACGTGTGCAGCGACTGGACGTTCACACCGGGCGCCGGAACGACCGAGCCGATCCGGAAGATCACGACGATGAAGAGCACGAACAAGATCTTCCGGCGCAGGTCCGGAGTCTTGAACGCGTTGGCAAAGGCGCCTAACACCCTGTCCTCCCACAAGTTTCCCTGGCCGCGGGCACGGCAGGGGCCTAGCTAAGCCTCTGGGCAAGAGACGAACCAGGGCTCGTCCGACCGGCGCAGGATATCAAGCACCGATCGTTACGAGCCCTGGACCTCGTGTCACACCTCGGTCGTGGTTCCCCCGGCCGCCTGGATCTTGTCCGTGGCGGACTTGGAGAACTTGTGCGCCGAGACCTGCAGTGCCACGGTCAGTTCGCCGTCACCCAGCACCTTGACCGGCTGACCGCGACGGACCGCGCCCTTGGCGACCAGGTCGGCCACGCCGACCTCGCCACCTTCGGGGAACAGTTGTCCGAGCTTGTCCAGGTTAACGACCTGGAACTCCACCCGGTTCCTGCTCTTGAAGCCCTTCAGCTTCGGAAGCCGCATGTGCAGCGGCATCTGGCCACCCTCGAAGTACTCGGGGATGTTGTTACGCGCCTTGCTGCCCTTGGTACCGCGGCCGGCGGTCTTGCCCTTGCTGCCCTCACCACGACCCACGCGGGTCTTGGCGGTCTTGGCGCCGGGCGCCGGACGCAGGTGGTGAACCTTGAGCGCCATGTCAGTCGACCTCCTCGACGGTGATGAGGTGGCGAACCGCGCGGACCATGCCGCGAACCTCGGGGCGGTCCTCGTGGACGGCGGTGTCGCCGATCCGCTTGACGCCCAGGGTGCGCAGCGTGTCGCGCTGGTTCTGCTTACCACCGATGCCCGAACGGATCTGGGTCACCTTCAGGCGTGCCATCAGGAAGCCACCTCCGCCCGCGCCTTCAGCAGGGCCGCCGGGGCGACGTCCTCGACCGGCAGACCACGGCGCGCGGCCACGGCCTCCGGGGTCTCCAGGTTCCGCAGCGCCTCGACCGTGGCGTGCACCACGTTGATCGAGTTCGAGGAACCCAGCGACTTGCTGAGGATGTCGTGAATCCCGGCGCACTCCAGGACGGCGCGCGCCGACCCACCCGCGATCACACCGGTACCGGGCGCGGCCGGGCGCAGCAGCACCACGCCGGCAGCCTTCTCGCCCTGGACCGGGTGCGGGATGGTGCCCTGGATCCGCGGCACCTTGAAGAACGCCTTCTTGGCCTCCTCGACGCCCTTGGCAATCGCCGCGGGCACCTCCTTGGCCTTCCCGTAACCCACACCGACGGTGCCTTCACCGTCGCCGACGACCACGAGGGCGGTGAAGCTGAAGCGACGACCACCCTTCACGACCTTGGCGACCCGGTTGATGGCTACCACGCGCTCGATGTAGGCGGTCTTGTCCGCCTGCTGACCACGACCCCCGTCGCGGCCACGGCGCTCACCACCGGCGCCGCCTCCGCGACGCTGCTGGCCTCCGCTCATGTCGAACTACCTTCTTCCTTGATCGCCTGTCAGAAGCCGAGCCCGCCCTCGCGGGCGGCGTCGGCCAGGGCCGCGATGCGGCCGTGGTACTTGTTCCCGGCCCGGTCGAACACGACCGAGTCGATGCCGGCTGCCTTGGCCCGGTCGGCGATCAGGCCGCCGACGGTCTTGGCCTTGTCGGTCTTGTTCGCCTCCGCGCCACGCAGGTCGGCCTCCATGGTGGAAGCCGAAACCAGCGTCTTGCCGGCCACGTCGTCGATGACCTGCGCGAACAGGTGCTTCGAGGACTTCGAGACCACCAGCCGCGGCCGCTCGGCCGTGCCGTTGATCTTCTTCCGGACCCGGATCTGCCGACGCAGCCGGGAGGACGTCTTCTTGGCGGAGTGCTTGTGCGGACGCAGTCCGATCGCCATGGTTACTTACCAGCCTTTCCGACCTTGCGGCGCACCTGCTCGCCCGCGTACCGCACACCCTTGCCCTTGTACGGCTCGGGCTTGCGCAGCTTGCGGATGTTGGCGGCGACCTCACCGACCGACTGCTTGTCGATGCCGATGACCGAGAACCGGGTCGGGGCCTCCACGTTGAAGGTGATGCCCTCGGGGGCGTCGACCGTGATCGTGTGGCTGTACCCGAGCGAGAACTCCAGCTGGGTCGGTCCCTTGGACAGGACGCGGTACCCGACGCCGACGATCTCGAGCTTCTTCTCGTAGCCGTCCGTCACGCCGGTCACCAGGTTGGCGATCAGGGTGCGGGAGAGGCCGTGCAGTTCCTTGCTCTTGCGCTGGTCGTCGGGGCGGGTCACGGCGATGGCGCCGTCCTCGTCCCGGTTGACCGCGATGGGCTCAGCGACGACGTGCGACAGCTGACCCTTCGGACCCTTCACGGTGACCGTCTGGCCGTCGATCGTGACGTCGACGCCGGACGGGACCGTGACCGGGAGCTTACCGATGCGAGACATTGAGTGGTCCTCCTTCCGGTTTCTTCGTCACCAGACGTAGGCGAGGACTTCCCCGCCAACGCCCTTGTTCTTGGCCTGACGGTCGGTCAGCAGACCCTGGGACGTCGAGATGATCGCGACGCCCAGGCCACCGAGGACCTTGGGCAGGCTGGTCGACTTCGCGTAGACCCGCAGGCCCGGCTTGCTGATCCGCCGAACACCCGCGATGGAGCGCTCCCGGCTCGGGCCGAACTTGAGGTCGACGATCAGGGTCTTGCCGACGGTGCCCTCCTTGGGCTCCTCCACCTTGTAGGAGGAGATGTAGCCCTCCTGCTGGAGGATGTCGGCGATGCCCTGCTTGATCTTGCTGTACGGCATCGAGGTCGACTCGTGGTACGCCTGGTTGGCGTTGCGCAGACGCGTCAGCATGTCTGCGATCGGGTCGGTCATCGTCATGGCCTGGGGCCTCTTTCCCGCCGTGGTTTCGCCGTTCGGCGACCTACGGTGACTAGATGGTGGTGAATGGGGAGAAGTTCTGGGGTGGAGACGGTCACCAGCTGGACTTGGTCACGCCGGGCAGCTCGCCCCGGTGCGCCATCTCCCGCAGGCAGATCCGGCACAGGCCGAACTTGCGGAAGACCGCCTTCGGCCGGCCGCAGCGCTGGCAGCGCGTGTAGCCACGCACCGCGAACTTCGGCTTCCGGGCCTGCTTGACCTTGAGTGCTGTCTTCGCCACGTCAGTTCTCCTTGAACGGGAAGCCGAGCGCCCGCAGCAGGGCCCGACCCTCGTCGTCGTTCTTCGCGGTGGTCACCACGGTGATGTCCATGCCCCGGACGCGGTCGATCCGGTCCTGGTTGATCTCGTGGAACATCACCTGCTCGGTCAGACCGAAGGTGTAGTTCCCGGTGCCGTCGAACTGCTTCGGGGACAGACCGCGGAAGTCGCGGATCCGGGGCAGCGCGAGCGCCAGCAGCCGGTCCAGGAACTCCCACATCCGGTCGCCGCGCAGCGTCACGTGCGCGCCGATCGGCATCCCCTCACGCAGCTTGAACTGCGCGATCGACTTACGGGCCTTGGTGACCTGCGGCTTCTGGCCGGTGATCGCGGCCAGGTCCTTCACCGCGCCCTCGATCAGCTTCGAGTCGCGAGCCGCCTCGCCGACGCCCATGTTCACCACGATCTTGGTGAGCCCGGGCACCTGCATGACGTTCTCGAACTGGAACTGCTCGTGCAGCTTGCCGACGATCTCCTCGCGGTACTTCGTCTTCAGCCGCGGCTGGACCTTGTTCTCGGTAACTGCGGTGCTCATCAGATCTCCTCGCCGGTACGCCGGGCGATCCGGACGCTCCGGTAACCGGTGTACGTCGAACCGTCGGGACGGCGCTTCTGCACCTCGACGCGGTTGTAGCCGACGCGGGTGGTCACCTTCTGCTTCTTGCCGTCCTTCTCGACCTCGACCAGAAGGGCGACGTTCGAGACGTGGATCGGGGCTTCCTGGGTGACGATGCCACCGGTGGTGCCGCCGCGCTGGGCCTGCTGCACCTTGGTGTGCTTCTTCACCCGGTTGACGCCCTCGACGATGACCTTCTCGTCGTTCGGGAAGACCTGGATGATCTTGCCCTCGAGGCCCTTCGAGCGACCCGAGATCACCCGGACCTGGTCACCCTTCTTCACGTGCAGCTTCTTCTGGGCAGCCATCTCAGAGCACCTCCGGCGCGAGCGAGATGATCTTCATGAAGCGCTTCTCGCGCAGCTCCCGGCCGACCGGCCCGAAGATACGGGTGCCGCGCGGCTCGCCGTCGGCCTTCAGGATCACCGCGGCGTTCTCGTCGAAGCGGATGTAGGAGCCGTCCGGACGCCGGCGCTCCTTCACGGTCCGCACGACGACCGCCTTGACGACGTCACCCTTCTTCACACCACCGCCGGGGATCGCGTCCTTGACGGTGGCGACGATCGTGTCACCGACACCGGCGTAGCGCCGACCGGAGCCACCGAGAACGCGGATGCAAAGGATCTCCTTCGCGCCCGTGTTGTCGGCGACCTTCAGTCGCGACTCCTGCTGGATCATCTGTTGATCTCCTGGTTGTCTCGCTGGTTCTCAGCTGGGCCGAGCCTTGCGGAACGAATAATTTCGAATGGTTGCCGGCCGCAGCCGGGAACTACTTGGCCTTCTCGAGGATCTCGACGACGCGCCAGCGCTTGGTCGCCGACAGCGGCCGGGTCTCCATCAGGAGGACGCGGTCGCCGATCCCGGCGGCGTTCTGCTCGTCGTGCGCCTTGAGCTTGCTGGTGCGCCGGATGACCTTGCCGTACAGGTGGTGCTTCACCCGGTCCTCGACCTCGACCACGACGGTCTTGTCCATCTTGTCGCTCAGCACCAGGCCCTCACGGGTCTTCCGGCGGCCTCGCGCCTCGGCGGTCGTGCTCACGGTCTCGTCCTTCACGTTTTCGGTCATGCGTTGGCCTTCTCACTGTCGTCCGCAGTCTCTTCGGCGGCAGCCTCGGCCTCGACCGGGGCGTCGACCTCCTCGGTGATACCGAGCGCACGCTCGGACAACACCGTGTAGATGCGGGCGATGTCCTTGCGGACGGCGCGCAGCCGGCCGTGGGACTCCAGCTGGCCCGTGGCAGCCTGGAACCGGAGGTTGAACAGCTCCTCCTTGGCTTCACCGAGCTTCGTCAGCAACTCGTCCCGGCCCAGGTTCCGCAGCTCGGCGGCGGTCAGGGTAGCCATCAGTTCTCACCTGCCTCTCGGGTGATGAAGCGGCACTTCATCGGCAACTTGTGGATCGCGCGGCGCATCGCCTCGCGAGCGATGTCCTCCGGAACACCGGAGAGCTCGAACAGCACGCGGCCGGCCTTCACGTTGGCGATCCACCACTCCGGCGAACCCTTACCGGAACCCATCCGGGTTTCGGCCGGCTTCTTGGTCAGCGGACGGTCCGGGTAGATGTTGATCCACACCTTGCCGCCACGCTTGATGTGCCGGGTCATCGCGATACGCGCGGCCTCGATCTGCCGGTTGGTGATGTAGTGGCTCTCCAGCGCCTGGATGCCGAAGTCACCGAAGGCCAGCGTCGTACCGCCCTTGGCCGCGCCGGAGCGCTTCGGGTGGTGCTGCTTGCGGTGCTTGACCTTGCGGGGGATGAGCATCGGTCAGCTCTCCGTTCCGGTCGTCTCGGCGGGCTTGTCGGCCGCCGGCGCCTCCGCTGCCGGAGCAGCGGCGTTGTCGTTGCGGCGGTTGTCCCGGCGGTCGTCGCGACGGCCACCGCGGTCACCACGCTCGCCGCCACGGCCACCGCGGTCGTCCCGGCGAGCCGGCCGACGCTGCTGGGTGGCGGCCCGGGCCGCAGCCTGCGCCTCGCGCTCGGCGCGGGAGCCGGCGACGTCGCCCTTGTAGATCCAGACCTTCACGCCGATCCGGCCGAAGGTCGTCCGGGCCTCGTAGAAGCCGTAGTCGATGTCGGCCCGCAGCGTGTGCAGCGGGACGCGGCCCTCGCGGTAGAACTCCGACCGCGACATCTCCGCGCCACCGAGCCGGCCGGAGCACTGGATCCGGATGCCCAGGGCGCCGCCACGCATGGTGGTCTGCATCGCCTTGCGCATCGCGCGGCGGAACGCCACGCGGCCGGACAGCTGCTCGGCCACGCCCTGCGCGACCAGCTGGGCGTCGACCTCGGAGTTCTTCACCTCGAGGATGTTGAGCTGCACCTGCTTGCCGGTGAGCTCCTCCAGGCCGCCCCGGATCCGGTCCGCCTCGGCGCCGCGGCGACCGATGACGATGCCCGGACGAGCGGTGTGGATGTCGACCCGAACCCGGTCACGGGTGCGCTCGATCTCCACGCGGGAGATGCCGGCGCGCTCCATGCCCTTGCTCAGCAGGCGACGGATCTTGACGTCCTCGCCCACGTAGTCCTTGTACAGCTTGTCGGCGTACCAACGGCTCTTGTGGTCGGTGCTGATGCCGAGACGGAACCCGTGCGGGTTTACCTTCTGTCCCACGTCAGGACTCCTTCTTCTCAGCGGTGGCCTTCTTGGCGGCCGTCTTCTTCGCGGTCGCCTTCTTGGCCGGCTTGTCGGAGGCGGCCTCGGCCGGCTTGTCGGCGGCCTTCTTGGTCGCCTTCTTCGCCGGAGCCTTCTTGGCCGTGTCCGCCGGGTCAGCGGTCTTCTTGGCGGCGGCCTTCTTGGCCGGCGCCTTCGGAGCCGCCTCCTCGGTGACCCGCGGCTCGACCACGACGGTGATGTGGCTGGTCCGCTTGTCGATCCGGGTGGCCCGGCCCTGGGCGCGCGGGCGGTGACGCTTCAGCGTCGGTCCCTCGTCGACCAGGATCTTGGACACGATCAGATCGGCCCGGCTCAGGTGCTCGGTGCCCTCGGCGTTCGCCGCGGCGCTGTCGACGACCTTGTACACGGTCGCGGCAGCGGCCTGCGGGGCGAACTTCAGAGTGGCGAGTGCGTCGTCGACGCCGGCACCGCGCACCAGATCGGCCACGCGGCGCGCCTTCATCGGCGTCACGCGGACGAAGCGCGCGACCGCGAAGGCCCCGGGCTGCTCGCCCAGCAGGCTCTCGCGACGGGCGCTGATCGCCCTACGCTCTTGAACGCTCATGATGTTCGAATCTCTCCGTAGGTTGCTTTCGCTTCGTCACTGATCCCCCGGGGGTCAGCGACGCCGTGACTTCCGGTCGTCCTTCTCGTGACCCTTGAACGTCCGGGTCGGGGCGAACTCGCCGAGCTTGTGCCCGACCATCGAGTCCGTCACGAACACCGGCACGTGCTTGCGGCCGTCGTGCACCGCAATCGTGTGGCCGATCATGTCCGGCACGATCATCGATCGGCGGGACCAGGTCTTGATGACGTTCTTGGTGCCCTTCTCGTTCTGCACCTCCACCTTCTTGGCCAGGTGGTGGTCGACGAACGGGCCCTTCTTCAGGCTGCGTGGCATTTGGCCGGCTCCCTATCAGCGCTTCTTGCCGGCCTTGCGGCGCCGGACGATCATGCGGTCGCTTTCCTTGCGGGTGCGGGTCCGGCCTTCCGGCTGACCCCACGGGGACACCGGGTGGCGACCACCCGAGGTCTTACCCTCACCACCACCGTGCGGGTGGTCGACCGGGTTCATCGCGACACCGCGGACGGTCGGGCGCTTGCCCTTCCAGCGCATCCGGCCCGCCTTGCCCCAGTTGATGTTCGACTGCTCGCCGTTGCCGACCTCACCGAGGGTGGCGCGGCAGCGCACGTCGACCATCCGGACCTCGCCGGACGGCATCCGCAGGGTGGCCATCCGGCCTTCCTTCGCGACCAGCTGAATGCTGGCGCCGGCCGAGCGGCCCATCTTCGCGCCGCCGCCGGGACGCAGCTCGACGGCGTGCACCGTGGAGCCGACCGGGATGTTGCGCAGCGGCAGGTTGTTGCCGATCTTGATGTCCGCGGCCGGGCCGTTCTCGACGATCGTGCCCTGACGCAGGTTGGACGGGGCGAGGATGTAGCGCTTCTCGCCGTCCACGTAGTGCAGCAGCGCGATCCGGGCAGTCCGGTTCGGGTCGTACTCGATGTGCGCGACCTTGGCCGGCACGCCGTCCTTGTCGTACCGCTTGAAGTCGATCAGCCGGTACGCCCGCTTGTGGCCGCCACCGTGGTGCCGGGTGGTGATCTTGCCGGAGTTGTTCCGGCCGCCCTTCTTCGGCAGCGGACGCAGCAGCGACTTCTCGGGGGTCGAACGGGTGAGCTCGACGAAGTCGGCCACGCTCGAGCCACGGCGGCCCGGCGTCGTCGGCTTGTACTTGCGGATTCCCATTACGACTGGCCTCCGAAGATATCGATGCGGTCGTCACCCTTGAGGGTCACGATCGCCCGCTTGGTGTCGGGGCGCTTACCGAAACCGGACCGGGTCCGGCGGCGCTTGCCCTTGCGGTTCAGGGTGTTGACGTCGCTGACCTTGACCTTGAAGACCTTCTCGACCGCGAGCTTGATCTCGGTCTTGTTGGCGTTCGGGGCGACCTCGAACGTGTACTTCTGCTCGTCCAGCAGGCCGTAGCTCTTCTCGCTCACGACCGGCCGGAGCAGCACGTCGCGGGGGTCCTTGTTGACTCCGTGGCTCATGCTTCTACCTCCTCGGCCTCAGTCGACGTGGCGACGGCCTTGACGGACTTGCCCTTGGGGGCGCCGGCCACGAAGGTGTCCAGGGCTCCCTTGGTGAACACGACCGCGTCGCTGACCAGAACGTCGTACGCGTTCAGCTGGTCGGCGGCGATCAGGTGCACGTGCTGCACGTTGCGCAGGCTCAGCCAGGTGAGCTCGTCGGCACGCTCGACCACGACCAGGAGCTTGCCCGGCTCGGCGGTCTCGGCCAGCACGTTCAGCGCGGCCTTGGTGGACGGCTTCTCGCCGTCGACGAACTTCTCCACGACGTGCACGCGGCCGTCGCGGGCCCGGTCCGACAGCGCACCGCGGAGCGCGGCGGCGATCATCTTCTTCGGGGTCCGCTGGCTGTAGTCACGCGGCACCGGGCCGTGGACGACGCCACCGCCGGTGAACTGCGGCGCACGGGTCGAACCCTGCCGGGCGCGACCGGTGCCCTTCTGGCGGTACGGCTTGGCGCCACCGCCGGACACCTCGCCCCGGGTCTTCGCCTTGTGCGTGCCCTGACGGGCCGCGGCCAGCTGGGCCACCACGACCTGGTGGATCAGCGGCACGTTGACCTGGACGTCGAACAGCTCGGCCGGAAGCTCGGCGGAGCCCTTCTTGCTGACCTTGTCGCCCTTCACGACGACGACGTCGACGGTGCTCACTTCGCAGCTCCCTTCGCGGCGTTGCGGATCAGCACGAGGCCGCCCTTGGGGCCGGGAACGGCGCCCTTGAGCAGGATCAGGCCGCGCTCGACGTCGACCGCGTGGACCGACACGTTCTGCGTGGTGACCTGCTCGGCGCCCATCCGGCCCGCCATCCGCAGGCCCTTGAAGACCCGGCCCGGGGTGGCGCAACCGCCGATGGAACCCGGCGAGCGGTGCTTCTTGTGCACACCGTGGGTGGCGCGCAGACCGTGGAAGCCGTGCCGCTTCATCACACCGGCGAAGCCCTTGCCCTTGCTGGTCGCGGAAACGTCGACCCGCTCGCCGGCCTCGAAGGCCTCGGCCTTGATCTCCTGGCCCAGCGTGTACTCGCTGGCGTCGGCGGTGCGCAGCTCCAGCAGGTGGCGCCGCGGCGTCACGCCGGCCTTGTCGAAGTGACCGCGCATCGGCTTGGTGACCTTGCGCGGGTCGATGTCGCCGAAGGCGATCTGGACGCCGTCGTACCCGTGGCTGGCCGAGGTACGCACCTCGGTCACGACGCACGGGCCGGCCTGGACCACGGTGACGGGGACGACGCGGTTGTTCTCGTCCCAGGTCTGGGTCATGCCGAGCTTGGTGCCCAGCAGACCGCGCGTGTTCTTTAGCTTGCTCATTGGTTGTTCGTGTCCCTCAGAGCTTGATCTCGATGTCGACACCGGCCGGCAGGTCGAGACGCATCAGCGAGTCGACGGTCTTCGGCGTGGGGTCGATGATGTCGATGAGCCGCTTGTGGGTGCGCATCTCGAAGTGCTCGCGGCTGTCCTTGTACTTGTGCGGCGAGCGGATGACGCAGAACACGTTCTTTTCCGTCGGCAACGGCACCGGGCCAGCAACCTTCGCACCAGTACGCGTCACCGTGTCGACAATCTTGCGTGCCGAGCTGTCGATGACCTCGTGGTCGTAGGCCTTCAGCCGGATGCGGATCTTCTGTCCCGCCATCGCTTCGCTTCGTCCTTCTCTATCGTCTTCGCCTTCGTCGCTCCGACCCCCGCGGTCGGGTGTGTCGCGCTCGCAGCACGCGCGTGACTCACCGCTTCTTCGACCCTGGGAGGAGATCGGGGCCCGGTCTCGGACCGGAACCTCGGCATGGTCTCCGGTCCGGCGCACCAGCCCGATCAAGAAGATCTGGGGCGCGCCCCGGCGGCCTCGCCTGAGCAACCTGAATATTGTGCCAGAGATCGGCGCCGGAACGCCAATCGGGTGGCTTCACGCCTGATCCGGTACCACCTGAGCGCCGGATCAGGCGCAAAGCAGAGGTCCGCGGGGGCTCAGATTCGAGCCCTCGCGGACCTCATGAGATCACTTGACGATCTTGGTGACCCGGCCGGCGCCGACGGTGCGGCCACCTTCACGGATCGCGAACTTCAGACCGTCCTCCATGGCGATCGGCTGGATCAGCTCGACCGTCATGTCGGTGTTGTCGCCCGGCATGACCATCTCGGTGCCCTCGGGCAGCGTGACGACACCGGTGACGTCGGTGGTGCGGAAGTAGAACTGCGGGCGGTAGTTCTGGAAGAACGGCGTGTGACGGCCGCCCTCCTCCTTCGACAGGATGTAGACCGACGCCTCGAAGTTCGTGTGCGGGGTCGTGGTGCCCGGCTTGATGACGACCATGCCGCGCTCGACGTCCTCGCGCTTGGTGCCACGAAGCAGCAGACCGACGTTCTCACCGGCCTGGCCCTCGTCGAGCAGCTTGCGGAACATCTCGATACCGGTGACCGTGGTGGTCTGCTTCTCCGGACGGATGCCGACGATGTCGACGGTCTCGTTGACCTTGATGACACCGCGCTCGATCCGGCCGGTGATGACCGTGCCGCGACCCGTGATGGTGAAGACGTCCTCCACCGGCATCAGGAACGGCTTGTCGATCTCGCGCTCCGGCTGCGGGATGTACTCGTCGACCGCGTTCATCAGCTCGATGATCGACTCGCCCCACTTGGCGTCGCCCTGCAGCGCCGGGTGCGCGGCAACCCGCACGATCGGCGCGTTGTCGCCGTCGAACTCCTGCTCCGAGAGCAGCTCGCGGACCTCGAGCTCGACGAGCTCCAGGATCTCCTCGTCGTCGACCATGTCGCACTTGTTCAGGGCGACGACCATCGCCGGCACGCCGACCTGACGGGCGAGCAGCACGTGCTCACGCGTCTGCGGCATCGGGCCGTCGGTGGCGGCGACGACCAGGATCGCGCCGTCCATCTGAGCCGCACCGGTGATCATGTTCTTGATGTAGTCCGCGTGCCCCGGGCAGTCGACGTGGGCGTAGTGCCGGGCCTCGGTCTGGTACTCGACGTGCGCGATCGAGATGGTGATACCGCGCTGGCGCTCTTCCGGCGCCTTGTCGATCTGATCGAACGCCGACGCCTCGTTCAGGTCCGGGTACTTGTCGTGCAGCACCTTGGTGATCGCCGCGGTAAGAGTGGTCTTACCGTGGTCGATGTGACCGATGGTGCCGATGTTGACGTGCGGCTTAGTCCGCTCGAACTTCGCCTTCGCCACTGGGGCCCTCCTAGATAAATTGACTACGCCGTACGCCGACGCGCTTGGGGTGTGGTGGTCAGGAGCGAGAGACTACTCGCCCCGGGCCTTCTTGATGATCTCTTCCGCCACGTTCTTCGGAACCTCGGCGTAGGAATCGAACTGCATCGAGTAGGACGCGCGGCCCTGGGTCTTCGACCGCAGGTCACCGACATACCCGAACATCTCCGACAGCGGCACCAGGGCCTTCACGACCCGGCTGCCACCGGGGCCCTCGTCCATCGACTGGATCTGGCCACGGCGGGAGTTGAGGTCGCCGATCACTTCACCCATGTAGTCCTCGGGCGTGGTGACCTCGACCGCGAACATCGGCTCCAGGATGACCGGATTCGCCCGGCGGGCGGCATCCTTGAAGGCCATCGAACCAGCGATCTTGAACGCGAGCTCGGAGGAGTCGACGTCGTGGTACGCGCCGTCCTGCAGCGTCACCTTGACGTCCACCATCGGGTAGCCGGCCAGTACGCCGAACTCCATCGCCTCCTGGGCGCCCTCGTCCACCGACGGGATGTACTCCCGGGGGATGCGGCCACCGGTGACGGCGTTGACGAACTCGTAGCCACCCTCGCCGCCGGCCTCGACCGACGTCGGCTCGATGTCGATGATCACGCGCGCGAACTGACCCGAACCACCGGTCTGCTTCTTGTGCGTGTAGTCGACCTTCTCGACCTTCTTCTTGATGGTCTCGCGGTAGGCGACCTGCGGCTTGCCGACGTTGGCCTCGACGCGGAACTCGCGCTTCATCCGGTCGACCAGCACCTCGAGGTGCAGCTCGCCCATACCGGCGATGATCGTCTGGCCGGTGTCCTCGTCGGTCCGGACCTGGAAGGTCGGGTCCTCCTCGGCGAGCCGCTGGATCGCGACGCCCAGCTTCTCCTGGTCGGCCTTCGACTTCGGCTCGATGGCGACCGAGATGACCGGGGCCGGGAACTGCATCGACTCCAGCACGACCGGGTTCGACGGGTCGGCCAGCGTCTCACCCGTGGTGGTGTCCTTCAGACCCATCACGGCGACGATGTGGCCGGCGCCGATCGACGCGATCTCCTCACGCTTGTTCGCGTGCATCCGGTAGATCTTGCCGATCCGCTCCTTGCGACCCTTGGTCGGGTTCAGCACCTGGGTGCCGGTCTCGAGCTTGCCCGAGTACACCCGGATGAAGGTCAGCTTGCCCAGGTGCGGGTCCGCGGCGATCTTGAACGCCAGCGCCGAGAACGGCTCGCTGTCGTCCGGCTTGCGCAGCACGACCTGGTCGGAGTCCTTGACGTCGTGGCCCTCGATGGCCGGGACGTCGATCGGGCTCGGCAGGTAGGCGTTGACCGCGTCGAGCAGCGGCTGGACGCCCTTGTTCTTGAACGCGGTACCGGTCAGCACCGGGGTGAGCTTGCTCGCCAGGGTCGCGCGACGGATGGCCGCCACGAGCTGCTCCTGGGTCGGCTCCTCGCCCTCGAGGTACTGCTCCATGACCTCGTCGTCGGCCTCGGCCAGCGTCTCGATCAGCTTGTCGCGCCACTCGGCGGCCAGCTCGGTGTGGCTGGCCGGGATCTCCTCGACCGTGTAGTCCTCACCGATCTTGGTCTCGCCACGCCAGGTCAGCGCGCGCATACCCACCAGGTCGACGACGCCGATGAAGTCGGCCTCGGCCCCGATCGGCAGCTGCATGACCAGCGGCACCGCGGCCAGGCGGTCCTTGATCATGTCGACGCAGCGCATGAACTCGGCGCCGGTGCGGTCCAGCTTGTTCACGAAGCAGATGCGGGGTACGCCGTACCGGTCCGCCTGACGCCAGACGGTCTCGGACTGCGGCTCCACACCGGCCACACCGTCGAACACCGCGACCGCGCCGTCGAGCACGCGCAGCGAACGCTCCACCTCGACGGTGAAGTCGACGTGGCCCGGGGTGTCGATGATGTTGATGGTGTGGTCTTTCCAGGTGCAGGTCGTCGCGGCGGACGTGATCGTGATGCCGCGCTCCTGCTCCTGCTCCATCCAGTCCATCGTGGCGGCGCCCTCGTGGACCTCACCGATCTTGTAGGTGATACCGGTGTAGAAGAGGATCCGCTCGGTCGTCGTCGTCTTGCCGGCGTCGATGTGGGCCATGATCCCGATGTTGCGGACCTTGGCCAGGTCGGTGGTGATTTGTACGGCCACCTCGGTGGTCTACCTCTCGATTCTGTACTGCGTCAAAGGGGTGAACGCTGGGGTCCGGATCGGACCCCGGATCACCAGCGGTAGTGGGCGAAAGCCTTGTTGGCTTCGGCCATCTTGTGCGTGTCCTCGCGGCGCTTCACCGACGCACCGAGACCGTTGGACGCGTCCAGGATCTCGTTCATCAGCCGCTCGGACATGGTCTTCTCGCGACGTGCGCGGGAGTACGTCGTCAGCCAGCGCAGCGCCAGCGTGGTGGACCGGCCGGGCTTCACCTCGATCGGCACCTGGTAGGTGGCACCACCGACGCGGCGGCTCTTCACCTCGATGCTCGGCTTCACGTTGTCCAGCGCACGCTTGAGCGTGATCACCGGGTCGGTGCCGGTCTTGGTGCGAGTGCCCTCGAGCGCGCTGTACACGATGCTCTGCGCGATCTGCTTCTTGCCGTCGACCAGGATCTTGGAGATCAACTGGGTGACGAGCGGCGAACTGTAGACCGGGTCGATGATGACCGGGCGCTTCGGGGCGGGGCCCTTGCGCGGCATTAGCTCTTCTCCTTCTTCGCGCCGTACAGGCTGCGAGCCTGCTTCCGGTTCTTCACACCCTGGGTGTCGAGCGAACCGCGGATGATCTTGTACCGGACACCCGGGAGGTCCTTCACACGACCGCCACGGACGAGCACGATCGAGTGCTCCTGCAGGTTGTGGCCGACGCCGGGGATGTAGGCGGTGACCTCGATGCCGCTGGTCAGGCGGACACGCGCAACCTTGCGAAGCGCCGAGTTCGGCTTCTTCGGCGTGGTCGTGTAGACGCGCGTGCACACACCACGACGCTGAGGGGAACCCTTCAGGGCCGGCGTCTTGTTCTTGGACACCTTGTCCTGGCGGCCCTTGCGGACCAGCTGCTGAATGGTGGGCACCGCGTAGCTCTTTCTGTCGTCCGGCTGGGTTTGTTGCTTTTACCTGACCCCCGCGGTCGGGTGTGTCGCGTGCGCACGAGCAGACCGAAGCCGTAATCTTCCAGACTGTCGGCAGGAGTCCCGTGCCACGCGGCCCGACCCGTTGGACGAGGGGCACGCATGACGGCCCAGGAAAGACCCCGGGCACGATCGTTAAGACTAGCGGGTGCCCCTAGCACGGTCAAAATGAGTAGTCGACCACGGTAGCGAGCCTTCCGCCCTTCCAGTGTACAAGGCTTACGGAGTGGCTCTGCCGGCCAGGAAATCAGTGGCCGCCGCCCGGTCTCCGGTGACCGTCAGAACGGTCGGTGGCAAGCGCTTCCACAGGCACAGGCCGAGGTCCGCGGCGGTGCCCGAGAGGACCGCCTCGCCCACCGCCTTCGCATGCTCCACCCGCGGCGCAATCCCTTGTGACACAGGCGTCAGCGTCCATTCGTCACCCGTGTCGACAGCCCGGACGCCGATCTGCCGGGTGACCGCCGGCGCGAATCCGCGGGCCAGCATCCGGGGCAGGAAGACCTCGAACACCTCGTCCACTCCGTCGGCCGCGACGGCCGGCCGGACGACGTCCGGCCGCGCCCCGGGCCGATCGCCCGTCGTCACCTCGGCCTGGAGCAGGTCCACGAGGTGGACGGCCGTCTCATGCAGGCGCCGCCGAGCCCAGAAGCCGGCTCGCTGGTCGACCGGGGCGAAGTTCCAGCAGGGCTCGTCCGGATCGACCGCCCGGAGCGCTGCCGCCAGGGCCGCGCTCGTCCCGGCGTACCAGTCCGCCCAGGAGATCGTCGTACGGAGCACCTCCGGCACCCTCTGGGCGGTGCCGGACAGCAGGATCGACGCCGCCCAGCGCTGTCCCGACCCCAGATGCAGGGCCAGGTCGGCGACCGTCCAGCCGGGGCAGGCCGGGACCGCCGCCTCCGGGTCGACCCGTTCGAGGGCGGCCGCGAACTCCGCGGCCACCCGCTCGAACTCGGTCAGATGGTCGATCGGTTGGTCAGACACGGAACTCGACGTCGGTGATCAACCCGTCGACGACCCGGTACAGGGCCAACTGCGGGGTCGATCCGCCGTCCACGTAGCTGACGACGTGCTCGACCACCCACTCCCCCAGCGACAGCCGCTGGACGACCTCGGTCTTGCACTCGCCGGCGTCGAAGCGCGGCCGGTAGAACTCGCGCAGGAACCGGCGGCCCTTCAGTTCGGAGCCGTCAGCGCGCAGGATCCGGGCGGTCGGCGAGTACATGGCCAGGAAGGCCTCGAGATCGTGGGCGGCGTACGCGGTGTGTTCACGGGCGATCACCCGCGCGGCCGGGGTGTCGGCGGTGACGGCCGCGACCGTCGCGAAGCCCAGATCGGCCAACGGGGCCTGAGCGGCCACCGGCGCGGGCGTGACAGGTGCAGGTGTGACGGGTGCGGGCGGGACAGGCGTGGTGACGACGGGGTCCGGCTGAGTAGCGGCGTCAGCCGGGGCCGGCGGCGTCTTCACCGCGACGGTTGCCTTGGCGGTGGACGTCGTACGGCGGGTCGACGTGGTCTTCTTCTTGGTCGGAGGCGGGACGAGGAGCTTGGTGGCGTCGCCGGGTTCCTCGCCGAGGTGGGCGATCGCCCAGTCCAGGGCCTTGGTGACGGCGGCGCGTGATTCTTCGGTGTGGTCGAGCATGTCGAACCCGTGGTGCCCTTTCGGTACGTCGATGATGTCCAGCGCGGCGCCGCCCGCGGAGACGAACTCCGCTACCGGACCGGCGAGCTCCTCACGCTCGAGTCCAGCTCTGGTCAGCAAAACCGGCAGGTCCTTGTGTTTGCCGATCACCTCGGCAGCGGTTACCAGGTCGTCGACACCGGGCGGGGTGGCGAGCAGGGGGTACGTCAGGGCGACGAAACGCAGCCAGTCGGGGCGGCTGTCCAGCCACTCCCCGGCGAGCAGGCCGGCGCCCGAGAAGAACCACAGGCCGACCCGATCGGGATCGACGCGTGGATCGGAACGCAGTACGCCGACCGCAGCCTCCACCTCGTCCGCGGCCGCGACCAGTCGGTCCAGGCCGTGAATCAGGCTGTGGTCGACCACCGCCGACACCAGGCCACGCCTGGCGGCAGCGGTTGCATAACCCTTGTAGACCGGCCAGTCCCGAGGCATCACCTCGAGGTTCGCCGGTCCGGGTCCCCCGTGCACGAAGAGAATTGCGCCGCCTCGGGCGGTACCGGGCGGGCGGTACAGGTCGATCTCCCCCAGGCGATCGACGCGTACGTCAGAACCTTCCAGAACCCCCAGGACGAAAGGCCGCAGGTAGGCCGGCAGATCCGTCATGGACCAATCTTGGCGCATCCCGCCCACACTTTCAGCCGCCACCCCGAGTGTCTTTTCTGGCACCCGTCGTACCGGCCCTCCGTTCCCGCGACCCCGCCCTGTCCGCCACGCCCCTTCGGAGGTCGACCCGTGCAGCGAGCGGTGCTCTGGTGTCCAGGGGTTGCCCACCGAGTTGGAGGCTTGCCCACTCAGAATCCCACGAGGCAACCCTCCATCTGAGTAGGCAACCCCTCCCCGTGAAGGCGTACTCATGACGTGCGCCCGACCAGATGGCCCGACCAGAGCGTCGTCCGGGGCGGCAGGTCCGGCAGCAAGTCCCGCGGCGCGTCCGGCGGGTTTGGGGTTCGACGGGCAGTGCGCCCTGAAACTGGGTCCGAAGAGCGGCGTGGGGACGTCGTCTGGGCCCCGTTCGTCGCCGACCCCGTCGACAACTGCAGTGGATATCCACTGGAGTTGGGGGTTCTCCTCTGGTGTACGAGTGGAGAACCCAGCACTCGAGGGGATATCCCCTCGAATGAAACGGCGTCGCAGGGTGCTGGGGCAGCCGGGAGTCCCGGCGGTGCGGTGTTCGGAAACGCCGCGAGGGCGGCACCTCCCGGCAGGGAAGTGCCGCCCTCGGCGGTGTGACTGCGCTCAGTTCTGGTAGGAACCGAGGTCGAAGTCGTCGAGCGGGACCGACTGACCGCTGGACGGGCCGAAGTCGTAGTCGTACGACTCGTAGCCGACCATCGAGTACATCGCGGCCTTCGCCTCCTCGGTGGGCTCCACCCGGATGTTGCGGTACCGGTCCATGCCGGTACCCGCCGGGATCAGCTTTCCGATGATGACGTTCTCCTTCAGACCGACCAGCGAGTCGGACTTGCCGTGGATCGCGGCCTCGGTGAGGACGCGGGTCGTCTCCTGGAAGGAGGCGGCCGACAGCCACGACTCGGTCGCCAGCGAGGCCTTGGTGATACCCATCAGCACCGGACGGCCCGAGGCCGGCGTACCGCCCTCGGCCACCACGCGGCGGTTCTCCGCCTCGAAGGTGACGCGGTCCGCGAGCTCGCCCGGCAGCAGCTGAGCGTCGCCCGACTCGATCACCGTGACCCGGCGCAGCATCTGCCGGACGATGATCTCGATGTGCTTGTCGTGGATGGCCACACCCTGCGACCGGTACACCTCCTGGACCTCGTCCACCAGGTGCTCCTGCGCCTTGCGGACACCCAGGATCCGCAGAACCTCCTGCGGGTCCGGCGTACCCTGCGTCAGCTGCTGGCCGACCTCGACGTGCTGGCCCTCCTCGATCAGCAGGCGACCGCGCTTGGAGACCGGGTAGGCGACCTCCTCGGACCCGTCGTCCGGCGTCAGCACCAGCTTCCGGGTCTTGTCGGTGTCCTCGATCGAGATCCGGCCCGCGGCCTCCGAGATCGGCGCCTTGCCCTTGGGCTGACGCGCCTCGAAGAGCTCGACGACACGCGGCAGACCGTGGGTGATGTCATCACCCGCGACACCGCCGGTGTGGAAGGTCCGCATCGTCAGCTGCGTACCCGGCTCACCGATGGACTGGGCCGCGATGATGCCGACCGCCTCGCCGATGTCGACCGGCTTGCCGGTCGCCAGCGAACGGCCGTAGCACTTCGCGCAGGTACCGGTCTTGGCGTCACAGGTGAGCACCGACCGGACCTTGACCTCTTCGAGGCCGGCCGCGACCAGCTTCGCGATCGACACGTCGCCCAGGTCCGAGCCGCCGGCGAGCACGACGTTGCCGTCGGCGTCCAGGGCGTCGGTGGCCAGGGTCCGCGCGTACGCGCTGGTCTCCACGTTCTCGGCGTGCACGACCTTGCCGTCCGGGCCCTTCTCGCCGATCTGCTTCGGCAGGCCCCGCTCGGTCCCGCAGTCCTCCTCGCGGATGATCACGTCCTGCGAGACGTCCACCAGACGCCGGGTCAGGTACCCCGAGTCGGCGGTCCGCAGCGCGGTGTCGGCCAGACCCTTCCGGGCGCCGTGGGTGGCGATGAAGTACTCGACCACCGACAGGCCCTCACGGAAGTTGGACTTGATCGGCCGGGCGATGATCTCGCCCTTCGGGTTGGCCACCAGACCACGCATACCGGAGATCTGCCGGATCTGCATCATGTTGCCTCGGGCACCGGAGTGCACCATCATCCAGATCGGGTTGTCCTTGGCGAAGTTCTCCTCCATCGCCTTACCGACCTCGGCGTTGGCGCCGGTCCAGATCTCGATCAGCTCCTGACGCCGCTCGGACGAGGTGATCAGACCCCGCTCGAACTGCTTCTGGACCTTCTCGGCCTGGGACTCGTACCGGGCCATGATCTCGGGCTTGCTCGGCGGCGTGCTGAAGTCGTCGATCGACACCGTGACACCCGAACGGGTGGACCAGTAGTAACCGAGGTCCTTCAGCGCGTCCAGCGCGTGCGCCACCTCGACCTTGGTGTACCGCTCGGCCAGGTCGTTGACGATCCCGCCGAGCTGCTTCTTGCCCACCTCGGTGTCGACGAACGGGTAGTCCGCCGGCAGCGCCTCGTTGAACAGCGCCCGGCCCAGCGTGGTCTCCAGCGAGAACCCGCCGTCCGGCAGCGCGGTCGCGTCGGCCGGAGCGGCCGACCCGTCCAGCCGGATGGTGATCTTGGCCTGCAGCGACAGCTCGTTGCGGTCGAAGGCCATCACGGCCTCGGCCACCGAGCTGAACGCCCGGCCCTCGCCCTTGGCGCCTTCCTTCAGCATGGTCAGGAAGTAGATGCCGATGATCATGTCCTGGGTCGGCATGGTGACGGGGCGACCGTCGGCCGGCTTCAGGATGTTGTTCGTCGACAGCATCAGGATCCGGGCCTCGGCCTGCGCCTCGGCCGACAGCGGCAGGTGCACCGCCATCTGGTCACCGTCGAAGTCCGCGTTGAACGCGGAGCAGACGAGCGGGTGGATCTGGATCGCCTTGCCCTCGATCAGCTGCGGCTCGAACGCCTGGATGCCGAGCCGGTGCAGCGTAGGCGCACGGTTCAGCAGCACCGGGTGCTCGGTGATGACCTCTTCCAGCACGTCCCAGACCTGGGCGCGCTGACGCTCCACCATCCGCTTGGCGGACTTGATGTTCTGCGCGTGGTTGAGGTCGACCAGCCGCTTCATCACGAACGGCTTGAACAGCTCCAGCGCCATCGCCTTCGGCAGACCGCACTGGTGCAGCTTCAGCTGCGGGCCGACCACGATGACCGAACGGCCGGAGTAGTCGACGCGCTTGCCGAGCAGGTTCTGACGGAAACGGCCCTGCTTGCCCTTGAGCATGTCGGACAGCGACTTCAGCGGCCGGTTGCCCGGGCCGGTGACCGGACGGCCGCGGCGGCCGTTGTCGAACAGCGCGTCGACGGCCTCCTGCAGCATCCGCTTCTCGTTGTTGACGATGATCTCCGGCGCACCCAGGTCGAGCAGTCGCTTGAGCCGGTTGTTCCGGTTGATCACGCGGCGGTACAGGTCGTTCAGGTCCGAGGTCGCGAACCGGCCACCGTCGAGCTGCACCATCGGGCGCAGGTCCGGCGGGATCACCGGGACGCAGTCCAGCACCATGCCCATCGGGCTGTTGTTGGTCGCCAGGAACGCGGTGACGACCTTGAGCCGCTTCAGGGCGCGGGTCTTGCGCTGCCCCTTGCCGGTCTTGATCGTCTCGCGCAGGTTGTCCGCCTCGGCCTTCAGGTCGAAGGTCTCCAGCCGGCGCTGGATCGCGGCGGCGCCCATGGCGCCCTCGAAGTACTTGCCGAACCGCTCCTTCATGGCGCGGTAGAGGATCTCGTCGCCCTCCAGGTCCTGGACCTTCAGGTTCTTGAACCGGGTCCAGACCTCGTCGAGGCGGTCGATCTCGCGCTGCGCACGGTCGCGCAGCTGCTTGACCTCACGCTCGGCGCCTTCCTTGACCTTGCGGCGTACGTCGGCCTTGGCGCCCTCGTTCTCGAGCTGCGCCAGGTCCTCCTCGAGCTTCTTCATCCGCTGCTCGATGTCGTTGTCACGACGGTTCTCGAGCTGCTTGCGCTCCACGTCCACCCGGCCCTCGAGCGAGGACAGGTCGCGGTGCCGGGCCTCGTCGTCGACGTCGGTGATCATGTACGCCGCGAAGTAGATGACCTTCTCCAGGTCCTTCGGGGCGAGGTCGAGCAGGTAGCCGAGCCGCGACGGGACACCCTTGAAGTACCAGATGTGGGTGACCGGCGCAGCCAGCTCGATGTGGCCCATCCGCTCCCGGCGCACCTTGGAGCGGGTGACCTCGACGCCACACCGCTCGCAGATGATGCCCTTGAAGCGAACGCGCTTGTACTTGCCGCAGTAGCACTCCCAGTCCCGGGTGGGACCGAAGATCTTCTCGCAGAACAGACCGTCACGCTCGGGCTTGAGGGTCCGGTAGTTGATCGTCTCCGGCTTCTTGACCTCGCCGTGCGACCACTGGCGGATCTCGTCCGCCGTGGCCAGGCCGATCCGAAGCTCGTCGAAGAAGTTCACGTCGAGCACGATGTGTTATCTCCTAAATACAAGGGGTCTGAGTGAGTCGGTTGTTGATGTCGAACGGCAACCCGCTCAGACCTCCTCGACGCTGTTCGGCTCCCGCCGGGACAGGTCGATGCCCAGTTCCTCCGCCGCCCGGAAGACGTCCTCCTCGCTGTCGCGCATCTCGACCCGGCTTCCGTCGGACGAGAGCACCTCGACATTGAGGCAGAGGGACTGCATTTCCTTGACCAGAACCTTGAAGGACTCCGGGATACCCGGCTCCGGGATGTTCTCGCCCTTGACGATCGCCTCGTACACCTTGACCCGCCCGACGACGTCGTCGGACTTGATGGTCAGCAGCTCCTGCAGCGCGAAGGCGGCACCGTAGGCCTCCAGGGCCCACACCTCCATCTCGCCGAACCGCTGGCCGCCGAACTGGGCCTTACCGCCCAGCGGCTGCTGCGTGATCATCGAGTACGGACCGGTCGAGCGCGCGTGGATCTTGTCGTCGACCAGGTGGTGCAGCTTCAGCATGTACATGTAGCCGACACCGATCGGGTCCGGGAACGGCTCACCCGAACGGCCGTCGAACAGCTTCGCCTTGCCCTGCCCGTTGACCATCCGGACGCCGTCGCGGTTCGGCAGCGTCGAGGACAGCAGGCCGGTGACCTCTTCCTCGGTGGCGCCGTCGAAGACCGGGGTGGCGACGTTCGTCATCGGCTCGGCCGCACCGGCGCCGATCTTGATCAGCCGCTGCGCCCACTCCTCCTGGTTCTCCGGGTCGACCTCCCAGCCGCGGGAGGCGATCCAGCCGAGGTGGGTCTCCAGCACCTGGCCGACGTTCATCCGGCCGGGCACGCCCAGCGGGTTCAGGATCACGTCGACGTGGGTGCCGTCCTCGAGGAACGGCATGTCCTCGACCGGCAGGATCTTCGAGATGACGCCCTTGTTGCCGTGCCGGCCGGCCAGCTTGTCGCCGACCGAGATCTTCCGCTTCTGGGCGACGTACACCCGGACCAGCTGGTTGACGCCCGGCGGCAGCTCGTCGCCGTTGTCCCGGTCGAAGACCCGGACGCCGATGACGGTGCCCTCCTCGCCGTGCGGGACCTTCAGCGACGTGTCGCGGACCTCGCGCGCCTTCTCACCGAAGATCGCGCGCAGCAGCCGCTCCTCCGGGGTCAGCTCGGTCTCGCCCTTCGGGGTGACCTTGCCGACCAGGATGTCACCGGTGGTGACCTCGGCGCCGATCCGGATGATGCCGCGCTCGTCCAGGTCGGACAGCATCTCGTCGGAGACGTTCGGGATGTCCCGGGTGATCTCCTCCGGGCCCAGCTTGGTGTCGCGGGCGTCGACCTCGTGCTCCTCGATGTGGATCGAGGTCAGCAGGTCCTGCTGCACGACGCGCTGGCTGAGGATGATCGCGTCCTCGTAGTTGTAGCCCTCCCACGTCATGAACGCGACCAGCATGTTCCGGCCGAGGGCCATCTCGCCCTCGTCGGTGCAGGGACCGTCGGCCAGCGGCGTACCGATCTCGACCCGCGCGCCGGCGTCGACCAGCGGGCGCTGGTTGATGCAGGTGCCCTGGTTCGAGCGGCGGAACTTCGCCATCCGGTAGGTCTGGTACGTGCCGTCGTCGGCGGCGACCTCGATCAGGTCGGCCGAGACCTCCTTGACCACACCGGCCTTGTCGGCCACGACCACGTCGCCGGCGTCGACCGCACCGCGGAACTCCATGCCGGTACCGACCAGCGGGGCGTCCGAGGTGATCAGCGGCACCGCCTGGCGCTGCATGTTCGAACCCATCAGCGCGCGGTTGGCGTCGTCGTGCTCGAGGAACGGGATCAGCGCGGTCGCCACCGACACCATCTGGCGCGGCGAGACGTCCATGTAGTCCACGTCCTCGACCGGCACGAGCTCGACCTCGCCGTGCCGGCGACGGACCAGCACGCGCTCCTCGGCGAACCGGTTCTCGTCGTTCAGCGCGGCGTTCGCCTGCGCGATGACGAAGCGGTCCTCCTCGTCGGCGGTCAGGTAGTCCACCTGGTCGGTGACCTGGCCGTCGACGACCTTGCGGTACGGCGTCTCGACGAAGCCGAACGCGTTCACCCGGCCGTACGACGCGAGCGAGCCGATCAGACCGATGTTCGGGCCTTCCGGGGTCTCGATCGGGCACATCCGGCCGTAGTGCGACGGGTGCACGTCACGGACCTCGAAGCCGGCCCGCTCACGGCTCAGACCACCCGGGCCGAGCGCGTTCAGCCGGCGCTTGTGGGTCAGGCCCGCGACCGGGTTGGTCTGGTCCATGAACTGCGACAGCTGGGAGGTGCCGAAGAACTCCTTCAGCGCCGCCACCACCGGACGGATGTTGATCAGGGTCTGCGGCGTGATCGCCTCGACGTCCTGGGTCGTCATCCGCTCCCGGACCACGCGCTCCATCCGGGCCAGGCCGGTGCGCAGCTGGTTCTGGATCAGCTCGCCGACGGTGCGCAGGCGACGGTTGCCGAAGTGGTCGATGTCGTCCTCTTCGACCACGATCTCGCCGCGCGGGGCCGGCAGCTCGGTCTTGCCCTCGTGCAGCGCGACCAGGTACTTGATCGTGGCGACGATGTCGTCGACGGTCAGCACCGCCTGGTCGTGCGCCTCGTCCCGGCCGAGCTTCTTGTTGATCTTGTAGCGACCGACCTTGGCCAGGTCGTAGCGCTTGCCGTTGAAGTAGTAGTTCTCCAGCAGCGCCTGCGCGGCCTCGCGGGTCGGCGGCTCACCCGGACGCAGCTTGCGGTAGATGTCCAGCAGCGCGTCGTCCTGGCCGGAGGTGTGGTCCTTCTCCAGGGTCAGGCGGATCGACTCGTAGTCCCCGAACTCCTCGAGGATCTGCGCGTCGGTCCAGCCGAGCGCCTTCAGCAGGACGGTGACGTTCTGCTTGCGCTTGCGGTCGAGGCGGACGCCGACCATGTCGCGCTTGTCCACCTCGAACTCCAGCCACGCGCCGCGCGACGGGATGATCTTGGCGGTGAAGATGTCCTTGTCGGACGTCTTGTCCGGCGTGCGCTCGAAGTACACACCGGGCGAACGGACGAGCTGCGACACGACGACGCGCTCGGTGCCGTTGATCACGAACGTGCCCTTGCGGGTCATCAGCGGGAAGTCGCCCATGAACACGGTCTGGCTCTTGATCTCGCCGGTCTCGTTGTTCATGAACTCGGCCGTGACGAACAGCGGCGCGGAGTACGTGACGTCGCGCTCCTTGCACTCGTCGACCGTGTTCTTCGGCGGCTCGAAGCGGTGGTCGCGGAACGACAGCGACATGGTGCCGCTGAAGTCCTCGATCGGGGAGATCTCCTCGAAGATCTCTTCCAGGCCGCTGGGGCCGGACAGGTCCGACCGCCCCTCGGCCTCGGCGGCGGCCACCCGGGCCTGCCACGTTTCGTTACCGACCAGCCAGTCGAAACTGTCCACCTGCAGCGCAAGCAGATCCGGAACCTGGAGCGGCTCGGAGATCTTTGCGAAGGAGATGCGGCGGGGGCCGGTGACGTTGGAAATGCTGTCGGACTGGGGGTTGCGCGAGGCGACCAAGGGGCGTCCTTCCACGGGCTCGCAAAATCACATCGGTGCTGGGAGCGCACGCCAAGCCGCCCCAGTCAAGTCGGAGACCCGAGCAGAGGCGAGAGAAAGGCAGCGCAAAGCAATAGGCTACATGATCCAGGCAAGCCTGTCCAATGGGGTCCAATAGTTTGCCTCGGACCACCCTCTCCGTCAAGGACCGACCCGGAGTCTCCAGCGGGTAGATCACCCACGAGACACCCGGCGCCCCAAAGGTTGCGGAGTTAGGAAGAGATTACAGTCCGGCGATCTCCTGGACCAGCCATCGGTCGCCGTTTCGGACCATGGTGAACCGGGTCCGGTTCAGGTCCACCCGGGGACTACCCTTCGTGATCGTGCTGGTGGTCGTCTGGTTGACGAAGATGATCAGCGTGACCCGGTCGGCGTCGCCGTCGCGGACCCCGACCTCGCGGACCTCGGCCTTGACCGTCGCCTTGGTCTTGGTGGCCAGTTCGCCGGCGACCTTCGCGGTCTCGTCGAACTTGGCGGCGAAGTCCGGGGTCATCGTCGCCCGCGCCGCGGCGAAGCTCTTGTCCAGGTCGCGGTAGTCGTAGCTGAGCGCCGTCTCGGCCGCCTTCCGCCCGGCCGCAGCCGCCTGGCTGCGGGCGTCCTCGGCCTGCTTGCCGTGCCAGGCCTTGACCCCGAGCACGGCGGCGACCGTCAGCGTGAGGACGACGACCACGGCGAGCGCGGCCGTCAGCGTGGCCCCGAGACCCCGCTTCTGGTCACTCTCCGTAGAGATTTCGGCTGCCGGCGACTCCTCGGAAAAGCCCTCCGAGGGCTCCTCTGTGGTCGGGGTCACATCGTCGTCGAGCACCTCGGGCTCGACGACCTCCGGGGCCGGCGCCTCCGGCTGGTCCGGTTTCGCCGTCCGGCGCTGGCCGGCGATGCGGGGACGGTTGCGGGACGCAGGCATCAGCCCACCACCTGGAGGTCGGCGGTCAGCCAGCGGTCCTTCTCGCGGACCATGTCCAGCTTGATCCGGTAGCGGCGCTGGACGCCTTCGGCCGAGGCCGTGTTCGTCACCACCGCGTTCACGATCACCAGCACCTGGGCGGAGTCCTTGTCGTTCGAGACCACGGCCGCTTCCTTGACGTCGCCCTTGGAGGTCGCCTTGTTCGTCACGACCTCGGTCTTCACCGCGGCGATCCCGGCCTCGAACTCCTGTTTGAACTGCCCGGTCGACTCGTCGGTCACGCGCTTGAAGTCCGCCTCCGACGTCTTGTAGTCGTACGTCGTGAAGTCCAGCGCGAGCTGCCGCGCGGCCTTCATCGCGCCGTCGCGCTGCGAGTCGTCGGCCCGCTGCTTGCTCAGGGCGACCACCGACAGCGTGAGGCCCGCGAGCGCCACGATGAGCAGGACGCTGAGCGCCCAGGCCAGCACGAGCCGGCCGTTGCGTGTAGGCCCTATCCGGTGATCCGGCGCCGTAGCGAGGAGGTGCTCGGTGTGGTGGCTCGGCGTGCGGGAGCGAAGGTCTCGATGCGGCGCATCGTGGCCTTCGCTCCCGTGCGGCGAGGTGCCGCGCCGAGTGCCCCGCAGTAGGCGCTGGATCACCGGATAGGGCCTATTCACTTGCCGGTCACCGGTCCGAGGATGAGTGCCTTCCAGGAGTCGCTGCCGAGCAACTCCTGCTGTCCACCGGTGGAGCCCAGGGTCAGCTGCGGCATCCCATCGGTTCCGCCCGCGGCGCCGGTCGCCGGGTCGTAGCCGATCCCGTACCCGCCGCGGTTCAGGTCCTCCCGCGACGACGGGGTCGGCTTGTTCTGTGAGCCCCGGACGTTGATCCCGCTGCCCGGGTTCGCCGTACAGCCGGCCTTCGTGTTCGCGGGGGTGTTCTTGAGGTCCTGCGGGACCCGCTTGTCGGTGCCGCCGTACCCGGGCCGGCAGGCCGGCGGCTGGAGCCCCACGACCAGGCCGAAGTGCGCGTCGTAGTGGCCGGTGCCCGGGTCCTTGGCCGGTACGACGTAGCCGCCCATCGACACCGCCGGGTACACCACCAGCAGCTGCTCGACGGCGTCCAGCCGGACCGCGGTCAGTTCGTTCACCGTCAGGAGGTTACCGAGGAGCACCGCGATCGACGCACTGTTCTCCTGGATCAGCCCCGTGACCTGCGTGGATGCCAGTGAGCCCTGGTCGATGACCTTGCGCAGGTTGGCGTCCGAGCTGACCAGGGTGTCGGACAGCAGCGCGAGGTTCTTCGCCCAGGTCTTGATCGCGTCGCCGCTGGCCACCTGGGTGGCGAGCACGGTGTCGCCGTCGTTGATCAGCTTGATCGTCTGCAGCACGTTGGCGTCCGCGTCGTCGATCAGCTTGCCGGAGCTGTCGATGATCTTCTGCAGGTCGGTGCCCTTGCCCTTGAGCGCGGTCCCGAGCTCGCGGACCGTGGTCCGCAGGCTGTTCTTGTCGACCGAGTTCACCAGCTGGTCGAGGTTCAGCAGCAGTTCGGTGGTGTCGATCGGGATCGCGGTGTCCCTGCGGTCGATCCGCGAGTTGTCCTGCAGGTACGGCGCCCCGTCGCGGCGCGGCTGCAGGTCGACGTACTGCTCGCCGATCGCGGACCGGTTCGCGACCACGGCGAGCAGGTCGTTCGGGATCTTGACCTTCTTGTCGATGTCCAGGTTCACCTGGACGCCGTCGCTGAGCAGCTTCAGCTGACCGACCCGGCCGACCGGCTGGCCGCGGTAGGTCACCTCGGCGCCGGTGAAGATGCCGCCGGACTCGGCGAAGCTGGCGCTCACCGTGTAGTCGTCGTCGACGATCAGCTTGTCGATCTGGGCGTACCGGGCGCCGACGAACGCGACGCCGACGACGGTGATCAGCAGGAACACCATCAACTGGATCCGGACCGCTCTGGTGATCATCCGACCACCCCCGGCATCAGGGCCCTCGCCAGGTCGGGATCGAGCCCGGACCGGTTCAGCGTCGGCGAGCACACCGGCAGCCCGAGCACGGTGATGCAGGTCGTCGTGGTCCCGGTCGGGACGGGCAGCGACGGGAGGACGCTGCCCGGCGCCTGACTCGTCGGCAGGTGCACCGGCAGGCTGATCCGGCCGGTCGGGATCGCGGTCGGGCCGGCCGTCGGCAACTGGATGCCGAGCAGGTTGTCGAGTGCCTTCTTGGTGTTCACGTCGAGCGTGATCCCGAGGTTGGTGTAGTCACCCTTCGCGGCCTTGGCGGCGTTGTCGGGGAACGGATAGGTGAACAGCAACTCCAGCGACTTCGGCAAGTTCTCCCCCGCCTCGGCCAGCTTGGTGAGGATCGGGTAGAGCGACTTCAGGTTGGCCACCAGGTCCTTCTGGGCCGAGGTGATCACCCGGGTCGCCGTGTTGCCCAACGTGGCCAGCGCCTGCAGCGTCTTGACCAGCGCGGCGCGCTGCTTGTCCAGCGTCGCGATCGACGCCGGGAGCGAGTCGATCGCGGTCGCGAGCGTCGCCTTCTGCGCATTCAGCTTCTTGGCCAGCAAGTCCACCGACTTGATCGCGGTGACGATCCGCGCCTTGTTCTGGTCCAGGGTGCCGACGAACGTGTTCAGCTGCGTCAGCACGCTGCGGATCGCCGGCTCGTTGCCGGTGAGCGCCTTGTTCAGCTCCTGGGTGATGATCTGCAGCTGGGCCACGCCGCCGCCGTTCAGCAGCAGCGAGAGCGCGGACAGCACTTCCTCGACCTCGACGTTGCTGGTCGTCCTGGACAGCGGGATCAGCTCGCCGTTGTCGAGCTTGCCGCGCGGCTTCTCGGTCCCCGTCGGCCGGGACAGCGACACGAACTTCTCGCCCAGCAGGCTGGTCTGGCGGATCGTGGCGTGTGTGTTGTCCGGCAGGTCGAGGCTCTTCGGCAGCCGGATCCGCACCTTCGCGACGTACCCCTCCAGCCAGACCTTCTCGACCGTGCCGACGGTGACGTCGTCGACCTTCACCGTCGACTTCGGCACCAGGTCGAGGACGTCGGTGAACTCGACGGTGACCGTGTACGACGGCCCCTTGATCTTCGCGCCGCCGGGCAGCGGCAGCGAGTACACGCTGAAGTCACAGCCGCTCAGCAGCATCGCGAGCGCCGCGACTCCGGCCACGATCGACGTACGGCGCTTCATCGGACCAGCCCCCCAAGCGTCGGGTCGACCGGGTCAGGACTGTTCAGCGGGGCCTGCGGCTTCGGCGCCCACGGCGTACCGGCGGGGCCGCCGCTGGTCGGCCCGGTGCCGGTCAGCTGCTCGAGCAGCGGCAGCTTGGCGAGCGCGTCGAGGACCGGCTTCAGCGTCGAGCACGTCGACAGCGGCTGGTTCGCCTGCAGCAGCAGCGAGCACACGAACGTCGCCGGGTCGTCGAGCTGCCCGGGGTTGATCCGCTGGTCGAGCGTGCCGAACTGCGGGTTGTAGATCCGGGCCAGGTTGCCGAGGCCGAGCGGCGCGGTGTCGAGCACCTCCGCCAGCGCGGCCTTCTCGTTGACCAGGATCTGCGACAGCTTGGTGGCACCGGAGACCGTGTTCTTCACCAGCGTCCGGTTCTCCTTGACGAACGTCGCGACCTCGCCGAGCGCGGTCGCCAGCAGCGACAGCGACGTGCCCAGGTCCTTGCGTTCGCCGGCGAGCGTCGTCGAGACCGCGGCGAAGTTCGTGTTGAACTGGCGGACCAGCTGGTCGTTCGCAGCCAGAGCGGACACGAACGTCTGCAGCTGCCGGATGGTGTTGAACAACGCCGACGAGTTCCCGGACAGCGTGCTGGTCAGCTTGGAGACGTCGGTGATGGTCTGATTCAGCTTGGCGCCCTGGCCGTTCAGGTTCTTCGCCGAGACGTCCAGCAGCCGGGCCAGCGCGCCTTGGTCGTTCGCGCCCTTCGGCCCGAGCGCCACCGACAGGTCGTTGAGGCTCTGGTAGATCTGGTCGAGCTCCAGCGGTACGGCGGTCCGCTCGATCGGGATCTGCGCGCCGTCGGCCATCACAGCGCCCTTGGAGTACGCCGGGGTGAGCTGCACGTACCGGTCCGCGACGATCGACGGCGACGCGATCACCGCCTTCGCGGTGGCGGGCACTTTGTGCTTGGCCTCCCACCAGAACTTCACCCGGACCGTCCGGCCGGCCGGGGTGACGCTCTCCACCTCGCCGACCTTGATGCCGAGGATCCGCACGTCCGACCCCGGGTAGACCGAGACCGCACGCGGGAAGTACGCCGTCGCCGTCACCCGCTCGGGCTTCGGCCATAGCGTCACGACGCTGACCGCGAGGATCACCACGACCACGCCGACGGCGATCAGCCGGGACAGTGCGTTGACCTTCATCAGCCGCCACCTCCCAGGATCGTCGGCAGTCCGGGAATCGGCACCTTCGGCAGCGGGATCTCCGGGACCGGCACCAGGTTCTGCAGGTAGGTGTCGAACCACGGCCCGGTGCCGAGGGTGTTGGTGAAGACGCGGACGAACGGCGCCAGGCCCTTGATGCTCGCGTCCAGCGAGTTCTGGTTCTGCAGGAGGACGGCGAGCACCGCGTTGACCTTCTGCAGCGTCGGCCCGAGGTCCTTGCGGTTCTCCCGGACCAGCGCGGTGATCTGCGCGGACAGCTTCTGCGTCGACACCAGCAGCTGGTGGATCAGCGCCCGCCGGGCCTGCACGGCCTGGAAGACGGTGTTGCCGTCCTTCATCAGCTTGATCAGCTGCTGGTTGCGGTCGGCGAGGACCTTGGTGACCACGTTCGAGTGCTGGAGCAGCAGTTTGAGCTGCTCGTCGCGCTTGGCCACGTTCCGGGACAGGCGGGACAGGCCGGTCAACGACGCCTGCACCTCTTCCGGCGTGTTCTTGAACGTCGCCGACAGCGTGTCCAGGGCCTTCGCCAGCTGCGCGGTGTTGATCCGCTCGGTGGTGTTGGCCAGGTCGGTGAAGGCGTCCACGACGTCGTACGCCGAGATGGTCCGGGCCAGCGGTATCTCGGAGCCCGGCTTCAGCTCGCCGGAACCGGCCGGGTCCAGCTTCAGGTACTTCTGGCCGAGCAGCGTCTTGATCTTCATCTCCGCGCCGGTCTGGTCGCCGAGCTTCACGCCCTTGTCGACCACGAACTCGACCCGGACGTGGGTGCCGGCGAGCTCGACCTTGCGGACCTTGCCGACCCGGACGCCGGCGACCCGGATCTCGTCGTTCGGCTTCAGGCCGCCCGCCTCGGAGAACTGCGCGGAGTACTTCGTGCCGCCGCCGATCAGCGGCAGGTCCTGCGCCTTGAACGCGGCCAGCATGATCAGGCCGATCACGGTCAGCCCGATCACGCCGATCGTCACCTGGTTCTGCTCGCGGAAGGGTTTCACGAAGTGACCCCCCTCGGATGTTGGTGCGTAGCTCCGGTGTCCAGGTGGGTGCATCGCAAGGCGGAGGAGGGGCTCGATGCGGGTTTCATCGTGCCCCGACGACAACGCAGCGAGGTGCCCGCCTGGGCGCCGGAGATGCGTGCCGAATATTCGAGGGGGGTCACTTTTGGCACCTCGCTGAGTTGAGCTGGTACGAGACCGGGATGCGGGTGCCGGTGGGCAGCGTGACGTTGCCGTCGAAGTTGCACAGGTAGAAGTTGAACCAGGAGCCGTACGACGCGGTGCGGGTCATCGTGTTGAGCTTCTCCGGCATGAACTGCAGGGTCTTCACCCAGATCGCCTGGGTGTCGTCGAGCGTGGTGGCGACCGCGCGGAGCTTGTCCAGGTCGGCCTTGATCGGCACCCGGGTCTGCTGCAGCAGGCCGGCGGTCTTGGTGTTCAGCGAGTTGATCGAGGTCAGCGAGCCGAGGATCGGGGTGATGTCCTGGCTGAGGCCGGTGATGAACTGCTGCAGGTTGACGAGCAGCTGGGAGAAGTTCGCCTGCCGCTGCGAGACGATCTGCAGCGTTCCGGTCAGGTTCGTGATCAGGTCGCCGATCACCTGGTCGGCGTCGGCCAGCGTGGTGGTCAGCGACGCGGTCTTGGCCAGCAGCGACTCGATCGTGCCGCCCTCGCCCTGCAGCACCTTGATCACCTCGAACGCGAACTGGTTCACGTCCGCCGGCGTGAGCGCGGTGAACAGCGGCTTGAACCCGTTGAAGAGCACCGACAGGTCGAGCGCCGGCGTCGTCCGCTCCTTCGGGATGACGCCGTTCTTCTTCAGCCGGTCGCCGCCGCCGATCCCGTCGGTGAGCGCGATGTAGCGGTTGCCGACCAGGTTCCGGTACCGCAGGGTCGCGTGCGTGGAGGTGTCGATCACCTGGTCGGAGTCGACGCTGAACGTCACCATCGCGAGCGTGTCCTGGTACAGCTGGATCTTGTCGACCTGGCCGACCTTCACACCCGCGATCCGGATGTCGTCGCCCTGGTTCAGCCCGACCGCGTCGGTGAAGACCGCCCGGTACTTCGTGGTCGGGTTGAAGCTGATGTTCCCGATCGTCACCGCGAGCAGCGCGGTCGCGATCGTGGTCACCACCACGAAGATCCCGAGCCGCACGGTGTCGAACGTGGTCTTCTTGTCGAACAGGCTCATTTCAGGTTCACCTGCCCTCCGCGGAGCAGCGGGCCGACCAGCAGCGTGGTCAGGTCGGGCACCTCGTTCGCGGGGACGCCCATCTCCGGGCCGACGACCGAGTTGACGACATCCTGCTCGGCCGGCGTGCCGACGCCCTGGGTGTCCATCGCGAAGCCCGGCATCGCCCGGTTCAGCGTCAGGTTGAGCGGGAAGCGCTGGTTCTTGTTGTGGTCACCGATCACGCCGTCGTCACCAGTGATGTACGGCGCCGGGTTCTCCTGGGTGTACGGCCCCGGCTTCGAACCCGGGTGGCTGTAGTTCTTGCCGACGCAGGTCGGGCCGCGGTGGTCGGCGTACACGGGCTTCTCGTTCGGCTCGTACGGCGTCGGCTGGTTCGTGATCAGCTCGAGGTTGATGTTCAGCCGGCCGTCGCGGAACGTGTCGTTCAGGATCGGAGCGGTGTCGGTCATCACCTGCAGGAAACACGGCACCTCGGGTGAGTACCGCTCCAGCAGGTCAAGCACCGGGCGGCTGACCTGGCCGAGCCGGATCACCCGGTCCTCGTTGTCCTTCAGGAACGTGTTCCCGGTGCTGGACAGGTTCTGCACGTCGACGAAGAACTGCTGCAGCTGCTTCTGCTTCTCGACCACCGTGTTGCCGGTGATGGTCAGGTTCCGCAGCGCGCGGACCAGGTCCGGCGTCGCGTCGCCGTACAGGTCCGCGACCTGGGTCAGCTTGGCGAGGGCGTCCATCAGCTTCGGGACGTGCGGGTTCAGCTTCTTCAGGTACCCGTCGAGCTGGGTGAGGGTGCCGGCGATCTCGGCGCCGCGGCCCTCGAGCGCGGTCGCAAGGGTGTTCAGCGTGGCGTTCAGGTCGGCCGGGTCGACCGCCTGGAGCAGCGGCAGCGCGTCGTTCAGCACCTTCTCGATCTCGATGCCGACGGCGGTCTTGTCCCGGCTGATCACGTCGCCGGCCTTGATGTGGCGGCCTCCGCCGGCTTCTGTGCCGGTCGGCGGCACCAGCGCGACGTACTTCTCGCCGAACAGCGTCTTCGGCAGGATCCGGGCGCTGACCGCGGCGGAGATCTCGTTCACCTGATCGGGCTTGAGCGCCAGGTCGACGGTCGCCTCGTCGCCGTCCGTCGAAACGCCGCGCACCTCGCCGACGATGATGCCGCGCAGCTTGACGTCCGCGTGCTCGTTCAGCTGCAGGCCGATGTGGCTGGTCTTCAGCTCGACGTTCACGGTCTTGGTGAAGACCTTGGCGTAGAACGCGTACGTCAGCCACAGCAGGAACACCAGCACGCCGATGAACGCGACACCCAGCACCTTGTGCGAGATCAGTCTGGTCACGGGGCCTCCCGTCCTGGACTGAGGAGCGGAGGGAGCGCAGCGACCGGAGCGACGAGGGAAGGACGGGAGTCACAGCCCCGTGACCCAGCGCGCCGGAGGCGTGCAATCAGTAGAGTCATCCGGCCAACCTCACAGTGGTCGTCGTACCCCAGATCGCCATCGACAGCAGCAGGTCGACGACGTTGATCACGACGATCGACGTCCGGACCGCGCGGCCGACGGCCACGCCCACACCCGCCGGACCGCCGGTCGCGTGGTAGCCGTGGTAGCAGTGCACCAGGATCACCAGCACCGCGAACACCAGCACCTTGCCGAACGACCAGAGCACGTCTCCGGGTGGCAGGAACAGATGGAAGTAATGGTCGTACGTGCCGGTGCTCTGCCCGTAGAACGTCGTGACGGTGAGCCTGGTCGCGAAGTACGACGCGAGCAGGCCGACGACGTACAACGGGATCACCGCGATCAGTCCGGCGATGATCCGGGTGGTGACCAGGAACGGCAGCGACGGGATCGCCATCACCTCGAGGGCGTCGATCTCCTCGCTGATCCGCATCGCGCCGAGCTGCGCGGTGAAGCCGCAGCCGACGGTCGCGGCGAGCGCGATCCCGGCGATCAGCGGCCCGATCTCGCGGGTGTTGATGTACGCCGACACGAAACCGGCGAAGGCCGAGGTGCCGATCTGGTTCAGCGCCGAGTAGCCCTGCAGGCCGACCTCGGTGCCGGTGAAGAACGCCAGGAACGTGATGACGCCGACCGTGCCGCCGATCACCGCGAGCGCGCCGCTGCCGAGCGTGACCTCGGCGAGCAGCCGGAAGATCTCCTTGCGGTACCGCGTGACGGACTTGCCGGACCAGGCCAGCGCCTTGATGTAGAAGGCGAGCTGCTCACCGAGGTGGTCGAGCGAGCTCAGCGGCTTCTTGACCAGCACGTCCATGAGGGCCGACACGTCAGGCCCCCTTCGGCGGGACGAGCTGGAAGTAGATCGCGGTCATCGAGAAGTTCGCGACGAACAGCAGCATGAACGTGATCACGACGGACTGGTTCACGGCATCGCCGACGCCCTTCGGGCCGCCGCCCGCGTTGCAGCCCTTGTACGACGCGACGACCGCGGCGATGAACCCGAAGACCAGCGCCTTCGCCTGCCCCTGCCACAGGTCGGGCAGGTGCGCGAGCGCGGTGAAGCTCGCGATGTAGCTACCGGGTGTCCCGTCCTGGAGGACGACGTTGAAGACGTAGCCGCCCATCACGCCGACAACGCTGACGAAGCCGTTCAGGAAGAACGCGACCAGCATCGTCGCCAGTACCCGCGGCACCACCAGCCGCTGGATCGGGTCGATGCCGAGCACCATCATCGCGTCCAGCTCCTCGCGGATCTTCCGCGAGCCGAGGTCCGCGCAGATCGCGGAACCGCCGGCGCCCGCGATCAGCAGCGCGGTCGCGATCGGCGACGCCTCCCGCACGACGGCCAGCACGGCGGCCGAACCGGTGAACGCCTGCGCGCCGAACTGCTTGATCAGGCCGCCGACCTGCAGCGCGATCACCGCACCGAACGGGATCGCGACCAGCGCGGTCGGAATGATCGTGACGCTCGCGACGAACCAGGCCTGCTGCAGGAACTCCTTCAGCTGGAACGGCCGCCGGAACGTCGCCCGGCCGGTGTCGAGAGCGAAAGCGAAGAGCGAACCGGCGTGCTTCAGCGGGGCGGTCGCAGAAACAGTCACCGCGCCCCCACGGCCTTCTGCTCGAACGACCCGGGCGGGGGGACGATGCCGTTCTCACGGCACCATTCGCCCGGCGGGCGCTGGGTCGGGCGGAGCATGCCGCTGCTGGGCAGCTGCTGGATCGGGATCGGCGGCAGCGGAGGCAGCTCCTGGCCGATCTCCCGGGCCAGCTCGTCGGCGTCCTTCTCCTCGGACATGCCGATCGGGCCGATCATCTGCGCGTTCAGGAACTGCCGGATCACCGGCTCCTCGCTGGACAGCAGCATCTCCCGCGGGCCGAACATCGCCAGGTGCCGGTGGTACAGCATGCCGATGTTGTCCGGCACCGTGCGTGCGGTGTTGATGTCGTGGGTGACGATCAGGAAGGTCGCGCCGAACGCCTCGTTCAGGTCGATCATGACCTGGTTGAGGAACGACGTACGGACCGGGTCGAGGCCGGAGTCGGGCTCGTCGACGAGCAGGATCTCGGGGTCCAGGACGAGCGCCCGGGCCAGGCCGGCTCTTTTGCGCATACCGCCGGAGATCTCGCCGGGCAGCTTCCGCTCGGCGCCGACCAGGCCGACCATCTCCATCTTCTCCATCACGATGGAGCGGATGTCGGACTCGGATTTCTTGGTGTGCTCGCGGAGCGGGAACGCGACGTTGTCGTAGAGGTTCATCGAGCCGAACATCGCGCCGTCCTGGAACAGCACGCCGAACAACCGGCGGACGTCGTACAGCTCACGCTCGCTGCAGGTGGCGATGTCGGTGCCCTCGATCCAGACGTGGCCCCGGTCGGGCTTGATCAGACCGATCAGCGTCTTCAGGAACACCGACTTGCCGGTGCCGGACGGGCCGAGCATCACGCAGATCTCACCGGCCGGCAGAGTCAGGGACACGTCGCCCCAGATCAGCTGGCTACCGAAGGACTTGGTGAGACCTTCGACGCGGACTTCGACGCCCACCGGTCCTCCTCACGGGAATGTTCTGGCCGCCCCGAACCGACGAGTACGTGGTTCCAACGAGGGAGCAGTGGCCTAGGTTACGCACGAGTACGGTTTTGCGTAACCCCTGGAAGTCAAACGATTGCGATACTAGCCATCACGTAACAGCAGAAGGGCGGCCCCCTTGTGGGGACCGCCCTTCTCTACACATTCGTTACGCTCCTTGACGGAGCGTAACCGAGGTCACTTGAGGGTGACGGTGGCGCCGGCGCCCTCGAGGGCCTCCTTGGCCTTCTCCGCGGCAGCCTTGTCGACCTTCTCCAGGACGGCCTTCGGGGCCGACTCGACGAGGTCCTTGGCCTCCTTCAGGCCGAGGCTCGTGAGACCGCGCACCTCCTTGATGACCTGGATCTTCTTGTCGCCGGCCGACTCCAGGACGACGTCGAACTCGTCCTGCTCGGCGGCCTCCTCGGCGGGGGCGCCCCCGCCGGCGGCCGGAGCGGCGGCAACGGCGACCGGGGCGGCGGCGGTGACGCCGAACTCCTCCTCGAACGCCTTAACGAACTCCGACAGCTCCAGCAGGGTCAGTTCCTTGAACTGGCCGAGGAGCTCTTCGGTGCTGAGCTTCGCCATGATGGCGGTCCTTCCTAACGATGGTGCTTGGTGATCACTGATGGGGTGTTGCGGTGAGATGCCTCAGCTGTCCGCTGCGGCGGTCTCCTCGGTGCTCGCCTCGGCAGGTGCCTCGACCGTGTCCTGGACGGTGTCCTGCACCGTGTCCTGGACGTCCGCCGGAGCGGCGTCGGCCGGCAACTTCTCCTGCAGCGCCGCGAACAGGCGCGCGGCCTGCGACAGCGGAGCAGCGAACAGCGACACCGCTTGCTGCGGGGCCGCCTTCATCGCACCTGCGAGCTTCGCGAGGAGAACCTCACGCGACTCCAGGTCAGCGAGCTTGCTGATCTCGTCAGAGCCGAGTGCCTTACCGTCCAGCACTCCACCCTTGATGACGAGCAGGGGGTTCGCCTTGGCGAAGTCACGCAGTCCCTTGGCCGCAACCACCGGGTCGCCCTTGATAAAGGCGATCGCCGAGGGGCCCTCGAGGAGCGAGTCGAACGAGTCGACACCCGCGTCCTTGGCCGCGATCTTGGTCAGCGTGTTCTTCACCACGGCGTAGTTCACGTCGTCACCGAGCGCAGTCCGAAGTTGCTTCAGCTGCGCGACGGTGAGACCGCGGTACTCGGTCAGCACGGCGCCGTTGGAGCTACGGAACTCGTCCGTCAGCTCCGCGACAGCGGCTGCCTTGTCCGGCCTCGCCATGGGGGTCTCCTTCTATCGGCTTCCACGCCTCGGACCCCTGAACAAAGAAAATCGCCCCTGCGCAGGCGCAAGGGCGTGAAACATACAGTGTCACTTCCAAGTCACCTGCGCGGGCCGCCCACCTGAGTGGGACCTTCAGCTACCTAGGGCAGCAACCAGCGGTCTTCGGCAGTAGACAGTGTGCCTGGTGTACAGCTGTTTAGCCAAATCGGTTGTTCACGTGGGCCGTTCCGTCCTCGGATGCGGCGGGATCCAGCGGTGCATCGCCGTGGCCGCGGCCCAGCCTGTACCGGCCATGATCACGATCGCCGGCCCGAGCCCGAGCAGCGCGGTCGCCCCCGCCAGCAGCAGTGGTCCGGCGCCGTTGCCGGTGTCGGCGAACAGCCGGAACGCGCCGAGGAACTGGGCCCGTCCCACCGGCGGTGAGGCGTCCGCGCCGAGCGTCATGATCACGCCGGCGCCGAGGCCGTTCCCGATCCCCATCAGCAGCGCGACCGCGGTCAGCGCGGCTGTGGTGTGCGTCAGCGGGAGCAGCAGATGCGCCAACCCCAGCACGATCATCGACGGTACGGCGACCCACTTCCGGCCGAGCCGGTCCATCACGGATCCCGCCGGATAGAACAGCAACATGTCGACGGCTCCGGACAGCCCGAAGATCACACTGGTCGTCTGTGGATCCAGTCCGATGTGCTGCGCCCACAGCGGGATCACGACCTGGCGCGACGCCCGGACGGCCCCGACGAGCAACGCTCCGACGCCGAGTGTCCGCAGTACGGGGATGTGATCGCGGATGACGCCCCACGTGGACTGTGCGGCCAGCGGGCCTCTTCCGCGCCTGTTGGCGACGTCTGGCAGGCCCACCAGAACCGCACAGGCCAGTACGGCGGCCACCAGGTGCACCCAGTACGCACCGTCGGTACCGAGGAACTTCATCGCGCCCGCTCCGAGGAACGGCCCGATGAACGAGCCGATGCGCTGTACCCCGCCCAGCGTGGACAGTGCCCGCGCCCTGAGCTCGAGCGGCACTGCCTCACTCAGATAGGCCTGTCGTGCAAGACCCCAGACCGCGCCGGCCAGACCGGTACAGCCGATCGCCACTGCGAGTCCCCAGACCGTCGGGACCACCAGACAGGCCAGCAGGGCCAGCGCAACGAGGACGGTGGCAGCCAGCATCGCGCTGCGCTCGCCGATGCGGTTGGTGAGCGCGCCGGCCGGGATGTCACCGATCACCTGGCCGAGTCCGGCGGCAGCGACGACCAGGCCGGCCACAGCGACCGACGCGCCCAAGTGGGTGGCAGACAGCGCTACCACGGGTGCGATGGCGCCCTGCCCGATTCCGTAGAGCAGAGCGGGCAGATAGACAGCGGGGGCGATCTTCCAGAGGCTGCGCATCACCGGCCGCCGGCCAGCGCCGTACTGCGGTCCCGGGCGGCCGGGGTCGCTCCCAGCAGCTCCGACACCGACCAGGCTGCCTCGGCGACCCGCATCCCGAACTCCTCCATCCGCTCGACCGGCATCCGCATCTCGGGGCCGGACACACTCAGACACCCGGCGACCGAGCCGGAGTAGCCGAACACCGGTGCCGCCACACTGCAGATCCCCGGCGTCCGCTCGGTCCGCGACATCGCATAACCGCGCCGGCGGATCTCCGTGAACTGCTCCGCGAGCACCTCCGGGTCGGTGATGGTTGCCGGTTGCACCTGCTCCAGCGGGCCCTGCAGCACCTCCTGCTGCTGCTCGAGCGGCAGGAATGCCAGCAGCGCCTTGCCCGGCGCACCGAGCGGCAGTGCCACCGGGAGACCGAACTCCGTGTAAGTACGGCGCAACTGGTGGTGGCTCTCGACCTGATCGAGCACGACGCGCTGCCCTGACGGGAGCAGTTCGTGCACGGCCGCGGTCTCCCCTGTGGCATCGCGGAGTGCACGCAACACCGGCAGAGCAGCGTCGCGCAGGCCGGCCGGGATCCCGCCGCTGTGCGCCAGTTGCACGACCAGCGGACCGATCGCGTAGCGGCGGTGCGCGGTCTGCCGGACGAGCCCGTTCTCCTGCATGGCCAGCAGCAGCCGGTGCACGGTGCTCGTGGACAGGCCGGTGGCCCGGGCCAGGTCGCTGATCCCGAGGTCCGGTGTCCGCGCGTCGAAGCACCGGAGGATCGCGACAGCGCGGTCGATCGACTGCACCGAACCGCGCGTTTCCTGCATTGTGAAACCATATCCCGCGATACGGGAAGCTTGTCGATGTAGTGTCCAGCGGGTGAGCATCACCGCCTCTTGGGGCCGGATCGACCACTGGCTCGCCCGGCACGCTCCCGCGACGTACGACGTCCTCGCACCCCCGGCCACCGGCGCAGAACTCAAAGGCGACGCGGTCGAACTGCCGCCTGAGCTGGTCGAATCGCTGAGCTGCCACAACGGCGTGACGTCATGGGCCAACCTGTTGCCGGAGGCGCTCCCGTCGAGCGCCTCCGAGATCGCCGTGAACTGGCAGCTGCGGATGGACCTGGCCGCGGAGTACGACGGGTTCACCGTCCACCCGCCGGCCTCGGAGCCGTACTGGCATCCGGCCTGGATCCCGTGGGCCGACAGCGACGGGGACCTGCAGGTCATCGACCTGCGCCCGGGCCCGGCACGGGGACGCCTGGGCATGGCGCTTCACGACGGAGCCGGCGACTTCACGGCATCCTGGCCGAGCCTCGCGTCGTACCTCGCGGAAGTGGTGCACTCCTTGCACCACGGCACCGGTGTCAACGGCTGGTACCCGTACCTCACCGTCCACCAGGAGCTGTGGTGGGATCGGGGCCCGGACCAGCAGGCCGTCAACGGCGAACCGCTGGTCCGGGCACCGGTGCAGAACTAGCTCAGGACGGCCAGCGCGTCGATCTCGACAAGCATGTCGGGCAGCGGCAGGCCGGTGAACACGGTGGTGCGCGACGGCAGCACGCCGCTCGGCGTGCGGGCCGACACGAACTCGTCGTACGCCTCGTTCATCGCGGCGAAGTTGTCGCGCTCGGTGAGGTAGACGCGCAGCATCACCACGTCGTCGATGCTCCCGCCGCCGGCCTTCAGGATCGCCTCGATGTTCTGCAGCACCCGGGTGGTCTGACCCTTCACGTCACCGGCGAACACGAAGTCGCCGCTGGCCGGGTCGACCGAGCCCTGGCCGGACACCTGCAGGATGTTGCCCTTGCGGACGCCCTGCGAGAACACCGGCATCGGCGGCGGCGCGTCGGTGGTGGAGACTGCGGTCTTGTCGGACATCAGGTCTGACACCTCTCAGTTAGTTGTAGTCGGCACTGATCGCTCTGGCGGTCGCGAGCAGGTCTGGCAGCAGCTCGAGTAGCTGCTCATAGTTCAGCAGTACGTCGGGCACCGACAACGACACGGCCCCGACAACGCGGCCCGTGCTGTCGGTGAGCGGTGCACCGATGCAGTTGATGAACGACTCGTGCTCCGCCTTGTCCTGCGCCCAGCCGCGCTCCGTGGTCACCTGCAGCTCGTCCCGCAACCGGTCCGCGTCCGTGATGGTGTTCGGCGTGAACGCCTTGTAGTCCAGCGACTGGAGGACCGCCTCTCGCTGCCGCTTGGGTTGCGCCGCCAGCAGGACCTTTCCGACCGCGGTGCAGTGCAGAGCCGCTGGTACGCCGACCTGCGAGTACATGCGTACCGAGCGCACACTGTCGAGCTTGTCGATGTAGATGACCTCACCGTTCTCCCAGGCGGCCAGGTGAACCGTCTGCCCGGTCTTCTGGTTCAGCTCCCGCAGATGCGGTGCGGCAACCTGCCGTACGACGTGTTGCTCGCGCGCGACGTCGGCGAGCGCGAACAGCCGCGAGCCCAGGCTGTACCTGTGCTGGGCATCCCGACGTACGAACCGCTCGGCCTCCATGGTGCGGAGCAGCCGGAGCACCGTCGTCTTGTGAACGCCTAGCTCGACCGCGAGCTGGTCCAGCGACCTCTCACCCTCGCCGAGACTGGTGAGGATCTGCAGCGCCCTGCCGAGGCTCTGACTCATACCTTGGTCGCCGCCCACTGCTCGTCCGACGCCTTGAGCAACCGCTCCCGCTCGGCCGCGGCCGGCGGCGGCGCGTGGTCCTCCGGCGCTGTCAGCACGGCAGCAGCATTCAAATGCCCCAGCCGGAGCCGTTCCACCATCGACAAACCCTGCAACGTCCCCGCTAAGAACCCGGCAGCAAACGCGTCACCTGCCCCGACCGTCTCGACCACTTCTACGGACAGGGCTGGGACCTCAGTACGGGCCCCACCCTCGAACGCGATCGCGGAATGCGCATCGTTCTTCACCACGAGGACAGGCGTCTGCAGCTGCTCGTACAACACATCCGGATCCCCCGTACCGGCGAAGACCTCAGCCTCATCAGCCCCGATCAGCACGATGTCGGCCGCCTTCAGCAACCGCCACAACGGTGCGGGGTCCCGATCACGCCACAGCGCCGGCCGCCAGTTCAAGTCGACGCTGAGCAGGTACTCACGCGGCTCGGTCGCCAGCCGCTCCAGCATGTCCGCACTGGAGGTGGAGATCGCGGCGGTGATCCCGGTGGTGTGCACAAGCTTGGCCTGCTGCAGTCGCCCGCTGACCTCGGGCCGATCCAGGAAGCTGGGCTGCATGGCCGCAGCCGCGGAGCCGGTCCGGTAGTAGTGCATCCGGGAGCGGCCGTTCTCGGACTCCTTGACGTAGAGCGCCGTCGGCCGGACCGGATCCAGCTCCACTCCGCCGACGTCGACTCCTCGCGCCTGCAGATCCCGCAGTACATGCTGGCCGAACCCGTCGTCGCCGACCCGTGAGATCCAGCCGGTCGGTACACCGAGCCCGGCGAGCCCACCGGCCACATTGCACTCCGCCCCGCCGACCGACCGCCGGAACACCTCCACGTCGGCGAGCGGCCCGGGTCCGCCGGCCAGCATGATCATCGCCTCGCCCACGCAGATTGCGGTCGTCTCAGGGAGCGGTTCGGGCATCGGCACTCCTTGGCGGAGGGGTGATGGGATAGGTGTGGCGTTGACGCGGCTTCGGCCGCGATGCTACAACCGACGAGTCAGAATACGCAATGAGCGTTGCGTATTCTGCAATCCCGAACCCCAGGGGGTCTGATGCCTGCTTACGATGCCGACACCGTCGCCGCTCTCGCCGATCAGCAGGTGAGCTGGCAGGACAAGGCCCTGCCGCCCGCCTTCTGGGGCCGGACCGTCGCGGAGGTGCTGGCCGGCAGGCCTCGGCTCTCGCAGCTCCCCACTCCGCTGATGACGCTGTCCGCGCCCGGCCTGCGGCACAACGTCGACACGCTCGCCGCCTGGTGCGTCCGCCACGGCGTGGAGCTCGCGCCGCACGGCAAGACCACGATGGCGCCGGCGCTCTGGGCAATGCAGCTGGACGCCGGCGCCTGGGCGATCACGCTGGCCAACGGCTTCCAGCTCGGCGTCGCCCGCGCGTACGGCGTGCAGCGGGTTCTGATCGCGAACGCGGTGATCTCGCCGCTGCAGCTGCGCTGGATCGCCGACGAGCTCGCGGCCGATCCGTCGTTCGAGGTGATGGTGTGGGCCGACTCGGTCCACACGGTCGAGCTGATGGAGGCGGCGCGCTCGGCGTACGTCGGCCCGGACGCGCGGAAGCTCGACGTGATGGTCGAAGTCGGCGGGATCGGCGGCCGGACCGGCGCCCGGGATCCCGAGACCGCAGTGGCCGTCGGCAAGGCGATCGCCGACGCGTCGACGTTGCGCCTCGTCGGCGTGGCCGGGTACGAGGGCGCGATCGGTCACGGCGTCGACGAGGAGAACCTCGAGGAGGTCCGTGCGTACCTGCGCGAGCTCGCCGGCGTCCACCACCGGCTGCGGCCGCTGTACGACGACGACATCGTGCCGGTGGTCAGCGCGGGCGGCAGCCAGTACTTCGAGCAGGTCGCGAAGGTCCTCGCCGCGGAAGCCGGCGAAGGCGCCCGCGTGGTCCTGCGGTCCGGCGCGTACATCACCCACGACGACGGGCTGTACCGGCGCGTGTCCCCGCTCGGCGAGCATCCGCGGACGGACGGCGAGCAGTTGGTGCCGGCGATGCACGGATGGATGCGGATCACGTCGCAGCCCGAGCCGGGGCTGGCGATCTTCGACGGCGGGCGCCGCGACTTCCCGTTCGACCAGGACTATCCCGAGCCGCAGCTGATCCGGCCGCGGTCGGACGGCGCGCCGGTGCTGCCGGCCAGCGGCATGAAAGTGACGAACCTGAACGACCAGCACGGCTACCTGACCTTCGACGAATCCGTCCCGGTGGTGATCGGCGACGAACTGCGGGTCGGGTTGTCCCATCCCTGCACGGCCTTCGACAAGTGGGGCCTGATCCCGGTCGTCGACGACCCGGACGCCGCGGATCCGGTCGTCGTGGACCTGGTGCGGACATTCTTCTGACATGAGTGTGCTGATCACGGGGGCGCTGGTCGTCGACGGCTCGGGCTCCCCCGGGTACCACGCCGACGTCGCGGTCGACGCCGGACGGATCGTCGCCATCGGCCACGACCTGCCGGCCGCGCACCGGACGATCGACGCGGACGGGCTGGTGCTGTCGCCCGGGTTCATCGACATGCACTCGCACTCGGACCTGCAGATCCTCGTCAACCCCGACCACACCGCCAAGGTCAGTCAGGGCGTGACGCTGGAGGTGCTGGGTCAGGACGGCCTGTCCTTCGCGCCGATCGACGACCCGACGCGCGCCGTCGTCCGCCGCCAGATCGCCGGCTGGAACGGGGAGCCGGACGACTTCGACTTCTCCTGGTCGACGGTCGCCGGGTACCTCGACCGGCTCGACCAGGGCATCGCGTGCAACGCGGCGTACCTGGTCCCGCAGGGCACGCTGCGCATGATGGTCGTTGGGACCTCCAACCGTCCGGCGACCGGTGCCGAGCTCGCGCGGATGCAGCAGCTGCTCGCCGACGGCCTGCGCGAGGGCGCGGTCGGGATGAGCAGCGGTCTGACGTACACACCGGGCATGTTCGCGAGCACGGACGAGCTGGTTGCGCTGTGCGAGGTCCTCGCGTCGTACGGCGGCTACTACGCGCCACATCAGCGCTCCTACGGGAAGGGCGCGCTGGAGGCGTACGGCGAGATGGTCGAGGTGGCGCGCCGCTCCGGGTGTGCGCTGCACCTGACCCACGCGGTGATGAACTTCGCCCCGAACGCCGGCCGCGGCGACGAGCTGGTCGCGATGATCGACAAGGCGCTGGCCTCCGGGGTCGACGTCACCACCGACACCTATCCGTACCTGCCTGGGGCGACCACCCTGGCCGCGATCCTGCCGAGCTGGACGGCCGAGGGCGGGCCGGACGCGCTGCTCGCGCGGCTCCGCGATCCGTCCGCGCGTGAACGCATCACGTACGAGCTGGAGCAGGTCGGGTCCGACGGCTGCCACGGCTGCGTCGTCGAATGGGACACGATCGAGATCGGCGGCGTCCGCAACCCCGCGCTGTCCGGCGCGGTCGGCCGGACCGTCGCGGCTCTCGCGCAGCGCACCGGGAAGCCGGCCGCGGACGTCTTCTTCGAGATCCTGCTGGCCGACGACCTCGCCACCTCGATCCTGCAGCACGTGGGCCACGAGGAGAACGTGCGCGCGATCATGCGGCACCCGTCGCACACGGGCGGCTCGGACGGGATCCTGGTCGGCGGGAAGCCGCATCCGCGGTCGTGGGGCACGTTCCCGCGGTACCTCGCCCACTACGTCCGCGAGCTCGGCGTCCTCGACCTCGCCGACTGCGTCCACCACCTCACCGGCCGCGCCGCCCGCCGGCTCCGGCTTCCGGATCGCGGCCTGGTGCGGGAGGGGTACGCCGCCGACCTGGTCCTGTTCGACCCGGCCACCGTGCGGGACGCCGCCACGTTCCCCGAGCCGCGCCGGCAGGCCGAAGGCATCCCGTACGTGTTCGTCAACGGCGTCCCCGTCATCGACGACTCGCACCGAACCGCCGCCGTCCCCGGCCGCGCGATCCGCCGTACTCCCATCCCTGCGCCGTCTGAGAGGAACCTGTTGTGAACACCCTGGAGCTGCTCCGCGCCGATCGGGTCCTGACCGTCGTCCGGGCGCCGGAGATCTCCGACGCCCGTGACCTGTGCGCCGCGCTGGTCGCGGGCGGCATCCACGTCGTCGAGCTCACCTACACCACGCCTGACCTCCCCCGGCACCTGGAACGCGCTGCCTCCACGGCCGCCGACACCGGCGCGGTCGTCGGCGCCGGTACGGTGCAGACCGCCGACCAGGCCACGCAGGCGATCAACGCCGGCGCGCAGTTCCTCGTGACGCCCGGCCAAGGTCCCGAGGCCGCAGCGATCGCCGATGCCGCGCACGCCGCAGGCATCCCCGTTGTCCTCGGCGCCTTCACTCCGTCCGAGGTGATGACCGCGCTGGCGCTGGGCTCGGCGGCGGTGAAGATCTTCCCGGCGCACGCCCTGGGCCCGAAGTACTTCAAGGACCTCAACGGCCCGTTCCCCGGCGTCCCGCTGATCCCGTCCGGCGGCGTCAACGCGACCAACGCCCACGACTTCCTGGCGGCCGGCGCCCTCGCCGTCAGCGCGGGCACCGACGTCGTCTCCCCCGCCGACGTGGCCGCTGCCAACTGGGAATCCATCACCGGCAAGGCCAAGACTTTCTGTGCAGCCCTCTGACCTGTTGCACGGTCTTACTGCACGGTCTTACTGCATGGTCTTACTGCACGGTGATGCTGCCGTAGCGGGTGCGTAGGTACAACTGGTGGGTGGCTGACTGGTCGTTGGGGACGCTGAGATCCGTCGAGCCCTGCGCAGCGACCGCGTCGATCCCGTACGACACCGTCCGCGGGACCTGCACCGTGATGGACCCGTCGCTCGCGGTCGCCCGGACCCGATCCGGTGGATTGTCGAAGAACAGCGTGATCGACCCGCCCCGGACGTTGACCGAGACGTCCGGACTGCGCACCCGCGCCAGATTCACCGAGCCCCCGGTCGCGTCCAGCGTCAGCGGCGACGCGACTCCGGCCACCTCCAGCGCCACCCGCTCGACCTTGGCCTCCACGGCGGCCTCGGCCGGCACCTCGACCGTCAGGTCCACATGGCAGTGAACATCGGGGCACCGAGCCCCGATGGTCGTCACGCCGGCCATCGGCGAGATCCTGATGTCCGGCTTGGCCGCCGCGTACGACCCGCTGACGGTGACGTGGACCTTCCCGTCCACGCTCGCCTGCACCTGCGTCGGCACATCGGACGCGATCCGCACGCCCTGCGCCGGCGCCGCGAACTCGGTCGCGAAGTTGTAGCCCAGCTTTCCCCGGATCGTCCCGACCGTCACAGCCACGCCGCCCACCAGCAGCGCCAGGAGCGGCACCAGTCCGAGGAGCAGCATCGTCCGCTGGGCCTTCGTCAGCTGCATCAGGTCTCCAGGTACTTCAGCACGGCGAGCACCCGGCGGTGCTCGCCGTCGGTCGGCGCCAGCCGCAGCTTCTGGAAGATGCTGCTGATGTGCTTCTCGATCGCTCCCTCGCCGACGACCAGCGCCCTCGCGATGCCGGCGTTCGACCTGCCTTCCGCCATGGCGCGGAGAACGTCCTGTTCCCGCGGGCTCAGCACCGCGAGCGGATCCTCCTTGCGCGATCGCACCAGCAACTGGGAGATCACCTCCGGATCCAGCGCCGCGCCGCCGCCCGCGACCCGGCGCAGCCCCTCGATGAACTGGTCGACGTCGGCGACCCGGTCCTTCAGCAGATACCCGACGCCGCCGGGGTTCCCGCCGATCAGCTCGCTCGCGTACCGCTCCTCGACGTACTGCGACAGCACGAGCACGCCGACCTCCGGATACTGCCCGCGGATCACCAGCGCGGCCCGCAGTCCCTCGTCGGTGAACGTCGGCGGCATCCGTACGTCGACCACGCACACCTGCGGCCGATGCGCCTCGACCGCCTTCAGGAGCGCGTCGCCGTCGCCGACCGCCGCCACGACGACGCAGTCCTCCTCCTCGAGCAGTCGCACGATGCCTTCCCGCAGCAGCACCGAATCCTCGGCGATCACCACGCGTATCCGGTCGGTCTCCTCAGCCATGTCCTCAGCCACAGGGCAGCTCCGCGATCAGGACGGTCCCGCGACCGGGCGGACTGTGCACGATCAGTCGTCCGTCCACACCGGCCACCCGGTCGGACAGCCCGCGCAACCCGCTCCCTTTGGCCGGGTCGGCCCCACCCTGACCGTCGTCCCGAATATCGACCAGCAAGATGTCTCCTTCCCGCCGCACCACCACCTCCGCAAAGGCGGCGGCAGCGTGCTTGGCCACGTTGGCCAGCGCCTCGGTCACGACGAAGTACGCGAGCGCCTCGATCGTCAGCGACGGCCTGGGCTGGACGTCGACGCGCAGCCGGATCGGCACCGGCGACCGCACCGCCACTCCCGACAGCGCCGCGTCCAGCCCGCGATCGGTCAGCACCGGGGGATGCAGCCCCCGGGTCAGGTCACGGATCTCGGTGATCGCCTGCATCGCCTCCGAGTGCGCCGTCTCGATCATCGCCCGCACCGTCGGCTCCCTGTCCCCGAGCCGGTTCTTCGCCCGGCCGAGCGTCATGGCCAGCGAGACCAGCCGCAGCTGCGCACCGTCGTGCAGATCCCGCTCCATCCGGCGCCTCTCGGCCTCCACCGAGTCGACAACCTGTTGGCGGCTCGTCACGAGCTGGTTGACGCGCTCCGCGAGGGCGCCGGTCTCCGAGCGCCCGAGCAACGACCGCGCGAGCTCCCCGTCCAGAGCCGACGCAGCCCGCATCAGCACCGGCGACACGACCAGCAGGAGCAACACACCGATCGCCGCCACGACCGACGCCTTCGTCATCGTGTCGATCACGAACGGCCCGAGCTGCGCCTGCGACGCGGCGAACGCCGAGTAGTACACCGGCAGCGTGACCAGCACCGGCGGAACCGACCATGCGAACACGATCGCCGGGATCCATACCATTGCCAGCAGCAACAGCAACGCGTAGTACAGCAGCTGCCGCCACAGACCGATGTCTGCCACTGCCGCCCGGGCGTCGCCGATCCGGGATCCGGTCGGAGGCGGTGGCACCAGCGGCAGGATCTCCTGGCCGCGAGTGATCCGCGCACGCGCCCGCTCCCACCCGCCGACCGCGTAGACGAGCCGATTCGCGCCGACGGTCAGCGGAAGGCCGACGTACGCAAGTGGCCAGGCGAGGATCGCGACCGCGACCGCGATCAGCACGAGGAATCCGGACGTGAGCACAACGACCGCGTCGCCGAGCAGGTGAATGGTTGCCAGCCACAAGTACGGCGAGCGCCAGAGCCGCCAGGGCGTCCGGGGGACCGGACTCGCAGCAACCGTCATCCGGACCACCTCCCCGTGTCAGCGCCTGCTTGCCGTCACAACTTACGTGGTCGGCCCGGCCGAGCGGCATGAGGACAACCCACGGATCCGACCGGGGGTTATCCCCACCCGCATTCGTGGGCTGACCGCACTGTGCGGAACAGCCGAAACGCGGATTCTCGAAGGCATGACGACGACAGCGATCAGCAGCCCCGGCGACCTCGGCCGGGCCATGGACGGACGGCTCGGGGACGCGATCGACGACCGCGTGGCCGAGGCGCTCGACGACTACATCGCCGAGGGGCGGCTGGACGGCCGGATCCGCCCCCGCCGCTCACCCGGCGGCCTGGCCGCTCTGGTCGCGGCCGGGACGGCGGCGGTGCTGCTGCCCTGGTGCCTGATTCTCGCCGCCACACTGCCGAGCACGTACCAAGCGAGCCACTGGAAGCTCACCTGGATCGGGCTCGACTGCGCCACCGCGATCGCCGCCGGCCTCACGGCGTACCTGCTGCACAAACGCAGCAAGTACGCCGCTCTGACCGCGATGGCCGCCGGGACACTGCTCACGGCCGACGCCTGGTTCGACGTGAGCACGGCGGCCGCCGGCTTCGACCGCACCCTCTCGCTGACGGAGGCTCTCCTCCTGGAGCTGCCACTCGCCGTCTGCGCCTTCGTGGTCGCCGCCCGTGAACTCAGACGATGAGCTCCAGGACGGGGCCCTCGTGCAAGGCTCGGTAGACCTTGTCCCGCAGGACATTGGCCTCCGCGTCGGTGAGCGTGCGATCCACCGGGCGAAGGACCAGCCGGACCAGGAGATTGCGTTGCCCCTGGCTCATCCGGAGACGCTCACGGGCACTCGCCGGCAAGTCGTCGTACGACGTTTCGCCCAGCACCTCCAGCGACTCCGCGGCATCGGCATCCGCCCCGAGCGCGGCGCGCACCTTGTCGCCGAGCACCTCCGCCGACACGTCCGTGCCCTCGTTCACCACGACGGACAGGTCGCGCCGGACCGGCGGCATCGACGAGACCGCCTTGTAGGGCAGCAGGTCCAGCATCTGCCCCGCCACCCGCGGATCCGTCGAGCGGAGCAACCGGATGTCCCGGATCCCCTTGCGGAGCATCAGCAGCCGGTCCAGCCCCGGCCCCATCGCGAGTCCGGTCCAGCTGTCGTCGAGCCCGGCCATCCGCAGGACGTGCGGCGCCGCGACCCCGCACTCACCGATCTCGATCCACTGATCGTCCAGCAGGACGTCGATCTGACGCCCGTGGATCGTGTACGGGTGGACCGCCGGCACGGTGCGGTAGGTCTGCCCGGGCAGGACGGTGTCGACCAGCCGGGCAATCATGTCCTCCAGCTCCGGCTCTCCCAGCGTCACATTCCGGCTGAGCCGCCACAGGTCGAGCTGATGCGGCGTACCGGTGTGCTGCCAGTCGACCGAGTCCCGGCGGTAACAGATGCCGGCACAGATCATCAGCACGTCGGACGACTCCGACGCGGCGAGCTCCCGCAGCGCGGGCGGGATCATCGCCGACGTGTGACTGCGCAGCACCTCGTTCGCCGACACGTACCGCGTGTAGCGAGCCTCCCGGGTCACCGCGTCGGTGGCGTAGCCCAGGTTGTCGTAGTTGTCGGCCAGCGAGACGGCGGGATGATCGCGGCGGGTCCAGATCTCGGTGTACGGCCAGGCCGCGCCGAGTGCGGTGCGGATCGAGTCGACGACGAGCTGGACCGCGTGTGGCCCCTGGGCCGGATCGGTGAGATCGCGCAGCGCGAGGGCAGAATGCAGTTCTTCAACGGTGAGGACAGACATGGGTTTCTCTCCAGGATGACGGTCTCGACGGGGGTCCACCCCGGTCGGCCGCGGTCACCTCAGGAGAGAGCGCAGCAGCAGCTCACCCCGTCGGCACCGTCGTGCCGGCCGGGGCGCAGAAATCGCCGCCCGTGCTGCGTCATGTGTCCCATCGTACCGGGCGGCTCCCAGCCGCGCCGCGGAATTACGCACCGGCCGCGGAACCGGCGGGTGCGACGATGGGCCGCATGCGATGGATCGACACCCTGGAAGGCGCGGCCGCCGGGAAGTTGCCGGAGGCCGTGCACCGCTACTTCCGGCAGGGCTCGGCCGGCGGAGTCAGTGTCGGCGAGGCCACCGTCGCCTGGTCGTCGTTCCGGTTCCGTCCACACGTGCTGAACGACGTGTCCACCATCTCTTTGGGTACGACGGTGCTCGGCACCCCCGTCGACGCGCCCATCCTGATCGCGCCGTCGACGATGCAGCGGATGGCCGACCCCGACGGCGAGCTCGCGATGGCGCGCGGCGTCAACGCGGCGGGATCGGTCCTCGGTGTCTCCAGCAACGCCGGCACGACGTTCGCCGAGCTCGGCGCGACAGGTGTCCCGTGGTGGCTGCAGATCTACGTCGTACGCAATCGGGAGATCACGCTCAGGATGCTCGACGCCGCGGTCGCCGCCGGGGCGCGGGCGATCGTGCTCACCGTCGACACTCCGGTCGTCGGGCGCAAGGAGGACGAAGGCGAGACGGTCTGGGATCTGGCGCAGCCGGGCCACCTGCTGGCCAACCTCCCCGACGGCGACTGGACGGACGACGACCTCGCAAAAGCCGACGATCTGAACCCCGACGTGATCGGCTGGCTCGCCGGGCGCACCGGCCTGCCCGTGGTCGTCAAGGGGGTGCTGCGCGGCGACGACGCGAAGCGCTGCGCGGACGCGGGAGCCGCCGGCATCATCGTCTCGAACCACGGCGGCCGTCAGCTCGACGGCTCCGTCGCCACCGCACAGGCCCTGCCCGAAGTGGCCGAGGCCGTCGCCGGAAGCAACCTCGAGGTGTACGTCGACGGCGGTATCCGCCGGGGCGAGCACATCCTCGCCGCCCTCGCGCTCGGCGCCCGCGCGGTCTTCGTCGGCCGTCCCGCGCTGTGGGCCCTCACAGTCGGCTCGTCCGGCGGCGTCACCCGGCTGCTGTCCGACCTTGCCGAGGAGCTCGACCACACCTTGCGGCTGGTCGGCGTCTCGTCGCCGTCGTCGCTGACACCGGACCTCGTCACGTCGGCGGGGCCGAGATGAGCTTGCGCATCGTCGGCCTGAACGCGTTCCTGCCGGGTTTCCGGCTCGTGCACGAGTTCGCCGAGCGCAACGGTCACGAGGTGGTGCTGGTGGTGACGCTCCCGGAAACCAGCAGGTACGGCGCCTCCCACCCGATGGTCGCAGGGCTGCCGGAGAGCACGAACGTGCTGATCACCCGCAAACTCCGCACGGTGGCTGCGCCGGTGATCGCCGCGCTGCAGCCCGATGTGATCATCTCGGCCGCGTTTCCCCGCCTGATTCCGGGCGAGATCCTCGACATCCCGACGTACGGCGCGGTCAACTGCCACCCGTCACCGCTGCCCGCCGGCCGCGGGCCGACACCGCAGCGGCTGATCTACGAAGGTGACGAGCGGGTCGGGGCCACGGTGCACCGGACCGCCGCCGAGTTCGACACCGGCGCGATCCTCGCCCAGCGCATCGCGCCGCTGCCCGACGACCTGAACGGCACCGGGCTCATGCAGTCCTGGCGCACGCTGCTCAGCGAATGCCTCGACGAGGCTGTTCCGCGGCTCGTCGCCGGCGATCCCGGCGAACCGCAAGACCCGTCCGCGGCGTCCGAAGCGCCGTTCTTCACCGACGCCGAACGCCTCCTCGACCCGACCGAGCCGTCCAGGGTGATCCGCCGCAAGGCCGCCGCCCTCAACGTCACCGCCCCCACCGCCGAGCTCGAGCTCGACGGCGCCACCCATCTCATCACCCGCACAGATCCCGCGGACGTCAGCAGCTCCGCCGAGCCAGGCACCGTCCTCGAGTACCACCCCGACGGCTGGACGATCCAAACCGCCGACACTCCCCTCCGCCTGACCCGCGCCTGACCACCCAGCCGCCACCGACGGCGGGCCCGTCGAGTCGTGATAATTGGCGGCTCAGAAGAGCCACAATCCACGACTCGCAGTTTCGAGCCTCGACCATTCGCCACGACTCGGCGCAGCCGCGACCGGGCGGCGCCGGATCAGCGGGACGGCACCGGCGGGCAGCTCCGCAGGAGCCGAGGCGAATCCGCGGGGGCAACAGAAATGCCCCCGGGTGATCCCGGGGGCATTCTGATGAAGATGCGAGGCTCAGGCCTCGGCCGACTCCTCGGTGAGGTTGCGGCTCAGGTTGGGGTCAACCTGGACGCCCGGCCCCATCGTGGTGGAGAAGACCGTCTTCTTGATGTAGCGGCCCTTCGAGCTGGCCGGCTTCAGCCGGAGGATCTCCTCGAGCGCGGCGCTGTAGTTCTCCACCAGCTGGGCCTCGTCGAACGACGCCTTGCCGATGATGAAGTGCAGGTTCGCGTGCCGGTCGACCCGGAACTCGATCTTGCCGCCCTTGATGTCGGACACGGCCTTGGTCACGTCCGGGGTGACCGTCCCCGTCTTCGGGTTCGGCATCAGACCACGCGGGCCGAGGACGCGACCGAGGCGGCCGACCTTGCCCATCAGGTCAGGGGTGGCGACGACCGCGTCGAAGTCGAGCCAGCCGTCGGTCACCTTCTTGATCATGTCGTCGTCGCCCACGAAGTCGGCGCCGGCGGCCTTCGCCTGCTCGGCCTTCTCACCGGTGGCGAAGACGAGGACCCGTGCCGTCTTGCCAGTGCCGTGCGGAAGGTTGACGGTGCCGCGCACCATCTGGTCGGCCTTGCGGGGGTCGACCCCGAGACGCATCGCGACGTCCACGGTGGAGTTGAACTTCTTGCTGCCGGCGGCGTCCTTGGCCAGCCGGATCGCCTCCAGCGGCGTGTACAGGTGATCGAAGTCGATCTTCTCCGCGGCGGCGCGGTAAGCCTTGCTGCGCTGTGCCATTACTGCTGTTCCTCTCTGGGGTGTGGTCTCCGGGCGGCGCTTCGCCCTGCCACTACTTCACGAAAAGTTGGGGTGCGATCAGCCGTCGACGGTGACGCCCATGGAGCGCGCCGTGCCCTCGATGATCTTCATCGCGGCGTCGATGTCGCGGGCGTTCAGGTCCGGCATCTTGGTGGTGGCGATCTCGCGGACCTGGTCCTTGGTGATCTTGCCGACCTTGTCCTTGTGCGGGACCGGCGAGCCCTTCTGCAGACCGGCGGCCTTCTTGATCATCTCCGGCGCCGGCGGCGTCTTGGTGACGAAGGTGAAGGAACGGTCTTCGTAGATCGTGATCTCGACCGGTACGACGTTGCCGCGCATGGACTCCGTCTGGGCGTTGTACGCCTTGCAGAACTCCATGATGTTGACGCCGTGCGGACCGAGCGCGGTACCGACCGGCGGTGCCGGCGTCGCGGCACCGGCCTGGAGCTGCACCTTGACCAGGGCAGCGATCTTCTTCTTGGGAGGCATTCTGTCGGGTCCTTAGACTTTCTGGATCTGGTTGAAGCTGAGTTCCACCGGGGTCTCCCGGCCGAAGATCTCCACCAGGGCCTTGATCCGCTGGGCCTCGGCGTTGATCTCCGTGACTGTGGCGTGCAGGGTCGCGAACGGCCCGTCGACCACCATGACCGAGTCTCCGACACCGAAGTCGGCGACCTCGACCTTCTTCTTGGCCGCGGTCTTGGCGGGTGCGGCGCCGGCTTCGGCTGCCGCCGCCTCGGCCGCCGCCACGACGGCCGGAGCGAGCATCTTCTCCACCTCTTCGAGGCTGAGCGGGACCGGCTTCTGGCTGTTCCCGACGAAGCCGGTCACCGACGGCGTGTGCCGCACGGTCGACCAGGACTCGTCGGTCAGGTCCATCCGGACCAGCACGTAGCCGGGGAGCACCGTGCGCTTCACCATCCGGCGCTGCCCGTTCTTGATCTCGGCGACCTCCTCGGTCGGCACGATGATCTCGAAGATGTAGTCCTCCATGTTCAGGGAGTTGATCCGGTTCTCCAGGTTGCCCTTGACCCGGTTCTCCATCCCTGAGTACGTGTGCACGACGTACCAGTCGCCGATCTGCGACCGCAGCCGGGTGCGCAGCTCCTCGAGCGGGTCGCCCGGCTCCTCGGGCTCCGCCTCCGCGACCTCCGCGTCGTCGTCCTCGTCGTCCTCGGTCGCGGCGGCGGCTACCGCCAGCGCCTCGACGTCCGCGTCGTCGTCGGACTCGTCGTCGCCGGAGTCCGCGTCGGAGTCCTCGTCGCCGCTGGAGAAGACGACCTCGTCGTCGGCGGCCGGCACCTCGGCGGTGCTCAGCGGCGCGGTCTCCGCGGTCTCGTCGGCCAGCTCCTCGGCGGCTTCCTCTACGTCGTCGGCGGTCACGACCTCGGCGTCCTCGGCCTCGTCGGCGGCCGGGACCACCACGACCGGCTCGTCGTCGGACTCGTCGGCGTCCGCCCGCGGCGTCTCGTACTCGTCGTCGGCGGAGTACTCGTCGTCGTCGTCCTCGTCGTCCGCGTCCTCGTCCGCGTCGAGGTCCGCGAACGGGTCGTCGTCATCGTCGTCGTCACCGAAGAGGTCGTCGTCGGTGGCGTTCTCGTCGAAATCGAGGTCGTCGTCGGAGTCGGATACGTCGAACTCGTCCTCGTAGTCGAGGACCTCGTCGTCGCGCTCGGACACGTCGTACTCCGTCATCTGTGGATCGGGGTCTTGTCTGCTTCGGGTCGGGTCAGGAGCCCGGGACCTACGGTGCGGATCGTGATGGGCGGCCTCAGCCGAAGATCTTGAACATCGCCCAGCCGAAGGCGAGGTCGAGGACCGAGACGATCGCGATGACGAACACCACGAAGGTCAGGACGACCACGAAGTAGGTGGAGAGCTGCTTGCGGGTCGGCCAGACGACCTTGCGGAGCTCGGCAACCACCTGGCGGTAGAAGCGCAGCAGGCCCCTGCCCTGCTTGCCTTCCGCAGGCTTGCCGGCGCCGGACGGTGCCGGGGTGCGCGTCTCCGTCACGACCTACCTCTTTCGCTAGCGGCGGCCTGACCGGCCCTGCGCCGGTCAGGATTTGCAGGGCACGAGGGACTTGAACCCCCAACCTTCGGTTTTGGAGACCGATGCTCTGCCAGTTGAGCTAGTGCCCTCTGCAATCCATCCGGACGCCGCGTCGGACCTGATCTCGGGCATGCCGGATCAGGGCCACCAACGCCCGGACCTAGAGAAGTGTACGGGGTCGGAGCCACCTGGTCGAACTCAGCCTCGACCTGGTCCTTTTCCCGTACGACCACCCACCGGGCGCCGCACCGCGGTCAGAACCATACAGCCTCCAGATGGTCCCAACGCACAGCACCCCCGGCGCGTTCCCCGGCCCATCCCCTGAAACCCGGGCGCGACGCCGTCCGGCGTGGTGCCAGGATGGGCGGTATGGGTTCCAGGATCTCGGCGCGGATCGGCGCCATCAGTGAATCGGCGACGCTGGCGGTCGACAGCAAGGCGAAGGCGCTCAAGGCGGCCGGGCGTCCGGTGATCGGGTTCGGCGCGGGCGAGCCGGACTTCCCGACGCCGGACTACATCGTCGAGGCCGCGGTCGCGGCGGCGCGGGATCCGAAGAACCACCGGTACAGCCCGGCCGGCGGTCTGCCGGAGCTCAAGCAGGCGATCGCCGACAAGACCAAGCGGGACTCCGGCTACGAGATCGAGCCCTCCCAGGTCCTGGTCACGAACGGCGGCAAGCACGCGGTGTACAACGCGTTCGCGACGCTGCTCGACCCAGGTGACGAGGTGCTGCTCCCCGCGCCGTACTGGACGACGTACCCGGAGGCGATCCGGCTGGCCGGCGGGGTGCCGGTCGAGGTGCTCGCCGACGAGTCGCAGAACTACTGCGTCACCGTCGAGCAGCTCGAGGCCGCCCGGACGGAGCGGACCAAGGTCCTGCTGCTCTGCTCGCCGAGCAACCCGACCGGCGCGGTCGACACCCCGGAGGCGATCGAGGCGATCGGCCGCTGGGCGCTCGAGCACGACCTGTGGGTGGTCACCGACGAGATCTACGAGCACCTGACGTACGGCGACGTCCGGGCGACCTCGGTCCCGGTCGCCGTACCGGAGCTGGCCGACCGCACCGTCGTCTTGAACGGGGTCGCGAAGACGTACGCGATGACCGGCTGGCGGGTCGGCTGGATGATCGGCCCGAAGGACGTGATCAAGGCCGCGACCAACCTGCAGTCGCACCAGACGTCGAATGTGTGCAACGTGGCCCAGCGGGCCGCGCTCGCGGCGGTCTCGGGCGACCTGAGCGCGGTGGACGAGATGAAGGTCGCGTTCGACCGGCGCCGCCGGACCATGGTCCGGATGCTCAACGAGATCCCCGGTGTCGAGTGCCCGGAGCCGACCGGCGCCTTCTACGCGTACCCATCGGTCAAGGGCGTCCTCGGCAAGGAGATCAACGGGCGTACGCCGGCCACGTCGGCCGAGCTGGCCGACCTGATCCTCGACGAGGTCGAGGTGGCGGTCGTGCCGGGTGAGGCGTTCGGCGCGCCCGGGTACCTGCGGCTGTCCTACGCGCTCGGCGACGACGACCTGGTCGAGGGCCTCGGCCGGATCGCCAAGCTGCTCGGCTGACCGGCGGATTTCGCCGGTCGGGTAGGGCCTCGGTAACCTTCGGTAATGACGCAGCGGGATCTGCGGGTGCTGCCGAAAACGCACCTGCATCTGCACTTCTCCGGGTCGATGCGGCACTTGACGCTGGTCGAGCTGGCGGACAAGCACGGCGTGCGGCTGCCGGACGCGCTGCGGACCGACTGGCCGCCGGAGTTGTCGGCGGCGGACGAGCGCGGCTGGTTCCGGTTCCAGCGGCTGTACGACATCGCCCGCTCGGTGCTGCGGACCGAGGACGACGTCCGGCGCCTGGTCCGTGAGGCGGCCGAGGACGACCGGGCCGACGGCTCGCGCTGGCTGGAGATCCAGGTCGACCCGTCCGGATACGCGAACCGCTTCCACGGCATCACCGAGTTCACCGACCTGGTGCTCGACGCCGCCCGCGACGCGGCCGCGTCGACCGGCATCGCCGTACAGGTGGTGATCGCCGCGAACCGGACGCGGCATCCGCTCGACGCCCGGACACTGGCCCGGCTCGCGACGCAGTACGTCGGACGCGGCGTGGTCGGGTTCGGCCTGTCGAACGACGAGCGCCGCGGGACGACGTCCGAGTTCGAGCCGGCGTTCCGCATCGCGCGGAGCGCCGGGCTGCTCGCGGCACCGCACGGCGGCGAGCTGTGCGGTCCGGCCACCGTGCGCACCTGCCTGGACGAGCTCGGCGCGGGCCGCATCGGCCACGGCGTCCGCTCCGTCGAGGACCCCGACCTGCTGAAGCGCATCGTCGACGCGCAGATCGCCCTCGAGGTCTGCCCCGCCTCGAACGTCTCGCTCGGCGTCTACCGCCGCCCCGAGGACGTCCCCCTCCGCGCGCTGTACGAGGCGGGCGCCCGGATCGCGCTCGGCGCCGACGACCCGCTGCTCTTCGGCTCCCGCCTCGCCGAGCAGTACGAGACCGCCCGCGCCGTCCACGGCTTCACCGACGCGGAGCTGGCCGATCTGGCCCGCGCCTCGGTCCTCGCCTCCACCGCCCCGCCCGAGGTCCAGAAGACCCTCCTCACCGAAATCGACGAATGGCTCGGAGCTCCCGCCACGGTCCCGGTCTGACCTTCCTGGCTCGGCACGGTCAGACCGAGTGGAACGTGGCGGGTCGCCGCCAGGGCCGGCTCGACTCGCCCCTCACGCCGCTCGGCGTCGAGCAGGCCCGCCGCAACGGTGTCCTGCTGAGCGGTGAAGGCATCGCTGCCGTCTTCGCCAGCCCGCTCGGACGGGCGCGGGCGACGGCCTCGATCATCGCGGCGCGGCTCGGGCTGGAGGTGAGCGTCGTCGACGATCTGGCGGAGATCGACCACGGGGCGTGGTCGGGGCTCGGCTCCGCGGAGATCGATGCGCGGTGGCCGGCGCAGCGGGAGGCGCGGGAGCAACAGAAGTACACGTACCGGTTTCCGGGTGGTGAGAGCTATGCGGACGGCGAGGTGCGCGCGGCGCAGGTCCTGGAGGAGATCGGGCGCAGGGGTGCGCGGCGGCCGTTGGTGGTGTCGCACGAGATGGTCGGGCGGATGCTGTTGCGGCAGCTCGGCGTACCGGATGCGCTCGGCACCCGGCAGCCATCGGACGTGGTTTATCGGGTGGACGCGGGCGGCGCGGTCGAACGGTTGTCGAGTTCCGGATAAGTGCCGGTTGCGTTCCGGTTGAGGTCATTGTCCGGGCGTCGGCGCGAGCCTAGCTTTGCGTACATGACGCCGACGAAGATCCTGCTGCCAGAAGACGAGCTCCCGACGCGTTGGTACAACGTGCTTCACGACCTGCCGACGCCCCCGCCACCGGTGCTGCATCCGGGCACGGGCCAGCCGATCGGGCCGGACGACCTCGCGCCGCTGTTCCCGATGGACCTGATCATGCAAGAGGTCTCGCAGGAGCAGTACGTCGACATCCCGGGCGAGGTGCTCGACGTCTACCGGCTGTGGCGGCCCAGCCCGCTGTATCGCGCGCATCGGCTGGAGAAGGCGCTCGACACCCCGGCCCGGATCTACTACAAGTACGAAGGCGTCTCACCGGCCGGCTCCCACAAGCCGAACACGGCTGTCCCCCAGGCGTTCTACAACGCCAAATCCGGCGTCCGGAAGCTCACCACCGAGACCGGCGCCGGCCAGTGGGGCACGGCGCTCGCGTTCGCCTGCGCGCAGTTCGGGCTGGAGTGCGAGGTCTGGCAGGTGCGTGCGTCCTACGACCAGAAGCCGTACCGGCGGACGATGATGCAGGTCTTCGGCGCGACCGTGCACCCGAGCCCGTCGGAGCTGACCGAGGCCGGCCGGAAGATCCTCGCCGGTGACCCGGACTCCACCGGTTCGCTCGGGATCGCGATCAGCGAGGCGGTCGAGGCCGCCGTGCAGGACCCGGAAGTGCACTACGCGCTCGGTTCGGTGCTCAACCACGTGCTGATGCATCAGACCGTCATCGGCGAAGAGGCGCTGATGCAGCTCGCGATGGTCGGCGAGACCGCCGACCTGATCGTCGGCTGCACGGGCGGCGGGTCGAACTTCGGCGGCCTGGCGTTCCCGTTCCTGCGGGAGAAGTGGGCCGGCCGGATGTCGCCGGTGGTGCGCGCGGTCGAGCCGGCGGCCTGTCCGTCGCTCACCCAGGGCACGTATGCCTACGACTTCGGCGACACCATCGGGATGACGCCGCTGATGAAGATGCACACGCTCGGCCACGATTTCGTCCCCGACCCGATCCACGCCGGCGGCCTGCGGTACCACGGGATGAGCCCGCTGATCAGCCACCTCTACGAGACCGGCGAGATCGAGGCCGTCGCGAAACCGCAGTCCGAATGCTTCGCCGCCGGCGTCCAGTTCGCCCGCACCGAGGGCATCGTCCCGGCGCCCGAGCCGACCCATGCGCTGGCGGCCGCGATCGAGGAAGCCCAACGCTGCAAGGAATCCGGCGAGGAGAAGGTCATCCTCACCGCGCTCTGCGGCCACGGCCACCTCGACCTGGCGGCGTACGACGCCTACCTGTCCGAAGCCATGACCGACCGCAGCTGGGAGGACGCCGACATCCAGTCAGCCGTCGCTGAAGCCCTGACCCGCCTGCCCGCCGTCAACTGACGATCGAGCACCTGCCGACCGCCGGCCTCAGCGGCCCCCGCGCTTCCACCAAGGCTTGGGCCGCTTGGCCACCGCGGTGAGCCAATCCTCCGGGATGGCCCAACCACGGGACGCCAACGCGTCGAAGTACTCGGCCTTCAGGCTGTCCGGCAGCCAGTACGTCGCCTTGTGGCTGAGGGACGCCTCGAAGTACGTCGTGCGTCGGCGACTGCTCCACACCGTGGCCTGACTCGAGCAGTAAGCCAGGCGTACGTAATCCCAGCGCGCCTGCTCGTCGTCCATGTCGAAGCCGCGCTCGACGACGCGACCTTTGGCACGCGGTTCCTGCTCGATCTCCTCGATCAGGTTCTGCACCAACACGCGGTCGTCGGTCAGCGTCTCCGGCAGCCGGAGCCCGACCGGATCCAGCACCACCGCGCCGAACCGCGGCCGCGCCACCTCCAGAAACACCTCGAGCAGCGCGAACGCTTCCTCCACCCGCCCGAACCGATCCAGCTCGGCGCGCAGCGTCGTCACGGCTTCCTCGGGCACCCTCCAACTCTAGACGGGGCCGATCCACGAGGGGCTTCCCCTATCTGCCCCGGGATGCCCCGCATCCTCACGCTCAGCAACCGCCACTGCACGCCGAAATCACCGTCGATTCGCGCATCACCCACCATCCGCGGCGGACGAAATCCCCTTTTTCCACAGGGATTCGGGGCAGATCGGGGCAGCGTGGGGCAGATCGTCCACAAGGCCTGATTTCGTGGTCGCAGAGGGTGTTCAGCGCCTTACAGTTACCGCCATGTCAGGGCCGAACGAGTTCCTCCGCGAGGCGCGGGAACGCACACCATCACGACGTGCACCGGGCGAACACATGTCCCGGAGCGAGCTTGCCGACACGATCTGCGCGTGGCTCTGGGACACGACCGAGATCAAGTACGACCTCGACGGGCACTACATCGCCAAGCTCGAGCGTGGCGCGGTCCGCTGGCCGGGCGCGGCGTACCGCTCCGGCCTGCGCCACGTGCTCGGGATCGCCTCGGACAGCGAGCTCGGATTCTTCCCACCCGCCGGAGTCGCCCTCAACGAGGCCGAGCCGGCACCGCCCGCGTCGATGGTCGGCCACGACGACGACCTGGTGAACGCCGGCGACGAGTCGATCGCGCTGCTGTCGTACGCCGAGGAGTCGAACGTCGGCGATCTCACCGTCGAGCAACTGCACGCCGACATCGAGCGGATCGCGCAGTCCTACCTCCGGACGCCGATCAGGCCGTTGTTCGTCAAGAGCCGGGCGATCCGGGACCGCGCGTTCGCGCTGCTGGCCGGCAACCAGGCGCCCCGGCAGTCCCGCGACCTGTACGCCGCGGCCGGCTGGGCGATCACCCTGCTGGCCTGGATGTCGGTCGACCTCGGCCGCCCGGACATCGCCGAGGGCCACACCCGGACGGCCTGGGCCTGCGCCGAGGCCGCGGACCACGACGTACTGCGTGGCTGGATCCGCGCGACCCAGCACACCGCCGCGTACTGGCAGGAGGACTTCGCGCGCGCGGCGGCGTACGCCGAGGACGGCCTGCGGTACAACGCCGGCACCGCGCGGCTGTTCCTCGCCAGCGCCGCCTCCGTCGACCTCGCCCGCCTCGGACGCACGGACAAGGCCCACGCACTCCTCGACATCGCCCGGACGATGGTCGTCCGCCCCGCCGACTCCGAGCCGGGCGGGGTCCTGCTCTGTACGCCGGAACGCGCCGAGGGGCTGTGGGCGAACACGCACCTGGCGTTCGGCGACGTGCGACTGACCTCGGACCACGCCGACCACAGTGTCGCCCTGTTCGAAGCGGTCGCGTACGCGCTGCGGAACGCAGGCTCCGAACGCATGGCCCGTCTGCAGCAGGCGAAGGCCCGGCTGCTCCTCGGCGAGCTCGACGGTGCGATCGAGGCGGCGGAGCCAGTGCTGCTGGTTCCGCCGGAGTACCGGGTTCGGCCGTTGATCCAGCGCGCCGCGGAGGTCGCGGCCCTGACCACGCCGTACGCGCGGAGCCCGAAGGGCCGGATGCTGCGGGACCGCGTCGCCGACTTCACCCAACGGACAGGGCTCCCGACCCGCCCGGAGTCCCCCGACCGACGACCCGTGCTCGAGGAGCAGACATGATCAGTGAAGTCCGCGATCACTGGTACTGGCGCCCGAACTGGCGTCCCGGACGGTCCTTCTATACCTGGCACGTCATCTTCCCCGACGACGCCGTGCTGACCGATCTGCACGGGGCGTACCAGCGGCTGGTGGGATCGCTGCCCGGGATCACGCCGGTGCCCGTGCAGTGGCTCCATCTGACGCTGCAGGGGATCGGGTTCGCGGACAAGGTGCCGCAGGCGGACCTCGCCCCGATCATCGAGGCGGCGCAACGCCGGCTCGAACACTTCCGGCCGTTCGAGATCAAGCTCGGCCCCGCGGTCGTCGACGTCGAGAGCCTGCAGCTACCGGTCACCCCCGTCGACCGCCTCCGCCGCCTCCGCGCCCAACTCCGCGCCGCCGTCACCGACGTCTGGGGCCGCGACTCCGTCCCCACCCTCCCCGAACTCGACCCCCACGTCTCCCTCGGCTACTGGAACCAGCCCGCTCCCGCCGCCCCTCTCCGCCAACGCGTCAACGCCCTCCCTGGCGGCACCGCCACTACCAACCTCACCCGCGTCACCCTCCTCAACCTCAACCGCGACCACCACCAGTACGAGTGGACCCCCCACGCCACCCTCGACCTAGGAGCCCGGGCCACCGAGACAGGAGCCAACTCATGAAGCCACGCCCCCTGTCCAGCGCCCCCACACCACCGATCGCTCCAGTGCCCCCGCCCTCGCACACCTTCCAAACCACCACCCCCACCACAGCCCACCCCACCCGCCGCCACGGAGTCCGGGCCAACGAGACAGGAGTAAATCGATGGAACCGCGGGCCCTGTCCGGCGACTTCGCCTCACCGATCGCTCAAGCGTGCCTGGACTCCCACACCTTCAAGACGACCAGCACCACCACAGCCGGTCCCACTGACGCCAGCCTCCGCCACGCAGCCCGGACCAACGAGACAGGAGCGAATTGATGAAACCGCGGGCCCTGTCCGGCGAGTTTGCCTCGTTGGTCGTTCGAGCGCTCTTGGACTTCCGTACGCTCTGGACGACGCATGATCTGGTGACGACTACCGGCGTTCCCGTGCAGAGCATCCGCCAGGTGGTCAACCGACTCGAGCGCGACGGCCTGGTCGAGCGCCGGGCGCCCGGGGTCGTCTCGGTCCCGAGCTGGCTCACGCTTCTCCGCCGGTGGAACCAGGACGTGCGCTTCAGCCGCGACGTCAGCGTGACGTACTGGCGCAGCAAACAAGGCACCCAGTCGGTCCTGGACCGCATACCAATGTCTGACCTCCGCCACGCAGTCAGCGGCTGCCATGCGGCAAGGCTGTGGGCTCCCGAGACACCAGTCGGACCAACCGTGATCTACACCCCGGACGCGCAGACTGCCGCGACGGTGTGGGAACTAATACCGGCCAGAACCAAGACGATCGTCCTGGCCGAGCCACCAGCCGACGTCGTCTACACCCGCACCCGAAAGACCGACACGGGCCTCCGCCTAGCCGCCCCCACCCAGGTCCTGGCCGATCTGATGACCGGAGCAGCCAAGTCCCCCACCGCCGCCGACCCCCTCCTCACGTGGATGCTCCGCCACGAACTCGACTGGCGCTACTAACCTCCGGAGACTCCCAGCCGGTGCGGCCGCACGCCCCCTGCCGCCGCACCGGCAGTCGGCTCCACGGCCGCCCCACCAGCACAACCGACCTGACGACCGCATCACGCCCTCCCGCCGCCGCACCCAAGAGCCGGCAGCACAACCCAGGCCTGCCCAACCACCCGCAGGACAGCCCGATAGCCTGCCACGCAAGCCACCCCAGTGGCCCGAGGTTCCGGCCAACTGGATGCCCCGACGCGCGCCGACTCAAGCCAGCCTGCTGGCGCGCAAGCCCACAGCCCTGTTGATCGGGCGCCATGGCAGGAGCGGCCACAAGCCGGTCTGCTGGCGCACAAAGTCCACGGCACGGACGTCGCCTGGCGGCGGTAGCCGTAGGCCTCAGGCGCTGCCGGCTGCCAGCGCCTCGCTGCTGGTCGGCGTGATTCCGGTAGCCCCGGTGGCGGCGGGGTCAGCCACGTAGGCCCCGGTGGCGGCCGGCTCAGCCACGCAGGCCCCGGTCGCTCGGGCAAGCCCCTCGGGCAAGCACGTTCGCTCGGGTAAGCACTGTCGCTCTCACCGCCGGACGCCCCGGACAACCCGGTCGCCCGGTAAGCCCGGTCACTTCCACCGCCGGACGCGCCGGACACCCCAGTCGCTCGGTAAGCCGCGATGCTCGAGCGACCGGGAGCCCCCGGACGCGTGGTTGGCATGCGTGTTCGGTGCTGGCCGCACGACGGCTAGTAGGTGCGGATGGAGACTACGTGGGCCCTCGGGGCGCCGTTGGTCTCGTGGGCCGTCAGGCGGAGGTGGGTGGCTGGGGTGGGACTGTTGAGGTGGTGGTGTTGGGTGCGGTGGTGGTTCGCGGTGACCTGGGCGATCTGTTGCCACGGGTTGGAGCCGTTGCGGATCTCCAGGTCGTACGCGGACAGGAGAGTTGGCAAGGACTCGAACGGGGTGCGGTGGTGGTGGAGGTTGATGAGGTCCTCTTGGACGTCCGCGTCCAGGACGACGACGACCTCGGAGAGGGTGACCGGCTCGGGCCAGGTGAGTTCCAGCCGGGGGTTGGGGTCCCATGCCAGGTCCTCGGAGGACCACAGGTTCGGCCCGCCGTACGGGCGCGCGTAGCCGCCGATCACCTTCTCGGGTGTGTACGCCGCCGTCTCGCCGAGGCGGATGCACAGGCCGGCGCGCGGCAGGATGGGTTTCCAGGCGCGGAACTGCTCGGTCCACTGCTCGTCCGGCGCCGGCTCGCGGCGGGTGAAGTGGATCGTGCCGGGGAGCGCCCTCGACGCGGTGTGCACCGAGATGTCCGGGGTGCCACGCAGGACGACGAACGCGTTCGACGGAGCCGACGGACGCCAGGCCAACGGGATCTGGATCCAGCGCTTTTCGCCGGCCGGTACGTCGACGGTGCAGGAGTCGACGAGCTGGGCAGGTAGGTAGTTCTGCGGCTTCACCGGATCGTGGAGCTCGACAGTCAACGACCCGCCGCTGGAATCGACGAGCAGCTCGAACCCGTCCAGGGCCGGGTCGACCGGCACGACCATTTCGAGGTCGGCGGTCAGCGGCAGCGTCCCGGACGACACCTCGAGCGCAGGCCGTGTCAGCGTGGAGGACGCGGTCACGCTCGCCGACAGCGCGAGGTTCGCCGGATCGTCGTCGACGACGCCGAGGACCGACGAGTCGGCGCGGGTCAGCGCGTGCTTCATCAGGTCGAACCGGTCGTGCGCCAGCTCCCGCGGCGTCAATCCGTTGCGCAGGGCAACAGACGCGCCGATTCCGGCCGCTTCGCCGAGCAGTGCGCAGGTCGCCATCACCCGAGTGGTACCGAACGCGACGTGACTCGCGCTGATGTTCCGTCCGGCCAGCCACAGATTCCGCACGTTCCGGGAGTACAAGGAACGCAACGGAATGTGGTAATTCCCGTCCGGATGCCAGTGCTTCGACCCGCGCTCGGACGCGTACACACCACCCGGCGGGTGCAGGTCGATCGACCAGCCGCCGAAGGCCACCCGGTCGTCGAACTCGGTCTGCTCGAGGACGTCGTGCTGGGTGAGCACATGGTCGCCCAGGAACCGCCGGTACTCACGTTTTCCGGGGACGGACCCGATCCATTCCAGGGTCAGGTTGTCCGCGTCGAACCGCCCGGAGTTCTTGATGTAGTCCCAGATCCCGTACACGACGGCCTGCAACTCGTCGCGGATCGCCTCGTTGTCGTCGACGACGTCCAGCTCGCCGCCCCACTCGATCCACCAGAACGCGCAACCGTTCATGTCCGTGCGGATCACGCGGCGTTCCGGAATCGCGGTTTCCGTGACGTCCCGCGCGAACGACGGCGGCACGAACCGGACCGGCTCCCCGGCGTCCTTGCTGTAGAACAGGATCGTGCTGCCGAGCGTGTTCGAGTCCGGCACGTCGGGCGCCCACGACTCGTCGTACATCGCTCGCGGCTCCCGCCCGGTGCGGAAATCGGCGCCGGCCAGCACCCCGACCAGCCCGTCCCCCGAGCAATCCACGAACACCGGGCTGACGAAGCGGATTTCCTTCTCGGATCCCATTTGCCAGCCGGTGACCGACCGGATCTCACCGTCCGCGGCCTCCACGGTCCGCACGTCGGTGTTCAGGTACAGCGTGATCCGCGGTTCGGCGCGGACCGCCTCCAGCAGCACCAGGTCCCAGTAGTACGGGTTTCCGAGCGGATTCCGGAACTGGTTCTCCACGAACAGCTCGCCCATCACGCCGGTCTCCCGCGCGAAGCTCTGGACGCCGTGCGCGGTGGCCCCGCACACCCACACCCGGACCTCGCTGGAGGAGTTCCCGCCGAGCACCGGCCGGTTCTGCACCAGTGCCACGGTGCTGCCCTGCCGTGCGGCGCCGATCGCCGCGCAGATCCCGGCGAGCCCGCCGCCGACGACGGTCAGATCGGACTGGACCTCGAGCTGCTGCATGCCTACCCCTCTAGGTGTCTCGCTGGACGACGGGCTGCCCCGGCCCGTTCGGATGATGTGCGGTCAGGTGATCGGGCACCCGCTGTGCGACCAGGACGAACAGCAGGCCGGCGGTCAGTACGTCGCTCGCGCGGCCGGCGAAGAACTCGGTCCAGTTCGCGCCGTTCGGCGTACCGGTATCGAGCGTGACGTCGGCGATCCGGCTGATCGGTGCGTCCGGCATCCCGGTGATCGCGACCGTGAGTGCGCCCTCCTCGCCGGCGCGTTTGATGTAGTCGAGCGTGGTCGAGTCGGTCCCGGACCGCGTCACGGTGAGCGCGACGTCGCCCTCGTCGAGCAGGCCGGCGCCGATCTGCGAGGACTGCGGACCGTCGAAGAACCACACCGGAATCCCGATCCGCAGCAACCGGATGTACAGCTCGCGCGCCGGGATCGCATCGCCCCACTCGCCGTAGATATGCGTCCGCCGGGCGCCGGCGATCGCGTCCGCGACCCGGGTGGCCGCGGTCAGATCGATCGCGGCCAGCGCGTTCCGCAACGCGTTCGCCTGCGTCGACGCGAGCACATTCAGCACCTGCTCGGGCGGATCCGCCGGGTCGATCGCCGACCCGATGTCGCTGGCCCACCCGGCTTCCAGACCACGGCCGACCTCCATCGCCAGCGCGGCCCGCAGCGCGGGATACCCGGCGTACCCGAGGTGGGTGGACAACCGGGTCACGGTGGCCGCCGAGGTCTGCGCGGTCTCGGCCAGCTTGGTGATCGAGCCGCGCGCGACCTCGTCCGGGTTCGCCAGGATGCGTTCGGCGACCCGCTGCATCGCCCCGTTCAGCTCGGGGAGCGCCCGCTTGAGGAGTTGCAGCGGACTCGGACTACCGGCTCGTTCCATCGAGGAATCCATTTCGTGATCATCACGTATAGACGAACTGGGCACTCGCGACGCCGTCCGCGTCGCTCACCACGCGTACCCAGTGCGCACTGAACCCAGCCGGGAAAACGTGTGACCGAACCTGCCCCGGCTCGACCGTCAACGTCTCCACCGCGCCGAACCGGCCGTGGCCGTGGAAGTCGATCTCGACCGTGATCGTCAGCGGCGTCGCGGAGAAGTTCTCCAGGTGCAGGCACTTTCCGTCGAATCCCGTCATCAGGTACGGGTCGGACGGAACGCCGGCGGAAATCGGTGTCTCCCACCACGGCCCGCCCCACCCGGCCGGCTTCCCGAAGCTCCACAGGTCGTCGGTCTTCCCGAACCACAGGCCGGACTGCGGCTCGGCCGTCGTCGGGTTCAGCCCGTGGCTCGGGGACGCGTTGTCCGCTCCTGCCACCAGCAGTCCGCGCCACGAGCAGAAGTCGCCGAGCACCCACAGGTGCGTCGAGATCGGGCGGATGCCCCAGACCCGCCCGCCGTACGCCCACGGCGACACCTCGTAGAACATCCCGTGGTGGTCCATCAGCAGCCGCTCGTGCTCGACCTCGCGGATCCGCGGCCACTCGGTCTGCCACTTGTGGTCGAAGCAGTGCGACGCCTTCGGCAGCCGGTAGCGCGTCCATTTCTGGTCCGACTCGGTGAACACCTCGAGGATCGCGGACGCCCGGTCCCAGCCGGTCGCGAAGATCGTGCCGCCGAACTCGTGCCGCCCGCCGATCGCGGTGAACGGATCCTCGCGCAGGATCCGCCACCGCGTACCGTCGTATTCCGCGAGCCGGCCGCGCGACCGCTCCCCGGCCCATTCCGGCTCGGAGTACTCGTTGGAGCACACCACCAGCCGGCCGAAGCTCGTGTAGCAGTCCTTGTAATGCACCTTCATCTCGCCGTCGGTGCCGAGCTCGTCGTTGAGGTCGAAGAGCTGGGTGCACGCGTACGTCGTGACGTCGAGCTCGAACAGCTCACCCTCCATCGCGAGCACGTAGACGTGGGTGTCCGGCTTGGTGAGGTGCCGCGCCGTACCGCAGACCCGCACCGGCGCGAGCTCCGGAACTGTCACGATCTTGTGGTCCGCGGAAATCACGTGCGGACCAAGAACCAACTGAGAGCTCGGAAAATGCACGAAACGGTTGGTGTACGTTCCGTCCACGCCGAGCGTTTCCGGAACGATTTCCATCGACAGGTCGGCATCGATCCGGCGCAGGCTCACCCCCGCACCGGACGCCGCCTTGTGGGAGTTGTAGTTCTGGACGTAGAGCTTCCCGTTCCACGGCATCAGTGACCCGACGCCGAGCTCGCTGCGCGGCGGACCGAAGTCGCCGATCTGGGCAAGATGCGGAAAGACACCGGAAATGTTCATTTGATCCCCGTATGCGTCATGGCCGCGATGAAGCGGCGTTGCAGGACGACGAAGACGATCAGTACCGGCACGATCGAGATCACCGAGGCGGCCATCGTCAGGCCGGGCGCGATCTGGCCCTGTTCGTCGACGAAGTTCGTCAGACTGAGCGGCAGCGTGTACCGGTCCGGGTTGCTGATCAGCACCAGCGGCGTCTCGTAGTCGTTCCAGGACCACACGAAGGCGAGGATGCCGAGCGCGCTCATCACCGGTGTTGCCAACGGCAAGTAGATCCGGGTGAACACCTGCCACTCGTTCGCGCCGTCCATCCGGGCCGCCTCGGCGAACTCGGCCGGCTGGCTGACGAAGAACTGGCGCATCAGGAACGTGCCGAGCACGGTGAACATCCCCGGCAGGATCAACGCCCAGAGCGTGTCGTACAGCCCGAGCTTCTGGAAGTAGATGAACCGCGGGACGAGCAGCAATTGCGCCGGGATGATCGCCGTCGCGAGGTACAGCAGGAACAACTTGTCCCGGCCCTTGAACGACATCCGCGCGAACGCGTAGCCGGCCATCGTGGCGGTGATCAGCTCGCCCGCCACCCGCAGCAGCGCGACGAACACCGAGCGGCCGAACGCCGGCAGCACCGAGGTCGCCCCGCTCAGCACGGTGCTGAAGTTGTCCCACTGGAACGGGTCCGGGATCCACTGCATCGGGATCTTGTACGCGTCCACGTCCGGCTTCAGCGCGGTCGAGATCATCCACGCGAACGGCGCCAGGAAAGCGATGGCGAGGATCCACAGCGGGATCCCCCAGATCCACTTGCTGTACTTCTTAGTCATTGAGGGCCCTCCCACGCTGCGCCCGCCAGGTCACCAGAGTCAGGACCAGGACGCCGACGAAGGTCACCAGGCCGATCGCCGACGCGTAGCCGAACCGGTAGAACTGGAAACCGGTCTGGTACATGTAGTACGAGATCGTGGTGGTCGCGTCGCCCGGACCACCCGCGGTGATCAACGCGATCAGGCCGAATCCCTGGGACGCGCCGATGATCATCGTGACCAGCAGGAAAACGGTGGTCGGCAGCAGCGCCGGCCAGGTGATCACCCGGAACTTCGCCCACGCGGAGGCGCCGTCGATGTCGGCCGCCTCGTACAGCTGCCGCGGCGCGTCCTGCAGCGCGGACAGGTAGATCAGCGAGCAGTACCCGACGCCGCCCCACACCGCCATCACGATCAGCGCCGGCAGCGCCCAGTGCGACGACGCGAACCAGCCGGGCTGCACCCCGAACGCGTCGAGGACCTGGTTGACCAGGCCGGCCTTCGGGTTCATCAGCATCAGCCAGGTCATGCCGATCGCGACCACGTTGACGATGTACGGCAAGAAGAAGATCGCCCGGAGGACGGCGCGGCCCGGCAGCGGGCGGTTCAGCGCGATCGCGAGCGCCAGGCCGAGGACGACGGTGAGCGGGACCGACACCGCGACGTACACCAGCGTCAGGCCGACCGCGTGCCAGAAGCCGGGGTCACGGGCGATCGCGACGAAGTTGTCGATGCCGTTGAACGTGATGCCGCCGAGGCCGGACACCAGGTTCCAGTCGGTGAAGGCGAGCACGACCACGCTGATCAGTGGGATCAGCGTGAACGCAACCACGCCGAGCAGGTTCGGGGCGATGAACAGGAAGCCGATCCAGCCCGACGGCCGGATCCCCGGCCCCTTCGCGGTCCGGGCCTCGGTACCGGCCGCGACGACGGTTGCGGTGGCCATCAGGGCCTCCTCTCGTTACGGGCGATCGCGGCGTCGGCGAGCCGCCGTACCTCGCGGATCGCGACGCCCGGGTCCTTCTCGCCGAGCCAGCACAGGTCGCGCTGCTGCTTCATCGCCAGCGAGATCTCCGGGAACCCGGTCAGCCGGGTGTCGGTGGCGAGCTTCGGCTCCGACGCCAGGACGACGCGGCGGAACGAGTCGAGGTCGAAATACTTCTCCGGTTCTTTTCCGAGCATTCCGGAAACGATCTGCTCGTCGGTGACGTTGCCGAGCGCCGGCATCTTGCCGCCCTTGAGCATCGGCGTCGCACCCTCGGTCAGCCAGAACTTGACGAACGCCCAGGCCGCCTCGAACTTCGGCGACTTCGGGTTGACCATGATGAAGTTGCTGTACGAGCCGCCGTTCCAGTTCTGGCCGTCGACCGTCGGCGGCGGGGCGAACGCGACCTTGAAGTCGTGCGGGTACTTCTTCGCGTCGTACAGGTAGCGCAGGTTGAACGGAGCGGTCGACCAGAGATGGAACTCCTCGCCCAGGAACGAGTTCTGCTGGTAGGCGTCCAGGTGCCGCGACAGCACCTCGGTCCACGGGAAAGCCGTGCCCTCGGCGATCATGTCCCGGCCGAGCCGGAAACCCTGCTCGAAGTGCGGATCACCGAAGTTGGAGCGGTTTCCGTCGTACCAGTAGTTCGGCCCGAGGGCGATCCGGGCGACGTCCGGGAGCGTGTACGTGCCGACCGTCTTGTCCGTCGTCAGTTTGCGCGCCGTCGCCCGGAACTCCTCGATCGTCCAGGACTGCGGCAACTCGACACCGGCCTGCTGCCGGAGCCTCTCGTTGAACAGCACGAAGAACGGCTCGCGCGCGGTGGCCAGCGCCTTGACCTTGCCGTTGTCGATGTACGACCGCGGCTGCTCGGCGTCCAGGAAGACCTGCAGGTCCGGATCCGCCCGCACGCGGTCGGTCAGGTCCGCCGCCAGTCCGGACCCGGCTCGCAGCGCCATCGCGGCCTGTGAATACGTGAAGTAGACGTCGATGTCGACGCCACCCTGGAGAGCGGTGTCGAGCTTGAGGTTGCCGCGATCGTCGTTCACGAACCGCGTGTAGTTCACCTTGTACTGCGGAAACTTCGCCTGGAACGCCTTCACCACATCGGCCGGCCCCGACGCCGCCGGCACCCCGCCCCACACCTGCAGGGCTCCCGACCGCCCGCCGTCCGCGCCGGAACACCCAGGAACCACAGCAGCGGCCAGCCCCGCCCCGACCCCGGCCAGGACTTCCCGCCGAGAAAATCTTTTGCGCCTCACACCACACCTCCCACCAGATTGCGCAAAAGATTAGCGAGAGGAGGCCTCCCTGGCTAGAGTTCGCGTAAATCTTTTTCAAGCGCACCCGAGGGCGCGATCCGCCGGACTCGCGACCTCAGAAGGTGCAGTTCACCAGAACGGGCTCGTTGACGAGGGTGATGTCGAAGGACTGCCGCACCTGGGTCCGGACGTGCGTGGCCAGGGTCAGGAGCTCCTTGGCGGTCGCCTGCCCGCGGTTGGTGAGGGCCAGCGTGTGCTTGGTGGAGACGCCGGCGTTGCCGATGGTGAAGCCCTTGGACACACCGGCATGTTCGATCAGCCAGGCCGCGCTGGTCTTGACCCGGCCGTCGGCCTGCGGCCACTGCGGGGCGCCGGCCGGGACCTCGGCGGGGGTGTCGAGGATCGGGTTGGTGAAGAAAGAGCCCGCGCTCCACGTGTCGTGGTCGACGGGGTCGAGGACCATGCCCTTGCCGCGGCGCAGGCCCAGCACAGCTTCCCGGACGTCGGTCATCGGCGCGCGCGAGCCCGGCTCCACGTCGAGGACGCGCGCGAGTTCGGCGTACCCGACCGGGGCGGACAGGTCGCCGATCGTCAACTGGAACGCGACCTCGAGTACGACGTACCGCGACGGGTCGGCCTTGAAGCGGGAATTGCGGTAGCTGAACCCGCAGTCCGCGGCGAACATCGTGCGGACCTGGTTGTCGGTCCGGTCCCAGACCCGCACCGACGCGATCGTCTCGGCGACCTCGTGACCGTACGCACCGACGTTCTGCACCGGGGTCGAGCCGGTGAGTCCGGGGATGCCGGACATCGACTCGAGCCCGCTCCACTCCTCGGCGATCGCTCGCTGCACCACGCCGTCCCAGTCCTCACCGGCCGCGATGCGCACCATCGCGCCGGAGCACATGTCCGCGTCGACCCGGATGCCGGACGTCGCGATCTTGATCACGGTCCCACGGAAACCGTCGTCACCGATCACGACGTTGCTGCCGCCGGACAGCAGCAACACCGGTTCGCCGGCGGCGTCGGCATCGCGAACCGCGGTGATCAGGTCGTCCTCGGTGCCGACCTCGAGGAACTTGTCGGCCGGCCCGCCGATCCGCAGCGTGGTGTGGTCGGCCAGCGACACCTGCGTATTCACCGGACGCGCACGACCGCCTTGGCCCGGCCGAGCACCTTCTCCTCGCCGGCCACCGCGGTGATGTCGATCTCGGCGAGGCCGTCCGCGACCTTGCCGACCGTGGCGGAAAACGTCACACTCGCACCCTTGTCGTCGTCCGGTACGACGACCGGCTTGGTGAACCGGACCCCGTATTCCACCAGGTCGGCCGGGTCGTCGAGCCAGTCCGTGACGACGCGCACCGCCGACGCCATCGTGAGCATCCCGTGCGCGATCACGCCCGGCAGCCCGAGCGCGGACGCCATCCGGTCGTTCCAGTGGATCGGGTTGAAGTCGCCGCTCGCCCCGGCGTACCGGACCAGGTCGTCACGCTTGAAGGTGACGGTCAGCGGCGGAAGCTCCGTGCCTGCCTCGATCATGCGTCCGCCCGGTTGTGCGAGAGGGTCGACGTCGAGGTGGCGATCGGTTCGCCGTCGACGGTGGTCAGCGCGGTCTCGTACATGATCACCTCGACGGGACCGGCCTTGCGCACGGTCGTGATGGTCGCGGTCGCCGCGATCTCGTCGCCGGCCTTGATCGGGCGCGTGTAGCTGAACTTCTGCGCGCCGTGCACGATCCGGTCCAGCCGGAGGCCGAGCTCCGCGTCGCCGAGCAGCTCCTCGAGCGCCCGGCTGCCGATCACGAACGCGAACGTCGGCGGCGCGATCGGGTCATCACCCCGATACGCCGGGTTACCGTCGCCGATCGCGTCGGCGAACTCCCGGATCTTCTCCCGGCCGACCTGGTAGGACCCGGCGGCCGTGTAACTGCGGCCGACCATCGTGGCGTCGATCGTCATATCCGCCAACCCTACTGGCAGACTGTGCCGAGGGTTTCCGCCGCCCACGATTCCGACGGAGAAGGTTGAACGTGACGGCAGTGGCGGCGCTGGCGAAATACGCGCCTCGGTACCGGCTGGAGATCGGTGAGCCGGAAGGCTCGGACTGGTTGCGGGTGGACCGGATCCTGGAGCCCGGCAGTCCCGAGTTGACCGAGCTGCTCAAGCGGGACGACGAGGCCAGCTCCCACCGGTCGGCGCACGCGAACGCGCTCAGCATGATGTCGTTCTACGCCGGCCGCGCACCGGCGACCGCTCTGCTGCTCTGGGCGCTCGAGGGACACGTCCTCGACATCCGCCCGCAGAACCTCTGGGTCCGCCCGCACACCGGTCACGGAATCGCCGCGGTCGCCGTTCGGTCCGCGGATTTCCTGCCCGGCGGGCTGAAAACGCTGTACGACGTCGTCCTGCGGAAACACCTGCTGCCGCTTTCCGAGGAGCTGCACCGGCGGACGCGGGCCGGCTTGCGGCAGGTGTACGGCGGCGTGGCGGCCGGCTGCGCGATGGGGTTCTGCGCCGCGACCCGCGAGGACGTCACGGTCCAGCCCGCGTACCTGCTCGAGCGATGGCAGACCTTCGTCGCGAAGGCGCCGGGCGGACTCGCGCGGCTCGCCGACGTGGAGGTGGCGGGCGGGAAGCTCGTCTATCTGCGGAACACGTGCTGTCTGTACTACACGAGCGAGGCCGGCGACGGCACGCTCTGCGGCTCCTGCTGCCTGACGCCCCGTGACGAGCGTCTCACCGCCTACGAGGGCGGCCGCCCGATCGTCACCGTCTGAGGGAACAGCAAAAGGCCGCTCCGGGTGATCCGGAGCGGCCTTCGCGAAGCGATGCTGAGGTCAGCGGGTCTCGCGGTGGTCGGTGTGGTCGTTGCACCGGTGGCAGTACTTCTTCAGCTCAAGACGGTCCGGGTCGTTACGCCGGTTCTTCTTGGTGATGTAGTTCCGCTCCTTGCACACCGTGCACGCCAGGGTGATCTTCGGGCGGATGTCGGTCGACTTGGCCACTGCTGCCTCTTCTGTCAGGAGTGCGCAACTGAGGTGATCGCACTCTCGATGTACTGCCGTTGGTGGGTAGCGGGGGCGGGAGTCGAACCCGCGACACCACGATTATGAGCCGTGTGCTCTAACCACCTGAGCTACCCCGCCGCAAGAGTCCGTCATCTCACCCGGCGAACCGGGTGAGATGTCGTTCTCAGAGCCCCTTTACGGAATCGAACCGTAGACCTTCTCCTTACCATGGAGACGCTCTGCCGACTGAGCTAAAGGGGCGGGCCGAGGAGAGAGATTACACGGTCCCCCACCTCGATGTGAAATCGAGCCAGGAGCGCCTTGCAGGCCCCTCAGTCCGTCCCGGAAAGCATACCGGTTCCGGCGGAGTGCTCTTGACCATTTTCGGGTCCGGTTTCAGTCCAGCACGGCGTCGTCGGCGGAGAAGTCGGCCGAGGCGTCGTCCGGCGGGTGCGCGAGATGCCACCGTACGGACGCACGCAACGTCTCGGCCGGATCCTGCGGCGCCCAACCGAGGACCGTGCCCGCCTTCCGGGAATCCATCAGCAGGTGCTGGTCGATCGTGCCGGTCAGCGACAGATCCTCCGGCAGCAGGTCGTCGCGCACCCGCACCAGCTCGATGTCCGCGGCCCCCGTCGCCACCAGGATCTGCTCCGCGAACATCCGGTACGGCGCGGTCGTGGGCTCGACCACGTTGAACGCGCCCGGGTGATCGCCGGCCAGCGCGCGCGAAACCGCGGCCGCGACGTCACCGACGTACACCCGGCTGAAGAGGAACTGCCCGGAGCCGACCGGGATCCGCCGGCGCCCGGCCCGGACCCGCCGCAGCACGAACTCGAAGCGCCGCTGGTAGTCGTGCTCGCCGTACACGGCACCCAGCCGCAGTACGGTCGCGCCGCGCGGGAGGTACCGCTCCTCCATCTCCAGGTTCTCGTACTGCGGTCCGTCGATGAACCGGCGCTTCCGCAGCGGTGATTCCTCGGTCAGCGGCACCGCGTCCGTCGTACGGTTCGAGTGCACGCCGTCGTACGCCCGGTAGACGTCACAGCTGGAGATCGCGACGAGCTTCACCGACGGTCCGACCGCGCCGAGGGCCGCGTCGGCCGCCGCCGCGTTCATCCCGGAGACGTCGACGAGCGCCTCGGGGTCGAACGGCTTGAGCGCATCGGCGAGCGCCGCCCGGTCGGTCCGATCGACATGCGCATGGCCGACCGGCACCAGATCCGCCGGCTCGTGCTCGCCGCGGTGCACCGCCAGCAGCTCGTGGCCCTCCGCCGCCAGCCGCTCGACGACAGCCCGGCCGATGAACTGGGTGCCGCCCAAGATCGCGATCCGCATGCCTCAGTCCTACCGCTCGAGACATGGGGAGCCCAGACTCGTCTGCGGCCGGCAGAAGCGGGATGTCGAGAACCGCCGGCCGGCTCCGTCCCACTGGCAGAACCTACGAGAGGAGCACGAATGTCCGAGACAGCGATGCCGCCGGTGGTTTCCGCCGCAGAGTGGGAAGCGGCCCGTGCCGAGCTGCTGGTCGCCGAGAAGGAGGCCACGCGCACACTCGACCGGATCGCGGCGCAGCGGCGGCGACTGCCGATGGTGCGGTTCGGCGAGTACACGTTCACGTCGACCGATGGGCCGGTCACGCTGCGGGACCTGTTCGGCGAGCACCGCCAGCTCGCGCTGTACCAGTTCATGGACGCCGGTCCGGACGCGTTCTGCGGCGGCTGCACGTACTTCACCGAGAACGTCGCCAATCTCGACGGGCTGGCCCGCAACGACATCGCCTGGGCGACGGTTTCCGACATGCCGGTCGAGCAGATGGCCGGGTACTGGAAGGACAAGGGCTGGGGACACATCCCGTTCGCGTCCTCGGCAGGTACGACGTTTTCCGCCGACTGCGGCGCCGGCGGCGGTTTCCTGTTGAACCTGTTCCTGCGCGACGGCGAAAGCGTTTTCCGCACCTACACGACCGGTCAGCGCGGGGTCGACCACCTGCTGTTCAGCACCACCGTTTCCGACCTCGCGGCGTACGGCCGCCGGCAGGACTGGGAGGACTCACCGGCCGGCTGGCCGCAGGAACCGACGTACGGCTAGACCGCTTATACCGGCCCGGAGGGGCTGCTCGACGCCAAGCGGGGCGTGATCCACGTCACGGCCGTGGCGCCTTTCTTGCCCGCCTGGTTCACGCCTGAGCGTGTACCGGGCGGCAAGACGGCCTCACTGAGCGTGTCCGATTTCGCACGGTCTCTTCGCAATCCGTGTTTGGGCGCTCGTGACCCTCTCGTTATGGTCGTTGAGGCCGTCGGTCCCCCTCGCCGGCGGTTTCCCCTCCCCTGGAAGGTTTTCCGTGCCCACTCACCAAGACGCGCCGCACACAGATCGGCAGGCGTCCAGCCTCTCGGCTGCCTCGCGCCGGGTGGCAAAGCACCGCTCCTCCCGTCGTAGCGTCCGCCGTACCCAGCTCATCGGCCTGACCGCCGCCCTGGCGGCCGCGGCCGGTACCACCACCGTCGGGCTCAGCTCGTCGGCGACCGGTCCGGCCAACGCGTCCGGGAGCACCGGTCTGAGCCCCGCACAGGCCGAAGCCCTGACCGCCGCCCGCATCGATCGGCGCGACCTCGGATCGCGGGACGCGTCCCGGATCGACCTGTCGCTCGCGTCGAGCCGGAAGGCGGCCGCCGACGCCGCCGCGAAGCAGCGGGCCGCGAAGCTCGCCGCGAACGCGACGCTGACGCAGCGCCGTGCGCTTGCCCTGGCCGCCGCGAAGGCAGCGGCCGCCCGCAAGGCCGCGGCCCAGGCGAAGGCCCTGGCCGAGGCTCGCGCAGAAGCCGTCGCGAAGGCTGCCGCCCTCAAGGCGGCTGCCGCCAAGGCCGCGCCGAAGGTCGTGCTGCCCACCACCGGCTACCACCTGACCGCCCGCTTCGACCAGGCCGGTGGCCGCTGGGCGCACAACCACACCGGTCTGGACTTCGCGGCCCCGATGGGTACGCCGGTCCGCTCGGTGATGGCCGGCGAGGTCATCCAGGCCGACTTCGAAGGCGCCTACGGCCGCCAGGTGAAGGTGCGGCACGCCGACGGCACCGTCACGTCGTACAGCCACATGTCCGAGTTCGACGTCTCCGTCGGCGACTCGGTCAAGGCCGGCACGATGGTCGGCCGGATCGGCATGACCGGCAACACCACCGGGCCGCACGTCCACTTCGAGGTCCTGCCTGGTGGCGGCTCGCCGATCAACCCGGAGCCATGGCTCCGCGACCACGGCGTCAACCCGTAAGGCTCCTGCTGGAGAGACCTTCTACAGGGTCTTCGCCATGTCGAGGGCGGCGATGTAGTCGCCCTCGATGAGGAACTCGTTCGGGTGCGTGCCTTCGACGACGTAGCCGTGCCGTTCGTACAGGCGGCGCGCGGCCGCGTTGGTGCTGTGGACGTGCAGGCTGATCTTGCGGGCGCCGCGGAGCCGGCCTTCGGCGGCCGCGGCCTCCAGGAGCGCCGAGGCGACACCGAGGCGGCGCGCGTCGTGGGCGACCGCGAGACCGTTGATCGAGAGCACCCCCGCTCCCTCGGGGAACTGGTACTTGTCCTGCAGGCGCAGGTACCCGACCACGGTCCCGCCGTGCTCAGCGACCAGATGCGCCTCCGGTCCGCTCCGGCTGAAGAAGGTGTCCTGAAGGGTGTCCTGGTACGACGGGAAACCCGACGACGCGTCCCAGGCGCTCCGCTCGATCGCGAGCAGCGCCGCGTCGTCCTCCTCGACGGCGCGGCGTACGGTCACCTGATGGCCGGCTGATCGGCGGTCGTCAGTCACCGCACCATCCTCGCCCGTCGACCGGGCCAACTTCTTGCCGGGTCAGCTTTCGAGTTCCGGCAGTACGACCGTTGCGGTCAGGCCGCCGTCCGGATTCGCGGCCAGCTCGAGCCGCCCGTGATGGACCTCGACGATCCGGCGTACCAGCGCCAGACCGAGGCCGTGCCCGGCGCCGTAGCGGTCCTTCGCGAATGGTTCGACGAAGGTCCGCACGCGCGCCGCGTCCAGGATCCTGCCGTCGTTCCGGACCACGAGACAGCCGCCGGAAACTCGCACGGAAACCGTTCCGCCGCGGGGCGGCGGACCAGGGCTCGCAGCCGGACGACGAGTTCGCGTAGCTCGAACGGTTTCGTCAGGTAGTCGTCGGCGCCGAGTTCGAAACCCGCCACCTTGTCGTCGAGGTCGCCGGCCGCGGTCAGCATCAGCACCCGACAGCCGATGCCCTGCGCAACGATCTGCCGGCAGACCTCGTCCTCGCTGACGCCGGGCAGATCACGGTCGAGGACCACGACGTCGTACGCGTTCACCGTCACTACGTCCAGCGCCGAGGTGCCGTCGAAGGCCAGGTCGGCCGCGATCGCCTCCAGTCGCAGACCGGCCTGGATCGCCTCGGCGAGATAGACCTCGTCCTCGACGACCAGCACCCGCATACCGTCCATTGAACCAGGCGCCGGGTATCGAAAACGTAAAGGAATCCGCAGACGCTGCTGCAACATCGGCTCCGATGAACTGGTCGGCATGCTGATCAATCACCTGTGGCGCGAGCGCCGGCCGACAGTACCCGGCCGACTGGCGATCGTTGCCACCGTCATCGGTCTCGTCCTGACCGGCTGTACAGCGGTTTCCGGAGCCGACGAGACGTCACCGTCGAGCGCCGGCCCGGCCTCTCGGTCAGGCCGGTCGTCAGGATCCGGCTCGGCACAGGGCGGACCGCCCGGCGCCGCGGACGGCGTCCTTCCGGACCACACCTCGGCGTACGACACCGATCTGCCCGGGATTGCCAAGCTCGATCCCGCGCTGCGCGAGGCCGTCCAGCGGGCCGAGACCGCGATGAAGAAGGACGGCATCACGCTGCAGGTCACGACCGGGTGGCGGAGCAAGAAGTACCAGGAAGAGCTGATGGAGAAGGCGATCCGGAAGTACGGCAGCAAGAAGAAGGCCAAGGAGTACGTCGCCGATCCCGACGAGTCCCACCACGTCACGGGCCACGCCGTCGACATCGGGCCGACCGACGCCGACGACTGGCTGAACCGCCACGGCAGCCGGTACGGCCTGTGTCAGACGCTGTCCAACGAGATCTGGCACTTCGAGCTGGCGACCACGCCCGGCCGCACGTGCCCGCCGATGACGACGCCGAAGACATGACGTCAGCTGGACGGAACCCCGATCGCTCGGCGCACGACCGCGTCGAAGGTACGGTCGGGCAGCACCTCGCGGAGGAAGATCAGCGGCTTGGCTCCGAAGCCGACGGCGTAACGGGTCTTCGGCCTGCGTGCCTGCACCGCCTTGGAGATCGTCCGGGCGATCAGCTCCGGCGCGGAGGCGCGCCGCTGATTGGACTCCGACGAGAGCGAGTCGGCGACCGCGTTGCCCTGCGGGGCGTACGGACCGGTGGAGGAGACCGCCCGGAGCTTGCCGGCGGCGATGCCGGCCCATTCGGTCTTGATCCCGCCGGGCTCGATCACGACGACGTCGATACCGAAGGGCTTGAGCTCGAGCCGCAAGCAGTCGCTGATCGCCTCCAGCGCGAACTTGGTGGCGTGGTACCAGGCGCCGAGCGGGGTGTGGATCTTGCCGCCCATCGACGTGATGTTGACGATCTTTCCGGACCGCTGCGCGCGCATCTGCGGGAGCACGAGCTGGACGAGCCGCGCCGCGCCGAAGACGTTGACCTCGAACTGGTAGCGGGCTTCGTCGAGCGGGACGTCCTCGACCGCGCCGTACGAGCCGTAGCCGGCGTTGTTGACCAGGACGTCCAGGCGGCCCGTCTCGGCGAGGATCTTCTCGACGCCGGCCTGCATCGAGGCGTCGTCGGTGACGTCCATCGCGATCGGGCGGATACCGGAGCCGGTGAGGTGGGCCATCCGCTCGACGCGGCGGGCCGCGGCGTAGACCGTGTAGCCGGCCTCGGCCAATTCCAGCGCGGTGGCTTCACCGATGCCGGAAGAGGCGCCGGTGACGAGTGCTGTCGGCGTACTCAAGGTAGTTTCCTTTGCTGCGGTTCTGCTGTGGACACGGCCCACGGTAGGAACGGCGGCGCGCGGCTCCACTAGCACAAGACGCCGATCGGCTTGCACTTCGCGCCAGCCACGGTCGGCGTGATCTGCAAGTGCGTTGGCGGCTTGTGCGGGTCCGTCGCGTCGGGTCGGCGGCTAGGCTCGCGGTATGGCAGGTGACCGTTTCGACCTGGAACCGAGCATCCGGGCCTTCGTCCGGGACCTCGGGATCTCACCGGCGCGGGCCCTGCGGCGCGCCGAGCTGCCGGCTGACCTGTTCACCCGGCAGCCCATCGAGCTCTCGGTTCCGGAGTACTACCGGTTCTGGGATGCACTCGGTGCCGAGGGTGGTGCGGATCGCGATCTCGCGGTCGACATCGGAAAGGCGATCTCCGTCGAGTTCTTCTCGCCGCCGATGTTCGGCGCGCTCTGCAGCCCGAATCTCACCGCGGCGGCGCGGCGGCTCGCTGTCCACAAGCCACTGATCGGCCCGCTGCGGATCGACGTCGACGCCGGCACCGCACTGACGATCACCTGCGTCTGGCCGCCCGGATCGAAGCCACCGATCCTGCTGGCGGCCACCGAGTTGATTTTCTGGGTCGCTCTGGCCCGCATCGCCACGCGCGAGCAGATCCGGCCCGCACGGGTCACCATGCCCAGCCCACCGGCGGACCCGTCGGCGATGGAGAGCTACCTGGGCGCCAGGGTCCGCAAGGGCAGCTGGTCGTCGATCACCTTCACCGCCGCCGATGCGGGGCGTCCCTTCCTGACCGAGAACGAACAGATGTGGCGAGTCTTCGCCCCCGAGCTCCGCCGCCGGCTCTCCGACCTGCAGGCCTCCGCCACCGTCGCCGACCGGGTTCGCGCCGCACTCCTCGAGACGCTGCCCGCAGGTGATCCGTCGATCGGTGCGGTCACACACCAACTCGCCACCAGTGCGCGTACTCTCCAGCGGCAGCTCAGCCACGAAGGCACCTCGTTCCAGACCATCCTGACCAGGACCCGGGAAGACCTCGCGCGGCACTACCTGACGAACGGCGACCTGCGGACCACGGACATCGCGTTCCTGCTCGGGTACGACGACACCAACTCGTTCTACCGGGCGTTCAAGTCCTGGACCGGCACCACCCCCGACGCGGTCCGGGCCGGCTAGCTCGGTTCTTCCGGGGGGTCCGGGAGCTTGGCGAGCGGGCGTTGGGACCAGGCGACGTCATGCCAGGAATCGAGTTTCCAGCCGATGTTCCGGTAGGTACCGATGGTCTCGAAGCCGAGCGACTTGTGCAGGGCGTCGCTGGCCGGGTTGGGCTGTGTCACGCCGGCAACGGCGGTGCGGAAACCGCGTTCGGAAAGCCTGTCGAAGAGGGCGTTGTACAGAGTCCGGCCCGCGCCGGTGCGATGGTGGCTGGGCGCCACGTAGACGCTGACCTCGCAGGACCAGCGGTACGCCGGACGCGGCTTCATCGCGCCGCCGTACGCATAGCCGACCACGTCACCGTCGTCCTCGAGGACCAGCCACGCATGGGTGGACTGCGCCTTCGTGATCCGCTCTGCCATCTCCTCGACCGTCGGCGGCTCGAGCTCGAACGTGATCGCGGTGCCCCTGACGTACGGCGCGTAGATGGCCGCGCAGGCCTCGGCGTCGGCGGCCGAGGCGTCTCTGACCTGAACCATGACACGATAGTAGCCACAACCGCCGCTATAGTGGCAAGCGTGATGGATGAACTGTCTCGATCCCTGGCTGCCACCGTGCAGCAGGCGCGGGTCGCACAGGACCTGTCGGTGAACGCGCTGGCCGAGCGGTCGGGCGTTTCCCGCGCGATGATCGGGAAGATCGAGCGGGGCGAGGCGCAGCCCACCGCCGTCCTGCTCGGCAAGCTCTCGGGAGCGCTCGGCATGACGCTGTCCGAGCTGGTCGCCCGCGCGGAGAACACGGGCGACCTGCTGCGGAAAGCGGAGGACCAGCCGGTCTGGACGGACCCGGTCACCGGATACCGCCGCCGCGCGGTGTCCCCGGTGACCGAAGGGCCCCTGGAACTGGTCGAGGTCGAGCTGCCGCCCGGCGCATCGGTCTCGTACCCGGCCGACGCGTACATCTTCAAGTACCAGCAGCTATGGATCCTCGACGGAATCCTCCGTTTTCACGAGGAATCGCAGATCCACGAGCTGCACACCGGGGACTGTCTGCAGCTCGGCCCGCCGTCTCCGACGACCTTCCACAACCCCGGTACGTCGGAGTGCCGCTACCTGGTCGCGCTGGTCAAAGGGCGCGGCTGAAACCACTGCGCGATCGCGTCACGCAGTCCGTCACGTTCCGCGGCCCCGTCCTGGTCGGCGGCCCAGGCGACGTAGCCGTCCGGCCTGATCAGCAGGGCGAGGGGCGTCTCGCTCCGGCCGGTGACCACCTCCACGGGATCCGCCGCGAGGCCGGCGAACGCACCGTCGGGCGTGAGGTCGACGAGGAGCGGGCGTGCGGACCGCATCAGTTCGGCCAGCCGCACCGACCCGATCATCAAGTCCGGCGCCCATCGGCCGACCAGCGGATGTGATCCCTCGGAGTACTTGATGTCGGCGCCCGAGATCAGGTCCGCAACGCGCTGCACGTTCCGCGGATCGGTCAGGAACTCACCGAACAGTGTCCGCAACGCGGTCACGTCGGCGCCCGGCGCGATCAGCGCGGACTGCGCCTGCGTCTGCATCACCACGCGCTCCCCCACCGGCCGGCGCTCGGACTCGTAGGTGTCCAGCAGCCCGGGCGGTGCCCAGCCCCGCACCTCGGCCGCCAGCTTCCAGCCGAGGTTGACCGCGTCCTGCAGCCCGAGGTTCAGCCCCGGTCCGCCGATCGCGGAATGCACATGCGCGGCGTCGCCGACCAGCAGCACCCGTCCGGAACGGAAACTCGAGGCCAGCCGGCTGTTTCCGCCGACCACCCGGCGCAGCTGCCGGACTCCCTCACCTGTTGGTTGGGCCAACGGCAAGTGCACGCCGAGCACCCGGTCCGCGCTCTCCTGCAGTTCCTCGAACGTCATCTCCCGGTCGGGCGGGGTGTCCCACTCGCCGGTGCTGATCGCCGGCAGCCGATTCGCGAACGGCGCCCACACGAACAGGCCGCGTTCGGTCCGCTGATGCATGAACGGCGGCACCACGCCGTACCCCGGGATCTTCAGTACTCCGTCCTCGACGTACTCGGGCGGCACCACGGCGCTCCCGGTCCGCGACACCATCGAGTCGTTGGTCACGCCGGGAAAGTCGATTCCGGCGAGTTTCCGCGTCCGGCTGTGCCCGCCGTCGGCGCCGACCAGGTAACCGGCCCGCAGCTGGTACTCGCCGTCCGGGCCGGACAGCGTGACCGTGACGCCGTCCTCGTCCTGGGCGAATCCGGTCAGCTCGTGGCCGCGGCGGATCTCGACGCCGAGCTCGAGCGCGCGCTCCTGCAGCACTTCCTCGATGCGCACCTGCGGCACCTGCAGCAGGTAGACCGGGTTCTCCTCGAGCCTGTCGAGCGGCAGCGGCATCGCACCGAACACGAACCCGGGCGCCGGCCGGGGCGGCCCCGGCGCACCGCTCAGCGGCTCGTACAGTCCGCGCCGGTCGAGCATCCGGACCACCTGGCCCACCAGGCCGTTGGCGCGCGGAACAGTGCTGCGTTCCGGCAGTTTCTCCAGCACGATCGGCCGGACCCCGGCCAACCGGAGCTCGCTCGCGAGCATCAGGCCGTTCGGGCCGGCCCCGGCAATGACGACTTCGGCATCCATGACATCCCTCCACAGGCATGACTGAGCGCCCCGGCAACCCGCCGGGGTCGAGTGGTTCGATGAGTTATTCGGGGACGGGCAGGCCGGCCTCGACCTGGTCGAGCGCCGACGACAGCAGCTCGGCGATCGAGCGCGGCGGATCGGCGCGCAGCCACTCCGCCATCACGACGCCCCGGGTCGCGCCGATCACCTCGGCGACCAGCCGCGGATACATCCCCGAGGTGCCGGTCCGGTCGGCGACCGCGGCCGCCAGCTCGTCACCGGCGCGGGCGTAGGCGCGGGCGGTCGCGCCCTGCAGGGCCGGCTCGCTCATCATCAGGCGAATCCCGGCAAGCCACTGCTCGTCCGGCGGCCGCCGCCCCCCGTGCCCCTCCTCGCCGAGGGCGAAGTGCTTCTCGATCGCCGCGCGGACCGCCACCCACAGCGGCTCGTCGGCCGGGCGCGCCCGGAGCTCCTCGGCGATCCGCAGGCTGCGGTCGACCTCGCGTGCGGCGATCGCGTCCGCCTTGCTGTCGAAGTAGTTGCGGAACGTCCGCAGCGAGACGCCGGCCTCGGCGGCGATGTCCTCGATCCGCACGTTGCCGTACCCGCGTTCGACGGCCAGCCGGACCGCGGCCCAGCTCAACGCGATCCGCGTCTCCTGCTTCTTCCGCTCCCGCAACCCGTCGGCCATACAGCGACCGTAGCAGAACTTGCCCAATAGGCAAAGATACCTTTTAGGCAATTTTCTCGAAGCAGGCTGGACTCGGTGGCCCGGCATGGTTGGGTTGGCCCATGACCGTGTCCCTGGTGGTCTGGGTGCTGACATTGCTCACGATCGTCGGCCTGTTGCTGTTCGACTACTTCTTCCACGTGCGGTCGGCCCATGTGCCGACGATCCGCGAGGCCGCGATCTGGTCCGCGCTGTACGTCGGGATCGCGGTGCTGTTCGGCCTCGGCACCCTCGTGTTCGGCGGTGTCGCGATGGGGTCGGAGTACTTCGCCGGCTACATCACCGAGAAAGCGTTGTCGGTCGACAACCTGTTCGTGTTCCTGATCATCATGACCGGCTTCCGGGTGCCCCGGGAGAACCAGCAGAAGGTCCTGCTGGTCGGGATCGTGGTCAGCCTGATCGCGCGGGCCGGGTTCATCTTCATCGGCTCGGCGTTGCTGCACACGTTTTCCTGGGTGTTCTACGTGTTCGGGATCGCCCTCCTGCTGACCGCCGGGAACATGCTCAAGCCGGAGACCGAGGAATCCCATCAGGCGCAGAACGTGGTGGTCCGGCTCAGCCGCCGGCTGTTCCGGACCTCGGAGGAGTACGACGGGGACCGGCTGACGACCGTGGTCGGCGGCCGCCGGATGCTGACGCCGATGCTGCTGGTGATGGTCGCCATCGGCGCCACCGACCTGATGTTCGCGCTGGACTCGATCCCGGCGATCTTCGGCCTGACCCAGAACGTGTTCGTCGTGTTCACGGCGACCGCGTTCAGCCTGCTCGGCCTCCGGCAGTTGTTCTTCCTGCTCGACGGGCTGCTGGACCGGCTGATCTACCTCTCGTTCGGGCTCGCGGCGATCCTGGCGTTCATCGGCGCCAAGCTCATCCTGCACGCGCTGCACGAGAACAACCTGCCGTTCGTGAACGGCGGCGAGCACGTCGAGGTGGTGGAGATCAGCACCGGTCTGTCACTGGCGGTGATTCTGGCCGTCCTGCTGATCACGATCTTCGCGTCGCTGTTCAGCACCCGCGGGCGGACGCAGACCGCGATGGCCCACATCCGCCGGGACGCGACGGCGTACCTCGATCCGGAGTACACCGACGACCCGGCGGAGCGGGAACGCGTGTTCCGGCGGCTGCTGCGGGCCCGCGACCACATCACCGACCTGGGCCCGAAGGCCAAGCAGCAGGTCCGGAACGAGGCCGACCTGATGGACCTGTGCCGCCAGGTCGGCGAGGCGCACGCCGCCGCCCACGCCGACCACGAGATCCGCCCCAGCTTGTGATCCGGCCTAGGGCATGTCTGATAATCCAGCGCCGTCGCGAGGAGGTGCTCGGTGCGGTAGCTCGGCGTGCGGGAGCGAAGGTCTCGATGCGGCGCATCGTGGCCTTTGCTCCCGTGCGGCGAGATGCCGTGCCGAGTGCCCCGCAGTAGGTGCTGGATTGTCAGACATGCCCTAGCCCTTGACGGCTCCTGAAGCGAGGCCGCTCACGTAGAACCGCTGCAGTCCGATGTACAGCACCACGCACGGGATCATCGCGATCACCGACCCGGCCACCAGCGACCCGAAGTTGATCTCGCCGTACGCGCCGGCCTGGACGTTCACCAGCGCGACGGGCAGCGTGTAGAGCTCGTCCTTGGTGAGGAACGTGAGCGCACCGAGGAATTCCGTCCAGGCCGCGAGGAACGCGTACAGCGCGACCGTCGCGGCGCCCGGCATGATCAGCGGACGCAGGACGGAACCGAGCATGCGGAGCGTTCCGCACCCGTCGACGTGCGCCGAGTCCTCCAGCTCCACCGGCACCGACGCGAACGAGTTGCGCATCACGAACACCCCGAACGGCAGGTTCACCGTGGTGTAGAACAGCACCAGCCCGAGCAGGCTGTCGGTCAGTCGCAGGACGTTCATCTCCAGGTACAGCGGGGTCAGGATCGCCTGGAACGGGATCATCATCGACACCACGACGAGCGCGAACAGCACCGGCCCGCTGCGGAACCTGAAGCGCGCGAACCCGTACCCGGCGAGGGTCGCGAGCAGGGCCGTCAGGACGGCGGTGCTGATCGCGACGACCAGGCTGTTCCCGACCGCCCGGACCAGGTTTCCGGGTCCTTCGATCAGCGTCCGGAAGTTGTCCCAGGTCAGGTCGAAGAACGTTTTCCCGTCCGGGGCCGCGACGATCACGTCGTTCGGCTGCACGGACCGGAAGAGGGCCCACAGCAACGGTACGGCGAAGACCAGGAAGGCGCCGCCGCCGCCGATCACGTAAAACGTGTTCTTGAGTCGCATCGTCAGTCCTTCTCCCGGAGCAGGCGGAACTGGGCCGCGGTGACCAGGCCGACAACGATCACCAGAACGATCGACAGCGCGGTCGCGGCACCGAGCTGCAGCTGCACGAAGGCCCGGTTGTAGATGTACTGGACCACGGTCGTCGTGTCGGTTCCCGGACCGCCGCGGGTGAGGATGTAGAACTGCGAGAACGCGAGCAGCGAGCCGATCACCGAGATGATCACCGCCATCGCGATCGTCCGGCGCAGGATCGGGATCGTGATCTCGCGTTCCTGCTTCCACCAGCCGGCGCCGTCCAGCTCGGCCGACTCGTAGTACTCGCGCGGGATGGCCTGCATGCCGGCCATCAGCAGCATCATCGTCAGCCCGCTGACCGCCCAGACCACCAGCACGCAGATCAGCCCGGTCGCGAGCGGCCCGTCCACCAGCCAGGCCGTCGTACCGTCGGTGATGCCGAGTTCGCGGAGCACGATGTTGATCACGCCGCTGTCCGGCTGCGCCTCGAGGACGGTCACGAAGCTGAGCGTGGACAGTCCGACGACGAACGGCAGGAAGAAGACGGTGCGCAACACCGTCGAGCCGCGGCGTTTCCGGCGGACCAGGACCGCGAGCGCGTAGCCGAGCACCAGGATCGGCCCGGTCACGACGACCGTGTAGAGCAGCGTGTAGAGGACGGACTTGGCGAACGCGGCGTCGGAGACGATCGCGGTGTAGTTCTTCAGCCCGCTGAACTTCACAGTGCCGATCAGCGGCCAGTTGGTCAGCGAGATCACCAGCGCGAACGCGAGCGGGACCAGGACGAAGACGCCGACGAACAGTACGGCGGGACTGACCAGGAGCAGCCCGGTCCGGGATGGATGCGTGAGCGAGCCCTGCCCGACCCGGCGGCCGGCAGAGGCGGCCCTGCGCGATCCGGAGTCGAGCCGGCGAGCGCCTCTGACTGCGGTACTCATCGGCGTCCTCGCTTCGCTCCGGGCGCCGACGAGGCCCAAGGTACGCAGTGTCTGATGATGAACTCGCTGCGCTCGTTCATACCTGCCCCTGACGGAGGATGCGGTCGTAGTTCTGCTGTGCTTCCTTCATGGCGGCCTCCAGCTCGCCGTCGAACACGGCGCGGCGGAACATCTGCAGCCACGGCCCGTCCGGCTGGTTGTAGAGGAGGTTGTAGGACAGGGTGGTCGGCGCGTAGCCCTCCTGGATCCGTTCCAGCGGCAGCGTCGCCAACGGGTACTTCTCCGCGAACTCCGGGGTCCGGGCATCCGACCGCACCGGTGTGTAGCCGCCGGCCGGCAGGTCGATCTGCTGCGGCAGGTCCAGCGCGAACCGGACGAACTCCCACGCGCCGGACGCGTTCCGGGCACCGCGCGGGATGCACATGTTGTCGCCGCCGTCGAAGAACGCGGCGCCGCCGTCGGGGCCGGACAGCAGCCGCGGCGTGACCGTCTCGTGGAACGCCTTGTCGGACGCCGAGACGACCACGCTGTAGTTGGACGGGAAGATGCCGACCTTGCCGGCCCGGAAATCGCTGCCCCAGCGCGACGCGTCGTCGGAGAAGTTTGCCCTGGGCACCAAGCCGTCGACCCACAGCTGCCGGTGCAGCTCGAGCATCTGGGTGACCGCGTCGTTTCCGACGATGTGTCCGGACTGGTCCGGGATCGTGCCCTGGATCAGGTCCGTGTCCGCCGCCCACACCATCGGCTGGACGACGAACCCGAGGGCGCCCGGACTGTTCGCCGGGAAACTCCACGCGTAGACGTCGTCGCCGAGTTTCCGGAATTTCCGTGCCGCGTCGAGCAGGTTTCCGAACGACTTGACGGCCTGGTCCGGGTCGACGCCCGCCCGGCCGCACAGCTCGGTGTTGAACCAGAACATCGAGTTGTCGGCCAGGTACGGAACGCCGTACACCCGGTCGTCCTTGGTCGCCAGCCGCAGGTGGCCCGGGCTGAGCTTGTCCCGGAAGTCCAGGGCGGCGAGCGGTTCGGTGAGATCGGTGAACGCGTCGCGGTAGATGAACAGCATCGAGTTGATGTCGTCGATGTCGACCAGGTCCGGCACACTCCGGCCGCGGATCGCGGTCGCCAGCTTGGTCACGTACTGGGCGTCCAGGACCGGTGTCAGCTCGACGGTGAGCCGGTCCTGCGACGCGTTGAACTTCTTCACCAGCTCGGTCAGGCCGCTCTGCGTCGCCGCCCGGCACCACACCTGCACGGTGCCGGTGGCGTCCTGCCCGAAACCCGCCGCCTGGACGTCGGGTGCGGGCAGGACCGAGCTGCAGCTCGACGTCAGACCGGCCCCCGTCATGCCGGCCGCCGCAGCGGCCGACACGCCGAGGAACTTCCGCCGGGTGAACACGTCAGGCCCTGGGCAGCCAGACACGCATGGCACCGATCTCCCGGTTAGCCCACGCGTAGTACGGGATCGCCGTCACCTCGACCTCGTCCCCGATCGAGTCTTCGGCACCGACCTCGAACGACCAGCCGGGCCGATGACCTGTGCCTGCGCGTCCCTTGGCCTTCAGCACCGTCACGCCGTCCAGGAGATTCGTGCTCTCGGCGACAGGCGCCTCGGGGACCAGATGCAGATCGTCGACGTTCGCGTCGTTGTCCGCCTGCTCGACGGCGTACACCAGCGGACCGCGCTCCAGCGCGACGCAACCACGCACCGCGTCGATCCGAGGATCCGCCCCGACGACCCTGGTCTCCAGTGGCAGCTGGAGGTCGATCTGCGCAGCCGTCACGCGCGCGTAGGTGCCGGGCTCGACGCGTTCGCCGTTGACAGTGGCGCCTTCCGCCCACGCCGGAATGCGGAGGTCGACCACCGCCGGTGCCGCGCTGGTGATGCGGACCGCGCCGTCCCAGGGGTAGTTCGTGTCGACGGTCAGCTCCACGTCGCCGGCCGTGATCGTGCCCGCGGCGTACTGGTGGATCTGGACCGCGTCGTCGCCGGTGGTCGCGAGGTAGCCGTCGAGACTCGACAGCGTACGCATGATGTTCGGCGGGCAGCACGCGCAGTCGAACCAGCCGCGCCGCCCGTGCGCGGGGCTCCGGCCGGTGTCCGGGTACGCCGCGCCGCGCAGCTGCAACGGGTTGACGTAGAAGTACTCCGAACCGCCCAGCGACACGCCGGCCAGGAAACCGTTGTACAGCATCCGCTCGATCGCGTCGCCGTACGCCGCATCGCCGGTCGCGAGCAGCATTCGCCAGGCCCACTGGATGCCGCCGATTGCCGCACAGGTTTCCGCGTACGCACGGTCCGGCGGCAGCTCGTACTCGTCGCCGAACGCCTCGCCCTCCCAGCGCGCGCCCAGCCCGCCGGTGACGTAGGTCTTCGTTGACCACATGTGGTCGAACTGCCGCTTCAACGCGTCGAGCAGCTCGGCGTCACCGGTCTCCAGCGCGACGTCGGCCGCACCGGCGGCGAGGTAGACCGCGCGGACCGAGTGGCCCTCGACCGTGGTCGCCTCGCGGACCGGGACCCGGTCGGAGAAGTAGGCCGGCGAGTGCCCGTGCCGCTCGATGATCCCGTGGCCGCGGGCCTCGACGAACCACGTCGCCAGGTCCAGGTACGCCGCCGTACCGGTTTCTCGATAAAGCTCGACCAGGGCCATCTCGATGACCGGGTGGCCGTCGACGTCGACGGTCTTGCCGTCGCCGAACGTCGCGACGAGGTGGTCGGCCAGCTTGGTCGCGACGTCGAGCAGCGCCCGGTCGCCGGTGCAGCGGACCTGTGCGACGGCGGCCTGGATCAGGTGGCCGGCGCAGTAGTGCTCGTGGCTCCAGACGAGTTGCTGGTAGCGGCCCTCGTCGCCGTACCGGAGCTGGACGACCGAGTCGAGGTACCCGTCGTCGCGCTGCGCGGCCGCCACGACCGCGGTCAGCTCGCGGATGCGCCGGAGCAGGTCGTCGTCGGGGTTGCGCCCGTACTCCCACGCGGCGGCCTCGAGCCACTTGTAGACGTCGGAGTCGGCGAACACCGGGCCGATCGCCTCGCCCTCGCCGATGCCGGCCGCGAGGCGGAGGTTGTGCAGGTTGCCGGCCTTCTCGAGCTGGTCCTGGCCGCTGGGGATCGCGTCCGCGCCGTTGCGGGCCTGCCGCGGCGCCCAGAAGCCGCCGGTGATCGCGACCTGACCGAGTCCGAGGGGGTGCCGGCGGCCCTTGGCGGTGGCCGCCGGAGCGCGGGAAGTGGTGACAGTTTCCGGGGAAGAGCTCATCAACCGTGACTCCTGAGTTAGGAAAATCCGGAACACGTTTTCCTGGACGAAGGTAGAGAGCCGATCGCGCCAGGTCAACCCCTGCCTGTGGATAAACTCCGGCCCGGTCGCGATCCGTGCGGTACTGTGCCGGAAACCTCGGAAAGGAGTTGCTGCATGGCGTCACGGATCATCCGCATGCCCGGGATCAAGGACGTGGCCGCGCTGGCCGGTGTCTCGGCGAGCACGGCGTCCAAGGCGCTGAACGACACCGGGCAGCTCCGCGCGGAGACCCGCGAGCGCGTCCGGCGGGCGGCCGACCAGCTCGGTTTCCGGCCCGACAGCCGCGGCCGCGCGCTCGCGTCCGGGCGCAGTTTCACGGTCGGCCTGATCACGACCGACAGCTCCGGCCGGTTCAGCATACCGATCATGCTCGGGGCCGAGGACGCGTTGAGCGCCGGCGAGATGGCCCTCGTGCTCTGCGACACCCGGGACGACCCGCTCCGCGAGCAGCACTACCTGAAGTCGCTGGTTTCCCGCCGGGTGGACGGCATCATCGTGACCGGTCGCCGGACCGAGGCGCGCGAGCCGATCGACGTACCGATCCCGGTGGTGTATGCGTTCAGCCCGTCGACCGATCCGGACGACACGTCGGTGATCGTCGACGACCACGGCGGCGCCGCGTCGGCCGTGCGCCACCTGCAGTCCCTCGGCCGGGAGCGGATCGCCCACGTCACCGGTCCGGAGTCGCATCTCAGCGCGCAGATCCGCGCCGCGTCGACGATGGGCGCCGCGCGGGCGGGCTTCGTCGGCCAGCCGCTGTACGGCGAGTGGAGCGAGCGCTGGGGACGGCACGCGGTCGACGTGCTGCTCCGGGCCGAGCCGACGGTGGAGGCGATCACCTGCGGCAGCGACCAGATCGCCCGCGGCGTCTGCGACCGTTTGCGCGAGCTCGGCCGCTCGGTGCCCGACGACATCGCGGTTACCGGCTTCGACAACTGGTCCGTGATGGCACTGGCCAGCCGGCCGCCGCTGACCACCGTCGACATGGAGCTCGAGGAGCTCGGTCGCCGGACCGCCAACCTGCTGCTCGACGTCATCGCCGGGGAGCCGCGCCGCGGTCAGCTGATCCTGCCCACCCGTCTGATCACCCGAGAGTCGACGCTCGGCACGTGACGGCGCCGGACACCTCGCGCGGTCCCGTTTCCGGATGGTCATCCGTCGACTGCCGTTGGTTGCCGGTCACCGTCTAGATTGAGCCGGGTGCTGCGCAAGCTGGTGATCGGTGTGGCGGTCGTCGCCACGCTGGTGGCAGGGGTGGGGACCGCGCGTCTGGTGCTTCCGTGGACCGATCCTGCCCGGGGCGTGGTGAAGCAGTTGGCGTTCCTGCGCGCCGAGCTCGAGGGTGGCGCGGACCTGGCCGCGCAGAAACAGTTTCCGGAAGGTTTCTTCTTCCTCAACGTGCTGTACGGGCTCAGCTGGGTCCAGGTCGGCATCGACGACCCGGCGCGCTCCGCCCACGCGACCGCGGAGGTGCGCTGGGCGCTCGACCGGATCGCCTCCGAGGACGGGACCGCTCCGTTCGACGCGTCGCTGCACCCGCGGTACGGCGTCTTCTACGCGGGCTGGACGAACTGGCTCCGCGGCGGCCTGATCGCGCTCGGCCGCTCCGAGGCCGCCGACCGGGCTGCGTTCAGCAGCGATTCGGTCGAGATCGCCGGCGCTTTCCGGACCGCTAGGACGCCGTTCCTGGCCGCCTACCCGGGACAGGCCTGGCCGGTCGACTCGGTCGTCGCGATCGCCTCGCTCCGGCTGTACGACGCGCTGGTCGCGCCGCGCTTCGACCAGGCCGCGCGCAATTGGGTGACGGCGGCGAAGACCCGGCTGGATCCGGCGACCGGGTTGCTTCCGCATCAGGTCGTTCCGCAGGTTTCCGGCGCGCGGGGCTCGTCGCAGGCCATCATCCAGCGGTTCCTGGTCGACATCGATCCGGCGTTCGCGCGAACGCAGTACGCGAACTTCAAGGACAAGTTCGTCAACGGGCTCGGAGTCCGCGAGTATCCGCAGGGCACCAGCGGCCAGGGGGACGTGGACTCCGGGCCGCTGGCGTTCGGAATGAGTCTTTCCGCGACGGTCGTCGCGCTGGGCGCGGCCCGGATTCACCACGACCCGCTCGCCGAACGGCTGGCGCGGACGGGCGAGCTGGTCGGGTTGCCGTTCAGCGGGCTGAAGACGAAGCGGTACGCGTTCGGCGCGGTGCCGATCGGGGACGCGTTCCTCGCCTGGTCGACGTCTGCCCGGCCGCTGGTCGCCGCCGCCCAGCCGGAACTCGACGGCGAGTCCGGCTGGTGGCGACTTCCTTGGTTGGTGCTGCTCTGGCTACCGGCGTTGCTCCTGTGGGGCGCGCTCCGGCTCAGGCATCGCGACCGAAGACGCCGGCGAGCGCGTTGAGCTTGCGCGGCAGGTCGTACTCGGCGCCGCCCTCGTGGCCGTTGTAGGTGAACACCTCGATCTGCGCCGGCCCCGCGTAGGCGTGGTAGGCCGCGAACACCGTGGACGGCGGGCAGATGTTGTCCATCAGCGCGACCGAGAACCACGCCGGGCACGTCGCCCGGGCGGCGAAGTTCACCGCGTCGAAGTACGACAACGTGCCGATCGCGGTCTCGGTCCCGAACCGGTGCCCCTTCAGCCAGCGCGCGATCTCGGCGTACGGCCCGTTGTCGGTGATCTGCGACGCGCGGCGGAAATGACTCAGGAACGGTACGTCGGCGATTGCCGCGGACAGGTCCGCGCGCAGGCCGGCGACCGCGAGCGCGAGCCCGCCGCCCTGGCTGCCGCCGATCACCGCGACGCGGTCGGCGTCGACGTCCGGGCTGGTCCGCACGGCATCGACCGCCCGGACCGCGTCGGTGATCAGCCGCCGGTAGTAGTGCTTGGCCGGATCCTCGATTCCGCGGGTCAGGAAACCCGGTGCCGAGGATCCGTGTCCGTCCGGCGCGATGTCCGGAGTTTCCGAAACGGTTTTTCCGCCGCCGCCCTGGCCGCGGTTGTCCATGATCAGGTGCGCGTACCCGGCCGCGCTCCAGGTCAGCCACTCGTACGGAATCCCGCGGCCGCCGTTGTACCCGATGTACTGCACGACCGCGGGCAACGGCCCGGTGCGGTGGCGGGGCAGGAGCAGCCACGCCTTCACCGGCTGACCGCCCCATCCGCTGAACGTCACGTCCTGGACCTCGACGGTCGCCAGCTGTGCGTCGTACGGCGCGAAGCGGGTGTTGATCGGCCGTCCGGCGGCGTCGTCGAGCGTCTGCTTCCAGAACGCGTCGAAGTCCGCGGGTTCCTCCGGCTCCGGCCGGTACTCGCGCAACCGGTCCAGTGGCATGTCGACCAGCATCAAGTGTTTCCTTTCAGTGGACTTCAGTGGACTTCAGCGGACTTCAGCGGACTTCAGCGGACTTCAGTGGAAGCAGGCAGTGGCGGCGTTGCCGTGGCGACCGGCGGTGTCGACGACGATGCGCCAACCGGGGCCGCGGCGGGTGACCGCGACGCCGGGGTCGGTCCTCGTCAGCAGGAGATCCGGCGTGTCGAGGTCGACGGTGACCGACGGACGGGTCTGGGTCGGATCCGAGATCGCGACCGTGCCGCCGGCGACCACGACGGAAGCCGGTCCGTCGGCGGTCAGTTCGGCGACGGTGCCGGCGCTCCAGAAGTTGGTCGCCAGGACGCTCCTCATCCGGACCGCATGCGCCGTGGAGTCGGCTCGCAGTTTCTGCACCGGGAGCTTGCCGGCGAAGGACTTCGTTGCCTCCAGCGTCGCGGTCGGCAACTGCACGTAGTAGTAGCCCTCCGCGACCGGTGCCGCGCCGTGGGCAATCCATACGGTTTGGTATGGCCGGGTGACGGGTGTGTCGGTGCCGTACTTGAGGTTGATCTCCCGCCAGGTGGCGGTCCGGTTCTCGCGCAGCGTCCGGATCGGCGTGCGGTCCGGGAAGACGTAGCCCCCGGTGCCCTCGAGGTGACACCAACCAGGTGCCGCGGTGAACGTCTCGTTCCCGGTGCGCAGCTTGCGGTTCTCGATGATCGTCTCGACCGTGCCGTCGCCGGTGATGTCCGAGCCCACGCACACCATCACGTCGTCGATCAGGAACCAGCTCTTCAGCGCCCGCAGGCCGGTCCCGTACCCGCGCAGGTCCATGCCGTACGCACCGATCGTCCGCTGCGGAACCGCGGCGCCGCCCACCCAATCGGCCTCGCTGGTGCTGCGGAAACCGTAGGAGTCGGCCAGTCGCCGGGTGTCGACCGTTGTCCCTGGCAACCGGTACGGGTCGACCGTCGGCCAGTAGTCGCCCGAGTAGTGACCGAGGTCGTCGTCGTACAGCAGCACCATGCCGTCGGAGAGGTGCCAGCCGTGCAGGTTCTCGGTCTGGATCGACTCGTAGTTGTAGATCCGCGACGAGTAGGCGCTCAGACCGATCGTGAACGAGGGTCGGTGATGCGCGACCTTGTCCATCCGCGGGTACTGCTTGTGCAGGACGAGCGGGCCCCGGGCGGGCGCCGGCGACGCCAGGATGTTCCGGGCCGCCACCAGCGAGGCCGGATCCGTGACCTTCAGGAAATCCCGGAAAGTGTCTTCGGTGATCCACTGCTTGACGAGCGCGGTCAACAGCGCGGCACGGTCTGCCGGCGCGGCCGGGATCAGGCGGAGGGTGCCTTCGATGACCGTCTGCGTCGGGGCGTGGTTCTGTTTGCTGGGCCGGGCGATCTCCCGGCCGCACACCGAGCCCATCAGGTCACCTCGCACCATCAACGGGTCGAAGGCGTCGGTCACCCAGCCGTAGATGTTCTCGAGGTCCGGATCGGTTACGGTCCACTCGGTGCCGCCGAGCAGGTAGAGCAGGGCGGAAAGCGTTCCGAGCAGTTCCTTGCCGTACCCGCCGTTGTACGGGTGTTTGTAGTGCTGCAGGAATGAGCCGTCGCTGTAGAAACCCTCGCCAGTTCCGTCGACCCGGCCGGGGGCGTCGTTGAACGCGAGTACGCTGTTCGCACCGCTGCCCTCGACATCGCTGATCGCGTCGCGCACGCGGACCAGTGCGGCGGTGTCGCCGTCGAGGACCGCGCGGGTCGCCACCACGGTGGCAATCCACACCCGGTTCGCACCGGTCGCGATCTGGCGGTCGGCGCGCCACAGGTTCGGGTCCGGCGTGTAGTGGTTGATCGCGTCCGTGTACTTCGTCCGGGTTTCCGCCGGGATCGCATCGAACAGCAGGACCAGGATGTCGGCGAACGCGGCGGCGCCGCCAATCTCCCAGTCGTAGTCGTTGTCGTAGCGCGGGAGTGTGGGGCTGTAGCGATTGGTGTACATCCAGTCGAGGGCACCGCGGATGTCGTCGGCAACGGAGGCGTTTCCCTGGTACGCCGATCCGTTCGTGGCCCAGGCCACCGCGATCTGCTTGATCCGGCGGAAGTTCGACGCGACGTGGTTGGAAAGCGTTGTACTCGCGAGGTCCGGCCAAAGGGTCGTGCGGCCTGCCGAGCGGTCGAGGGTGCTGAGCGCGGACTGGGCCAGGCGGTCGACGCGGGCGATCGCGACCGCGAGGTCCGGATCACTCGGGTCGACGGTCGGGCCGCCGGTGAGCAGAGTCTGCCAGCGGAGGCGGAGCTCCTCGGTGGACCCGGCGGCCCAGGTCGGTGTGGGGAGGGCGAGGAGCGCTGTTCCGCCGAGCATGCCGCCGAGGACAGTACGTCGGCGGAGGGTGAGGTCAGGCATGTGTGGGTCCTCTCAGAGAGCTAAGGCGATCGCCTTCGCGCCGGCGGCGTTGGGGTGCAGACCGTCGCCGCTGTTGAAGTCGGGACGGACCCGGGCCGGGTCGGCCGGGTCGCGGAGCGCCGCGTCGACGTCGAGGAGGCCGTCGAAGAGGCGGCCTCGCCGGAGTACGGCGTTGACGTCGCTGCGGACCTCGTCGAGGGCTTCGGTGTAACGGATCCAGCCCTTGAACGGGCCGATGGTCGCGCCGATCACCTCGAGGTCGTGATCGTGCGCGCGGCGTACCAACTGGTCGTAGGCCTGCAGGATCCGTGCCGGGTCGGTCTGGCTGGGTGGCTGCTGGATGTCGTTGATGCCGAGGAACACGACCAGCGTCCGGAGGTTCGGCAGACCGAGCACGTCACGGTCGAAACGGGACTGCCCGCTGGGGCCGAAGCGGGCGTCGTCGAGCAGAACACGGTTTCCGCTGCTTCCGAGGTTGGCGACGGCGGGGCGCCGGCGGAACCGCGCGGCATACTGGTCCGGCCAGCGGAGATTCGCGTTGTCCGGCGTGCCGACCCCTTCGGTGATCGAATCGCCGAGCACCGCGACCACGCGACGCCCGGCCGCCGGGACGTCGACGCCGTTGAGCAGGAACACGGAGTTGGTCGGGCGGTCGCCGATGGAGCCGGTCGCGTGCACGTTCCGGTGGAAGCTCAGCGGGCCGGTGGGGCCTGGCAGATACATGCTCACCGCCAGATCCCCGCCGTCCGGTACCACCACCTCCACCGGATCACTCACCACACTCGCGCCGGCCGCGAGCAGGATCCCCGGCTCCCCGCCGAACAGCACCGGCTTACCGTTCGCCGCCACCGGTCCGACCACTACAGGCGCCGTACCGAACGGATTCGCGAACCGCAGCCGAATGCCGGCACCTGTTCCTGCCGAGAGGTGAAGGGTGTAGCGCAGGGTGGTGTCGGTGAACCCGGCGCTTGCGTCGGCGTCCGTCGGCGTCGGAGCAGTTTGCGCTGTCGCCCAACTCGCGGCCCACTGCCCGCAGGTTCCCACCGGCGATCCCGAGCCCTGCCTGCCTGGCGCAGCAGCCGCCGATCCCCCACCCACCGCGCCAACCAACCCACCAAGAACCCCACCGGCCGTCCCACCAAGAACAACGCGTCGCGACACCCCACCAGCCGTCCCGTCTGACGACACCCGACGCGAGCCCTCCTGAGCGGCGGTCTCGTGGGTGTGTTGGGTCCCGGGCATCAGCAGGTCGCTGTCGGGTTGAAGTTGGCGGCGTAGATGCCTACGGAGTTTCCGCCGGTGTTGCCGGACATCGTGTTGCCGCAGATCTGGCCCTGGGGTGTGCGCATGAACTTGATGCCGCCGGAGGCGTTGTTCGTGATGGTGTTTCCGTAGACGTTGTTGTCGGTACCGTCGGTTTCCGTGTCGCCGCCGAGGCGGACGCCGGCGCCGACGTTGTCGTGGATCGTGTTGTAGCGGAACGTGTTTCCGTTGCCGCGTGCGTCCAGTCCGCCCGAGCTCGGGTCCTGCTGCCGGCTGCAGTCGTTGTGCTCGACCACGTTCGCGGTCGAGTTCTCCTTCACGTCGACGCACTCGTTGCCGTACGTCGCGATCGTGTTGTCGTGGATGTGGTTGTTCCGGCTGCGGTCGGGCTGGTCGTCGGGCGCGCCGTTCTCGCCCTGCTGCTCGGGCGCGGTGCCGAGGTAGATCCCCTCGCCGTTCTTCCCGCCGTCGCCGAACGTGAAGTCGTACACGCCGCACGGGCCCACGGTGTTGTCGTGCACGTCGGCGTTCGTGATCAGGTACCGCAGCCGCAGGCATTCGCCGCCGGCGTTCTTCAGCCGCATGTTCCGGATCGTCACCGTGCCCACGCCGTCACCAGGCGACGTGCTCATCACGTACACGAGCTTGTCCCGGTATCCGTCCTTGCTCGACGAGGAACCGAACAGCCCGTCGATCGTGAACCCGTCCAGCGTCACGCCGTCGTGCTGGACCTGGAGGATGCGCGAGTTTCCGGCGCCTTTCACGACCGCGCTCGACGGACCGGTGATCGTGACACCGGACCGGATCGTCACCGCATCCTGGAGATAGGTGCCGGAGGCAAGGTGTACGGTCGCGCCGCGGGGAGCGACGTCAAGCGCTTTCTGGATCGTTGCGAACGGCGTACCGGTCGACGTACCCGAGTTGGCGTCGTTCCCGGTGGTGGCGACGTAGTAGTCGGTCGCGGCGTGCGCCGGGACCGCGGGCAGCGCCAGCGCGGCGCCGAGAAGCAGGATCGGGACAGCTCTGGACATGATGGTCCTCCTGAATGGGCGGTTGCTGCCTATGAGTGGTCGGCGACGAGCAGGCCGACCAGAACCGGAACTGTGGTGCCGAGGAGCAAGGGACCGGCTGGGACCGGAAGCGAGAAGACCGGTGCGGCGACGGCGGCGCCGAGGAGTGCGGTGCCGCGCGGAACGGAGGTGAAGGCCAGACGGAACGCCGTACGACGCCAATCGGCGGGCGTTCCGGACGGGTGGCGGCCCGCGGCGACCGCGAGCGCGAGGTGATAGGTGACCGCGGCGGCGACCAGGCCGACGTGGATCATGAACAGCGTCAGCACGAGTGGTCCGGAACGACCGGACAGGAACGACAAGTTGCTGGCGGCAATCAAAGCGGCGATGGTCATCAGCACCGAGTGCGGGAGCAGCGGGCGCCAGTACCTGCGCCATCCGGCGAACACCCCGCTGAAGCACCGCGTGTCCCCGTCGGTGCGCCATCGGTTGAGCGCGAACCCGACCGCCGCCAGGGCGGGAAGCCACGTCACGATCCCCAGGCACAGGATCGTGAAGGCCGCACCGGCCATCGCCGGGCTCGCGATCCAGCCGAGCCAGTCGAGTGCGCGGCGGCCGAGCCCTCCCCCGGTCATACCGTGATCCGCCTGTCCGGCGTCACGATGACCGCGCGGATCCCCACGCCGGCCCAATCAGGCCGACTGTCGGCGCTCTCGACTGTGCCCTCGTCGTCCGGGAGCAGCACGGTCTCGTCGGCAAAGGCGACTCCGTAGCCGCGGGCGAGGTCGAGGCGGCGTGCGGTCGGTGGTGCCGGGCGCAGCGCCGACGTGGGTTCGATGGTCGTGAGAAGGGTGGCGGTCGTCGTCCGGCGAGCGGTGGCCCGGAGCGTGTGCATGGTGCGGGTCAGGCGGAGGCTGGGCGTGCTGGACGTCGGGTTGGCCTCGACCGCGGTGACGGCGGACTCCACGGACAGCGGTGTGTGCAACCGGACCCAGGCTTGCGCAGACCCCGACCGCAGCGCGATCTCGTCGCCGTACTCGATCGGCCAGTCGGCGTGCAGCAACAGTGTCCAGTCGCGTGGCGCCTCGGCCGCGCACCGATCGAGCAGGACGAGCCGGCCCGCGGGCGTGAAGACGAGGGTCCGGTCGAGTCGGGTGATGCCCAGCTCGGGCGGGTACATCGCCGCGATCTGCGCTGTGGCGTGGGCCGTCCCGTCGGCCGCGTGAACGTCGACCATACGCGCCTGGCGCTCGTACGGAATTCCTTTGTAGACGTGGTACCGCTCCTCGTCGGCGTACCCGAGGCCGTCCACCAGGATCAGGTTGTGGTCGCCCGCGCGCTTGCGATTGCTGTATCCCTCGTCCACGGCCAGGAAAGCGCCGCGCGAGATCAGCACGAACGATCCCGAGTCGGGGTGATGATGCCCGGCGCTCAGCGTGTCCCAGCCGCGCTCGCGGTCCAGCCGGTGCGATGTCTCCCACGCCTGATGCCCACCGCCCGGCGCGGCCTTGAACGACACCATCGTTGCCTCGTCGTCCCATCCTGTCCGCGCCGTGACCAGGCCGAGGTCCGGGAAGTACGCCGACAGCGGCGCGTTCTTCGCGGGATCGACCGGCGAGAGCGAGTCGTCGTACCAGAGCAGCTCGAGATACGCCTCGGGCATCACGCCGGGTTTCACACCGCTCGCGTACGCCTCCCGCCAGAAGAAGCGCTCGGACACGAGATCCGCCAGCCACTGCGCTTCGCCGATCCGGTACACGGAAGCGAGTTTCCGGTACAGCGCGACGCTGTGTCCGCTGCGCCGGTCGTGGCAGTCGCCGTGATCGATGTTCTCCTCGAATCCCGGCGCACACTGCTGCAGCCGGTAGGAAAACGTGTTCGCGAGGAACCGGCAGCGCTGCCACCAGTCGAGGCCTTCCCGATCCTGCAGCATGTCCAGGTACGTCGCCAGCCACGGAACGCCGTACCGCCAGTAGACGACGCCCTCCATGTCGGACCCGTCTGCCGGCAGCAAGTCGACGACCGTCTCGAAGTTTCGCTTGGCGCGCTCGGTCCATTCGGTGCGGCCCAGCGCGTAGCCGGCCGCGGCGAGTCCGGTGTAGCAGATCCAGTTGTGGTTCTGCCAGTACGACGAGCTCCACCACGAGCCCTCGGTCTCGACGGCGAACTCGTACAGCCGCGACCCCTGGAGCTCGAGCTTGGCGCGCAGGTCGCCGGCCAGCGCGAAGTCGTCGCCCAGCCAGGCGTAGGCGAGGGACAGCCCGTGCAACAGCCAGCCCGCGTCGAGGTCGTGGTCCGGGAGGTGGGCCTTGCCCCAGTGCGGGAAGCCGATCGCGGCCGAGATCCAGCGCTCCGCCTCGACGCGGTACCCCTCGTGGCCGGTCAGGCGGTAGGCCAGCGCGAGATTGGCGGCGGCCGGGCCGAAGTACGTGATGCTCGCGGACGGGTGCTCGGTCGGCGGGGTCTGCGTTCGGTACCAGTCGCACTGCTCACGCAACCGCCGCCACTGAGCGGCGTACCGCCCGTCGAGGCCGCCGCGCACCTCGTCGATGCGATCGTCGAACATCACAGTCCTCCGATCGCGTGGTCGTTTCCGTCGACCGTGATGACGTCGCCGGCCAGCCGGACGTCGAGCGGCGTAGTCGAGTAGACGGAGCAGTACGTCGCGGTCGCGCCGACAACGGTCCAGTCGAGCCACGTCCGGGCCCGCTGCGGATCGTCAGCTGGACCGGGGCCCGGGCGAGTCACCGGTACGGCGTCGGCGAGGTGGTAGCCGTACAGCGTCTCGTCGCCCGACCAGGTCGTCCGTACGGCGTCCGGACCGACCTGCACGGTCAGGTCGACGTCCGGGCGGAACTGCAGCACGATCTCGCGCTCGCGATCCGCCGTCACCCGGACGACGTCCACCAGGTAGCTGTTTCCGGAAATGAGTTTCCGGGTCGCGCGGACCCCGTCGTACCAGCCGTCGACGGTGGCCGTCACCGACTCCGCGTCGGAGGTCAGCCGGCCGGTCGCCTCGGCAGGTTCGAGGCCGTCGATGCGGATCGTCGGGTGCGCGGTGGCCGACTTGTAGTGCGCGCGCCACTCGGCCTGGCCGTACGGCACCTGGCCGGGGTCGGGCTGCCACGGCGTCGTCGCGCCGTACAGGTAGAGCGCGAGCTTGTCGTGGTGCCCGTGGGAACCGCCGTGCGGACCATGGTCGAGGATCGCCTGAAGACCGGGCATGCGAAGCACCGCGTAGAAGGAACTGACCAGGAACGACCCACCAGCCGGGGCAGCGTGAGCGACTGAGGTTGCGGTGCGGGGTGGCCCGCTGAACCAGTTGGTCAGCTTGTCCTCGAGGCCGTCGTGGTCGGGGCCGACCTCCGCCAGCGCCCGGGCCGCAACAGCGCTCAGGTCGTACGCGGTGGTGAACTGGCCGGCGAGCGAAGCGATCTCCAGCCACTCCAAGGCCAACGGAGTCCGGAGATATGGACCGTCGTGCAGGGCCGGAAGAATGCCGCCGTCGGTGGCGATCGAGGCCAGCGCCGCGATCATCCGCTCCAGGCGATCAGGCACCGATGACGGATCGGCACCGCGCAGACTCAGCAGATAGGCCCGCAGAACGAAGCCGTGGTAGTACGTGCTTCCTTCCCACTCCCAGCCGTCCTCGCCGGTCGCGGCTTCCATGTGCGCGAACTGGCCACGTCCGCCGGTCAACCACTCCTCGGCGCCGGACCAGCTCTCGCCCCGAACAGCGGCGGCCGCCTGACTCGCGGTCGTCCCGAGGGCGTTGAACCACGCGGTGTAGTTCGACGAGAACTTGTCCTGGGCAACCATCGCGTCGCGGGCCCGGCGAGCTCCGGCGACCATGTCGTCGAGCATCGGGAGCGTCTCCCCCAGCTCGGCCCGGCCGGCCAGGTTCAGGATCGAGTGGGCGATCGGCACGCCCCACACCGCATCGGTCAGCGCCTGGTGGAACAACCGTCCGCGCTGCATCCACCCCTGCGCCTGCTCGTGCTCCCCCGTCTTCGTCAGCTCCAGGTACAACCGCGCGTACGACGTGAGCAGGTCGGCGCCGCTGCCGTCGTACGAGAGCAGCCGGATCCGCCGTGCCCAGAAGTGATGGGCGAGGACCGTCCATGCGCCGCGGACCGCGGGCGTGTCGACCCGGCAACCGTAGGAACACGGAACGCCGCCCTCCGGAAAGTTTCCGGATTCGAATCCGACGTGCGCCAGCTCGACACCGTGTGCGGGACACACGTACTCGTGCCACCAGCCACCGCGTTCCGTCGGCGGACTCAGCGCGGCCACGTGCCACCGTCGATGTCGATGGTGATGCCGGTCAGGTACCCGGACGCCGGCAGCGCGAGGAACCGGACCGCGTTCGCCACGTCCTGCACCTGTCCGGCGCGCCCGATCGGCGTCCCCGCGATCATGGTCGTCTGCGCCTGCGCCGTGGAAAACGTGTTATGAAACGCCGTGTCCGCGATGTATCCGGGGGCGACCGCGTTGACCGTGATCCCGCGCGGTCCGAGCTCCTTCGCCAGCCCCTTGGTGAACCCGCGGATCCCGGCCTTCGCCGCCGCGTAGATCACCGAGCCGGGACCGCCGCCGTTGTGCGCGGCGAGCGAGGCCATCGTGACGATCCGCGGGTTCGCCGACTGCGCGAGGTGCGGAATCGCCGCCCGGGTGGTCCGGAACGTCGCGCCGAGGTTCACGTCCACGACCTGCTGGTAGTGCTCGTCGGTCATCTCCTCGACCGGGACCCGCCCGATCAGGTGGCCGGCGTTGCAGACCAGCACGTCGAGGCCGCCGAGGAAACCGACCGTTTCGTCGAGCAGCCGGTCGACCTCCGCCGTCGAGGTCACGTCGGCACCGACCGCGATCGCCTTCCGGCCGAGTTCCTCGATGTCGGAAACGGTCTGCGCGGCCGCGTCGGCGGACTTTCCGTAGTGCACCACCACGTCCGCGCCGGCCGCCGCCAGGCCGAGCGCGATCCCGCGGCCGATGCCGTGCCCGGCACCGGTCACCAGCGCGCGCGTCCCCTGCAGTTCCCCGGTCATAGAAACAGTCCTTCCGTCGATTGTCATTTGATGCCCGCGGTCGCGAAACCTTGGACGAAGTAGCGCTGCCCGATCAGGAACAGCACCACCATCGGCACGGTGGCCAGCGTGGTGCCGGCCATCAGGAACGCCCACTGGGTGTCGTTCTCGGTGCGGAACACGGACAGCCCGACCTGGATCACCCGCAAGCTGTCGCTCTTGGTCACCAGCAGCGGCCAGAGGAAGTTGTTCCACGACCCCTCGAAGGTGAGCAGTGCGACGGTGATGAACGCCGGTTTCACCAGCGGCGTCATGATCCGCGCGTAGATGCCGAGCTCACCGAGGCCGTCCAGCCGGGCCGCCTCCTCCAGCTCCACCGGCAGGTCCAGGTAGAACTGCCGGAACAGGAACACCGAGAACGGACTCACCGCGCCCGGGATGATCAGCGCCCACCAGGTGTCCAGCCACCCGGTGCCGCCCTGCCCCGTGATGTCGTTCCCGCCGAACAGCGGCATGAACCGCACGATCAGGAACTCCGGCAGGATCTTGGTGTACGTCGGGATCATCAGCGCCCCGACGAACCCGAGGAAGATCAGCGAGCTCCCCCGGAACCGCAACCGTGCCAGCGCGTACCCGGCCATCGACGCGATCAGCACGTTCAGCACGGTGTGGCTGAACGCGATCACGAAACTGTTCCGCGCGTACGTCGCGAACGGCGCCGCCCGCAACGCATCGGCATAGTTTCCGAAAGCCCATTCCGTGGGGAACAACCGGGGCGGCACCGCGGCGATGTCGCCGGGCGTCTTCACCGAGGTCAGCAGCATCCAGACGAACGGCACGATCATCACGCACGAGATCGCGGTCAGCGTCAGATACAGCGCGATCCGGCCGGTCCGGACCCGCGTCGAGGTGTCAACGGGTGCCACGGTCGCCTCCGGTGATCCGCCGGTTCAGCAGGGTCAGGAACAGCAGCAGTGCGAACAACACCAGGCTCTGCGCGCACGCGTATCCCATCCGGAACTCCCGGAACGCGGACTTGTAGATCTCGTAGGTCATCATCGTCGTGCTGTTCGCCGGCCCGCCGTCGGTCAGGATGTAGACCTGGTCGAAGGACTGGAAGGCGCCGATCACCGAGGTGACGAAGACGAAGAACGTCGCCGGCCGCAGCAGCGGCAGGGTCAGGCTGAAGAACTGCCGGACCTTCGAGGCGCCGTCCACCGACGCCGCCTCGTACAGGTCGGTCGGCAGGCTCTGCAGCGCCGCCAGGTAGATCAGCATCTTCAGGCCGATCCCCTGCCAGATCCCGACCACGATCACGGCCGGCATCGCCCAGTCCGTCGAGGACAGCCAGGCCGGGCCGTCCAGCCCGAGGAACGACAGGACGGCGTTGGCGAGGCCGCTGCGCGGGTCGTAGATCCACAGCCACACGAGCGCGACGGCGATCGTCGCGGTCACCTGCGGGATGAAGATCGCGGTCCGGAAGATCGCCCGCCCGGCCAGCCGGGTGTTCAGCATCAGCGCGATCAGCAGCGCGATCGCCATCGCCACCGGAACGGTGAAGAACGTGTAGATGCTGGTGTTCAGCACGGCGCGCCGGAAAACGCTGTCGGAAACCAGGTCGCGGAAATTTTCCAGCCCGACGAACCGCGGCGGCGTCAGGACGTCGTACGACGTGAAGCTCAGCACGACCGCCGCGACCAGCGGAATGCCGATCCAGATCAGCGCGTGCAGCACGGCCGGCGCGACCATCAGCAGACCGGCGCGGCGGCGGGCGCGCAGCAGCCCCCGCTGCCGCGGCGGGGCTGCGGACGGTCCGGGTGCGGCCGCGCGCACCCGGTCCCGGGTCGACACCATCGTTCCGCTCACAGCCGCGAGATCGCTTCCTTGCTCAGGTTCGCGAGCTCGTCGATCGCTTCCTTGGCGGTCCGCTTGCCGACCACGGCGGTCTCCAGCGTGGTCTTGATCTTCTCCCGGATCTCCATCCAGGCCGCCGTGCCGCCCTCCGACCGGGCCTTGCTCATGTTGTCCAGGGCAAGCTTCACGAAACCGTTGTTCTTCACGTAGTCCGAGGTCCGCAGGTCCTGGACGCCCGGCACGGAACCGCGTTGTTCCGCGGTCGGCAGGATCGATTCCGGCGTCCCCATGAACTCGACCAGCGCCTGGGCCGCGGCGGCGTGCTTGGTCGAGGCCGAGCGCGCCACCATCGTGCCGCCCTGCAGCATCGCCGGCACCTTGTTGGCCAGGATGAACGCGCCGACCTTGTCCTCCGCGAGCAACTCCGGGTTCTGCTTCTTGAGCTGCACCCAGAGCGAGTTGTTCGACATCATCATCGCGGAACGGCCCTGCTGCAGCGTGGTCGGCTGACCGGCCGACGACTTGAACGAGTAGTCCGCGGACTTGTCCTTGATCACGTCGAGGAACAGCTGCAGCGCCTCGACACCACGCTCGTCGTCGAACCTGACCTGCTGCCCGGCATCGTCGAACAGGTTCCCGTCGTTGGCGAACAGGAACGTCTCCCAGCACTGCCGCAGATCGATCGAGAACGGGTCGAACCCGACCCGGGTGAGTTTGCCGGAGGCATCGGTCCGCGCCAGTTCCTTGGCCATCGACCGCAGCTCGGCCCAGTCCTTCGGCGGCGCGGTGATCCCGGCCTCGGCGAACAGGTCCTTGCGGTAGGTGACGATCCGGGTGTCCAGCACCATCGGCAACGCGTACAGCTTGCCGTCGAACCGCGACGGCTCGAGGACGCGGTCCTCGTAGTCGTACCGCTTGGCGAGCTCGTCGGGCAGCGGCGCGAGCACCTTCTTGTGCGCGAACGGCGGGATCCAGCCGACGCCGAGCATCACGACGTCCGGCATCAGGCCGCCGGCGAGGCTGGTGGTGATCTTCTCGTTCAGGGCGCTGTAGGTCGTGTAGTCGACCTTGACCGTGACGTTCGGGTTCTTCTGCTTGAACGCCGGCAGCAGCTTGCCCTCGAGCAGCGTCTTGCCGGTGCTGCCCTCGAACAGCGGGGTGAGCAGGCTGATCTCGCCTTCGACGGGCCCGTCGGCGGCCGCCTGGGTGGTGCCGCCCGACGCGGAGCACCCGGTGGCCGCGGCGACGGCGCCGAGCCCGAGGGCGGTCAGGACTGATCTGCGGGTGTACTCCATGGCGCGCCTTTCGTGATGCTGCGGAAGAGGAGTGGTGCAACGATCTACCAGCCGGAGCGGCGCAACTGTGCGCGGCTGGTGCAACGATGCACCGCATGCTAGGAACGGATTTCGCGCCACGTCAAGAGGTGGATGCCGACGAGCTGTTACTGGACTTTCGGCGACTCGTGATGCATCGTTGCACTGCGATACGGCAGCACCACGGGGTGACAGAATGCGCGGGTGGGCGGTGAATTGAGAACTGGCGAGGTGACGATCCAGCAGGTCGCGACCGAGGCGGGCGTCTCGCCGAGCACGGTGTCGAACCTGCTCAACGGGCGCAACCACCGGATGCTGCCCGAGACCCGGCAGCGGATCGAGCGCGCGATCGACAAGCTCGGCTACCGGCCGAACCGGGCCGCCCGGCAACTGCGGACCGGCCGGAACACCACGATCGGACTGGTCGTCCCGTCGGTGGGCAACCCGTTCTGGGGTGCGCTCGCGCGGCACCTGGAGTCCGCGGCGCTGGCCGAGGGGTACCACGTGCTGCTCTGCAACTCCGAGCGCGATCCGCGGCGGGAGCGCGACTACGTCGACGAGTTGTGGGCCGACGGCGTCCACGGCGTCGTGCTGTGCTCGTCGCTGCCGTCGCTCGAGCACGTGATGCCGCTCGTCGAGCGCGGGCTGCAGCTCGTCGCGTTCGACCGGACTTCGCAGGCCGGGGACCCGGCGTCGCTGGTCAGCATCAGCGTCGACAACGCGATCGGCAGCCAGCTCGCCGCGCAGCACCTCACCGATCTCGGGCACCGCCGGCTCGCGTTCGTGTCCGGCGCGCTGGCCAGCGTCAACCGCAAGGAGCGGTACCGCGGGTTCACGGCCGCTCTCGAGCAGGCGGGGATCGATCCGGCCACGTCTGTGCGCGCTCCGGTCAAGGGCGACGCGGACGACTTCGGTGACGTCGAGGCGTCCGAGCTGGGCCGCGCCGCCGCGGCCGAGCTGCTGGCGCTGGAGGAGCCGCCGACCGGGATCGTCGCGATCAACGACATGTGCGCGCTCGGCGTCTGCCGCGGGCTGCGCGACGGCGGGCTCGAGGTGGGCAAGGACGTCTCGGTGGTCGGGTTCGACGACATCGTGCTCGCGGACCTGTACGCGCCGACGCTGACCACGGTCCGGCAGCCGATGAAGGAGATGGCCGCGGCCGCCTTCACCCAGCTCCGGTCCCGGCTCGACGACTCCGGCCCGACACAGGGCCAGTCGTTGCTGTTCCGTCCGGAGCTGATCGTGCGCGAGTCGACCGCGCCGCCGGCGGAGCGGACGCCGTCGTAAAATGAGCCCGGTGCAACGGATCTCGTCGCGGAATGCCCGGTTCCAGGTGTGGCAGGCATCGCTGACCAATCGCACCAAGCGCCAGCGGTCCGGCGAGTTCCTGGTGCAGGGCGTCCGGCCGATATCGGTTGCCGTCGACAACGGCTGGCCGGTGCGCACGGTCATCACCGACGCGTCCCGCCCGTTGTCCCGCTGGGCTTCGGACCTGCTCCGCCGGCTGCCGGACGTCGAGCGGGTCGCGATGGCGCCGGAGCTGCTGGCCGAGCTCGGCGAGAAGGACGATCCCGAGCTGATCGCCGTACTGGAACTGCCGGCCGACGATCTCCAGCGGATCCCGGTCGGGCCGGAGTTCCTCGGCGTCGTCTTCGACCGGCCGACCGGACCGGGGAACATCGGGTCGATCATCCGGTCCGCCGACGCGTTCGGGGCCGACGGCGTGATCGTCACGGGACACGCCGCCGACGTCTACGACCCGAAGGCGGTGCGCGCGACGACGGGATCGCTGTTCGCGGTCCCCGCCGTCCGCGCGCCGTCGCATCGCGAGGTCCTCGACTGGGTACGCCGGTCCGCGGTGCCCGTCGCCGTGGTCGGCACCGACGAGCACGGGCCGACCGACGTGGACGCCTTCGACTTCACCCAACCGGTGCTGCTGCTGATCGGGAACGAGACCGCCGGCCTGAGTACGGCGTGGAAGGACGCCGCCGATCACCTGGTCCGGATCCCGATCACCGGATCCGCGAGCTCGCTCAACGCCGCCAACGCCGCGACCGCCGTCCTCTACGAGATCTCCCGCCAGCGCCGCACCCGCTAGAGCCGGTGGTGTCACGCCCTGCAGAGGATCTCGCCGTGCAGGATCGAGATCGTGGCGTCGGGCGTGTCCGTCCAGGTTCGCCAGGCCGCTGAGATCGCGGTCAGCGTTGCTTCCGGTACGCCGGATGCGCGTGCCTGGTCCGCGAGCGCCGACTGCAGGATCCGGTCCGCCCACATGCCGCCCCAGAACGCACGGTCCGCGGGGTTGGTGAACGCCCAGGTCGACGTGGTCGCCTCGACGTTGTCGAAACCGGCCGCGAGCGCCCACGACAGCAGCCGCCGGCCCGCATCCGGTTCGCCGCTGTTGGCGCGCGCCATCCGCTGGTACAGCTCCATCCACTCGTCCAGCTCGGGAAGCTGCGGGTACCAGACGAACCCGTGATAGTCGGAGTCGCGGACCGCGACGAGGCCGCCGGGCTTGCAGACGCGCCGCATCTCCCGCAGCGCCTGCACCGGATCGGCCACGTGCTGCAGGACCTGGTGCGCGTGGACGACGTCGTACGTGTCGTCGGGCAGGTCCAGTGCGTGCACGTCGCCGACGACGAACTCGACGTCGAGATCCAGGTTCTCGAACGCCGCCCTGGTGATGTCGAGCGCGGCGGCGTTCGCCTCCAGCGCCGTCGTGCGGCCGGGCCCGACCAGGCGGGCGAGGTCGGCGGTGATCGTGCCGGGACCGGCGCCGACGTCGAGCAGCGACATCCCGGGCCGCAGATGCGCAAGCAGATAGCCAGCAGAGTTCGCCGCGGTCCGCCAACTGTGCGACCGCAGCACCGACTCGTGATGCCCGTGGGTGTACACGTTGTTCATGCCAGGCTCCTTCGCCTTCGCCGATCGCATCCCACGCTAATCGAGAATCTTGCTAAATGAGACATATCGTCTTGTGATTCGAGACGACGTTCATGACCGAATATGGCCAGACCGGAGCGCCCCGGACGCGCGAACCTTGCAGTACTTCGCAACCCAAGGGAGGAATCCGATGCTGGCAAAGGTGTTTCCGATCAAGCTGAAGGACGGCAACCAGGCGGCTGCCGAGGCGATCGTGCAGGAGTTCGCGCCGAAGGGGCCAGGCGCCGAGGAGGGCACGCTGTCGTTCCGGGTGTACCGCGACCCGGCGACCCCGGACTACCTGTTGTTCGTCGAGCACTTCGCGGACCGGGCAGCGTACGAAGCGCACACCGGGTCGGCGGCGTACAAGGAACTGATCGCGGGCCGGTTCGCCGACCTGATCGTCGAGTTCGTCGAGGTCGACCACGAACTGCTGGTCAGCCTGTGAACGACCTGGCGCTGCGGTTGCGGGAACTGCACGGGCAGCCGCCGCTGGTGCTGCCGAACGCCTGGGACGCCGGCTCGGCGCGGGCGATCGAGGCCGCGGGCGCCACGGCGATCGCGACGACGAGCACAGGTGTCGCCTGGGCATTCGGCGTCGACGACGCGGGCGAGCTGACGCAGTCAGCAGCGCTCACGATGATCCGCGCGGTGTGCGCGGCGGTCTCGGTGCCGGTGACGGTCGACATCGAGGCCGGGTACGGCGACGTCGCGGGCACTGTCGCCGCGGTGCTCCAAGCAGGTGCCGTCGGCATCAACCTCGAGGACAGCACCGAACGGGTCCTCGACGAACCGGAGGCGCACGCCGCGCGGATCAAGGCGGCCCGCGCCGTCGACGCCGGCCTGGTGATCAACGCACGGACCGATACGTACCTGTTCGGAGACCGGACCGGAACGATCGAGCGCGCGAAGCTGTACGCCGACGCCGGCGCGGACGTGCTGTTCGTACCGGGCGTGGTCGATCTGCCGACGATCGCCGGACTCGTCCGGGACTCGCCGCTGCCGCTCAACGTGATGGCCGGCCCCGGGGCGCCGTCGGTCGCCGAACTCGCGGAGGCCGGCGTGGCGCGGATCAGCGTCGGACCGGCGATCACCAGCGCGGCGTACGCACTCGCGACGGCCGCGGCCAAGGAGCTGCTGACCAGTGGCACCTATGGGGGAATGACCTAGGGCATGTCTGATAATCCAGCGCCGTCGCGAGGAGGTGCTCGGTGCGGTAGCTCGGCGTGCGGGAGCGAAGGTCTCGATGCGGCGCATC
>NZ_JBEXNA010000011.1:1265-311815 GCF_040610875.1 Kribbella sp. NPDC003505 | reverse complement strand
ATCGGACGCACACCGCGCTTCTCACTTTCGTTCGAAGCCCCGGGGCAACCCGCCAAACTTTACTGTTCCGCTTCGAGCCGGTCAAATCGGCCCTCTTCGAACCAGCCTCCCTACACGACCCAGTACCCGAAACCCGCCGAGGCGTGTTTCGGCTTCCGAGACCTTCAGGGAGTTTGTCGGAGGGCCGGCCGCTTCCGCGTCCTGCGCCTCGCTCCAACAAGAAGGACATTACTGACATTCGCGGTGCAGATGCAAATCGGGGTCCCGGACCCTCGTCCGAGCCTGCCGGCACCTTCCCTCGGCACCGGTCTCCCGGCGTCGAGGGAAGCAGTACTGACCCTCTGGTCACTCCACTCGCACGCGTCTCCGCGAGCGACACTTCTATGATGCCGCACCCACGCAAGTCGTTTTCGTGGGACGACCTCGGGAACGACACGGTGGGAGCCGGATCGGCTCCCACCTGTCACGCACTGCACCGCCCAGCAGACGCCTCTCGGCGAGTGGCCGCTCGTAGCGGCTGAAGTTGAGGCCCGGGGTCATGTTCCGGACGGCATCAGGTGTAACCGCCCTCCCCCACGACCTATTCCCGGACGCAGACGAACTCCGCACCGCCCTGCCGAAGCACCAGACCGCCGTCCCGGACCTCGAGTTGTACGTCGACGCCGTCTCCGGCGAACCGCTCCGAAGACAGCGCTCTGAACTGCAGCGGCGGCTGCCGGTCGAACCGCACTCCCAGCCCCCGCGCCACCGGCTCCACCACGAAGGTCGTCGCGTTGCCCAGGGAATACGAACCCGCCAGCGCCCCCAGCTGATCATCTGTCGGCAGATCGGGGTCCTCGAGCTCATCCGGGTAGCCGGACCATCCGTACGCGGATGCGATGGCGGCGAACGCACGCAGTACGACCCATGTCCCCCCATCCCCGTTGGTCATCACCACAGCGCCCTGCCGGGTGTCGCGGTGCGCCAACATGTGGCAGCAGAAACCTGCGTTGCCGCCACTGTGGCCGTAGCGGCTGCCCGAGTCGTCCAGAAACAGGCCGAGGCCCAGGTGGTTCAGCCCGCCGATGCGTGAGGTCGCTGCGATCTGTGGAGTCAGCATCTCCGTCGCGAGCTCGACCGATAGCACCGCGTCATCCGCCCCGGCGTACGCACGCTGCACACCTAGGGCGAACTTCGCCAGGTCCGTCGGTGTCGTCCAGAGCCCCGCGGCCGCCAGCTGCGGATACACGTCCCACTTCCCGTCCAGCGGACGGCCAGCCTCGTCGTGTCCAGTAGCCGCTGTCGGGTGCAGCTCCTGTGGAAGCGGTTGCGCGTAGTCGCTGTCGGACATGCCGAGCGGTTGCAGCACTAGATCCTGCATGAGCTCGCGGAACGGCGTACCTGTCACGTCCTCCAGCAGTTGCTGGATCACCGTGGTGCCGCCCCCGGAGTACCGGAACTGCGTTCCCGGCACGAGGTCGACGCGTACGCCGATGTTCGTGGCCGGCCGCACGCCGTCGAGGATCTGTGTTGTCGCCGGCAACGCCGCGTCCCGCGTGTATCCCGGAAACCCGGAGACCGTCAGGCCGGCGCTATGGCTCGCCAGCTGACGAAGCGTGACCGCGGGCTGCCATTGACCGACCGGCGGAACCTGCCAGGACGTCAGCTTGCGATTCACGTCCTCGTCGAGGTCCAGAAGGCCGCGATCGACCAGCCTCAGCATCGCCAGCACGGCGATCGGCTTGCTGATCGAGGCCGCCTGGAACAGCGTCCTCGGCGTGACAGGTCCACCCGCCACCTCGACGACGCCGGCTGTCCCAGTCTCGGCGACCGCATCGTCCTCGAACACGACCCAGCTCGCACCCGGCACACCGAACTCGTCCAGATCGGCTTCGATTCCACCGCGCAACATGTTCCTGCCCCTCGCCGGTTCCGTCGGAACCCCTCGCAGCGACAGTACGGCGGACAGGGCTCGCGGCAGCCGTTATCGCGACGGCTGCGGCGCCGAGCAGTCGATCTTCGGGTTGGCGCCGATGTAGTTGAGCGGGCCCGCCACGATCGTCACCAGCGTGGTGCCGACTCTGGCGCAGGTCGCGTCGGAGCCTGCGAAGTAGTTGCGTTGCGCGGCGGCCGCGAAACCGATCAACAGCCAGACCACGGCAATGATCGCAACAGCTCGGGAACCTGTCGCAGAGGACCTACGAGTGCGCATGTTCACCTCCAGGGTTGGGCGCACACCCCCGTGTGAACGCCTCCCAAGTGCCCGTCGGGAAACGAGCGGAAACTCAGAGTTCGCGAACGTCGTAGTACGGCTTGATGTGTTTGTTGACGTACGAGCCGATGCTCGGCGCGGCCATGAGCGCCGCATACTCCGGCTGCGGAACGTCCAAGTACTGGTAGACGTAGCCGTTGACGTACTCGAGCTCCAGCGTCCCGTCGGACCATCCGACCGATCGCACACTCGACGAGTTCACCGGGCGTCGCCTCATCCGCGGGCTCCTTCCGCACGCGCTCAGCCGCCCAGTCTGCCTGCCCCGGCGGTCACGATGACGCAGATCGCTCGGGGTCCTGCGCCTGGAGGCGTGCCAGCGCGCGGGTCAGGTCGCCGAGCGCCGTGTTGAGCTCGGTCAACACAGCGTTGTCGAGCGGCCCGCCGGCGCGCTCCAGCCCGAGGTTGGCGGCGAACCGGACATGAGCGTCGGGCGGTGCCTTCTCGAGGTAGGTATCGAGTGCCTGCTGGAGATAGGGGCTGGGCACGACCTCTGGTCTCTCGCGCCATTTGGTGAGCGTGCGCGGCGATATTCCGAGCTGCTCGGCGAAGGCTTCGTTCGTCAGCCGGAGCGCCGTACGCAGGGCGTGCGCGTGCCGGCCGGTCCATTCCTCGATGACTGTCATCCGTGCCGCTCCTTCCAGGTCGATTACTCCCTGCAATGAGAATATGGTGTTTCGGTCACCGCTGGTGGGCAGAATTTGTGCGCTGTGGATACCGGTTGAGTTCCTGGTGAGGACGCCGGACCACGCGTTGACTTGCCTCATGGACGAGATCAGCGGGAGAACCGCGACGCTGCTGCGCACCACCAGACAGCGTCATCTGCGCGTCGCACACACGCCCGGACCACGCCGCTTCGAGCTGGTGCGCCACCGCGACATCTCCGGCGTCAGCGGTACGGGCGTCGTCGCCGAGGGGATCGAATGGAGCGACGGCACGGTCGCGCTGCGCTGGGGCGGCAACTACCCGACGACGACCGTGTGGCAGGACGGGATCGACGCGTTGCTCACGATTCACGGTCACAACGGGGCGACTGTGATCCGCTGGCTGGACGAGTAGGCATGCGCGGTCGACTCCGGTGGGGCGGGCCCACCCTGCAGACAGCCCGCCTCACCGGCCTACTCGGTGAAGAACTGCTCCCGGTACGCCGCTTCCGCCGGTGCGGAACCGTTCTGCTCGGGGGCGGAGCGGGCCTGCTCGACGGTGGAGGGGGCGTAGTCGGGCGCCGAATCATCGCGCTCGAGGGCGGAGCGAGCCTCCTTGCCGGCGGAGCCGTTCTGTTCAGGCGCGGAGCCGTTTCGCTCGAGGGCGGAGCCGGGCTGCTCGAGAGCGGAACCGTTCTGCCCGGCGGCGGAACCGTTCTGGTCGAGAGCGGGATCGTTCTGGTCGATGGGACGGGTTTCGTGACCGCCGTGTCGTGGGATCGGGCGCTGCTCGGGCGTGCTGGCCGAGCTGGCCCGGTCGGGCCTGGCTTCGTCCTGGTCGGTGTCGGTCAGTTCCTCGACTGCCGTGCTGAAGGCGAGTTCGGCGCGGGTCGGCCGTCGGCGTTCGATCTCCTCGGCAGCGGTCCGCCGTACCGGGAGGTCGTTCGCCGCGGCCGACAGTTCGGCGAGAGTGTCGAGGAGGCCGAGTGCGTTCTCGACCTCGCCCGGGTGGTTCACCATCCACCAGACCGCGGCCGATCCCGGCGTGGCGAAGACGTCGTCCTTCAGGTAGGCGCGTTTGTCCTGCTCCATACGGCGTTCGAGCAGCGTGGTCTGCTCACGCCGGTGCAGCGCGGCGAGGTGCTGCAGGTGTTTCTGGTCCGCATCCGGCAGCCTGAGCCTCACCTCGGTGGCCCAACTGCGGACCAGGCCCTTCTCGTCCAGCGCGGGCTCGCCGAGGAGCGCGGCCAGGCGGTGCTGGTTGAGGGATTCCTCCGTCACCTGCTGCCGGGCGGTGAGCGATCGCGCCCTGTGCAGCAAGGCATCGACCGCGACCGCGCCGAGGTCCGCGTGACGCGAACCCGACAGGACCGTCGACCACTGCACGATCGCCGAGAAGCTGAACTGGAAGTCCGGAGAGGCCGACGGCAACCGTACGTCGGCGACCGTCCTCGACGGCGGCCCGGAGAAGACCGGCTCCGGGTCCGGGAGGACGACGTGAGGCGTCGGCGCCGGCTTGGTGACCACGGGCCGGGGCTCGTCGGGCTGTTTCCACACAACGGCCAGCAACACCAGCAGCACCACGATCAGCACGACAGCCGCCCACGCCGGCAGACCGGCGATCAGCGAAACGACGTACAGAACCAGCACGATCGCGGCAGCGGTGAGGAGGGAGTTCCGATGCAGCTTCATGGCGCCGTTCCTTCACCGCGTCGGGCGGACGTCAGCAGGTGGACCAAGTCCACAGAAAGTTTCCCATGGGCTGCGGAGCGTGGCGCTTGCTCTGCGTGTCGGTCAGCCGGTGAGCGAGCGCAGGGCCTGGCGGGAAGGAGTCAGGAGGACGGGTTTGTAGGGGCAGCGTTGGTCGGTGAGGGTTTCGTAGGCCCGGATGGCTCGGTTGGCGGCGTCCCACCCTTGCTCGGCGGGAGTCCGGCCGAGGCCGCGGTTGCGGACCAGAGCGCCGTAGAAGGCGGAGCAGAAGACGGTGGCTTCATACCACCCGATGACCGTGCTCGTGCCGATGTAGGTGATGTCGTCCTGGATGCAGTCGCGGATCGCGCGTTGCCACTTGCCGATGCCGGTCTTGCAGCCGTCGGCGATCACGACGCCGCTGGCGATACCCCACTGGTGATCGAGGAACCAGTCGGCGAGCGACCGCAGCGACACCTGGGTCTCACCGTCGGTGGACAGGAACGACGGCTCCTCGCTGTGGTCACCGTGTGCCATCACGTGCAGGACGGTCGACGGGGTGGTGAGAGCCGAGAACGCGGTCTCGTGGTCCCGGGTCCGGACGAAGTTGACATCGAGGTACGGGCGGTCCCAGCCGGCGTTGATGTTGCCGGTGATGCCCTGGACGAACGACATCGAGGCGTCGAACGAACTGTCCAGACCCAGATCGACCAGAGTGATCAGCCGGTTCTTCATAAGCCCACCCCTCCAACGCTTTTCCCCACTTTTCGCGGCCCGTCGCACCATGATGAACCACAGCTCCGACAGTTCGCGCGCGGGTGGCGCGGTGCTGAGACGGCCCGCCCGAACCGTACGTCGTACGGCGGATCGGAGGCCGCGGAAACCGGTGCGGACCGTGACCGGCCTATCGTGGGCCGGGCACGGACGCCGAAGGAGGAAACCGATGAATCAGGTTCCGACGGTCACACTGAGTCACGGGGCCGCGATGCCGCGGATCGGGCTCGGGACGTCGCCGATGAACGACGCGGACGCCGAGCGGGCGGTCGGCACGGCGCTCGAGCTCGGGTATCGCCTGATCGACACCGCGGAGAACTACCGCAACGAGACCGGCGTCGGCCGGGCGCTGAAGAACGCCCCGCGCGACGAGGTGTTCGTGACGTCGAAGTTCAACGAGCGCTGGCACAGCGTCGACGGCGCGCGTCAGGCGTTCGAGGCGAGCGCGGAGAAACTCGGCGTCGAGTACCTGGATCTCCTGCTCATCCACTGGCCCAACCCCGGGCAGGACAGGTACGTCGAGGCGTGGCAGGGGCTCATCACGCTTCGCGAAGCGGGTCTGGTGCGCGCGATCGGTACGTCGAACTTCAAGCCGGCGCACCTGCAACGGCTGATCGACGAGACCGGCGTCGCGCCCGAGGTGAACCAGGTCCAGCTGAGCCCGGTGTGGGCGAAGGCGGCGGAGCGGGAGTTCCATGCGGCGCACGGGATCGTCACCGAAGCATGGAGTCCGCTCGGGAAAGGGACCGACCTGCTCAGTCACCCGACGGTGCAGCAGATCGCGAAGGCTCACGAGCGGTCGGCGGGACAGGTCGTTCTGCGGTGGGAGGCGCAGCAGGACGTCGTACCGATCCCGAAGTCGGCCGATCGCGGGCGGCTTGCGGAGAACCTGGCGATCTTCGACTTCGACCTGACCGACGGCGAGCTGTCCGCGCTGGCCAGCCTCGACGGAACCGCCCGGCCGCCCGCGGACTCCGATCACACCGGTCACTGATCGCTGATCTCCCGGGCAGTCTGATCCGGCGCAGCTTGGGCCGGCCCGCTGGCGGGATCGTCAGTCTGGGTGGGCGGGTCTGTGGGACGAGAGCGCCAGATAGGGGCCGACCAGCTCGAGGAAGAGAGGGCTGGGCGGCAGGCCCAGTTCTCGGTCGAGCATGGCTTCGAAGCGGTGGTAGTGCTTGATGGCTTCGACGATGTCGCCGTTGTCGAGATGGGTTCGGACGATCGTGCGGTGGGCACTCTCGTGGAGCGGCTCGACGCTGATTGCGGCGCGGGCGGCCTCGAGGGTTTCGTGCGTACGACCCTGTTTCCGGCGGCGGGTGGCGAGAGCGTCGAGTGCGCCCAGGCGAAGGTACTGCAGGCGTTCCCGAGCGGCCAGGACCCAGTCGTCGTACCAGCCGGGTAGCAGTTCGGCGGAGTGCAAGACCGCGTCGGCGGCGTCCTCGGCTTCGGTGCTGCCGTTGTCGGGGTCGCGGATGAGCAGCTCGGCGCCGTTGCGGAAGCGGTCGACGTCGACGGTGACCGCGTCGGTCAGAGCCAGGGAGGAGTCGCCGATCTCGAGCAGGGGCGGTACGCCGACGTGCCGGTGCCGGAGGCGCCAGAGGACGGCGCGGAGACGAGCTGCGGCTACGTCGTCGGTGCAGTCCGGCCAGAGGGTCGCGGCTGCGTGGGTCCTGGCACACCGGCCGTTGAGCGCGAGTAGGGCGATCAGGTTCTTGGGTCCCGCCGGCAGATCGATCTGCCGCATCGTCGGCGCGGAACCGTCGCCGGCCTGCCGCGCGAGAGGTGTGGGAAGGCGGTCGTACGCGGAATGTGCGGCGGCCGAGTAGCCGTGGGACAGGTTGGGAGAGGGGCCGTACGACGGGTGCTCCAAGGAGCGGTCGGGATACATCGCGGCCGAACCGTCGCGGTACGTCGCGGCGGAAGAGTCGTCTCCGGCTGTGAGAGGTCCGTCGTAGCCCTGAGCGAACACGTGATCGGGTCGGCTCTCGTGAGATCCGTCGTGCACCGGCGCTGCTGAACCGTTGGCCGGCGCCGTCACGCGGCTGGGGTCGCTGCCAGAGGCGGGCGACGACAGGTCAGTGGGACCGTCAACCGCGGCGGCGGGGAACCCGTTCGGTGCCGAGGCCGGGAGCCTGTTCGGTGCCGGCGCGGATGAGCCGTCAGGCCCCGCGGCAGGCCACCCGTCAGGCCCCGCGGCAGGCCAACCGTTTGGCCCCGGGCCCGGCCAGCCGTCGGCTGCCGGGCGCGGCCGGCGGTTGGTTGCCGGGCCGGGCGAACCGTTCGACCCTTGGGCGGGCCAACCGTTCGGCCCCACGCCGGGCCGAACATCGACTGCCGGGCCGGGCGAACCGTTCGAACCCGCACCAGGCGGACCGTTCGACCCTTGGGCGGGCCAACCGTTCGGTCCCACGCCGGGCCGACCGTTGGGTGGTGGGGCGGGAGAGCCGTTCTCTGCAACGGAGGGCGATGGTGTGGTTGCCGGGTCCGTGACCGTCAGGAGCCAGTCGCCCAGCAATTGCAGGCGTAGCTCACCTCGCAGGAATGTTCGCATCGCACGGCCCCCCTCGCTGAGGCGGCGCGCGTCGGACGAGCCTGCCCCACGGCTGTGTTGCTCGCAATCTGTCCCCGCTGTGTGTAACGGCCGAACCACCAACCGCCACGTACTTCCTTGCACCATTGGCCAGGACCGGCCGGTTGTCAAGACTCAGGTTCGCCCGACGAAGGCCTCGAGCCAGGCTCGGACTTCGTCGTAGACCGCCTCCGCGGACGTCACCACCACGGTCGTTTCGACCTCTCCTCCAAGGTCGGACACCTGGGTGATGCGAGCGCGCAAGCCGGTCGCCGCGTCGGACTCCCGCCAGACCCGGATGACCATCGCCGCCGCGTAGGGCACGGAACCGCCCCCGGACTGCATCTGATCGGTCATGATCCACTCCCCCACGGGCCGATTGACCGCTGCCTCGCGCCGTGCCCAGCACGGACAACCGGAAGACCCACGATGAGGCAACGATCCCTCGATCCCGGCGGTTACGTCGACACTGCATTCCTGACAACGCTGTGACAACGCCGGGACAACGCCGGGACAGCGATGTGACAGCGCTGCGATCATGCGGCCCGGAATCCACTGACTGGGAGCACCGGATCGCACGGAGGGGGTGACTCATGAACGAGAAACTGACGGCGGTAGAGCTCGACCTGGAGGAATGCCAGGTACTTCCGGAACGGGAGGCGCTGGGCGGTTACAACTGGGCGAACATCTACGCGTCCAACACGGCGGTCGCGCTGAACGCGTCGTCGTACTGGTCGGTGGCCAAGGCCGCGGCCTTCCAGACGATCGTGGTCAAGCAGCGCTGACAGCGCCGGAACGGGGTGTGCGGGCGGTGAGCATCGAGTTCGCCGTCCGCACGCCGCAGTACCGAGGGGGTTTCGATGACGGATCTCGGCAGGATCTCCCGGACGGAAATGGCCGGCCAGTCAGCCGAGCTGCTCCCGGCCCGGGAGGCGTTGGCACTGATCAACATCACCAACATCACAGCTGTCAACCTGGCGATCGCGGTGAACGCCGCATCGGTCGGCTCCAACGCGACCGCCATTGCCCTGCAGCATGTGGCCGCCTTCCAGCGCTAGCGCCAGGGCTGGTTCCAGCGGCATCACGTTCCCGCCCGGCGCCCGCCGCGGCGGGCGGGTGCGTGCGGGCGGTCTCCGGGGGAACGCGAGGCAACGGTAGGGGGCGGGGGTCGTGACTGCGACCGAGAGCGGCATTCGCACGGTGCCGGTACGAGGTGGGCCGAGGCCGCGCCGAGTGGCCGGCGTGCGGCTGCTCGGGCGGTACGAGGGCTCCGGGTTCCGGGACGAGCGGTACCTGGCCGAGCGGGCCGACCGGCAGATGGTCCTGCTCACGAAGCTGCTCTACCTGATCGTGGAGAACGCCGACGGGCATGCGTCGACCGACCTGCTGGCCGATCGGGTCAGCCGGGAGTACGGTCACCGGCTCGATCCCGACGACCTGATCAAGCTCATCCAGGAAAAGCTCGGACCGTCCGGCCTGGTCGCGCTGTGGAACGGTGCGCCGGTCGGGCAGCGCAAGGCGGATCCACTGCTGGCGCTGAGCGTCCGCGGCGTCCTGCTGCCGGCCGGTCCGGTCCGGGTGATCGCACGCGTCCTCGCGCCGCTGTTCCACCTCCCGGTCATCGTCGCGGTCCTGGCGTCGGTCCTCGCGTTCGACGTCTGGATCGTGAGCAGCATGGCGCCTTCCGACGTGTTCGCCGCACTGGTCGAACCGGCCGGCGTCATCGCCGTACTGATCTTGTTGCTCGCGGCAACGCTGTTCCACGAGTTCGGGCACGCGGCCGGCTGCCATTACGGCGGAGCCAAGCCGGGACGCATCGGCGTCGGCATCTATCTGTGGATTCCCGCCTTCTACACCAACGTCACCACCGCGTACCGGCTGAACCGCGCCGGCCGTTTACGAACCGACCTGGGTGGGGTCTACTTCAACGCGGTGTTCATCGTCGCCTCGGCCGGCCTCTATCTGCGGACCGGATGGACCCCGCTGCTGGCGATCATCGCCCTGTCCCACCTGGAGATCGCTCAGCAGCTGCTGCCCATCGTCCGGTTCGACGGCTATTACATCCTCGGCGATCTCGCCGGAGTGCCGAACCTGTTCGGCCACGTCCGGCCCATCCTGTGGAGTCTCCTCCCCGGAGGTCACGCCGCCGCCGGCGTCGCTCAACTGCGGCTGCGCACCCGAGTGGTCGTCACGACGTGGGTGCTCATCACCGTGCCGGCGCTGCTCATCGGGCTCGGACTCCTCACCTGGAACGCGCCGGGCTACCTCGCGAACTTCTGGGATCGCTCCGGGGAGCTGTGGAGCAGCGCGAGCGGACTCGCCGCGGCAGGTGAGATCGGCGCCGCGGTCGTCGCGTTCCTCTCGCTGCTGGCGATCACGATCCCGATCGTCGGCCTCAGCGTCGTCCTGGTTCGGTCGGTGCTGCACGTCGTACGCGCGGTGCGGTCCCGGCACGCCGAGCCACCAGAGCCCGCCGAGGAGGAGCCCATGGACACCGAACTCCCCGGCGCGGCCGCGTTCACCGAGGAACGGATGCTCCACCACCGGCTCCCACCACCGCGCCATGGCTGGCGTCACGGGCTGTACTTCGTCTCGAGCGGCCGGATCAACGTAGGTCCCAGTCCTGCCGAGCAACGCCGGCAGGAGCGGATCGATCGCGTTCGTACGCCGCTGCGCGGTCCGCGGCGCGTGGTCACCCTGAGCCGCAAGGGCGGGGCCGGGAAGACGACCACGACCCTGATGCTCGGCCATACCCTCGCCATGTACCGCGGAGATCGGGTGGTCGCGCTGGACGCCAATCCGGATGCGGGTTCGCTCGGCTACCGGGTACGGCGGGAGTCGCCGGCCACGGTCACCAACCTTCTGGGGGAACGCGACCTCATCACCAAGTACGCCGACCTGCGCGAGTACACCTCGCAGTCCCCCAGCCGACTCGAGGTCATCGCGTCGGACGACGACCCGACCATCAGTCAGGCCCTGGGAGCCAGGGACTACCGGGTCGTCCTCGACCTGCTGACGCAGCACTACAACATGATCCTCGTCGACACCGGCACCGGCATTCTCGACAGCGCCATCCAGGGGATCCTGCGTGAGGCGGACCAGATCGTCGTCGTGATGCCGCCCGCACTCGACGGGGCACGGGTCGCGGCCGGGACGCTGGACTGGCTGGACCAGCACGGGCACGCCGACCTGGTGGCGTCCGCCGTCGCGGTGATCAACACGACCAGAGGCCGGCAACGCTGGCTGCAACTCGACGAGATCGAGAACCACTTCTCCTCCCGCTGCGCCGGAACAGTCCGGATCCCCTGGGATCCAGCACTGGACAGCGGCGCCGCGGTCGATCTGAACGACCTGCGCCCGGGCACCCGCGACGCCTACCTGGAGCTCGCGGAACTGGTCGCCGACGGCTTTGCAGTGAACCGCTGGACCACCGGAACGCTGACCGACCCGTCCACCACCCCCGAAGGAGTGTCATGAGCCGGCGATTCGAAGTCATCTTGGTGATCGCGTCCCTTCTCGCGAGTGCGACCGGTACCGCGGGCATGGTGACGTTCCGAAAAGGCCAGGACCTGGATCTGGTCGCGTCGGCCAACCCGGGGACGCCGGGCGGTTCGGACACCGACCGCACCGCCATGGTCGAGCGGGCGCGGGGCAAACGGGTGCAAGCTGATGCGGTGGCAAGCGCTTCCGCCACCTGCGACGGGTGCAGGGGTACGGCGGCCGCCGTACAAGTGATCTATGTGAACAAGGCGAAGAAGCCGACAGCGGACAACCTCGCCAACGCGTGGTCGAGCTGCAGCAACTGTCGCGCGACGAGCGTCTCCGTCCAGGTCGTCGTGATCCGGCCCGGTACGACGCTGGCTGCCCGGAACCGCGCCTTCGCGGTGAACGCCTCCTGCAGTGGGTGCACGTCAGCGGCCGTCGCCGTGCAGTTCGTGGTCGTCACCAGCAAGCATCGCGCATTCTCACGCCAGGGCCGGCAGCAGTTGGAGGCGCTGGCCAATGAGCTCCAGGCTCAGCTCTCGTCCCGGACCAAGGCCGACCGCCTCGCGGCGGCGAAGAACACGCCAGCGTCATCCGGGATCGACGCGCTGGTCCGGAAGGAACTGAAGCCGGTCAGTGTGACGCCGAAGGTCACGATCGAGACCGGCTGACGGGAGGTCGCACCATGTCTGTTCGTCGATGGGTCGTCCCTACGGTCGCTGCCCTGGTCACGCTCGGCCTGACCGCCTGCGAGCCGCTCGACACCACGACGCCCGGCGGCAGGTCGACCAGCAGCAAGGGAAAGCCGAAACCGACGGCGCAGTCCGGCGGCACGGTCAAGATCACGACGTCGAACAGGACCTGCTGGGCGGGCAGAATCGGTACCACCACGAAGCAGGGTTGTGGTTCCGCGACCTTCCAGGTCCGGTCCTCGAAGGGGACGTATACCGTCAATCTCCGCAAGACCAAGGGGGCCGACGGCATCAGCGTCGTGCTGGTGGTCAATGGCAAGAAGGTCGACCAGGGCAGCAGCTCGAGCGTCGTCGCGGTCAGCTACGTCTCCGGCTGACCGCGCTTCCCAGCGATCAGTAGGCGCTGCGGGCGCGGCCCGGCCTATTCGGTCGCCCTCGCCAGGCAGGCGGCGGCCTCGGTCTGGTCTTGCACGCCGAGCTTGGACAGGATGCTCGCCACGTGATGCTCGACGGTGCGGCGGCTGATGTACAGCCGGGCAGCGATCTCCGGATTCGGCAGGCCTTCCGCGAGTACGGCAAGTACGTCGTACTCGCGCTTCGTCAGCAGCGCGACACCACGAGGTCCACGGCGGGCCGCACCGGCGCCGGCCGCGCGGAGCCAGGCCGCGGCGGCATCGGCATCCACCGCAGCGCCAAGGTCCTCGAACACCGCCAGAGCCATCCGTGCCTCCGCGACCGCAGCAGCGGGTTCATCGGGAGACATGGCGTCGGCCAGCATCATCCGGGTGCGTGCGACCTCGAGCGGCATCTCCAGTAAGCCGAACCAGGTCTGCGCCGCCGAGAGCCGCGGCACTGCGTCGCGCTGCCGACCGTCCGCCATCAGGGTCAGGCCACACAGCCGCGCGCCGCGGGCAGCGATCAGCCCGCTGTCGGTCTTGGAGCCGAGCGCAGTCAGCCGAGCAGCCGCCGCGGCGGCACCGGCCGTGTCACCGGTTGTCAGACAGGCCCGACCGAGCACTTCCCGCAGCCGTGCCTCCTCCAACGGCGTGGCTCGATCGAGCTGACGTCGGATCAGCGAGCTCGCCACCGCCGGCTCGCCGCCGGCCAACTGAACGGCAGCAAGCACAGGCTGTACGACGGTGCGGTCCTCGAACCCGACAAGAAGCCGCCGCGCCTCGGGCAATCGCCCCTGCGCCAGACGAAGATCGGCGAGAAACGCGGCCGCCTCGGCCTGCACGGCCGGCAACGCATCCCGCGCAAGCTCCGCAGCCGCGGACAGCTCCGTCTCGGCCCGCGACCAATCACCCGTGCAGGCGAGAACGGCGCCGTACGACGCCCGGCAGGTCGCGTGCAGGTACGGGCAGCCGTACCGCTCGATGAACGCGTCGAGCGATCGGGTCCACTGCACGACGCGCAGGAAATCGGCGCCGCGGACGCAGGAGCGCATCAGGAGGCAACTCGTGAAGACGACTGTGTCGAGCCGGGCGCCCTCACCGCCGAGCGCACCCGCCAGCGCCTCGTCCAGCAACTCCGTGCCCTCGAGCACGTGTCCCCGGTTGATCAGGGCCGAACCCCACAGACTCAAGGCGCACAACTCGAGATCGTGATCCCCCGCCTCGACCGCGACGTCGTACACCGCCTCGGACGCCGCGGCGGCCTGCGACGCGTCGTCCGTACTACCCGCCCGCGCGAGCGACGCCCACGCAGCCACCACCGGATCGCCGACCTGCGACGAGACCCGGACCGCCCGCGCGGCCCAGCCCCGCGCCGCGGCACGGTCGCCGAGGTTGGCGTCGTACAGAAAGCTCAGCGCGATCGCCGTGAACACGGCTTGCGCGGCATCGGTCCGACGGTAGTACCCATAGGCCCGTTCCCAGCAGGCGAACGCGCTCCCGACGTCGCCGAGCCACCAGTGGGCGTCCCCCAGTCCGGCCAGACCCCGGGCCGTTGCCGAGATGGTGACCGACTCGCCGAACGCGGCCCGAGCCGCGACCCAGTCCCCGGCGCCGAGGGCGTTCTCCCCGGCTGCGAGGAGACCGTCGATCCCCTCCACAGCTCGACGGTAGACGCGCTGCGGCCCCCGGGGGAAGTGGGAAGTTCCCGGGGGCCGTGGCGCTTTCAGCTGGTGCCGGCTGGACCGGCCGGTGGATCAGCTGCAGCCGGAGGTGCTGCCGCAGCCCTCGCAGACGTAGCAGGAGCCGCTCGGGCGCATCTTCGTGCCGCAGGTGAAGCAGAGCGGGGCGTCCACGGAGGTGCCCGTGATCAGCTCCAGCATCTCGGCGGTGGTGTGCGCCTCGCCCTTCACCGGCTTCGCGGAGGCTGCCTCCACCGACGCGGGCTTCTCGATCTCGGCGGCCGGCTCGACCGTCTTCAGCGACTCGGCCTCGGACACCTCGACCGGAACCGGCTCGTACGAACCGGTGTCGAGCTGCCGGGACCGCTCCTCCGCCGAGTAGATGCCCAGCGCGGCCCGCTCGTCGAACGGCAGGTAGTCCAGCGCCAGCCGGCGGAAGATGTAGTCCATGATCGACTGCGCCATCCGGACGTCCGGGTCGTCGGTCAGACCGGCCGGCTCGAACTTCAGGTTGGTGAACTTCTGGACGTAGGTCTCCAGCGGCACGCCGTGCTGCAGCGCGATCGAGATCGCGATCGAGAAGGCGTCCATCACACCGGCGAGCGTCGAGCCCTGCTTGCCCATCTTCAGGAAGACCTCGCCGAGACCGTCGTCCGGGTACGAGCCTGCGGTCATGTAGCCCTCCGCGCCGCCGACGGTGAACGACGTGGTCCGCGACGGCCGCGACTTCGGCAGGCGCTTGCGGGTCGGCCGGTACTCGATGATCTTCTCGACGATCTTCTCCGCGACGGCAGCCTCGGCCGCAACAGCCTCCGAAGCCTTCTTCGCCTTCGCGTCGGCCAGCGGCTGACCGACCTTGCAGTTGTCGCGGTACACCGCGAGCGCCTTCAGGCCGAGCTTCCAGCCCTGGAAGTAGACGTCGGCGATCTCCTCGACCGTCGCGGTCTCCGGCAGGTTCACCGTCTTCGAGATCGCGCCGGACAGGAACGGCTGCGCCGCCGCCATCATCCGCACGTGGCCCATCGGCTTGATGGCCCGCTCACCCATCGCGGTGTCGAAGATCTCGTAGTGCTCCGGCTTCAGACCCGGCGCGTCCACGACGTGGCCGTGCTCCGAGATGTACTCGACGATCGCCTCGATCGTCTCCTCGGTGTAGCCGTACTTGCGCAGCGCCCGCGGGACCGTCGTGTTGACGATCTGCATCGAACCGCCGCCGACCAGCTTCTTGAACTTGACCAGCGAGAAGTCCGGCTCGATACCGGTGGTGTCGCAGTCCATCATGAAGCCGATGGTGCCGGTCGGCGCGAGCACCGAGGCCTGCGCGTTCCGCCAGCCGTTCTTGGCGCCGATCTTCAGCACGCCCTCCCACGCCGCGGTGGCGTGCTTCTGGACGTCCTTGTCGATCTCGTGCACGGTCCGGATCGCGTCGTTCGCCGCGGCGTGCTTGCGCATCACCCGGGTGTGGGCGTCCTTGTTGCGCTCGAAGCCCTCGTAGGCGCCGACGATGCCGGCCAGCTCGGCGGACCGCTTGTACGACGTACCGGTCATCAGCGAGGTGATCGCGCCGGCCAGCGCGCGGCCGCCGTCGGAGTCGTACGCGTGGCCCGTTGCCATCAGCAACGCACCGAGGTTCGCATAGCCGATGCCGAGCTGCCGGTACGCGCGGGTGGTGACGCCGATCGCCTCGGTCGGGAAGTCCGCGAAGCAGATCGAGATGTCCATCGCGGTAATGATCAGCTCGACGGCCTGGACGAACTTCTCCGAGTCGAACAGGTCGTCGTCGCGGAGGAACTTCATCAGGTTCAGCGAGGCGAGGTTGCAGGACGAGTTGTCCAGGTGCATGTACTCCGAGCACGGGTTGGACGCGGTGATCCGGCCCGTCTCCGGCGTGGTGTGCCAGTCGTTGATCGTGTCGTCGTACTGCAGGCCGGGGTCGGCGCAGGCCCAGGCGGCCTGGGAGATCTTGTCGAACAGCTCCCGCGCGTCGACGGTCTCGATCACCGAGTTGTCCAGCCGCGCACGCAGCCCGAACTCACCCTTCTCCTCGACCGCGCGCATGAACTCGTCCGACACCCGGACCGAGTTGTTCGCGTTCTGGTACTGCACGGAGGTGATGTCGCGACCGCCGAGGTCCATGTCGAAGCCCGCGTCCCGCAGGACCCGGATCTTCTCCTCCTCGCGCATCTTGGTGTCGACGAACTCCTCGATGTCGGGGTGGTCGACGTCGAGCACGACCATCTTCGCCGCGCGCCGGGTGGCGCCGCCGGACTTGATCGTGCCGGCCGACGCGTCCGCGCCGCGCATGAAGCTGACCGGGCCGGACGCCGTGCCGCCGGAGGACTGGAGCAGTTCCTTGGAGGAGCGGATCCGGGACAGGTTCAGGCCGGCGCCCGAGCCGCCCTTGAAGATCAGGCCCTCTTCCTTGTACCAGTTCAGGATCGACTCCATCGAGTCGTCCACGGCGAGGATGAAGCAGGCCGACACCTGCTGCGGCGAGGACGTCCCGACGTTGAACCAGACCGGCGAGTTGAAGCTGAAGTACTGGTGCAGCAGCAGCCAGGTGATCTCCTGCTCGAAGACCTCGGCGTCGGCGGGCGTGGTGAAGTACCCGTGCTCCTCACCGGCCTTGCGGTAGGTCTTCACCACCCGGTCGAGGAGCTGCTTGAGGCTCCACTCCCGGTTGTCGTGGCCGAGCGCGCCGCGGAAGTACTTCGTGGTGACGATGGTGGAGGCGTTCACGCTCCAGAAGTCGGGGAACTCCACCCCGCGCTGCTCGAAGACCGTCTCACCCGTCTTCCAGTTCTGCTGCACGACATCGCGACGCTCCCACGTCACCTCGTCGTACGGATGCACGCCTTCGGTGCTGAAGACTCGCTCGATGGTGAGTCCCGCGGGCGCGTTCTTGCGCCCCCGGAACCCGGCCGCCGACCGCTTGGTCGACCCCGAGTGGCCGGTCACCGTCTCTGTCATGATTGCTCCTCGCCCTGTGTCTACTGCCGCGGTCTGTCGGGACCGCCCCGTTGGAGTACTGCGCGACGCCACTACTTGTGGAACTACTTCTCGTTCCCCCGGTTTACGTCTACTGGGCCGGCTATTGGGTCGGCTTCAACTGGCCCGGCTCGGTGCCCTGCGGCTCCTTCTCGGCCCGCAGCAGCGCGATCTCGGTCTCGAAGTCGTCAGCCGATTCGAACTGCCGGTACACGCTCGCGAACCGCAGGTAGGCGACCTCGTCGAGCTCCCGCAGCGGCCCGAGGATCGCCAGTCCGACCTCGTGCGCGGGCACCTCCGGCGAGCCGCCGCCCTTCAGCGCGTCCTCGACCTTCTGACCCAGGCGCGCCAGTTGGTCGGCGTTCACCGGCCGGCCCTTGCACGCCTTTCCGACCCCGTTGATGACCTTCTCGCGGCTGAACGGCTCGGTCGCGCCGGAGCGCTTCACGACCGTGAGCTGCATCTGCTCGACGGTGGTGAACCGCTTCTCGCAGACCGGGCACTGCCGCCGGCGGCGGATCGCTCCGCCGTCCTCGGCCACCCGGCTGTCGACCACCCGGGAGTCGGCGTGCCGGCAATACGGACAGTGCACGCGAACACTCCTCCCGTGACCACCCCGGAAGGGGTGGGTTGTGGATCGGCCTGGGGACAACTTGTGTAGAACCTGTGTGCAACCAACCACTACCTGTGGAAAATTACACCCGTGTAACCACTACATCTAGGGATCCTAGATCGCTGCTCCGACAGTTTGCAAGCACGCTCGGATTGCCCGGGCGTGTCACAGATTTCAACACCGAGGCGGCCCCGTGTACTCCCGCGTGGCACCACCGCGACGACCCTTTCGAGGCGCAAACTACGGCCCGCACAGACCTCTCCCCGGAGCCGGCCGAAGCCGCCCCGGGGAGTTGTCCACAGCTCATCGGCCGGACGCAACGGTCTCCGCTCCGGACTCGGCCGGAGCCTTCCGCGTCCGCAGTGTCACACCGGCCAGGACGGCGCCGGCTGCCGCAATCACCGCGGCGCCGATGAGCGCCGCCGAGTACCCGTCGGTCAGCGCCACCGCATCGTCCAGCAGGTCGGCGCCGTTCGCAGCGGCCACCGCGGTCATCGCGGCCAGCCCCAGCGCGGAACCGATCTGGTAGCTGGTGTTCACGATGCCGGACGCCAGTCCGCCCTCCTCGGGTCGCGCCGACGACAGGGCGATGCCGAGGCTCGGGATGAACGCCAGCGACATGCCGGCCGCAGCCACGAGCGATCCCGGCAGTACGTCGAGCCAGAACGAGCCGGTCGGGCGCAGCAGCGACAAGATCACCAGACCGGCGGTGAGGACCGTCATCCCGCCGACAAGGGTGTTCTTCGGTCCGACCTTGGCGATCAGCTTCGGTGCGACGACGATCATCCCGAGCATGATGAACGTGGTCATCGGCAACAGCGCCGCCCCGCTCGGGAACGCGCTCAACCCGAGAACCTGCTGCAGGTACAGATTCAGGAAGAACCACATCGGGACCCAGGCCGCGCCGAGCAGGAACTGCGCCACGTTGGCCGCGGCCAGGTTCGGCGTCGCGAAGATCCCGAGCCGCATCAACGGCTCCCGCCGCTTGGCCTGCACGAAGACGAACACAGCGAGCAGTACGACGGCCAGCGCGCCGACCAGCACCGTCGACGCCGACGCCCAGCCGACCTGCGGGGCGCGGACGATCGCGTAGACGCCCGCGGCGAGTCCCCCGGTCACTGTCAGCGCACCGAAGACATCGACGGATCCAGATCGCGCGGCGGCCCGCGGCATCAAGGCCGGCGTGGCGAGCAGGGCGGCCAGCGCGATCGGGACGTTCAGGTAGAACACCCACGGCCACGACAGGTACTCGGTGATCACACCGCCGAGGAACACGCCCGCCGTACCGCCGGCCGGCGCCGCGGCGCCGTACAACGCGATCGCCTTGGTCAGCTCACGCGGGTTCGCGCCGAACAGCATCATCAGCAGCGTCAGTGCCGACGGGGCGATCAGCGCGGCGCCGATGCCCTGCACCGCCCGGCCCGCGAGTTCGGCACCGACACCGGTCGCGAGCCCCGCGACGACCGATCCCACGAGCAGGACGCCCCAGCCGGCCGCGAAGACCCGACGGGCGCCGAGCAGGTCCGACAACCGGCCGCCGAGCAGCAGCAGCCCGCCGAACGCCACGACGTACGCATTGAAGACCCACGACAGGTTGCCCGGGCCGAAGCCGAGCTCGGACTGCATCTTCGGCAGCGCGACGCCGACGATCGAGGTGTCCATGATCACCATGAACTGCGCCGCGGCGATGACGGCAAGCGCCCACCACCGCCGCGACGACATCGTCTCACTCATATCTAAACTCCCTACGGGTATGGGGTATAGCTTGGATTGCTTGGATACCATAGGGGGGTATCTACGGAAGCGCAAGGGTGATCCCGTGGGCGATAGGGTTCAGCGGGACCCAGGGAGGATGTGGTGAGCGTGACGGAACCGGCCGGCGAGCATGCGCAGCACGGTTACATCGGCGACAAGAAGGCGTACCTCGCGCGGCTGAAGCGCATCGAGGGCCAGGCCCGCGGGCTGCAGCGGATGGTCGAGGACGAGAAGTACTGCATCGACATCCTCACCCAGATCTCGGCGATGACGAAGGCCCTCGAATCGGTCGCACTCGGCCTGCTCGACGACCATCTCGCGCACTGCGTGGTGGACGCCGCCGCAGCCGGCGGTCCGGAGGCCGACCAGAAGATCAAGGAGGCGTCCGCCGCGATCGCGCGCTTGGTGCGCTCCTGACGGGCATGCCTGAGGATGTGCGCATGAAGCCGGTGATTCTGGACGTCGACACGGGACTGGACGACGCATGTGCGCTGCTGCTGGCGGCGCGGCATCCTGGGCTCGACCTGAAGGCAGTGACCTGCGTCGGCGGGAACGTCGGCATCGACGATGTCGTGCGCAACACCCTCACGGTGCTCGACGCCGCGGGCCGTCCCGACGTACCGGTGGCTCGCGGTGCCGCTGTACCGCTGATCCAGCCGGTGCGGGCGGCGCGGCATGTGCACGGTGAGGACGGGCTCGGAGACCTGGACTGGCCGCGGTCGACGCGACCGACCGACCCCCGGCACGCGGTCGAGCTGTTGCGTGACGTACTGCGGGACGCCGCCGCGACCGGTGAGCTGATCACGCTGATCCCATTGGCGCCGTTGACGAACATCGCGCTGCTGCTGCGGACGTACCCGGAGGCGGCGCGTGGGCTGCGCGAGATCGTCTTCATGGGTGGAGCCGCCGGGATCGGGAATGCGACGGCGTCGGCGGAGTTCAACATCTGGACCGACCCGGAGGCGGCCGCGATCGTGCTGGCCGCGTCCCGCGACCTCGGCATCCCGCTGACCATGTACGGCCTGGACGTCTTCTACGACGTCGTCGTGACGCTGGACCAGGCCCGCGCGCTGAGCGGATCCCCCTCGGCGGAGCTGGCCGGGAAGCTGATCGAGAAGCGCAGCGAGCGGTTCGGGTCCGACGGCGGGAGCATCGGCGACGGCGGCGCGGTGTGCGCAGTGATCGACCCGTCCGGCCTGACGACCCGGGAATACCCGGTGCGGATCGAGTTGTCCGGCGGCTGGTCGCGCGGCCGGACGATCGTCGACACGCGGCATGCGGCCGACGTCGCGAACGATCCGCACGGACCGGCGACGCCGATCCGGGTCGCGACGGCGGTGGACGGCAAGCGGTACGCCGAGCTGTGGCTGGCGACAGTCAGCTGAGCAGCTCGAGCAACCGGGCGCGTACGCCGTACAGGAACAGGTCGAGGCCGGCGGCGAACAGGTCCTCGGAGGGATCGGACACGACGGCGGCGAGGCTCCATCTGGCGGTGACTTCGAACAGGTGACGCGCGTCGAGCTCCGGTACGCCGATGCGCACGAGCGCCTCGATCTGGGCGCGGATCAACGCGGCCCGGGAGCCGGCCCCCTGGTCTCGGTCAGGTGCCGCCTTGGACTGGATCAGTCCGGCGAGCCCTGGATGATCGGCGTAGAAGGCGCGCAGCTCGAGCGAGCCGGACCGGGTGAGCTCGATCCACTCGTCGACAGTTGTGAGCTCCTCGTACGCCGTCGTGTCCGCGGTGAACTGGTCGAAGGCGTTCCGGGCGACCAGGTCGAGCAGCTCGGCCTTGTTGTGGACGTGGTGGTACAGCGACGGGGCGCGGACGTGCAGACGCTCCGCGACGGCGCGCATGGTGAGGCCGTCCACGCCGTCCGCGCGGATGACAGCCAGGGCTGCAGCAGCGATCGCGGCGACGGAGATGCCCGCCGCGGCGTGCGACGAAGGATCGCGTCTGGTCACGGAATCACGTTGTCCGGGTCGAGGGACGGAGGTACTGTCTAACGTTGTTAGACAGAGTAGCCGAGGATGGTGCCGTGACTGGATTCCGACCCGCGTACCCGTTGCTGACCGAGCGGCTGGAGCTGCGGCCGCACCGGATGGACGACCTGGACGACCTGTTCGCGTTCCACTCCCGACCGGACGTGGTGCGGTACACGCCGTGGCCGGTGCGGAACCGGGAGGACACCCGCGCCGCGCTGGAGCGGAAGCTGCCGCAGGGTGAGTTGACCGAGGACGGGCAGTGGCTGGTGCTGGCGATCGAGCTGCGCGAGACCGGGACCGTGATCGGCGAGGTGCTGCTGAAGTGGGCCAGCGAGGCCGACCGTCAGGGCGAGATCGGCTTCGCGCTGCATTCGGACCACCAGGGCAAAGGGCTCGCGGCGGAGGCTGCGCGGGAGATGCTGCGGGTCGGCTTCGAAGAGCTCGGGCTGCATCGGATCGTGGCGGTCCTCGACGACCGGAACACCGCGTCGGCGCGGTTGCTCGAACGACTCGGGATGCGCCGGGAGGCACATCACCTGGATGCCGCGTGGTTCAAGGGCGAATGGGCGAACGAGTACGTGTACGCGCTGCTCGAGGACGAATGGCGCGGCCCGACCCGTTGATCCAACGCCGACGCTGCCGGAGAGTTTCGGCAGGGAGCTGCGATGCGGATCGACAACCAGGTGTACGACCGGATCGGCGACGGCTGGTGGGACGAGGAGAATCCGCTCAACCTGCTGCAGGGCAGCTTCACGCCCGGGCGCTTCGCGTACTTCCGCGACGTACTCGCGCGGACCGGGACCGATCCTGCCGCGCGGCGTGTCGTCGACATCGGAAGCGGCGGCGGCTTCCTGGCCGAGGAGTTCTCCCGGCTCGGGTGCCGGGTGATCGGCGTCGACCCGTCGGAGGTATCGGTCCGTACGGCCGTCGGCCACGCGGGCGCATCCGGCCTGGACGTGCGGTACGTCGCTGCGGCCGGCGAACACCTGCCGCTGGCCGACGAGAGTGTTGATCTCGCGTACTGCTGTGACGTGCTCGAGCATGTCGCGGATCTGGACCAGGTGCTCGCGGAGACCGCGCGGGTGTTGAGGCCTGGCGGGATCTACCTGTTCGACACGATCAATCGCACCTTCGCGTCGAAGGTCCTGATGATCAAGGTGATGCAGGACTGGCGGCTGACCAGGGCTGCCGATGTCGCGTGGCACGCGTGGGAGATGTTCATCAAGCCGGCCGAACTCGCCGAAGGCCTGCGCCTGCACGGTCTGCGGCTGGGCGAGATCACCGGGCTCGGGGTGCGGGCTCGCAAGCTCGGCGTACTGCGGAATTTCGTCCGGGTGCGGCGTGGCGGGATCAGCATCGGCGAGTTCAGCCGGGCGCTGGACGTCGGGCGGGTGGCGAGCACCCGCGTCTCCTACATGGGCTACGCCGTCAAGGCGCGATGATCAGCCGGCGACCGGGATCCGCAGAGTCTGGCCGGGAAGGATGTCGGCGGGCGTGGCGAGCTTGTTGAGATCGGCGATCTTTTCCACGACCGTCGCGGGGTCGACGGTCGGGTTGGTGTCCTCGGCGATGGACCACAGGGTCTGACCGGGCGCGACCTGCACCGGCACCGTGTGGGTGAAGCGCGGCCCGGGCTCCAGGACACCTGCGACGCGGAGGCCGAGGACCAGGATCGCGGCGCCGAAGACGAGGACCGACACGGCGGTCAGCAGCATCCGGCCGCGGCGGGTGAGGCGCAGGGTCGGCTCGGGGTGGACCTCTCGCCCGAGCGACTCCCCCGAGCAGCCGCGCACCGGGAGCCGGTCGGTGGATGCGCCCTCGATCCGCGGACGGCGGCGCGGCGCGACCACCGGCGACGGCACCGCCGCGGACGACGCGGAGCGCGACGTGGTGGGGTCGGAGGCCGGTGGCGGGACCACGCGCAGGGGCCGTGGCGACGCCTGCTGTGAGCGGCGCGGGGCCGGCACGTCGGCGGCGACAGCTGCTGTGCTCATCGGATCCTCCAAGACCTCGGTCGGTGCGCGTTCTGCGGTTCTGGTTCCTGTCTATCGGCTGCCTCCGACAGTTTCGTTGCGGTCCCCATCCCACCGCCCGGGTCTGTTCTGGAGACCACCTCATCCGACCGGCCCGAACACCTGTTCGATCGAACGCCTGTACGAATGATTAACCGACAGCCGCCCGTCGCGCAACCACTTCCAACCGGGACACGCCCAGGAAATTCCCTGCCGCGGCAACACCCCGCGCACGCCCTATAACCTGACACCCGAACAAACATGCGAACCGACACGCCTTCGAACAGATGTTTGAAGAATCTCAGGATTCGGTCTACGGTCATCTCAGTCGAGCAAGCTTCGGCCGGTGGACGATCGCCGGCCCGACCCGAGGAGCAACCAGCGATGGCCAGGACGCCGAGCGGTTCCAGCAAGGACGAGACCGTGGACAAGGCGGCCGACAAGTCGGCGGGCAAGGCGGACCGCACGGTCGCCGAGCTGCCCGACGGGCCGGCCGACGCGACCGGGCTGACCCCGCGCCAGCGCCGCGTGCTGGACGTCATCCGTGATTCGGTGGACAGCCGCGGCTACCCGCCGTCGATGCGCGAGATCGGCGAGCGGGTCGGCCTGACCAGCTCCTCCTCGGTGTCGCACCAGCTCCGGGTCCTCGAGCAGAAGGGCCTGCTCCGCCGCGACCCGAACCGGCCGCGGGCGATCGAGGTCCGCTACCCGGGCGAGGTCGACGCGGCGGCCCGCAAGTCGGCGCTCGGCCCGGTCCGCCAGACGGCGTACGACGAGACCGGCGCCGGTGACGCGCACCCGGACGCGGCGTACGTGCCGGTCGTCGGCCGGATCGCCGCCGGTGGCCCGATCCTCGCCGAGCAGGAGATCGAAGAGGTCTTCCCGTTGCCCAAGGCAATGGTCGGCGAGGGCACGCTGTTCATGCTCCGGGTCAAGGGTGAGTCGATGATCGAGGCCGCGATCTGCGACGGCGACTGGGTCGTCGTCCGTCAGCAGCCGACCGCGGAGAACGGCGATATCGTCGCCGCGATGATCGACGGCGAGGCGACCGTGAAGACGTTCAAGAAGACCAAGACCGAGATCCTGCTGCTACCACACAACCCTGCTTTCGAGCCGATCGACGGCAAGGACGCGATCATTCTCGGAAAGGTCGTAACAGTTCTGCGCCGAGTCTGACATATCGGACGGCGAGCGAAGTCGGGCGTGTCGTGTCAGCATTGAGTCATGACGACTGTCTATGACTTCAGCGCGCGCCGGATCGAAGGCAATGAACAGTCTCTTGCCGATTTCCGCGACCAGGTGCTCCTGGTGGTGAACACGGCGTCGCAGTGCGCCCAGACCCCGCAGTACACGGGTCTGCAGAAGCTTTACCGGACCTACCGCCGGCAGGGCTTCTCGGTGCTCGGTTTCCCCTGCGACCAGTTCGGCCACCAGGAGCCCGGCGACGAGAACGAGATCGCGAACTTCTGCTCGACGATCTACCACGTCACGTTCCCGATGTTCGCCAAGATCGACGTCAACGGGTCCCGCACGATCCCGTTGTACAACTGGCTCAAGCGCGAGCAGGGCGGCCTGCTCGGCGGCCGGATCAAGTGGAACTTCACCAAGTTCCTGGTCGGCCGGGACGGCCAGGTGATCGCGCGCTACGCGCCGACAAACTCGCCGGAGAAGCTGGTCGACAAGATCGAGGCCGCACTCGCGGTTCCGGCCCCCTCGCGGGAAACGAACGACTGAATTCCCGGCATTTTCTGCGACAGTTGAACAGAAAGCGTCTCAGCGCCGCAGAACATTCACCGCATTTCGAACATTTCCGCCCGGGACTGCATGTCGTCGCCGGACCTGAATGCATTCAGTCGCGGCCGACGAGAACCGATTCCGGGTCGATGTCGAGGCGCAGACCGCGCCAGACCGGGTGCCGGAGGCGGCCGTCGCCGCCCCAGCCGGAGAACGTGACCTCGGCCACCAGAACCGGGTCGAGCCAGTGCGCGCGCCGCCGGTCCGTCGTCGGGATGCCGGCCGGGTCGAAGGCCGGCTTGGCGATCTCGAGTCCGGTCAGCTCGGCGCTCAGCATGTCCAGGGTGGCGAAGTCGAGCCCGGAGCCGACCTTGCCGATCAGGACCAGCTCACCGTCGGAGTAGGCGCCGCAGTAGAAGGAGCCGATTCTTCCTTCCCGGTTCCCCTCCCCCGGGTGCCAGCCGCACAGGACGACGTCCCTCGTCTGCACGGGCTTGACCTTGATCCAGTCGGAGCTGCGCCGGCCCGGCAGGTACCGCGACTTGCGGCGCTTCGCCACCACGCCCTCGAGCCCTTGCGCGGCAGACTGGTCCAGCGCCTCGTCGCCGTCGGTCAACGCCGGCGGGACCTCCCAGAACGGGTCGCCGATGTCCAGCGACTCGAGCAGCCCCCGCCGATCGTCGTACGTTGCGTCCAGCAACCACTGGCCGTCGAAGCGGAGCAGGTCGAACAGCCGCACCGAGACCGGCACCTCGGTGATCAGATGCCGGAGCTGGCGTGGATCGCGGACGTGCATGCGCCGCTGCAGCAGGCCGAACGACGGCGCGCCGTTCTCGTCGAGCGTGACGATCTCCCCGTCCAGTACGGCGGGCAGACGCAGGCCCGGCGCGTCCGCGAGACCGATGAGCTCCGGGTACCCGCCGGAGACGTCGTGGCTGTTCCGCGACCACAGCCGGCAGACGCCGTCGTCGACCTCGGCGATGACGCGGATGCCGTCCCACTTCATCTCGTAGGACCAGCCGGCGCCGGACGGCAGCTGTCCGAGCGCCGCCATCATCGGCAGCACCGGCGGACCGGTCACCGGACTCATGACCGGCTCATGACTGGCTCATGTCGTCTGCAGTCGCTTCAGGGCCCCGAGCACCTTCTCACGATCGGCGGTCGGCCACATCGGCGGCAAGGAGGCGCGCAGGAACGCGCCGTACCGCTGGGTGACGATGCGGGGGTCGAGGATCGCGACCACGCCGCGGTCCGAGCTGCGGCGGATCAGCCGGCCGGTGCCCTGCGCGAGCAGCAGCCCGGCGTGCGTCGCGGCCACGGCCATGAACCCGTTGCCGCCCGCCTCGTCGACGGCGCGCTGGCGGGCCGCCATCAGCGGCTCGTCCGGGCGCGGGAACGGGATCCGGTCGATGATCACCAGGTTGCAGGTCGACCCGGGCACGTCGATCCCCTGCCACAGCGACAGCGTGCCGAACAGCGAGGTCTCCGGGTCCTCGACGAACTCGCGCGACAACTCGCCGAGCTGTGCGTCGCCCTGGCAGAGCACCTTGAGGTCGGTCGCCTCGCGCACCGCGGCGGTCGCCGCCTCCGCCGCACGACGCGACGAGAACAGGCCGAGGGTCCGGCCGCCGGCCGCGGTGACCAGGTCGATGATCTCCTCGAACTGCTTCTTGCCCAGCCCGTCGCGGTGCGGCGGCGGGAGGTGTTTGGCGACATACAGGATCGCCTGCTTCTCGTACTCGAACGGGGAGCCGACGTCGAGGCCGCGCCACGGCAACGGACCGGTCTCGGAGGAGTCGTCGAGCTCGGGCATCTCCTCGTCGTCGTCGAGCTTGTCGGCCGGTCGCAGGCCGACCTGGCGGGCGATCGCGTCGAAGTCGCCGCCCAGCGTCAAGGTCGCCGAGGTGAGCACCGCCGTACGGTCGCGGAGGACCAGCTCACGCAGCAGGCCGGCCACGGTGAGCGGGGCGATCCGGAGCTCCCGGCCGAAGCGGTCGCGGTCGATCATCCAGACCACGTCCGCGTCGCTCAGCGCGGCGACCCGCTCGGCGACGTCGAAGATCTCCTTGACCGCACCCTTGGACTGCCGCTTGGCGCCGTCCGGGTCGTCGTCCTTGTCGTCGGACTTCTTGTTCAGGTCGGAGTACATCCCGCGGGCCGCGTCGCGGACCAGGGCGGCGGCCTCCAGGACCGGCCCGTTGGACGCCTCGATGCGGCCTTCGCGGGTGCCGTCGAGCGCGGCGCGGAGCGCGTCGGAGGCGTCGATCAGGTCGTCGGCCTTGTCGTCGTCGACGAACCGGCGGCCGCGCTTGGCGGCGCGCTCGACCATCTGCGGTGAGAGCTCGTCGCCCGCGGCGCCGGTGACGCGAGCAGGCAGCTCGTGCGCCTCGTCGACGATCACGACGTCGTGCTCGGGGAGGACGTTCCGGTTCTCGAAGGCGTCGATCGAGAGCAGCGCGTGGTTCGTGATGATGATGTCGGCCCTGCGGGCCTCTTCCTTCGCCTTCTCCGCGAAGCACTCCTCGCCGTACGGGCATTTCTCGGCGCCGAGGCACTCGCGGGCGGCGATCGAGACCTGCTGCCACGCCTGGTACTGGTGCGAGGGAGCGTGGTCGCGGTCGCCGGCGCCGCCGTCGGCCAGCTGCTGCTCGGCCCAGTCGCGCAGCTCGACGACCTGGCGGCCGACCTCACCCGCCGGCGGCACGTCGACGAGCATGCCGTCGTCGTCCGGCGCGCCCTCGCGGATCCGGTGCAGGCAGGCGTAGTTGTTCCGCCCCTTCTGGATCGCGTACTTCGGGCGGCGCGGCAGGAGCTTCTCGGTCGCGTCGAGCAGAGCGGGCACGTCACGGTCGACGAGCTGCGCCTGCAGTGCGAGAGTCGCCGTGGAGACGACCACGCGACGGTCCTCGATCGCGTGCAGGAGAGCGGGCACCAAGTACCCAAGGGACTTGCCGGTGCCGGTGCCTGCTTGGACGAGAAGATGCGACCCGTCGTGCATCGCGGTGTCCACGGCTTGCGCCATCTCCACCTGCCCCGGCCTGGTCTGACCGGCGATCCCGGACACGGCAGCTTCCAGCAGTTCCCGCACATCTACACCCACCGCCACACCCTAGCCCGGTCGGCAGACAGATTTCCTCGCCGACGGGCTCGGGTGTGGACAACTGGGCGGCTACACGACCGCGCCGCGGTCCGGCTGGGCGTCCCGATCCACCTGCGCGCGCTTCGGACGCGGCGGCGGGGCCGGGTAGCGGCGCTCGAGCTCGAGGAGCAGCGGGGCCGCGGTCAGGTTGGAGGAGTACGTGCCGACCAGGATGCCGAGCAGCAGCGCGAGGGCGAAGTCGGCGAGCGAGTCGCCGCCGAGGAACAGCAGCGCGGCGAGGATGAACAAGGTCGAGATACCGGTGTTGACGGTTCTCGGCAGCACGTTCACGATCGCGGTGTCGATGATCGTGCCGAGGGCGTCGGTGGACCGCGCGCTGCGGGTCTCACGGATCCGGTCGAAGACGACGACCGAGTCGTTCACCGTGTAGCCGATGATGGTCAGAATCGCGGCGAGGAAGATGCCGTCGATCGGTTTCCCGGTCCAGGCGAACACACCGACCACGACCGCGACGTTCTGCAGCAGCGCCAGGACGGCGCCGGCGCCGAAGGTCCAGCGGAACCGCGCCGCGAGATACGCCAGCTGGGCGAGCAGGGCGATGCCGAGCGCGATCAGGCCCTTGTTCCGCAGCTCTTCACCGAGCGACGGGCCGATGCTCTCGTTGCGGATCACCTCGGCGTCGCCGCCGATCCTGGCGAGCGACTCCTTGATCTTCACGGCCTCGTCGTCGCTGATCGTCCCGGTCCGCACGGTGATGTCGTCGGTGCCGGAGGCTTGGACGACGGCGGTCGGGTACCCGGCCTCGGCGACGGCGGCGCGTGCCTGGTCCGGCGTGACGCGTTGCGCCGTACTGACCTCGATCAGGCGGCCGCCGGTGAACTCGATGCCGAGGTTCAGCCCGCGGACGGCGACACCGGCCACGCTCACCACGATCGCGACGGCCGTGATCACGAGCCAGCGGCGGCTGTGCTTCATCAGCGACGGCCGGCGGGACTCCAGCCAGGTGCGCACCCGACCATGCCCGGCGATCCCGCTCAGGCCCGGGTGGCGCAGGACGAAGCCGCGCGCCACGACGAACTCGGCGAGCACGCGGGTCACCACGAGCGCCGACAGCATCGACGCGATCACACCGATCGACAGCGTGACGCCGAAGCCGCGGACCGGGCCGGCGGCCAGGAAGAACAGCAGACCGGCGGCCAGCAGGGTGGTGATGTTCGAGTCGGCGATCGCGGACAACGCGTTCTGGAAACCGCTGCGGAGCGATCTCCGCAGGCCGTCCGTGCGGCCGGCTGTGTAGTCCTCGCGGGCGCGTTCGAAGACCAGGACATTCGCGTCGACCGCCATACCGATGGCCAGGACGAATCCGGCGAGGCCTGGCAGCGTCAGCGTGGCGCCGAGCGCGGTGAGAGCGGCGTACGACATCGCGGCGTACCCGAGCAGGCCGATGACCGCCATCAGGCCGACGAGGCGGTAGACGATGATGATGAACAGCGCCGTCAGGGCGAGGCCGATGATCGCGGCGAGCGCGCTGGCCTGGATCGCGTCCTGGCCGAGCGACGGGCCGACAGTGCGCTGGTCGATCACCTCGACCGGCACCGGCAGGGCGCCGCCGGAGATCAGCGCGGCGAGATCCTTCGCGCTCTCCTCGGTGAACGAGCCGGAGATCGTCGTGGTGCCGCCGGCGATGCCGATCTTGCAGAGCTGGTTGCCGCCGTTCGGGTCGACCTGCGGCGAGCTGATCACCTCGTTGTCGAGCACGATCGCGATCAGGCGTTGCGGCGTACCGACCGGCTGGCAGGCGGCCTTGCCGGTGATGTTCGCCCAGATCTTGCCGCCGTCGCCCTTGAAGTTCATCTCGACGAACCAGCCCTGCGCGACCTGCTGCGGGTCGAGCCGGTGCTCGGCGCCGCTGACCAGCTCGCCCGTCATCGCGGGCTTGGCGAGGCGCAGGAAACCCTGACCGCTCTCGGGCTGCAGGTACGTCTCCCCCACCGCCGGTTTCGCCGGCTTGGCCGCCACCTGGTCCAGGACCTCGTGGAACGTCAGCTGCGCGGTCTTGCCGATCACCTTCGCGGCCTCGCGCGGGTCCTGCACACCTGGTAGCTCGACGATGATCCGCTTGTCGCCCTGGCGGGTCACGTTCGGCTCGCTGACACCGAGCGCGTCGATCCGCCGGTGCAGGACCTGGGTCGCCTTGTCCGTGGTCTCCTTGGTCGCCTTGACCGTCGGCGAATCCTTCGCCTCCAGGACGATCTGCGTCCCGCCGCGCAGGTCGAGACCGAGCTGTGGTTTCGCGGTCAGCGTGACGTACGTCGACGCCGCGAGGACCAGGAACGCGAGAAGTGCGCGGACAAGGGACGACCGGTTCACCGAAGCCTCCGGAGCTGGGCACCCGCTGTGCGAGTGTCGTGACAGAGAGCATCCACGTGGATGTGGAACGCACAGTGTACGGACGCCATTCAACCGGCCGCTACACAATCGCACAAGCGACCGCGTCGCGGGTGCGAACCCCGTTCGCCACGCAGCCGCTAGCTCCGCCACGCTCCCACCCGGGCTGACGCCCGGAGCATTTGCTTCCGGCTGACCCCGGGAGTTGCAGTTCGCCCCGCGGATTTCCGGCTGGCGCCGGTTGTTTCGGCTACCGCCGCGGGGTTGCGGCCACCACCGCGAGTTCCAGCTGACGCCGGGGAACTGCGGCTGAGGCCGCGCGTCTTCCACTGGCGCCAGGCGTCTCGGCTACCGCCGGGCGGTTACGGCTGCCGCCGGGCGGTTGCAGCTGGCGCCGTGTGGTTGCGGCTGGCGCCGAGTGTCTCGGCTGCCGCCGGGCGGTTACGGCTGCCGCCGGGCGGTTACGGCAGGCGCCGAGTGTCTCGGCTGCCGCCAGGCGGTTACGGCTGCCGCCGGGCGGTTACGGCAGGCGCCGAGTGTCTCGGCTGCCGCCAGGCGGTTACGGCAGGCGCCAAGTGTCTCGGCTGCCGCCGGGCGGTTACGGCGGGCGCCGTGTGGTTGCGGTTGGCGCCGCGGGTTCCGGCTGACGCCGGGCTTGTGGGCTGGCGCCGCGTGGTGCTCGCTGGCGCTCGCCTGCGACGCCCGGCTTTCGGAGATCCTGCCTGCGTGACGGGCGATTGTGGCGTGACGCCGCTCCTCGTCGGCCGCGTGCTGGAGTTAGGTCGTCGAGTCGTGGAGATTGGCTGTGAAATCCAACCGATATCCACGACTCGGCTCAGAGCCCGGGAGCCGAACGCCACGACTCGGGGTAGAAGGCCGCGACCAGCCAGACGCCGGCTCGACACGGGATCCGCGTTCGGCACCGCAGGGCTCAGGCCGTCCACCAGCGCCGGTGGGGACGTGGAGGTACACACGCGGTCTGACGCAGCGCTCCGCAGCTGACGGCGATCCAGCCATCTGCTCCGTCCGATCAGTTCCTCGAAGGGTGCGCAGCCTGCGGACGGTCGACCAGGTCGTCGCACACGAGCGCCAGCGGGCAACTCGCGGGCGCCAGCCCGCGCCGGTCCGCGGCACCCCGGATACGGTCGGCGCCAGCCCGCGCCGGTCCGCGGCAGCCGGATACGGTGGGCGCCAGCCCGCGCCGGTCGGCGGCAGCCGGATACGGTCGGCGGCAGGCGCAACTCCCCGACGGCAGCCGGAAGCCGATCTCCAACCGGGCGCGCGCGGTCTCCGCCCGCGACCTCACAGAGTCGCGTCGGAGCAGGATCTCGTCGGTCGCCTGTCTGTGCGCGCGCAGTGCCTCGAGGACGCTCCGGGCGCAAGCCCGGAGATGGGCGGGAGCGGGCCGTCTGAGGAGTGCGGGCCGGGCTACTCGCTGAATCCGTTTTCGATCGCGTACCGGACGAGTTCGGCGCGGTTGTGGAGTTGGAGTTTGCGGAGGGTGTTCTGGACGTGGTTCTCGACGGTGCGGTGGGAGAGGACCAGGCGGGTGGCGATCTGTTTGGCGGTGAGGCCGCGGGCGACCAGGCGGAGTACTTCGGTTTCACGGTCGGTGAGTCGGGGGACCTCGGGGCCGGCGCCGCCCAGGCGGCGGTACTCGCCCAGCAGCAGTCCGGCGAGGCCCGCGCTGAAGATCGCGTCGCCTTCGGCGGTACGGCGTACAGCGTCGTCGAACTCGTCCAGCGACGCGGATTTCACCAGGTAGCCGGATGCGCCGTTCTTCACGGCGGCGAGTACGTCGTCCTGCTCGGCGCTGGCCGACAGCACCAGGACGCGGGTGTCGGGGAGGGCCGTGGTGATCTCGCGGGTCGCGTCCACGCCGGAGCCGTCGCCGAGTTGAAGGTCCATGACGACCACGTCGGGACGGGTCGCCAGCGCGATCTTGACGGCGCCCGTGACGTCCGAGGCGGTCGCGCACACGTCGTACCCGCGACTGCCCAGGTCCCGGGCCACGCCTTCGCGCCACATCGGGTGGTCGTCGACGATCATCACACGCGTCATGCGGTCACCATTTTCAGTTCCCATTCGGTTCCTTCGCCGGGGGCGGTGCGGACGGTGACGGTGCCGCCGAGATCGGTGATGCGGCCGCGGATCGACTGGCTCACGCCGAGGTGCCCGTCCGCGTGGGCCTGCTCGAGGCGGGCGGGCGTCGTACCGATCCCGTCGTCGCGCACCGACACCACAACCTCCTCGCCGAGGTCCTCGACCACGACCCAGGACCGGGCCTGCGGGCCGGCGTGTTTCACCACGTTGCTCAACGCTTCTTTGACCGCGGCAACCAGTTCGGCGGCGGCCGGTGCGGGCAGCAGCACCGGTGCGGCCGGTACGACGACATCGACCCGGGTGGTGGCCAGCGGCAACAGGAGCCCGCACAGATCAACGCGATCCCCCTCGGCGACGGCCGGTCGTGTCGACATCAAGGTGCGGAGGGCAACTTCCTGTTCGGCGGCCAGCCGGGCCAGCTCGGTCGCCTCGCCGCCGATCGCCGTACCGCGCCGCTGTACCTGGGCGAGGACCTGCAGTACGCCGTCGTGGATCGAGCGACTGAGCCGCAGCCGTTCGGCGGTCGCGCTCTCCACGGCGATCGCCTCGCGCAGTCGCCGTCCCGCCTGCCGCAGGGTCGACGCGGCGTACCCGACAACCAGACCGGCCACCAGCAGCAGCTGAACATTGCTCAGGATCTTCGACGCGTGCTCGACACCGCGCAGCGAGAGCAGTGCCAGGCTGATCGTCGCCGCGCCGAGCAGGCCGCCGTCGCGTCCGCGGGAGATCGCCAGCGCGAGGACCGGCCCGGCGGCCCAGACCGACGTGAGCACGGAGGCGCCGGCGCGGATGTCGAGCAACGGTTGCGCCCACAACGTCGCGTACATGCAGCCGACCGTCACCACGAGATCCGCGAACGCGAGCCGGGTGTTGCGCCGGCCCCAGCGGCGGCTGTAGCCGTACGACGAGATCAGCGTCCAGGCGCCCATCACGGCCAGCTGGAGCACCGCGCCGTACGGGTGCACGATGCCGTCCCAGCGGGTCCAGACGCCGAAACAGGCGAACCCCCAGGTGAGGATGCGGAACACGACCAACGCTCGCCACAGCGGCTGCAGCAGGTCGACCGTCTCGCGTTCCACGCGCACAGTCTGCCAAGGCAAAGGGCTGGGAAGCGTGAGCGTTTCTACTCAGGCATGCAGGATTCCCCCCTGATTCACAGGTTTTTCTCAGGATCCACTTCAGCTGGGCGGATTTTCCCCGTACTGTCGCGCGCACACGCTCGGGGGAGCTACGAACACACTGCGTCATCACCAACGGAGGGGAATCGTGCGCAAGTTACCCGCCGGGCTGTTCAGCCTGGCCTTGGCGGCGACGACCGGGCTCGGCATCGCCGCGGCCTCGTCCGGGAACGCCGCCACACCGTCCACGCAGGGTTCGGCGCCCGCCGCCAGTGAGCCCGCACCGGTATCCGACGAGCTGCCCAGCCCGCTCGAGGACAAGCGTCGCGAGCTGCGGCAGGAGGCGCTCACCAAGGTCATCAACGGCCAGGCCACGCCTGAGCAGCGCAACGGCAGCACGGTCGTCAAGCTCGGCACCAAGGCTGCCGGCGCCAAGGGCGTCAAGAACGCGACGGGCAGGGTCGACCAGTACGTCGAGCTGTCCCGCGAGAAGACCGACAAGATCTTCGTCGTGCTCGCCGAGTTCGGCAACGAGCGGCACCCGAATTACCCGGACAAGGACCAGAACGCGAACATCCCCGGCCCGGCGACCTTCGAGGGCCCGCTGCACAACGCGATCCCGGCCCCGGACCGCTCGGTCGACAACTCGACCGTGTGGCAGGCGGACTACAACCGCCAGCACTACCAGGACATGTACTTCGGCGACGGCAACTCGGTGAAGAAGTACTACGAGAAGCAGTCCTCCGGCCGGTATTCGGTCGACGGTGAGGTCACCGAGTGGGTCAAGGTCAAGTACAACGAGGCCCGCTACGGCCGGTCGAACGGCTACCCGTGCGGGGGTAACGTCTGCAGCAACACCTGGGCACTGATCCAGGACGCGGTGAACCAGTGGGTCGTCGACCAGAAGGCGGCCGGCCGGACCACGGCGCAGATCGCGGCGGACCTGAAGTCGTTCGACCAGTGGGACCGCTACGACTTCGACGGTGACGGCAACTTCAACGAGCCCGACGGCTACATCGACCACTTCCAGATCGTGCACTCCGGCGGCGACCAGGCCGACGGCGACCCGCAGCAGGGTGAGGACGCGATCTGGTCGCACCGGTGGGCGGTGCAGGTGCCCGGCGGCCCGAGCAACAACCCGTCCGGCGGCGCCCAGATCGGCGACACCGGCATGTACGTGTTCGACTACACGATCCAGCCGGAGAACGGCGGCATCAGCGTCTTCGCGCACGAGTACGGTCACGACCTCGGTCTGCCGGACCACTACGACACCTCGGGCGCCGCGGTGGAGAACGGCGTCAACTGGTGGACGATCATGGCCCAGAGCCGGGTCGGCAAGCCGAGCGACGGCGGCATCGGCGAGCAGGCGGCCGACTTCGGCGCCTGGGACAAGCTGCAGCTCGGCTGGCTCGATTACGAGATCGTGGCGGCCGGTCAGAACCGGACCGTCGAGCTCGGCCCGCACGAGTACAACTCGACGAAGGCCCAGGGCCTGGTGGTGACGCTGCCGAAGAAGGAGGTCACACACCAGCTCGTCCAGCCCGCGACCGGGACCAAGTCCTGGTGGAGCGGCCAGGGCAACCAGTTCACGCACACGATGAGCCGCCAGGTGACGCTGCCGGCGGGTCAGCCCGCGAGCCTCACGTTCCAGGCGAACTGGGACATCGAGGACTGCGGCCCCGACGCGTGTGACTACGCCTACGTCGACGTGAACGACGGAACCGGCGCGAAGCCGATCAAGGGCAGCATCACCAAGGACGCCGAGGGCAACGGTATCGACGGCAAGAGCGCCGGTTGGGTGCCCGCGACGTTCGACCTGTCCGCGTACGCCGGCAAGACGATCACCCTGCAGTTCCGCTACGCCACCGACCCGGCGGCCGGCGGCATCGGGTTCTTCGCCGACGACATCAAGGTGACGTCAGGCTCCACCACGGTCGTCGACTCCGGTGCGGAGACCTCTCCCGAGGGCTGGACGCTGAACGGGTTCAGCTCGGTCGGCGCCTCGTACACGAGCCTGCACGACAACTACTACCTGGCGTCCAACATCAACTACGTCGCCTACGACAAGCACCTGCAGACCGGGCCGTACAACTTCGGCTGGGCGAGCACGCTCGGCGACAAGGTGGAGCACTTCCCGTACCAGGACGGCCTGCTGGTCTGGTACTGGGACACCTCGCAGGAGGACAACAACACCAACGAGCACCCCGGCGAGGGCCTGGTCCTGCCGATCGACTCGCACCCGACGCCGATCAACCGGATCGACGGTCAGCTCTGGCGTCCGCGGGTCGCCGGGTACGACGCTCCGTTCGGCCTGGAGAAGGCGGACTCGTTCACCCTGCACATCAACGGGCAGGCGAGCTACATCCGCGGCCAGAACGCCGTACCGACCTTCAACGACAGCAAGTCGTACTGGACCGCGGACCAGCCGACGAGCAGCGTGAAGATCCCCAACAACGGCGTCAACATCAAGGTCCTGTCGAAGACCGGCACCTCGATGACGGTCCAGGTGACCAAGCGCAAGTGACCGCATGACAACAGCCCCCGAAGTCACTGACTTCGGGGGCTGTTGCTTTGCTCAGACAGCCGCGTACGGCGTGAGGTCGCCGGCCAGGGCGGGATGGACCCTGGCGGTGATGCGGGTGCCGTCCGCGGTGTGCTCGAGGTGTTCGACCGAGCCTTCGGAGTGGATCCGGGAGACCAGGTCGCCGCGGTCGTACGGGAGCAGGACGTCGAGGGCGATGTGCGGCTGCGGCAGCGCGCCCTCGATCAGCTCGCGGAGCTTGTCGATGCCCTCGCCGGTGCGCGCGGACACGACGATCGCGTTCGGTTCCCGGTGCAGGATCGGGGCCAGCGCCAGCGGGTCGGCGGCGTCGGCCTTGTTGATCACCACGATCTCCGGCACGTCGGTCGCGTTGATCTCGGCCAGTACCTCGCGGACCGCCTGGATCTGCGCGATCGGGTCCGGGTGCGAACCGTCGACCACGTGCAGCAGCAGGTCCGCGTCGGTGACCTCCTCCAGCGTCGACCGGAACGCCTCGACGATGTCGTGCGGCAGGTGCCGGACGAACCCGACCGTGTCGGTCAGCGTGTACACGCGGCCGTCCGCGGTCGTCGTCCGGCGGGTCGTCGGGTCCAGGGTCGCGAACAGCGCGTCCTCGACCAGCACGCCCGCGCCGGTGATCTGGTTCAGCAGCGAGGACTTGCCGGCGTTGGTGTACCCCGCGATCGCCACCGAGGGAACCAGGTTCCGGCGGCGCTCCTGGCGCATCGTCGACCGGGTGCTCTTCATTTCCTTGAGCGTCCGGCGGAGCTTCGCGATCTTGGTGTTGATCCGGCGCCGGTCGGTCTCGATCTTGGTCTCACCGGGACCACGGCCGCCGATACCGCCACCGGCAGCACCGACGCGGCCACCGGCCTGGCGGGACAGGTTTCCACCCCAGCCACGCAGGCGCTGCTTCATGTACTGCAGCTGGGCCAGCTCGACCTGGGCCTTGCCTTCCTTGCTCTTCGCGTGCTGCGCGAAGATGTCCAGGATCAGCGCGGTCCGGTCGACGACCTTGACCTTGAGCTTGTCCTCCAGGTTGCGCAGCTGCGCGGGCGCCAGCTCGCCGTCGGCGATCACGGTGTCCGCGCCGAGCGACGCGACCAGGTTGCGCAGGTCGGCCACCTTGCCGGAGCCGATGAAGGTCGCCGGGTCGGGCTTCTTGCGGCGCTGGATCACGCCGTCGAGCACCTCGGAGCCGGCCGTCTCGGCGAGCAGCTTCAGCTCGGCCAGCGAGTTGTCCGCGTCCTCGGCGCTGCCCTCGGTCCAGACGCCGACCAGCAGCACCCGCTCCAGCAGCAGCTTGCGGTACTCGACCTCGCTGATATCGGTCAGCTCGGTCGACATACCGACCACGCGGCGCAACGCCTGGCGTTCCTCGAGCTCGAGGCCCTCGGTGGTCAGATCCTGGTCATACTCGTCGTGACCCGTCAACGAAGCGCCGGAGTCATCGCCCTCGATGAGGTCGGTTTCGACGTCGGTGGTCTCGTATGCCTGTGAATGGGTCGTCATATACCTTCCATGGTGGCACGGGCTCCTAAGTACAGGCGACCCGTTTACCAGGAGTCAACGCCCCACGCAGGAATCAGATTCCCAACCAGGCCCGATCGAACTCCCCGCGCGCGTGCAGCACTGCCGGCCCGGTCAGTTCCAGATGATTGTCGGCACGCCACGTGACCGACACTTCACCGCCTGGTACGCCGACGCGGTACGTCACCGGCAACTCGTCGCGCGCCGCCCGCGCGGCCGCCACCGTGACGGCACAGGTACCTGTCCCGCAGGACCGGGTCTCCCCGGCGCCCCGCTCGTGCACCCGCATCTGGACGTCGTGCGCGCCCCGGCGTACGACGAACTCCACGTTCACACCCTCCGGAAACGCCTCGGCCGGAGACCAGCCGGGCTGATCGCAGAGGTTGCCGGGCTCGTGGAGGCTGTCGACGAACGCGACGGCGTGCGGATTGCCCATGTCCACGGCCACAGCGGGCCACTGGTGACCGTTGGCCTCGACCACGATTCCGGCCGCGGCGGGGATCGTCGGTTCGCCCATGTCCGCGGTCAGCGTGCCGTCGTCGTTCTGCCGGACCTCCTTGACGCCCGCGCGGGTGCCGACCCGGACCGGTTTGCCGTCGATCAGGCCCGCCTCGGCCAGGTACTTCACGAACACCCGGACACCGTTCCCGCACATCTCCGCGATCGAACCGTCCGCGTTGCGGTAGTCCATGAACCAGTCGCCGCCGTCCGCGACGTACGACTGCTGGTCGCCCCGGATCACCCGCAGCACCCCGTCCGCGCCGAGCCCCGCGTGCCGGTCGCACAGGAACCGCACCACGGCCGCGTCCAGCTCGCCGTGCACGGAACCGTCCGGGTCGGGCAGGATCACGAAGTCGTTCTCCGTGCCGTGCCCCTTCAGCCAAGGAAACGTGCTCATGCGGACAGCGTACGGTGTCGTCCGTGCAGCTGATCGCATACTTCTGGGAGCGGGACGACGCCGTCGTGGTCGCCGACGAACTGGGCAGTGAGGTCGGCCGTGGGCGCTTCCACGGCGAGGACGACGACGAGGATCACCCGTGGGTCGTCGTGCTGGGGGACGTGGACCGGACCACGCTGGATGCGTTGCTGGCTGAGCACGACGGGTGGCTCGACACCGAGACGGACGAGGCGTCGTCAGCTCCTCCCCCGCTGCCGGAGGGCCCGAAGCGGTTCAAAGGTCGGCAGCTCGACGGGTAGAGCACCGGCGAGACGGTGTACGCGCGGACACGATCACGCTCAGGTGCACTATGTAGGCGCTTTGTACGTACTGTTCAGCTGCCGACAACCCGCCCGGCACGGCGACCGGTGGGTGTGCCGTTGGTGAAGGCCGACTGGCCCGCGATGAGGACGTGCCGTACGCCGACGGACAGCTGCCAGGGATCGTCGTACGTCGACTTGTCGGCGACCTGTGCCGCGTCGAGGACCACCAGGTCGGCGACAGCGCCGGGTCGGATCAGGCCGCGGTCGGACCAGCCGAGACGGGAGGCCGGGAGCGACGTCATCCTGCGGATCGCCTCAGGAAGCGTGAGGACACCCCGGTCGCGGGCGTAGTGGCCGAGCACGCGCGGGAAGGTGCCGAAGTTGCGGGGATGCGGGTGGCCCGGGCCGGTCGCGTCCATGATCCACCCGTCGCTGGCCACCGCGGTCCGTGGATGTCCGAGGACCGTCGTCACGTCGTCCTCGCTCATCGCATGGTTCACGACACTGACGGCGGCCTGGTGCGACTCGAGGATGCGGAGCACGATCTCGGCGGCGTCCACCCCGTCGCGCCGGGCGATCTCGGCCAGGCTCAGGCCGCGGCAGTCCGCGTAGCGCCCGGGTGGAAGGGATGCGATCACGACGGTGTCGGGTGAGAGCAGGACGTCGGCCCGCAGAGCGTCCGCGATCCGTGCTCGTACGGCGGGATCGGCGAGCCTGGCGAGCAGTGCGGGGCGACGAGCGCGGCCCCGCGCGGCTGCCGGAGGCGTCTCGTCGGCGAGCGCCCAGGCCGGCAGTCTGGTGGTCAGCGTCGTGCTCGTCGCCGTGTAGGGGTAGGCATCCCAGCCCAGGTCGACATCGTCGACCCGATCCAGCAGTTCGAGAGCCGCGGCGACCAAACCGTAGTTGGCCTTGCCGACGGCTTTCAGGTGCGAGATCTCCAGCCGTGCGCCGCCCGCTCGCGCGGCCGCGATCGCCTCGTCCAGTGCGGCCGGCAGGCCGGCGCCTTCGTTGCGGATGTGGGTCGAGTACAGCAGACCGCACTCGGCGGCGGTGCCGACGAGCGCGGCGACCTCTTCCGGTGATGCGTAGGTGCCTGGCGCGTAGATCAGGCCGGTGGAGAAGCCGACCGCCCCCTGGTCGGCGGCTGCTCGCAGGAGGTCCTGCATCGTCCGAAGCTCGGACGGCGACGGCGGTCGCTGCGCGCTGCCCATCACGGCGATCCGCAGCGTGCAGTGGCCGACCTGCAGGGCAAGGTTCACGGCCGGTTCCAGTGTCGCCGCGAAGCCGGCGAGGTCGTGCCACGACCAGTCGTGCCGGGGATCGAGGAACGCTGTGCCCGCCCGCAGGGCCTCGAGGTCGGTGATCGGGAACGGGGACCAGCCGCAGTTCCCGGCGACGAGAGTGGTGACGCCCTGGGTGAGCTGCGACGCTGCCGCCGGACTCGCGCCGAGACTGAAATCCGCGTGCGAGTGCAGGTCGACGAACCCCGGTGCCACAATGTTGCCTGTGGCATCGATGACCTCTGCGTCGGACACCGGCTCGCCGGGTGGCAGCACCGCGCTGATGCGCTCCCCCTCGACGAGCACCGTGCCGGGCCTGAGCTCGGCGCCGGTGCCGTCCGCGACCAGGCCGCCGGTCAGCGCCACGCGCATCGAATCACTCCTGTTCTGGTCCGAGGGACAGCTCCGCGACCGTACTGGCGGCGATCAGTTCGCGGTCGACGGCATGTCCGAGACCGGGCGCCTCGGGCACCCGGACGACGCCCCGGACCGCGGTCACGGCGGGTACGACGACATCCCGGGCGTAGTACTTCTCCGAGGCGGACACATCCGATGGGAGGGTGAACCCGGGGAGACCGGAGAGCGCGACGTTCGCCAGCCGGCCGATCCCGAACTCGTGCATGCCGCCGCACCAGACCGGGATCCCGGCGTCCCGCGCCCGGTCGTGCGCTTCACGCGCTGGGGTCAGCCCGCCCATCCGGGACACCTTGATGTTGAGGACCTGCAGCGCTCCTAGCGCGAGCGCGGTCTCCAGGTCGTCGACGGTCTCCACGCTCTCGTCGAGGCAGACCGGCGTACTGATCGCGCGCTGCAGCTCGGCGTGCGTGAGCAGGTCCCGCGGTGCGAAGGGCTGCTCGATCATCGTCAACCGATATTGGTCGAGCTTGCGCAGCCGCGGTAGGTCGTCCGCCGTGTAGATGCCGTTCGCGTCCACGTGCAGGTCCAGCTCGGGGTACGCCGTACGCACCGCCCGAACCGGCTCCACGTCCCAGCCGTGGGCGATCTTGAGCTTGATCCTGGGATACCCGGCCTCGACCTGCTGCTGCACCTGGGTCAGCAGCTCGTCGATCGTCGGCTCGATGCCCAGCGAGACGCCGGCGACGACCTCGGTCCGTGCTCCGCCCAGCGCCGTGGCGAGTGGCAACTGACGGGTCTCCGCCCACAGGACCCAGGCGGCGGTGTCCACGCCGGCCTTGGCGAACTGGTTGCCGCGGACCTTCGACCACAGACCGGCCAGGTCGTCAGGGTGTGACCACGGACGATCCAGGACGGCGGGCAGCAGGTACTTGGACGCGATGTGCCAGCAGGACTCGACGGTTTCCGGCGCGTAGTACGGGTCGGAGGAGGACGCGACCTCGCCCCAGCCGATCGCGCCGGACGCGTCCTCCAGCTCGACCAGGATGTGGTCGAGGAACGCCTTGCGGTGCGAGCTGGTCCGGAACTCGTGCACCAGCGGCATCCGGACCCGATGCAGCCGGGCGGCGACGATCTTCAGGTCAGTTGACATACAACCCCAGCTCCGTGTTCAACCGGTCGCGCTCCACCAGCCGCCGGCGCGCGCCCTTCGCGCTCGCCGTGGTCAGGGTCGCGAGGACATGCAGCACCGACGCGACGACGGTCGGCGAGTCGACGTACGACGCGCTACCGGTCGCGACGTAGATGCACTGGTCGGCGAGCTTCGCCAGCGGCGCGTCCTCGAAGTCGGTGACCGCGACGAGTTCACCGCCGGCCTCGACGAACCGGCGGGCGATCTCGACGGTGTCACGGCGGTACCGGCGGAACGAGAACGCCACCATCAGGTCGTTGGCCCGGACGTCGGCCAGCACGTCGACACCGCGCACCACGGTGCCGTCGATCAGCGTCACCTGGGAGAGCCCGACGCCGAGGTCGAACGCCAGCAACGACGCGTACGAGAACGACTTCGCCGAGCCGATGATGAAGCGCCGGCGGGCGGCGACGATCCGGGCCGCGGCCTGGGCGATCGACTCGTCGGTGAGGATCTGGTCCAGGGCCTCGTCGATCGAAGCGCGCTCCTGCTCGACGACGCGGCGCTGCAGCATCGTGGACGAGCGGCGCTGCAGCCGGGCGTCGTACCGCTCGTGAGGGCTGGCGAGTTCGCGGTTCAGCGGGTCGTCAGGCATCGTCGGCCGGTCCGAAGTAGTAGGCGCCGGTGCCGTCCGCGAGCCGGCGGCACGAAACGGCGATGAGCCCCTTCGCCAGTAGTTCCTCGAAGGACCGCCGCAGCTCGCCCGCATCGGCCGGCACGACCAGCTCGGTCAAGCCGGCCGGTACGGCGGGCTGCTCCCGCGTCAGGTCCCACTCGACGATCACGCGGTCGGTGCCCGGACCGTACATGTCGGGGGCGAACCAGCGGCCGCGGGCGCCGAGCACGTCGAGGTTGAAGTGCGCATTGCGGATCTGCGCCGGGTCGTAGGTCCAGCGCATCCGCGACATACCGTGGCTGAGGGCAACTTCGCGCTGGGCGTGCTTGAGCATCCGGCCGAGGCCGTGCCCTTGCTGGTCGGAGGCGACGACGGCCGACTGCGAGTAGTGGTAGAAACCGCGCCGGTCGGTGCCGCAGAAGCCGTACGCGAACGCGACCAGCAAGTCGTTCTCGTCGAGGATGCCGACCACCGAGCCGCCGTTGCTCGCCAGCGCGCCGAGCAGCCGCGGGTTCAGCCCGTACGCCGGGTCGAGGTAGCCGAAGACCTCACGGTACAGCGTCGAGGCCTCGGCGAACCTCGCCGCCGTGGTGAGCGAGACCGCGCGAAAGCTCACCTCAGAGATACGATTCATATTTTGATCCTAGCCCCGCTCGCTCGACGCTGGTCAATCGCCGATCGGATGATGATACGTTGACTATCCATGAGCATCGAGCGACTCAGGGAGTACGTCGCCGCGGAGACCCCGACCGGTGACGCAACCGCGCTGAACGCGTTCGCCGACCGGCTGGCGGCGCGCTACGCGGAGCTCGGCGGGACCGTCCGCCGGATACCCACGCCGACCGGCGACCATCTGGTGGCCGACTTCCCCGGGCGCGCCGGCGAGGCGCCGCTGCTCTTCCTGGCGCACCACGACACCGTCTGGCCGATCGGGCAGCTGACCGACGCGATGCCGTGGCGCGAGGCGGACGGGATCATCCACGGCCCCGGCGTGTTCGACATGAAGGGCGGCCTCGTCGTTCTCGAGACCGCGCTGGAGCAGGTCGCCGACCGCGACCACCGGCCGCTGCGGGTCGTGGTCGTCGCGGACGAGGAGATCGGTTCCCCGTCGGCCCGGGAACTGGTGACGGCCGAGGCGGTCGGCGTGTACGCCGCTTTCGGCTTCGAGCCGCCGCATCCGAACGGCGACCTGAAGACGTCCCGCTGGGGCAGCACGCGGGTCCGCATCGAGGTCACCGGCCGCGAAGCGCATGCCGCGCTCGACCCGGCCGGCGGGGTGTCCGCGATCGACGAGCTCGTCGACCAACTGGTCGCCGTCCGGCGGATCGTCGCCGCTCACGACCAGGTGCTGTGCAATGTCGGCACGATCGCGGGCGGCGGCCGCACGAACGTCGTACCGGGCTCGGCGGCGGCCGACATCGGGTTCCGTTTCGTCGATCCATCGACGGAGGAGTCGGTGCTGGCCGCCGTCACCGCATTGCGGCCGGTACGGGACGCTCAGCTGACGGTGCGGGTGATGTCGAACCGGCCGGCCTGGCAACCGTCACCCGCGACCGACGAGCTGCTGGCGAAGGTGGCCGCGGCCGGACGGGCCGTCGGCCAGGAGGTCGGCGGTGCGGCCGCGTCCGGCGCGGCCGACACCAACCTGACCGGATGGTTGGGGATCCCAACGCTGGACGGCCTGGGCCCGCTCGGCAAGGGGGCCCACGCCGTCCACGAACAGATCGTCGCGGCGACCCTGGCCGAGCGCGCCGGCCTGGTCGCCGCGATCATCACCGCACTCTGACGGGCCAGGCCGTTCCGGCCGCTCCCCCACCGCGCCGAGCCGGTTCCGCGGCCGCGAGGATCGCGCCGCCCGGCAGGAACTCCAGCGCCGCGACCGCTCCGATCTCGGAGGCCGAGCTTCCCGGTGCACCGGCAGGCGTGAACGTGTGACCGTACGGCGCGAGCGCCGCGCCGTACCGGTCGATGAACGCCTGCTCCGCGGTCACCGAGGCGGTGTTGCGCTGCGATGCCCGCGGCGCCGCGATCGCCTCCGGCAGCGTCATGCCGCGGTCGAGCCGGTTCGTCAGCGTCTGCAGGACGGTCGTGATGATCGTCGAGCCGCCCGGCGAGCCCAGCGCGATGTACGGCCGCCCGCCGCGCAGCACGATCGTCGGCGACATCGACGACCGCGGCCGCTTCCCGGCCTCGACCCGGTTCGGGTCTGCCGGGTCCGGTACGGCGGAGAAGTCGGTGAGCTCGTTGTTCAGCAGGAAGCCGCGCCCGGGCACGGTGATGCCGCTGCCGCCGGTCTGCTCGATCGTCAACGTGTACGACACCACATTGCCCCACTTGTCGGCCGCAACCATGTGCGTCGTCGACCGTCCCTCGGTGTCCGGACGCTCATCGACCGCGGCGCCCTTCGCGCAGTGCGAGTACTGGCCGTCCGGCGAACCCGCCTTGACCGGCTTGGTCGCCGCGTGCTCCGGGTCGATCAGGCAGGACCGCTCGGCCCCGAACCCCTTCGACAGCAGCTCCTTCAGCGGTACGTCGACGTACGCCGGGTCGCCGACGTACGCGCCGCGATCCGCGAAGGCCAGAGCGGACGCCTCGAGATAGGTGTGCAGCGCCTGCGTCGTCGACTGCTGCCGCAAGTGCTGCGGTTGCAGGATGTTCAACGCCTCACCGACCGTGCTGCCGCCCGAGGACGACGGCGGCATGCCGTAGACGTCCAGACCGTCGTACCTGACCTTGGTCGACGCACGGTCGATCGTCTTGTACGCCGCGAGGTCACTGGTCTGCAGGTATCCCGGGAAGAACGGCAGCGTGGCGTTCGGGGTCTTCGGCGGGTTCTTGGCGACAGCGGCCATCTCACCGGCCAGCGCTCCGCTGTAGAACGCCGACGGTCCCTGCTGACCGATCAGCTTGTAGGTGGCCGCGAGCTCGGGGTTCTTGAACAGTGCGCCGACCTGCGGCGCGTCACCGTTCGGCAGGAACAGCTTGGCGGTCGGCACGACCTGCGCGAAGCGGTCCTTGTTCTCCAGTGTCTGCAGGCGGAACGTCGGGTCCACCACGAAACCGCGGTCGGCCAGGTCGGCGGCCGGCTTCAGTGCCTTGCCGAGCGACAGCGAACCCCACTGCTTCAGGGCCCGGTCCCAGGTCGCGAGCGTTCCCGGTACGCCGATCGAGACGCCCGACGTCACGAGCTGCGCGAACGGATACGCCTGGCCCGTCGCGGGATTGACGAACGCGTTCGACGGCATCGTCGCGGGCGCGGTCTCCCGGCCGTCGATCGTGGACACCTTGTGGGACTTGGCGTTGTAGTACACGAAGTACCCGCCGCCGCCGATGCCGGCCGAGTACGGCTCGGTGACGCCGAGCGCGGCGGCGGTGGCGACGGCCGCGTCGACGGCGTTACCACCGCGACGCAGGACGTCGAGACCGATGTTCGTCGCGTCGGGGTCGACGGAGGATACCGCGCCCCCGTACCCGATCGAGGTCGGCTGCCTGGGTGGGGCCTGCGCCCCGGCGGTGGTCGGTGTTGCGGTGAAGGCAGTCAGGATCAGAGTGCCTGCGGACAGGGTTGCGACCAGCTTCTTCACGAACTTCCCCCACACGGACTCGGGGACAGGGACAAGCCCTGCCTATCCCACCTGCGGGTCGTGCGCCAGTCGTGGCGCGCCCAGACAGGCCTAGTTCACGGCGCAGGAGTTCATGAAGCGGCGCAGCACGTCGTCCGGCCACTCGACCGTGCCGGCCGGGAGCTCGACCAGCAGCCACTGGTCGGCGAGCTTCACCTGGCCGCTCAGCCGACCGCCGAGAGTACCGATGTGGAAGGTCTTGCCGCTCGCGTCGGTCACCCGGACCTGCGACAGGCTGCGGGCCTGCGGCGCGGTCTGCAGGATCACCTTGGCGGCAGCGTCCGCGGTCCGCAGCGTCGGCTGGGACAGCACCACCTGGTCGGCCGCGATCGGGGTCTCGGCGCTCCAGCCCTTCGGCGCCAGCGAGCAGGTGATCGTGCTCCAGGGCTGTTTGTTCGCCACCAGTTCGACGACGGACGCGCCGAACATCGACACCGGCTCGCTGCTCTGCGGCGTCACCGGCGGTGCCGTCGAGGGACTCGCGGCCGACGTCTCCGGCTCGACGGTGCCGGCGGTGCCGCCGGCTACCTCGTTGCCGCCGCCCCACCACTTCACCTGGTTGCCGATCGCGAGCACGAGGGCCGACGCCGCGGCGACGCACAGCACTCCGGTGACCCGGCGCCGGCGCTTGATCCTGCGCAGCGCGAGCCGGCCACGGCTGACGTCCGCGTCGATGTCCGCGTCCGGCAGCCCTTCGGCGGCACGGTCCGCGAACCCCTCCAGTAACTTCTTGACCTCGTCCACTGTGCTCTCAGCTACTCCCCGTCTCTTCCGTCATCAGTTCCTTGAGGCGCTTCAGCGCCTTGGCCGTCTGGCTCTTCACCGTGCCCTCGGTGCACTCCAGGATCCGCGCGCAGCTCGCGACGTCGAGATCCTGGAAGTACCGCAGGACCAGGACTGCCCGCTGCCGCGGCGCGAGGTCCAGCAACGCGCCCCGGACGGCGAGGGTGTCCGCCTGGTCCGGTACGTCGGTCAGTCGCGGCTCGACCGCCTCCGCGGTCACCACCTCCGGGTGGCGGCCGGCGCGGCGGCGCTCGTCCAGGAAGGCGTTGACCAGGATGCGGTGCGCATACGGGCCCGCGCCTTCGTGCTTGATCCGGTGCCAGTGCACGTACACCCGGGTGCAGGCGGTCTGGACCAGATCTTCGGCGGTGTGCACATCCCCCGCGGTGAGCAGCAACGCCGTACGCATCAGCCTCGTGCGGTCCGCGAGCAGGTACTCACGGAACTCGGCCTCACGGTCACCCCCTCGCATCGACGGCCCCAGTGTCGTTGCCCGGGCCTGTTGTCACCTCGACTACGCCGGGGACGGCTTCGCGGTTGCCTTGGGCCACATCGGTTCTACTGAGCACTTCGAGTGCCTTCTCCACCAGGTCGTCGGCGTCGTACGGGAGCCAGGTGATGCGTTGGTCCTTACGGAACCACGAGTCCTGCCGGCGCGCGAACCGGCGGGTCGCCTGGGCGGTCCGCTCGCGGGCCTGCGCTTCGTCGATCTCACCGTTCAGCAACGCGATCACCTGCGAATACCCGAGGGCGCGGTTGGCAGTCTTGCCTTCAATCAAACCCTTGTTCAGCAGACCTCGCACCTCGGCCACGAATCCGGCGTCGAACATCCGGTCCACCCGGCGGCCGATCCGCTCGTCGAGAACCGGCCGCGGGACGTCGAGACCGAGCTGGATCGCGCCCGGGTAGACGTAGCGGTGCTCGGGCAGCGTGGCGACGTACGGGCCCTGGGTGATCTCGATGACCTCCAGCGCGCGGACGATCCGGCGGCCGTTGCTGGGCAGGATCTGGTCGGCGGCCTTCGGGTCCCGTCGGCGCAGCTCCGCGTGCAGGGCGCCGGAGCCGTGGGCCTCGAGCTCGGCCTCGAGGCGGGCGCGAACCACCGGGTCGGTGCCGGGGAAGACGAAGTCGTCGAGGATCGCGCGGACGTAGAGCGCCGAGCCGCCGGCCAGTACCGGGACCTTCGAGCGCGCGACGCAGTCGTCGATCGCCTGCCGGGCGAGCGCCTGGAACTCGGCCACGGTCGCCGTCTCGGTCACGTCGAGGATGTCCAGCAGGTGGTGCGGTACGCCGGCGCGCTCCGCGGTGCCGATCTTCGCCGTACCGATGTCCATCCCGCGGTACACCTGCATGGCGTCCGCGTTCACCACCTCGCCACCCAGGCGTTGCGACAGCGCGACGGCAAGGTCGGATTTCCCGGCCGCGGTGGGGCCGACGACCGCGACGACGAGGGGAGCAGACATCGCTCCAGTCTGGCAGCACCGTGATGAAGAGTTCGCCAAGAGGTCCGGACCGGCCTTGTGGATGACCCGGAAAGTTCGGTAGGAACGCTGCAGTTCGCAACATTTCTACGGGAGGAACGAAGTGACGAATCCGTTCGAGGAAGAGTCGGACGCGGCCAAGGACGCGCTCGGCCTGGGGGACGAGGCGGACAACGTGTCCGCGGCCAAGCGCAGTGGTGGTGACGTCGAGTTCAGCGCCGGCGATGTCGAGCCCGGTGGCGACTCCGGCGGCGACGTGGAGTCCGGCGGGGACGTGGAGTCGGGCGGCGACGTCGAATCCGGCGGTGGCACGACGGACAGCGGCGGCGACGTCGAGTAGGAGCCTGTCCGGCATCGATTTGGGTACGGCGCTCACGGAGATCCCACAGTTCCGGCGTTCGGGGTGCGAAGATCGCGCTAGCTGTCTGTAAGCACTCAACTACGCAGGAATGGGAGCCCCGAGATGGGCATCTTCGACAAGTTCAAGGGCAAGGCCGAGGACCTGAAGGACAAGGCCACCGACTTGGTCGACAGCCACGGCGACAAGGTCGGTGAAGGTCTGGACAAGGCCGGTGACTTCGTCGACGAGAAGACGGGCGGCAAGTACGGCGACAAGATCGACACGGGCGTCGACAAGGCCAAGGAAGGGTTGGACAACCTGGACGGCCAGAACGACGACATCCCCGATCGGCAGAACCCCGCCTGACGCACACCCACGAAGGGTCGCAAGCACCCCGCTTGCGGCCCTTCGTCACGTTTAGGGTTTGCGCATGAGTGTTCGGCTCACGGTGCTCGGGTCCGCGACGCCGTACCCAGCGCCGGACAACCCGTGTTCCGGATACCTGGTGACGGCAGGTGGTACGCGGATCTGGATGGATGCGGGCAGCGGGACGCTTGGCGCGCTGCAGGAGCACGCGCGGCTCGACGAGCTCGACGCGATCTGGATCTCGCATCTCCATGCGGATCACTGCGCCGATCTGCTGACGGCGTACTACGGGGCGCTGTACGCCGACATCACCTTGCGTGCGCCGATTCCGCTGTACGGCCCGCCGGGGATCGCCGATCGGCTCGCGGGCTTCCTCACCAACGGTCCGACGCGGAGCCCGATCGAGTCCGCGTTCGAGATCATCGAACTGTACGACGGACAGGTTGCAGCCGTCGGCTCAGTCCGGCTCACCAGCCGCGCGGTCGAGCACGGCATGCCCGCGTACGCCGTACGTGTCGAGGCCGGCGGACGTTCACTTGTGTACTCCGGTGACAGTGCGCCCTGCGACAACTTGACCGCGTTGGCGAGCGACTGCGACGTACTGCTGTGCGAGGCGGACACCGCGACCGAGGACCCGGCGCACCACACCCCTGAACAAGCCGGCGACACGGCGGCAGCGGCACAGGCCAGGCGCCTGATCCTCACGCATATCGGTCGCTCGCTGACGCCATCGGTCGCAGTTGCGCGCGCCTCCGAGAGGTTTTCGGGGCCGATCGACCAAGCCTCGCCCGGAACGACGTACACCGTCTGAGGATCCCGGACGGGGATCGTCCGGAACGCCTCGTACGCTCGGCTCATGGGCGAGCTAGTGGTACGGGCGTTGGCGCCTGAGACCTGGGACGGGTTCGCGGCGCTCGCGGAACGGCACAACGGGGTGTGGGGCGGGTGCTGGTGCACGTATTTCCACACGATGCACGACGAGAAGACGTTCGACGCCGAGAGCAACAGGGACCTCAAGCACCGCCTGGTCCTGGAGGGGCGGGCACATGCGGCGCTCGTGTTCGACGGCGAGCGGGCGGTCGGATGGCTCGAGTACGGGACGCCGGCCGAGCTGCCGAACATCTACCACCGCAAGGAGTACGAGGCCGGGCTGGAGCTGCTGCCGGACTACCGCCTCACCTGCTTCTTCACCGACCGCAACTACCGCCGCCAAGGCGTCTCGTCCGTCGCCCTCCAAGGGGCCCTGGCCCTGATAGGCGAGTCCGGCGGCGGCCTCGTCGAGGCCTACCCCCAGGACACCGCAGGCAAGAAGATCACCGCCTCTTTCCTCTACAACGGCACCCGCACCCTCTTCGAAAAAGCCGGCTTCACCTACGAACGCCCCAAAGGCAAGAACCACTGCGTGATGTCCAAGACCGTCGCCCCCAGCCCGTGACCGCCGCGGAGTCGGCGGGGGTGATTAGGGTGCGAGTATGGATCGGTTTGTGGTGGTGCCGGCGGCTTATGTGATTGTTCGGCGGGGGGACGAGGTGTTGTTGTTGCTGCGGGCCGACACCGGATACATGGATGGGTACTGGGCAGTGCCCGCGGGGCATGTGGAGCGGGGTGAGTCGGTGCTCGCGGCGGCGGTGCGGGAGCTCAAGGAGGAGGTCGGGATCGACGTCGACCCGTCGGACCTCCAACCGGTCACGGCGATGCACCGCACGGGCGGCAACGGGGATCCGATCGACGAGCGGGTCGACTTCTTCTTCGTCACCGAGAAGTGGAGCGGTGAGCCGCGGCTGATGGAGCCGGACAAGGCGGCCGATCTCGACTGGTATCCGTTGGACCGGTTGCCGGATCCCGTCGTCCCGCACGAGGCGCGGGTGCTCGCGTCGTTGACCGGTGACGCGCTTCCCGCCGTGATCGCCCAGGGTTTCGCCTGAGTTCACCGCCGGGCCCCCGCCGTGAGGTTCGCTGCGGTGTCAGCGAGCACAGGAGCGTGGGGCGATGAACGAGCCGTGGTTCCACCTGGCGATCGTGAACGACGGCCGGCACAGCGTCGTGTACGTCGACTCCTCGGAGCTGCTCCGCAACCCGGCGAACTCCGCATCGTCACCCGTCCCCTCGAGCCGTCGCAGTTCCTGAACGCCTAGAGATGTGAGCGGATCAGGGCTTCCTGGGCGGGGAGGAGGGCTAGCTCGGCGGGTGTGAGTGTGCGGTTGTTGCCGCGGCGGCGTAGTGCCTCGGGCAGGCCTGGTGTGGGGTCGATGGAGTTGGCGAGGTAGGTGGCCAGCGCGTCGCGGAGGAGGTCGGTGAGGGCCTCGTACGTCGGGTCGAGGGCGACCTGGGCGAAGATGATCGCGGTCATCGCGACGTCGAACTCTGGTGTGCCCTCTTCTGCGTTGCGCCAGTCGATGACGACCGGGCCGTCGGCGGTAGAGATCACGTTCAGCGGGTGCAGGTCGCCGTGCACGACGACCAGGCCCGGCGTACCGCTAGGGGCAGGGATTGCCTGCAGGCAGTGGTGCAGGTCGGCGTGGATGCGGCCGATCTCGACGGCGCCGAGCTCACCGGCCATCGCGGCGTCGCCGAGCGTCGGTCCGTCGAGGCGCTGGATGACCATGTCCGCGCCATCGACGTCGCGGACCGCGGGCACCGGATACCCGTGCTGCGCGACGTGCCGCATGAAGTCGGCCTCGTCGCGGACCGGGTGACCGTTGCGGTACCGCCGCAGCACCCAGTCGTCGTCGATCGCGTAGATGTCCGCGTCCCGGCCGAACGCGAACGGCTCCGCGTCCGCCGGGAGGTTCATCCGGCCTGGCAGCCGCCCACTGCCGGCTCCATCGGCTGCGCGCCGATCGTCGGCATCCCGAGCATGACGCCCGGGGCAGAGCCCGGTGAAGGAGCCGGCGCGCCCTGCGCCCGCTCCCAGGCATCCCCGGCGCGCGTCCGGCGGACGGCGCCGAACACGTCCGCGACCAGGTGGTGCGGCGCGGCGTACGTGACCTCGACCGTTGCCATGTCACCCGGTCGCGGCGTCTCGGCGCCTTCCGGTACGGCGAAGTGCACCAGGCGGTTGTCCGCGGCGCGACCGCTGAGCCGGTGGGTGGCGGCGTCCTTGCGCCCCTCCCCCTCGGCCACGAGCACCTCGACGGAGCGGCCGACGATCTGCTTGTTCTCGGCCCAGGCCATGTCGTCCTGCAGGGCGACCAGCCGCTCGTACCGCTCCTGGACGACGTCGCGCGGGACCTGGTCGGTCATCGACTCGGCCGGCGTGCCGGGACGCTTGGAGTACTGGAAGGTGAACGCACCCGCGAACCGGGCCTGCCGGACCACGTCGAGCGTGCCCTGGAAGTCCTCCTCGGTCTCCCCCGGGAACCCGACGATGATGTCGGTGGTGATCGCCGCGTCCGGCATCGCCGCGCGCACGTCCTCGATGATCTTCAGGTAGCGGTCCCGCCGGTACGACCGGCGCATCGCCTTCAGCACGGTGTCCGACCCGGACTGCAGCGGCATGTGCAGCGAGGGCATCACGTTCGGCGTCTCGGCCATCGCCTCGATCACGTCCGCGGTGAAGTCGCGCGGGTGCGGCGAGGTGAACCGGACGCGCTCCAGCCCGTCGATCTCCCCGCACGCCCGGAGCAGCTTCGAGAACGCGTACCGGTCGCCGAACTCCACGCCGTACGAGTTCACGTTCTGGCCGAGCAGCGTCACCTCGAGCACGCCCTCGCCGACCAGCGCCTCGACCTCGGAGAGGATCTCGCCCGGCCGGCGGTCCTTCTCGCGGCCGCGCAGCGCCGGCACGATGCAGAACGTGCAGGTGTTGTTGCAGCCCACGCTCACCGACACCCAGGCCGAGTACGGCGACTCGCGCCGGGTCGGCAGCGTCGACGGGAAGACCTCGAGCGACTCGAGGATCTCGACCTGCGACTCCTGCTCGATCCGGGCCCGCTCCAGCAGCACCGGCAGCGAGCCGATGTTGTGCGTCCCGAAGACCACGTCCACCCACGGCGCCTTGCGCGTGATGGACGCCTTGTCCTTCTGCGCCAGGCAGCCGCCGACGGCGATCTGCATGCCGGGTTTGCGGGCCTTCACCGGCGCCAGGTGACCGAGGTTGCCGTACAGCTTGTTGTCGGCGTTCTCCCGGACCGCGCAGGTGTTGAAGACCACCACGTCGGCCTCGTCGCCCTCGGGCGCACGGACATAGCCCGCGTCCTCCAGCAGCCCGCGCAGCCGCTCGGAGTCGTGGACATTCATCTGGCACCCGTAGGTGCGGACCTCATAAGTACGCATGACAGCCACCAAGAGTACGTGCCGCGGTGGAGGTTTCCCTACCTGGGCCAGCGGGCTGGCACCCCTGACCGCCGGTCACCCGGCGACAATAGTGAGGGGCATGAACAGTTCTCGCCGTCAGTTCCTCGCCCGTACCGCCGCCGGCGCCGTCGTCCTCGCCGCAGGCGCGTTCCCCACGACCCCCGCGTTCGCAGTACGCGGTACCGGCATCACCGGCATCACCGCCCTCACCGACGTCACCGTCGTCGACGTCGCCACCGGCCGGAAGAACCCGCACCGGACCGTGCTGATCAGCGGCGACCGGATCATCGGCGTCGGGCGGCTCCCGGTGCCGCGCGGGGCCGCGGAGATCCGCCTGAGCGGGAAGTACGTCATCCCGGGCCTCGCCGACCTGCACGTCCACAGCCTCGGGGACGAGCGGGTGTCGCCACCTCTCTATCTGGCCAACGGTCTGACCACCGTCCGCGAGATGGCCGGCACGAACCCGATGCTGTACGACTGGCGCGACCGGATCGAGGCGGGCACCCTGCTCGGCCCGCGGATGGTGGTCGCGAGCAACATCATCGACGGCGACCCCACCCTGTGGGACCCGAACCTGATCCAGGTCATCGTCGTCGACGACGCCGCCGCGGCCCGGGCCGCCGTACGGCGGGTCAAGTCCGAGGGCGCCGACTTCGTCAAGGTCTACTCGCGGCTGAGCCGGGAGTCCTGGCGCGCGATCGTCGACGAGGCCCGCAAAGTCGGTCTGACCGTCCACGGTCACGGCCCCGACCAGGTCACCTCGAAGGAGGTCAGCAACGCCGGCCAGCGCAGCATCGAGCACATCCACTCGCTCGGCCTGGCGGTCTCGACCCGCGAGGCCGAGGTACGGCGGATGCTGCGCGCGATCACCGTGCCGACCGGCGACTACAACGCATGGTTCCGGCAACTGCACCCGATCGAGTGGATCGCCGCGAACACCTACAGCCCGGCGCGCGCCGCCGACGTGTTCGGAACGCTCCGCCGGAACCGGACCCGGGTCACGCCGACGCTCACCATGCACAACGTGCTCGATCAGATCGACTACACACAGCTCGACCCGGCGCTCGCGAAGTACCTCAGCGCAGACTCGATCGGCACCTACGACTACGTCATCGAGAACCTGTACGCCGCCAACCGCACCGCCGAGGAGATCTCCCACCAGCGGCAGATGTGGGCGTGGCGGCAGCGGTTCGTCCGGGAACTGTTCGCGCACGACGTACCGATCCTGGCCGGCACCGACACCGGTACGCCGTACTCCGTGCCGGGGTTCGCCCTGCACGACGAGCTCGAGCACCTGGTCGGCGCCGGCGCCACGCCGCGCCAGGCGCTGTACGCCGCCACCGCCGAGCCGGCGAAGTTCCTCGGCCTGAACACGGGCGCGGTCGAGCCACGCAAGATCGCCGACCTGGTCGTCCTGGACGCCGATCCGCTCGCCGACATCCGCAACACCCGCCGCATCCACACGGTCGTCGCCCGCGGCCGCGTCATCTCCCCCGCCGAGCGCGAGCGGATGCTCGCCGCCGTCGAGGCAGCCGTGAAGGAACCCGCCGCCCCGACGCTCGCCGCCGGCGCCTGCTGCGGCGCCCACCGCCCCGCCTGACCCCTGCTTTGTGCACCCACCAACCAAAATCCTCGTCGAGTATTGGTTGGTGGGTGCTCAAAGTCAGGCTGGAGGGATCACGCGGGCGGCGTGATGCTCCAGATGCCGCGGCCGTGGGTGGCCGCGTAGATGTTGCCGTCGGGGCCGGACTCGATGTCCATCACCGTGGTGGTCGGCAGGCCGGAGCCGAGCACCTGCCAGTTGGTCGCCCCCGGAGCCCGGTAGAACGTGGCCAGGTCCGATCCGACGACGAGCGCTCCGTTCGCCAACTGCTTGACGGCGCTCGTCGGGACGTCCGGCAGGTTCGCCGAGATGTCCGACCAGGTGGCGCCGCCGTCCTTGGTCTCGTAGACGTGGCCGACACCCGCACCCGGGCCCTCGGTGAAGCGGCGCGAGAAGCCGTTCACGGCGACGTACGCGTGCTGTCCGTTGGCCGGGTCGATGCCCACGCCCGCGAGGTACCGGTTCGGGAACTCCGACGGCAAGGTCACCTGGTGCCAGGTGCCGCCGGCGTTGGTGGCCAGGCCGCGGGTGAAGCCCGCGTTGTTGCACGGGCCGCACCAGCTGACCCAGCCGACGCCGCCGCGCATCGCGACCGCCGTCGCCGAGTGCCCCGCTCCGAGATCGAACGCCTTCGTCCACTCGGACGCGCTGCGCATGCCCCAGCCCTTGGTGGAGGTGTAGACGTACTGACCACCCGCGATGAAGCCGTTCGAGTTCGCCGAGTCGATCGCGATCGGTGCGATGAACCGCGGGCTCGGGTCACCCGGGTCCAGACTCCACGAGCTCGCCTCGGCCTCACTCAGCGCACCCTTGTTCAGCGCGCAGTTGTTGGTGATCTTGACCGCGAGCGCGACGTACTCCTGCAGCTGGTTGCAGCCGTTCTGCGGATCGGCCGCCCCGTCGCCGCCGTCACCGCCGAAGTTGGAGCCCATCTTGGTGTCACTGTTGCTGCCGTTCGGCTGGACGGCGAACAGGTTCGAGACGCCGTTGTCCTGCAAGCCGCCGGACACCACGACGCCGCCGTGCTCGGTGTCCTTGCCGACCGACACCGAGTAGTACTGCAGGGCGTCCATGGTCCCGTCGGTGGTCAGCGACTTCCAGTCGGTGCCGTTGTTGTTCGCGTTGACCTGGCCGTTGACCGGCCGCTGGTAGATGCCGCCGTCGTTGCCGACGAAGACGACCGGCTTGCCGCCCGAGGTACCGACCGCGACCGAGTGCTGGTCGGAGTGCGGCGCCATCGGACAGGTGTTCTTCGAGTCGTCGATGTTCCAGCAGGGGAAGCCGAAGTTCCAGTACGGCCCGACGGTAGCCCAGTGCGAGCCGGCGTCGGTCGTCTCGAACACTTCTTCCAGCCCCGCCCAGACGTGGTCGGCGTTGGCCGGATCGACGGTCAGGAACTGGTTGTACCAGGCCTGGACGCCGACGGCGTACCCCTTGCGGTCCAGTGCGGAGCCGCTGTTGTGCAGGATCTGCGGGTCGGCGATCTTGTTCCACGGACCCGACGGACTGCCGGTCTTGGAGACGAAGATGCCGGCCAGGCTGGTGCTGCCGTTGATCTTGCTCGGCTGCTGCACCATCGCGTACAGACGATCGCCGGTCTTGCTGAACGCGAACGTCGTGTAGCCGACGTCGGTGCTGTTCTTGATACCACCGAGCACCACGTTGAGCCGCTTCCAGCTCGACGGACCCGCGGTGTAGTCGTTGGTCTCGTAGAACCCGTTGTAGGTGTCGCCCGATCGCCAGCCGATGGCGGCGATCACGTGCTTGGGGTTCTTCGGGTCGATCGCGATGTCGTTGACGATGTTCTTGTACGCCGCGTTCGTCGCACCGCCGGTCTGGCTGCCGGCCGGCACCAGCACGTTGCCGGCGTCGTCCTTGATCTCCGGCATGAAGTCCGGGTTCGGGTAGAAGGCGACCTTCCAGGCGCCGGCGGTCGTCGACGCGTCGTGGTACCAGACGCCGCGGTTGGTGGCCGCGAACACCTGCCCGCCACCCCAGCGCAGCCGGCCGACGGTGGTCGATTCCAGTTCCTTGCCGCCGACCCGGTCGGACGGCGAGTAGGTGCCGGTCGTGGGATTCGCGAGGCGGTAAACGCCCGATCCGACGTACGACGTACCGCCGGTGTTCGCCTCGCCGGTCGCGTACCACAGCGAGCCGTCGCCGGCGAGCTGGAGATCACCGCCGCTCAGGGACGGCAAGGTGTCGCTCAGCGGTGTCCAGTTGCCGCCCCCGGTGCTGGAGCGCCACACGCCGCCGTTCGCGCCGGCGGCGTACACGTGGTTGGCGTTGTCGGCGGCAAGGCCGGTGATCCGGCCGGTGACATAGCCGGCGCCGCCGCTGGAGTTCGAGTACCAGTCGCGGTACCGGGCGTCGTCCGCGTCGTACGGCACCTTGGTGACCTCACGCCACGCGCCGGCGGTGTGCGGCAGGGCGGTGAGCTGGGCGAAGGCGGCCGAGTACGCGCCCGGTGCGACGATGCCGCCCGGCGCGGTCCGGGCCTGCTCGAACTCGTCGGCGATCGTGAAGGCTTCCTTCGACTCGCTCTGCATCTCGGCGGGGTTGCCGCCGGCGATCATCAGCGCCTTCTCCATCACGGCGGCGTTGTAGTGCCGCCCGGCCCACTGATGTTTGAGCCACTCTTCCTTCAGCTCGTAGCGGCCGGCGTAGGCGCCGATACCGGCAGCGACGAGGGCGGTCCCCAGACCGCCGGCGATGACTTGACGACTGCGTTTGGTCAGCGAGATCCGCATGACGTACTCCGGTGTGGTTCTTGGCGGGTCGCCGTCGACGTGGCGGCGCTCCCGTAGCCCTGTCGTGCGAGGGCCGCAGGGACCATACGTCCACTTCCGCAGGCGTGGAAGTGATTGTCCTCCGACGATCAGTTACATAGGGAAAACATGCATTTCGGCGATCCGTGACGACCGTCGCACGGAGCGTGCCTTTATTGCAGATCGTTACCACCGTGGTACCACCCAGCGCTGCGACCGGGCCCCCGGCTCCGCTAGGTTCTGGCCATGAGCGATTCCGACACGCTGACGCAAACCGGTCTGGTCGCGCTGACCGGCGTCAACAAGCATTTCGGCGAACTGCACGTCCTGAAGGACATCAACCTGTCCATCGACCAGGGCGAGGTCGTCGTGGTGATCGGCCCGTCCGGGTCCGGCAAGTCGACGCTCTGCCGTGCGATCAACCGGCTGGAGCCGATCGACTCCGGCACCATCACGCTCGACGGGCAGCCGCTGCCCAGCGAGGGCAAGGACCTGGCCAAGCTGCGCGCGGACGTCGGCATGGTCTTCCAGTCCTTCAATCTGTTCGCACACAAGACGATCCTGCAGAACGTCACCCTCGGTCCCTGCAAGGTCCGCAAGACGGACCCGAAGCAGGCCGAGAAGCGGGCGATGGAACTGCTGGAGCGGGTGGGGGTGGCCTCGCAGGCCGCGAAGTACCCGGCCCAGTTGTCCGGCGGCCAGCAGCAGCGCGTCGCGATCGCGCGGGCCCTGGCCATGGACCCGAAGGTGATCCTCTTCGACGAGCCCACCTCGGCGCTCGACCCGGAGATGATCCAGGAGGTCCTCGAGGTGATGATCGACCTCGCCAAGCAGGGCATGACGATGGTCGTCGTCACGCACGAGATGGGCTTCGCCCGGACCGCGGCGAACCGGGTGGTGTTCATGGCCGACGGCGAGATCGTCGAGCAGGCCGACCCGGAGACCTTCTTCACGAACCCGACCTCGAGGCGGGCCCAGGACTTCCTCGGCAAGATCCTGAAGCACTGATCCGGCAGTCACACCGCCCGCGGGCTGTACCAGCAACGAAACGAAGGGGAACCTGATCATGAGAATGCGCACCCTCGTCGCCACGTTCGGCGTCGCAGCGCTCGCGCTGACCGCCGCCGCGTGTGGCAAGGACGAGCCGAGCGCCGGCGGCGGCAACAGTGGCGGCAACGCGTCCGACTCCTGCGGCGAGCTGCACAAGTTCACCGCCGCGAGCGGCGTGGACGTGGCCGGCAGCCAGACCTTCACCAAGGCGAAGTCCCGCGGCAACGTGATCGTCGGCGTCAAGGCCGACCAGCCGAACCTCGGGTACAAGGACGCCGACGGCAAGCGCTGCGGGTTCGACATCGAGGTGGCCCGGATGGTGTCGGCCGGTCTCGGCTTCGACCCGGACAAGATCGAGTACAAGGAGATCCCGTCGGCGAACCGCGAGACCGCGATCGCCGGTGGTGAGATCGACTACTACGTCGGCACCTACTCGATCACCGACAAGCGTAAGAAGCAGGTCTCGTTCGCCGGCCCGTACTTCATCGCCGGTCAGGACCTGCTGGTCCGCAAGGACGACACCTCGATGGACGCCGGCAAGACCGCCCTGAAGGGCAAGAAGGTCTGCTCCGCGACCGGCTCGACCCCGATCCAGCGGGTCAAGGACGAGCAGCTGACTGAGGCGAGCAACATCTCCGAGTTCAAGACCTACTCGGAGTGCGTCTCCCAGCTGCTGGACAAGAAGGTCGACACGGTCACCACCGACGACGCGATCCTCAAGGGGTACGCCGCCACGGCGCCCGACGAGCTCCGCGTGGTCGGCAAGCCGTTCAGCACCGAGAAGTACGGTATCGGCCTGCCGCTGGCCGACAAGGCGCTGCGGGACAAGGTGAACTCGATCCTCGAGACCTCGGCCTCCGACGGCACCTGGAAGGCGATCTACGACGAGACGCTCGGCAAGTCGGGTTCGGACTCGACGCCGCCGCCGCTCGAGAAGTACTGATCCATCAGCCGGCCGCGGTGTCCGCTTCGGGCGCCGCGGCCGGATTCTGTTCCTGAAGGCAAGAGGAAGGTCGCGATGTTCTCGGTCCTCACCGACAACTGGCCGCTGTTCCGGGACGGCTTCTGGCTGACGATCCGCCTGTTCCTGGTGTCCGGTGTGCTCAGTCTGGTGTTCGGCACGATCCTGGGCGCGTTCCGGGTCTCCCCGGTGCCGGCGCTGCGCGGTATCGGCACCGGCTACGTGAATGTCCTGCGGAACACTCCGCTGACGCTGGTCTTCGCGTTCCTGTTCTTCGGCGCCGCGAAGATGCAGCTCGCGCTGCCGAACCCGTTCTGGACCGGCGTCGGCGCGCTGACGATCTACACGTCGGCCTTCGTCTGCGAGGTGGTCCGGTCCGGCGTCAACACGATCGCTCCCGGTCAGGCCGAGGCGGCCCGGGCGATCGGCATGTCGTTCAACCAGGTGCTGTCGATCGTCGTCCTGCCGCAGGCGTTCCGCGCGATCATCCCGCCGCTGATGAGCGTGTTCATCGCGTTGCTGAAGAACACCACGATCGCGGCCGGGTTCTCGGTCGCGGAGGCCGGCTCGATCCCGGCCGCGATGTCCGAGCGCGGCGAGAACCAACTGCTCACCCTGCTGTGGATCACGATCGGCTTCCTGATCCTGATCGTGCCGCTGATCTTCCTGCAACGATGGGCCGAACGACGGACGGCGGTGGCCTGATGAGCACAGTCCTGTACGAGACCCCGGGCCCGCGGGCGAAGGCCCGCAACCGCATCACCAACATCCTGGTGATCGTCGTGCTGGTCGGCGCGCTCGCCTGGCTGATCAACCGGATGTACCAGAACGGCCAGTTCGAGGGCCGGCTCTGGCGGCAGTTCCAGTACTCGTCGATCCAGCAGCAGCTGCTGGACGGTCTGCTGAACACGCTGCGGGCGGCCGGTCTCGCGGCGGTGCTCGCGCTGCTGTTCGGCGCGGTCTTCGCGGCGGCGCGGATCAGTGACCACAAATGGGTCCGGACCCCGGCGACGCTGATCGTCGAGCTGTTCCGCGCGGTCCCGCTGCTGATCCTGATGTTCTACTTCTACTTCGGCAACATCCAGTTCCAGCTCGGGCTCAGCCCGTTCTGGGCGGTCGTGTTCGGCCTGACGCTCTACAACGGCTCGGTGCTCGCGGAGATCTTCCGCGCCGGCATCGCCGCCGTGCCGAAGGGCCAGCGCGAGGCGGCGTACGCGCTCGGGCTGCGGAAGAACCAGGTGGTCCGGCTCGTGCTGTTGCCGCAGGCCATCAGTGCGATGCTGCCGGCGATCGTCAGCCAGCTGGTCGTGCTGCTGAAGGACACCGCGCTCGGCTTCATCATCACCTACGCCGAACTGCTGTACGTCGCGAAGCAGATGGGCGGCCGGTTGACCTACGGCTTCCCGTACATCCCGACGTACATCGTCGTCGCGCTGATCTACATCGGGCTGTGCTCGCTGCTGTCCCTGCTCGCCCGCTACCTCGAGGGCCGTTCCCGGCGGCGCCGCAAGATCACCGGCGCCCCGCCGCCGATGACCGAGGCACCGGACGCCGCCAGCACGCTGGACGCCGACGACAAGATCTGACCCGAAGGTCCCTCCTCGCACGAGGAGGGACCTTCTCAGTTTCCGGGGCCGAGGTCGTACGTCGCGCGGACGCCGGCCAGGATCACCCGGACGCCGTGCTCGAACTCCGCGTCGGGGTCGGCCGCGAACAGGTCGACGACCATCCGCGCCGTCAACGGGTAGCGCTCGGCGTCGACGGACTGCCTGATCTCGTCGCTCTGGTACGGATTGCCGTCCGGGTAGTCGACACCGGTCTGCGCCTGCTCCTCGATCACGTAGCCGATCGTGTAGTGCAGCAGGAGCGGGAACACCCGCGCGACGTCGCGCGCCGAGAACCCGGCGTCCTCCAGCGTGCGCAGCGTCAACTCGGTCACCCGCCACATGGAGTCGTCGCTGACGTTGGTGCCGGCGAGCACGCGAGCGCCGTCCCGGTACCGCAAGAGGGTCTTGCGCAGCCGGCCCGCCAGCTCGGCCAGCCAGTCCTGCCAGTCCGTCCCTCGTCTGGGCGCCTCCAGTCCGTCGACGGCGCTGACGAACAGCACGCGCGCCATTGCGTCGAGCAGCTCACGCTTGTTCTTGACGTGCCAGTAGAGCGCCGGCGCCTGGACGCCGAGCGCGGCGGCCACCTTGCGCATGGTCAGACCGTCGACCCCGCCGTCGTCGAGCAACGGCAGCGCCGCGGTGGCGATGGTCCTGGCGTCGAGCTTCACGTCGATCTCCTGTTCGTCCTTGACAAGCTTAACAACGTTTTGCTCTCCTTAACAGCGTTAAAGGAAATCGAAGGACGTTAAGGAGAAGCTCATGGATGTGGTGATCGCCGGCGCCGGGCCGACCGGGCTGATGCTGGCCGCCGAGTTGCGGCTCGCCGGGATCGACGTGGTGGTGGTCGACGCGCTGCCGGCCCGGACGGGCGAGTCGCGGGCGGGCGGCATTCACGCCCGCACGATGGAGATCTTCGACCAGCGCGGCCTGATGGACCGTCTGCGGCCGCTGGGACGGCCGATCCCGGCGGGCCACTTCGGCGGGCTGCGGATGGAGTTCGGCGACTTCCCGACCCGCTTCCCGTTCACGCTCGGCATCGTGCAGGCGGTCATCGAACGCGAGCTCGAGGCCCACGCGACCGAGCTCGGCGCCGCCGTCCGCTGGTCCTCGCCGGTGGTCGGGATCCGTCAGGACGACGACGGGGTCGAGGTCGAGGTGGGCGGCCCTGACGGCGGTGTGATCCGCTGCTCGTACCTGGTCGGTTGCGACGGCGGGCGCAGTACCGTCCGCAAGCTGGCCGGCATCGGGTTCGACGGCACGGACGCGACGATGGTCGGCATGCTCGCCGATGTCGAGCTGGCCGAGCCGCCGGCCGGCACGGTCTTCGGGCAGCGGCGCGGTCCTGGCGACTTCTCGGTGATCCAGTTCCAGCCGGGCTGGCACCGGCTGATGGTGCAGCGGTACGACCGGGTCCAGGATCGTGCGCACGAGCCGTCGTTCGAGGACTTCCGGGACTCCTTCCGCGAGGTCGCGGGCACCGACTTCGGGATGCACAGCCCGCGGTGGGTCTCGCAGTACGGCGACGCGGCACGACAGGCCGACCGGTACCGCGAGCGGCGGGTGTTCCTGGCCGGGGACGCGGCGCACATCCACTTCCCGGCCGGCGGCCAGGGGCTGAACCTCGGCGTACAGGACGCGGTCAACCTCGGCTGGAAGCTCGCCGCCGTCGTACGGGGCCAGGCGCCGAGCGGACTGCTGGACAGCTACGAGGCCGAGCGATTCCCGGTCGCTGCCCGCGTGCTGCAGAACACCCGGGCGCAGACCGCCCTGTCACGCCCTGGCGCGCACGTGAACGCGTTGCGCGACACGTTCACCGGGCTGCTCGACGTCGACGACGTTCGCTTCCGGATCGGCCTGATGATCACCGCCCTCGACCTCGAGTACGACGTGAAGGGCGATCATCCGCTGACCGGACGTCGTGTCCCGGACGCGGACCTCACTGTCGGAGGCGAGGCCACCCGCGTCCATCGCCTACTGACCGCCGGCCGGCCCGTTCTGTTGGCCTTCGACGACGGCGTCGTACCGTCCGTCGACGGGTGGGTGGACCGCGTCGACCGCGTCCAGGCGCAATGCGGCCCCAAGCGCTGGACGATCCCCGGCGTCGGCGACGTGCCCGCGCCGGCCGCGGTACTGATCCGGCCGGACGGGTACGTCGCCTGGGCCACGGACGGGCCGGCCGCCGAAGGGCTGGACGAGGCGATGACGACCTGGTTCGGCCCGGCGACCGTCAGCGCAGCGTGTTGAACGAGTCGCGGATGATCTCCAGCGCCTCCGTGGCTTCTTCCTCGGTCAGCGTCATCGGCGGAGCCATCCGAAGCACGTTGCCGTACAGACCGCCCTTGCCGACCAGCAGACCGCGGTCCTTGGTCTCCTGCTGGAGTTTGGCGGTGGCGGCCGCGTCGGGGGCGTTGTCGTCGGGCTTGACGATCTCGGCCGCGAGCATCAGGCCCTTGCCGCGGACGTCGCCGAGCTCGGGGAACTCGTCGGAGATGCCGCGCAGGCCGTCGGCGAGCTGCGCGCCGCGCTTGGCGGCGTTCGCCTGCAGGTCCTTGTCCAGCAGGTAGTCGATGGTGGCCTTCGCGGCGCTGGTCGAGATCGGGTTGCCGCCGAAGGTCGACAGCGAGTTCGCCTTGATGCTGTCCATCAGGTCGCCGCGCGCCACCACGCCGCCGATCGCGAACCCGTTGCCGAGCCCCTTCGCGAACGTCATCGCGTCCGGGACGACGCCGTGCGCCTGGATCCCCCAGAAGTGGTCGCCGGTCCGGCCCCAACCGGTCTGCACCTCGTCGGAGATGAACAGGATCCCGTACTCGTCCAGGACCTCCTTGAACGCGGCGTACAGGCCGTCGGGCGGCGAGGAGAACCCGCCGACGCCCTGGATCGGCTCCGCGATCAGGCACGCGACGTCACCCGCGGTCGTGGTCTCGATGACGTTGCGCAGGTCGTCGACGCAGACCTTGACGTAGTCGGCCTCAGGCAGGTCCCGGAACGGGCTGCGGTAGCGGTACGCGCCCTGCACATACTGCACGTTCACCGGCGACAGGCTGCTCGCGGACCAGCCCCGGTTGCCGGTGATCGCGACGGTGCCGAACGCGCGGCCGTGGTACGAGTTGCGCATCGCCAGCACCTGGTTGGAGCGGCGGTTCTGGGTGGCGAGCAGCAGGGCCGTCTCGTTCGCCTCGGTGCCCGAGTTCGCGAAGAACACCTTGGCGTCCGGGATCCCGGACAGCTCGGCGATCTGCTCGGCCAGCTCGATCTGCTTGCGGATCAGGTACACGGTCGAGGTGTGCGCGATCCCGGACCCGAGCTGCTCGCGGACCGCGTCGGAGATCTCCGCGATGTCGTACCCGATCGCGTTGGTGAGGATCCCCGCGAAGAAGTCCAGGTAGGTGTTCCCCTCACCGTCGGTGACCCGGCGGCCGGACCCCTGCACGATCTCGATCGGCTCCTCGTAGTACAACGCGAGCCAAGCCGGCATAACGGCCTTGTGACGCTCCCAGAGCTCCGCATGTGTCATGTCCAACCATTACCTCACCTGATAGAGCACGTCTATCGGGCCACACAATCGCTAGTCTGCTCAGCGTGACGATGCCGAGCATTCCGCATGTGGACATCGAGTCCCTGGAGCAGTTCGACCGGCTGCTGGCCGCCGGCGCCACCGCGATGGCCGGGTGGCGGGTGCAGTCGGTGGACCTGACCGGGCGGACGGCGGAGCTGCTGATGCTGAAGCCGGCCGGATCGGTGTTCCTCGGCTGCGCACTCGAGGACAAGGCCGAGCTGTGGATCCGGGACGGCGGCGGGCTGCTGTTCCCGGCGATCCCGGCGCTGCCGTTCGACGCGTACCGCGGGCGGCTGTACGACGCCGACGAGCTGTACGCCGGGATCGAGCACGGGTACGCCGCCACGCCCGACGCGCGGATCTACGCGTGGTCCCGCCAGCACGACGAGCGGGGCGACACGAGCCGCACGCTCGCTGCCGCGCTGCACGACCACGCGATCGCGGACGCCCTGGCGGAACTGCCCGACGACAAGCCGTGGGTCGGGGTGATGGGCGGTCACGGCGTGCTGCGCGGCGACGACAACTACCGGGCGGCGGCGCTCCTCGGCCGTACGCTTGCCCGCCGCAACCAGATGGTCGTCACCGGCGGTGGGCCGGGCGCGATGGAGGCCGCCAACCTCGGCGCGTCGCTCGCGTCGTACGACGAGGTGGAGGTCGACGCCGCGCTGGCCGAGCTGGCCGCCGTACCGTCGTTCCGGCCGTCGATCGGTGCCTGGGCCGCGGCCGGGCTCAGCGTGCGCGCCCGCTTCCCCGGCGACGGCGGCGTGTCGATCCCGACCTGGTTCTACGGCCACGAGCCGCCGAACGTGTTCGCCGGCTCGATCGCGAAGTACTTCTCGAACGCCCAGCGTGAAGACGTCCTCCTCGGCCGCGCCCGCGGCGGCATCATCTACCTCCCCGGCGCCGCCGGCACCGTCCAGGAGGTCTTCCAGGCCGCCACCCCCAACTACTACGGCGACGCCGCCACCCAGATCCCGCTGATCCTGGTCGGCATCGACCACTGGACGGTGCGACTCCCCGTCTGGCCGCTCCTGGAGTCCCTCGCCGCCGGCCGCCCACTCGCACGGTCGATCCACCTCGTCGACACCATCGACGCCGCCGCCGCCCTCGTCGGCTGAAAATGGTCTCCATGGGTGAGTTCGTGTTGGTACCGGGGGCTCGGCTGGGAGCCTGGGCTTGGGACGCCGTCGCGGAGAGGCTGCGGGACGCCGGGCATGCGGTGTACGCGGTGACTCTGAGCGGACTGGCGGAGCGGCAGGGGCCGGGCTGGGAGCGGGTCGGGCAGCAACAACACGTCGACGACATCGTCTCGGTGATCGAGGGCAACGACTTGTACGACGTGGTGCTGGTCGGCCACAGCTACTCGGGGATCCCGGTCGGGCAGGCAGCCGGGCAGATCGGAGACCGGCTGCGCCGTGTCGTGTACGTCGACTCAAGCATTCCGGCTGACGGCCTCTCGTTCGCCGACGGGTGGTCAGACGACGACAGGGCCTGGCTGGAGGAGCAGCTGCTCGAAGGCGACGGCACCTGGCTGCCGGCCGGAGCGGAGCACTTCGTCGACCAGGACCTGTCCGACGAGGCTGTCAGCCGGCTCGTGTCGCGCAGTACGCCGCACCCCGGCCTGACGCTGACGCAGCCCGCACGGCTGGCCAGGCCGATCGGCGAGCTGCCGACGACGTACGTCAAATGCCTCATGGCAGGTGACGAGCCCGCTCCCGACGTACAGCAGCAGCTGAAGTCACCGCAGTGGCAGCTGGTCGAGATGCGGACCGGTCACTGGCCGATGCTCTCTCAGCCGGCCGAACTGGCGAGGATCCTCGCGGCGGTCTGGTCGTAGGGCGAGTCAGGCGACCTGGCGTGGCGTGAACTGCATCTGCGGGGCGGCGTACGCGTCCTGTGACTCGACGAGCTGCAGTTCGCGCTCCCCCGACTCGTGCGTACGCGTGAGCAGGTCGAAGACGCTGGAGGTCGTCCGGGCGAGCGCTTCGGACAGATCACCGGTCCGGCGGTAGTGCGCCGTGAAGAGCGCTGCCGTCACGTCGCCCGAACCGTTCGCCTTCATCGGGATGTGCGGCGTCTGCACGAGCCAGGCGCCGCTGTCGTCGACGGCCAGCATCTCGATCGTGCCGTCCTCGCGGTCGGGGCGCTCGACGCTCGTGACGAGCACCGTCCGCGGCCCGGTCGCGCGCACCAGCTCCACCGAGGCCAGCGTGGACTCGAGGGTGTCCGGCTCGGTGCCGGTCAGGAAGCCCAGCTCGAACTGGTTGGGTGTGATGATGTCGGCCGCCGGCACCACCCGGTCGCGCAGCAGCACCGGGATCGCGGGAGCGACGAAGCAGCCGGACTTCGCGTTCCCCATCACCGGGTCGCACGAGTAGACCGCCGCCGGATTGGCCGCCTTGACCCGCTTCACCGCCTCCAGGATGACGTCGGCGATCCCCTCGCCGCCCTGGTAGCCCGACAGGACCACGTCGATCTGCGGCAGGACCCCGCGCTCCTCGATCCCGAGCAGGACCTCGCGCACGTCGTCCGGACTGATCAACGGGCCCCGCCACGCGCCGTACCCGGTGTGGTTCGAGAAGTTCACCGTGTAGACCGGCAGCACCTCCACGCCGATGCGCTGGAGCGGGAACACAGCGGCCGAGTTGCCCACATGCCCGTACGCGACCGCGGACTGGATCGAGAGAATCTTCACCGCTCGATCATGCCCGTTCGGACCGGCGCCCGTGCAAGCGGGTCGGTTTGTCGGTGGGGTGGTTTACGGTGCGCAGCATGGCGAACTTTGTGTTGGTGCCGGGGGCGTGGCTCGGGGCGTGGGCCTGGGACGAGGTCGCGGGGATCCTGCGAGCCGAGGGCCACGACGTGTATGCGGTGACCCTGAGCGGGCTGGCTGAGCGGCACGGCGAGGACGCGGGGCAGCAGCAGCATGTCGAGGACGTCGTGGCCGTGGTCGAGGACAACGACCTGCGCGACGTCGTGCTCGCCGGGCACAGCTACTCCGGGATCCCGGTGGGGCAGGCAGCGGGCCTGATCGGGGACCGGCTGCGCCGGGTGGTGTACGTCGACTCGAACATCCCGGCCGACGGGCAGTCGTTCGTGGACGGCTGGTCGGCGGAAGGTCAGGCCTGGGTGCGCGGCCAGATGGAGGGCGCCGACGGTTTCTGGCCGCCGCTGACGGCGGAGGACTACGTCGGCCAGGACCTGTCCGACGAGAGCATCGCGTTGATTCTGAAGCGCGGTACGCCGCATCCCGGCCGATCGATCACCGAGCCGGCCCAGCTGACCAAGCCGATCGGCGAGCTGCCCACGACGTACGTCAAGTGCCTGATGGACGGAGCGACGCCCTCGTCAGCCGTGGTGGAGCAGCTCTCGTCCCCATCCTGGGAGCTGCTGGAGCTGGATACGGGCCACTGGCCGATGTTCTCCCAGCCGGCCGCGCTCGCGAAGCTCCTCACCGAGCTCCGCTGAGCCATGCCTCCGCTGTGTCGAGGAACGCGTCGACCTCTTCGATGTCGTACCCCTCGGAGAGCCGCGTCGGGCTGAACTGCACCCGGCGGACTTCCTGCGCCGTCACCGGCCGGCTGACCGGGCGGCCGTTCACAGTCGCCATCACGCGGTCGACGAAATCGTCGACCTCGTCCACGGCGTACCCCTCACGCAGCCGGACCGTGGTGAACTGCGGCGCCGGACGTCCTCCGGTCTCCGGCGCGACCGCGGGCTCGGTCGCCGGTTGCCCGGGCAACCAGCGTTCTGCCTCGGCGAGGAAGTGGTCGACGTCCTCGACCGGATACCCGGGGCCGAGCAGCGGCGTCCGGAAGGCAGCACCGCGGATCTCGTCGCGGGTCACGTCCGGCCCGACGGACCGGCGTTCGGCCGTCGCGAGGATGCGCGCCACCAGGGCGTCCACCTGTCCGCAGTCGTAGCGCTGCCCGAGCCGGCGCACCCGGAACTCGGGCTTCAGCATCAGGACTCGCTCGCGGCGAGCTGACCGCAGGCGCCGTCGATCTCCTGACCACGGGTGTCGCGGACGGTGACCGGGATCCCGCCGGCCTCGAGGCGGCGGACGAACTCGCGCTCGTCGGCCGGGTCGGACGCGGTCCACTTCGAGCCCGGCGTCGGGTTCAGCGGGATCAGGTTGACGTGCACCCAACCCCAGTCGCCGCGGGCGTTGAGCTTCTCGGCGAGCAGATCGGCCCGCCAGGCGTGGTCGTTGATGTCGCGGATCATCGCGTACTCGATCGAGACCCGCCGCTTGGTCTGCCGCGCGTACCCCCAGGCCGCGTCCAGCACCTCGTCGACCTTCCAGCGGTTGTTGATCGGCACCAGCTCGTCACGCAGCTCGTCGTCCGGCGCGTGCAGCGACAGCGCGAGCGTGACCGGGATCCCCTCGGTCGCCAGCTGGTTGATCCGCGGCACCAGCCCGACCGTCGACACGGTCACGCCGCGCGCGGAGATCCCGAGGCCTTCGGGCGACGGGTCCGTGAACCGCCGGACAGCGCCCATCACGGCCTTGTAGTTCGCCATCGGCTCGCCCATGCCCATGAAGACGATGTTCGACACCCGGCCCGGGCCGCCGGCGATCTCGCCGCGGGCGAGCGCCCGCGCGCCGTCGACGACCTGCTCGACGATCTCGGCGGTCGTCATGTTGCGGGTCAGGCCACCCTGGCCGGTCGCGCAGAACGGGCACGCCATCCCACACCCGGCCTGCGAGGACACGCACATCGTCGCGCGGCCCGGATACCGCATCAGGACGGACTCGACCAGCGAGCCGTCGAGCAGTTTCCAGAGCGTCTTGCGGGTCTCCCCGTTGTCGCACTCCAGGTCGCGGACCCGGGTCAGCAGCGGCGGCATCAGGTCCGCCACCAGCTTGTCGCGGGTCGCGGCCGGCAGGTCGGTCATCTCGGCGGGGTCGGACACCAGCCGGGAGAAGTAGTGGTTGGACAGCTGCTTGGCGCGGAACGCGGGCTCGCCGAGCGCGGCCACCGCCGTCCGCCGTTCCTCCCCGGTGAGATCGGCCAGGTGCCGCGGCGGCTTCTTGGCACGGCGCGGCTCATCGAAGACAAGAGGCAGGGAGGTAGACATAACCGACCTATTGTCGCCCGCCGGCGGGACGCTTCACAAATTCACATCCCATGACCCGCGTCACCCGGCTTACGGTCGGAGTGCCCGAGTTTGCGGTCCGGAGCGATCCGGTCCCGCACCAACTGCTTCAAGTACGGGATCTCGGCGAACCCGCCCTCGGCCTTCCGCGACCACAACAGCTCCCCGTCGAGGCTGACGTCGAACACTCCCCCGGTCCCCGGCACGAGCGCCACCTCACCGAGCTCCTTCGGGAACGTCGTCAGCAGCTCCTGCGCGGTCCACGCCGCCCGCAGCAACCACCGGCACTGCGTGCAGTATTCGATCTCCAACCGCGGCGCTCGACTCACGCCCTCACCGTACCGGCCGACGTTGTGCACCAGATCCGTGTCTCAGCGCGATCGCCGTACGGATCTGGTGCACAAAGCGGGCGTCAGGCCGAGTAGCCCTTCGGCGGGATGAGGGTGGCCAGTTGGTTGAAGGTCAGCCAGTACGTCGCGGTGGGCGCGAAGCCGGCCGGGTCGGCGATCAGGACGGTCTGGTCACTGTCGTCGTACCCGATCACCGTGAAGTAGTGGTAGATCGTGTAGTTCGGGTAACCCGGCGGGTGGTTGCTCGCCGGGGCGACGATGTTGGCGACGATCGGGTAGTTGTTGTTGATGTCGAGGACGACGTCGCGCCAGAGCAGGTCACGCTGCGCCTGGGTGGGCGGGTCGTTCGGCATCTCCTTGGTCTCGTACCAGCCGGTGCCGAGGTGGTTGTTGAGCACCCGGGTGACCTGACCGATCCAGTCGGTGCCGTTGGTCGTGGTGGGCAGCTCGTTGGCCAGTTGCTGCTGGCTCGGCGGGGAAATCCGGGCCGAGAGCGCGATCCGGGTCGCGGCCGGGCCGCACCAGTAGCCGGTCTGCTGGTACTGGAAGTCGATGTTCAGCGTCTTGAGGGTCTGCGTCGAGTAGCCGAGCTTCGGGACCGGCTTGCTCGCCGCGATCGCTTCCGCGGACACAGCCTGTGCTGCAGCTTGCGGTGCGGCGGTGGCCGCGTTCACCGGAAGCGCTGCGGCCGTTATGAGGGCGAGACCGCACAGCGCGGCCTTGAACTTCGTCGTGGGAATCATGTCAGCTCCTCACTGGACGACCGGGGCGGATCGTCCGGTTTGATCCTGACACGACGTGTTGTGCTGTGGTGAAAAGATCACCAACCCTTTCCAGGTCAGTCGAAAGGCTCGATGAACTCGCGGACCAGCCGGCGCACGGCCCGCTCCGGGTACGGCCGGGTCGACGTTCGCTTCGGCCGAGCGGATCCGCCTGGAGGTGGAACGGGAGTTCCTCACTCCCCTCCCGGACGGCGCGCGGTTCCGGGAAGAGTTGCGGCTGCTGCTGGGGGAATGACGGCTCCGGCGCGTCAGTTGGACTCTGCATGCTCTCCGTGCCGCTGTCAGTCCTGGACCGCTCACGGACGCGGGCCGGGGAGTCCGAGGCGGAGACGCTGCGGGCGACCGTCGATCTCGCTCAGCAGGTGGAAGAGCTTGGTTACCAGCGTTTCTGGGTGTCGGAGCACCACAGCGTGCCAGGAGTGGTCGGCTCCGCGCCGACAGTGCTGGCCGCGGCTGTTGCCGCCCGCACGGATCGGATCCGGGTCGGCACCGGCGGCGTGATGCTGCCGAACCACAATCCGCTCGTCGTGGCGGAGCAGTTCGGCGTCCTGGAGTCGTTGTTCCCGGGCCGGATCGACATGGGGCTCGGGCGCTCGGTCGGCTTCACCAACGGCGTACGGCGGGCGCTCGGTGTCGGCAAGGACGCGGCGGAGGACTTCACCGCGCAGGTGCAGGAGCTCCTCGGGTACCTCGCCGGCACGTCGGACGTCCACGCCCGACCAGGCGAAGGGCTACACATCCCGCCGTTCATCCTGGCCGTCGGCGAGGGCGCCTCCATCGCGGCGGCGCTGGGCCTGCCGTTGGTGCTGGCCGCGCGCCCCGACTCGGCCGCGCTGCTCGAGGACTACCGGAGCACGTTCCGGCCGTCCGCGTGGGCGTCCGAGCCGTACGTGATTCTCGCTGTCACCGCGGCGATCGCCGATTCCACCGAAGCGGCGCGGCAGCTCTTGTTGCCCGAGGCGTGGTCAGCGGCGTACTCGCGGACCCGTGGCGTGTTTCCCCCGCTGCAGCCCGACGTGCCGGAGTCGATGACCGCGCGGGAGCAGGAGTTCTTCGAGAACGCGCTCCGCGGCCAGATCTACGGAACGCCCGCGGAGGTCGACGAAGCGCTCGGCGACCTGGTACGACGGACCGCGGCGGACGAACTGCTGATCACCACGAACACCTTCGACCGTGGCGCGTTGCTGGCGAACTACGCCGCGCTGGCGAAGCTCACCGGCTGATCCGGTCCTCCAACCGCTTCCGCACATCCGGCCACTCGTCGGCCAGGATCGAGAACACCACCGTGTCGCGGAACGAGCCGTCGGCCATCAGCATGTGCCGGCGCAGCACGCCCTCCCGGGTCGCGCCGAGCTTGGCGATCGCCGCCTGGGAGCGGGTGTTCTTCGAGCCGGTCTGGATCTTCACGCGACCGAATCCGCAGACCTCGAAGGCGTGCTCCAGCAGCAGGAGTTTCGTGGCCGGATTGACCGCCGTACCCCAGACGGCCGGCGCGTAGCCGGTGTAGCCGAGGTGGATTCGCTCGTTCACGAGATCGACGTCGGTCAGGCTCGACGTCCCGACGACGGTGCCGTCGGCAACCAGGCGGACGACGTACGCGAACCGCTTGGCCGCGGCCGGGATCCACTTCGCGCGCATCTCGTCCGCGCTCGCCGGCATCGCGGCCGGCCCGCCGCCGAACCCACCGGCGTACACCTGCTCGTTGCCGATCGCGGCATACAGCTCGTCGATGTCGGACTCCTGCATCCGATCGAGCCGCACGATGTCGCCGACCAGCGGCCGTCCGTCCGGAGCAACGGTCATGGTTTCACCAGCAGATGAAGGAGGAGCCAGACGATCGGCGCCGTCGCGAGCAGGGAGTCCAGCCGGTCCATCACGCCGCCGTGACCGGGCAGCAGGTTCGACATGTCCTTGATGCCCAGGTCGCGCTTGATCATCGATTCGCCGAGGTCGCCGACCGTCGCGGTCACCACCGCGACCGCGCCGACGATCGCGCCGGCCCACCAGTCACCGTCCAGCAGGAGGACGACGGACGCGATCCCGGCCCCGATACACGCGAGCGTCGAGCCGGCGAAGCCCTCCCAGGACTTCTTCGGGCTGATCGCCGGCGCCATCGGATGCTTGCCGAACAACACGCCCGCGACGTAGCCACCGACGTCGCTGGCGACCACGACCAGGAAGAACGTCACCACGCGCCCCGGTCCGTCCGCCTCCGGCTGCACCAGCAGGATCGCGAACCCGGCGAGCAGCGGAACGTAGCCGATCAGGAACACCCCGGCACTCACGTCCCGGACGAACCCGACCGATCCACCCGGCATCCGCCAGAAGATCGTCCCGAGCACGGTGATGCCGAGCGCCACGAGCAGCGCCATCGGTCCACCGAAGTACGCCGCCACGAGCATGGCCGCCGTACCGGCGAACAGCGGGACCCGCGGGATCACCGCGCCGCCGGTGCGCAGCGCCTTCATCATCTCGTCGACCGCGACCAGGACGACCATCAGCACGAGAACGACGAACAGGACCTTCTGCCAGTACAGCGATCCGAGGATCAGGGCGCCGAGCCCGACCCCCACCGCGATCGCCGCGGGCAGGTTACGCCCGGCACGGCTCGGGCTGGGGCTCGGCGCAGGCGTGCTCTCGACGCCCATCACACCTCGAGCAGTTCGGCTTCCTTGTGCTTGAGCAGCTCGTCGATGGAGTCGACGTACTTCTTCGTCAACCCGTCGAGCCGCTTCTCAGCACTCTTGCCCTCGTCCTCGCCGGCGTCGCCGTCCTTGACCGTCTTGTGCACCTGGTCCATGGCGTGCCGGCGGATGTTGCGCATCGAGACCTTGGCTTCCTCGGCCTTGGTCTTCGCGACCTTGATGTACTCCTTGCGCCGCTCCTCGGTCAGCTGCGGCATCACCACCCGGATCACCGCGCCGTCGTTGCCCGGGTTCACGCCCAGGTCCGAGTCGCGGATCGCCTTCTCGATCGCCGCCATCGCGCCCTTGTCGTACGGCGAGATCAGCACGGTCCGGGGCTCCGGCACCTGGAAACCGGCCAGCTGCTGCAGCGGGGTCGGGCTGCCGTAGTAGTCGGCCAGGATGCTCGCGAACATCTGCGGGTGCGCCCGGCCGGTGCGGATCGCGGCGAAGTCGTCCTTCGCAACCTCCACGGCCTTGGCCATCTTCTGCTCGGCATCGCGGAGAGCTTCGTCGATCACGACATTCCTCGCTTCCTCAGGCCGCATCGGCGCGGCCGGTCCTACATCGCCTGTGTCCAACGATCCTAGTGGTACGCCGTGCTACGCCCGGTTATTGCCCCCGGGAGACGACAGTACCGATCTTCTCGCCGTGGATCACCCGGGCGATGTTGCCCTCCTCGAGACCGAAGATGACGATCGGCAGCGCGTTGTCGCGGGCCAGGCTGATCGCGGTGGCGTCGGCGACCCGGAGCCCGCGGGCCAGGAAGTCGTCGTACGACAGCTGGTCGAACTTCACCGCGTCCGGATTCTTCTTCGGGTCGGAGTCGTAGACGCCGTCGACACCCTGCTTGCCCATCAGCAGGGCCTCGGCGCCGACCTCCAGCGCCCGCTGGGCGGCGACGGTGTCGGTGGAGAAGTACGGCATGCCGGAGCCGGCGCCGAAGATCACCACGCGGCCCTTCTCCAGGTGCCGCTCGGCCTTGCGCGGGATGTACGGCTCCGCGACCTGGCCCATCGTGATCGCGGTCTGCACCCGGGTCTCGATACCGAGCTTCTCCAGGAAGTCCTGCAGCGCCAGGCAGTTCATCACGGTGCCGAGCATGCCCATGTAGTCGGCGCGGTTGCGCTCCATCCCGCGCTGCTGGAGCTCGGCGCCGCGGAAGAAGTTGCCGCCGCCGACCACCACGGCGACCTGGACGCCGGACCGGGCCACGTCGGCGATCTGCTTGGCGATCGAGTTCACCACGTCGGGATCGACGCCGAGCTTGCCGCCGCCGAACACCTCACCCGAGAGCTTCAGCAGCACCCGGTGATAGGCGGGCGAGAACGGCGAAGAGGCCGGACTCGTCTCGGTACCCAGGGTTTCCGTCACGATTCCGGCCTCCTCGTTCGTTGACTGTGTGCTCAGATCCTTCGCGGGATCAGGCGCCGACCTCGAAGCGGGCGAACCGCTTCACGGTGACACCGGCCTCGTCGAGCACAGCCTTCACGGTCTTCTTGTTCTCCGTGACCGACGGCTGCTCCAGCAGCACGACGTCCTTGAAGAACCCGTTCACCCGGCCCTCGACGATCTTCGGCAGGGCGCCTTCCGGCTTGCCCTCCTCGCGCGCGGTCGCCTCGGCGATGCGCTTCTCGTTCTCGACCGTCTCGGCCGGGACCTCGTCGCGGGTGGTGTACAGCGGGCGCATCGCGGCAGCCTGCATGGCGGCGCCACGAGCGGCCTCGACGTCGTCGCCCTCGAACTCGACGAGCACGCCGACCTGGGCCGGCAGGTCCGCGGCGCGCTTGTGCATGTAGGCCGTGACCTTGCCGTCGAAGACGGCCACCTTGCCGAGCTCCAGCTTCTCGCCGATGACGGCGGCCAGCGCCTCGATGTTCTCGGCGACCGACTTGCCGTCGGTGAGCTTCTCGTTGAGCAGGCCCTCGACGTCCCCGACCTTGCTCGCCGCAGCGTGCGCGACGATGTCGGCGGCGAGCTGCTGGAACTGCTCGTTCTTGGCGACGAAGTCGGTCTCGCAGTTCAGCTGGACCAGCGCGTTCTCCGCCGCGGCCACCAGGCCGTTGGTGGCGGACCGCTCGGCGCCACGCTTCTGGGCCTTGGCCGCGCCCTTGATGCGCAGCTCCTCGATCGCCTTCTCGAAGTCGCCGTCGGTGGCCTCGAGCGCCTTCTTCGCGTCCATCATGCCCGCGCCGGTGGTGTCGCGGAGCTTCTTCACGTCAGCGGCGGTGTAGTTCGCCATTCCTCGTTCTCTCGTCTTGTCTGGTGCGGCTGGGTGGACGGGCTGCCCGCACGGCCCCGCTTCGAGGCCTCGCGGCGTAGCCCGGCGCCGCCCGGCGTGAACCGGGCGGCATGCGGGCTGTCAGGCCTCGTCGGCCTTCGGCGCCTCGGCGGCCGGGGTCTCCTCGGCCTTGGCCTCGGTCACCGCGGCGTCGGTCGCGACCGGCTCGGTCAGCACGTCGGTCGCGGGGGCGGCCTCAGCGGCGTCGGTCGCCGGGGCGGCCTCGGCGGCCTTCGCCTCGGCGGCGCCGTTCTGGCTCTCCAGCAGCTCGCGCTCCCAGGCGGCCAGCGGCTCCTCCTGGCCCAGCTCCTCACCGGCCGCGGCGGCGCCCTGGCCCGAGCGGGCCATCAGGCCGTCGGCGACGGCGTCGGCGACCACGCGGGTCAGCAGGCCGACCGAGCGGATGGCGTCGTCGTTCCCCGGGATCGGGTAGTCGACCTCGTCCGGGTCGCAGTTGGTGTCCAGGATGCCGATGATCGGCAGCTTCAGCTTGCGCGCCTCGTCGACGGCGAGGTGCTCCTTCTTGGTGTCCACGATCCACACGGCGGCCGGAACCCGGGCCATGTCGCGGATACCGCCCAGGGTCTTGAGCAGCTTGTCGTGCTCGCGACGCTTCTGCAGCAGCTCCTTCTTGGTGACACCGGAGGCGGCGACGTCGTCGAAGTCGATGAGCTCGAGCTCCTTGAGGCGCTGGAGCCGCTTGTTCACGGTCTGGAAGTTCGTCAGCATGCCGCCCAGCCAGCGCTGGTTCACGTACGGCATCCCGACCCGGGTCGCCTGCTCGGCGATCGCTTCCTGCGCCTGCTTCTTGGTGCCGACGAACAGGATCGCGCCGCCGGACGCCACGGTGCTGCGGACGAACTCGTACGCGCGGTCGATGTAGGACAGCGACTGCTGCAGGTCGATGATGTAGATGCCGTTGCGCTCGGTGAGGATGTAGCGCTTCATCTTCGGGTTCCAGCGCCGGGTCTGGTGCCCGAAGTGCACGCCGCTCTCGAGCAGCTGCTTCATGGTCACGACGGCCATGAGGTGTCTCCTTATTGCGACCCGGGTCGTCCCGGGTCTACTCGGTTGTCTCGCCGCGGATCGGATGATCCGCAGCTCCTGATGCCCGTCGCGCGACTCCGCCCGGATCACTCCGGGACCGCTGGAACCGACGCACTCGTGCGGGCATGCGTAGTCGCCCCACCTAGGTGTGGCGCCACCGGAAGTGTACGGGACCACGGCCGCCGGACGCGAACCGGCCCCCGTTGTCCACAATTCCGGATCCGGCCGGTCGAATCCGGCCCCGATCACGGCATCTTCCCTGGCATGACCCTCGCCGTCCTGACCCTCGCCGCCCTCCCACCCGCACCCCCTGCGACCTGGCCGTTACAGCCGCGTCCCGAGATCGTCCGCGGCTTCGAGCTACCCCCGAAACCCTGGCTCCCCGGCCACCGCGGCGTCGACCTCGCCGGCCGCATCGGCCAGCCCGTCCTCGCCGCCACCCCCGGTCGCGTCACCTACGCCGGCCCGCTCGCCGGCCGTGGCGTCGTCACGATCACGACCGGCCCCCGCCGTACGACGTACGAACCGGTCGTTCCCGAAGTCATGGTCGGAGCCACCGTCACCACCGGCACCGTCGTCGGCCGCCTGTCCGCCGCGGGCTCGCATTGCCTGCCCCGAGCCTGCCTGCACTGGGGCCTCCTGCAGGGCAAGCGGTACCTGAATCCCCTCACCCTGCTCCCCCGTCGCCCGGTCCGTCTGCTTCCACTCACCGCCCAACCGGCCGACGACGCGGTCGGCAACCCAGCTGACACACCGGCAGGCGAGCCGCCCGCCGGCAGCCCGCGCGCGGCCAAGCTCATCATCGCCGCGACGGCAGCGCTCACGCTGACCGCCGGCCTGCTGATCAGGCGTGAATGAGGCTCATTCGTGCGGCAGGTTCAGCTGCCACGACACCCCGTAGCGGTCGTTCACCCATCCGAACTTCTTGCTGAACCCGTAGTCCCCCAGCGGCATCAGCTCGCCGCCGCCCTCGCTCAGCGCGCCGTACAACCGCTCGAGCTCTGCCTCGTCCCTGCAGTCCACGAACAACGACATCGACGGAGTGAAGGTGAAGCCATGATGCTGATAGCTGTCACTGCACATGAACTCCTGCCCGGCCAGCCGGAAGACGGCAACCATCACGGAGCCCTCGGGCCCCGGCCCCTCGGCGCCGTACTTGACCATCGACACGACCTCGGCATCGTCGAACAGCGACTGGTAGAAGCTCATCGCCTTCTCCGCGCCGCCCTCGAACATGAGGAACGTCTTGATCTGCTGCATCGCCCATCTCCTTCAGTCGCGGCTTATATAAGCCACGACTGTAGCACTGGATCAGCTCCCTGGGACCCGGGCCTGCCAGGCGTCCTCGTCGCGCGAGCGGCGCTCCACGCCGGCCGGCAGCTTGTTCTTGGCGAGATCGACCAGCGTGGTGTTCTCGAGGACGTCCCGCAGACTGGCGCGCGCCGCGATCCAGACGCGCTGCAGGACGACCGCATGCTCGTTGTACGTGACGCTTTCCGGCCGGACGCCGGAGATGCTCACGATCGGGCCGTCGACCGCCCGCATCACGTCGGCGACGGAGATCTCGTTCGGGTCGACGGCCAGCCGCCAGCCGCCCGACTGCCCACGCTGGCTCGACAGCACGCCGGCCCGGCGCAGGTCGGCGAGGATGCCCTGGAGGAACCCGTGCGGAATGCCCTGCGCCCGGCTCAGTTCCTCGGCCGACACCACTGCCGCGTCGCCCGCGACCCATCGCTGGGTGATCTCGATCAGAGCTCGCAACGCATAGTCAGACTTCGCCGAAACCCGCATGTCCCGCAGTCTGCCGCATCCCGGCGCCCCCACGCCGCATCACCCGCGAACATCCCCCGGCCCGAACCGCCCGAGCGCGTGTCCTCAGGCCCGCGGATGGGCCTGCTGGTAGGCCTGCCGAAGGCGATCGGTGGAGACGTGGGTGTAGATCTGCGTGGTCGCGAGCGACGCGTGCCCGAGGAGTTCCTGGACGCTCCGCAGGTCCGCGCCGCCCTCGAGAAGATGCGTGGCCGCGGTATGACGCAGTCCGTGCGGACCGAGATCGGGCGCGTCGACGACAGCGATCCGCTGGTGCACCATCCGCCGTACGGTCCGCTGGTCGATCCGGCCGCCACGCGCCCCGAGAAAGGCCGCCGGCCCACTTCCCTCGCGCGCCAGTTTCGGCCGCGCCTCGGACAGCCACCGCTCGAGCGCCTGCCCGGCCGGCACCCCGTACGGGACCGACCGCTCCTTCCGCCCCTTGCCGAAGACTCGTACGACGCGACGTTCCCGGTCGACGTCATCGACGTCGAGGGCGCACAGTTCGCCGACGCGAATACCCGTTGCGTAAAGCAACTCCATGATCGCGAGATCCCGCAGCCCGACCGGACTGCCGTCGTCCGCCGCGACTCCGGCTGCGTCGAGCACGGCCCGGGTGTCGGCCTCGCCGAGCACCCCAGGAAGAGTCTTGTGCGCCTTGGGGCTCGCCAGCAGCGCTCCCGGATCCGTGTCGATCCGCCCGGTCCGCTGGGCCCACGCCGTCAACACCCTCGCGGCCGTCGCACGGCGAGCCATCGTGCTGCGGGATTTCCCCAGACTTTGCTGTTTGGCCAGCCAGGACCGTAATCCCCGGATGTCCAACTGCCCGAGATCATCGTGACCAAGCCGAATCAAATGTTCGAGTAAATCTGCGACGTCTCCGATGTAGGCTCTCACCGAGTGAGTGCTGAGGTCTCTTTCCGCCGTCAGATGCCTTTCGTAGTCAGCGAGTAACACAGCGAAACCCTCCGGCCAGGAACGGTTTCCGCTGACTTCGTCCGGCGTCATGCCTCGACGATGCGTGAGGTGGCCCGGCATCGCAAGCCACCGCGCGGACGCCGAGGAGAGGAGGTCTGGTCGATAGCCCGACGGTCGACTACTGTTCGGCCCGATTGCCCTAGTAGCAACGGAGGCACCCCTGACCATGGCCCCCTCAGCGAACGGACAGACCGTAGGCCGGCGCCTGCCGGTCGAGTCGGCGTTCACTCGAGTCGAGGATGCGCGGCACCGTCTGCCGCGCCTGTTCGGTCGTCGCGACCTGGTCGTACTCGGCCTGGGCGTGATGATCGGTTCCGGCATCTTCAGTATCAGCGGCGTTCAGGCGGCGAATGTCGCCGGACCGGCAGTGATCCTGTCGTTCGTCATCGCCGCGATCGTCTGTGTGCTGGCCGCGGCCTGTTACGCCGAACTGTCCTCCACGATCCCGGTTTCCGGTAGCGCTTACACGTTCAGCTATGTCACCTTCGGCGAGGCGTGGGCGTGGCTGGTCGGCTGGGCGCTGGTGCTCGAGCTCGTCACCGCGGCGGCGATCGTCGCGCGCGTCTGGTCGGCGTACTTCCTGGCCACCCTCGACGGGTTCGGAGTGACGCTGCCCGAAGGCGTGGCGCAGTTCTTCGGCCCCGAGGCCAAGGTGAACCTGGTCGCCCCGCTGCTGCTGCTGATCCTCACCGCGCTGATCGTGACCGGCACCAAGCTCTCGGCCCGGGTGCTGACCGTCGTCGTGATCGCGAAGGTCGCGGTGATCCTGCTGGTGGTGATCGTCGGTGCCGCGCACATCAACATGGACAACTACCACCCGTTCGTCCCGCCGGCCCGGGCGGCGCCCGCGACCGCGAGCCCGACGTTGCTGGGCTGGATCCTGGACTCCTCGTTCGGTTCGTTCGGCACGATGGGTATCTTCACCGCCGCGAGCACGATCGTGTTCGCCTACATCGGTTTCGACCTGATCGCGACCGCGTCCGAGGACGCCCGCAGCCCGCGCAAGACCGTCCCGCAGGGCATGCTGCTCGGCGTCGGCGCCGTGACGATCCTCTACATCGCGATGGCCGTCGTCCTGGTCGGCATGCGCCCGTACGGCAAGCTCGGCGGTGGCGCACCCGTCTCCGAAGCCCTGGCCGCGGTCGGGGTCGGATGGGCCGCGAAGGTGGTCAACCTGGGCGCCTTGCTCGCGTTGATGACCGTCATCATGGTGGTCCTCATCGCGCAGAGCCGGGTCCTGTTCAACATGGGCCGCGACGGCCTGCTTCCGAAGAGCCTCGGCCGGGTCAGCCGGGTCTACTCCTCCCCCGCCCGCGCCGCAACGGCTGCCGGCATCGCCGCGCTGGCCCTCACGCTCTACCCGAAGGTCCTGGAGCTCGAAGAACTGCTGGTCATCGGAGCCCTGTTCTGCTTCGCGTTCTGCGCCATCGGCGTCCTCACCCTGCGCCGGTCCGAGCCCAACCTGGAGCGCGGCTTCCGGGTGCCGATGGTCCCGCTGATCCCGCTCCTGTCGCTGGCCGCCACGCTCTGGCTGATGCTCAACCTGAAGACGAGCACCTGGACCAAGTTCGGCGTCTGGATGGTCATCGGCATCGCGATCTACGGCCTCTACGGCCGCTGGCACAGCCGCCTCGCCAACGAGGACAGCTGGGACTTCGACCTCGGCGACACAGACCCCGGCACCGGCGGCTTCCAAGCCATCCGCGACCACGACCGCCCCACCGAACTCCGAGCCATCCGCACCCCACCCGAAACACCCCAAAAACCCTCCCGCGGCAAACACATGCGCAACTAGGTCGTCTCTGGTAACTCAGCGCCGCAGCGAGGAGGTGCTCGGTGCGGTGCATCGGCGTGCGGCGGCGAGGTGCCGTGCCGAGTGCGCCGCAGTAGGCGATGGATTGCCAGACAGGGCCTAACCATCCATCCCCCACCGCCACGCATCCGCAGACAGTCGGGCCGACGCACCCACCGGTGACCGCGTTGGCCGTGCGCGCAGCCACGACGCAATCCCGGCCAGACCAGGCCACCGACCAACCTGCCACGCCAGAAGCGCCCGGCGGCCAGAGACGAACCGCCAATCCTCACGCGCACCTCGAACACACCGTCACAGGCGCCGAGCGTGACGCTCGCCCCGCACCTCGGTGCCGCACCGAGCCCTTCCCCTAGCCAGGCCCCGCCTAGCCACACCCTTCAGCTCGCCACGGCCTGCCCGGCCAACGCCCCGCCCGGCTTAGCCACCACCTCGCCCGACACCCATTACCTGGCCACGCCCGGCCCGCCCACCTCCCCGGCCTCTACCTTTCGCCTCCCCCACACCCTTCACCTGGCCACACCCCGCCCGGCCACCACCCCGCCCGGGCCCAGCCGCCGCCTCCCCACACCGTCACCTGGCCACGGCCCGCCCGGCTACCGCCCCGCCCCCACCTTTCACCTCCCCCGCACCCTTCACCTGGCCACCCCGCCCGGCCACCACCCCACCCGGGCCCAGCCACCGCCTCACCCCCACACCGTCACCTGGCCACGGCCCGCCCGGCCACCCCCACACCGCCCGGCCACCACCGCCCCGCCCGGCCACCACCCCGCTTCGCCTGGTCACGGTCGGCCGGGCCGCCCGGTAGGTGCGGATGTTGGACTGCTCGCCCCGGCCGTCGACGTGCACCGCCGTCTCGCGGGCTGCTCACTAAGCCCGAATGCACCGCCCAGGTCCTGGGAAAGGCGCTCGCCACCCAGCTACTGGGAAGGACGCCCAGCGGTCAGGGTTTGGGAATGGCGCGCAGGGCGATCTCCACCGTGGCGTACAGGCTTGCACGGTCAGCCCCGGCGGCGGCGTGGACCGCGTTTCCCTCGCTCACGGTCATCACGTAGCGCGCGAGGTCGACCGGGTCTGTGTCGGCGGGCAGGTCGCCTTCGTCGACCGCGCGGGCCAGGCGCTCGGCCAGCTGCCGCTCGCCGGCCATGCGGCTCGCGGCCAGGAACTGCGCCACCTGACCGTTGTCGCTCCCGCCGGCCAGGCCGCCCTGGATCGACAGACACCCGGCGGGCCGGCCGGGCTGTGTCAGTGCGTCCGCGTTCGCCTTCAAGAACCTTTCGACGGTCGCGTACGCGGTCGGCTCCGCGAGCGCCTCCCGGGCGTACGCCATGTCGTGCTCCGCGTAGCGCGCAACGGCCCGGCGGAACAGCTCCTCCTTGTTGCCGTAGGCCGCGTACATGCTCGGGCGGTTGATCCCCATCGCGTCGGTCAGATCGGCCAGCGATGCGCCCTCGTAGCCGTGCTCCCAGAACACCTCGATGGCCCGGTCGAGCGCCGCGTCCGCGTCGAAGGCCCGTGGCCGTCCTCGCGTCTTCACCGTCACACCACTGATTCTAACCGTTCGGTACAGAAATATCCCGGAAGGTGCTAGTGTTCCTTTCCATACCAAGCGGTACATAATTGGAGGATCGCCATGAAACACGTAGGGCTCTGGAGCATGCGGTTCCGGGGCCACCCGGCGCTGCCCGATCTCGAGGCCGCCGGCTGGGACACCTTCTGGATTCCGGGTCTCGACGGCACGGGCGCCCTGGACGACGTCGAGCACCTGCTCGAGGCCGCGCCGCACAGCACGGTCGTCACCGGCGTCCTGAACATCTGGGGGCAGTCACCGCGAGAGCTGTCGAACAGGGTCGCCGAACTCGATGCCTCCCGGCTGCTGGTTGGACTGGGCGTCGGCAACGCGGCCGGCGCTGCCGCGCGTGGCCAGGACTACGGCAACCCCATCACGTCGTTGAGTCGCTACCTCGATCAGCTCGACATCCCCGCTGACCGCCTGCTGCTCGGCGCGCTCGGGCCCAAGATGATCGATCTGGCGGTCGCCCGCACCGCCGGCTGGCACCCGTTCCTGGTCACGCCCACCTATGTGGCCCGCGAACGTGCTCGCGTCGGCAAGGGCCCGCTGATCGCACCGCACCAGGCCGTGGTGCTCGAAACCGATCCGGACAAGGCGCGGGCGACCGCCCGCGCGGAGATCGGGATGTTCATCGGGTTCCCGGCGTACCGCAACAACCTGCGTCGCCTGGGCTTCACCGACCAGGACCTGGTCCCCGGCGGCAGCGACCGGCTGATCGACGCTCTGGTCGCGCACGGCGGCGTCGCCGAGATCCGCGACCGCGTCCGCGCACACGTCGAGGCCGGCGCCGACCACGTGGCTCTGCACGTCCTGGGGTCCGATTCCTTCCTTCCCACCCACCTTTCCGAACTCACCAAGGAGAACTTCTGATGGGACAGCTCGACGGCAAGACCGCCCTCGTCACCGGCGCCACCTCCGGCATCGGTCTCGCATCCGCCCGTTTGCTGGCCACCGAGGGCGCGCACGTCTTCGTGACCGGCCGACGGAAGGAGGCCCTGGACGCCGTGGCCTCCGACAGCATCACCCCGATCCAGGCCGACGTGTCCAACCTCGACGACCTAGACAGCGTCTACGCCGCGATCTCTGCCCGCGGCCAGGGCCTGGACATCCTCTTCGCCAACGCCGGCGGCGGCGAGTTCTCGGCCCTGCCCGATGTCACCTGGGACCACTATGCAACGACCTTCAACACCAACGTGGGCGGCACGATCTTTACCGTGCAGAAGAGCTTGCCGCTGCTCAACCCCGGTGCGTCGGTGATCCTGACCAGCTCCAACATCGACATCAAGGCCGCGCCCGCCTTCAGCATCTACGCCGCCACCAAGGCCGCCATCCGCTCGTTCACCCGCAGTTGGGCGGCCGAACTGGTCGAGCACGGCATCCGCGTCAACGCCATCGCACCCGGCCCGATCAACACGCCTGGCCTCTCGGGCCTGGCCGCCAGTCCCGAGGACGCCGCCCAACTCCTGAAGGGGCTCGCGTCAGGCGTCCCGATGAACCGCCTGGGCGCCCCCGAGGAGATCGCCACCACGGTGCTCTTCCTGGCCACGCCGGCCAGCGCCTACATGACCGGCGCCGAGATCTACGTCGACGGCGGCGCCAGCCAGGTCTGACCCTGACGACAGCCCTGCCGCCCGGAACGCCCGCCGTGAGCTCTTGCGGAACAACCGCCGGCGGCGAACCGCGTACGCAACAGCTGCCAACTGCGAAGCCACTGCGTGGACGTCAGCTGGTGACGGGCCACCGCCGCCGACGACGAACCCGCTGCGGGGGCGTCAGTTGGCGGCGGGCCGCCGCCATCGGCGCCGCGACGCCGGCCGGCAACTCGTCCGGATAAGTCACCCCGGTGAAGATCACCAGGCCAGGAGCACGGGCGCAGGCCGGCCGGGAACGTTCCACCGCCACGACGTGGCTGGTCGGCGGGAGGATGTCGATCACTCACACTTCAGCTTCGGGTTTCAGCATTCGAGGGCCGCGCGCTCGCAGCCGAGGCTTTCGGTCGTCGGGTGAACGACGGGGGAACGCGGCGAACACCTCGAAGAACCTCGTATTCGGCCAGAGGCAGTCTGCTGTTGGCCAGCGGTCGGCGGTTGGCTTGGGAGGTCATCGGCTGCCGTCACCGTAGGAGGGCCAGTCAGGTCCGCTGCTGGCCGAGTTGACCAAGAACTCACATTGAACGATTTGTCACCAAGGAGAGAGCATGTCGAACGCAGTTGTGTTGACTGACTTCGGGACGCCCGAGGTATTGCGCTGGCAGGAGGTCGCGCCGCCTGAGCCAGGTCCGGGGCAGGTACGCCTCAAGGTGGCTGCGGCCGGTGTCGGTCCCACCGACCTGGCGATCCGCTCCGGTCATCTGCGGGCATTCGGAGCGGCGCCGGGCGGCGTACTTGGCTTCGAGGCGGCGGGCACCGTGGACAAGGTCGGGCCGGGCGTCACCGGGGTCTCGGTGGGCGACGAGCTTGCCGTGCAGCTGCTGAACCTGGGTGGCTATGCCGAGTTGGCGATCGCCGAGATCTGGACCGCCAAGCCGGCGGGCGTGTCATGGGAAGACGCCGCCGCGTTGCCCGCGTCGGCCGAGGCGGCTGTCCGGGTACTCGACGACGTCCGGCTGGAACGGGGGCAGACGCTGCTGCTGTTCGGCGGCGGTGGCTCCGTCGGAATCATCGCGACCCAGTTGGCGGTGGCCCGGGGCGCTCGGGTGCTCAGCGTGGTCCGCGGCCACGACGAGCGACTGGTCGGCGAACTGGGCGCCGAGCCGGTGAAGCCCGGCGACACGGTCCGGGCCGACGCGGCGATCGATGCGGCCGGAACGGGGGTGCTTGGACAGGCTCTGGCCGCGGTCGGCGATCCCGGGCGGGTGGTCAGTCTCTCCGATCCGCGGGCGGCCGATTTCGGCGTACGACTGTCCGGTCCGCGTCCGGAAGCGGCGACGGCAGCGCTCGCCGAGACCATGCAGATGCTCGCCGCCGGACGGCTACGGCTTCGGGCACAACGGACGTTGCCGCTACGCGAAGCCGCCGAGGCCCATCGTCAACTCGAGGCCGGCACGCGGGAGAAGCTGATCCTCATCCCGTGAGATCGGCTCCTTGTCGGGGCAGAGAAGCCTGACACGAAGGCGCAGAGCGCAGCTACAAACCGGGGTCGGATCCTCGAGGCCGACCACGGCCAGCAGGGTGAAACGGGCACTTCCGACTTGTACATGCACTTGCGGTTATATAGCTGCAGAAGTATGTTGCATGCGTGGGCGCACCTTTTGAGGTTCTGGCTGAGCCGCGGCGGCGGCAGATTCTGGAGTTGCTGCGGCGGCGGCCGCACCTGGTCGGGGAGTTGACCGATGAGCTCGGGCTCAGCCAGCCCGGGGTGTCGAAGCATCTGCGGGCGCTCCGTGAGGCCGGGCTGGTGGACGTCCGGGTCGACGCGCAGCGGCGGTGGTACGAGCTGAGGCTCGGGCCGTTGCGCGAGCTCGACGCCTGGCTGCATCCGTACCGGCTGCTGTGGGATCGCGCACTGGACGACCTCGAAGACCACCTGGACACGATGCCGGACACCGGTCCGGCGGAAACGGAAGGCTGACGATGGCGAACGAGACCCTGCGAACGATCGAAGGTCGCTCGGTGCTGCGGATGGAGCGCCGGCTCCGGCATTCGGCCGAGAAGGTGTGGCGAGCCCTGACCGAGCCGGAGCAACTGGGCCGTTGGTTCCCGGCCTCGGTCGACCTGCAGCCGCGCATCGGCAGCACCGTCGAGTACCTGATGGACGGTGAGCCGGCAGGCGGCGGTGAGGTGCTCGAGTTCGATCCGCCGCGCGTGTTCGCGATCACCTGGAACGGCGAGGTGCTGCGGTGGGAGCTCCTTCCGGCCGAGGGCGGTTGCTTGCTCGTCATGAGCCACACCTTCGACGACCGTTTCGGTGCGGCGAGCTTCGCTTCCGGGTGGACGCTTTGTCTGGACGGGATGGAGCTGGTCCTGGACGGCAAGTCGATCGACGTCGAGCCGGACACCGGTTCGCTGCACGACCGCTTCGTGGAGTTGCTCGGGCTGAATCAGGGGTCGGCCGAGCAGACGCCGGACGGCTGGGGCGTCCGGTTCGAACGGCAGCTGACGCGCCCGGCCGAAGTCGTCTGGTCCCATCTGCCCAGCGAGAGCACCGTCGTCGAACGGTCTGAGCCGAAGATTCTCGAGTACGAACTGCCCGACGGCGGCAGGATCCGCTGGGAGTTGACGCAGGGCACTGGTCACGGCGCTCGCTTGATCCTCACCCAGTCCGGTCTGAGCAGTCCGGATGAAGCGCTGACAAAGTGGCGTCGCCGCCTCGACGAGCTTGCGGCTGACCTCCTCAGCACTCCGCCCGCGCAGAGGAACGACGGCCCCAGCGAAGGCGGCGCTGCAGACACCCGGTAACGCACCATCGCCACCGCTCGTCCCAGTGAGCCGCCGCGATAACCAGATTCAGCACCAGTCGGATGCGACGTCGGGGCCACGAGCCAACTGCCGGCCGGCGCGCTCAGGGGGTGGGGCTCAGGTGCCAGCCGGTGGGGGTTTGGGTTATGAGGGTCAGGGCGGTGAGGGTTTCCAGACATCGTTGGGTTGTGGGGACATCGAGGCCTGCTGTGGTGGCTATGCGGTGGGTGGCGGCGGGGGTGTGGACGGGGACGGCGTCAAGGGTTCGTTGGACGTCGGGGTCGAGCGTGTCGGTCAGGGTTTGGGGGGCTCGGGGCGCTTGGGTGAGGTTGGTGCCGAAGGGGGAGATCGCCTCGATGATGTCGGCGACGTTGGTGGCGAGGACGGCGTTGCGTTCGCGGACGAGGAGGTGGCTGCCGGCGGACATGCGGGACGTGATCGGGCCCGGGACGGCGAGGACCGGGCGGCCGCACTGGTCGGCCCAGCCGGCGGTGTTGAGGGCGCCGCTGCGGATGGCGGCTTCGATGACGACGGTGCCTTGGGTGATCGCGGCGATCAGGCGGTTGCGGGCGAGGAAGCGGAGCTTGGTCGGGGCGCAGCCGGGCGGGAGTTCGGCGACGATCAAGCCGTCCTCGGCGATCCGGCTGAGGAGGGCGGAGTTGCGTCTCGGGTAGCTGACGTCGACGCCGCAGGCGAGCACCGAGATCGTGACGCCGTCGGCGGCGAGGGCTCCGCGGTGGGCTGCTGCGTCGATGCCGAAGGCGCCGCCGGAGACGATCGTGACGCCGTTGTCGGCGAGGCCGCAGGAGAGCTCGGCGGCCACGTGTTCGCCGTACGACGAGCAGGCGCGGGCGCCGACGACCGCGACGGAGCTGGTCAGGGCGCGGCGGAGGTGGGCGCGGCCGCGGACCCAGAGGCCGAACGGCACTCCGGCGCGGCGGGTCAGTTGGCCGGCTTCTTCGAGCACGTCGACCTGCTCCGGCCACTCGTCGTCGCCGGGGATCACGAATCGCGCGCCGGCGGCCGCAGCTCGGTCGAGGTCGCGGTGCGGATTCGCCGCGGCCAGTCGGGTCGACCAGCGCTCCAGGCCGGGCGCATGGCGCTGGAGGCGGTCCCAGATCTCCGCAGGGTGCAGGCCGTCGAACGCCTTCAAGGCGGCGAGGTCTCCTGGCTCGATCACCCGCGACAAGCCCACGCGGGCCAGCCGCTCGTCATCTCCGTTGCCGCCAGCAACTAGCTCCGAGCCGCCGGTTCCTTGGCCGGATCCGAAGCCTTCGGCACCGGGCGAGGAGCCGCTGACAGGCATTCGCGTTCCCGCTCCCCCGGAACCACCGGGCGTGGCGAGCGATTCGGGCAACAGGGAATAGGTCGGTGTCATTGGGTGAGTCCTTTGAGGGGGCGGTGGTCTGAGAGGGGTGTCAGCGGCTCGCCGGAGCGAAGCTGGAAGGCCTCGTGGGTTTGCTCGACGGTGGGGGCCGGGAGGCCGGCGAGGTCTGCGAGGGTCCAGGTGAGGCGGACGACGCGGTCGAAGCCTCGGGCGGTGAGGCGGCCGGCGGTGTAGTGGTCTTCGAGGAGGCGTTGGCTGGCCTTGTCCAGCGGGTGATCGCGGCGCAGGACGGGGCCGGGGATCTCACTGTTCAGAGTCCAGGCGGTGTCGCGGTAGCGGTGGAGCTGGCGGTCGCGGGCGGCCTGCACGCGGGCGGCTACGGTCGCGGTCGACTCCGGAGGCTCGCCGTCGGTCACGGTGCGGGCAGCCGGCAGGATCTGGCGCTGGATGTCGAGCCGGTCCTTGATCGGGCCACTGATGCGCTGCCGGTAGCGCGCGAGGTGCTGCGGCGAACAGCTGCAGATGCCACCCTTGGTGCCGGAGAGCCCGCAGGGACAGGGGTTGGCGGCCAGGACCAGCATGAAGCGGGCCGGGAACTTGGCGACGGCCACGGCCCGGTGGATCTCGACGAAGCCGGACTCAAGTGGTTGGCGGAGCGTGTCGAGGGTCAGGGGATGCATCTCGGGCGCTTCGTCGATGAACAGGACGCCGCGGTGCGCGCAGCTGATGGCGCCTGGCCTCAGCATGCCTGAACCGCCGCCGACCAGGCTGGCCAGGGACGCGGTGTGGTGCGGTGCGATGAACGGCGGACGGAGGACCAACTCGGCATCGTTCGTGAGGAGGCCGGCCAGGGAGTGCACGGCGGAGACCTCGAGGGAGTCGTCCGTGCTGAGGTCGGGCATCAGTCCCGCGAGGCGTTCGGCGAGCATCGTCTTGCCGGACCCCGGTGGACCGTGCAGGAACAGATGATGGCCGCCGGCGGCCGCGGCCTCGATCGCCCGGCGGCCTTCGCGCTGGCCGATGACGTCGTCGAGATCGACACCGGGGACCCGGATCAGCGACTCCGAGACCAGGCGCGGCTCGGCGCGCGGCGGGGCCTCGTCGGGGATCTCGGTGCCGCGGAGCAGGGCGAGGACCTGGCGCAGCGAGCGAGCGCCATACACCTCGATGCCGGGGACCAGGCGGGCCTCGCCGACGTTGAGGTCCGGGACGACGATGCGGTCGAAGCCGGCCCGCGCGGCGGCGAGCGTCATCGCGAGGGCGCCGCGGACCTCGCGGATCCGGCCGTCGAGGCCGAGCTCGCCGATGATCGCGGTGCGGCGGAGCACGGCCGGATCGACCGCACCGGCCGCAGTGAGGAGCGACAGCGCGATCGCGACGTCGTAGTGGGATCCCGTCTTGGGCAGGGTGGCGGGTGAGAGGCCGATGGTCACCTTGCGGTCCGGGAATCGCTCGCCGCTGTTCACCACGGCGGCGCGGACGCGGTCGCGGGCCTCGGACAGGGACGTGTCGGGGAGACCGATCAGCGTCGTCTTCGGCAGGCCCTGGGCGATATCGGCCTCGACCTCGACGAGGTGGCCCTCCAGTCCGACCAGGGCGACCGACCAGGTCTGTGCGAGGGCCATCAGTTGGCTCCCCGCACGTGGTCCACGCTGGGTGGCGTGTTGCGGTCGAACAGGACCGAGATGATGTCGATCCGGATCTCCGCCGGTCTCAGCTCATGCGTCTGCAGCCAGCGGCCGGCCAGCTTCCGGAGGGTGGCCAGCTTCCGGTAGGTGATGGACTCCGCCGGAGAGCCGTAGTTCAGCCCGCGCCGGGTCTTCACCTCGCAGACGACGAGGGTGTTGCCTTCGCGCGCGACGATGTCGATCTCGCCGAGCTCGCAGCGCCAGTTGCGCTCGAGCACGGCGAAACCGTGCGTGCTGAGATATCTCGCGGCGAGATCTTCGCCGTACCGTCCGACGGTGTTGCTGGTCCGCATCGATGACCACCTCCGGCAGAGAAGATGCCGGGATCAGGCCTCGATGCGGACCCTCAGTTCGAACCTGTGGACAAACTCAGCGACCGAAGTCGGAGTCCTTGGGGACTTCAAGATCGGACTTGGCGAGTTCTTCGATGTTGACGTCGCGGAAGGTGACGACCTTGGCGTTCTTGACGAAGCGGGCGGAACGGTACACGTCCCAGACCCACGCATCGGCCATCGTCACCTCGAAGTACACGTCGCCGCCCTCGGTGCGGACCTTCAGGTCGACCGCGTTGCACAGGTAGAAGCGCCGCTCGGTCTCCACGACGTACTTGAAGATCCCGACGACGTCCTTGTACTCCCGATAGAGCTGCAGCTCCATATCGGTCTCGTACTTCTCAAGGTCGTCAGCACTCATACCTCCACCTCGCTCCGCTCGGTTCCGGCATGAGCGCTGGGAGCGCCGTGTTGATTTGTTCGCTCGCTACGCTCTCTCACAGGTCGGCTCTCCACTCCGGTGGGACTGGTCACATTCTGTCCCATAACGGGCTTCAGACTGCGGCGGACATTCTCAAACCGGCGTCGATGTTGCGGGCACGGACCGTATTCGTCCAGTGCGGCCTGGTGTTCGGGGGTGCAGTACCCCTTGTGGATCCCGAACCCGTACTGCGGGTACACCTTGTCCCAATGCTCCATCACGCGGTCCCGGGTCACCTTCGCGATCACTGACGCGGCAGCAATGCAGGCCGCCACACGGTCGCCCTTCCAGATCGCCAGTCCCGGGACGTCGAGGCCGTCGACGCCGAATCCGTCGGTCAGCACGTACGACGGCCGGACGTCGAGGCGGAACAGCGCCCGCCGGAGCGCCTCCACGTTCGCGACGTGCATGCCGAGCCGGTCGCACTCCGCGGCCTCGATCGACACCACCGACCAGGCCAGGGCGCGCCTGCGGACCTCGTCGTAGCACCGCTCCCGCGCCTTCGCGGTGAGCAGCTTCGAGTCCGCGAGCTCCGGGATCTGGCCGCGCTTGCCCTCGGGCAGGATCACCGCCGCGGCCACCAACGGCCCGGCGCACGGACCGCGACCCGCCTCGTCGACGCCGGCGATCGGGTCCAGCCCGACGCGGCGCAGGGCCCGCTCGTACCCGTACAGCCCGGCGTCCCGCCGGACCGTGCTCCCGCGCGGCAGCGCGCTCATCCAGCCCTCCGAATCACACATCCCACCCTAGGTAATAGAGCCGGCAGCGGCTCACTTAGGCGGCGGTGTGAGGGATATCGAGGGCTTGTCCGGCGCCGGCCCGGCGGCCGGCACCGCCTTGAACGTGTCCGGTACGCCGAGTTTGCCCCAGCGGCTCGACGGCCAGACGATCATGATCGCCCTCCCGGTGACCTTGTCGAGCGGCACGAACGCCGCGTCACCCTGGTTGCTGCCGTTCGCGTCGAGGTCCTGCAAGTGGACGCGGGAGTCCCCGGACGCGGAGCGGTGGTCGCCCATCACGAAGATCCGGCCGGCCGGGACGGTGACCTGGAACTCCATCTGGGACGGCGCATCGCCCGGATACAGATAGCTGGTCTCGTCGAGCGGCTGGCCGTTCACCAGCAGCCGGCCCTTGGAGTCGCAGCAGGCGACCTTGTCGCCGGGCATGCCGATCAGGCGCTTGATCAGGTGGCCGTGACTGGAGTCCGGCAGCAGACCGACGATCTCGAAGAACCGCCCGACCGAGCCGCGCTTCTGGCCGCTCTCCTCGGCGCCGAGCCAGCCGCCCGGATCCTCGAACACGACCACGTCGCCGCGCTTGACGTCGGTGAGCTTCTCGACCACGACCCGGTCACCGACCAGCAGGGTGTTCTCCATCGACTCGCTCGGGATGATGAACATCTGCCCGACGAACGCCCGCAGGATCGAGGAGACGATCAGGGCACCGACCACGATCAGCACGAACTCGCGGGCAGCGGCCGCGAAGCCCGAGCGATGAGCGGGTTTGGCGTCCGACTTGGTCGGTGTATCGGTCACTTCTTCAGCCCCGGCTTCTTGAAGGTTTCCGGAGGACGCAGCATCGTCATCCGGTCAGACGGCCAGATTACGCAACAGGCCCGGCCAACCACGTTCTCGACCGGGACGAAGCCCCCGCCGGGGCCGCCCATGTGCGCACGGGAGTCGGCCGACTCGGCCCGGTTGTCGCCCATCACCCACAGATGGCCGGCCGGCACCAGCACGTTGAACGGCATTTCCGACGGCTTGGCGTCCTTCAAAAGGTACTCCCGCTCATCCAGCGGGATGCCGTTCACGGTGATCTGGCCGTCCTTGGTGCAGCAGACCACCCGGTCGCCGCCGATGCCGATCACCCGCTTCACCAGGTGCCCCTCGCCGCTGCGCGGCAGGATGCCGACGAACTCACCGATCCGGCGCACCGCGCCCGGCTGGGCCTGTTCCTCGTTCAGCCAGTTGCCCGGGTCCTTGAAGACGATGATGTCGCCGCGGTCGACGTCCCGGTGCAGGTAGCTGATCTTCTCGGCGAGGATCCGGTCGTCCTTGGTCAGCGTGTCGTACATGGACTCCGACGGGACGTAGAACGCCTCCGCGACGAACAGCCGCAGCACCACGGTGATGACGAGCGCGAGCACCGTGACGGTGCTCATCTCGACGAGCAGGCTGAGCAGCGGATTCCGCTGCTTCAGCCTGCGGTGACGTCCTTTGCTGCGACGTGCCCTCTTCGAGACCGGGCGAGGGCGAGCGCGAGTCGCAGTGCTCGGCGCCATAGGTGACCGTCGTCGTTACGCGGCGTCAGGAAGCCGGAACTTCGCGCTTCTCCTTGATCTTCGCCGCCTTGCCGCGCAGCTCGCGCAGGTAGTACAGCTTGGCGCGGCGGACGTCGCCGCGGGTGACGACCTCGATCCTCTCGACGATCGGGGTGTGCAGCGGGAAGGTCCGCTCGACGCCGACGCCGAAGCTGACCTTGCGGACCGTGAAGGTCTCCTGCAGGCCACCGCCCTGGCGGCGGATCACGACACCCTGGAAGACCTGGACGCGGGACCGGTTGCCCTCGACGACCTTGACGTGCACCTTGACGGTGTCACCGGGGCGGAAGGCGGGGATGTCGTCGCGCTTGCTCGCGTTGTCGAGCTCGTTCAGGACGTTGCTCATCAGGTGTCTCTTTCTCGCGCGTGCCACAGGTCACCCACGAATGTCGGTGGTGATGAAGTCATCAAAAGGCTGCCGGTCGGTGGTCACCCCCTGTGGCAGGAGCACCGAAGGGCAGCAGCAGACAATCTTGCCACACGCCCCACACGGTGACGAAATCCGCGCTCGTCGCGTGCGCACCGTGAGCAGCCGGACGTCACTTACGGCGACGACGCTTGCCGAGCCGGACCAGGTCGACCTTCGGCGTCAGCGGCGCCCGGTCGAGCTCCCGGTAGCCCGCCTTCCGGTACAGCGCGAGGTTCCGCTCGCTCAGCGCGCCCGTGGTCAGCTCGTACGACGTGACCTCGGCCGGAGCCAGTTGCTCGGCGGCGCGCAGCAGGCGGGTGCCGAGGCCGCGCCCCTGCCAGTCCGGGGCCACGATGAGGCGCTCGACCAGCCCGACGGTGTCGTCGACGGTGAGCTGGACCGAGCCGACGATACGGGTGCCGGCGACGGCCTTCAGGACAGTCCCTCGCCCCAGGCGAGCCACCGTGGCGGCAAAGTCGTCCATCAGCGGCGGGATCGCGTACTCGTCGTACAGGCGGGCCTCGGACAGGAAGGCGGCCAGCTGCAGTACGTGGATCTCGCCGGCGTCGGCAGCGGTGGCCGGAAGGAGCCGAACGCCGCCGGAGTCGTCCTTGCCGGCCAGCACGTCGCCCCAGGCGGCCAAGAGATCCGGCCGGCGCTCCGCGGTACGCCGTACGGCCTCGTCGTGGTGCCACTCGGCGATCAGACCATGGTTCCCGGACAGCAGCACCTCAGGTACGTCGTACCCGCGCCAGCTCGGCGGCTTCGTGTAGACCGGGTACTCGAGCAGGCCGTCGCCCGAGTGCGACTCTTCCGCCAGGGACTCCGGGTTGCCGATCACACCGGGCAGCAGGCGCGCCACGGCCTCGACCATGACGAGTACAGCGACCTCGCCGCCGTTCAGGACGTAGTCGCCGATGGAGACCTCGTCGACGCGCATCCGCTCCGCCGCGTACGACGCCACGCGCGCGTCGATGCCCTCGTACCGACCGCAGGCGAAGGCGAGCCACGGCTCGGCCGCCAACTCGTAGGCCAGCGACTGCGTGAACGGACGCCCGGCCGGGGTCGGCACGATCAGCCGCGGCTGCGCCGGACCGTCGACGGGCGCGACCGCGTCCAGGGCCTGGCCCCACGGCTCCGGCTTCATGACCATCCCCGCTCCCCCGCCGTACGGGGTGTCGTCGACGGTGCGGTGGCGGTCGTGCGTCCACTCGCGCAGGTCGTGCAGGTGGATGTCCAGCAGACCGGTCTTGGCCGCCTTACCGACCAGGGACACGTCCAGCGCGGCCAGGTACTCGGGGAAGATCGTGACGACGTCCAGCCGCATGTCAGTCCCCCGGCTCGGTCTGGACCACCTCTGCGCCCTCGGGGTCGAGCAGTCCGGGACGGTCCGCCACGACGACGTACCGCTTGTCGATGTCGATCTCCGGGACCAGCTCCTCGACGAGCGGGACCATCACGACGTTGCCCGCCGTCCGGCGGATCTCCAGCAGGTCCTGCGCCGGCAGGTGTACCACGTCGGCGATCTCGCCGACCTCGGCGCCGTCGGTGGTCCGGACCGCGAGCCCGATCAGGTCACGGTCGTAGTACTCCTCCGGGTCCTCGGGCCGCTCGTCGTCGGGGACCTCGCACTGCACGAACAGGTTGCGCAACTGCTCGGCGGCAGTCCGGTCCGGCACCTCGGCGAACTTCACCAGCAGCCGTCCGCTGTGCCAGCGGCTCGCGGCCACGGTCAGCGTCCGGGACACCTTCGCGTCGGTCACCAGGACCGCGCCGTCCGCGAACCGGCGGTCCGGCTCGTCGGTCCGCACGTCGATCCCGACCTCGCCCTTGATCCCGTGCGCCCGGCCGATCCGCCCGACAGTCACCAACACGTGCACTACTCCTTTGTACGAAGTGAAGGGCCGCACCCCACAGCGGGGGGGCGGCCCTTCGGAGGACTGCTGAGCTCAGCGGCGCGGACGCCGGTTGAACTCGTCGACGAAGTCGATGCGCAGCGAGGACTCGGAGCTGAGGGCGCCGACGACGGTGCGGATCGCGGTGGCGGTGCGGCCGTTGCGGCCGATCACCTTGCCGATGTCGTCGGGGTGGACGTGCACCTCGAGGGTGCGGCCACGCCGCAGGTTCCGGGCCCGGACGCTGACGTCGTCGGGGTTGTCCACGATGCCTCGGACCAGGTGCTCGAGCGCCTCGGTCTCCATCATCGTCAGGCCTCGGTGGTCTCGGCCGCAGCCTCGTCGGCCTTCGGCTCCTCGGCCTTCGCCTCCTCGGCCTTCGCCTCGTCAGCCTTGGGGGCCTCGGCGGCCTCGGCGGCGTCGTCCTTCTTCTCGGCCTTCTTCGCGGTCTTCTTGGCGGTGACCGCCTCGGTCTTCAGCGAGCCGTGGGCCTCGGCCAGCGCCTCGTTGAAGATTTCCTGCTTGTCGCGCTTCGGCTCGGCGACCCGCAGCGGCGCCGGGGCGTCCTGGCCCTTGAACTTCTGCCAGTCGCCGGTGGCCTTGAAGATCGCCTCGACGGCCTCGCTCGGCTGCGCGCCGACGCCCAGCCAGTACTGCGCCCGCTCCGACTCGACGCGGATGAACGAGGGCTCGGTCTTCGGGTTGTAGATCCCGATCTCCTCGATCGCCCGGCCGTCCCGCTTGGTGCGGGCGTCCATCACGACGATGCGGTAGTGCGGGGTGCGCTTCTTGCCGATGCGCTTCAAACGGATCTTGACTGCCACTTTCGGGTGGTCTCCCTTGGAATTACAGACTGGGTGAGCAGCACAGCGTCGTGGGGACAACGGAGTGACACTCGATGGGCCGGCCGGGCCGTGGAGTTAGAGGGCTGCACGAACCAGGACGGACTCAGCAGGCCATTGTGCCAGATTCCGCACCGCTCGGACCAATCGGCCTCACGCGCGCAGGTACGCCAGGTTCGGCAGCTGCTCGACGTACGTGTCGAGCAGCTGCCGGGCCACCGTCACGGAGTCGACCAGCGGATGGTAGGCGAACGCTTTCAGCGCGGCCGAGCGGGACGCGGCCGTCGCGGCTTCGATGGTGGACCGCTCGACGGCCTTCACCGCGCTGATCAGGCCTGCCTGGTGGTCCGTGAGCTGGGACACCGCGACCGGCAGCGCCCCGTTGGCATCCACGGTGCTCGGGATCTCGACCACGGCGTCGTCGTCGAGGTGGTGCAGGACGCCGCGGTTGCGGACGTTCAGGATCAGCGAGGCGCGCTCGTTGTGCGCGATCGCCCGCATCAGCGACAGCGCGACCTGCTCGTACCCGCCGGCCGCCATGTCGCGCTCGTCGCGCTCCCCCGCGTCCGCGACCTCACGGCTTTCCACCATGTACGTCGACTCACGCTCGGCCCGGGTCTTCTGCCACAGCTCCAGCGCCTGATCGGGGTGCTTGCCGGTCTCGGCGTAGAACGCGGACTGCTGCTCCAGGAGGAAGGTGCCGCGTGTCTGCCGGACCCCCTGAACGGCGGCCAGGGTCTCGCGCGCGAAGTAGTAGTAGTGCAGGTACTCGTTCGGGATCGAGCCGAGGGACCGTAGCCAGTCCGCTCCGAACAGCCGGCCCTCCTCGAAGGAGCTCAGAGCTTCGGACGACTGCAGCAGGTCAGGCAGCCGGTCCACGCCGCCGGAGCGCAGCTCGCGCAGCCAGCCGAGGTGGTTCAACCCCGCGTAGTCGTAGAACGCGGTCGACGGGTCCACTCCGAGCGCCAGCGCCGCGCGCCTGCCCAGGCCCGACGGCGAGTCACAGATACCGATCACCCGATCGCCCAGGAACGGGATCATGGCTTCGGTCACCATGCCGGCGGGGTTGGTGAAGTTGATGGTCCAGGCGTCCGGGGCGACGGCCGCGATGCGCTGAGCGATCTCGACCGCGACCGGGAGCGTTCGCAGGCCGTAGGCGATCCCGCCGGCGCCGACCGTCTCCTGGCCGAGGACGCCGAGGTCCAGCGCGACGCGCTCGTCCACGGTCCGCCCTTCGAGGCCGCCGACGCGGATCGCCGAGAAGATGAAGTCGGCGCCACGCAGGGCCTCGTCGAGGTCTGTGGTCGCCGTCACGGCGGGAGCGGCAGAGCCGGGATCGGCCGCGGCTGTCGCCTGTTGGTGGAGGACCGCTGCTATGGCGGACAGGCGGGACTGGTCGGCGTCGTACAGGACGACCGACGTGATGCGGCCGGGGCCGCGGTCGCCCAGGAGGGCGTGGTAGACGAGCGGAACCCGGAAGCCGCCCCCACCCAGGATCGTCAGCTTCACGCGAGGACCACCTCTACTCCTGCTTCGGTCAGTTGGGCACGGGTCGCCTCGTCGGCGTCGGGCTCGGTCACCACCATGGTCAGCTCCCCCGGCTCACACACCCGGGCGACTCCGTGGCCCGGGAACTTGGTGCGGTCGGCGAGCAGGACGACGCGGTCGGCGGCCTTGATCATCGCCCGTTTGACCGGCACCTCGATCATCGTGCTGTCCATCACCCGGCCGTCCGGACGGACGCCGCTGGTGCCCAGGAACAGCCAGTCGACGTGGATCTGCCGCAGGCTCTCCTCGGTCAGGTAGCCGACCAGCGACCGGTAGCTGCGGCGCACGAACCCGCCCAGCACGATCAGCTCGATCTGCTCGTCGTTCTGCAGCTCCTCCAGCACGGCGAGGTTGCTGGTCACCACGGTCAACGAGCGGCCGTGCAGGTGCTGCGCGACCCGGAGCGCCGTCGTCCCGATGTCCAGCAGCACCGACTCGCCGTCGGTGACCAGCTCGGCGGCGCGGCGCGCGATCCGGTCCTTCTCCTCGGCGTGCACGGCGTTGACGTCGGCGAACGGCTCGTCGCCGCCGTCGACCGCCAGCGCACCGCCGTACACCCGGGTGAGGCGGCCCTCGGCGTGCAGCTGCTCGAGGTCGCGCCGGATGGTGGCCTCGCTGACGCCGAGTTTCCCGGCCAGCACCTTGACACCCCCGGCCCCGTCGGCCCGGAGCGCACGGACGATCTGATCCTGTCGCTGCTTCGGCAACACGGAGAGACCGTATCACGCAAACTCAATCATTTTTAGTCAAAGTTGTGATCAGGTATTGCGGATCCTGAGCAAGAGTTTCAAGATTCATGAACGAGTTTGATCGACCCTGCAGGAGTGTGGCCTCCCATGCACGAACTGGACGTTGTGGTGTCCGGTCTGGTCTTCCAGGACCTGGTGCTCGGCCTGCCCACTGCGCCGCGTCCCGGCACCGAGGTCTGGGCCACCGAGTCGCACGAGAGCCCGGGCGGCATCGCGAACTTCGCGGTGGCGCTGGCCCGGCTCGGGCTGCGCACCGGCATGGCCGCGGCGTTCGGTGCGGACGCCACGGGCGACCAGGTCTGGGGGTACCTGAGCGCCGAGGGCGTCGATCTGTCACTCTCCCGCAGACTCGCCGGCTGGCAGACGCCGCTCACCGTGGCCCTTGCCTATGACAACGACCGGGCACTGGTCACGAGGGGCACGTCACCCCTGCTGTCGGCCGACGAGCTGATCACCACGCCGCCGGCTGCCCGAGCCGTCGCCGCGCACATCGGACCCTGGCCGAACGATTGGCTGGCGAAGGCGAAGGCGGCCGGCAGCGTGGTGTTCGCCGATGTCGGCTGGGACCCGACCGAGCAGTGGGACCCGGCCGTCCTCGACCAGCTCCAGCACTGCGACGTGTTCCTGCCCAACGCCGACGAGGCCATGGCCTATACCCGGACCGACTCGCCGGAGCAGGCCGTGCGCCGGCTGGCCGAGCAGGTTCCGCTGGTGGTCGTGTCCAACGGCGCAGCGGGCGCCATCGCTCTCGACGCAAGTACCGGCGAGCACGTCGCCGTACCGGCGTTTCCGGTCCCGGCGGCGGACACCACCGGGGCGGGTGATGTGTTCGCCGCCGGTTTCATCGCCGCCACGCTCTGGGGACTGCCGCTGGCGCAGCGGGTGCGGTTCGCCGCGCTCACCGCCGCACTCTCCGTCACCCGGCTCGGCGGCGCGGACGCCGCACCGCGCTGGGCCGACCTGGCGGACTGGCAGGCCGCGCATCCCGAAGACCAGAACCTCCAAGCGCTGATCAGCGCACACTCAGGAAGGTAGAACCATGGAGCTCTCACGTCGGACGCTGCTCGGGGGCTTCACGGCCGTGCTCGGCGGCAGCCTCGTCGGCTGCTCGTCCGGGATGAACACCACCGGGACGACGGCCAAGAAGAACACCGCCACCGAGCTGACGATGTGGTGCTGGCCGGGCGGCCTCGGCAAGTCGGTGCTGGACGACACGGTCGCGCACTTCCCGGACCCGAAGATCAAGTACTCCGAGATCGGCGGCGACTTCAAGCAGAAGCTGGTCACCACGTTCAACGGCGGGACCGGGATCCCGGACATCACCGGCATCAAGGGCGAGGACATCGCGTCCCTGCTGCCGCAGGCCGACCGCTTCGTCGACCTGAAGACCGTCGGCGCGGACTCGGTCCTCGGCGACTACCTGGAGTGGAAGGTCAACCAGGCGACCACGCTCGACGGCAAGGTGATCGGCCTGCCGATCGACGTCGGCCCGACCGCGCTGTACTACCGCGAGGACATCTTCGCCGCGGCAGGCCTGCCGAGCGACCCCGCCCAAGTCGCCGCGCAGCTGAAGACCTGGGACGACTTCTTCGACGCCGGGGTCCAACTGAAGGCGAAGAATCCGAAGGCGCTGCTGGTCTGGGACGCGGCCGACCTCTACGACATGGTCGTCGGCCAGGGCACCGAGCGGTACATCTCCAAGGACAACAAGTTCATCGGCGACCAGGACCACATCCGGAAGGCCTGGGACACCTCGGTGAAGGCGATGACGCTGAAGATCGACGGCAAGACCCCGAGCGGCAGCCCGGACTGGAACGCCGGCCTCGACCAGGGCACGGTGCCCGCGCACATCGGCGCCGCCTGGGTGGCGCTGGACATCAAGTCCGCGGTGAAGTCCAGCGCCGGCAAGTGGCGGCTGGCGGCGACGCCGAGCGGCCCGGCGAACTTCGGCGGCTCGTTCCTCGCGATCACCAAGAACGCGGCCGATCCGCAGAAGGCGTTCGACGTGATCAAGTACATGCTCAGCCCCGACAACGAGGCGAAGGCGTTCGCCGACGCGCAGATCTTCCCGTCGACGCCGGCGGCCTACGACAAGCCGCAGCTCAAGGCGGCCGACAAGTTCTTCGGCGGCCAGGTGCCGATCGACGTGTTCGGGCCGGCCGCGAAGGCGATCCCGGTCGCATACCAGAGCCCGTACGACGACTCGGTCGCGGCGCCGTTCCACGACGAGCTGAAGACGGTGCAGACCGGCGCCAAGACCTCGGACGCGGCGTGGTCGGCCGCGGTCTCGAAGGCGAAGGCGATCGCCAAACGACAGGGAGTGCAGTGACTCTACCGATGCCACGCCTCCGGCGCGGCGGGTCATGGGGCTGTAACTCCCGGCCTTCCCTCGTCGCTCCGGTCCTCAGTCCAGGACGGGGGGCCCCATGACCGCGACCGTGACCGTGCCCGCCGCCAGGGCGACGACAGCGGCGCCGAAGCGGCGGATCTGGTCGTACTGGCGGTTCTACCTGGCGCTGTCACCGTTCTACATCCTGTTCGCGGTGTTCGGGCTGTACCCGATGCTGTCCACGATCGTGCTGGCCTTCCAGCGCTGGGACGGCCTGAGCGCCCGCAGGTTCACCGGGCTGGACAACTTCGCGTTCCTGGTCAAGGACCCGACGTTCTGGCAGTCGCTGGAGAACACCGTCGTCCTGTTCCTGATGTCGACGGTCCCGACGCTGGTGATCGCGCTGCTGCTCGCGGTGATGCTGCAGTCCGCGGTCCGGTTCACGAACGTGTACCGGATCGCGTACTTCATCCCGAACGTGACGTCGCTGGTCGCGATGGCGATCTTCTTCAGCTCGATCTTCAGCACGAACTTCGGTCTGGTGAACGCCGCCCTGCGGTCGCTCGGCATCCCGCAGCAGGACTGGCTCGGGCAGCCGTGGGGCATCAAGATCGCGATCTCCACGATGATCGTGTGGCAGTGGGTCGGGTACAACACGCTGATCTACCTGGCCGGGCTGCAGGCGATCCCGAAGGACCAGTACGAGGCCGCCAAGGTCGACGGGGCCGGGGCGGTCCGGACGTTCTTCGCGATCACGTTGCCGCAGCTTCGTCCCGTCGTGCTGTTCACCGTGGTGATGTCGACGATCGGCGGGCTGCAGACATTCACCGAGCCGCAGGTGATGGTCGGCAACAGCGGCGGCACCGGGCAGAGCGGCATGACCGTGGTGCTGTTCTTCTACCGGGCGGCGTTCCTGGACAACGACTACGGGTACGCCGCCGCGATCGCACTGAGCATCTTCGCGCTGGTGCTGTTGTTCACGGCCATCAACTGGCGGATCTTCCGCGGACGGGGTGAGGACAGATGACGCGGTACCGGCTGCGCGGTCTCGCGCTGCACGCGGCGCTCGTCCTGGCGCTGCTGGTGTTCATGTTCCCGTTCGTGTGGACGATCCTGATGGCGTCGAACACGACCGCCGACATCTACCGGTTCCCGCCCAAGCTGACCTTCGGCGGGCACTTCGGCGAGAACGTCCGGCAGGTGCTCGAGAACGTCGCGTTCTTCCAGTCGATGGCGAACACCGTCGTCGTGGCGGTGTCCACCACGCTGCTGGTGCTGTTCTTCGACTCGCTCGCGGCGTTCACGTTCGCCAAGTTCCGGTTCCCGGGGCGGAACGCGCTGTTCGTGATCCTGCTGGCGACGATGCTGCTGCCGGCGCAACTGGCCGCCGTACCGCAGTTCCAGACGATGGCGCTGCTCGGCTGGGTGGGCTCGCTGAAGGCGTTGATCATCCCCGGCGCGGCGAACGCGTTCGGCATCTTCTGGATGCGGCAGTACTTCCAGAACTCGATCCACAACGAGCTGGTCGAGGCCGCGACGCTGGACGGCTGCGGCTTCTTCGGCACGTACTGGCACGTCGCGCTGCCGTCGGCGCGGCCGGCGCTGGCGTTCCTCGGCATCTTCACGTTCGTCGGCTCCTGGAACGACTACATGTGGCCGCTGATCGTGCTGACCAACCCGGACCACGTGACGTTGCAGGTCGCCCTGTCGACGCTGAACCGCTCGCACGGTGTGGACTACAGCATGGTGATGACCGGTGCGCTGATGGCGATGGTTCCGCTGGTGATCGTCTTCGCGATCTTCGCCCGCCAGTTCATCAAGGGTGCGACGGAAGGCGCAGTCCGCGGCTGAGCACGCCGGCGATGATCAGTACGTTGCCGAGGAGTGCGACGACGAAGACGGACGGGGTGTCCGCCTGGGTCGCGGCAGGGATCACGGAGAGAATGCCGATCAGGGCGTACGTCACCACGGTCGCGCTGAGCCAGTTGCCGGCGTCGGAGCCCCACTTCGACGCCGAGGCGAACCAGCCGAGCGCGACTGCGACGAGTGGCTCCAGCGCGGCCAGCATCGTGACGTGGAAGAAGGACACACCGCTGGAGTCCTGCAAGAGCGCGCTGAGCATCAAGAGCGCGCCCCCTGCGATCACCAGCACCGCCGCTACTCGCGGGACGGGCCACAGCGGCAGCCGGTCGGGCCGGTAGTGGAACAGCAGCACTGCGGCCAGCACCACCGCGATCGCGCCGGTCAGTAGCCACGCGGTGGTCTCGTCGGTCCAGGTGCCGAAGAGCTTCACGCTCTCGCTGGACGAGATGCCGCCGACCAGGATCAGGACGCCGTCCTCGAGGATCGCGGCGAGACACCCCGCGAGGACGCCGAGGACGACAGGCCGCGCGGACCGGGACGCCAGGCCCGCGAGCAGGATCACGAACGAGGAGACGATGATCGGGTCCCCCGAGCTGCGGTACACGTACCAGCCGGTGTCATCGTCGAACCAGAGCTTGCGCGAGTCGGCCTGCCCCGGCCAGTTCAGGTAGATGAGCAGCCCCGCGCCGACCACCAGCACGCCGACGATCCACCACGGAACCTGGCGCGACGACGACGGCGGCGTGCGCCGCGGCGGCTCGGGGACCGGCGCGGGCTCGGGCGACGGCTCGGGCTCCGGCTCCGGCGGGCGCGGCGGCGGTTCGGACTCGGTGTCCGGCAGCGTCAGGTGGACCGGGATCGTCCGCTCGCCGGTCGGTCCGCTGACGATCAACGTCGCTTCGCTCGCGCCGGCCGCGTCGGCCCGAACCGTGATGACGTCGCCGTCCTGCTGGACCTTCAGCCAGTCCACGCTCGACGTCGCGACCGCGGTCTGCACGATCGGCGGACCTTCGAGCCGGACTTCGGCACCCTCCGGGCCGAGGTCGAGCGCCTCGGGCGTCACCCGCGGAACGGCCTCCTCCAGCGCCTCCGCCGCGGCCATCGCGACCCGTCGGCTGTCGTCGTTCACCATCGGTTGCAGCGCCTGCCAGGCGGCGTACGCCTGGCCCAGATCGGCGCCGGCGAGGCGCTCGCGCAGGTAGTCGACCACGCCGAACCTTGCCGCCGGCAACGGGCTCTCCAGCGCCGCGACCAGCTCCGGCGCCAACGGCGTCGGCGTGATCCGGCGGATCCGGCTGCGCGCGATCAGCAGTTCGCCCTGGGCGCCGAACGTCCACATCTGCGGGTTCTGGTTCGGCGTCACCCGATGGACCCGGTCCGTCACGTACCCGACCAGTTCGGTGAGGCCGACCCAGCCGTCGCCGTCCCGGTCCGCCTCGCCGGTCGTCAGGCCGTCGACCACGGCGCCGGTGAACACCGACGGGACCGGCGTCGCGTCCGTCGCCAGTTGCCCGCCCTCGAACGCGTACTCCATCGCGCTCGACGCCGTCACCACGACCCGTCCGCGACCGCCGCCGACGTCGGCCTGCCCCGCGAACGCGTCCCGTACCTGCGCCTCGCCGGCCGCACGCACGACCATGCCGCGCGGGAACGCGCCGCCGTAGCAGCAGTCCAGGAACAGGGCGATCCGCTGCGCGCGGCTGTCCGACATCTGCCGGTTGACGAAGTCGGCAGCCACCGCTGTCGACGCCAGCCGGGCCGGTTTGGTGTCCGCGACCGCCAGGAACAGTTCGCCGGCCGCGTTCTTCAGGCCGTGGCAGGAGAAGTGCAGCAGCAACAGGTCTTCGGGCTGCCGGTCGGCGAAGAAGTCCTCGACCGCGACCCGGATCTCCTGCGCGGACTCGTTGCGCAGGACCCGGACCTCGAACCCGCCCACCGACGGGTCCGCGAGCGTCTCGGCCAGTGCGGCCGCGTCGTGCGCCGGTGCGACCAGGCTGCGCAGTCCCGGATCGTCGTAATGATCGTTGGCCACCACGAGGGCGATACGCGCGCCGGACATGTCACACGTCCACTCCGGCGTGCCGTCGGACGAAGGTGTCGATGAGCTGTTGCTGCATCTCGTCGGAGGCGCCGGTGAGCTCGATCACGTCGCCGTCCATCGTGACCTTCACCGATCGCCCGCCGCCGGATCGGCGCAGCCACTCGCGGATCACCCCGACGACCCCGCCGATCGCCTGCAGTCCGGGCGCCAGCGAAACGCTCAGCACGCCGGCCACCGCGGCGAGTCCGCCCTTCGAACCCGGCGGCGCCTCGCCCTCGGCGTACGGCTCGACCGACCGGACGTCGAGCATCAGCAACTCCTGGCGCAGCAGCAGCGCCAGCACCTCGAGCCGTTCGGTGTCCACACTCTCGTCGACGACCTCGACCCGGACCTCCCCAGCCATGGCCCCTCCCCACCCCCAGGCCGCTGCTCCAACAATGCGGCCGCTGCGGGTCCGGCCACAAGCCGTCGACAACGTAGGCTTCGGGAACTGGATCGTGCGCGGCGACGTCGGAGGGACACATGACAGGCAAGCGGGGGCGGGTGATCGGCCGGATCGCACCCGGGATCGTCGGCGAGGTGATGCTGCCGGTCCGGGGTGCCACCGAGGCCTTCTACGCTTACCCGGCGACCGACGAGGTGCTCGAGGTGGGGACGCAGGTGGTCGTGGTCGACTTCGACCCGCCCCGCACCGTGTACGTCGCTCGCGCCATTTAATTGACGTTCCCTTGGAGGGGAAATGCTCTGGACGTACCTGATCATCGCGGCGGTCGCGGTGGTCGTCCTTCTGATCCTGTTCCGGATGGTCTGGCGGGTGGCGGAGCCGAACGAGGCGCTGATCATCTCCGGCCTCGGCGCGCACTCGAGCACCGACCAGGTCAACGAGACCCTCGGATTCAAGATCGTCGTCGGCCGCGGCACCGCGGTGCTGCCCGGTTTCCAGACGGTACGGCGGTTGCCGCTGGACATCCGCGCGACGCCGCTGACCGTGACCTGCGTGTCCAGCCAGGGCATCCCGCTGCACATCAAGGGCGTCACGGCCTACAAGGTCGGTGACGACTACGGCTCGATCGCGAACGCGGCCCGGCGGTTCCTGGAGCAGAGCGACGAGCAGGTGATGGGCACCATCCACGAACTGTTCGCGGGTCACCTGCGGGCGATCGTCGGCTCCACCACGGTCGAGGAGATGCTGCACGACCGGGAGACGCTGACCACCAACATCCGCGGCTCGCTGGCCGGGGACATGGAGAAGCTCGGCCTGGTGGTGGACTCGCTCCAGATCCAGGAGATCGACGACGAGTCCGGCTACATCAAGAACCTCGGCCGTCCGCAGGCCGCCGCCGTCGAGGCCGCGGCCCGGATCGCGCAGGCCGAGCGGGACCGGGAGGCGACCGAGCGCGAGCAGGCCGCCGCCGCGCAGAAGGCCGCGGCCGTCCGGGAGAGCTCGATCGCCCAGGCCGGCTACCAGGCCGAGGTCGACCAGGCGAACTCGAAGGCCTCGCAGGCCGGCCCGCTGGCCGAGGCGCTGGCCCGGCAGGAGGTCGTGGTCGCCGAGACCGAGACCGCGAAGCTGAACGCGTCGCTGGCCGAGAAGCAACTGGAGTCGACGGTCCTGAAGCCGGCCGACGCCGAGGCGTACCGGCAGCGGACGCTGGCGGCGGCCAACCGGGACGCGCAGATCGCGGCCGCCGAGGCGAACGCCCGTGAGGTCCAGCTCCGCGGTGAGGCGCAGGCGAAGGCCACCGAGCTCACCGGTAAGGCCGAGGCGTCCGCGGTGCAGGCCAAGGCGATGGCCGAGGCCGCCGGTATCAAGGCGCGCGCCGAGGCGCTGGCCACCAACACCGAGGCCGTCGTCGCGCAGCAGCTGGCCGAGGCCTACCCGGAGATCGTCTCCGCGGCCGCCGGCTCGTTCGAGAAGGTCGGCAACATGGTGGTCCTGAACGGTGCCCAGGGCATCGAGGACACCCTGGTGAAGACGATCACGATGGGCGGCTCCGGTTTCGCGCTGGCCAAGCAGCTGATCGACTCGCTGGCCACGAAGAAGGACGAGACCCCGAGGCTGGAGCCGGTGGCCGACGAGTCGGCCTGACAATTAACTACAGACGCAAACCGTTGAAGGTCGCTGCTTGACGGCTGACACTGAGCCTCATGCCGCCCAGAAGAATCCTCGCAGTACTCGCCGCGTTCCTGCTCGGCGCCGCCGCCCTGGTGGCGGTGCCGACGCAGGCGCAGGCCGCGCCGAACTTCAAGGCCCCGTTCCCGTGTGGCCAACGCTGGACCTACAGCCACCACTCCGGTGAGGTCCGCCGCGCACTCGACTTCGTCCGCGCCGACGGCGGGACGACGAACGGTACGCCGGTGCTGGCCTCCGCCGGCGGTACGGCGTACCGCTACTCGCAGCCGAGCGGCGCCGGCAACTACATCGCCATCGAGCACGGCGGCGGCTGGAAGACCTACTACTTCCACCTGTCCGCGTACTCCGTCGGCAACGGCCAGCAGGTCTCGCAGGGCCAGCAGATCGGCGTCACCGGCAGCACCGGCAACTCCACAGGCCCGCACATCCACTACGAGCAGCTGCTCAACGGCATCGGGCAGAACATCGTCATCAACGGGTCAGCACTGGCCTACCCGGGCTCGTACGGCTCCTACTTCCTCACCAGCGACAACGGCTGCTCCGGCCCGGGCAAGAACTACATGACCTGGGGTTCCAGCGTGAACGTCCGCTCCGACGCGCACTTGAGCTCGCCGGTCGTGACCACGCTGGCCGGACCGACATCGGTGTGGGTGCTCTGCCAGAAGCAGGGCGACACCGTGAACGCCGAGGGCTACACCAACAACTGGTGGTCCAAGCTACGTGACCAGAACGGGTTCATCAGCAACATCTACATCGACGATCCGAACGCCCAGCTCTCCGGCGTACCGATCTGCTGAACCTGTGGGATCCCCTTGCACGTAAGGGGATCCCACAGCCCGTCATGCGGTGTGCAAGGTCAGCCCGTACGCCTGCAGGATCTCGTTGACCGGCTGGAACCACGTCTCGCCACCGCTGCTGCAGTTGCCCCAGCCGCCGGACGTGACGCCCTGCGCCTGGTCACCGGTGATGAACGACCCGCCGGAGTCACCACCCTCGGCGCAGACGCTGGTCTTGGTCGCGCCGTAGAACAGCTGACCGTTCCCGTAGTTCACAGTATCGTTCTTGGCCAGGATCGTGCCGCAATGCCAGTGCGTGGTCGAACCGCTCCGGCAGACCGACGAGCCGATCGGCGCCTCCCACGAGCCGCGGACCAACTGGTCGCTCACCTGTCCCCAGCCGAGCACGACCGGCACGGTCCACCAGCCATAGCCGGTGGCCACCCACGCGTAGTCGTTGCCGGGGAACGACCAGCCACGGAACGAGCCCTGGTCGGAGCCGTCCCAGCCGCGCACGATGCCGCTCCGGCCGCAGTGACCGGCCGTGACGTACCCGCCGTACACCGAGAAGCCGATCGAGCAGCGGATGTTGCTGACGTAGTACGGGTCGCCGCCGACCGTCCCGGCCGCGAAGGTGCGCGGGGCCTGCGCCGCGACCTCCTTGACCGTCACCGCACCGGCCTTGGCGACCTTGGCGACGAACGCGTCGACGGCCGCGGAACGCTTGCCTGCTTGGACGTTGACCACGACGCTGCCGGACCGCGGGTCTGCGACCCAGCCGCTGACCGCGGCCGGTACTGCCTTGCCGGCCAGCTTGTCGACAGCAGCCTTCCGCTGGTCCAGGGCCTTCGCCGGCACGGGTACGGCGGCCACTTGCGCGCCGGTTGCGCGTACTGCGGCAGTACGGGCGGAGCCCACCACGCCTACGACCAGCTTCTGCGTGGCGGCGTCGTACCAGGCTCCGCCGTACGCGGCACCGGCTGCTTTCTGAGCCGCGGGCAACAGCTTCGCCGCGGAGGTCTCGGCTGCCAGCCGTTGCTGCATCTGCTGCTCGGTCAGCCCGAAATCGCGTTGCATAGCCGCGGACTGGCCGGGAACGGCCAGAGGCTCGGCCAGCGCCTGCGCGGGCACAGTCAGGACAGCCGCCGTGAGTACGGCGGCCAGGAGGACCTTCATCTGAACTCTCCTCACCTAGGGGCGGTTCGGTGGATGAGAGCGCTCTCAGATTGAGAGTGGCCTACGTTGTCAGGCGCGTCAAGGGTTCACAGGCCGAGGTAGGCGAGAACGGCGAGGACGCGCCGGTGACCGGAGTCGGTCGGCGTCAGGTCGAGTTTGAGGAACACGTTGCCGACATGCTTGTGCACCGCGCCGTCGGAGATGACGAGCTTCTCCCCGATCGCCGTGTTGCCGAGACCTTCGGCCATCAGCGCGAGCACTTCGCGTTCCCGCGGCGTCAGCCGGTCCAGCGGGCTGCTTCGCTTCACCATCAGCTGGCTGACGACCTCAGGGTCCAGGACAGTCCCGCCGGCCGCGACCCGCCGTACCGCCTCCAGGAACTCGTCGACGCGCGACACCCTGTCCTTCAGCAGATAGCCGACGCCTTCACTGCCGGCCGCCAATAGCTCGGCGGCGTACACCTCCTCGACGTACTGCGAGAACACCAGCACCGGAAGCCCCGGCCGCACCCGGCGCGCCTCGATCGCCGCCCGCAGGCCCTCGTCGGTAAACGTCGGGGGCAGCCGTACGTCGACCACCGCGATGTCCACCGGGTGCTCGTCGACCGCCTTGGCGAACTCGTCAGCGTCGGTGGCGACGGCGACGACCTGGAAGCCGGAGTTGTCGAGCAGCAGACTGAGGCCCTCGGCGAGGATCGGGTTGTCCTCGAGGATGATCACCCGCACGGAAGGATCACCTCGACGGTGGTCGGCCCGCCGATCGGGCTCCGCAGCTCCATGTGGCCGTCGATCGCCTGCACTCGGTGGAGCATGCCATGCAGACCGCTCCCCCGGCCCAGCAGGTCGGACTGCGCACCGAACTGGGCACTGACCCGCGCTCCGCCGATCCCGTCGTCGGTCACCGCCAGGTAGAGCTCACGACCACGCCGTTCGAGCTGGATGTCGACATGCCCCGCCGCACTGTGCTTCGTGACGTTGGTGAGCGACTCCGCGACGACGAAGTAGGCAGCGGCCTCGACTGCTGCGGGGACCTCGCCCAGCGCACCGATGCGAAGCTCTACCGGCAGCGGGCACCGGGCGGCCAGTGCAGACACCGCTCCGGCCAGACCGCGGTCCGCAAGGATCGGCGGATACATGGTCCGCAGTACGCCGCGCAGCTCGGTCATGGCCTGCTCTGCGCCGTCACGGGCGTCGTCCAGCAGCTTGGCTGCCTTCTCGGGGTCCTCGGCCATGGTCTGCTTGGCGATGCCGATCCGCATGGCCAGCGACACCAGCTGAGCCTGCGTCCCGTCGTGCAGGTCGCGCTCGATCCGGCGTAGCTCGGCACCGTGCGAGTCGACAGCACCTGCCCTGCTCTTGGTGAGTTCCTCGACACGCTGCTCCAGCCTGGCCGTCTCCAGCTGGTCCGGGCTGGGCGCGAGCAGCCGGAGCACGGCCTTGGCGTGACCGCGCGCCACAGCGGGCGCAACCCGACCCAGGAACCACAGGCCGGCTCCGACCTGCAGCGGGCCCAGCGTGAGCGCCTCGAACCAGTTGTCGACACCGACACCCATCAGGCTGAAGTTACCCGGGTCGAGCCACCACAGCAGCATGCCGACGATCGCCGCCGGCGCGCCGACCACGGCGATGACGGCCACGAGCAACTCGGGGATCATCGCGACCGGCATCAGCAGGCAGCGCAGGCTGCGCTTGAACGACTTGTCCCGGAACAGCGTCGTGACGTCGCCGGGCTGCCGCGGCAGGGCCGGCGGCAGTTCCTCGGCCTGCGGGATGCCGAGGTACTTGGCCGCCCGGTACCGCTCGCTGTTGGCGAGCTTCACTAGGCCGGCGGTGACGCCCGGGATGATCCAGCCGAGCAGCAGGCTGATCGGTGTCGCGGCCAGCAACGTGACCGACTTCAGGTAGCGGATCGCCAGATAGCCGGCGGCCGGACCACCCCGGGAGAGGATCTTCGTGAGCATGCACCCATCCTGCGGCACACCGGCAGCCGCAGTCGGTACAGCAGGCTCTACCTTTGGCGTTCTAGCAATCCGGTACGCCGGGGAGCTTCTGGTTCGGGTCGTCGATGTAGATGTTGGTCATGTAGCCGTGCTGGTCGCGCAGCTTGGCCCACCAGTTGTTGGTGTAGCCGTTGGCGGTCACCGTGTCGCCCTGGACCTGGCACTCGACGAACACCTGGGTCGGGCCGGGCAGCGTGGTGACGACCGACGCGGACAGCTTCGGCGCCGAGCGGACGTTGACCCCGCTGCCCCAGGTGGTGAAGTTGTACTCCGGCGGGTTCGGGTCGCCGCCGTTCACCAGCTGCATGTAGTAGTCCCAGTTCCAGTTCGGACCCGGGTCGGTGTGGTCGTTGTTCGGCATCTCGCTGTGGCCCTTGATGTGGGCCCGGTCCTTCGGGATGCCCCGCCGGTCGGCGATGTTGCGGGTCAGCGCGGCCGACGAGCGGTACATCGCGTCGGTGAACCAGGACGGCTGGTCGACGTACCCTTCGTGCTCGATGCCGATCGTGTACGGGTTCTCTGTCCGGACGTGCCACGCGGTGTCCTTCTCGGCCACCATCTGGGTGACCTCGCCGTCGCTGGAGCGGACCACGTAGTGCGCGCTGACCTGTGCCGACGGGTTCTTGAACCAGCTGATCGTGCCGGCGTACGAGCCCTGGGTCACGTGGATGACGATCGTGGTGATCGCCGCGGTCCGCCCGACGCGGTAGTTGCTGGTGCTGGCCGGGTTCCAGATCGCGCCCGGGTAGTCGACGGCGGCGGTCCCGAGCGGAGCAGCCTTCGCGTACGCACCGCGGTCCGGCGTGACGGTCTTCGGGTCTGTCGAGACGCCCGCGGTACGGACGCCGCGGGCGATGATCCGGTAGACCTCGTCGGTGTAGAGCCGCGCCGTCGACGCGTCGGCGGAGTGCGAGTACTTGGCGATCACGCCGTACCACTGGCCGAGGTCGCTGCGGTCGGTCAGCTTGGCCTCATCGGCGTAGGAGTCGAGGACGGCCGCGGCGCCGAGCACGTTCGAGGTGTCGTCCTTGGACAGCGTCGCGACCGGCAGGCCGGTCAGCTTGCTTGCCTCGGACATCGTCTTGTTCACGTTGTTGGCGGCCAGGTGCATCACGCCGTAGCCGTTCGCCTGGCTCGGCGTGCCGTCATGGCCGTCGAGATGAGTCTCGGCGAACCCGACGCCGACGAGCACCTCTCGCGGTACGTCGTACGTCGCGGAGGCAGCCCGGAACGCGGAGGCGAGCTCCGACTCGGACGGCGGCTGGGCCGCATTGCTCGGCAGAGCCGTCAAGGCCAGTGCGCCGACGGCCAGGAATGCGGGTATCAGGGCGGTTTTACCCATCGGGGCGGTTCCTTCCCGTGTCTGGTCCGCCGAGGGGCGTCGGCGGTCCCGAGAGCCACGCTAAGGGAAGATCTTCCGCTGATTCCAGTGTTTGAGTGAATTTCTTCCCGTCACCGAGAGAAGATCACGCTTCCACGCAGTGCGATCAGGCGCGGGTGGGTCAGCACGGCCGGATTCGCCCGCGGGTCCTCGTCGTAGACGACCAGATCGGCCGGATCACCGGGGGCCAGCTGGCTCGGTGCGCCCAGCCAGGCACGGGCCGCCCAAGACCCCGCGGCGAGCGCCTGCTCCCCCGACATGCCGATCTCGGTCAGCGCCTGGATCTCCTGCGCCACCAGGCCGTGCCCGAGAACACCGCCGGCGTCGGTCCCCGCATAGACCGGGACGCCGGCCTCGAACGCGTCCCGCAGCCGGTGCAGGCGGCGCTCGTACAGGTCGCGCATGTGGGTCGAGTACAGCGGGAACTTGGCCGCGGCCTGCTCGGCGTACTGCGGGAAGTTCTCGAGCTGGATCATCGTCGGTACGACGGCCACCTGGCGCTCGGCCATCCCGGCGAGCAACCCGGGCTCGATGCCGGTGCCGTGTTCGAGGCAGTCGATACCCGCGGCCAGCAGATCCGGGAGGGCGTGCTCGCCGAACACGTGCGCGGTCACCCGGGCGCCGAGCTCGTGGGCGCGGGCGATCGCGGCGTTCAGCGCCTCGGCCGGCCAGCACGGGGTCAGGTCGCCGGCGTCGCGATCGATCCAGTCGCCGACCAGCTTGACCCAGCCGTCGCCGCGCCGGGCCTCCTGCTCGACGTACGCGACCAGTTCCTCCGGCTCGATCTCCCAGCCGTAGTTGCGGATGTACCGCTTCGAACGGGCGATGTGCCGCCCGGCCCGGATGATCTTCGGCAGGTCCGCACGGTCGTCGATCCAGCGGGTGTCGACCGGCGAGCCGGCGTCCCGGACGAGCAGCGCACCGGCCTCCCGGTCGGCGATCGCCTGCTGCTCCTGGATCTCCCGGTCGACGCCGCCGTGCTGGTCGAGGCCGATGTGACAGTGCGCGTCGACCAGGCCGGGCACGATCCAGCCGCCGGTGTGCACGGTCGTCACATCAGCAGCGGTGGGCCGGTCGACGACCAGCCCACCGCTGAGGTGGATCTCCTGCTGCTCACCAGCCGGCAGCACCGTGCCGACGAGCCTCAAAACCGTCATACGGCTGACGGTATCCGGCGAGGCGCCGCCCGTGCGAGCTACCCGGTGCGAGCAACCCGGTGCGAGCTACCCGTGCGAGCCGCCGCCCGGCGTGCAGGTCGGGGTGGTGGTCTCGTTGCCGGCGCACGGGGTCCCGGACGGGGTCTCCGTCGGGGTCGCCGTCGGCGTCGGGGTCGGCGTGGGAGTCGGAGTCGGGGTGGGCGTCGGCGACGGGGTCTTCGTCGGCGTCTTGGTGGGGGTCTTGGTCGGGGTCTTCGTCGGCGTCCTGGTCGGGGTGTCGGTCGGCGTCCCGGCCGGCTTCGGCACCGTCGTCCGGTCGTCCGGCGTAGATGTCGGCACCACCGGCGGCTGTGTCGTCGGCACCGCTGTCGGCGTCGGCGTCGGCGTCGTGGTGTCGTCCGGAACGTCCGGCACCTGGCGCGGGTCGACCCGGCGCTCGGCGTTGCCGTTTGTCTTCGCGGTCGAGATGTTGCCCTTCGCGTTCGGCACGAGGACCGCGTTCTTGCTGTAGACGCGCATCCACTTCAGCACCGTGGCGACGAAGTCCTTGGAGTGCTGGTACCGCAGCAGGGCGGCGACGAGGTCGCGCGGCCGGCGCAGGTCGTCGCCCTCGGCGCAGAGCACCACGGCGACCGTGGTGACCGCGTCGTACACGTTGTTCGGGTTGCGGTAGCCGTCGCCGTTGCCGTCAGCCCCGAACTCGTCCCAGACCTGCGGGATGATCTGCATCGGCCCGACGGCCCGGTCCCAGGTCTGGTCCGCGTCGAACTTGCCCTTGTCGCTGTCGGTGATCCGGCCGTTGCCGTGCCGGCCGTTCAGCACCGGGCCGAGGATCCGGCCGCGGGTGGTGCCGGCCACGTCGACGCGGCCGCCGCTCGCATGGTCGGACTCGACTTTGCCGATCCCGGCCAGCAACGGCCAGGTCAGCCCACAGTTCGGCCGCACGACCGCGAGGTTGGCGGTGGCGCGGCGGTAGGCGGGGAACACCCCGCGCGGGATGCCGTTCACGGCTCCCGGCCGGCCGGGACGCACGACCGAGCGGCCGTCGGTGGCCCCCTGCACGGGGACGTCGTCGCGGGCGGGTTTGTCGGATCCGAGCCGGCCGTCCACGCCGGGACGCTGCGGCACGATCATCGTCAACTCGTCGAACTCGCCGCTGTTCAGCCCGGCCCCGGGTGACGGGGCGACCGGGCTGCCCGCCTCGAGCGGTCCGGAGGCACCGGCTCCGCCCGAGGCGACGGTCACGATGGCCCCGACCAGGAGCGGGGCCGTACACAAAGAAGCGATGATGATTTTGACCCGACGGTTACCACTACGGGTTAGGCGCATAGCCCCTTCAACGAACCACGCGCCAGAAAGTTACATCAAGACGACGCAAAGTTACGCCGCCCAGAAACCCCTCGGAAAACCGGCACCGAGGTAACGACCGTCGCTACCTCACCTTACCGGCCGTAGCCGGCCTGAACCGACCGGGCCTCAGCCGGCCGCCGATGGTGCGTCGCTCGGGCTGGCCGACGACTCACCCTGCGGGGACGTCGTGCTGCAGGGCTCCGGCGTCGGTGTCAGCGTCGGGCTGCTGGTCGGCGCGGTGGTCGTCGCCGGGGTGCAGGTCGGGTCGCTGGTCGGGTCGCCCGACGGCGAGGTCGTCGGCGTCGTCGGCGTGCTGGTCGGCGACTCCGTGGGCGTGGTCGTCGTCGGGCTCGTCGGCGTCGTGGTCGGGCTGCTCGGCGGCGGGCTCAGCGGCGGCCTGGTCGGCTTCGAGGTGGTGGGCGGCGTGGACGTCGCCGGGCTGTTCGTCGGTCGCGGGGACGTCGGCGTCGAGCTCGGTGCGGCGGTCGGGCTGGAGCTCGTCGGTGCGGTCGTCGGCGCCGTGGTCGGGACCGTCGTCGGCGGCGCGGTGGTCGGCGGGGTCGACGTCGGCGTCGACTCGCGGTCGTCGGCGTTGCCGTCGTCGCCCGGAGTGTCGATGGTGCCGGGCTTGTCCGGGATGCTCACGGTGTCGTTGCTGTACGACTGCATCCAGCGCAGGACGGTCGACACGTAGTCCATCGAGTGGTTGTAGCGCAGCACCGCCTGGACCAGGCCCTGCGGGTCGGCGAGGTTCGCCCCGCCGGAGCAGAGGTAGTCGCCGGCCGCGCGCGCCGCGTCGAACACGTTGTGCGGGTCCTTGACCCCGTCGCCGTTGCCGTCGGCACCGAACGCCCTCCAGGTGCCCGGGATGAACTGCATCGGCCCGACCGCGCGGTCCCAGGTCGCACTACCGTCGTACAGCCCCTGGTCGGTGTCGGCGATCGCCGCCATCCCGGGGCCGCCGTCCAGGACCGGGCCGAGGATCTTGCCGCGGGTGTTGCCGTTAGCGTCGACCTTGCCGCCGCTGGCGTGCCCGGACTCGACCTTGCCGATCCCGGCGAGCAGCGGCCAGGTGATGTGGCAGGCCGGCATCGACATCGCCAGGTCCCGCGCGGCCTTCTGGTACGCCGCCAGCACGGTGCCCGGGATGCCGGAGGCGTTCCCGAACGCGCCGGGGATCGGCTGCACGGTGCCGTCCGTCGTCCCCGTGACGGGGACCTGGACGGTGGACTTCTCCTGCGTCGGCAGGCTGCCGTCAACGCCCGGCTGGTCGGGCACATTGTTCGCCAGATCGTCGAAGACCGCGTCCTGGCGCGGGGCGGACAGCGCGTGCGCGTCGACGATGAACGTGTTCGAGGTGACTCCGCCGACCACGAACACGGCGACCATGGCGGTGGGCGGGGCAAGGCAGACCCAGGTGGCGGTCAGCTTTCCCCGCCAGGTGTCCAGGTTCTTGAACTGCTGCCTCATCCGAACCGTCCTCGACGCATTCCGCAGTAGGTGTGTCTTCCGGGCGTAGGGACGATCTTAGCCGTCACGGGGTCGGGGACAACCGGTGACGGTGCGCCGCCGCCGGCCGTGACCGGGTGCCGAACGGGCCTGTTCAGGTGACTGTCACCTGTTCTTCGCCCCCTACCGTCCACCGTAGACCCGAACGGCCGTCGACCGCGTCGGGTGATCGGGTGACAGTTCTGACATCCGGACGGCCGGGCCGCCCGGATGTGCCCTTTCGGGAATGCTCAGTTGCCGCCGAGCATCTTCTTGAAGTCGTCCGGCAGCTCGAAGTCGCCGCCGTTCTGCCCGCCGAACGCGGCCGGCAACTGGCCCGGCTCCGGAGCCTGCGGCTGCTGGTTGGCCTGGTTCGCCCGCTTGGCAGGGTTGCCGGAGCCGCGCTTCTTGCCCTTCTTCTGCTGCTGCTTGGCCTTCCGGGCGCCGCCGCCCATGCCGGGCATCCCCAGCATCCCGGGCATCCCGGGCATCCCCGGCATGCCCTTGCCGGACGCCATCGCGGCCATCATCTTGCGGGCCTCGAAGAACCGCTCGACCAGGCCGCTGACGGTGGCCACCTCGGTCCCGGAACCCTTCGCGATCCGGGCCCGGCGGGAGCCATTGATGATGTTCGGGTCGGCACGCTCGGCCGGGGTCATCGAGTGGATGACCGCCTCGATCCGGTCGATCTCGCGCTCGTCGAAGTTCTCCAGCTGGTCCTTGAACTGGTTCGCACCGGGCAGCATGCCGAAGATCTTGGTCAGCGGGCCCATCTTCCGGACCGACTGCATCTGGGCCAGGAAGTCGTCCAGCGTGAAGTCCTTGCCGCCCTTCTTGGCCAGCTTGGCCGCGGTCTTGGCGGCCTCCTCGGCGTCGAAGGTCTGCTCGGCCTTCTCGATCAGGCTGAGCACGTCACCCATGCCGAGGATGCGCGACGCCATCCGGTCGGGATGGAAGACGTCGAAGTCCTCGAGCTTCTCGCCGTTGCTGGCGAACATCACCTGGCGTCCGGTCACCTGCGCGATCGACAGCGCGGCGCCACCGCGGGCGTCACCGTCGAGCTTGGACAGCACCACGCCGTCGAAGCCGACGCCGTCCAGGAAGGCCTGCGCGGTGGTGACCGCGTCCTGGCCGATCATCGCGTCGACGACGAACAGGATCTCGTCCGGGCCGACCGCGTCGCGGATGTCCGCGGCCTGCTTCATCAGCTCCTCGTCGACGCCCAGCCGGCCGGCGGTGTCGACGATGACCACGCTGTGCTGCTTGCTGCGCGCCTCGTCCATCGCCTTGCGGGCGACCTCGACCGGGTCGCCGACGCCGTTACCGGGCTCGGGCGCGAACACCGGGACGCCGGCGCGCTGGCCGACCACCTGCAGCTGGGTCACCGCGTTCGGCCGCTGGAGGTCGGCGGCGACCAGCATCGGGGTCTGGTGCTTGGTCTCCCGCAGCCACTTCGCGAGCTTTCCGGCCAGGGTGGTCTTACCGGCGCCCTGCAGACCGGCGAGCATGATCACCGTCGGCGGCTTCTTGGCCATCCGCAGCTCGCGGGTCTCGCCGCCGAGGATGTTGATCAGTTCCTCGTTGACGATCTTGATGACCTGCTGCGCCGGGTTCAGCCCGCCGCGCACCTCGGCCCCGCTGGCGCGTTCCTTGACCGCCGCGATGAACTCCCGCACGACGGGCAGCGCGACATCGGCCTCCAGCAACGCGATCCGGATCTCCCGGGCGGTCGCGTCGATGTCGGCGTCGGTCAGCTTGCCCTTGCCCCGCAGGTTCTTGAACGCGGTGGAGAGCCGATCGGAGAGCGTGTCGAACACGAGAAACAGTCCGTTTCGTCGAAGCGATGAACTCCCCGAGTCTACCGGCCCCGCAACCCGGGAATGACTCAGGCAGCCCGCCGACCACAGACTGCAACGGCACGCTCGGGCACGACCGCGTGAATCCGTGCGCCGATACGCTGTGGGGGAAGGAGGGCAGATGCGCCTGAGCGAGTTCAACAACGCCCACAACGCCCACAAACGCCGGATCCAGCGCGACGGTCCCGACGCGGTCGGAGCGGCAGAGCGGTCGTTGCGCGACCTCCTGCCCCAGTTGGACTCCGACGAGGACCGCCGGGTCGCGACGATGCTGATAGATCGCCTGCCGGGGTACGCCGTACCGCCGGAGCCGCCGAGCGCGTTGATGCAGGAAGCGGTTGCGATCGAGCGCGCGGCGTACGAGGCGCGGGGCTCGGACGAGGAACGCATCGAGATCATGACCGAGGCCCGCCGCAAGATCTTCGAGCTCGCCGACCGCGCCCCGGCCGACGAGGCCGCGAGCATCCGCGCCCTGACCCGCGTACTCGAGCATCTCGAGGACAACCTCCGCGACCCGCACTGGCCGCTCGACCGGCCACCGGACTCTGGCGGTCGCTGACCGATGGCCGTGATCCAGGTCGACGAGGAGTCCCCGGAGTACAAGCGCTTCGCCGAGTTGTACAAGGCCGCACGGGCGCTGCGGCCGAACGAGACGGATCTGTGGGAAGGTGACCTGTACGCGACCGTCGGCGAGGGCGGCTGGGGTGCGTTCGTGCCGGGGGACGGGTCGTTCAAGCTCTCCAAGGAACTGGTCCTGGACCAACTCGGACCAGATGCGAACCCGCACGACCAGGTGCAGGCACTCTCGACCATCCTGCACGAGACGAATCACGCCCGCGCCCCCGTCGACGCTCCTAAGGAGCCGAATGCCGTCCGCTCCCGGCACTCCAAGGGGCTCGACGAAGGCCTGACCGAGTACGTCGCGGTCAAGGACGTCGCGGTCTTCGCCGCCTCCACCGGGTACGGCGAGCTGCCGGAGCCGAAGGCGGAGTATCCGGCCGCGTACCGTGCGACCGACGCGCTACTCGAGTACGCCGCGGGGCCGGAGGGCAAGGACGCGCTGGCGGACCGGGCCATCGACCAACCGGTGGTGATGCGCTGGGACGCGATCGCCGACGAGATCGTGCGAAACAGACTCGGCGACGTGGTACCGCAGGATCCACAGCACCAGCAGGCCGCCCGTGCCGAACTGATCAACGCCATGACCGGCCCGGGATGGCGGAACCTCGACGATGAACTGCCTGTCGTCGGGAACGATGTCGCGCAGGCCACCACCCAGTCGCTGGACGACGCGACGGACCGGATCCGGGAGCATTACGCCGAGAACCCGACCGAGCCGTACCCGTCGAAGATCCCGAACTTCGAGATCGCGAACAGCCAGGCCCAGAACCTGAGCGGCCCGCAGAACCGTACGCGCGCGGTTCGGCCGGCCACACCATGCGCTTCCTCGACGGTCAGGCGCCCGCGGCACAGGCCACTCAGCACAAACCCACCCTCGGCGACGGAGCCCGCGGCGCAGGCTCGGCATCGGCGCAGGGCGCGCATCGCACAACCCCGGACCGGACGACGACCCCCACCGACCGCGGCCGCGGCTGACAACCAGCGGCAGGCAAGGAATGACCATGGACCACGAACAGTTCCGTGAGCTCGCGGGCGGAGCGGCACCGGCGGGTCAATCTCCCGAAATGACCGAAGCTCTCGCGATCATCGACGAGAGCAGCTTGGAGACCGGGACCAGGGACGACCGCCTCGCTGCCTACGCGTCGGCCCGCGAACGGATCTGGGACATCGCCGACCGCGCCGGCGCCGACAGCGGCGCCATCCGGGGCCTGACCCGTGGACTCGAAACCTCCGAGCAGTACCTGGTCAACGGGCTTTGGGAGGATCCGCCCCCGGCGGGACAGGACCGGGGTTGACAGCGCCCGGCTTCGCCTGGGCAGAGGTGATTGACAGCGGCTCCGGTCACCGCCACTATCTAACCGATTGGACTGGATTTACCGGTTAGGGGACACGAATGCGGGTGGTGCTGGACGGGCCGTCCAACCTGGGGTTGCGGGCGCCGGCTGCCGGCGTGGTTCCGGGGTGCTACAAGTTGGCGGGGGCGGTGCGGGACCGGGGGTTCCTGGCGCGGATCGGGGCCGAGGACGGTGGGTGTGTGACGCCGCCGCGGTACGACATGGCGGGGTGGAAGCCCGGGGACGGCGTGTTCAACGCGGCGGCGATGGCGCGGTACACGGTGCAGGTGGCGGATCGGGTGGCCGGGTTCGTCGAGCAGGGGAAGTTCGTCGTACTGCTGGGCGGTGAGTGCAGCAACCTGCTCGGGCCGGCGCTGGGGCTGAAGCGGCTCGGGCGGTACGGCGTCGTGTACATCGACGGCCACTCGGACTTCCGGACCGTCGGCAACTCGCCGTACGTCGGGGCCGCCGGCGGTGAGGCGCTGGCGCTGGTCACCGGGCGCGGCCAGGCGGACCTGACCGACCTTCAAGGGCTCGGGCCGTACACGCTCGACACCGACGCGGTGCTGCTCGGGATCCGGGCCGACGACGAGTACGTCGGCGACGTCGAGAAGGCGGGCATCCCGGTGTGGCCGGCGGCGAAGATCGCCGAGGACCCGGACGCAGCGGCCCGCGGGACGCTGGCGCACCTCGACCACCTGGACGGGTTCTGGGTGCACCTGGACGTGGACATCCTCGACGCCGCGGTCATGCCGGCCGTGGACAGCCCGGACCCGGGTGGGATCGACCACAACCAGCTCCGCGCCCTCCTCCGACCGCTGCTCGCGTTGCCCAGGTGCGTCGGCTTCGACATCGGCATCTTCGACCCGGACCTCGACCCCGACGGCCGCTACGCCGCCGAACTCACCGACACCCTCGTCGCAGCCCTGCAGGAGGTCTGAACGTGCTGCAATTGCTGACCGCAGACGGCCCGGACCCGGAGCACGCGGAGGCGCTGATGCTCTACGGGCGGCTGGTCGGCTCCTGGGACATCAGCAACCGCTACAGGTTCGCCGACGGGGTGTGGCGCACTGCCGAGGGTGAGTGGCACTTCGGCTGGACCCTGGGCGGACGGGTGGTGCAGGACGTGCTGCACTGCCCTGAGTTCCAGGGGCGGTTCCCCGGCACGACCGTACGCCTGTACGACGTCACGACCGGCCTGTGGCGGATCACCTGGATCTCGCCGAGGATCCCGTCCTACTTCTCCCAGGTCGGTCGCTCGGACGGCTCCGGCGGGATGATCCAGGAGGGCACGGACGCGGCCGGCGTTCGCTCGCGGTGGACCTTCACCGACGTGACTGCGGCCTCCTTCCACTGGCAGGGCTTCAGCGCGGCACCCGACGGTGAGTTCGAGCTGTTCCAGGAGATGCGCGCTACCCGCCGGAGGGCCTAGGGCATGTCTGATAATCCAGCGCCGTCGCGAGGAGGTGCTCGGTGCGGTAGCTCGGCGTGCGGGAGCGAAGGTCTCGATGCGGCGCATCGTGGCCTTTGCTCACGTGCGGCGAGATGCCGTGCCGAGTGCCCCGCAGTAGGCGCTGGATTATCAGACATGCCCTAACCCCAGATCAGGTCCTGGCCGTGGGGAGCCGCGGTGCCCAGTGCGCGGGTCTTGCCGTCCGGCCAGGTCTGCAGGTCCACGCGGTACTCGTAGCCGTCCGTGCCGCGGCCGTGGGTCATCACGGCGTGCGGCTCGAGGCTGAGGTGGGCCAACGGCGCGGACTCGGTGGCCTGCGCGCCGAGCTCCGCCAACCGGGCCTGGATCGCTGATCGGTCGGCACGGCGGAGGTACTGCCACATGATCGAGTGCCAGACGACGGTGACGTGTCCTTCCGACAGCTCCAGCCCGTTCAGGAACGAGACGGCGTCCTCACGGCGTACGTCGGCCGCGACCTCGTGGGCGACCTCCAGAGCCCCGCGGAGCCGGGTCAGGCGATCGGGCATGTCCGGCCAGACGTACGACGTCAGCGTGAGCGCACCGTCCGGCGTCAGCGGGTTCACCGGCGCGGTGTCGCAGCCGACCCGCTCCGCGATCCGCAGCTCCACCGATGGCACCCGTCCGGACCAGGCCGACTCGAACACGACCGGACTGTCAGCAGGCCCGTACGACGTGCCGTCCGCCATGTACCGGAACCGGTCGGCGCGCAGGTTCAGTCCCCCGCTGGCGCCGATCTCGAACAGCCGTACCGGCAGCGGGACTGCCTCGACCAGCTGCAGCAGACCGCCGTACAGCGCAGCAGACCGGCCGACCTCGTTCGTCTGCGGCGGTTGTGTCAGCAGTGAGCGCACCTCGCCCAGCCGTGACTGCAGGAGTTGCTCGAACGCCTCCCAGCCGAGCACCGCGTCCCAGGCGCCGCCTGCGCTCGGGTAGAACGCCGCCAGCTCCGGTGCGGTGCCGGACAGCACCATGCCGTGCACAGCCGCCAGTAGCCGCAGTCCGATCGCCTCACCGAACGAACGGCCCTCATACTCGGCCAGTACCTCGCCCGAGACCCCACCGACCTCGTAGTCGTCCACGAGCAGCCGGAGCAACTCGGCATACATCGGGGACCCCAGACCCTCACACGCGGTCGCTTGTCGCTGCAGTGCCTCTACAACATCCACAAGGGGAGCCTAGAAGCTCAGTCGATCCAGCACCGACTTTGCCGTGGTCCGCGCGTCCTCGGGTTCGAGTGGCGCGCCGTGACGATCGGTGAGGTAGAAGACGTCGACACACTCCGCACCGAGCGTGCTGACGTGGGCGGAGCGGATGTCGGCACCAGTAGACGCGATGGCCGCTGTGACGTCGTACAGGAGCCCTGGACGGTCATGCGCCCGCACCTGCAGCACAGTGGCGGTTTCGGAGGCCTCCGGCAGCAAGTCCACCCGGCTGGCAACACGAGGTCGCGACGAGTCCCTTGCAGCCAATCGGCGTACGACGTCGGCAGAGTCACGCAACGCCACAGCCAGCCGGTCACGCAACCGCACCGGGTCGGGCGGCGAGCCCGCGACGGTCCACTGCGAGATGCCAAGGCCGTCCACGGACGTGATGACCGCGGACCGCACGGCCAGCCGCTCCACCGCGAGTACGGCGGCGACGGTCGACAGCGTGCCCACTTGGTCGGGTACGGCGACGTTCACCCGCAGGTCCCCGTGGTGATCGCTCACGGTGACACCAAGCCGGCCCACGCCGACCACCTGGTGCAGCACCGGCACCGGAACGGGCGGCGTCTCGGTCCACATGCTCTCGCCACCGCCGGCCAGCTCACTGCGCACGCGCCGGCACAGCTCGCCGACCAGCCGCATGCGCCACGGCGACGACGCGGCCGGACCAGCGGCCCGCGCGTCGGCGTACGTCAGGGCCTCCAGCAGGTCCAGAGTCTCGGTGCTGCGCACGATCCCGACCACCATGTCCACGGTCATCGGGTCTTCCAGATCGCGCCGGGTGGCGACCTGCGCGAGCATCAGGTGCTGCCGGACCAGCAACGTGATGGTGTCGGAGTCCGCCTCGCTGAAGCCGATCCGGCGCGCCACCCGGGCCGCGATGCCCGCACCGGTGACGCTGTGGTCGCCGTCGAGCGCTTTGCCCAGGTCGTGCAGCAGAGCGGCGACCAGCAACAAGTCAGGGCGCCGCACGTCGCGGACCATCGCCGACGCCTCGACGCAGGTTTCCAGCAAGTGCCTGTCCACGGTGAACCGGTGGATCGCCGACTGCGGCGGCCTGAACCGCACCGCGTCCCACTCGGGCAGAATCCGGGAGATGTACCCGGCCTGGTCCAGGGCCTCCCACACCTCGAGCAGCCCATGGCCCGCACCGAGCAGGGCGCACAGCAAGCGCCGTGCCTCCCCCGGCCACGGCTCCGGCAAGTCTGCTGCCGACGCCGCCAGCCGGGCACAGACAGCAGGCGACAGCACGAGCTCCCGGTCGGCAGCGACGGCAGCAGCACGCAGGCCGAGCACAGCGTCCCGCTCCGGACGCGCGTCCGGCATCAGCACGACCTCACCCTCGTGCTGCCCCACGCCTTCGTCCAGTGCGAGCAGCAACGGTCCACCGGTGCGCTGCCTGCGCCGGGACCGTGGCGGTTTGGTCATCAAGCTCTCGACGCGCCGCCAGGACACGTCGCACACGTGCGCCAGCGTCCGGCCCGTCGCGTACACATGCCGCAGCAGCTCGTCCCGCCCGGCCAACCCGAGCCCGGCCGCCACTTCACCGGCCAGGTCGGCAACGAGGCGGTCTGTCGCGCGCCCTGCCACCTCGTGCAGGACGTCGCGGACCTCGAGCAGGTCCCGTCGCGCCCGCTCCAGCACCGGGTGCGGCACGTCGACCAGCCACGACGCCACCAGCGCACGCAGTACGACGGCGTCGCGCAGGCCGCCGTACGCCTCCTTCAGGTCCGGCTCCGCGAGGTGTGCGAGCTCTCCGACACTGGATGCCCGGTCGCGGCACGCCTGCGCCAGACCGGGCAGCCGTGACTTCGCAGTACGCCGCCAATCGGCCATGAGCACCGACCGCAGCTGCAGCGTCAGGTGCGAGTCCCCTGCCACATGCCGCGCGTCCAGCAGCCCCAGGGCAACCCTGTCGTCAGCCGCCGCGGCGTCCCGAGCCTCTGCCAGCGTGCGCACACTGTGGTCCAGCTTGGTCCGGGAGTCCCACAGCGGATACCAGATCTGCGCGGCCAGCTCATCGATGCGCGGGTAGCCCTCGGCATGCACGAGCATCACGTCGAGATCGCTGTACGGCGACAGCTCCTCACGCCCGTAGCCGCCCACCGCGACCAGCGCGACGCCCTCGGTGGGCACACCGAGGGCGTCGCAAGCCTTCGCGAGCAGCAGCTGCAGCAGCGCGTCCGCCTCTTCGGCGCGGCCACGCCGCTGCTCTGCCCGGTCCTGCATCTAGAGCGCGTCTCCGTCCAGCTCGCCGGTCCGGACCCGGACGATCGTCTCCACCGGGGTGACCCAGACCTTGCCGTCGCCGATCTTGCCGGTCTGCGCGGCCTTCACGATCACGTCCGTCACGTCGGCGCTGTCACCGTCCTCGACGACCACCTCGAGCCGCACCTTCGGCACCAGGTCGACCTCGTACTCGGCGCCGCGGTAGACCTCGGTGTGACCCTTCTGCCGGCCGTAGCCGCTCGCCTCGGTGACCGTCATGCCGGTGACGCCGAACGTCTCCAGCGCGGCCCGGACGTCCTCCAGCTTGTGCGGCTTGACCACCGCGGTGATCAGCTTCATGCCTTGACACCTTCCTTCTCGGACGCCTCGGTGGAGCCATTCTCCTCGGCCGGGACCGTCGCCGGTGCGGGCCGGGTGGAGAGCGCACCGCGCAGACCCGCGGCGCTGAGGTAGTCGTACGCCGTCTCCGCGTGCTCGACCTGGTCGACGCCGGTGACCTCGTCGTCCTCCGTGACCCGGAAGCCGATGGTCTTGTCGATGACCTTGCCGAGGATGAAGGCTACGGCGAAGGAGTAGATCCCGACCACCACGTTGGCCAGCGCCTGCTTGCCGAGCTGCGAGACGCCGCCGCCGTAGAAGAGGCCGTCGACCGCGGACGGCGCCGCCGCCGAGCCGAGCAGACCGATCGCCAGCGAGCCGAACAGACCGCCGACCAGGTGCACGCCGACCACGTCGAGCGAGTCGTCGAAGCCGAGCTTGTACTTCAGCGACACCGCGAAGGCGCAGATCGCACCGGCGAACAGGCCGAGGATGATCGCGCCGACCGGCGTGACCGCGCCACAGGACGGGGTGATCGCGACCAGACCGGCGACGGCACCGGAGGCCAGGCCCAGCGTGGTCGCCTTGCCGTGCGTCAGCCGCTCGACGATCAGCCAGCCGATGACCGCGGCGGCGGTGGCGACCTGGGTGTTCACGAAGGTGACCGCGGCGGTGGTGCCGGCGCTCAGCGCGGACCCGGCGTTGAAGCCGAACCAGCCGAACCACAGCAGACCGGCGCCTAGCAGCACCAGCGGCAGGCTGTGCGGACGCATCGGGTCCTTCTTCCAGCCGATCCGCTTGCCGAGCACGATCGCCAGCGCGAGCGCCGCGGCACCGGCGTTCACGTGCACCGCCGTACCGCCGGCGAAGTCGATCGCCTTGAGCTTGTCGCCGATCCAGCCGCCGTTGCCGTCGTCCAGGAACCAGACCGAGTGCGCGACCGGGAAGTACACCAGCGTCGTCCAGCCGACGACGAACACGATCCAGCCGCGGAACGTGGCCCGGTCGGCGATCGCGCCCGAGATCAGCGCGGGGGTGATGATCGCGAACATCAGCTGGAAGGCGACGAATGCGAGCGTGGGCGTCGTCCCGCTCACCGCCTCCGGTGCGAGCAGGCCCTTCAGCCCGACCTCGGAGAAGTTCCCGATCACGTGCCCGGTGTCACCCGCGAACGTCAGCGAGTAGCCGACCACCACCCAGAGGATGGTGACGACGGCGATGGTGACGAAACTCATCATCATCATGTTCAGCACGCTCTTCACGCGCACCATGCCGCCGTAGAAGAAAGCCAGGCCCGGGGTCATCAGCATCACCAGGGCGGCACTGGCCAGAACCCAGGCGGTATCGCCGGCGTTGATCTCCATCAACGTCATCCCTTCCATCGAACTGGGGGTGGCCGGCGTCCTCAGTCGGGAGGTCTCCACAACGCCGGGGAGCCCGCCGCTCGGCCACACCGCAAACGGTGTCGGCGCGCCGTTTCAGCCGATCGGTCCGTTTGTTTCAGGCATGTGACAAAGCGGGCTCCCAGGTGACATCGAGGTGACATAAGCCACGACGGGCCGGAGTGTGGCACTCTGGCCTGGACCACACGGGGTGCGGCTGCGCCACTGCCCCCGTCCGAGCTGGGGACGACGAAATGGAGCCGAACTACGGGGTGAGACCGCGACGCGGCAGGCCACGGGACCCGGAAGCGGAGCCGAGAATCCGCCGGTACGCCGTGCAACTGCTGTTGGAGCGGGGATTCGACGGGATGACGGTGGACGACGTCGCGGAGGCCGCGGGAGTGGGCAAGGCGACGATCTACCGCCGGTGGGCCAGCAAGGAGCTGCTCGCCAACGACGCCATGGCCGAACTGTTCGATCTGGAGATCCCGGATCCGGACACCGGTTCGATCGCGGGAGACCTGCGCCAGGTCTACCGGGTCGCGCTGGCGTTCGCGAACAGCGACTACGGCCGGGCGATGATCCGCCTGGCCGTTTCGGAAGCGACCCGGGACGAGCGGTCCGCGGCGATCTACCGCGGAGTGCTGGAACGTCGGATCGAACTCACCAGACAAGCACTGGAACGCGCCAGGAAGCGCGGTGAAGCGATCAAGAGCACCGCCGACCCGGTGCTGATGGTGGAATGGATGGCCGGGGTGTTCGTGATTCGCGCCCTGACCGGACAGCCGATGCCGCCGCCGGAGGATGCCGACCGCCTGGCCGACATCACCCTGCGCGCAGTACTCGAGATGCCGACCTCAGGGCCGTAGTCCAGGCCCGAGAGCAACCTGGTCCACGCCCAACTCGGTGACGCGTCGGACCCGGCCACTGTCGAGGTTCCAGGCCAAGACCCAGCCGCGGACCCGGAACAGGACGTTGTTGTCGTCGTACCAGCCGAGTACGGCGCAGCAACCGACCTCACGCACGAACGGACGGTCCCCCGCCCCCTCCTGGGTCGGGGGACTGTCTTGTGGTTCACCGAGCACCAGCAGCCGGCTGGGCATCGTGCTGAGCGTGGAGATGGCCGCCACCACCTGCGGCTGCGACACACGGGTCGGAACCTGCGGCAGCGTCTCCGAGACGAAGACCCGGGCCGCGCCGGTGATCGACGAGAACGTCTGGCCCTGCCAGGACCGGACCGGCAGCGTGAGCGGGTTGTCTTCCATCCACTGGCCGTTGAACATGTAGCGCATCACGGCCCCGGTCTGGATGCGGAACGGCGAAGTGGCCTCGTTCGGGTCCTTCGTCGCCGCGACCCGGAACACCGAGTCTTCCCCGTAGCCGTCTTCTCCGACGAGCACCTGGTACGTCGCATCGCGCCCGCCGACCAGGGCCCACCGCCCGTCGGCGACCCAGGACACGCTGAGATAGTCACCGCCGGGTAGCGGGAACCGGGCGATCTGCGCCGTCGTCGCGTCCACCGTGACCAGCGCGCCCGGCTGCGGGAAGGCGGCGACGTGGCCGTCCGGAGAGATCGCGCCCGGGCTCAGCGGCGGGCTGTTGTCGACCGGCGCGAGACCGACGTCCGCCTGGACCCAGGACCCGTCCGCGTCGAGCAGGAGCGGCGCATAGCGGTCGCCGTGCTTCACCAGGACGACCGCCGCGATGTTGTGCAAGGTGTGTTTCGCCAACGGGCGGACCTTGTGGGGCAGGTCCAGCCGATCACCGAGCGGCGTCTCCAGCCGGTCGAGGAAGCGCTCGCTGCCGGGCGGCGGCGCCACCCAGAAGTCGATCCCGCTGATCTTCCCGGACGACTCGATGTAACCGGGCGGCGGCGTCGTCGGCGGCGTGATGTCGGCTCTGCCGCGGGTCCCGGCCCCGATCAGGATCGAGGCGACGACGGCCAGTGCGATGACGGCGATCACGCTGAGCGCCGTCAACCGCCGCCGGCGTCGGTTGACCACCAGACCGGCCGCCCAGGCGGCGTCGGCGAGGTCGGGCTCCGTGAGCCGATCGGTCGTCCGGAGGAGCAGCGGCCGGACGTCCTCGCGTCTCATCGGGCATCACGCCAGTCGCCCGCGCCGAGCGCCGTACGGAACCGGCCGAAGGCACTCATGCCGTTCGCGTGCACGGCGGTCTGGGACATCCCGAGCAGGTCGGACACCTCGAACTCGGTGAGCTCTTCGAAGTGCAGCAGCACGAGCACGGTGCGTTGCGCGGGCGTCAGTTCGGCCAGGGCGGCCCTGATCGGGTCCTCGTCGTCCGGGAACGGTTTCGCGCGGTTCCACGGACGCAGCGCCGGCTGGTAGAGCAGGCGCTGGACGAATGCATCCGGGTCGTCCACCCTCGTCCAGCGCACGGACAGCTGCGTGAAGGCGTGCAGCAGCAGCTCCTCAGCCCGGTGCAGGTCGCCGTACACGAGGTACGCCGTACGGAGCCATCTGCCCTGCCGCGCATCGACGAACGAGGCGAAGTCCGGGTCGACCGTGTCGCGCATCCACCCTCCCAGCCCCATTCAACTCCTCAACTACTGCGGGCTGCTACTGCCAGCCGTGTCTCTTCGGAGATCAGGTCGAAGTTGAGGCCGGCGCCGGCCATGAGTCCGGCGGCCGCGGAGGGCATCACCTGAGCCATCGGATTGGCGACGTTGCCGGCCGCGAACACACCCGGGACCTGCGTGGCGCCCATGCCGTCGACCTGCACCGCGGTGCCGACCTCTACGCCGTTCGCTTCCACCAAGGTGGGCTCCAGACCCAGGTCGGCCAGGAAACCCGCACGGGCCCGCACAGTGGTCTGAATCGCTAGCGCCTGCCGCGGTACGACCTTGCCGCCCTCCAGCCGGACGCCGGAGATCCGGTCGTCGGTCACCTCGAGCTGCTCGACTTTCCCTTGCACCACGGAGATTCCGCGAGCAGCCAGCTCCTCCCACTGCTCGTCGGTCGGCTCGGGCGCGGTGTGCAGGAACAGTGTCACGTCATCGCTCAGCTGCCGGAACAGCTGCACCTGGTGCAGTGCCATGGGGCTGGTCGCCAGCACACCGATGGCCTGGTCGCGCACTTCCCACCCATGGCAGTACGGGCAGTGCACCACGTCCTTGCCCCACCGCTCGGCCAGCCCGGGTACGTCGGGGAGCACGTCGGTCAGCCCCGTCGTCACCAGCAGCCGCCTGCTCCGGTACGCCGTACCGTCCGCCAGCTCCACTGTGAAGCCATCCTCGTCGCGCCGGGCCGTTGTCACGGTGCCGTCGACGAACTCGCCGCCGTATCCCTCCACCTCCTGGCGGCCGATCGCGTAGATCTCGCGCGGCGGTACGCCGTCACGGGTCAGGAAGTTGTGCACGCCGTCGGCGGGCGCGTTCCGCGGCGAACCGTCGTCGACCACCAGCACCGACCGGCGGGACCGGACCAGCGCCTGCGCTCCGCTCAGCCCGGCCGCACCGCCGCCGATCACGATCACGTCGTACTTCGTCATCTCGGGACTCCTCCGTTGTCTCCAGGTCTGCCCCCAGGGTGCGTGGTGATTTTCATTTTCGACAAGTACTGTTGCTGGTATGGCAAACGACGAGGAAGTTCTCGAGTCGGTCGGGCCGCGGCTGCGGGCGCTCCGCGGCGAGCGCGGCACGACCCTCGCCCAGCTGTCCGAGGCCACTGGCATCTCGGTCAGCACCCTGTCCCGGCTGGAGTCCGGGCAGCGCCGCCCGACGCTGGAGCTGCTACTGCCGCTGGCTCGGGCGCACCAGGTGCAGCTGGACGAGCTGGTGGACGCACCGCCGACCGGCGACCCGCGGATCTACCCGAAGCCGATCAGGCGGCACGGCACCGTGCACATCCCGCTGAGCCGGCGGCCGGGCGGGCTGCAGGCGTTCAAGCAGGTCCTGCCGGAGGGCTACCCGGGCCACGACGTCGAGCAGAAGACGCATGAGGGCTACGACTGGTTCTACGTGCTGTCGGGACGGATCCGGCTGAAACTCGGCGATCAGGACTTCGTTGTCAAGGAGGGCGAGGCGGTCGAGTTCGACTGCCGGGTGCCGCACTGGTTCGCCAACCCGGGCCCTGGACCGGCAGAACTGCTATGTCTATACGGCCCGCAAGGGGAGCGGATGCACGTCAGAGCGCGGACCCGATAGGAGACAAGCAGTGAGTGTCGCGTTGTTCACGTTGGGCGGGACCATCTCGATGGCAGGCGCCCATCGGCTGACCGGTGACGACCTCACCGCCGCCATGCCCGGCCTGCCCGAGCTGGGCCATCCGGTCGAGATCCAGGACATCGAGAAGGTCCCGAGCGCGAACCTGACCGCTGCCAAGATCCTCGAAGTCGTCGACGCCGCCTCCAAGGCCGTCGCTGCCGGAGCCGTCGGAGTCGTGGTCACCCAGGGCACCGACACACTCGAGGAGAGTGCCTTCCTCGCCGACCTGGTGTGGCCGCACCCGCAGCCGCTGGTGTTCACCGGGGCGATGCGCAATCCGACACTGGCCGGCCCGGACGGCCCGGCGAACCTGCTGGCCGCACTCCGCGTCGCCTGCTCCCCCGCGGCCCGCGACCTCGGCACACTGGTCGTCTTCAAGGAAGAGATCCACGCGGCCCGCTGGGTGCGCAAGACCCACAGCACCAGTACGGCGACCTTCGTGTCACCCAATACCGGCCCGATCGGCCACGTGGTCGAGGACCAGGTCCGCGTCCTCACGCGTCCGCTGCGACTGGACGGCGTGCAGGGCAGTGCTGAGCCGGCTGAGCTCGACAACATCCGTGTCGCGCTCTACACGGTCACCCTGGACGACGACGGCGTACTGCTGCAGGGCCTGGCCGACACGCACCAGGGTCTGGTCGTCGCGGGGTACGGCGTCGGGCACGTGCCCGCCAAGCTCGCACCGGTGCTCGGTGAGCTGGCATCGCGGATCCCGGTCGTCCTCACGTCGCGCACCGGCGCCGGCTCCGTCGTCCGCAACACCTACCACTCCCCCGGCTCGGAGACGGACTTGTTGCAGCGCGGCCTGATCGACGGCGGCTTCCTCGACCCGTACAAGGCACGCATCCTCCTCCGGTTGCTCCTCGCAACCGACGACGACCTGACCGCGTTTGGACAATACATTTGATTATTGCCTCTGGCAACCTTCTATTGAACAGTTGTTCTACCCACGGTGCACGGACTCAAACCAGGCGGCACGATCATCGGACGGATTACGGGAATTACCGGTCTTCGGCTTGACCTTGACCCTCTGAGAGTGCTCGGATCGTCACCGCTCGGGGACCGATTTCGAGGTTGGGAGATGGTTGCGCCGTGGTCGATCAGACACAGGCCGGCACGACGGGGGACAGTGATTACGACGCGGTCGGCGGTGGTCCGGCGATCGCTTCGGTGGTGGAGCTCTTCTATCGCAACGTCCTCGCCGATCCGGACCTGTCCGGGTACTTCGCGAACAGCGACCTGGTGCGGCTCAAGAGGCACCAGGTGCAGCTGGTGTCGCAGGTGATGGGCGGACCGGTGACGTACGAAGGCCAGGAGCTGGCCGACGCCCACAAGGGTCGTGGCATCACCGCGGGCGACTTCGGCAAGGTGGTCGTGCACCTGGTCGGCGCACTGGAGGCGCACCAGGTGCAGGACGACATCATCGGCCGGGTGGTGAAGGCGCTGGGCGCGACCCAGGGCGACGTCGTCAGCGCCAGCTGAAGCCGGGATGGACCCGGACGCACTGAAGAGCAGCTGGGCCCTCGTCGCCAAGGCCGGCGACGAGGTGCCGCTGTTCTTCTACTCACACCTGTTCCTGTCGCACCCAGAGGTCCGGGAGATGTTCCCGGTCGCGATGGCCGCGCAGCGCGACAAGCTCGTCGGTGCCCTCGGTGCGGTGGTCAGCAACGCCACGCAGCTCGACCAGGTGGTGCCGTTCCTGCAGCAACTGGGCCGTGACCACCGGCGCTTCGGCGCCGTGGCCGAGCACTACTCGGCAGTCGGCGCGTCCTTGCTCGCGACATTGCAGCACTTCCTCGGTGCCGCCTGGACGTCCGAGCTGGCCGCCGACTGGGCCGAGGCATACGGACTGGTCTCGACCGTGATGGTCCAAGCCGCGGAAGAGTCGGCCGAGGACGAGGCGCCCGCCTGGTGGTCCAGTGAGGTGCTCGGCGTGGACCGGCGCACGATGGACGTGACCATCGTGCAGATCCGCCCGGAGCAGCCGCTGGACTACCGGCCGGGCCAGTCGGTCGCGATGGAGATCCCGTACCGGCCACGGCGGTGGCGCTACTACAGTCCGGCGAACGCGCCACGGCCGGACGGATCCATCGAGTTGCACATCGGCCTGGTCCCCGGCGGTCAGGTCAGCGGACCCGCCGTCCGCTCACTGAAGCGCGGTGACGCGGTCCGCATCGGTGCGCCGGTCGGAGAGTCGCTCAAGCTGCCGGAGGACCCCGGCCGCGACGTGGTCATGATCGCCGGGGGCACGGGACTGGCGCCGTTGCGGGCGATGCTCGAGCACCTCGACCGGCAGTCGTCGACCCGCCCGGTGCCGCGCGTGCATCTGTTCCACGGGGCCCGGATGCCGTGGAACCTCTACGAGCACAAGCAGCTGACCAACCTGACCCAGCGGCCGTGGTTCAGCTACACACCAGTGGTGTCGGACGACACGTCGTACCCAGGGCAGCGTGGCCTGGTGGGGACTGTCGCCGCCGCCCAGGGCTCTGGGGCCGACCGCACCGTCCTGGTGTGCGGCTCGCCCGGGATGGTCCGGCACACCGTCGCAGAGCTCACCGCGGCCGGCATGCCGGCCACCGACATCCACAGCGAATCCTTGGGGATCACGACCTCGGCAGGGAGTCAGCAGTGACGCGCCAAGACCCGTTCAGCCGGAGACCCGCCCAGTCGCCGTACTCGATCCGGAACAAGCTGTTCGCCATCCGGCGGAAGGGCTACGATACTGCTGAGGTCTCGGAGTACCTGAACGAGCTGGCCGAGCAGGTCGAGTACGCCGACGCGGACCGGGCAGAGCTACGCGCGGAGGTCGAACGGCTGCGCGCGAGTACGACGGACACGGAGCAGCGGGCGCACATCACAGCTCACGCGGTCGGACTGCTCAGCCAGGCGCAACAGATCGCGGACAATCTGGTGGCCGAGGCGGAGCAGTACGCCAAGGACCTGGTGGACAACGCACGGTCGCAACAGCGTGATGCGTTGAAGCAGGCGCGCGAATCCGTGGAGTCTGCGGTGAATCAGATGCCGGCCGCTGATGCCCCGGTCGCCGAACTCGAGTACGTGCGAACGTTCACCCGGGTCGCACACGTCCAGCTGCGGTCGGTGCTCGACGCGTTGGCCGAGCAGGTGGAGCGACTCGGCAAGTTGCCGGAAGCACCCGCGGAATCGGACCAGACGCCGTCCGGGGAAGTCCTGTGGTGGAACGACCTGTCCGCCGCGGCGGACAATGCCGTCCTCGACTCCCGGGCCCGCGTCGGCGGTCACCGCCGCACTAGCTTTCCCGCCGGGAGTCAAGGGTGAGGTTGGGTAGGGGGTAATGACGCCGGGCGGTTTGTTTGTACGGCGTTGGTTTGGCGATGAGGTTGGTGCGAGGAATGGCGCGGGTTGGGCCCCTGGGGCGGATCGGCAGGCTGATCAGGCGCGGTCCGGTGGCCGCAGGCTTTCGTGTGCGCCGTGTGCGGGGGCCCAGTCGCGGGCGGGCGGCAAGCTAGGTTGCGCCGTCACGTTCTGAGGCGTGCGGCATAGCTGTGCCGGCCGTCACCGTCCGCGGCTGTGCCTTCCTCGACGATACGCCTCTTCGTCGAAGGGTTGTTGGGTCTTGAGGATCCGGTAGGCCAGACGGCAAGCGTGGCGGGCGAGGGCGACGCGGGCCTGGATCGGTTTCATGCCGCGGGCACGGTACTCACGGTCGCGTTGCGCGAACGAGGGTGAGAACACCGACAGTCCCCACGCGATGGCCATCAGGGCGTCGCGGTGCTCGGCCAGGCCCTGGCGGGAGATCCGGCCGCGCCGGTGCAGGGTCGCGGACTGGTAGAGCGCGGGGGCCAGGCCGGTGGTGGAGTACAGATGGTCGGCGTCGGGAAACCGGTCGATCGGCAGACTGTGTGCGGCGAACGCGGCCGCACGCACGACGGCGACGCCGGGCAGGGTGGTCAGGATCTGCCCATCGGTGCCGGCGAGCAGGTCACCGATCTCGCCTTCCAGCGTGGCGATATCGCTGCACAGCGCCCGGTAACGTGCCAGGTCGGTGGCCAATCGGCGGGCTCTGCGCTCGGCGTCGTGAGGTGGTGACAGACACCCTCGCCACCGCTCCACCCAGTACTGCGCGTCAGCTTTCGTGAGGCGTCCGGGCGCACGGGCGAGCAGCGACCGCACCGAGGGCGGCCGCCCGGCGAACGCCGCGGCGCAGGCCAGTACCGCCTGCCCGGACGGGTGTTCAACAGCCAGGCTCCGGCCATACCCAGCGTGCCCGGCGGGTGCGGACAGCCCGGGAACCAGGTTGTTCAGCTGGTCGTGCAGACGCTGCTGAGCCACCTTGCGGTCGGCGACCAGCCCGCGTCGGTGCCGCACCACCGCCCGCAACGCCTCCACCTCCAACTCATCCACCAGCACCCGGCCCGCGCCTTGGCGGGCCAGATACGTCAACGCCGCACAGTCCCTGTCATCGGTCTTGAACCTGCCCGACCCCAGCTGGATCCGCGCGGCCTTGGTCTCCGACGGCGCGAACAACCGCACTCCACCAGGATGCCGACGCTCCAATTCATGCGCCCAGGCCCGATGCAGGCTCCCCGTCGCCTCGACCGCGATCACCAGCCCAGCGCACCCCTCGCCACGGCCGGCGAGTATCTGTTCCAGACCCTCCACCCCGGCACGAGAAACTGGCAGCGACACCGGATCGGCCAACAGACCCGAACCGTCACTGACCCAGACCCGGTTCATCACCTTGCCCGGGTCGACAGCCACCACCAACGTCGACGGCTCGAGAGCCACCTGAAGCAACGACATCGCACGGCCTCCCCACCTACACGGGTGTGAACCCGCGCCACCCCCGGCCCGGCGCGGAGGAACCATCCCCTCGACGGCCCAGGCATCAGCCTGCGCTCATCGCCGTCAACGTCGTACATGCTCGCTGCGCTGCGCGTGCTCCACGTTGACACCTCCCACGCGCCGGCCGACTCCAGCCGCTATCGAGGGAACCACCACACTTCACGGCCTATCAGCTGAGCGACGCGACCTTGGTCATCAGGTAGTCACGCTCCGGCAGACTCGTCGTACCGCGGGCCGCCGCCCGGAAGTGTTCGGCGGCGGCCTCGTTGTCGCCGCGCATCTCGTAGAGATGACCGCGGGTGGCGTCGAGGCGGTAGTGGCCGGCCAGTTCCTCGTCGAGCGGTTCGAGCAGCTTCAGGCCGGCGTCCGGGCCGTCCACCATGGCGGCCGCGATCGCCCGGTTGAGCTTCACCATCGGGTTGCCGGACAGGTCTTCCAGCAGGCCGTAGAGCGCGAGGATCTGCGGCCAGTCGGTGTCCTCGGCGCGGTCCACCTCGTCGTGCAGCGCGGCGATCGCCGCCTGGATCTGGTACTCGCCGAGCGGCGGCGTCTCGAACGCCTCCACCGCGAGCCCGACGCCCTCGGTGATCTGGTCGCGGTCCCACAGCGACCTGTCCTGGTCTGCCAGCGGGATCAGCTCTCCGGTCTTGCCGGTGCGTGCGGCACGCCGTGCGTCGGTCAGCAGCATCAGCGCGAGCAGTCCGGTGACCTGACCGTCTTCCGGCAGCTGAGCCCGTACGGCGCGCGTCAGACGGATCGCCTCGCTGGACAGATCGCTGCGATGCAGCTCAGGTCCGCTCGTGCTGGTGTAACCCTCGTTGAAGATCAGGTACAGCACGTGCAGCACGTTGCGCAGCCGGTCCGGGTCGGCGTCCAGTTCGAAGCTGGTGCCCTTCAGCTTCGACTTCGCCCGGCTGATCCGCTGGGCCATCGTCGCTTCGGGCACGAGGTACGCGGTGGCGATCTCCGCGGTGGTGAGACCGCCCACCGCCCGCAGCGTCAGCGCGATCGCCGAAGCAGGTGTGAGGGCGGGGTGGCAGCACAGGAACAGCAGCCGCAGCGTGTCGTCGCGTTCCTCGACCTCTCCGAGCGGCACCTCGCGCAGCGCCGCCCGCTCCTCACGGCGCCGGCGTGCCTGTTGCCGGCGGACCTCGTCGATCAGCCGCCGCGACGCCGTCTGGATCAGCCAGCTTTTCGGGCTGTCCGGCCGGCCGTCGCGCGGCCAGGTGGTCGCGGCGGCGAGCAGTGCCTCCTGCACGGCGTCCTCGGCCGCTGCGAAGTCGCCGGACCAGCGCACGACCGCGCCGAGGACCTGCGGCGTCAGCTCGCGCAGCAGGTCCTCCAGCTCGTGGCCCGGACCGTCAGCGTGGTCAGAAGTCGTGGAGGTCGCCATCCGAGTCCATCAACCTGCGCACCTCGATCGGCTGCTCGAGCGGTACGCCACCGGGTCCGGGGGCCATCGACTGCTCGGCCGCGAGCTCGATCGCCCGCTCCTCCGACTCGACGTCGACGATCATGTAACCGGCCAGCACCTCCTTGGACTCCGCGTACGGCCCGTCGGTCAGCACAGGCGCCGCCACGCTCGCGGCGCGCACGACCTTGGCGTGCTTCGGCCAGGTGAGTGCGTTGACCTCCACCAGCTCACCGCTCTGCTTCAGCCGCGCCACGTGGTTCTCGAGGTGCTGCATGTGGGCCTTCATGTCGGCCTCGTCCCACTCCAGCATCGGGGTGTCGCAGTTACCGCCGTCCATGTTCATCAGCAGCATGAACTTGGTCATGTTCTTCTCCTCCTCGTGGAGCCTTTACCCGGGAGACGAAGCCGCGAGCGGGTTCTCGACATCAGTCCAGCAGGGCGTCGACGAACTGCTCCGCGTCGAAGGGTGCCATGTCGTCGGGTCCTTCGCCCAGGCCGACCAGCTTCACCGGGACGCCGAGCTCGCGCTGCACGGCGATCACGATGCCGCCCTTCGCCGTACCGTCCAGCTTGGTGAGCACCAGGCCGGTGACGTCGATGACCTCGGCGAACACCCGCGCCTGGGTGAGGCCGTTCTGGCCGGTGGTGGCGTCGATGACCAGCAGGACCTCGTCCACCTCGGCGGTCTTCTCGATCACCCGCTTCACCTTGCCGAGCTCGTCCATCAGGCCGGTCTTGGTGTGCAGGCGGCCGGCGGTGTCGACCAGGACGACGTCCGCCTCCTCCTCGATGCCCTGCTTGACCGAGTCGAACGCGATGCTGGCCGGGTCGCCGCCTTCCGGCCCGCGCACGGTCCGGACGCCGACGCGCTCACCCCAGGTCTGCAGCTGGTCGGCCGCGGCGGCGCGGAAGGTGTCCGCGGCGCCCAGGACGACGTGCTTGTCCTCCGCGACCAGCACCCGGGCCAGCTTGCCGACCGTGGTGGTCTTGCCGGTCCCGTTCACGCCGACGACCAGTACGACGGCCGGCTGCCCCTCCTTGCGGGTCACGTTCAGCGACCGGTCCAGCGACGGGTTGACCAGGTCGATGAGCTCCTCGCGGAGGATCTCGCGGGCCTCGGCGGCGCCGACGCCCTCGACGCGCATCCGGGTGCGCAGCTTGTCGACCAGCTCCTGCGTGGGCGCCACACCGACGTCGGCGGTGATCAGCGTGGTCTCGATGTCCTCCCACGCCTCCTCGTCCAGCTTGTCGCGGGACAGCAGCGCGAGCAGGCCCTTGCCGAGCGAGCCCTGCGAGCGCGCCAGGCGGGCGCGCAACCGGACCAGGCGGCCCTGCGCGGACTCCGGCTTCTCGACGACGGCGGTGTCCGGCTCCGGGAGTGCGGTGTCCTCCAGCGTGCGGGTCGGAGTGTCCCGCGGTTCCTCCGCGTCCTCACCGACCTTCGGCTCGGGGGCCTCGACCGAGGGCTTCGGCGCGGCCGGTGGCAGCTCGGCACGGCGCCGCCGCGCGACGACCAGGCCGGTGGTGCCGACGACCAGCACGACAGCGATCGCGACGACGATCGTGATCAGAGCCTGGTCGGTCAGTAGCGGGAGAAGCAGCGAGACGAGCAGTGGGGTCAACACGATTCCCCATCTTGACAGACACCCGGCCCGCCGCCCGCATTTGTCACGTCAGGCAAACCAGTTGTCGCGTTACGTGAGGAGGCGCCAGCTCCGGCCGGTGGGTGAGCAGGACCACAGTCCGCTCGCCTGCGGCCTCGAACAGGTCGGCCAGCAGCGCACGGCCGGTCTCCTCGTCCAGGTGCTCCGTGGGCTCGTCCAGGACCAGCACATCGCGGTCCGCGAGCAGCAGCCGCGCGAACGCGAGACGCTGGCGCTCACCGCCCGACAGCCGCGCACCGTGCTCGCCGACCATGGTGTCCAGGCCGTCCGGGAGACTCTCGACGAGCACCCCGAGCCGCGCCCGGTAGAGCGCCTCCCACAGCCGGAGATCGCTGGCCCCCGGCTTCGCGAGCAGCAGATTCTCCCGGATGCTCGTGTCGAACACGTGACTCTCCTGGGTGAGCAGGCCGACAACGGAGCGCACCTGATCGCCTTGGAGCCTGGCCACGTCGACACCGTCCAGCAGGACCTCTCCCCCGCGCGGCTCGAGGAACCGCAGCAGCACCGACGCCAGCGTGCTCTTGCCGGAGCCACTCGGCCCGGTGATCACCACCCGGCTCCCGGCGGGCACGTCGAGGTTCAGTCCGTCGAGCACGTCGCTGTCGTCGTACCCGGCTCGAAGCAGCCGCACCTGGAGATCGCGCCCGGCCGGGAGCGGCAGCGGCTCGACAGGCTCGCTCACCGGGGAGGGCGTGTCGACCAGTTCCTGGACTCTGTCGAGGGACGCCCGTACGCGGATGGCCAGCTGCGCTGCCGCGGGGAGTCCGCCCAGTACGTCGGCCAGGGCGAGCGGGGTGAGGACCAGCACGGCGAAGACGGCGCCGGTGATGTTCGCCGTACTCCCGAGGACCAGGGCGGCGATACTGGCGCCGCCGACGCAGAGGACGAGCAGTGCGCCGCCGAGACCGGCGCTCCAGGCCGACCGGCGTTCGGCCGCGGCCAGTCGCGCGTCACGGCGGCTGAAGTCGTTCAGCACGGTGTCGATCGCGTTGTAGGCGACCACATCGGCGGCCGTGAGCAGGGCCTCGGTCGTGGTGGCCGCGACGTCACCACGGGCACCTGCCAGGTGGCGCTCAGCCCGCTCCGCAGTGCGGGCGGTCAGCCACGGTACGACGGTGCACGCGATCAGGACTGCGACCGCGACCGCAGCACCGGCTGCTGGCAAGAGGATCGCGAGGAGCGCCACTGTGGCAGCCGCAGTCACGGCAGCGACGGTGGCGGGAAGGAGGACCCGCAGCCAGAGGTCGAGGACCGCGTCCACGTCCAGCACCAGCCGAGCGAGCAGGTCGCCCTTTCGCTGTGAGGTGAGCGGTGCGAGCTTCTCCAGCCGTCCGGTGATCCGTGCGCGGGTCTCCCCCAGGACCCGGTACGCCGCGTCGTGGCCGACGAGGCGCTCGACGTACCGGAACACCCCGCGCCCGACACCGAAGGCACGTACCGCCACGATCGGCACCATCAGCAGCAACACCGGAGGCTGCGCCGACGCTGCCGTGATCAACCAGGCCGAGGTAGCGAGCAGAGCAACAGCCGACCCGGCCGCCGCGACACCGAGCACCAACGCCAGCGCCAGCCGCCACCAAACGGCGCCCTGCGGGCGGACGAGGGGATCAAGGGCGGTTTTCCGCTTCACGCGTTCACCAGCTCTCGGGCGGAAACGGCGACCGTGCGATCGGCCGACGCGATCAACGCGGGACGGTGAGCGACCATGAGGACTGTCCGGCCGCTGGCACGTAGTCCGGCGATCACTTCAGCTTCTGTGCTGCTGTCCAGGCCGGCAGTGGGCTCGTCCAGGAGGAGAACCGGGGCGTTGGTGACGAGGGCCCGGGCCAGGGCGACTCGGCGTTGCTGGCCGCCTGACAGTTGCTGGCCCTGCTCGCCTACTGCCTTGTCGAGGGGCAGGTCGGCGGCGCCCGCTATGAGGAGCGCGAGGCGCACCTCGTCGTCCGACGCGTCCGGCCGGCCGAGCCGTACGTTGCCGGCAACAGTCCCCAGCCGCAGCCCGGGACGCTGCGGCACCCAGGCGAACTGCCGTCGCCACTCCACCGGGTCGAACTCGTCAGCCGCGCTGCCACCGGCGACGACCACGCCATGCTCCGGCTGGACGAACCCGAGCAGTACGGCCAGCACCGTCGACTTGCCGGCACCACTCGGGCCGGTCAGCGCCACCACCTCGCCCGGGCGCACCTCCAGGTCGAACCCGTCCAGCACCGGCTCGTCCCGTCCCGGATAGCGCACGGTCACGTCGTACAGATGCAGCGAGCTCACCCTCAGGTCCGGTACGTCGGTGCGCTCGCCCCGCACCGGCAGCGGTGTCTCCAGCACGCGGAACACCTCTTCGCTCGCCGCCACCCCGTCCGCACTGGCGTGGAACTGCATGCCCACCTGCCGCAGCGGCAGATAGGCCTCCGGCGCCAGGATCAGCACCATCAGCGCCGTCTCGAGTCCCAGCTTGCCGTCGACCAGCCGCAGACCGACGCCGACGGCAACCAGCGCGACGGACAGGCTCGCGAGCAGCTCCAAGGCGAACGACGACAGGAACGCGATCCGCAGGCTGCCCATCGACGCGGCACGATGCCGGTCGGTCACCCGTCGTACGGCCTGCTCCTGAGCCTTCGCGCGACCGAACAGCTTCAGCGTGGTCAGCCCGCCGACCACGTCCGCGAAGTGATGCGCCAGGACGGCCAGCGCGTGCTGACGCTGCCGGCTGCGCGCCTGGGTCACCCAGCCGATCAACGCCATGAAGATCGGGATCAACGGCAACGTGATCAGCACTGTCCCGGCGGCGATCAGGTCCCCGGTCGCCATCCACCCGATCACTCCGGCCGGCACCGTGGACGCGAGAACCAGCTGCGGCAGGTAGCGAGCGAAGTACGGGTCCAGATCGTCCAGGCCCTTTGTCAGCAGGGTCGTCAGCGCACTGCTGCGTTCACCGCTCAGCCACACCGGCCCGAGCTTCAGCGAGTGCTCCAGCACCTGCCGTCGCAGCGTCGACTTCACCGCAGCTGCAGCCCGCTGCGCGACCACTTCCTGCGCCCACACCAGCAACGCCCGCCCGGCCATGACAGCAGCAAGGCCCCAGGCGACTGCGACCACTCCACTGCCCCGCAGTACGACGCCTGCGATGCCGTGAGCCAGCAGCACCGCCTGAACGATGATCAGCACGCCGCTGAGAACACCGATCACGACTGACGCCGCCAGGAAGACCCGGGCGCCGCGAGCCCTCCTCAGCAGCCGCGGGTCGAGCGGCTTCACGCGACCACGACCCGCTGACGGAACACCCAGTAGGTCCAGCCCTGGTACAGCAGCACCAGCGGCATGAAGATCGCCGTGATGATCGTCATCACCTTCAACGTGTACGCCGACGACGCCGCCTCGACCGCGGTCAGCGTCGACCCCGGATCGAGCGTCGACGGCATCACGTCCGGGAACAGCGCGACGAACAGCGACACGACGGCCAGCCCGATCGCGAACGTCGTACCGGCGAACGCCCAGCCTTCGCGGCGCAGCACATTCGCGACCAGGCCGGCGGCGAAGGCGACCACGGCGGCGATCGCGACGCCCACCGAGACGGTGTCGCCGCGCAACGCCTGCGCCCAGGCGAGGAAGGCGATCGCGAGGACGGCGGCGAGCGCACCGGTCCGGGTGGCGAGCCGGTTGGCGCGGACCCGCAGCTCGTCGGTGGTGCGCAGCGCGAGGAAGATCGCGCCGTGGGTGACGAAGACCGCGACGAACGTCAGCCCGCCGAGCAGGGCGAACGGGTTGAGCAGCGTCCCGAAGCTCCCGACGTACTCGTGATCGGCGTCCAGCGGCACGCCGCGCACGATGTTGCCGAAGGCAACACCCCAGAGCAGGGCCGGCAGCAGCGAGCCGACAACGATCATCGCGTCCATCCGCGACCGCCAGACCGGCTCGTCGCGCTTGCCGCGGTACTCCAGCGCGACACCGCGCAGGATCAGCCCGACCAGGATCGCGAACAACGGCAGGTAGAACCCGCTGAACAGCGTCGCGTACCACTCCGGGAAGGCCGCGAAGGTGGCCGCGCCGGCCATGATCAGCCACACCTCGTTGCCGTCCCAGACCGGCCCGATGGTGCTGATCGCGGCCCGGCGCTCGGGCTCGTTCCGGCCGAGCACGCGATACAGCATCCCGACGCCGAAGTCGAAGCCCTCAAGGACGAAGTACCCGGTCCACAGTGTCGCGATCGCGACGAACCACACAGTCGTCAGTTCCATCTCGAACCCCTCAGTACGCGAACGACAGCGGCTTGTCGGGCTGTTCCGGCTCCGTGTCCGGCGGTGGCGCGTCCGTCCCGGCCAGGCCGCCCCGGATCGTCCGCAGCAGCAGCTTGGTCTCGACCACCGCGAGTACGCCGTACAGCGCGGTGAACCCGACCAGCGACGTGATCACCTCACCGCTGGTCGTCCCGGGTGAGACGCCCGAGGCGGTCGGCAACAGACCGAACACCAGCCAGGGCTGCCGTCCGGTCTCGGTGAAGATCCAGCCGAAGGTGTTCGCGACCAGGGGCAGCAGCGGCAGCGGGGCCGCGAGCCAGATCAGCCACGGAGCCGGAGCCCGGCCGCGCCGCGTGGTCCACAGCAGCCACAGCGCGACCGCGGCCGACGCCATCCCGACCCCGATCATCAGCCGGAAGGTCCAGTAGGTCAGCGGGATGTTCGGCTTGTACGACCCCGGCCCGTACAACTGCTCGTACGCGTCCTGCAGCGAGTTGATCCCCTTCACCTCGCCGTCGAAGTGCCCGGTGGCCAGGAACGACAGCAGGTACGGCACCTTGATCGAGAAGATCTCCTTCGACCCGTCCAGCGTCCCGATCGTGAACGCCGAGAACGACGCCGGCTTCTCGGTCTCGTACAGCGCCTCGGCCGCGGCCATCTTCATCGGCTGCACCTCGGTCATCACCTTGCCCTGCAGGTCACCGCTGATCGCCACACCCGCACTGGCGACCAGGACGATCGACGCGCCGATCTTCAACGCCGACCGGAACACGGCCCGGTCCGTGTCCGGCCGCCGGATCAGGTGCCACAACGCGACCCCGGCGACGAAGGCGCCGCCGACCATGAACGCGGCGAAGATCGTGTGCGGATAGGTGACCAGCACGACCTTGTTGGTCAGCACCGCCCACAGGTCGGTCAGCTCGGCCCTGCCGCGCTCGGGATTCACGCGGAAGCCGACCGGGTTCTGCATCCAGGAGTTCGCTGCGAGGATGAAGTACGCCGACAGCTGCGTGCCGAGCACCACCATCCAGATGCAGCCCAGGTGCACGAGCTTCGGCAGCCGGTCCCAGCCGAACATCCACAAGCCGATGAACGTCGACTCGAGGAAGAACGCGAGCAGCCCCTCCAGCGCCAGCGGGGCGCCGAACACGTCCCCGACGAACCGCGAGTAGTCGCTCCAGTTCATCCCGAACTGGAACTCCTGCACGAGCCCGGTGACGACTCCCATCGCGATGTTGATCAGGAACAGCTTCCCGTAGAACTTCGTCAGCCGGAGGTACTTCTCCTTCCCGGTCCGGTACCAGGCGGTCTGCAGTCCGGCGGTGATCGCGACCAGCGAGATCGTCACCGGTACGAAGAAGAAGTGGTACACGGTGGTGATCGCGAACTGCCAGCGGGCCAGATCCAGGGTGTCCACAAAGCCCTCCCCGGGGCATCTACGACGTTTCGTAGTAGATGCTAGCGCGGATCTACTACGACGCGTAGTTATACTGGTCACGTGGCGAGTGAGGAGAGAGCACCGCGGCCGCTGGGCGACCTGGAACGGCTGGTCATGGAACAGCTGTGGGCGGCGCCGGAGGCACTGACCGTGCGCGAGGTGCACGAGCACCTGGCGGGGACCCGTGAGCTCGCCTACACGACCGTGATGACTGTCCTGGACCGACTGGCGAAGAAGAAGCTGACCGAGCGCGAGCGCGACGGCAAGGCCTGGCGCTACCGCGCAGCCGCACCCCGCGAGGAGATGGCCGCCGGCCTGATGCGGGACGCGCTCGACCGCGCGGGCAACCGCCGGGAGGCGCTGGTCCGTTTCGTCGGTCAGGTGTCCGACGAGGAGGCAGCGCTGCTCCGCGAGGCCCTGGCCCAGCTGGACGGCAAGGAGCCGGCCGGGTGACCGCCGCGGTCCTGCTGGCCGTTCTGGCGCTGGTGCTCACCGGCCCGGCACCGGCCCTGCTGGCTCGTGCCGACTGGCCGTACCGGGTCCCGCGCGCCGCGGTGATCCTGTGGCAGGCGATTGCACTGGCCGCCGTACTGGCCGCGCTCGGTTCCGGTATCGCCCTGTCGTACTCGATCGCCGGCAGGCCTGGTGAGCCGCGGTTCGACCCGTCGTCGCCACGGGACCTGCTGGCCGCGGTGATCCTCGCCATGGTCGCCCTGGTCGTCGTGCGACTGCTGTGGGCGATCGGCCGCGTGGCCGTCGGTACTCGGGCTCGACGCAGGCGGCACCGCGATCTGGTCGACGTACTGGCAACGCCTGACGGCCTGATCCCCGGACTCCGGGTGCTGGCCGAGGAGACACCGCTGGCGTACTGCCTGCCGGCGCTGCGGGGCGCCCGGGTCGTCGTCTCGGTCGGTGCGCTGGATCGACTCGACGACGGTGAGCTGAAGGCCGTGCTCGCGCATGAGCAGGCTCACCTGCGGGCGCGTCATGACCTGGTGCTGGAGGAGTTCACCGCGCTGCACCATGCCTTCCCACGCTGGGTGCGTAGTGACATCGCGCTGGAGCAGGCGCGCACGCTGGTGGAGCTGCTCGCCGACGACGACGCACGCCGCCGCAACGGCCCTCGCCCGCTGGCGCGTGCCCTGGTCGCACTTGCCGGTGCACCCGCTCCGGAAGCAGCCCTGGCCGCAGCCAAGTCCGCCACTGTCCTCAGAGTGCAACGACTCGCCGGACCGCCGGCCAACGAGCCCACGCTCTCCGCCATCACGTACGCCGGGGCAGCCGCGCTGCTGGTGGTGCCGACGATCACCGTCGCCGCACCGATCGTGAAGGCGATCGTCGACGCGGTCAGCTAGCTGGGTCAGTCAGCGGGGCTGGTACCGCACGAGCACGCCGCCCACGCCCCACGGACGCGCCTCGACCAGCTCCAGCGCCACCGGCGAGCCGCCGCTCGGGAACGCGCTCTTGCCGGCGCCCAGCAGCACCGGACAGATCCGCAGCTGCACCTCGTCGACGAGCCCGGCCCGCAGCAACGACTGAAACAGCGTGATGCTGCCCCAGAGGATGATGTCCTTGCCGGTCTGCTCCGCCTTGAGCGCACGCACCGCGTCCAGGTCCCGGACCACCAGGCCGGGCTCGTAATCGCCCCACGGCGCACTCGTCAGGGTCGTCGAGACCACCACCAGCCGGAGCGCGTTGAGTTTCTCGGCGATCGGCTCGCCGGCCGACGCCTCGGTCGGCCAGAATCCCGCGAACAACCGGTACGTCTCCGCGCCGAGCAGCATCGTGTCGACACTGTCGAGCAGCTCGAGGTTGTCGGTGTCGGGAGCTGCACCGATCGCGTCGAAGAACTCCAGCCCGCCGTCCGGCCCGGCGGCGTACCCGTCGAGCGTCACGTACTCCTGGAAGATCAGCCGCCTCATGACCGGAGGCTACCCGAAATGTTTCCCCTCACCGCGTGCCACGGCGAGCAGCACGAGGCCCGACAGAACCAGCAGAACGACCATGGTGACGACGAATGTCAGCACTTCTCTCCCCGAATCCCCACTACCAACACCTTGCCTGACGCGCTCAGCGCACCAGAAGTTCCCGGAACGCCTTGGCGATCTCGCCGACCTGCCAGTCCAGCGTGGCCGGCGTCATCACCAGCTCGACCCACGACCACCCGGGGACGTCGGCCGGCTGCCAAGCACCGCACAACGCCTCGCGGGTGCGCTCCATCCGCTCGACGGCCGCCTGCTCGATCGACTCGGCCGGGCGCGGCGCGTAGACGCGGAACGAATTCGTGTGCGGCGGCTCGGGAAAGACGCGAAAACCCTCGCTCTGCAAGGCCATTGCGACCTCGACGGCACGCTGGTACAGGTCGTCCATCAGCGGCAGCACCGTCCGCAGTCCGTGGCGCGCGGAGACGGCGTACGGGAACAGCGAGTACAGATTGCCGCCCAGCCGGCGTTGCCACCGCCGTACCTCGGCGATCACGTCCTCGGGGCCGGCGAGCGCTGCCCCGCTGATACCGCCCAGCACCTTGTAGAACGACACGTACACCGTCGACGCCAGCGCGGCGATGTCTGCGAGGCTGTGCTCGAGGTACGGCGTGCTCTCCCACAACCGTGCCCCGTCCAGGTGCAGTGGGACGCCGCGCTCCGCACAGGACTCGGAGAACACGACCAGCTCGTCCCAGGTCGGCAGCACGAACCCGGCGTCCCGTAGCGGCAGCTCCAGCGTGACCGCAGCCAGCTCGCCGGGAATCGCAGCCAGCTCGTCCGGTCGCGGCTGGCGTGGCTCCGACGTCAGCCGCTCGATGCGCAGGTGGTGCACCTCTTCCAGCGCGTTCAGTTCATGCACGAGTAGGTGGGCGAGGCCGTGCACGGCGACCCGGCTGGTGCCCGCACGGTCGGCGTACACGCGCAGGACGCTCTGCTGCGCCATGATGCCGGTCGGCATGAACACGGCCGCCGGCTTGCCGAACAGCTCCGCGACCTCTCGCTCCAGCGTGGCGACCTCACCGCCGTTGCCGTAGCCATCAACCTCGTCGTCTGTGGCGACCTCAGCGAGCTGCCGTAACCGGTCCGGTGCCGGCACGCGCCGATGCGACAGCCAGCGCTCACAGCTGTCCGCTGCGTTCTTCCGGCGCTCTCGCAGGTCCTCGGAGGTAGTAGCCACAGCCCCATCCTCTCGTGTCCTGCAACCGGGTTAGATGTGGGTTAGATGTGGGTTAGATGGTGGCTGTGATGATGTGCCTTCCTTGCACCGTCCTGATCTCGACCGAGCGCACCTGATCCGGTGGAACCAGCACACCGCCGCCGAACGCGCTCCCGCTCTTCGCAGCCTTCTCCGAAACCAGCCAGCTGCCCGCGATCCAGGCCTCGCCGTCCTTGTCGGTGACGACCATCTCGCACTCGTCTCCGGCTTTCAGGCCAGTCACCTGCACCCGAATCCAGCTCCAGCCCACACGGGGCTCCACCGTGGCAGCCATGGTGGCGCCAGAGGTCGTGTCCGAGGTCGTGACCTGCCGGGCACCCGCAACAGGCTGATCGCCGTCCGGTGCGGTCGACCGGCCGAGGACGACGCCTCCGCCGAGCGCACCGGCCACCACGACCACGGCCGCCGCGATCAGCAGCCAGCGGGAACGGCGCTTCGGCGGCGCCTGCACCTGAGGCTCCCGGACCTCCCGTAGCGTGCGCTGCAGCAGCAGGTCGCCGCCTTCGGGCGGTCCATCCAGGAACGCCTCCGGCGGCACCTCGCCGAGGAAGTCCTTCACCTCGGTCAGCTCGGCCAGCTCCGCGCGGCACTCCGCACAGGTGGCCAGGTGCTCGTCGACGGCCTCGGCCTCGGCCGGGTCCAGCGCGCCGAGGGCGTAGGCGCCCAGCTGCGTACGGTCGTGCTCACTCATGGGACACCTCCGCTGCTTTCCCTGCCATCACCGCGCGCAGAGCTCGGAGGGCGTAGTACGAACGCGATTTCACCGTACCCGGCGGAATCCCCAGTTCCTTGGCGGCCTCGGCGACGGACCGGCCGCGGTAGTACAGCTGGACGAGTACGTCGCGGTGCTCGGGCGACAGCGTGTCCAGCGCGTCCATCACCACCATGGTGTTCACGACGGACTCGGAGTGGTCCCCTTCGACCGGTGGCCGGTCCATGACGTCCGCCACCTCGGCCGGCCGCACCGCACGCGCCCGAGCCCGGTCGGTGACCAGGTTGCGCGCGACAGTCAGCAGCCAGCCCCGCACCGACCCTCTGCCGCCGGTCAGGTCGTCCGCGTGCTTCCACGCCCGCAGCAGCGTCTCCTGTACGACGTCCTCGGCCGCGGCGCGGTCTCCGGTGAGACGGGTCGCATACGCGAGCAGGCTGCGGCCGTGCTCGGCGTACAGCGCCCGGATCAGCGTCTCGGCGTCGTGCGGCGCTGGGTTGTCACCCACCGACCGCACGATACCGGGATCGGTCGGCGCCCACACCACAACGGCACCAGTCGGATCAGTAACCGTAGCCATTGCCGGAAGCGCCCGGCTTGGTGCTGATCTTCTGGCCGTCCGCGCCGACCACCCACCAGACACCGCCGACAGCCTGCCCTTTGACCTCACCGGGCTGGCTGTCGCCGGCGAACAGGTAGAGCGGCATGCCCTTGATGGCCAGCTGCTTGGTGCCGTCGGAGCGGGTCACCGTGCTGACCAGCGACGCGTCGATGCCGTCGAGCTGCGGCGTCCCCGCACCGGCCGCGACCGCCGGCCACTTCGCGAGGCAGTCGCCCGAGCAGTTCGACGTACCTGAGGTGTCCTTGTCGAACACGTACACCGTCCGCCCCTTGCCATCGACAACGATCTTGCCGTAGTCGCCGACCTCCGCGACGGTCAGCTTCACCGCGGCCGGCGCCGAGGACGCGGCGGGCGCCGAGCCGGAACCCGAGCCGTATCCCGAGTCGCCACTTCCACAGGCCGCCAGCCCGGCCAGTCCGAGCACGGACGCTGCGATCACACTGCCCAGTCGCTTCATCGGAACCCTCCTCGGTCGCCCGATCCGTCACCCGCCATACGTGCGGATCCCGCAACCGGTTCAACCGCGAGGGTTATCGTCACCGGCATGAGCCCAGACAAGCCCGCAGAGACCCCCGCAGAGATCCCCGCAGCCGTCCGGCGCGCGCTCGACGCGATCGACGCCCTGGACAACGACGCGTTCGTCGCGGCGTTCGCCGAGGACGGCTACGTCGACGACTGGGGCCGCGAGTTCCGCGGCCACGAGCGCATCCGCTCCTGGAGCGACAACGAGCTGATCGGCAAACGCGCCACCTTCACCGACACCCAGGTCACCACCCCGGGCAACCCCCTCACCGTCCTGACGCAGGTCGGCGGCGACGGCTTCAACGGCCCGTCCCACTTCACCTTCGACGTCCAGAACGACGAACTCGCCTCGATGACGATCACGGCCTGAGATCCTTAGACCGCGTGGACCGTCAGCAGGTCGTCCAAACCCTTGAAGTCGGCGGGATTCCGCGTGTACAGCGGCAGATTCCGGCTGGACGCGATCGCCGCGATCATCAGGTCCCTGCGCCGCGGCCTGGGGTCACGCCCAGCCGCGACAGTCAGCGCGACCAAGGTTCCGTACCGCGTTGCCGCGGTCCCGTCGAAGGGCAGGGGGTCGACCGTCTTCACCGCCGAGCTCAGCACCTCCGCCCTCGCTGCGCGAGTGAACGGATCCTTGGCCATTCCGACCCCCTGCTGAAGCTCGGCCATCGAGATCGCCGTCAGCTCCCAACGGTCGGGGAGGCCGGTCGTGTCCAGGTCCAGCAAGTCGATATACGTGCAGGTGTCGAGGACACCTACGAGCGGTCGCTCACTCACGCGCGCGTCAACGGATCGTCGTCTTCGCCGATCCGGTCCTCGGAACCGAAGAACTCGTCAGCCTCTCGCCGCATCGCGGCCGCATCGATCCGAGGCAGCAGCCGAGCCTCTGCGAGCAGCTCCTCGGTGGTGGGCTGGCGCCGGGGGGTCAACGGCCGCAGCTCGGTGACCTCGGTGCCGTTCCGAGTGATGTGATAGGTCTCGCCCGCCTCGACACCGGCCAGGGCATTCGCCCGCGAGTCGCAGCTCGCAACCCGCCGGCGGCAGCCGGAAGCACATGCACCGCACCTAGCGGGGGCGGGTGGGGAGCGCGCGTGGGCTGACCTCGGGCTACACCGGTTCGGGTTCGCGGATTCGCTGGGAGATGACCGCGGAGACGCCGTCGCCGCGCATGGTGACGCCGTACAGGGCGTCGGCGACCTCCATGGTGCGCTTCTGGTGGGTGATGACCAGGAGCTGGCTGTTCTCGCGGAGTTCCTCGTAGATCTCCAAGAGGCGGCCGAGGTTGGTGTCGTCCAGGGCGGCCTCGACCTCGTCGAGGATGTAGAACGGCGACGGGCGGGCCTTGAACAGGGCGACCAGGAACGCGACCGCGACCAGCGACCGCTCGCCGCCGGACAGCAGCGACAGTCGCTTGACCTTCTTGCCCGGCGGGCGGGCCTCGACGTCGATGCCGGTGGCGAGCATGTCGTCGGGGTCGGTCAGCACGAGCCGGCCCTCACCGCCCGGGAACAGCCGGCTGAAGACGTGCTCGAACGCGGCCTCGACGTCCCGGTACGCCTCGGTGAAGACCTGCTCGACCCGCTCGTCGACCTCCTTGACGATGTCCATCAGGTCCCGCCGGGACTTCTTCAGGTCCTCGAGCTGCTCGGAGAGGAACCGGTGCCGCTCCTCCATCGCCTCGAACTCCTCGAGCGCGAGCGGGTTGATCTTGCCGAGCTGGTTCAGCGCCCGCTCGGCCTGCTTGAGCCGCTTCTCGACCTTGGTCCGGTCGAACGGCTCCCCCTCCAACTCGAGCGTCTCCTCTTCGCCGGCCTTGGGCAGCGGCGGAACCAACTGGTCCGGGCCGTACTCCGCGACCAGGGCGTCCACCTCGATGCCGAGCTCGCCGAGCGCCTTCTCGTACAGCGCCTCGAGCCGCATCTTCTGCTCGGCCCGCGCGAGCGCGTCGCGGTGCACGGTGTTGGTCAGCTGCTCCAGCTCGGAGCTCAGGTTCCGGGTCGCGGACCGCGCCTGTGCGAGGGCCTGCTCCCGGTCGGAGCGCTGCGCCTGGATCGTGGCCCGCTCGGAGGCGGCCAGCTGCAGGGACTGCTCAAGCCGCGCCAGCACGTGACCGGCCGCCAGGTGCACGGCCTGCGCCGCCTCCGCCTGCCGGGCCCGCCGCGCCGCGCGGGCGATCGCCCGGGCGCGTGCCTCGCGCTCCTGCCGGGCCGCGCGCTCCAGCGAGTCCGCACGCCCGGACAGCGCCCGGGCCCGCTCCTCGGTGGTCCGCAGCGCCAGCCGCGCCTCCATCTCGGCCGCGCGCCCGGCCTTGGCCTCCTCGGCCAGCCGGTCGCGCTGCGACGTGTCGGGCTCGTCGCCCTCCTCGTCGAACGCCTCGGCGTCCATCAGCCGCTCTTCGAGCTCGGCCAGGCCGGACAGGTTCTTGTCGCGCTCCTCCTCGGCCGCCGCGATCGCCTCGGCCATCCGCTGCGCCTCGCCGCGGGACGCCTTGGCCAGCGACCCGAAGTGCGCCAGCTGCTCGGCCACCGCGGCCATCGCCGCGTCCGACTCGTGCAGCCGCGCCAGCGTGATCTCGACGGACTCCTTCTGCCGGGCCCGCTCGTCCTCCAGGGCCTGCAGCTCGAACCGCAGCCGCTCGCTGCGCGCCGTCGCCTCGGTCAGCTTCTCTGCCGCCTCGTCGACCGCGGACTGCACCTCGATCAGGCTGGGCGCCGCATCCGACCCGCCGTACGCGAAATGCGCGCCGAGGACGTCGCCCGCACGCGTCGTACACGTGACGTCGGGGAGGTTCCGGACCAGGGACCGGGCCGCGTTCACGTCGTCGACGACCGCGACCTTGCGCAGCAGCCGCCGCAGCGCGGGCCGCAGCGGCTCCGGGCAGTCGACGACGTCCACCGCGTACGACGCGCCGTACGGGAGCGCCGGCCACAGCGTGTAGTCGTCGGCCGGGGCGTCGCCGAGGAGCAGCCCGGCGCGGCCGAGGTCGTGCTCCTTGAGGTGCCCGACAGCGTGCAGCGCCGCGTCGGTGTGGGTGACGGCGACCGCGTCCGCGGCCTCGCCGAGCGCCGCCGCGATCGCGGTCTCGTACCCGGACCGGACGCTCAGCAGCGCGGCGACCGATCCCATCAGGCCGTTCACCTGCTCGGAAGCGGCCAGCAGCGCGCCGGCCCCGTCCTTGCGATTCAGGCCGAGCTCGAGGGCTTCCTTGCGCGCCGCCAGACCGGTGCGCTCACGCTCGGCGTCGCGTTCCTCGGCCCGCAGCTTGGCCAGCCGCTCGTCCATCTCGTCGAGAACGGCCTGGGCGGCCTCGTACTGGTCGTCGAGGCCCTTCTCGCCCGCGTCCAGCCCGGCGACCTGGGTCTCCAGCGCGGTGAAGTCGTGCTGGGCCTTCGCGGCCCGGGCCTCGGCCTCACGCATGTTGGTGGCCAGCCGGCCGATCTCGGACTCGGCGGCCGCCGCGCGGCTCTTCAGGGCGTTCACCTGGCCGGTCAGCCGGGCCAGGCCCTCGCGGCGGTCGGCGGCGGCCCGGATCAGCGCCGAGATCCGGCGCTCCTCCTCGGCCTCCTGAGCCTCCAGCTGCTGGCGGCGCTCGACGGACTCGGCGAGCAACTCGGAGTGCGCCTCGACCTCGGCCTCGATCTGGGCCTCGGTCTCGCGGACCCTGGCGGCTTCCAGTTCGAGCTCCTCGGGGTCACGTCCCGAGCGCGGCCCGTCCTCGGCCTCGTCGTTCAGCGAGCGGATCCGGTCCGCCGCGATCCGCGCCGTGCCCTTGATCTTCTCGCTGAAGCCGGACAGCTGGTACCAGGTGTCCTGGGCGGCCTGCAGCGCCGGCGCGTCCTCGCGGAGCGCGTCCTCGAGCTCCGCCTCCAGCTCCCGGGCCTCGCGCAGCTTCGCCTCGGTCTCGGTACGGCGCTCCGTCAGGCGGGCCTCGTCCCGCAGCTCGGCCTCGAGCGCGGACTGGGCCTGGACGATGTCGTCGGCGAGCAGCCGGGCGCGGCCGTCGCGGACCTCGGCCTGGATCGTCACCGCGCGGCGCGCCACCTCCGCCTGGCGCCCGAGCGGCTTGAGCTGACGGCGGATCTCGGTGATCAGGTCCCCGAGCCGGTGCAGGTTGCCCTCGGTGGCCTCCAGCTTCCGGATCGCCTTTTCCTTGCGCTTGCGATGCTTCAGGACGCCGGCGGCCTCCTCGACGAACCCGCGGCGGCCTTCCGGCGTGGCGCGCAGGATCGAGTCCAGCTGACCCTGGCCGACGATGACGTGCATCTCGCGGCCGATACCGGAGTCGCTGAGCAGCTCCTGGACGTCGAGCAGGCGGCAGTTCTGGCCGTTGATCTGGTAGTCGGACCCGCCGTTGCGGAACATCGTCCGGCTGATCGTCACCTCGGCGTACTCGATCGGCAGCGCGCCGTCGGTGTTGTCGATGGTGAGCACCACCTCGGCGCGGCCGAGCGGGGCGCGGCCGGAGGTGCCGGCGAAGATGACGTCCTCCATCTTGCCGCCGCGCAGCGACTTGGCGCCCTGCTCCCCCATCACCCAGGCCAGTGCGTCGACGACGTTGGACTTTCCGGAACCGTTCGGTCCGACGATGCAGGTGATGCCTGGTTCGAAGTTCATCGTCGTCGCGGACGCGAACGACTTGAAGCCCCGGAGCGTCATGCTCTTCAGGTACAAGGCGAAGGTCTCCAACCCGTGAAAGGACAGACGGTACCGAAGGAACCGCCGTAGCTGTTCGTCACGCTGCCGCTACCCGGGGGAAGTTGTTCCGCTTCGCAGTCTACAAAGAGATCCGCGGAATCCGGCGGAGGCCAGGCCGTCGGGAGACGGCCGGCGGAAGATCTGGGAGCACAACATTCGGTGAACACACAACCGGCGGAGGCCCGGACGGGGGCCACCGCCGTACAGAGTGTAGTGACGGTGAAGAAAGTACCTCTGCCGCGTCAGACCGAGGCGGGAGTGCGCAGCGCCTCGTCGACGGTGAGCAGCCGACCCTCGTGGATCTGGGCCACCAAGTGGTCGTTCTCTGCCTGCAGACGCATCACGTGCGCCTCCAGATCTGCGACACGCCGGTTGAGCAGACGAACCTGCTCGAGCATGCGCGGGTCAGTGCCTCCAAGATGCCCTAGAAGAGCCTTGGCCATTGTGCTGTCCTCCGGAAGGGTTCTGGCCGATGCGCTCCAGGTCGAGGTCCAAGACGGAGCGCTGAAAAGTTGTGCCGTCTTTCAGGGTGACACCGCCGACGCCGACCGGTCAACCTGGGCCACGTTTATTAACGATACCTCGCTCACCAGCGAACATGGCGCGGGACGGGCTGACATTTCGGGCACCGGTACGACGAACGGTTCATGAACGGTTCGCGACGGATCGGCCGGCCGTCCCGCGGGCACGGCGATCCCTCCTGCCCGTAGACATTGAGGCCGCGCTCGAAGTATCCGGACTCCCCGTTCACGTTGACGTACAGCGCGTCGAAGCTGGTGCCACCAACGGTCAGCGCCTCGGCCATCACCGCATGCGCCTGGCCGAGAATCCCCTGTGCCTGCGAGGGTTTGAGCGTTTCGGTGGCCCGCGCGTAGTGCAGCTTGGCGCGCCACAACGCCTCGTCGGCGTAGATGTTGCCGATCCCGCTGACCGCGGTCTGGTCGAGCAGCGCTCGTTTCAGCCCGGTACGCCGCCGGCGAATCCTGGCGGCCGCCGCGTCCGGATCGAACAGAGGATCGAACGGGTCGCGGGCGATGTGGGCGATCTCGGCGGGCAACTCGGCGCCGCCCTCGGAGTAGGACAGACCACCGAACATCCGCTGGTCCACAAAACGGACCTCTCCGCCGTCGTCGGCGAACCGGAACCGGACCCGCAGATGGGGTTCGTCGGGCGCGCCGACCGGCTGGACCCGGAACTGGCCGCTCATTCCGAGATGGGTGAGTACCGCATCGCCGGACGTCAACGGCAGCCACAGGTACTTGCCGCGGCGGGCGGGTTCGGCGAACACCTGACCCTTGAGCCGGGACACGAAATCCTCCGGCCCTGCGGCGTGCCGCCGGACCGGGCGCGGGTGCAGCACCTCGACGGACTCGATGGTCCGGCCGGTGGTGAACTCGGCCAGACCCCGCCGTACGACTTCTACTTCCGGCAGCTCGGGCAACTCAGGACTGCGAGGGGTCGACGCTGTCGGGATGCGCGGCGCGCAAAGCCTTCCAGGCAGTCTCGGCGGCCTGCTGCTCGGCTTCCTTCTTGCTCCGGCCGATGCCGTGACCGTACGTGTCGGAGCCGATCCGGACCCGGGCCTCGAACGTCTTCGCGTGGTCCGGCCCGGACTCCGAGATCACGTACTCCGGCACGCCGACGCCGAGCTGGGCGACCAGCTCCTGCAGCGAGGTCTTCCAGTCCAGGCCGGCGCCGAGCCGGGCCGACGACTCCATCAGGTCGTCGAACAGCCGGTGCACCACCCCGCCCGCGACCTCGAAGCCGCGGTCCAGGTAGACGGCGCCGATCAGCGCCTCGACGCAGTCGGCGAGGATCGACGACTTGTCCCGGCCGCCGGTGGCCTCTTCCCCGCGGCCGAGCCGCAGGTACTTGCCCAGCTTGAGCTCGCGGGCGACACCCGCGAGCGCACGCATGTTGACCACGGCGGCCCGGAGCTTGGCCAGCCGGCCTTCGCTCAGGTCCGGGTGGTTCCGGAACAGCGACTCCGTGACGATGACGCCGAGCACGGAGTCCCCGAGGAACTCCAGCCGCTCGTTCGTCGGCAGCCCGCCGTTCTCGTACGCGTACGAGCGGTGGGTGAAGGCGTGCTCCAGTAGTTCGTCAGCCAGCGATACGCCGAGCCGCTGGTTCAGCTCGGCGTAGAGCCCCGTTTCGTTGGCAGAGTTCACTGGGTTGGTGCCGTTTAGCTCTCGACGACCTGGCGACGCTCGCCCTTGGCGCCGTACTGGCCGCAGTTCGGGCAGACGGTGTGCTGCAGGTGCTTCGCGCGGCAGGCGGGGTTCACGCAGGTGACCAGCGAGGGGGCAGTGGTCTTCCACTGGGCCCGGCGGCTGCGGGTGTTGCTGCGCGACATCTTCCGCTTCGGAACGGCCACGGTTATGACTCCTCGGTTCGGCCGGAGGCCTTGGTGGACCCGGCCGGCTCAGTCTGACGTTTTCGGTACTGCTGGTGGAGCTGTCTTCAGTTGTCCTGCTCTTTGTCGTCGAGCAGTCCGCCGAGGGCGGCCCAGCGCGGGTCGCTCCGCTCCTCGTGTTTGTGGCCGGGCTCGTCCGCCAGGCGAACCCCGCACTCGGGGCACAGACCCGGACAGTCGTCCGTACACAACGGCTGGAACGGCAGTGCGAGCACCACCTGGTCCCTCAGCACCGGCTCGAGGTCGATCAGATCGCCCTCCATCCGGCTGGCCTCGTCCGGCTCGGCGTCGCTCTCCGGATAGACGTACAGCTCCTGGACGTCAGCGAGGAACTCGTCCTCGATATCGACCAGGCACCGCGCGCACTCCCCGACCAGGCGGCCGCGGGCCGTTCCGGTGACGAGCACCCCTTCGACCACCGATTCCAGTCGTAGATCGAACTGGATCGGATCGCCTTCGGGGACGCCGATCACGTCGATTCCGAGATCTGCCGGCGCCGGCGCCGTGAAGGTGACTTCGCGTTGGGACCCGGCGCGGCGTGTCAGCTCGTGCGTGTCGATCACGAGAGGGGACCGCGGGTCCAAGACGCTCAGAGCAAACCTTTCAGGCGTGGGCAGGCATGAACTCGGTCTCGTCGAGACCGGTTGTCAAGACTACCAACTCCGCGGCTTCGCGCCCAATCCGGGGGATGCTAGAGCGTGTCCAGTAACCGAGCGTGAACAGCCGGCGTCACGAACGTGCTGACGTCGCCGCCGAGGCGGGCGATCTCCTTCACCCAGCTCGAGGAGATGAAAGCGTTCTCCGGCGCGGTCGGCAGGAAGAACGTGTCGACGCCGGTCATCCGCCGGTTCAGCTGCGCCATCTGCAACTCGTAGTCGTAGTCGGCGGCCGAGCGCAGGCCCTTCACGATCACGCCGGCGCCCTCGGCCCGGCAGTAGTCGACGAGGAGCCCCTCGAAGCCGCCGACCCGGACGTTCGGGAACGGGGCGACGAGTTCGGTGAGCATCTCGATCCGCTCCTGCGGGCCGAACATCCGGTTCTTCGACTGGTTCACGCCGGTCGCGACGATCAGCTCGTCGAAGGCGGCCGCCGCCCGGGTGACGATGTCCAGGTGCCCGACGGTCGGCGGATCGAAGGTCCCCGGGAAGACGGCTCTAGCCATGGCGGTGACCGTACCAAAGCCGGGCCTCGCCGTACTTGCGGTCGCGCAGCGCGGCGAACCCCTCGGGCCACTCCCACGGCTCCCGCTTCCCGCGCTCGACGACCGCGACCGCGTCGTCGGCGAGCCACCCGTTCGCGGCCAGGTCGGTGAGCACGTCCTGCAGCTCCACGGTCTCGAGCTTGTACGGCGGGTCCGCGAACACCAGGTCGAACGCCGCCGGCGGCTCACCGGCGGTCACCTTCTCCACGGGCCGGGTCAGCAGCACCGCACCGGGCAGGCCGACCACCTTGATGTTGGCGGCGATCACGTCGGCGGCTCGCCGGTCCGACTCGACCAGCACGGCCTTCGCGGCCCCTCGGGACAGCGCCTCCAGCCCGATCGCGCCCGATCCGGCGTACAGGTCGAGCACGGCGAGCCCGTGGAAGCTGCCGAACTCCGACTCCAGCGACGAGAACAGCGCCTCCCGGACCCGGTCCGCGGTCGGCCGCGTCCCGCTCCCGGCCGGTACGCCGATCCGCCGCCCACCAGCCGCTCCGCCGACAATGCGCGTCACGTTTTCTCCAGGTATTCGGTGGTCTCCGACTCCAGGGCGCTGCGGACGACGGATCGTAGCGCCGGGTACTCGGCCAGCTCGGCGTCGACCGAGACGATGGAGTTCGCGACGTGCCGGGCCGCGAGGATGATGTCCTCGTCGCGGAGCACGCTGAGCAGCTTCAGGCTCGAACGGCGGCCGGACTGCGCGACCCCGAGGACGTCGCCCTCGCGGCGGGTCTCCAGGTCGATCCTCGACAGCTCGAACCCGTCGGTCGTCGACGCCACCGCGTCGAGCCGCCCGTACGACTTGGAGCCTGCCCACAGATCGGTGACCAGCAGGCACAGCCCGGGCACCTTGCCGCGGCCGACCCGGCCGCGCAGCTGGTGCAGCTGCGAGATGCCGAACCGGTCGGCGTCCATGATCACCATCGTCGAGGCGTTCGGGACGTCGACCCCGACCTCGATCACCGTGGTCGCGATCAGGACGTCGATCTCACCGGCCGCGAACCGGGACATGACGGCGTCCTTCTCGTCGGCCGGCAGCCGCCCGTGCAGAATCTCGACGCGCAGGTCGTGCAGGATCTCGGCGAGCGCCTCGGACACCTGCAGCACCGAGATCGGCGGCCGGGCCTGCTTCTTGCCTTCTTCGTCGTCGGCGACCAGCTCGCCTTCCTCGTCGGTCGCGTTCTTCACGTCGTCCCCGATCCGCGGGCACACGACGTACGCCTGGTGGCCCTTGGCGACCTCCTCGCGGACGCGCGCCCAGGCCCGCTGGAGCCAGTCGGGCCGCTCCTTGGCCGGGACCACGGACGACTGGATCGGCGACCGGCCGGCCGGGAGCTGGGTCAGGGTGGAGACCGCGAGGTCGCCGAACACGGTCATCGCGACCGTCCGCGGGATCGGCGTCGCGGTCATCACCAGCACGTGCGGGGTGTTGTCGCCGGACTTCGCGCTCAGCGCGGCCCGCTGCTCGACGCCGAACCGGTGCTGCTCGTCGACCACGACGAGCCCGAGGTCGGCGAACTGGACCTTGTCCTCGAGCAGCGCGTGCGTCCCGACGACGATCCCGGCGGCGCCACTGGCCGCGTCGAGCATCGCCGTACGGCGGCCCGCGGCGTTCAGCGAGCCGGTCAGGAGGCCGACCTTGGTGGCGTTCTCCGCGCCGCCGAGCATGCCCTGCTCGGCCAGGTCGCCGAGCATCTTGGTGAGCGTCTTGTGATGCTGGACGGCGAGCACCTCGGTCGGCGCGAGCAGGACGGCCTGGCCGCCGTTGTCGACCACGGACAGCATCGCCCGCAGCGCGACGACGGTCTTGCCGGAGCCGACCTCACCCTGCAGCAGGCGGTGCATCGGGTGCGGCCGGGCGAGGTCCGCGAAGATCTCCTCCCCCACCTCGGCCTGGCCCTCGGTCAACGCGAACGGCAGCCGCTGGTCGAACTCGTCCAGCAGCCGGCCCCGGACACGCGGCCGCGGTACGGCGTTCAGCTTGTCCGTCACCGCGCGGCGCTGGGCGAGGATCGTCTGCATCACGAGCGCTTCCTCGAACCGGAACCGCCGCTGCGCGTCGTGGATGTCCTTCTCGGTGTCCGGCAGATGCACCTTCTGCAGGGCCTCGCGGAGCCCCATCAGCTTCTCGTTGCGCAGGATCAGGTCCGGCACCGGGTCGTCGACGCGGTCGTCGAGGCTGTCCAGGACGATCTTGACCGACCGCTCGATCGTTGCGGTCGGCAACTTCGCGGTCGCCGGGTAGAGCGGCCGGAACGGCCGGGCCCGGCGCTCGATCTCGGCTTCGGTGAGGTCGTCCTCGTCGAGGATCTCGGTGCCCGGGTTCTTCAGCTGCATGGTGGTGCGGAACATCGTCACCTCGCCCCAGAACAGGGCGGCGGTGCCCGGCTTCAGCTTCTCCAGCAGCCAGGGCTGGTTGAAGAACGCCAGCTCGATGTCGTTGCGGCCGTCGGTGACCACGACCTTGGTGATCGTCCGCTTCTTGCGAAACTTGTAGGCATCCTCGGCCTTGATCTCGAGCTTGGTGTCCAGCGTCCGGGCGGTGACCTTCTTGACCCGGCCGTTGACGGTGGCCTGGTCGCCGACCTCCAGCTCGTCGAACGGGGTCAGCTCGCCCTTCTTCAGGTACCGCCTCGGGTAATGCCGCAGCAGTTCGCCGACGGTCTCGATCTCGAGCACCTCCGCGAACGTCTTCGCCGTCTTCGCCCCGAGGAAGTCCCGGAGCTTGCGGTCCATGTCGCCACTCATTCCCACATCACTCATTCGACCCCGATCAGGAGCGGATACCTGTCCTGTCCTCCGTCGTACACCATGACGTCGACATCTTTGCGGTGCCGCCGGACGTGGCGCTCCACGGCGTCGGCCAGTGCCGGGTCGGCGTCCCGGCCGGTGACGACGGTGAGCAGTTCGCCGCCGCCGCCGAGCAGCCGGTCGACGACGCCGAGCGCGGCCGCCTCGAGGTCGTCGGTGATCAGCGCGAAGTCGCCGTCGACGACGCCGAGCGCGTCGCCGATCCGGCACCGGCCGGCCATCGTCCAGGCGTCCTTGACCGCGATCGTGACGGCGCCGTGCCGGGTCTGCCCGGCGGCGGCCGACAGGTGTACGACGTCGTCGTCGAAGCTGCGCTCGGGGTCGTGCACGGCGATCGCGGCGAGGCCCTGGACCTGCGCGCGGGTCGGGATCACGGCGACCCGGAGGCCATCCTGGCGGGCCGCGGTGGCGGCGGCCTCGGCGACCGCGATCGAGTCCTGGTCGTTGGGCAGGATCACGATCTCGGGCGCCTGCGACTGCTCGATCGCCTGCAGCAGTTCGCCGGTGGAGCAGCGCCGGCCGGGGCCGCCGCGGATGATCCGGGCGCCGGCCTCGGCGAACAGACCGGCCAGTCCGTCGCCGGCGACGACCGCGATCACCGCCCGGCCCGGAGCCGGCTCGTGGTGGTGGGTCTGGTCGTCGAAGTGGGTGACGCGGATCCGGTGCGGGCGGCCGATGTCGATGCCGTGCTCGATCGCGGCGCCGACGTCGTCGGTGTGCACGTGGACGTTCCAGAGCCCGTCGCCGCCGACCACGACGACCGAGTCGCCGAGCGCGGCCAGGCTCTGCCGGAAGTCGCCGACCTTGTCGTCGGCCGCGTCGAGCAGGTACATCACCTCGTAGGCCGGCCCGTCCTGGCTCTCGGCGCTGTCGCCCTGCGGCTCGACCCGGGCGGGGACGTCGACCCGGACGTGCCGGCCGGTGAGCACCGATTCCATCGCGCCCAGGATCACCACCAGACCTGCTCCCCCGGCGTCGACGACGCCCGCGCGCCGCAGTACGTCGAGTTGCTCGGTCGTCCTGCTCAGCGCCTGGCGGGCGGCGGCGACCGCGGCGAGGCAGACGTCGGCGAGGGTCTTGCCGGCGTTGGCGGCGGTCATCGCGCCGGTGGCGGCGGCGCGGGCCACGGTGAGCATGGTGCCTTCGACGGGCTGCGCGACGGCCCCGTAGGCGGCGTCGGCGGCGTACGTGAGCGCGTCGGCGAACGCGGCGGCCTCGCTCATCCGGGGGTCGGCCAGGACGCCGCTCTCGCGGTCGTGCGGGAGGTTCTCGTCGAGGCGGAGGCCGCAGGCGCGGATCAGCTGGGAGGTGATCACGCCGGAGTTCCCGCGAGCGCCGAGGAGTGCGCCGCGGCCGAAGGCCTGGATCGCCTCGGTGAAGCTGAGCTTGCCCTTGGGCAGCGCGTCGCAGGCGGCTTCCCAGGTCAGGTAGAGGTTGGTGCCGGTGTCGCCGTCCGGCACCGGGTACACGTTCAGCTCGTCGATCCCGGTCCGCGCCAGCGCCAGATCGGCCAGCGCGGTCCGGGCCCAGGCTCGCAGCACCTCAACGGTCAGTTCCTCCACGCCCGGAAGGCTAACGCGTAGGGTTCCCGGGTGAGCGGTGGCAGGAGTGTGTTGTTCTCGGCGGCGGCCGACAGTTACGAGTTGGCCGTGCGCGAGATCCGGGGCGAGTTCGGGCGTGACGTGCGGATTCAGCGGGTCGGCGCGGAGCTCGGGCGGGTGGACGGGCCGTCGGTGCGCGACCTGGCCGCGGCGTGCGACGCGGGGCGGATCATGTTCGTCCGGCATCTGACCGAGGAGATCGCGAGCTTCGCGGAGCTGCCGCCGTCGTACGAGCTCGCCGAGGTGATCCTGGGTGAGCTTCCGCAGTACCCCGAGGCGCTCGGCGTCCAGGCCTGGACCGACGACGCCGGGACCGGCGGGTCGTACTACCACCGCATCGAGGAGGCCCTGACCGGCCGCGGCGTGGCCGTCACGCGCTCCGGGCAGGAGTACGTCGTCTCGTGTTTCGTCGGCCGGAAGGCGATCCTGGTCGGGCTGAACCGGCGCGCGGACAGCCTGTCGGACTGGCCGGGTGGGCGGATGCGGCTGGCTCGGGGTGAGGAGCGGGTGTCGCGGTCGGAGTTCAAGCTGGAGGAGGCGATCGCGACCTTCGGACTGGAGCTGCCGAGCCACGGGAAGGCCGTCGATCTCGGCGCCTCGCCGGGCGGCTGGACGCGGATCCTGCGGCAGCACGGACAGGAGGTGTGGTCGGTCGACCCGGGCGCGCTCGATCCGCGGCTGCGCGGCGACCGCCGGATCCACCACGAGCCGACGACGGCGGGCCGGTTCTTCGCCGCGAACCGGGTGCGTTTCGACGTGGTCGTCAACGACATGCGGATGGACCAGGTGACCAGCGCCCGGATGATGCTGGACGCGGCCGATCACCTGCGCCGTGGCGGTCTGGCGATCGTCACGCTCAAGGGCGGCGGCCGGAACCCGCTGGACGGCGCCCGCCGCGGCCTCGACGTCCTCCGCGAGCGGTACGACGTACGGCACGCCCGCCAGCTCCACCACAACCGCAACGAGATCACCGTCATCGCCCACCACCGCTGACCTGCCCAAGCAGCCACCCACCAGCCCCCACCAGCCAGGCCCAGCCCAGCCATGCCCAGCCCAGCCCGGCGAGGGCGGCCCGGCAGGCGGCCATTTCAGGGGTGAACCACTCACCCGGCCCCTTCACTCCCTGCACACCGACGGCGAACGGCCTCCCGCAGGGGTTAACCACTGAAATGCACCTCCGCCGGAGACCCCGGCGGCGCGAATGCACGGGCGGCGCGGCGGGACGTCGGTCGGCGGGTCGTCGGCTCCCATGCGAGGGGACATCCGCTCCTGTTGTGGGTTCTCCGCTCGCATACCACCGGAGAACCCGCAACCCGAGGGGATAACCCTCCGCGTGTACTGCGCCGGGAGCGGGCAGGCTGAAGCGCCGGGAACACGAATAGGCGCCCGGGCTGTTGCCCGGGCGCCTGTTCGAAAGGCCCTACACGGAGTGAGAGCTGAGATCAGCCGACGACGCGCTGGACCTTGCCGGCCTTGATGCAGGACGTGCAAACCTTCATGCGGGTCGGGGTGCCCTTGATGAGCGCCTTGACCGGCTGGATGTTGGGGTTGAACCGCCGGGGCGTGCGTGCCTTGACCCGGCGGATCATCGCGCCCTTACCCAAGCGGGCAACGCTGTTGCCGAACGTCGGCTGCTTGCCGCAGACATCGCACTTCTTAGACATGATTCTCCGTGTTCAGGGTCGTGACTCCGACAGATCATGTTACATGGGTGTCAGCCGCCCACCAATTCGGCCGTCAGGCAGTGAGGTAGGCCACTTCGTCCTCGGTGAGCGTGACCAACAGCCCCGGCGTGGAGGTCCGGGTCTCGCTCACGTGCCGCGGCCCGATCAGCGGGAACACCGGGTACGGCTGGTGCAGCAACCAGGCCAGCGCGATCGCTGTCGGCTCGACGCCCTTGGCCGCCGCGAGCTCCCGCGCCCGGTCCAGCCTACGGAAGTTCTCGTCGGAGTAGAAACAGCGCACCAGTTCGGCGTCCGAGGTGTCCTCCGGCTTGGCCCGCCCGGTGAAGAACCCGCGCGCCTGGCTCGACCACGGGAACAGCGCCACCTGCCGCTCCCGCAGCCACTTCTGCGACGCGTCGTCGCTGACGTGCCGGCAGCCGGCCCACGGTACGTCGTACGCCCGCGCGAGGCTGAGGTGGTTGCTCAGCAGGGTGAACGGCTGCTTGCCGTTCGCCTCGGCGTACGCGTTCGCCTCGTCGAAGCGCTCGGTGGACCAGTTCGAGCCGCCGAAGGCCTTGATCCGGCCCGCCTTGAAGTGTTCGTCGAGAACGTCGACGAACTCCGAGACCGGGACCTCCTCGTTGTCGCGGTGCATGAAGTACAGGTCGACGTGGTCGGTCTGCAGCCGCTCGAGGCTCTCGTGCAACTGCCGGGTGATCGACTCGGGGTCGCAGTGCGGCGTGTGCGCGCCCTTGCCGATCACCACGACGTCGTCGCGGTTGCCGCGCGACGTCATCCACTGCCCGAGCAGCTTCTCGCCGCGCCCGCCGCCGTAGATGTACGCCGTGTCGAAGGTGGTCCCGCCGCGCTCGACGAAGTCGTCGAAGATCACCGCGGCGTGCGGCAGCGTCTGCTGGTTGTCGACGCCCATGACGAGCCGCGAGACCTGCTTGTCGACGCCCGGCACCGCGCCGTACGTCATCGGGGCGTCGGCGCGCCGGCCGAGCGGCCGGCCGGTCGCGGTCGGGATGATCGCGTCGTCCCGCTCGCTCGCGTACTGCTGCCCGATCGCGGCCCGCCACTGGTCCTGGACGGTGAGGTTGCCGAGCGTGTCCGCCCAGCTCATCTCCGGCGCCTCCTGCGCGCCGGAGGCGATCGCCGCCTGCACCGCCTCGGCCTCGGCCGCGTAGATCAGGGCCGGCTCCGCGGACAGCTCCCGCGGCTCCTCCCCCACCTTGTGCAGGACGACCTTGTTCGGCTTGCCGTCGCCGCCGAACCACGGGTCGTCGACCTGGAGGTAGCCCTTGCTGCCGTAGATCCGGACCTGGTTCCGGTCGGCGAGCCGGACGCCGGTGCTGACCTGGGCGGTGACGCCGCCGTCGAAGAACAGTGTCGCCACGGTCCATTCGTCGGCGCCGGTCTCGCCGACCTGGCCCACCGCGTTCACGGCGGCCGGTTCGGCGTACGGCCGGCCGATCGCGGCGCCGGCGATCAGCCGGGCCATCGACACCGGGTACCCGCCGACGTCGAGGATGCCGCCGCCGGCCAGGTCGTCGGCGAAGATCCGGCTCTCCGGCCGGTACCCGGCGGCGAACGCGAACGTGGCCTGGATCTGGTGGACGGCGCCGATCTCGCCGTCGCGGACCAACTGGGTGATCAGCTTGGTCTGCGGCAGGCACCGGTACATGTACGCCTCCATCAGGAAGACGTCGTTGCGTACGGCGGCCTCGATCATGGCCTCGGCCCACGCCCGGTTGACGGCGAGCGGCTTCTCGCACAGCACGTGCTTGCCGGCCTCGGCCGCCTTGATCGCCCACTCGACGTGCATCGGGTGCGGGGTGGCGATGTACACCGCCTCGACCGCCTCGTCGGCGAGCAGGTCGTCGTACGAGCCGTGCCGGTTGGCGATGTCCCACTTGTCGGCGAACGAGTTCGCCGACTCCAGCGACCGGCTGCCGACGGCGACGACCTCGTTGGTCGCCGACGTCGGCACCTGACTGGCGAACCGGGACGCGATGTTGCCGGTGCCGATGATGCCCCAGCGGAGCTTGTGGTCAGTCAAAGGAGATCCCGTTGTTGGTTGTGGATTCGGGTCAGAACTTCATGGCGCCTGCTGCGAGGTCCGCGATGAACGAGCGGGCACCGATCAGGAAGACGCCGATCAGGGGGATGACGCTCATCAGCGCACCGGCCATCACCATCGAGTAGTCGGTGCCGTAGATGCCGTTGAGCTGGTCGAGGGCGACCTGGAGGGTGAGGCGGTTCGGGTCCGTCATCACGATCAGCGGCCAGAGGTAATCGTTCCAGACGTTGATGAAGGTGAAGATCCCGAGGAAGGCCAGACCGGGCCGGAGCACCGGCAGGCCGACGGTGAGGTACTGCCGGAAGAACCCGGCGCCGTCGACCTTGGCGGCCGAGATGAGCTCGTCGGGGATGGCGCCCTTGGCGTACTGGCGCATCCAGAAGATCCCGAACGCGTTCGCCGCGCCCGGAACGATGAGGGCCTTCAGCGACCCGATCCAGCCGAACTCGGCGAGCGTCACGAACTGCGGCACCAGCGCCAGCTGGGACGGGATCATGAAGGTCGCGAGCAGGATCCCGAACAGCAGGTTCCGGCCGGGGAACTGGTACTTCGCGAACGCGAACGCGGCGAGTGAGTCGAAGAACAGCACGAGCACGGTCACGCCGAGCGACGCGACGAGCGTGAGCAGCATCGAGCCGAAGAAGTCGATGTTGTCGAGCACCTTGCCCATGTTCTCGAACAGGTGCGAGCCGATCACGAGTTTCGGCGGATAGCTGAAGATGTCCGGGGTGGTGTTGGAGGCCATCACCACCATCCAGTAGAACGGGAAGAGGGAGACGAGCACGCCGAGCATCAGCACGACGTGACCGACGGCGGTGCGCATGCGTTCAACGGACATCTGCGGCCTCCCTCTCTGCTGCCGTCTTCTTGGCATTCTGGGCTGCGATCCTGCGTTCCACCCGCCGAGCGGCGCGTCGGGTCAGGCGTTCGTCGTCGGTGCCGCCGATCAGCCGCCAGTTGATGATGCTGAACAGCACGATCAGGATGAACAGCGCCCAGCCGATCGCGGCGCCGTACCCGAACTGGTTGTTGATGAACGCGCTCTGGTACAGGTACGACACGATCGTCAGGCCGGCGTCGCCCGGGCCGCCGATGTTGTTGGTGTCGCCGAACAGCACCCGGGACTCGGTGAAGATCTGCAGGCCGCCGATCGTCGAGGTGACCGCGGTGAACAGGATGACCGGCCGCATCATCGGCACCGTGATCCGCCAGAACGTCTGCCGCGGGCTCGCGCCGTCCACCTTGGCGGCCTCGTACACGTCGGCGGAGATCGCCTGCAGACCGGCCAGGTAGATGATCGCGTTGTAGCCGACCCAGCGCCAGGTGACGATGGTGGCGATCGCGATCTTGATGCCCCACGGCTGGGTCAGCCACTCGACCTGGCCGACTCCGATCGACTGCAGGAACGCGTTCAGCAGGCCGAAGTTGTTGCTGAAGATCGAGCCGAACACCAGGGTGATCGCGACCACCGAGGTGACGTTGGGAATGAAGTACGCGATCCGGTAGAAGGTGCGCAGCCGGGTCGCGTTGTGCAGCGCGTTGGCGATCACCAGCGCGAGCAGCAGCATCGGCACGGTCGACAGCACCCAGATGATCAGCGTGTTGCCGATCGTCTTCCAGAACGTGGCGTCGCTGAGCAGGTAGTGGTACTGCTCCAGGCCGACCCACTTCATGTCGCCGATGCCGTCCCAGGAGTGGAACGAGATCCAGATCGAGAACAGCACCGGGAACGCGCCGAAGATCGCGAACAGGATGAAGAACGGCGCGACGGCGGCGTACTGCGGGAGGGCCTGGCGGTACTTGTTCGGCGGCTTCTCGGCAGCGGTCGCGGTGGCCAGGCTGACGTCGGCGGGGAGGGTTTTGCTCGTCACGGCCATCTCAGATCGCCCCCGCCCGGGTGAGTTCCCGCTCGACCTGGCGCTGGGCGTCCGCCCAGGCGACGTCCGGGTCCTTGCCGGAGGCCTCGACGTTGACCAACTCCTTGCCGATCGGCGTACCGACGATGCTGTCGTACGGCGAGAAGTACGCGCCCGGGTACTTCTTCGCGGACTCGGCGAACACATCGACGATCTTCTGGCCGCCGAAGAACGGGTCGGGCGCCGAGAGTTTGGGGTCGGTGTAGCTGGCCGGTGTCGACGGGAAGAGGACCGGGTCGAGGAATGCCTGGGCCTGGTTCTTCGCCGACTCCAGCCAGCTGATGAACGCGAACGCGGCCTCGGGGTTCTTGCAGTACTTCGTGATCGCCAGGAAGGAGCCGCCGCGGTTGCCGGCGCCACCAGGAGCCGCCGTCACCCGCCAGAGTCCCTTGGTCTTCGGCGCCGCGTTCTTCGGCCCGAGCTGCGCCCACCAGACGGCGCCGTTGTAGGCGACGAGCTTGCCGTTGGTGACGACGGCGTTCTTGTCGCTCGAGTTCTGCGCGTTCGCCGACAGCCCTTCCTTCACTACGCGTACGGCCAGGTCGAACGCCTCCCGGACGTGGTCCTGGTCGCCGATGTACTGCCCGTCGCGTGTCATGTACTTCTTGGGCAGCTGGCCCATCCGGGAGTCGTAGATGCCCTGGATGTTGTCGGTGATCGACGAGCCCGGCACGGCCTGCTTGAGCTTCTTGCCGAGCGCGATGAAGGCGTCCCAGTCCGGGGCGAATCCGGCGACCGCGGCCGGGTCGATGTCGATCCCGGCCTTGGTGAAGACGTCGCTGCGGTAGAAGAGCGCGGTCGGCCCCGTGTCCATCGGGTAGGCCATCATCTTGCCCTGCGGCGTGACGCCCCACTTCCATTTCCAGGGCAGGAAGTCCTTCTCCAGCTCCTTCGCGCCGAGGTCGTACAGGTCGTGGAACTGGTCCGCGTTCGGGAAGTAGGTCGCGACGTCGTCGTTGATCGCGACGATGTCCGGGACGAGGGACTTGCCGGCCAGCGCGGTCAGCACCTTGGTCTTGTAGTTGGAGCCGATCCGGGTCATCGCCAGCTTCATGGCGTCGAAGCCGGGGATCGCCTGCTCCGCCTGGCCGATCAGGTCGTCGTTGACGGAGCCGACCCACGTCCACATGCTGAGCTCGTGCGATCCGCCCAGTGAGCTGCGGGAGCCGCAGCCGGTGAGCCCGGCAGTTACTGCGGCAGTGCCGGCCGCCAGAAACTTCCTTCTACTCAAGGTCATAGCCTCACCTGGCGCTTTCTGTTGGTTTTCGCCGGAAGGTGTCCAGATATGTTTACGTAGCCATTAGGTAAGCGCATACCGACTGAACCGGTCAAGGTCCGGTGACAAGATGACAGCATGAGCTCACCCGCCGTCTCCGCCGTCCTTTTCGATGCCGATGGGGTCGTCCAGCGCCCGTCCCGGGACTGGTGGTCGCGCCTCACCGCGCTCGTGCCCACCGGCGGCGAGGCGTTCGTCGCGGACCTGATGCGGGCCGAGAAGCCGGCGCTCGTCGGCAAGGGCGATTTCCGCGACGCGGTGGCCGACGTCCTGCGGCGCTGGAACTCGCCGGCGTCCCTCGCCGACGCCCTCGAGCCGTGGAGCTGGTTCGACACCGAGCCCGCGGTGATCTCGCTGATCCAGTCGCTGCGCACGGCCGGCATCGGATGCCACCTCGCGACCAACCAGCAGGCGTACCGGCGGGCGATCATGCAGGACGAGCGCGGGTACGGCGCGTGGTTCGACCAGACGTTCTACTCGTGCGACCTCGGGCTGGCCAAGCCGGATCCGGCGTACTTCCGCGCGATCCTCGGCGCCCTGCGCGTGCCTGCGCCGGCCGTGCTGTTCATCGACGACAACGAAGACAACGTGGCCGGTGCGCTGAGCGTCGGGCTGCGTGCGGAGTACTACGACCTGTCCGCCGGCATACCGGCTCTGGCGGACCTTCTTCGTCGGCATGGCCTGCCGATTCCGGCCTGAGGTCTTGTGAGGGCGCGAGGGCTGTGGCATCGTCGCCCCCTGTTGACAACGTAGGACAGTCCACCAGCCGCTCCCTGGAGGCATCCCATGTCCGATCGCCGACTCTCCCGCCGCCACGCCCTCGGTCTCACCGCCGGCCTCGGGCTCGCCGCCGCCGTCTCGCCGTCCCTCGCCTTCGGTGCCGCACCCGCTCCGTCGGCGTACCCCAAGGGGCAACGGCCGCAGGTGCTGAACGTCTTCGACGAGTCCTCGCTGAGCCTGCCCGAGCGGACCCTGGCGACGACGCTGCAAGGCCTGCTGGCCCGGCGCGGCGGCGAATCGCTGTACCTCAACCTGCCCGGGCTCGGGTACCAGCACTGGCTCGACGACCTCGTGGCACGGTACGGCGTCCGGGCGCGCACCGGTGACCTGTGGAACACCGTCAACCGGTCCGGCGTCCGCGGATACGTTCTGTTTCGTGCCGGGACCCCGTCGGTCAACGTCGCGACCACGCTCGCCGGCGTGACGGGTGCCGTGGCGATCGAGGAAGGCCTGGAGGCACTCGCGATCCGTAACGGCTTGCGCAAGGTCCTGGACGTGCGGGACAAGGACGACCGCTGGGTGTTCGAGACCTACTGGCCACAGTTGCGGCACGACGTCGTGGTGGAGCAGCGCGCGGACATCCCGGAGCGGCTCCGGGACTACGTCACGATGGCGGGGGCGCTCGCCTTCTTCGACGGCAACTCGGAGTTCCGCGCCGGCGTGGTCGAGGCGCTGGACGACGACGGCACGGTCATCGGCTGGGGCGACGCCTCGGCGGGCGAGGACGCTTTCATCGGCGTCAACTCCGCCACCGGCGTGAAAGCCCTGCCCGCCGACCACGCCCGCAACCTGTCGGTCCTGTCGGGCATCCGCGAGGACCGCCTGACGCAGCACGTCTCCGCCAAGCTCCCGGAGCCGGATCCGGACGCGCACTATGTGAGTTTCCTGATCACCGACGGGGACAACATCCAGTGGGCGCTCGGCGACTTCCCGACCGATCCGCGCTGGTTCGGCAGTCCGCGCCGGGGTGAGGTCGATCTGGGCTGGGGCATCTCGCCGTCGCTGATCGATCTGGCGCCGTCGGTGATGCGCTGGTTCTACGACCGGTCGGTCAAGGATCGCTGGGTCGTCGGCCCGTCGGGCGGCGGGTACATGTATCCGAGCCGCTACCCCGCCGCCGCGCTGGACAAGCACACCGCGTCCCTGGCTCAGGCGATGGGCCGCTCCGACCTGTCCGTTGCCCAGATCATCGATTTCGACTCGTTCGGGAACACCCGGCTGTGGTCGTCGTACCTCAAGCGGCCGGAGATCGACGGCCTGATCTACCTCGAGTACTCGCGGTACGACGGCCTCAAGGGCGAGGTGGTCTGGTCCGAGGGCAAGCCGGTGATCTCCGCGCGCACCATGCTCTGGGAAGGGCTCGACGGCGCCGACGAGGCATCGGTCACCGCCGAGCTGAACGCCGCGACCCGCAACCCGTTCTCGACCGCGGGCTACTCGATCGTCGTATGGCATGCCTGGAGCAAGTCCGTCGACGACGTCCTCACGGTCGTCGACGGCCTCGCACCGCACGTCAAGGTCATCCCACCAGACACGCTGGTGCGCATGGTCGCCGAACACGCGAAGCCGTAGCGCCGCTCGGCAGAGGATCTCCAGGCCATCACAATCGCCCGCCGGGACGGAGGCTCAGCATGCTGCGGCTCGCCGAGCGCCAATTGTGATGGCCTGGAGATCCGGGCATCTCTGATACAGCTTGGGGAAGTACACCGCGAGTGGGAGCTTCACACAGCCGACCCCGGCGGCGAAGCACTCCATGACCGCGATGCTAGCGAGCAACCGGCGGTACGGCGACCGGGATCGTGTGCACCTGCCCGGTTCGCCGGCCATCGGTGAGGCGGCCGAAGTTGTCGGCGAGGCTGTCGTCCATCCGCCACTCCGCGGTCAGCACGCACAGCGCCGGTCCGTCGAAGTCCACCAGCGTGAGCGAGAACGGCGCCCGGTTCGCGGGGATGTCGACGCGCTCCAGGATCTCGCCGCCCGCAGCCACCCGGACCACGCCTTCGCCCCAGGTCTGTGACCAGATCGCGCCCTCGGCGTCGAGCACGATGCCGTCCGGGCCGAGGTTCTCGGCGTACACGCGGCGGTTCGACAACCCGCCGTCCGGCTCGACGTCGAACGCCGTGAGCCGGCCGGCGAACGACTCCGCGATCACCAGCGTCCGCCCGTCCGGGGTCAGCACCATGCCGTTCGGGAACTGGATGTCGTCGGCAACCTGCCGAACCCGGCCGTCCGGTGTGACCAGCCGGATCCAGCCCGGCACCGGCTCCTCGCCGCCGACGAAGTCGAAGTCCGCGCCGTTCAGGTAGATGTTGCCCCGGGCATCCACGACGAGCTCGTTCGCGCCCTGGTCGGCGAGCACCGTGATCGATCCGTCCGGCTCGTAGCGGCGCAGCTTGTCGCCGGTGACGAGCAACCGGCCGTCCGGCAGCCAGTCGATCGACCAGCCCATCAGGCGCTCGACCGGCGCGTCGAGGATCTCGGTCTTCCCGGCCGCGTCGACCGCGACGATCTGCTGCTCGATCCAGTTGCAGAACCACAGCCGGCCGTCGTGCCAGCGCGCGGACTCGGGGAAGGCCAGGCCGTCCAGCAGGAGCTTCAGTTCGGACATCACGCCACCTCGTTCGTCGTTTCGGGGCTCGTTCATCCCCTACACGATCGCGGCCCGGTCAGATCGACGGCTCAGCAGAAAAAGTACGCCGATGAGCGGCAGCGTGACCAGGTACGCCGTCCGCAGGTCGACGACCCGGGCGAGGACGGCGAGCAGCGCCGGAGCGACCAGGATCGCCGCACCGGAGGCCATCGCGCCGACCGCCGCGAGGCGGGCCGAACTGAGACCGGGAGTCGCGACGAGGGCCGCGAGCGTGACCGGATACAGCGGAGCGACGCCGAGGCCCGCGACGACCAGTCCGAGGGCGACCACGGCCGGTACGTCGACCAGGCTCACCAGCAAGGTCCCGCACGCGGCGAGCAGGCCGGACGGGAACACCGGCGACCAGCCGCGCCACCGGATCGGGCCGATCGCCCGACCGACCGCCATACCGATCGGAAACGCACTGCCGAGCAGCGCGGCCGGCGCCGTCGGCAGCCCGGCAGCCACCAGCCGAGCCACCGCCCACACCACGAAGCAGAACTCCACGGCCACGGCGAGCACGACGCGCAGCCAACCGACCCCCACGTCGACTACGACGCGCCGGCCCACTCGGCGCCACTTCCGGCTCAACCCGACGGCCGGGGCGGAGTCGATCAGGACGGGCACGGGCGGCTCGGCGTCTTTCGTTTGCTGCCCTGCCGTGGAGCGGCGGGTCAGAAGCGCGAGCGCGAGCAGCGGTGGGGCTGCGGCGAGCATGGCCAGTCGTCCGCTGGGGCCCAGACCGTCCAGCGTGCCGATCGCCAGCGGCGCCAGGATTCCGGTCCCGCTGGCAACCGCGTTGACGCGGCTCAGCCGGGCGGCGGCTGCCGGGCCGTTGAGCATCAGTGGGGCGACCAGGACGAGCAGGGCGCCACCGAGACCGACCAGGAGGCCGCCGGCGATCGCGACGCCGTACGCCGGGGCGACAGCGATCAGGACCGCGCCCAGCGCGCAGACGACCGAGCCGAGCCCGAGAACCGTCGGCATCTGCCACCGCCGGAGCATCCGCGGGCCGACCACCGCCACCAGCAGCAGCCCGACCGCGAACCCGGACGACAGCAGCGCCAGCCGGCTGGTCGGCTCGTCGAGATCCCGTGCGAGGATCGCCACGCACGCCCCGAGCCCGGCCAGCACGAACCCCATCGCCGACAGCGCGACACCGATCCGCACCTCGTCGGCACGGGCCCCAGCCTGTACCGGAGCCTGCGCGGTCATTCCAGACCTTTGAACAGCGCGTCGAGGCGGTGCAGGTCAGGCAACTCGATGTCCGCCGGGATGCCCTTCAGCCCGGCCGTCAGCGCACCCGACGCCTGCCCGGCCGACAGACCAACCACCGTGTCCTCGACGACCAGGCAGCGCGTCACCGGTACGCCGAGCAGCTCGGCCGCGCGCAGGTACCCCTCGGGGTCCGGCTTGCCGCGAGTAACGTCGTCGACCGTGACAAGGACCGACGGCGCGATCCCGGCTGCGCTCAGCCGTACCTTCGCGAGCTGGTCCGGCGCACTGGTGTAGACCGCCCACGGCAGGCCGATCCGCTCGAGCGTGCCGAGGAGCTCGAGCGCACCCGGCTTCGCCACCACGCCGTCGACGTCGTTGACCTCGAGATCGAACACCCGGGCCCACGCCGCGGTCCGCTCCGCGGTCGACGCGTCGGGCAGGAAGTGCGCCACGGTCGCCATCGCCGGGTTGCCGTGCGCGACCGCGAGCACCTCTGCCGGCACCAGGCCGAACTCGGTCGCCCAACGGCTCCAGCTCCGGTCGACGACCGCGTCCGAATCGACCAGAGTGCCGTCCATGTCGAACAGCACGGCGCGGATGTCCCGGATCTCCATGACCCCTCCATTAAACTCGTCCTCCGAGCATAAGGGGAAGGACACCGATGACTCCAGTGCGCCGGGGGCAATGGCAGACGGCTGCGGACGTCCTGACCCAGCTCACCCGCCGGCCCGGCATCACCCGGGCCGCGGTCGCGCGGGCGTTGCGGCTGAGCACCGGGTCGGCGACAGAGGTGACCGCCCGGCTACGCGACGTACACCTGCTGACAGAGGTACCTGCCCCCAGTCAGGGACGCGGTCGGCCGACGACAGTGCTGCAGCCGCATCCGCAAGGCCCTGTGGTGCTGGCACTGGATCTGCGGCAGAGCAGTTGGCGCAGTGCGGTCGTAGCACTCGACGGTTCGCTGCAGGACCCGCAGTACAAGCGGCACCGGAGTCGGCGCGCGCAAGTCGTGCTGAAGAACCTGCGGCGCGAGGTGGAGCTGGCCAAGCAGCGGTACGGCGCTCGGCTCCAGATGGTCAGCCTCGCCGTACCGGGCACTGTCCGCGACAACCACCTGATGCAGGCTCCCACTCTCGAGTGGGTGGAACTGGACCTCGCGCAGGTCACTGAAGGCACGGGCGTGCCGCTGCTCGCCGGCAACGACGCGACGCTGAGCGGCGTGGCCGAAGCTCGTACAGGCGCAGCCGCCGGAGCTGGTACGGCGGTGCACCTCATCATCGAGGTCGGTATCGGCGGGACGCTGCTGATCGACGGCGTACCGGCACAGGGCGCGTCAGGAGCCGGCGGTGAGTACGGCCACATGCCCTTCGGCGACCGCTCTCGCCCCTGTCCGTGCGGTGCACGCGGCTGTTGGGACCTGGAGATCGACGGACGCGCCCTGGCACGCCACCTGAAGCAGCCGACGCCGGACGACCCCGTTGCCTACACCGAAGAGGTACTCCGGCGCACGGACCGCGCTGCCCGAGCAGCCGTGACCAAGGTGGTCACGGCGCTCGGCTACGGCATCGCAGGTCTGGTGAACGCGCACGACCCGGACGTAGTGACCGTCGGAGGTCTGGCGATACCCCTCCGCGCCGCGGCCGAGGACACGTTCACCGAGGCCTACCTGAGCGGTCTCATGACGTTCCACCGCGGCGCTCCCCCGCCAGTACTCCCGGCCACTCACCAGCCGGACGGCCCGCTCCGCGGCGCGGCCGCACTCGCGCTGGACCACCTCACCAGCGAACCGGCGATCGCAGCCTGGGTCGCCAATCGGTCCTGAGAGCGGGCTGGAGCCTTCAGGCCCAGTCGTGCGGGAGCTCGCGGCTCACGCCTCCTGAGACGGCTCGAGGTCCGGCGTGCGGACCTCCTCCTCGGCGTCCTCGTCCACGGTCGGCTTGGGGACGATCGGAGGCTCCACCTGGGCCAGGATCTCGATGATGTCGTGACGGTGGTGCTGGATCTCGTGGGCGGTGTGGCGGATGATCCAGCCGAGCGTGCGGGGTGCGCGGACCGGGTAGTTGTAAAGGCCGAGCTTGCCCAGCTCGTGCGGCCGCAGGACCCGCGCCGCGGCGCCGAACTCCTTGGCGAAGCGGACCAGCTCGGCGGCGACCTCCATCGGGTCCTGGTCCTCGTACTTGCGCTGCTTCACCCGGCCCGTGCGGTCCATCGGTGCGTACACCGGCCGGTCCTCGGCCAGGCACTGCGCGATCCGGTGCCGCTGCACCTCGAGGACGTCGCGGACATGGCACGCATACTCGATCGCGGACCACACCTCCGGCTCAGGGCGCAGCCGCACCACGTCCGGGTCCGGACCGGCCGCCGCCTTGGTCAGCGCCATGCTGCAGTCCGCCGACTGCCGGATGAGCAGGGTCACCGTGCCCTGCAGGTCGCCGGTGTCGTAGTTGAAACCGCACTGCTCGCAGTACCCGTCGACAGGGGGCTGCTGCTTGCTCAAGTGGCACTCCCTCGGAATCTCCACGCGTGATCGACCGGACCGATACCGTCGCCGAGCGCGAACCCGGCCCCGATTGCACCGGTCACGTACTCCTTCGCCGCACCCACGGCACTCGGTACGTCGTACCCACGAGCAAGGTACGACGCGATGGTGCTCGCCAGTGTGCAACCCGTGCCGTGCGTGTGCCTGTTGTCGGCCCGGACCGCGCTGTACGCACGCCGTACGCCGGGACCGTGCAGCACGTCGACCGACGCCGTGCCGACGTCGTGACCGCCCTTCACCAGCACCCAGTCCGCTCCTGCATCCAGCAGCGCCTGCGCGGCGAACTCCCGGTCCTCGACCGTCTCCAGGTCGATGCCGGAGACCGGTCCGAGCTCGGTCAGGTTCGGTGTGAGGACCGTGGCGAGCGGGACGATCTCCGTGCGCACGGCCTCCATCGCGTCGGCCGCGAGGAGCGCGTCGCCGTGCTTGGACACCGACACCGGATCGACGACGACCGGTACCTCCGGCGGCAGCGTCCGCAGCAGCGAGGCGACCACACGGACCATCGACTCGGACGCCAGCATGCCGGTCTTCACAGCGTCGACGCCGATGTCGTCGACCACACTGCGGAACTGCGCGCGCACCTGCTCCTCCGGCAGCTCCCAGGCGCCCTGGACGCCGAGGCTGTTCTGCGCGGTGATCGCGGTCAGCACACTCATGCCGTGCACGCCGTTGGCGAGCATCGCCTTCAGGTCCGCCTGGATGCCGGCTCCGCCACCTGAGTCGGAGCCGGCGATCGTCAGCACTCTGGGGGGCCGCATCTCAACTCCTGAAGTGGGCGTGGCCGGTCTCGGCAGCATACGGCGAGCCGTCGACGGTCACGGTCCCGGGCGGGCGTTCATCGTTGCCCTCAGCAACCGAGCCGATCACGGTCCAGCCCTCGGGCACGTCGGCCGGCTCGAAGGTGCCGACCAGGGCGTGGTCCTCGCCGCCGGTCAGCACGAACCGCAGCGCGTCCACACCGGTCGCGGCGGCCACCGCCTGCAGCGGCTCGGGCACCGTGAGCGCCTTCGTGTGGACGTCGATGATCACCTCGCTCGCCGTCGCGATGTGGCCGAGGTCGGCCAGCAGGCCGTCGCTCACGTCGCACAGCGAGGATGCTCCGGCGAGCGCGGCCCGCGGCCCCTCGCCGTACGGCGGTTGCGGGCGCCGGTGCGCCTCGACCACGGCCCGCGGTGAGCGGAACCCGCGCGCCAGCACCGTCCAGCCCGCCTCCGCCCAGCCCAGCCGCCCGACGTACGCGACCTCGTCGCCCGGGCGGGCACCGGACCGCAGGAGCGGCGCACGGCCGTCCAGCGAGCCGAACGCGGTCACCGAGACGACGATCTTGTCGGACTGGACCGTGTCGCCGCCGATGATGCTCGCCCCGACCAGGTCGCACTCGTCGACCAGGCCTTGGTTCAGCTCCAGGGCCCAGGCAGTCGGCAGGTCGGCGGGGCCGCCGAAACCGACCACCAGCGCCGTCGGGCGGGCGCCCATCGCCGCCACGTCAGCGAGGTTCTGCGCGGCGGCCTTGCGGCCCACGTCGTACGCCGACGACCAGTCCTGGCGGAAGTGCCGGCCCTCGACCAGCAGATCCGTCGTGATCACCATGCGGCCGTCCGGCACCGCCATCACGGCAGCGTCGTCGCCAGGACCGACCAGGACGTCCTCACTCTTGGACAGCCCCTTGGTGACGGCCGCGATCAGGCCGAACTCACCCGTGCTCCCCAACGTCTCTGTCACGTCAGCAGACCTCCCATATCGCTGACCGGAGTCTAGGCGGTACCGTGACCGGGCAACGAGTACGCCCAGCCACCTGGCAGTACTGTGGCTGGAGCCCAGCTGAGGACGACTGAGTGGAGAACGACGTGGTGGTCCAGGCCTACATCCTGATCCAGACCGAGGTCGGCCGGGCGGCCGACGTCGCCGCACAGATCGCCGAGGTCCAGGGAGTCACCCTGGCCGAGGACGTCACCGGTCCCTACGACGTGATCGTCCGCGCGGAAGCCCGCAACGTCGACGAACTGGGCAAGCTGGTGGTTGCCCGGGTCCAGAACGTCCCCGGCATCACCCGCACGCTGACCTGCCCCGTCGTCCACATCTGACCCTCCGCCACCCAGGGGACCCGCCACCGTCTCAGCATGCCCACCCACCAGCCCACGTACCCGCACCTGTTCCCGGCCCGGACAGCACGCGCGCGGACAGCACGAACACGGACAGCACGCGCGCGGGCCGCGCGGTTGATCGGTCTTGGGCTCGGTCTGTTGCTGGTCGCGGGGTGCAGTCCCGGGCCGACGCCCGTGCCGGTCCCCTCCCCCGCGCCGGAGGTCGCCGCCGCCTGCGCCGACCTGGTCAAGGCCCTGCCCGCCAAGGTCCTGGACGCCGAGCGTCGCGAGACCTCCCCGAACAGCCCGCTGACCGCTGCCTACGGCGACCCGCCGATCGAAATGACCTGCGGCGTCAGCCCGCCGGCCGGCATGGCCGAGGCCCAGTCGCAGTGCTTCGAAGTGAACGGCGTCGGGTGGTTCGCCAAACAGGTCCAGAACGGCACCATCTTCACCACCATCGGCCGCTCCCTCTACTTCGAGGTCGCCGTCCCCGACAAGTACTCCCCCGAGGCCAACGCACTCACCGACGTGTCGGACGCTGTCCACAAGTTCGACAAACTCGTCACGCCCTGCACCTGACAACGGCATACTCCCTGGCGAGATCGAAATCGTCTGCTGGTTCGTGTCCGGTTGCGGCGCGCGGGGGCGACGTCTCGGGTGGAAGTGCCCGGTGGTGGGTGCTCGGACGACGGGAGAAGCTGATGAAGTACATGATCCTGACGTATGCGTCGCAGCAGGACTACGACGGGATGGCGGGGAAGGACACCGGGAAGCCGGCCTGGACGCCGGAGGACTTCGCCGCGATGGGGGCGTTCATGGAGAAGTTCAACAACGACCTGGTCGAGTCCGGAGAGCTCATCGAGACGCGTGGGCTGGCGGCGCCGGTGCTCACCCGGCGGCTGGGGTCGAAGGACGGGCAGTCCGTGGTGACCGACGGGCCGTACGCCGAGACGCAGGAGGTGCTCGCGGGGTACTGGATCGTCGAGTGCGAGTCGTTCGACCGGGCCACGGAGATCGCGGCGCGGCTCGGGGACACACCGGCGCCGGAGTTCGCCCGCGCGACCGCGTATGCGGACATCCGGCCGATCGTCGAGGGCCGCGACGAGCTGGTGGAGTGACCGGACATGAGTGGCGCTCTCGACGACCTGCTGCGGGAGCTGGCACCGCAGGTTCTCGGGGCGCTCGTCCGGCGGTTCGGGCATTTCGACACGGCTGAGGACGCGGTACAGGAGGCGCTGCTCGCGGCGGCGCAGCAGTGGCCGGTCGACGGCGTGCCGGACAGTCCGCGGGGATGGTTGATCACGGTCGCCTCGCGCCGCCTGACGGATCTGCTCCGGCGGGAGCAGGCTCGTCAGCGGCGGGAGGACCGGGTCGCTGCCTGGGCGCCGCAGGGCGAGTCCGTCGGGGACACCGACGACACGCTGGTGCTGTTGTTCCTGTGCTGTCATCCGTCGTTGTCGCCGGCGTCGCAGATCGCGTTGACGTTGCGGGCGGTCGGTGGTCTGACGACGGCTGAGATCGCGCGGGCGTTCCTGGTGCCGGAGGCAACCATGACGCGGCGGATCACCCGGGCCAAGACGACGGTGCAGGACAGCGGCGCGCGGTTCACGATGCCGACCGACCGCGATGAGCGGCTGGGCGCGGTGCTGAAGGTCGTGTACCTGATCTTCAACGAGGGCTACACGAGCACGACAGGGCCGAGCCTGCAGCGGGTCGAGCTGGCGGCCGAAGGGATCCGGCTGGCGCGGATGCTGCACCGGCTGCTGCCGGCCGACGCCGAGGTCGCCGGGTTGCTGGCGTTGCTGTTGCTCACCGACGCCCGTCGGCCGGCGCGGACCGGGCCGCTCGGCGAGCTGGTGCCGATGGCGGAGCAGGACCGGTCGCTGTGGATCCCGGAGCTGATGCGCGAGGGCGTCGAGCTGATCACGGCAACGCTGCCCCGGGGACCAGTCGGGCCGTACCAGCTGCAGGCGGCGATCGCGGCCGTGCACGACGAGTCGCCGACGGCCGAGGAGACGGACTGGCCGCAGATCGTCGCGTTGTACGAGGTGCTGCTGCAGCTCACCGACAATCCGATGGTCGCGCTCAACCACGTGGTCGCGGTCGCGATGGCGCGCGGACCTGCCGACGGACTGGCGCTGCTCGGTTCGATCGAGCACGACCAGCGGATCGCGGACGACCACCGGCTGCCGGCGGTCCGGGCGCATCTCCTGGAGATGTCCGGTGACGCGCCGGGCGCGCGAGCGGCGTACGAGCAGGCGGCGGCGCGGACGACGAGTGTCCCGCAACAGCGCTACCTGCGTGCCCGGGCAGACAGGCTGTGACTGCTCAGCGGCGAGGCCAAGCGAGGCGTTCGTCGACGCGGTCGTTCGTGGTGGTGCCGGAAGCGGTGTTGAAGTGACGGCTGACGCGGTGCTCGCGGCTGTACGGCGGCCAGCCGGGGTCGCCGGTGCGGGCGAAGTCGATCCAGGTCCGGTGCATGAGGTCCGCGAGGTGCTGGGGTGGTGCGGTGCCGAGCATCGGCGTCGCCGCAGGATCGTCCAGGTTGTCGAAGACGAAGCCGAGCTCGAGGCCGTGGCAGGCCCCGAGCGTCCCGTGGCAGGCAGGCGACCTCCAGCCGAACTCGTACACATAAGCGCCGGGCCGGGCCTCGGCCAGCCGGATCGCGGGGATGCGGTAGTACGAGTCGGTCATGATCGCGGCCAGGACGTCACCTGGCCCGGAGCCGGGACGATTCGCCCGGTAGCGACGGACGCCGCGGGCCGGCAGCCCGAAGCGAAGCGCGGCCGCGGCGTACAGCGCCGGGGTGTTGAGACGCGAGGTGAGGCCGGTGGGGACCAGGAAGAGCCGGGCTTCCTCACTGTTCGTGCCGATCATCAGGTCGACGTCCGGCCGGATGCCGTCGATGGGAGCGGCAGGCAGGAGTTCACCGTCGACCACCGGGCTGAACGGCAGCAGCGTCCGGGCAACATCGCCCCACACCTTGGCACGCGGCCTGGCCATCACCTGCTGACCGAGGCTGTCCTGCGCGGCGAGCAGCTTCGGCACCGGCACGGCCGCGATCGCCTCGCGCGTCGGCGCTGTGCCGAGCATCGCCGCCAGCCGGTTGCCGACCGTCCGAGCGCTCGCGGCGCTGATCGTGTTGTGCCCGGCGCCCGACTGCGCGATCGCCCGCCGGAACAGCCCGTCGGCGGCCGGCATCGCGAGCAGTGTGCACACGCTCATCGCCCCGGCGGATTCGCCGAAGATCGTCACGTTCCCCGGGTCGCCGCCGAACGCGGCGATGTTGTCGCGGACCCAGGTCAGCGCGGCGATCTGGTCGAGCAGCCCGAGGTTCGGCGTCCCGTCGCCGAACCACAGGAAACCGTCGGCGCCCAGCCGGTAGTTGATCGTCACCAGGACCACGCCGTCACGCGCGAACCGCGTGCCGTCGTACACCGACAACGCTCCGGACCCGCTCGTGAACGAGCCGCCGTGGACGAACACCATCACCGGCGCCTGCCCGTCGAGCGCCGGCGTCCACACGTTGAGGTTGAGGTAGTCGTCGCCCGGGACGATCATCCGCGGAACGAGCGCGCCGATCGCGCCCTCGGGCCTGGTCTGCGGCGCCGTCGGGCCGTAGCCGCGGCAGTCCCGGGGCGCGGTCCACGGCTCCGGCGCGACCGGCGGCCGGAAGCGGTTCGGCCCGACCGGCGGCGCGGCGTACGGGATGCCTTTGAACGCGAGCGCGTCGGTCCCGGCGACAGGGCCGTGCTGCGTGTCGACCAGGACCACGGTGCGACTCAGCGCAGGCCGGTCGGGCGGGTCATCGCCAGGGTGAGAAGGTGTTCGACGAGCGTCGCGTAGTCCTTGCCGGACGCCGCCCACAGCCGCGGGAACATGCTGGTCGGCGTGAAGCCGGGCATCGTGTTGATCTCGTTGATCACGACCCGGTCGTCGGCGTCCAGGAAGAAGTCGACGCGCGCCAGCCCCTCGGCCTCGATGGCGTCGAAGGCGATCAGCGCCTTCGCGCGAATCTCGTCCGCGATCTCCGACGGCAGGTCGGCCGGCACCGAGAGCGCCGTGTACTCCTCGCCCTCCGGCAGGTACTTGGTCTCGAAGTCGTAGAAGGCGTGCCCGCCGCCGGACACCGCGATCTCACCGCAGACGCTGGCCTCCGGGTCGCGGCCGGACGGCCCGCCGAGCACCCCGACCTCGATCTCCCGCGGGCTCTTCGCCGACGCCTCGACGATCACCTTCGGGTCGTGCGCCCGCGCCACCGCGACTGCCTCGTCGAGCTCGTCGCGGCTGTTCACCTTGCTGATCCCGAGGCTCGACCCGCCCCGGCACGGCTTCACGAACACCGGGTAGCCGAGCGCGTCGACCGCGGCGCGGCACGCCTCCGGGTCCCGGATCCAGTCCCGGTCGCGGATCACGACGTACGGCGTGACCTCGAGGCCGGCGCCCTGGAAGACGACCTTCATGTAGTGCTTGTCCATGCCGACGGCGCTGGCCAGGACGCCGGAACCGACGTACCGGATGTCCGACATCTCGAGCAGGCCCTGGATGGTGCCGTCCTCGCCCCACGGGCCGTGCAGCAGCGGGAAGACCACGTCGACCGCGCCGAGCGTGCTCGGCACCTGGCCCGGCTCGCTGACCACGAGTTCGCGGTTCGCGCCGAACAGCACCGGCATCGCGGTCACGTCGACCTCGGGGAGCTTGCCGTCGGTGATCGACAGCCGCTCCGGGTCGCCGCTCTCCAGCACCCAGTGCCCGCTGGTACTGATGCCGACCGGGACCACGTCGTACTTGTCCCGGTCGATGACCTGCAGGACGTTCGCGGCGGTCACGCACGAGATGGCGTGCTCGCTCGACCGGCCGCCGAAGACGACGGCGACCCGGGGCTTGCGCTGACCTTCTGAGTACTCACTCACCGGCTCGACTGTAGCGGCCCGGAGAGGTCGCGCGGACAGGTGGTGCCGTCGCGAGCGGCGCGCAGCAGGCGCCACCTGTCCGCGGGACCTCTTCATCTGGTTCCGACCGGGGTTCGGTTAAGAGATGTTCAGATCGGGCCGTCCCAGGTGACTGGCAATGCTGTCACTCCGTACACGAGCGTGTTGTTTCTGTAGTCGATCTCCTCGAACGGTACGGCGAGCCGCAGCGTCGGGATGCGCGTGAACAGCCGGGTGAAGACCTCCTGCAACTCGACCCGCGCCAACTGCTGGCCGAGGCACTGGTGCGGTCCGAACCCGAAGGCGACGTGCGCCGCGGCCTCGCGCTCCACGTCGAGCCGGTCGGGGTCCGGGAACACCGTCTCGTCGCGGTTCGCCGAGGACAGCGCCGCGATCAGGAACCCGCCGGCCTCGATCGTCGAGGAGCCGACCGGCAACTCGTCGGTCACCTGCCGGAACAGCCCGAAGTGCACGACGGACAGGTAGCGCAGCAGCTCCTCGACCGCAGCCGGCGCCAGCGCCGGGTCGGACCGCAGCTTGGCGAGCTCGTCGGGGTTGCGCAGCAGCGCAAGCGTGCTGAGCGCGATCATGTTCGCGGTCGTCTCGTGTCCGGCGATCAGCAAGGTGACGCCGACCGTGACAAGCTCCTCCAGGCTCAGCGGCGTACCGGACTCTTCGCCGCGGGTGATCAGCCGGGACAGCAGGTCGTCCTCGCGCTCGGCCTGCTTGGCCAGCACCAGCCCGACGATGTACTGGTTCAGCTCGTCACTGGCCCGGCCGATCTCGTCGGTCCAGCCGTCGACGCGGACGAGCAACGCACTCCGCTCCTGGAACTCGTCGCGGTCCGCGTACGGGACGCCGAGGAGTTCGCAGATCACCAGCGACGGGATCGGCAGCGCGAACTCCTTCACCAGGTCGACGGGTCCGCCGGCGGCGAGCATCGCGTCGATCCGCTCGTCGATCATCGCGGCGATCCGCGGCCGCATCGCCTCCATCCGCCGCGCCGCGAACTCGGTCGCAAGCAGCCTGCGGAGACGTTTGTGCGCCGCGCCGTCGACCTGCAGGATCGAGCCCGACTCCACCTCCCGCTCCAGATCCGCGTCCGGGACGACGTGATCGGACGGCGCCAGTCGCGAGCTCAGCCGGCTGTCCCGGAGCAGCGTGCGGACGTCGTCGTACCGGCTGATCACGTAGGCGTCGACACCGGCCGGCGTCGCCACCTTCGCGAGCTCCCCGGTCCGGCGGTACGCGGCGTACTCGCGCGCCGGGTCGAACGGGCAGCCGGACGGTCTGCCGACGGGAAAGCTCTCGGTCATCGCCACCCCCAACGGAAATTTGGTAGTGACTACCATATGGCTGACGCTCCCGATAAGGAACACCCTGCGGCGCGTCGCAGGCGGTACCCTGCCCGCCATGGGACTGCGCGAGGTGAAGCGGGAGCGGACCCGCCGGCTGATCGCGGACAAGGCGTTCGAGCTGTTCAGCGACAACGGGTTCGGCCGCACCACGGTCGAGCAGATCGCCGCGGCCGCCGAGGTCGGGCCGAGCACCCTGTACCGGTACTTCCCGACCAAGGAAGGGCTGGTCCTGGAGTTCGTCGACGAGTGCCTCGCGGACGCGGTCAGCTGGTTCCACGACCAGCCCGCGATGAACCTGCCGGACGGCCTGTCCGCGGTGATCGAGCGGGTCCTCGAGCAGCTGGAACGCAACCCGGACCGGATCCGCGCGGTGTTCGACCTGGCCGAACAGACCGCGTCCGTGAGCGCGCACCTCAACGAGCTGATCTGGCGCTTCCGCAACGACCTCGCCGACGTGCTGGTCCGCCGGTTGCCCGGCGACGATCTGCGCAGCATCGAGTTCGTCGCGGCGTTGTCCGCCGGAATCACGATGAACATCATCGAGAACGTGGTCCGCGTCTGGGTCGACAGCCCCGGCACGGTCGACGCGAAGACACTCGCCCGGCGGGCGATGCGGCTGTTGCGCGCCGGCGGCGTCCCGCTGCCCGGCGTACCGGACTCCCCGCGCTCTGACCCCGCCGAGCGCCAGGGACAATTCGGGCATGACTCCTGACCTCGATCCGTCCACCGTCGTCGTCCACGCGGGCCGGCCCGAGCGGGTGCCGAACGCGCCGCTCGGCGAGTCCCCGGTGTTCAGCTCGACGTACGTCGCCGGCGGGGATCGCGGCTACGGGCGGTTCGGGAACGACGCGTGGACCGCGCTCGAGGAGACCCTCGGGCAGCTCGAGGGCGGGCGCGGGCTGACGTTCGCGTCCGGGATGGCGGCCGCCGCGGCGGTCATCGACCTGGTCCCGGTCGGCGGTCGGGTGGTTGCGCCGCAGCATGCGTACTCCGGCGTCCTCGCGCTGCTCGATCAGCAGGCAGCCACCGGCCGGCTGACGGTCGACCGGGTCGGCATCGCCGACACGGACGCAGCCGTCCGGGCGGTCGACGGCGCCGACCTGCTGTGGATCGAGTCGCCGACCAATCCCGCGATGGAGGTCGCCGACATCCCGGCGCTCGCCGCGGCCGGTCGTGCCGCAGGCGCGACCGTGGTCGTCGACAACACGTTCGCCACTCCCCTGCTCCAGCAGCCGCTGCGGCTCGGCGCGGACGTCGTGATGCACTCGGCCACCAAGTTCATCGCCGGGCATTCCGACGTCGTCCTGGGCGCCGTCGTCACCGCGGACGAGGACCTGTGGTCGGCGATCGAGCTCCGTCGCCGCAGTCTCGGCGCGATCCCGGGACCGATGGAGGCCTGGCTGGCGCTCCGCGGCCTGCGGACGCTCGCGCTCCGCCTGGAGCGGGCCCAGTCGAACGCCCTGTTCCTGGCCGAGCGGCTGCGCGCGCACCCGCGGGTCAGCCGGGTCCGCTACCCCGGTCTGCCGGACGACCCGGGACACGACCGCGCCGCCGCGCAGATGTCCGGCTTCGGCGCGATCCTCGCCTTCGAGCTCGGCGGCGACGCGGCCGGCGCCCAGAAGCTCTGCGAGTGCACGCAGCTGTGGGTGCACGCGACCAGCCTCGGCGGCGTCGAGTCGCTGCTCGAACGCCGCCGCCGCTGGCCGATCGAGGTGCCGACCATCCCCGAGGACCTGATCCGGCTGTCCGTCGGTATCGAGCACCCCGACGACCTGTGGGCCGACCTGGAGCAGGCGCTCAGCGCTTCGAGTTGAGTACCGGCCCGCCGAAGAACGTCAGCACGCACAGCACCACGGGCAGGATGAACGCGATGTTCAGCGGCATCCAGTGCGCGAGGCCGCCGATCAGCGCCGGGCCGGCGAGCAGGCCGACGTACCCGAGACCGACGACGCGGGCCATCAGGGCGCCGGACGAGCGCGGGTCGAGGTTGCCCGCGGCGGTGAACAGCTGCGGTACGCCGCCCGCGAGGCCGAGGCCGAACACCGCCCAGCCGACGAGCGCGACGGGCACCCACGGCACGACGATCACCAGGGTCAGACCGGCCGCGGCCATCGCGGCTCCCCAGCGCACGATCGCGGCCGGGCCGACGACGGCGGCCACCCGGTCGGTGAGGAAGCGCCCGACGGTCATCGCGACCGCGAAGGCGCCGTACGCGTAGGCCGCTGTGCTGACCGAGGTGTCGAGGATGTCGCGGAAGTGCAGCGCGGCCCAGTCGTTGGCCACGCCCTCGGACAGCATCAGGCCGAACGCGAGCCCGCCGAGCGCCCAGACCAGCTTGGCCGGCGGCTTCTCCCGGGGCACCTCGTCGGCCGCGTCCTCGTCGGAGACGGTTGCCTCCAGCAAGAACCTGCTGGCGGCCAGCGAGATCGCGATGCAGACCAGACCGGACAGGCCGAGCGTGACCTCGGTCGGTACGCCGGCGCGCAACGTGGCCGCGCCGATGACGGCCGCGAGCGCGCCGCCGATCGACCACATGGCATGGAAGGCCGCCATGATCGGTCGCGGGTAGCCGCGTTCGACGACGACAGCCTGTGCGTTCATGCCGACGTCGATCGAGCCGTTGCCGAAGCCGACGAGGATCAGCGTGAGCCCCAGCGTCCACCAGTTGGTGGCCAGGCCGGGACCGGCGAGCGCGATCCCGAGCAGGATGCCCGCGGCCGGGACGAGCCGGCGCTGGCCGAGCTTGTCGACGAGCGGGCCGGCGACCTGCATGCCGATGAACGCGGCGCCGCCGAGGACGAGCAGGAGCAGCCCGAGCGTGCTGTGGGTGATCCCGGTCGCCTGCTCGATGCTCGGGATGTGCACCACCCACATCCCGACGGCGAACCCGTTCAGGCCGAAGTACAGCCAGGTGGCGACACGGGCGGCTCGGGGCGGTGCAGTCTGGAGCTGGACGTCAGTGGCGCTCAAGAGGCCACCTCTACGAGGGTGCCGCGTTGGGTCAGCAAGGTTCGTTGGTCCTCGGGTGCGGAGTCGTCGGTGATGATGAGGTCGGGGCGGTCGGCGGCGCAGACGTAGGCGAGCGCGGCCCGGTCCCACTTGGCGCCGTCGGCGAGCACGATGGATCGGTTGGCGACCTTCAGGGCTTCCTGTTTGACCTCGGCGTCGCCCAGGTCGAAGGCCGTCATCCCCGCGTCGAGGCTGAAGGCGCACGGGCTCAGGACGGCGGCGTCGAACCGGAGCGCGCGGAGCGAGGCGACCGTCAGCGGACCGACGAGCGACAGCTCACCCTTGCGGGCCTCGCCGCCCGGCATCAGCAGCCGGATCCGCGGCGCGTCGGCCAGCTCGTGCGCGACGTGCAGCGAGAGCGGCATCACCGTCAGCGCGCGGTCGTGCAGCAGTTTCGCGGTCTCCAGCGCCGTCGTACCGCTGTCGAGCACGATCGTCTCGCCGTCGCGAAGGTGCTCGACGGCGGCGCGGGCGATCGCCTGCTTGGCGGCGACGGCGGCCTGGGCGCGCAGCGAGTGCGGCGGCTCGAGACCGGACGGCATCGCGGACACCGCGCCACCGTGGACCCGCTTCAGGACGCCTTGCGCGGCCAGGAAGTCGAGATCGCGGCGTACCGTCATGTCGGAGGCCTCGGTCGCCTCGACCAGCTCCTGGACCGACACTCGGTCGACGGCCCGCAGTCGCTCTACGATCATTTGGTGCCGTTCCGCACTTCTCATGCGCAAAAAACTACCATCCGGCTGATCGTTCAAACAGATAGCGTGTTTGCTTGTGACTGATGACACCACCCTCGTCCGGCGATCGCGGTACGCCGTGGCCGCCGTCTTCTGCGTGCACGGAGCGGTGACCGGGTCGTTCGCGACCCGGGTGCCGTGGATCCAGGAGCACGCGGGGGTGTCCGCGGGCCAGCTCGGCCTGGCGCTCGCGTTCCCGGCCCTCGGCGCGGCGCTGATGATGCCGCTGGCCGCCCGGGTCAGCCATCGGTTCGGCACCCGGACCGCGCTCCGTGGGCTGCTCGCGCTCTGGACGCTGTCGCTGATCCTGCCGTCGTTCGCACCGGGTCTGCTGACGCTCTGCGCCGCCCTGCTGATCTACGGCGGCGCGGCGGGGATGGCCGACGTCGCGATGAACGCACTCGGCGTCGAGGTCGAGCACCGGCTGAAGAAGTCGATCATGTCCGGGCTGCACGGTCTGTGGAGCGCGGGCGCCCTGCTCGGCTCCGCGGTCGGGACGGTCGCGGCGCACCAGAACCTCAGCGCCCAGGTCCATCACGTGGTCGCGGCCGTCGCCCTCACGCTCGTCGGCGCGGTGGTGTGCCAGTTCGTGCTGAACATCCACCCCGAGGACGACGAGGAGCCGCCGGCGCGGTTCGCGCTGCCGCCGAAGTCGGCGTTGCTGATCGGAGCGGTCGGGTTCTGCGCGGTGTTCGCCGAGGGCGCGAGCCTGGACTGGTCGGCGGTGTACCTGCGCGACATCCTGGACAGCTCGGCCGGTGTCGCGGCCGGAGCGACGACCGGCTTCGCGTTGACGATGGCGATCGCGCGGCTCACCGGCGACGCGGTGGTCGACCGGTTCGGCGCGGTCCGTACGGTGCGTTGGAGCGGCGTGATCGCGACGCTCGGCGGCCTGCTCGTGGTCGTCGCGCCGAACGCGGTCGTGGCGATGGCCGGCTTCGGCCTGATCGGCGTCGGGATCGCGGTCGTCGTACCGCTCGCCTTCGCGGCGGCCGGCCGCACCGGCGACAACGCGAGCCAGGCGATCGCGGGCGTCGCCACCATCACGTACGCCTCGGGCCTGGTCGCGCCGTCGATCATCGGCGGTATCGCGCAGGCCAGCAGCCTGACCGTCTCGTTCGTCGTGGTCACCGCGCTGGCGGCGTGCCTGGCCGTCTTCGCCCGGGTGCTGTCGACCAGCACCCGGACAGCCCCCGGTGACGTCCTTCCCCGGTGATACGAATCGTGGGATGACGACCTTCCGGGTAGCTGGAGCAGAGGACGCGGCGGCGGTCGCGGAGTTGCACGGCGACAGTTGGCGGCGGCACTACCGCGGTGCGTACGCCGATGCGTTCCTCGACGACGAGTCGCCCGAGTACCTCGGCGCGATGTGGGCGCAGCGGCTCGCGGCGCGCGAGGGGACGCGGACGACCGTCGCGGAGGACGACGGACGGCTGATCGGGCTCGCGCACGTGATCTTCGACGCGGACCCGAAGTACGGCGCGCTGGTCGACAACCTGCACGTCCGGGCACCGCTCAAGCGGCAAGGGATCGGCACCCGGCTGCTCGCACTCACGGCGCGGCATGTCCGGGACACCGGGATCTTCCTCTGGGTGCTCGAGCAGAACACCGCCGCGCAGGCGTTCTACGAGGCCCGCGGCGGCATCCGCGTCGACCGCAAGCACGTCCCGCCGCCGGGCGGCGAACCGCGCCGGCTCAACGGGCAGCCTGCCTGCTTCCGGTACTACTGGCCGGATCCCGCGGCCTTGACGGACTCGATCAGCGCGTACGACGCCTGACTCGCCGCCTCCGGATCACCGGCGCGGATCGCCTCCAGGACGTCGAGGTGCGCGTCGAGGATCCGGTGGTCCTCGGGGATCGTCGCGGTCTGCTGGATCGACGCGGCGAGCACCTCGGCGAGCGCGTCGTACAGCCTCAGCAGCAGCGGGTTCCGGCTCGCGGCGACGACACCGCGGTGGAAATCGGTGTCGGCGATCACGAATGCGTCCAGGTCGTCCGCCGCGAGCGCCGCGGCGCGAGCCTCCAGCGCGTCGGCGAGCGGCGTCAGGTCGGCCGATCCCGCGTGCTGGGCGGCGAGCCGGGCGGCGGCCGCCTCGATGCCGGCACGCGCGTCGAGGACGTCGGTGAGTGACGCCGAGAGCTCGTCCCGGACCAGGACGCCGGTGATCTCGTTGGTGGCGCGCACATAGGTGCCGTCGCCGACGCGCGGCTCGAGCAGACCGGTCAGGCTGAGCGAACGCAGGGCCTCCCGCACCGTACCGCGGCTGACGCCGAGCTCGCTCGCGAGCTGATTCTCGCCGGGGATCCGCGTGCCCCGCGGCCAGGCGCCGGACTCGATCTGCGCCCGGAACTGCTCCGAGACCTGCAGCACCAGCGGCACCTGGCGCACCGGACCGTTCATCGTCATGCCCTAGAGTATATAAATGTAGGACATCTACACGAGAGCTCAGGAGAGGTGTGTCGTGGCAGTGCTGACCGAACCGATGACTCGAGGACGGTCGACACTGATCACCGCGACCGCTTTCGTGGTCGCGCTGAGCCTGCGGCCGGCGCTGACCGCGGTCGGTCCGGTGCTGCCCCGGATCGGACTCGACCTGCAGCTCGGCGAGGCCGCGCAGGGCCTGCTGGGCACGCTGCCGCTGCTCGCGTTCGCGGCGGCCTCTCCCCTGGTCCACCTCGCGTCCCGGCGGTTCGGCATGGAGCGGGCGGTGTTCGTCTCGCTGCTGGTGCTCGCGGCCGGCAGCGCGCTCCGCCCGTACACAGGCCAGGCCGGGCTGTGGATCGGCACGGCCGTCGTCGGCGGCGCGATCGCGGTCGGCAACGTCCTGGTGCCCGTCATCCTCAAGCGGGACTACGCCGCCCACGTCTCGCGCGCGACCGGCATCTACACGGCCTTCATCACCGGCGGCGCGGCGATCGCCTCGATCCTCGCCGTACCGATCGCCGACGCGGTCGACTGGCGACTGTCCCTGGCGGTCTGGGGCGGGCTTGCCGTCCTGGTCGCCGTGATCTGGCTGCCGCGGACGCTGTCACCGGCGCCGATGCCGCCCGCCGGAGCAGCCGACGAGGCCCCGCCGGTGAGCGTCTGGCGGCAGCCGATGGCCTGGCTGGTGACCGGCTTCATGGGACTGCAGTCGACGAGCTTCTACCTGTTCGTGAACTGGCTGCCCACCATCGAGATCACCACCGGCGGCGTCTCCGAGCGGTCCACCGGTGTGCACCTGTTCGTCTTCCAGGTGTTCGGGCTGATCGGCGGACTCAGCGTCCCGCTGCTGCTGAAGCATCCGACGAACCAGCGGGCCGGCCTGATGACCGCGAGTACGCCGATCCTCGTCGCCCTGCTCGGTCTGCTGCTGGCGCCGCACCTGGCGATCGTCTGGGCGATCGTCGGCGGGCTGGGTCAGGGCGCCGGGCTGGTGGCCGCCCTCTCGCTGATCAGCCTTCGCGGCCGCGGGCACCACGAGACCACACAGTTGTCCGGTATGGCACAAGCGGTCGGCTACACGCTCGCCGCGGCTGGTCCGGTCGTCGCCGGTTACCTGGTCCAGGTGACCGGCGGCTGGAGTACGACGCTCGTCGTGTTCGCCGTACTCGCAGCCATTCAGGTCACGCTGGGCTTCGTCGCCGGGCGCGACAACCGCTAGGTCCTGCCTGGTTACTTGTCCGTCGCGAAAGCCGCGTCGAAGGCGGCTTCCGGCTTGTCGAAGGCCAGGGCGCGGATCACGTTGACCGCCTCCGCAGCGCCGACCTTGCGCTCCATACCGGCGTCCTCCCACTCGACCGAGATCGGGCCGTCGTAGCCGATCGAGTTCAGCACGCGGAAGCAGTCCTCCCACTGCACGTCGCCGTGACCGGTGGAGTAGAAGTCCCAGCCGCGCCGCGGGTCGCCCCAGGGCAGGTGCGAGCCGAGCCGGCCGTTCCGGCCGCCGCCGACGCGCATCCGGGTGTCCTTGCAGTCCACGTGGTAGATCCGGTCCTTGAAGTCCCAGAGGAACGCGACCGGGTCGACGTCCTGCCACACCATGTGCGACGGGTCCCAGTTCAGGCCGAAGGCCTCCCGGTGCCCGATCGCCTCCAGCGTGAGCGTGGTCGTCCAGTAGTCGTACGCGATCTCCGACGGGTGCACCTCGTGCGCGAACCGGACGCCCTCGGCGTCGAACACGTCGAGGATCGGGTTCCAGCGGTCGGCGAAGTCCTGGTAGCCGGCCGCGATCCGCTCCGCGGGCACCGGCGGGAACATCGCGACGTACTGCCAGATCGACGAGCCGGTGAAGCCGATGACGGTGTTCACGCCGAGCTTCGCGGCCGCCCGCGCGGTGTTCTTCAGGTCCTCGGCGGCGCGCTGCCGGACGCCTTCGGCGTCGCCGTCGCCCCAGATCCGGGACGGCACGATCGCCTGGTGCCGGAAGTCGATCGGGTCGTCGCAGACCGCCTGACCCACCAGGTGGTTGGAGATCGCGAAGACCTGCAGGTTGTACTTCTCCAGGATGTCTTTGCGGCCCTGGACGTAGGAGTCGTCGTCGACGGCCTGCTGGACGTCGAAGTGGTCACCGGAGCAGGCGATCTCGACGCCGTCGTACCCGGCCTCGGACGCGAACTGGCAGACCTCCTCGAACGGCAGGTCGGCCCACTGACCGGTGAAGAGAGTGATCGGACGAGGCATCTCAAAGGCTCCTAGGAGTTGTCGACGGTGATCCAGGCGCTGCCGTCCGCGGCGGACCGCAGTACGGCGTCGACCACGTGGGCGGACCGCGCTCCGGCGGCGAAATCGGGCAGGCCGTCCGGGCGGTCGCCCAGGACGGCGGCATAGCTGTCGGCGACGAACGAGTCGAACGCGTCCTGGTACCCCTGCGCGTGACCGGCCGGCAGCCGGTTCACCCGGGCGGCCGGCGGGCTGAGCGTCTCGGGATCCCGCGTGAGCAGCTGCGAGGCTTCGCGGCGGCCGACCCAGAGCCGGTCCGGGTCCTCCTGGTCGAAGCCGAAGCTCGACTCGGTACCGGACACCTCCAGGTACAGCCGGTTCTTCCGGCCGGCCGCGACCTGGCTGACCACGATCGTTCCGACCACACCGGCCTCGGTCCGGAACTGGGCGGTCGCGAGATCCTCGGTCCGGACCTCGACGCCGCCGCGCTGCGCCCGAACCGTCCGCAGCTGGGCGCTGATCGCCGCAATCCGGTCGCCGGTGACGAATTCGGTGAGGTCGCACCAGTGCGAGCCGATGTCGGCGAACGTCCGCGACGGTCCGCCGGTGGTGTCGTCCACGCGCCAGTTCTGGTCGTCGGCACCGGCGAGCCAGTCCTGCAGGTACGAGCCGTGCAGGCTGGTGATCACACCTGCGTCGCCGGCGGCGATCCGGGTGCGCAGCTCGCGGACCATCGGGTGGTAGCGATAGACGAACGGCACGGCGCCGACCAGGCCCGTCTCGTGCGCTGCGGCGGCCAGTCCGGTGGCGTCCTTGGCCGAGGTGGCCAGCGGCTTCTCGCAGACCACGTGCTTGCCCGCCTCGAAGGCCTTCAGCGCGACATCGCGATGGGTGTTGTTCGGCGTACAGATGTGCACGACGTCGATATCGGCGGCCAGCAGCTCGTCGAGGCTCGCGAATCCGCGCTCGGCGCCGGTCGCCTCGGCCGCAGCCTCGGCTCGCGCGGGCGACGAGCCGACGGCACCGACCACGGTCGCTCCCGAGACCAGCGCGGACCGGCCGTGAACCCGGCCCATGAAGCCGCCACCGACGATCCCGACCCTGAGCTTTCGCGCATTGGTGGACACGTCGAAGGACGCTATGGGACCCTTTTGAACCCTGTCAAGCAAAAGTCCACGGCCAGTACGACGAAAGTCCGGGTGATGAGCGCTATCGGTACGGCGGACGCGGTGCTGCGACTGCTCCTCGACGGGCAGCCGCGGACACGGGCCGAGCTGATCGAACGCAGCGGCCTCGCGCGGTCCACGGTGACCGGGCGGATCGAGGCCCTGCTCGCGGAGGGACTCGTGGTGCCCTCGGGCGAAGCGGCCTCGACCGGCGGACGCCCACCGGCGCGGTTCCGGTTCAACCCGACGGCTCGGCTCGTGCTCGCCGCGGACGTCGGCGCGACCCACCTGTCGGTCGCGCTCACCGATCTGACCGGTGCGATCCTGCATCGCACGACGAGCCGCCTGGCGATCGCCGACGGGCCGGAGGTCGTGCTCGACGCCGTGGCCGCGGCCGGCCAGGCCTTGCTCCAGCAGGCCGGGCGGCCCCCCACAGATCTGGCCGGAACGGGCGTCGGGCTACCGGGACCGGTCGAGCACAGCACCGGTCGGCCGAACCATCCGCCGATCATGCCCGGCTGGGATTCGTACGACGTCGTCGGCCGGCTGCGCCGGCAGCTGCCCGGGCCGGTGCTGGTCGACAACGACGTGAACATCATGGCGCTCGGCGAGCACGCGACGGCGTACCCGGACGTCGAGCACCTGCTGTTCGTGAAGGTTGCCACCGGCATCGGAGCGGGGGTGATCAGCGGCGGCCGGTTGCACCGTGGCGCGCAGGGCGCGGCCGGGGACATCGGCCACATCCAGGCGCCGGGCCACACCGAGCTGTGCCGCTGCGGCAACACCGGCTGTCTGGAAGCGATCGCCTCGGCGGCCGCGCTCGCGGCCAAGCTCGGAAGGAAGACCAGCCAGGACATCGTGGACCTGGTCCGGGCCGGCGACACCGAGGCGACCACCGCGATCCGCCAGGCCGGCCGCGAGATCGGCACCGTCCTGGCCGCCGCGGTCAGCCTGCTCAACCCGTCGGTCATCGTCGTCGGCGGCTCCCTCGCCCAAGCCGGCGACAGTCTGCTGGCCGGCCTCCGCGAAACCGTCTACGCCCGGTCGTTGCCCCTGGCCACGACCGATCTGCGGGTGGTCCCGTCCCGCACCGGCCGGGACGCCGCCCTGCTCGGTGCGGCCGCGCTCGTCGTCGCGCACACGCTCAGCTGACCCGCGGACCACGCAGCGGCGGTCAGCTGACCCAGGTGGTGGCGATCGCGTCGATGAGCGTGATGACTTCGTCGAGGTGGTCGCCGCTCCGGGCGCGGCCGAAGCCGTGCCGGCGGGTCCAGAACGCCGACTGGACGATGACCAGGTGCGTCCAGCGGCGGATGTGCTCGGCGTCGATCCCCGACGCCTCGGCGAACCGCTCCAGCTCCTCGTCCAGGTACGGCATCAGCTCGTCGAGGGCCAGGCCGCCGACGAACAAGTAGTACGCCCGGGTGCGCAGGAAGAACGCCGCGTCGTACGCCGGATCGCCGACGTACCCCTTCGGGTCGACGACCAGCCAGGGCTCGCGGTCCGCCCGCAGGATGTTGCGCGCATGGAAGTCGCCGTGGATCAGAGTCTCCGGCTGCTCGCGGCAATGCTCCTCGACGACCGACAGCGCCTGATCCACGACCGCGGACGGCAACCGATGGTCGAGTTCGGCCGCGTCCTGGTGCAGCTGCTCGGCCCACGCGTCGGCCTGCTCGGACATGCGCGGCAGTCCGGCCGGCGCCGGGATCGTCAACTGACGGAGCAGATCCCCGGCAATCGCCGCAGCGTCAACGGTGTCGGCGGGGACGGGCATCTCACTCATGTGCTCGGCGAGTGTGCTGGTGTTCGCACGCTCGAGCAGCATCGCGTACCGGGCGTCGTCGCGCCGGTACAGCCGCACCGCGCCACGCCCACCCCAGGCCTCGAAAGCATCCGGCTCGTGCACGTTGCCCGGATGCGGGAAGGACACCTTGAGCACCGCGTTTCCCTCGACGGGCACCACCACGCCGACCTGGCCGTGCAGTACGTCGCCGTCCCGCTGGAGCTCCCAGCGATCCAGCAGGTCCTCGACGATCCCGGGCAGCTCGTCGAGCCACGCCTGGCCGGTGGCGCCTTCGCGCTCGACGGTGACCTTGGCGAACGCCTCCGGGATCATCCCCAGCGTTCCGACTTCGCCGAGCGGGACACCAGGCTGAAAAGCATGTCCTTCGGGGTCATCTCGCCGGCGACCACCTTGGTGACGTGTTCGGCGATCGGCATCTCGACGTCGTGCCGGTGCGCCAGCTCGCTGATCGAGGCGCAGGACTTCACACCCTCGGCGACCTGACGGGTGCCGCTCGCGATCTCCGCGACGGTCATGCCCTGGCCGAGCTTCTCGCCGAACGTGCGGTTGCGCGACAGCGGCGACGAGCAGGTCGCCACCAGGTCGCCCAGTCCGGCCAGCCCGGAGAACGTGTGCTCGTCGGCGCCCAGCGCCGTCCCCAGGCGGGCGATCTCGGCCAGCCCGCGGGTGATCACCGAGGCCCGGGCGTTGTCGCCGAACCCGAGCCCGACCGCCATACCGACCGCGAGCGCGATCACGTTCTTGCAGGCGCCGCCGAGCTCGCAGCCGACGACGTCGTTGTTGGTGTACGGGCGGAACGTCGGCGAATGGCAGAGCTTCTGCAACCGCGCCGCGGTCCCCTCGTCGGCGCAGGCCACCACCGAGGCAGCCGGTTGCCCCTCGGCGATCTCGCGCGCCAGGTTCGGGCCCGAGACCACCGCGATCCGCTCCGGGCCGGCGCCGGTCAGCTCGGCGATCACCTCGCTCATCCGTTTCGTCGTCCCGAGCTCGACGCCCTTCATCAGGCTGACCAGCGGTACGGCGTTCGGCAGCACGCCGGCCCAGTCCGCGAGGTTGTCCCGCAACGACTGCGACGGCACCGCGAGGACGACGGCCTCCGCCCCGTCGGCCGCCTCGGCGGGGTCGTGGGTCGCGGTGATCGCCTCGGACAGCCGGATCCCGGGCAGGTACTCGGCGTTCTCGTGCCGGCTGTTGATCACCTCGCACAGCGATTCCCGCCGGGCCCACACCGACACCTGGTTCCCCGCGTTCGCCAGGACCGTGGCGAACGCCGTACCCCAGCTGCCGGCGCCGAACACCGCGACCTTGGTCATCGGTTCTCCTCACCTTCGGCCTTGCGGGCCTTGCGCAGGTCGTAGAGCTCCTTGGGCGGGGTCTCGCCGCGCAGTTCGCCGAGCGTCTCGGCCACCCGGGCCATGATCACCTCGGTTGCCTCGTGCAACAGCTGGTTGGTCAGCGGCTTGCCCTCGAAGGCGCTCAGGTCGACGGGCTTCCCGGCCCGCACCTGCAGGGTCTTGCGCGGCAGCAGCCGGAACCGCATCTTGCCGGTGTAGGAGCGGAGGATCTCCTGTGCTCCCCAGTTCGCGACCGGGATCACGGGGCAGCCGGTCATCAACGCGATCCGCGCGGCGCCGGTCTTGCCGGTCATCGGCCACATCGCGGGATCGCGGGTGATCGTGCCCTCCGGGTAAACGCCCACACACTCACCGCGTTCGACCGCGGCCACCGCGTCCCGGAACGCATCGGCGGCCTGCGCGGAGTCCCGGTAGACCGGGATCTGCCCGGCGCCGGTGATGATCTTGCCGAGCACCGGGATCTTGAACACCGACGCCTTCCCGAGGAATCGCGGGATCCGCCGGCACTCCCAGATGAAGTACCCGAGCACCACCGGGTCGAAATGCGAGATGTGGTTCGGCACGTACACCACGCCGCCGGACCGCGGCATGTTCTCGCGGCCGGTGAACCGGCACTTGGTGAACGCGATCATGAAGGGCTTCACGAGCGCGACGATCACCCCGAACCAGAATCCACGCGGCGGCCGTGGATCCGCCTGCCTCGCGTCCACAGCTGCCTCCTGGTGCTCGTACCCGCCGTCGGTCATGGGAGAATCCTGCCTGATGGCAGACCTACAGGTCGCTCCCTGGACCCTGGTGATCCCGGTGAAGCGTACGGCGATCGCAAAGAGCCGGCTCGCTCCGGCCTACCCTCAGCACCGTCCCGAGCTGGCCCGCGCCTTCGCTGTCGACACTACTGCGGCCGCTCTGGCCTCTCCCCTGGTGCACATGGTGCTGGTGGTCACCGACGACCCGCTGGTGTCCGCGGACGTCACCACCGCCGGCGCGCGCGTGGTCCCGGACCTGCCCGCCGCCGGTCTGAACGAAGCCTTGCTGCATGGAGCAACTGTGGCCGCTGCCGAGTTCGCAGGCAACGGCGTCGTGGCGCTGTCGGCCGACTTGCCCGCGTTGCGCCCGGCCGAGCTGACCGCCGCGCTCGCCGCGTGTACGGCGCCGCGCTCGTTCGTCGTCGACCTGCCCGGCACCGGGACGACGTTGCTCGCCGCCGCGCCCGGCGTACCGCTGGATCCCCGCTTCGGCGTCGGATCCGCGCTGGCCCATCAGGCGTCCGGCGCGGTCCCGATCGAGCTGACCGCGATCGAATCGGTACGCCGCGACGTCGACACCGCGGCCGATCTCGCGCACGCCGTACAGCTCGGTGTCGGCCCGGCGACCGCGGACGTGATGTCGCTGGTTCTCGGTGCCGCGACCGGGACCGAAGGTCTAGCCTGCTGACATGCAAGCGACAGTGAGCGCGTACGACGGCGACACGTTTTCCGGCACCGTGCTGACGGACACCGGGATCGAGCTCCCGTTCACCGTGCACGCGATCTCCGACACCCCGGTCCTGCATCTGCGTGTGGGCCAGCGGGTGCGGATCGAGACCACGGGCACGGGTGCGGAAACGACCGTCACCAAGGTGGAGTTCGGCACCCGCCTGTAGCAGAAGGCAGACACGGCGAAGGCCGGTCGCCCCTGGAGTGGGGTGACCGGCCTTCGCTCTTTGTGCGGTCTGCCGCAGTGCGTGAAGATCAGCGAGCGGTGCGCTTCGCCGCGGTCTTCTTGGCGGGGGCCTTCTTGGCCGGCGCCTTCTTCGCAACGGTCTTCGTCGGGGCCTTCTTGGCGACCGTCTTGGCCGGGGCCTTCTTGGCAACGGTCTTGGCCGGAGCCTTCTTGGCGACCGTCTTGGCCGGGGCCTTCTTCGCGACCGTCTTCTTCGCAGCGGCGGTCTTCGTGGCAGCGGCCTTCGCCGGGGCGGCCTTCTTCGCCGGGGCAGCCGCCTTGGTGGCGGTCGCGGCCGGCTTCGGGACGACCAGCTTCGGCAGCTTCTTCGCACCGGAGACGACGGCCTTCAGCTCCGCACCCGCGCGGAACTTCGGCACCGTGGTCTTCTTCGCGCGCTTGGTCTCACCGGTGCGCGGGTTGCGCACGATGCGCGCACCACGCTCGATGGCCTCGAAGGCACCGAAACCGGTGATGGCGACCTTGCCACCCTTCTTGGTCAGCTCACGCTGGACGGTGTCGATCACCGACTCCAGTGCGTGCTGGGCCTGGCGGCGGTTTCCGTCGAAGTGCACTGCGAGCGCTTCGACCAACTGGCTCTTGTTCACTGCTTCCCTCCGTGAACACTAGGCGTCGAGCACAGCGCTCGATCTCACAGGAACGTTATGGACTCAAACCGCCATGCACAAACACCAACGCGGCAAATTTGCCTTGTTTTAGGCGATTCGGGCCACAATTTCGCCCGATACGGGTGCCAGCAGGGGTTTCAGAGCCACCCGCGGCGCTTGAAAATCTGGTGCAGACCTCCACACACCAAGGCCATCAGGCCGATCGCGAAGGGGTAGCCGTACTGCCAATGCAGCTCCGGCATCTTGTCGAAGTTCATCCCGTAGACGGTGCCGATCAGCGTCGGGGCGAACAGGATCGCCGCCCAGGCAGAGATCCGCTTCACCTCTTCGTTCTGCTCGCTGCTGGCGATCGCGAGGCTCTTCATCTCCTCGTTCTGCTGCTGCGCGACCAGCGTCGCGTTCACCGTCAGGATGTCGCGGAGCAGTTCGCGGAATCCGTCGACCTTCTCCACCACCTCGGTGACGTGGTCGGCCACGTCCCGCAGTGAACGTTGCAGTTCCTCGTCCACGCCGTACTTCTGGAAGCCGCCGCGCAACTGCTCGAGCATCCCGACCAGCGGCCGGGTCGCGCGCTGGAACTCGATCACCTCACGGGACAGTTCGTAGATCCGCCGCGACACCTTCGGATCGCCGCGGAACACCTCGGTCTCGATCTCGTCGATGTCGTTCTCCAGACCCGCGACCACCGGCGCGTACCCGTCGACGACCTTGTCCATGATCGCGTACAGCACGGCCTCGGCGCCGCGGCCGAGGAGCTCGGGATCGCGCTCCACCCGGCGCCGTACCGCTGCCAGATTGGGCGCTTCGGCGTGCCGGACCGTCACCACGAAGTCCGGGCCGACGAAGACGTGCACCTCACCGAACTCGACCTCCTCGGTCGCGTCCCGGTACCGCGCGGCCTTCAGTACGACGAACAACGTCTCGCCGTACCGCTCCAGCTTGGGCCGCTGATGCGCCTCGTTGGCGTCCTCGATCGCGAGCTCGTGCAGGTCGAACTCCTGCGCCAGCGAGGCGAGCTCCCGGCGGTCCGGCCGGTACAACCCGATCCAGGCCAGGCTCTGCGGCGACGTGTGCAGCGCCGTGTAGGTGTCCGCGAGCGACTGCGGGGACGCGATCCGGTTGCCGCCGCAGTAGATCGCACTGTCGACGACGCTGTGTCCCTTGGGCTTCTGCGGATCGCGGTGCTGCTTGTCGGCCGGCTCGATCGCGGGCGCGGCGGATGCGGCGTGCTTGCGGGCGGCGGCGCGCAGTGACGGGGTACGGCTGAACGCGCGGAACGTGCGCAGGCGCAGGTCGGACATGAGTCCTCCAGGAGCAATGTGGTGCGGGTGAGTGATGAGCACACGTCTGCCCGACCCTGCTACTACTAGAGGAAAAGACCCCCCACAGGCCGAGCGAGACCGGTATGTCTGGAGGGATCGCTGCTGTTGGTCATGAGCGCCTCACCTCCTCGGTCTCGCACACCTGGTTCTTCCAACCCCAGAAGGGTAACACCAGAGTTATCGGCCCCCGCCATCCGAACGTTACGGGGGCGATAACTCCGCAGGAGCTTCAGGCCTTGGCCGGAAGGGTGGCCGGCTTGAAGGACGGCCGGGTCGCTTCGTAGGCAGCGATGTCGGCCTCGTGGGACAAGGTGATGCCGACGTCGTCCAGACCGTTCAGCAGCCGGTAGCGCGTGTAGTCGTCGATCTCGAAGGGTGCCGAGACGTCACCGGCCGAAATCGTCTTGTTCTCCAGGTCGACCGTCACCTTGGTGCCCGGGTCGGCCTCGATCGTGGTCCACAGCTGCTCGACGACCTCCTGCGTGACCAGGGCCGCGAGCAGACCGGCCTTGCCCGAGTTACCGCGGAAGATGTCGCCGAACCGCGACGACACGACCACGCGGAACCCGTAGTCGAGCAGGGCCCAGACCGCGTGCTCCCGCGAGGATCCGGTGCCGAAGTCCGGTCCCGCCACGAGCACCGAGACCCCGTCGTACTCGGGCTGGTTGAGGACGAACGACGGATCGTTGCGCCAGGCGGCGAACAGCCCGTCCTCGAAGCCGGTCCGGGTGACCCGCTTCAGGTACACGGCCGGGATGATCTGGTCGGTGTCGACGTTGCTGCGGCGCAGCGGGGCCGCCGTACCGATGTGCTGGGTGAAGGCATCCATGATTCCGTTGCTCCTCAGGCGTTCGCGGGTACGGCGACGGGCGGCAGGTCGGCCGGAGCGGCCAGCGTTCCGGTGACGGCGGTCGCGGCGGCGACCAGCGGCGACACCAGGTGGGTGCGACCGCCCTTGCCCTGACGGCCTTCGAAGTTGCGGTTGGACGTCGAGGCGCTGCGCTCGCCCGGGGCCAGCTGGTCCGGGTTCATCCCCAGGCACATCGAGCATCCGGCCCCACGCCACTCGGCGCCGGCGTCCTTGAAGATCGCGTCCAGGCCTTCGGCCTCGGCCTGCAGCCGGACCCGCCCGGACCCCGGGACCACCAGCATCCGGGTGCCCTCGGCAACCTTCCGCCCGGCCAGCACGCCGGCCGCGGCCCGCAGGTCCTCGATCCGGCCGTTGGTGCAGGACCCGAGGAACACCGTGTCCACGTGGATGTCCCGCAGCGGCGTACCGGCGGTCAGGCCCATGTACTCCAGGGCGCGCTCGGCGGCGACCCGGTCGTTCTCGTTGTCGAAGTCGTCCGGCGACGGCACGGTGGCCGCCAGCGGCACGCCCTGGCCCGGGTTCGTGCCCCAGGTGACGAACGGCGTGATCTCCTCGGCCTTCAGCACGACCTCGCGGTCGAAGGACGCGTCCTCGTCGGTGGCCAGGCTCTTCCAGTACTCGACGGCCGCCTCCCAGTCGAGGCCCTGCGGCGCGTGCGGCTTGTCCTTCAGGTACTCGAAGGTGGTCTCGTCCGGCGCGATCATGCCGGCCTTGGCGCCCCACTCGATCGACATGTTGCAGATCGTCATCCGGGCCTCCATGCTCAGCGCCCGGATCGCCTCGCCGCGGTACTCGACGATGTAGCCCTGGCCGCCGCCGGTGCCGACCTTGGCGATCAACGACAGCACCAGGTCCTTGGCCGAGACACCCTCGGGCAGCACGCCGTCGACGGTGACCGCCATGGTCTTCGGCCGAGCCTGCATCAGCGTCTGGGTGGCCAGCACGTGCTCCACCTCGCTGGTACCGATGCCGAAGGCAATCGCGCCGAACGCGCCGTGCGTCGACGTGTGGCTGTCACCGCAGACCACGGTCATGCCGGGCTGGGTCAGGCCGAGCTGCGGGCCGATCACGTGCACGACGCCCTGGTCCGGGTCGCCGAGGGTGTGGATCCGGATGCCGAACTCCTCGGCGTTCTTGCGCAGCGTGTCCACCTGCGTCCGCGACACCGGGTCGGCGATCGGCTTGTCGACGTCGAACGTCGGGACGTTGTGGTCCTCGGTCGCGATCGTCAGATCCGGCCGCCGGACCGGGCGGTTCGCCAGCCGGAGCCCGTCGAAGGCCTGCGGGCTCGTGACCTCGTGGACCAGATGGAGGTCGATGTAGAGGAGGTCGGGTTCTCCGTCGGCATGGCGCACCACGTGCGCATCCCAGACCTTTTCCGACAACGTCCTACCCATCAGACTCTCCCTTGAGAATGTTTGTGTGGTCGAGGGTGCTTTCGCTCACAGTGCTCTCGATTGGGCTGCCGAAGCGACTTGCGTTCCACGATTCGAGACGGCAATATCGTCTCATGGACAACTCTAGCGGAGTCGGTGTTCTCGACAAAGCAGCCCTCGTGCTGTCCGCCCTCGAATCCGGGCCGGCGACCCTGGCCGGTCTCGTGGCGGCCACGGGTCTGGCACGTCCGACGGCCCACCGCCTCGCGGTCGCTCTCGAGCACCATCGGCTGGTCGGCCGCGACATGCAGGGACGCTTCGTGCTCGGCCCGCGACTCAGCGAGTTGGCCTCCGCGGCCGGCGAGGACCGGCTGCTGGCGACCGCCGGCCCGGTGCTGGCACGGCTTCGGGACATCACCGGCGAATCGGCGCAGTTGTTCCGCCGCCAAGGTGAGTACCGGGTGTGCGTCGCCGCCGCCGAGCGTCCGTCCGGTCTGCGCGACACCGTTCCGGTGGGCAGCCAGCTCACGATGGCGGCCGGTTCCGCTGCTCAGATACTGCTCGCGTGGGAGGACCCGGAGCGGATGCACCGCGGTCTGCACAACGCGTCGTTCAACGCGGCCGCCCTGGCCGGCGTACGGCGTCGCGGCTGGGCGCACTCCGTCGGCGAGCGCGAGCAGGGCGTCGCGTCGGTCTCCGCCCCGGTCCGCTCCCCCAGCGGCAAGGTGATCGCGGCCGTGTCGGTCTCCGGCCCGATCGAGCGCCTGTCCCGTCAGCCCGGCCGCATGCACGCCCCCGCCGTCATGGCCGCCGCCGAGCGCCTCTCCGAAGCCCTCCGCCGCGCCTCCGAATAACTAGAGCGGCCAGATCTGCCCCGTGCCGCTGTCGATCAGAGCGGCACGGTCCGCGGTCGCTTCGAGGGGCAGTACGTCGTACACGGCCGCGGCCAGCACCGGCAGCGCGACCAGCGGAACCCGTGGCGCCAGGGTGCAGTGCGGCACCCACCGCCCCGGCTGATAGTGCCGATGCAGCTCGGCATCCGTTGCCCCCAGCGCCGATACGACGGCCGCCTGCAACTGCAGGACATCCACGCCGACAGCCGGTGCCAGCCAGGCCCGGCCGCGCCGGAACGTGCCCAGCGCATCGAAAAACAGGTCGACCGGCCGATCGCTCAGCAACGGCTGCGCGGCCTTCATGACCTTGTCGTGGTCCCATTCACGCAGCACAGCCAGCGACAGGTGCGGCACGTGGCGGCCGTGCGTGTGCGTCTGCAGCGTCGGCACGCCGAGCTCTTCCAGCCGGCCCCACAAGGCCCGCAGGAGCCGGTCGGTGCGGCGGTCGAAGAGCAGGCAGACAGCGAGGGCCACACACCCACAGTAGGCCGGTCATTGCGGTGAGGTGCCCCGCCGGATCACCATGAGGGGACTAGCCCACAAGGAGGTCCGACATGGAGCGGGACTGGCTGACTCTCGGGTGGAAGATGTTGCTGGTGCGCGGTGCGATCGGCATCGTGTTCGGGATTCTCGCGATCGTCTGGCCGATCGAAACGGCGGTCGCGCTGGCGCTGCTGTGGGGGTTCTGGGCCCTCGTCGACGGGATCGGATCGATCGCCCAGGCGTTCCAGCCGGAGTCGCGGGGCAGCCGGCTGTGGCTGGTCGTGCTCGGCGTGATCGCCCTGGTCGCCGCGTTCTTCGCGATCACCAGTCCCGGCCTGACGGCCAAGGCGCTGACCTGGATCCTCGGCATCTGGCTGATCATCCGCGGCGTCTTCGAGCTGGCCGGCGCCTTCAGCAGTCAAAAGGTGATGCCGCGCTGGCTGCTGGTCGTCAGCGGCCTGCTGTCGCTGTTCATCGGCATCCTGTTCGCCGCCAACCCCGGCGCCGGCGCGGTCAGTATCGCCGTACTGCTGGGCATCACGGCCCTCATCTGGGGCGTCGTACTCATCGCGGTCGGCCTGTCGGTCCGGCGCGCGAGCTCAGGTCCGGCTCACGCCAGCCCGTCCCCCGCCTGACCGCAGTGGGCCGGTGAGGTCAGACGGCGCCGCCGTACGGCACCGTGATGATCTCGAGGTTGTGGCCGTCGGGATCGTCCCAGTAGAGACCCCGACCACCGTCGTTGGTGTTGATCTCACCCTCGCGGCGGTGGAACGGGTCGGCCCAATAGGTGAGTCCGCGCTCGACGATCCGGGCGTGGATCTGGTCGAACTCCGCCTCGCCGACGAGGAACGCGTAGTGCTGCCGGTGCGGCCGCCCCTGCGCGTCGGCGAAGTCCAGCGAGGTGCCGTTCCCGAGCTGCACCACGGCGAACGGTCCGTAGCTGCTCGGCTCCGGGAGACCCAGGATGCCGGCCAGGAAGCGAGCCGACGCCTCCTTGTCGCTGGAATTCACGATCGTGTGATTGAACTCGACGGCCATCCAGTCAGGCTACTCGGGTTCGGTGCAACCGCAGGAAGTGCTTGGAACCAGCTCGTAGTCGAGGACGTGCCGGGCGGCGGGCGGATTCGTGCGGTCGAGCAGCAGTTCGACGGCTCGGCGTGCGGTCTCCTCGATCGGCTGGCGGACACTGGCCAGCGGCGGGATCGTGACCGTGCACTCGCTGGTGCCGTCGAAGCCCATCACCGCCACGTCCTCCGGCACCCGCAAACCGGCCTCCCAAGCCGCGAACAGTACGCCGAACGCCTGCTCGTCCGTCGAGCAGTAGATCGCCCGCGGCGGCCGCTTCTGCGCGAACCACGGCCGTACGGCGTCCCGCGCGGCGAATCGCGAGACGGGCGCGGCGACGTACCGCGCGGAGGCCCGCGGATACGCCGCCAGCGCGCGCTCGATGCCGCGGCGGTGTTCCGCCGTACCGGGTGATTCCTCGGGGCCGGTGACGACGCCGAGGCTCCGGTAGCCGTGCGAGAGCAGGTGATCCGCCGACGCCTCCGCGCCCGCGACGTAGTCGATCGACAGCGTGGACACCGTCACCCCGTCGGGCACCGGGTGCAGCGCGACCACCGGTACGCCGGCCGCCGCGAACCGCTGGATCGCGGGTTCCACGAGCAAGGACACCAGGACGACGCCGTCCACCTTGCGCTCGATGAACGAGCCGATGTGCGCCGACTCCTGCTCGGGGTCCCCGGCCGAGTCGCCGATCAGCAGCAGGTGGTCGTGCCGGCGCGCGTAGTTCTCCAGGTGCTCGGCGAGCGTGGCGAAGTACGGGTTGCGGATCTGCGGGATCAGCAGGCCGAGCGAGTACGTGCGGCCGGCGCTCAGCGCGCGGGCGAGGATGTTCGGCCGGTAGTCCAGCTCGGCCGCGGCCTCCAGCACGCGCCGGCGGGTCTCCGCCGACACCGGCCGGGGGCCGTTGTTGAAGACATAGCTGACGACCGCGGTGGACGTGCCGGCCCGCTCCGCGACGTCACGCGCCGTCGCCATCGATCTCCCCACGCTGCACAGCGTAAGCCGTCCCGGCGGCCACGATCCGCGCCGTGATCTCCTCCGCCACCTGCTCGGCGTCCACCCCGGTCACGACCCGCACAGTCCCGCCCGGATCCGCCGAGAACGTACTCCGCCCAGCGCCCTCTCCCCCAACCACAACCGAAACGGACCCAACCTCGGAGAACCTGAACAGCTCCGGCCGGCTCAGAGCAAGCACGGCCACCGGATCGTGCGGCACGTTCCACGTCTCGCTCCAGTACGCCCACCACTGCTCGATGTCCGCCCCGAGCGCCGCCCCGAGCGAACCGGCGCCGCGGATCCTCTCCAGCAACGCCGCCCCGATCGTCACCTGCTGAGTGATCTCCAACCCGGTCACGGTCGTCGGGATCCCCGCGTTCAGCACCGCCTGCGCAGCGGCGTCGTCGGACTTGAAGTTGTGCTCGGCCTTGTCGTCACCGAAGGACCCACCCATCACCCACAAGTGCCGGATCCACCCGGCGACCGCAGGCTCGAGAGCCAGCGCGGCAGCCAGGTTGGTCAGCGGACCGATCGCGGCCACGTCGAGCTCACCAGGGTGCTCGCGAAGCCGTGCGACGAGTCGCTCGGGCGCAGTGCCGGCGCTGATGGTCTCGGCAGCGAGGTCGTCGTGCAGCGTGCCCTCGTGCCCCGCCCACCAGACCTCCCGGCCCGACAACGGCTCGGCCAGACCGGGGACGACGTCCAGGTCCCGGCCGGCCAGGACGCCGTACCGCCGGGCGAGTCGGGCCCGCAGCCGCGTGTCGCCGTACACGGTGTGCACCTCGACCAGGCTGAGGTCCGGGCTGCCGAGGATCTGGGCGAGCGCCATCGCGTCGTCGACGTCGGAGCCGATATCGGTATCGAGAATGAGGGATCGCTGCATGGATCCTGGGATCTCCTTCACTTGAGTCCGGTGCTGGACACGGACTGGACGAAGTACCGCTGGAAGCCGGCGATGACCACCAGCGGGATGACGGTGAGGACGACGGCGCCCGCGAAGACGAGACCGTAGTCGGTGAAGTTCTGGCCCTGCAGGTTGGACAGCGCCACCGGGCCGAGGATGTGGCGCGCGTCGGTGCCGATCAGCAGCGGCCAGACGTAGGCCTGCCACTGGAACAGGAACAGCATCAGTCCGGCGCCGATCAGCGCCGGCTTCGACAGCGGCAGGTAGATCCAGCGGAACACCCCGAACCAGCTCAGGCCGTCGAGCCGCCCGGCCTCGACGAGTTCGGCCGGGATGCCGAGGAAGAACTGCCGGAGCAGGAAGATCGCCATCCCGTTGCCGATCCCCGGCAGCACCAGCCCGGCGAACGTGTTCGTCAGACGCCAGTCCCGGAACATCGTGGACAGCGGGATCGCGATCGCGTCGAACGGCACCAGGAAGCTCAGGACGACGATGCCGAACAGCAGCCCGCGCCCGCGGAACTCGAACGCCGCGAGCCCGAACGCCGCGCTCGCGCAGATCGCCAGCCCGAGCACGACCGTGGCAGCGCTGACCAGGATCGAGTTGAGCGTCGCGCGTCCGATCGCGCTGTCCAGCAGGGAGGTGTAATTGGCCAGCGTCGGGCGGAGCTCGATGAACGTCTGCCAGGACAGCGGGCTGAGGTTCGCGAACGTCTCCGAACCCGGGCGCAGCGAGTTCGTCACGACCCACAGAAGTGGCAGAAAGAACAGCAGGCCGACGACACCGCCGAGCACCGAGAGGCTGAGGCGCTTCACTGGTCACCTCGCAGCAGGCGGAATTGCCCGGCCACGATCGCCAGTGTCAGCGCGACCAGGATGACCACCTCGGCCTGCGCGACGTGGATGTCGCCGATCGCGTAGGCGCGGCTGTACACGTCGTACATCAGCAGGTTGCTGTTGCCGTTCGGGCCGCCCTTGGTGAGGATCTGCACCGGCGCGAACACGAGCAGGTTCGAGACCGTGTCGGCGACCAGCACGAACGCGAGCGGCCGGCGGACCAGCGGAAGCACGACGGACACCATCCGGCGCCACGGTCCGGCGCCGTCCAGGAGCGCGGCCTCGCGGACCTCGGCCGGGATCTCCTGGATGCCCGCGATCAGGAAGAGCATCCAGTACCCGACGCCGATCCAGGACAGCAGCACGATCAGCGACGGCAGCACCTGGCTCGGCGAGGTGAGGAACGGCTGCGCGGGCAGGCCGAGCCGTTCCAGGACGCCGTTCGCGAGGCCGTCCGGACGGTAGATGACGCTCCAGATCACCGCCGACACCGCGGGCGGCGTGGCGATCGGCAGGATCACCAGCGTGCGCCACAACCGGGCGCCCGCGGCCCTCTGGGTGAAGAGGACCGCAAGCAGGAACGAAACCACGACCTGGATCGGGTTCACCAGCACGGTGAACAGCAGCGTCACCCCGACCGACTGCCGGAAGTCCTTGTTCGACAGCAGATCCGTGTAGTTGCCGAGGCCCGCGAACACCCGGCCGCCGCGCAGCAGGCTCTCGGTGTAGAAGCTCTCGACGACCGCTGAGATCGCCGGGACGATCCGCAGTACGGCGAGACACACCAGTGCCGGCGCCAGGAACGCGAGGGCGATCAGGCCTTGCCTCTGCCTCACTTAATGGACTTCCAGGCGTCGGTCAGCTGCTGAGTGGCCTGCTGCAACCGCTGGTCCGACTTGGTCCCGTTGCGGATGTCGGCGAACGCCTTGCCCATGACTTCCTCGAACTGGATGTACCCGACGCTCACCGGCCGCGACACCGCGGTGTGCTCGCTCTCGTACGCCGTGATCGCCGCCGCGCCGGCCGTCTTCGTACCGGAGAAGGTGTCCATCTGCGGGGTGTACTGCTTCTGCGCCTCGAGGTTGGCCGGGATGATCGTCGTCGTGCTCGTGGTGGCCAGGTTGCCGGCCGGATCCAGCGTGGCGAACTCGAGGAACTTCCGCGCCATCCCCTGCTGCTTGGACGCCGGGTTGATGCCGAGCGACCAGGACCCGGTCGGCGTGACCGGCTTGCCGCCCTGGAAGTACGGCAGCGGGGCGACGCCCCAGTCGATCTTCGAGCTGCCGAAGATCTTCAGGTCCCACGGGCCGCCGACGAAGAACGCGACATCACCCGCAGCGAACACCGGCCCGGTCTGGAACCCGCCGATGCCGCGCGGCGACAGTCCGCTCGCGAACGTCGCGCCGTACCACTGCATCGCCTTCTTCCAGCCGTCGGTCTCGACCGCCGGGGTGAGCGCGTCGTCGCCCTCGATTCCGGAGCCGCCGCCGAGCGATTCGGCCAGCGGCTGCAGCTGGTAGTACGCCTCGGGCTGCTCCATGAACAGGCCGTACTTCGTGGCGCCCGACTGCATCGCCTTCCGGCCGGCGGCCTCGACCTGCTCCCACGTCCAGCGCTGCTGTGGGTCCGCGGTCGGTGCGGTCACCTTCGCCTTGGCGAGCGCGGTCTTGTTGTAGAAGAGGTACTGCGTCGAGTTCCACATCGGCAACGACCACAGCTTGTCCCGGAAGTGGTTGGTCTCGTACGCCGCTTCGGTGAAGCCGGTCTTCGCCTTGGCGTCCAGGTCGTTGAGATCGGTCAGGAACCCCTTGGCGGCGAGCTGCGAGACGCGCGGCTCGTCGACCGTGTACACGTCGATGCCGGCGTCCTTCGCGCTCAGCCGCTGCTGCATGGTCGCGTTGAACTGGTCGAACGGGATCTGGGTGTAGGTCACCTTGATCCCGGGGTTCTTCGCCTCGAAGGCCTTGATCACGGGCTGGTACGTCTCGGCGTTGTCGGTGCCCGTGAACGTGATCGTCCCGGTCTCCGGACCGGGGTCGGCCGTCGCGCCGGTGCCGGCCGGGTCGCCGGACGAACCGCCACAACCGGCGAGCAGCAGGGCCGCGGCAACCGCCGCGGCCGGAAGAGCGAAGAGGTTCCGCCGCACAGCGATCCCCTTTCGGGTGAAGAGGAGGGGTCTAAGCGCTTAGACTCTAAGCGCTTAGACCTGGGAGTGTCCAGCACTTCACCAAGAGGACGTCCGGGAACGACGAAGGCCCCCGTCCGCGAGGACGGGGGCCTTTCACTCTGGTAGCCCCGACGGGATTCGAACCCGCGCTACCGCCTTGAGAGGGCGGCGTGCTAGGCCGCTACACAACGGGGCCAGAGGTTTGTCGTCCGGGCTTTGCGGCCCGGGCAACGAGGTTGAACTCTACCGATTTTCATCGGTGCGGTCCAATCCGCTGGGGTACTAGGACTCGAACCTAGACTAACTGAACCAGAATCAGACGGGCTGCCAATTACCCCATACCCCAAAGGCATTTCACTGGGTCGAAGAGTTCGTTTCCGCCCTCATCAACCCGGCTCGGAGAGCTTACCCGAGGCAGGGACCGGACAGCAAAACGAGCCCCCTCGGGCGCGTTGTCACTCCCGTCACACCTGTCCTCACAGCTGGCGCGGACCGCCCACCGGCAGCACGCTCAACGGCAACTCGGAGCGGGTCTCGAGTTTCATCCGCCCGCTCATCCAGAGCGCGATCGCGCCGAACGCCGCGAACTTCAGCACGTCGATCGTGACCAGCGGCCAGGGCGCGTCCTTGACCCCGAGGCTCGCCCCGACGGTGTCGGTGAACGCCGCGAACACGAACGTCACCACGTTGTTCGCGGCGTGCGACGCGATGCCGGCCTCCAGGCCGCCGGTCCGGACGGCGAGCAGTCCGGCGATCAGACCGAAGGCGAGCCGGTCGACGAACAGCGCCGGGCTCTCCCACGGCCAGATCCCGTGCGCGGCGGTGAACAGCAGCCCGGTCACGATCACGGCCACGACCCAGCTGCGCGCGTACGCCCCGACGGCCTGCAGCAGGTACCCGCGGAAGTAGTACTCCTCCCCCGCGGCCTGGATCGGCGAGGTCAGCAGCGTGACCAGGACGACCGCGACCACGTCCGGCGCCATCCCGCCGCCGTGGCGTTCGCCGGTCGCGAGCGGGACGTCGCCCAGCTCGATGATCGCGAACGAGATCAGCTCGAGCACGACCGCGACGAGCGCGAACCAGGCCAGCGGCCGCCACCGGATCCGGCCGACCACCGACGACAGCAGGCCCGGCGTCTGCTTGTTCAGACCTCGGGCGACGTACACCGACAGCGGGATCAGCGGGATCAGCGTCAGGTTGGTCGCGAGCAGCCCGAACCAGGACAGCGTCCCCGGCGGGTCCTCCCGGATCGCCATCTGCGCGCCCAGGATGACGATGCCCGCGATCATCCAGCCGACCAGGATCGTGAAGGCGCCGAGCACGACGTACGAGCGCGGGGTCGCGTCGTTCCTGAGCAGCCGCAGGTACGGCGTCAACGCCGTCTTCTCGCTCATGACGGCGTACGGCGCGCGCGCTCGAGGCGGTGCAGGGACTTCTCCCGGCCGAGCAGCTCCAGCGACTCGAACAGCGGCGGCGAGATCCGGCGGCCGGAGATCGCCACCCGGACCGGGCCGAACGCGTTCTTCGGCTTCAGCCCGAGCCCGTCGACCAGCGACGCCCGGAGCGCGGCCTCGATCGCCTCGGTGGTCCAGTCCGTGCCGTCGAGGTCCGACAGCGCCTTCACCGCGGCATCCAGTACCGCGTCCGCGTCGCCGCTCAGCACCTTCGCGGCGGCGTCCGGATCGACCGTGAACGCGTCCTCGGCGACGAACAGGAAGCCGAGCATCTCGCCGGACTCCGACAGCGTGTTCATCCGCTCCTGCACCAGCGGTACGGCGGCATGCAGGACGGCGAGCTGCTCCGCGGACGGCTCCGCCGGCAGCGCACCGGCGGCGGCCAGGAACGGGACCATCCGCCGCCCGAACTCGTCCTGCGGGAGCAGCCGCATGTGGGCGGCGTTGATCGCCTCGCACTTCTTCGGGTCGAAGCGGGCCGCGTTCGAGTTCACCTTGCGGATGTCGAACGCCTCGACCATCTCCGCCATCGTGAACACGTCGCGGTCCTCGGCGATCGACCAGCCGAGCAGCGCCAGGTAGTTCAGCAGGCCCTCAGGCAGGAACCCGCGCTCGACGTACTCGGTCAGGCCGGATCCCTTGTCCCGCTTGGACAGCCGCTTGTTGCCCTCGCCCATCACCATCGGCAGGTGGCCGAACCGCGGGATCCGGCCGCTGCCGACGCCGATCTCGGCCAGCGCCTCGTAGAGCGCGATCTGCCGCGGCGTCGACGACAGCAGGTCCTCGCCGCGCAGGATGTGGGTGATCTCCATCAGCGCGTCGTCGACCGGGTTCACCAGCGGGTACAGCGGGTAGCCGTTCGCCCGGACCAGGACGTAGTCGCCGAGGTTCTCCGGGAGGAAGGTGATCTCGCCGCGGACCAGGTCGTCGAACACGATCGGGTGGTCCGGCATCCGCAGCCGCACCACGGGCCGCCGGCCCTCGCCGACGTACGCCTGCACCTGCTCGGGTGTGAGGTCGCGGCAGTGGCCGTCGTACCCGCTGTGCTGGCCGGCCGTGCGGGCCGCCTCACGGCGCTGGTCGAGCTCCTCCTGCGAGCAGTAGCAGTGGTACGCGTTGCCCGCGGCCATCAGCTTCGCGACGACGTCGGCGTACAGCTCCATCCGCTCGGACTGCAGGTACGGGCCGTACCCACCGCCGGCCTCGGGGCCCTCGTCCCAGGTCAGGCCGAGCCAGCGCAGCGCGTCGTAGGTGTACCGGTAGCCCTCCTCGGTGTTGCGGGAGGTGTCGGTGTCCTCGATCCGGAGCACCAGCTTGCCGCCGAAGTGCCGGGCGAAGGCCCAGTTGAACAGCGCGCTGCGGATGTTGCCGACGGTCAGCAGACCCGTCGGCGACGGTGGGAACCGCACGCGCACCTCGTGCGGCTCGAGATCGCCCAGCACGGGGTCAGTCACGCACGATCACCTTGTTCGTCAGGGTTCCGATGCCTTCGACGCTGACCGAGACCTCGTCACCCGGCAGCATCGGGCCGACGCCGGCCGGCGTACCGGTGAGCACCACGTCGCCGGGCAGCAACGTGGTGAACGAGGTGATGTAGGCCAGCACCTCGGGGATGTCGAAGATGAACTGCGACGTCCGCCCGTCCTGCTTGGGCTCGCCGTTCAGTTCGGTGCTGACCCGCACGTCGGAGGCGTCGAACTCGGTGCTGATCCACGGACCGAGCGGGCAGAACGTGTCGTACCCCTTGGCCCGGGCCCACTGCCCGTCGCTCTTCTGCAGGTCACGCGCGGTCACGTCGTTCGCGATCGTGTAGCCGAAGATCACCTCGTTGACCCGCTCCTTGGGCAGGTCCCGGCAGATCCGGCCGATCACGATCGCCAGCTCGCCTTCGAAGTGCAGGTCGTTGGTCTGCTCCGGGTAGACGATGCCGTCCCGCGGGCCGATCACGCTCGTGTTCGGCTTCAGGAAGATCAGCGGCTCCTTCGGCACGTCGTTGCCGAGCTCCGCGGCGTGCGCCGCGTAGTTGCGGCCGACGCAGACCACCTTGCTGCGCGGGATCACCGGCGCCAGCAGGCGGACGTCCGCGAGCTGCAGCTTCTCCCCGGTGAACTGCGCCGACCGGTAGAGCGGGTCCGAGTCGAGGACGTTGACAGTGCCGACGAGCCCTTCGGGGTCGTCGGTCTCGACGACGCCGTACCTGGGCTCGTCGTCCACGGAGAATCTGGCGATACGCACGGGCCGAGCCTACCGTCGGCGTGAGATGAGACAGTTAGGCGGTGACTTTCGACATCCGCCTCGCGGTTCCCGCCGAGTACGACGCCGTCGGCGACCTGACCGTGGAGGCCTACTCCCACGACGGGTTCGTGCGCGGTGACTACGCGATGACGCTGCGTGCCGCGGCTGACCGGGCGGCGAAGGCCGAGCTGTGGGTGGCGGCGGATCCGTCCGGTCTGCTGGGCACGGTCACCTACTGTCCCGTCGGCTCCGTCTACCGCGAGATCGGCCTGGACGACGAGGGCGAGTTCCGGATGCTCGGCGTCGCCGGCCGTGCGCGAGGGCTCGGCATCGGCACCGCGCTCACCGCACGCTGCATCGAGCGCACCCGCGAGTTCGGCCACCGCAGGATCGTGATGAGCAGCGCCGCCTACATGACGACCGCGCACCGCATCTACGAGCGGCTCGGATTCGTCCGCCTCCCGGAGCGTGACTGGGCTCCCATCCCAGGCGTCGATCTGTACGCCTTCGCCCTGGACCTATGACCACGCTGACACTGGCCGAGTGGACGTCGTACGCCGAGGAGCACACCGCGCGCGTCGACGTCCTGCTGGCCGGTCACCTGGAACGCCGGACGCGCCGCGAAGCACATCCCGTCGAGGATTTCCTCTTCACCTACTACCCGACCCGTCCCAACCAGTTGCGGGTCTGGCACCCGGGGCCGGGCGTGCGGCTGGAACAGGCTGCTGCTTATGGCGATCGCCGGGGGTACGTCGTCGTCGACGGGACGGCGTCGCTCGATCCGGCCGAGATCGAACGCCGCGCGGACAGCATCAGGTGGATCCGCAAACTGCTCGCGTCCACGCTCGACCGCCAGCCCCAGTTCGGCTGCTTCGGCCTGCACGAGTGGGCGATGGTGTACCGCACCCCCGACGTACGGCATGCGTCCTGGCCGCTGCGGTTGGGGGCCGAGGGCACCGATCAGGTGGTCGAATCGCACAAGATCGGCTGCTCGCACTTCGACGCGTTCCGCTTCTTCACCGACTCGGCGCGCCCGCTGAACACGTTGCAGCCCAGCCGCGAGTCGCAGCCGGCGCTGGAACAGGGCGGGTGCCTGCACGCCAACATGGACCTTTACAAGTGGGCGTGCAAGCTGATGCCGTTCACCCCGAGTTCGCTCGTGCTGTCGTGCTTCGAGCTGGCCCGCGACATCCGCACGCTGGACATGCGCGCCTCGCCGTACGACCTCCAGCCGCTCGGCTACTCGCCCGTGCGCATCGAGACGCCTGACGGCAAAGCGGAGTACACGGCCGCCCAGCGAGGCTTCGCCGACCGCGCCCGCCCGCTCCGCCGGCAACTCGTCGACCTGTGCGACGACCTGCTCGGCTAGCCTCACTGCAGACGACCTGCTCGGCTAGCCTCACTGCATGGGAAAGATCGTCGCCATCGCGCTCGCCGCTCTCCTCATCGCGATCGGCGGCGTCTGGACGTTCCAAGGCCTCGGCTACCTCAAAGGCAGCTCGATGACCGGCAGCACCCTCTGGGCCACCGTCGGGCCGATCGTCGCGGCGTTCGGCGTCTCCTTGCTGTACGTCGCGATCCGCGGGCCTAGGAAGCGCTGACCCGGAGCACTGCCCATTGGTAGTGCATGGCGCCGCCGTCGTTCCAGGTGGTCCACTGCTCCAGCGCGCCGTGCCGGCCGAGGACCTCCTGCATCCCTTCGTCGCTGCGGATGCTGAAGAAGCGGCCGGGCCCGTAGCCTGTGCCGTCGTCCCAGACGTGTTCGCTGCCGCTGACGTCGCCCCAGAGGCCGATGGCCAGCGGCGCGCCCGGACGGAGCACCCGGACAATCTCCCGCAGCGCCTGATCGAGATCCTCGTCCGCCACGTGCAGCAAGGTGCTCATCGTCCAGCCGGCGTCGAACGTCGCGTCGCCGAACGGCAGGTCGAGGACCGACGCGGCCTCCGCGTGCAGGCCGAGCTCGCGGCAGGCCTCGACGCTCGCCGGCGACAGGTCGACGCCGGTGTAGGTGAAACCGGCCGCCGCGATCGCCTCGCCGTCGCGGCCGGGGCCGCAGCCGAGCTCGAGCACGGTGTCGCGGCCTTCGGCGCGGAGCTGGTCGAGGTACGCCGTACGGCGGGCGACTCGCGGCTCGGGCAGCTCCCGGCCGACGCGGGCCTGGATCTCTCCGGTGTAGTAGGCGATCAGGTCCTGTTCACGGTCCGCGCGGCTCATCGGATCGCCTTCAGCGCGAAGAACAGTGGGATGCGGGGCGCATCGTCCGGCAGGCGCCACCAGCCGTCCGGGGTCTGCCGCATCGCCGCCCAGCGGGGCCAGGGCAGGACGTCGGACTCGCGCAACCCGGTGACCTGAAAGCCTGTGGAGGCGAGCGTGGTGACGATCTCGCCGAGGCCGTGCCGCCACTCGTAGCTGGTCTGGCGGCCGGGCACCTCGTCACCGGTGTAGGTGACGGTGGAGTCGTGCGCGATCGGGCCGCGCCCCTCCAGGTAGTCGGCCCGGAGCACCAACTCGTCGGACTCGCCCGGGAGCGAGACCTCGCGGAGCGCGTTGAGCAGCGGATGGAACTCGACGATGTAGAGGACGCCGCCGGGCTTGAGCAGATCGCGGACCACCTCGGCCCACTGCTTCAGGTCGGGCAGGTAGCACAGCGCGCCCTTGCCGGTGTACACGATGTCGAACTGCCGGCCATCGAGCGCGCGCACGGCGTCGTACACGTCGGCGTGCACGTAGTCGACCTCGACGCCGGCTTCGCGCGCGATCTCCCGGGCCGCTTCGAGCGACTTCTCCGACAGGTCGAGTCCGCTGGTGCGCGCACCCCGGCGCGCGAACTCGATCGTCTCGGTGCCCAGATGGCACTGCAGGTGCAGGACGCCGCGGCCGTCGAGCGGGCCGAGATCCTCCCACTCGTAGTCCGCGAACCAGAACTCCGCGGGCCGGTCGTAGAAATCGCTCGCCGCGTGCAGCGGGGCACGAGCGTTCCAGTCGGCCTCGTTGGCGGCCACCATCCGTTGCGTCTGCGCGTCCAGGGTCACAGGCAGAAGTGTGCCCACACCGGGGTCCAGTCGAGGTTGGTCTTCCACAGCCCTTGTTCAAGGTTTGCAGATAAGCTTGAATAAGGGTATGGCCCGGGTCGAGTTGCACCGCTGGCCCGGGCACCCCGACGGGTTCACCCGGGCGGAGCGCCTGGGCGGGTCGTACGAGCTGTACTTCCCGGATCCGCTGGCCGGGCGCGAGTTCGACCTGAGCGACGACGTCCTGGCGCTGCTCGAGGACGCCGCCGGCGACCTCGCTCGCCTCGACGCGACCGCCGCCGTGCTGACCAACAGCGAGGCGCTTGCGCGACTGCTGCTGCGCGCCGAGGCAGTCGGGTCGTCGCACATCGAAGGCCTTGTCGTCGGTGCGCGCCGGCTGCTGAAGGCCGACGTACTGCGGGACCGCGTGCACGACGTCACCGCCGAGGAGGTCCTCGGTGCGGTGGACGCGATGACGTGGGTGACCGAGTCCGTCCAGGCCGGCGACAAACTCGAGGTCGACCACCTGCTCGAGGCGCATCGCCGGCTGATGGCGCACTCGCCGAACCCGGAGTACGGCGGCGAGATCCGCTACCTGCAGAACTGGATCGGCGGCCGCTCCCCCGCCGAGGCGTACTACGTGCCGCCGCCGGCTCAGCTGATCCCGGACCTGCTCGCGGACCTGATGACGTTCGTGCGCGAGTCGTCGCTGCCGGTGCTGGCCAAGACCGCGATCGCGCACGCGCAGTTCGAGACGATCCACCCGTTCGCCGACGGTAACGGCCGCACCGGCCGCGCGCTGATCCACCTGATCCTGCGCGCCGACGGGCTGGTCACGCGCACCGTGCCGCCGGTCTCGCTCGCACTCGCCACGCACGCCGCCGAGTACGTCGACACCCTGACCGCATTCCGGTACGTCGGACGCGCGACGACCGCGAAGGCCCGCGCGGCCGCGAACCCGTGGTTGCGGATGTTCGCGACCGCCTGCACGCACGCGACCGCCGAGGCCGCGCGCTTCGAGCAGACCGCCGCCGACCTGAAAGCTGCCTGGCGGGAGCGTGCGGCCCCGGTGCGGGCCGGCTCCGCGGCCGAGTTGCTGATCGAGGCGCTGCCGGCCGCGCCCGTCCTGACGCTCGCCGCCGCGGCCCAGCTCATCGACCGCTCGCAACAGGCCGCGAACCAGGGCCTGGCCCGGCTGGTCGAAGCGGGCATCCTGCGCGAGATCACGGACGGGCGCCGCAACCGCGTCTACGAGGCGCCGGAGCTGATCGACGCCTTCACGCTGCTGGAGCGCCGGTTCGCGAGCCCAGCCGCGGACACCCGGATCGAGCGGCCTAGCAGACCGGTCCCGTCGAGGCCAGGACCGACACACTAGGTGGTTTGACTTTCCGGTCGCGATCGAGCAAGAATTCGAACACATGTTCGATCGTACAGGGGAGTTGTGATGCCGGAGGCGTTCGACTGGGACATCCTGCACCGGCCGTCGGCGATGGCGATGGTCCGCGGACAGCTCGGCTTCAGCTGGATGGTGCTGTCCGGACGACTCGCCCAACTGACCGACGAGCAGTACTTCTGGCGACCGAGCAGTGCGGCGCTCACCGTCGTCCGGCGGCATTACGCGGGTCAGTTTCGCGCGCTCGGCTCCGGCGAGTGGGTGGCGCAATGGCCGGCCGAGCCGGACCATCGCGGGCCGCGGACGATCGCGTGGCTGATCGCGCACCTGACCGAGATGTTCTTCGAGCGGTGGGAGTGGACGTTCGGCGAGCGCCGGCAGGGGCGTGACGACATCACCCTGCACGGCAACGCCCGGGACGCGGTGGCCTGGCTGACCTACTGGGTCGAGGCCTGGCAGGACGCGATCGCCGCCCTCGACGAGGACGAGGCGATGACCGTCGGCCTCAGCCAGGCGAACGAGCTGGACGCGTCCGAGCCGTTCGGCCACGTCGTCCTCCGGCTGAACCGTGAGCTGATCCATCACGGCTCCGAGATCATGACTCTGCAGGACCTCTACGCGGTCGCGGCGTGAGAACCACAACATGTGCGACACGCGGCGTGGCGCTACCACAAGATCTAGCGAGCTCCGCCTAGCATCACTACTGCTGGTGGTTCGAGGCGAGCAACACCACAAGATGTTGATCGTCTCGAGGCAACAGGGGAATCCGGTGCAAATCCGGAGCTGCCCCGCAACGGTGAGCGGACACGCTGTCGCACGGTGCCCGCGAGTCCGGATACCTGCCACCGGCGCGTGCACCGCCGGTGCACGCGGTCCGAGATCTCGCGGGTGGGTCGCAGGGCGTGACGGCAGTGTTCCCGGCCGGTGCTGCCGGTCCTGTCGTGCGTCCGCTCGCGTGGTCCCGGGTCTTCGAACTCTCCTGGAGCACACACCTGTGACCATTGCTTCCTCATCGGCTGCGGCCACCGCAGACCTCCGGACGGAGCTCACCGTGGTCCGCCGCGACGGCAGCAGCACGCCGTTCGACGCCACCAAGATCTCCGTCGCCATGACCAAGGCCTTCCTCGCCGTCGAGGGCTCCGACGCCGGCGCCACGCACCGGGTCCGCGATCTGGTGACCGACCTGACCGGCCGGGTTGTCACCGCCCTGACCAGCCGCGGCGCGAGCGCCCGCAGCGTGCAGGTCGAAGACATCCAGGACCAGGTCGAGCTGGCGTTGATGCGCGCCGGCGAGCACCAGGTCGCCCGCGCCTACGTCCTGTATCGCGAGGAGCGGACCAAGGCCCGGACTCCCGCCGACGCGGCGGGGGTCACCGAGCCGCCGCCGCTCACCGTCCGCGCGGCCGACGGCAGCCGGACCACGCTGGATGTCGACCGGCTCCGGGTGGTTGTCGCCGAGGCCGCCGCCGGACTCGACGCCGTCGACCCCGAGAAGATCCTGAACGAGACGCTCGGCGCCTGCTACGACGGCATCGCCGAGCACGAGGTCGAGCTCGCCCTCGTGATGGCCGCCCGGGCGTCTGTCGAGACCGAGCCGCAGTACAGCTACGCCGCGTCCCGCCTGCTGCTCGACCAGATCCGCCGCGAGGCGCTCGGCCGCGTCCACGGCGAGCCCCGCCAAGCCAGCCAGGCCGACATGACCACCGCGTACGCCGACTACTTCCCGCGCTACCTCCAGGTGGGCATCGACGCCGGGCAGCTCGACCCCGAGCTCGGTCGCTTCGACCTCGAGCGGCTCGCGGCGGCGATCAGGCCCGACGCCGATCTGACCTTCACCTTCCTCAGCCTGCAGACCCTGTACGACCGGTACCTGCTGCACCTCGGCAAGGTGCGGTACGAGCTGCCGCAGGCGTTCTTCCTCCGGGTCGCGATGGGGATGGCGCTGCGCGAGGACGACCGCGAAGCGCGGGCAATCGAGTTCTACGAACTGCTCAGCTCGTTCCGCTTCATGTCTTCCACGCCGACCCTGTTCAACTCCGGCACTACCCGGCCCCAGTTGTCGTCCTGCTTCCTCACCACGGTTGACGACGACCTGTCCGGCATCTTCACCGGCATCCGCAACAACGCCCTCCTCGCGAAGTACTCCGGCGGCCTCGGCAACGACTGGACTCCGGTCCGCGGCATCGGCGCCCACATCCGCGGCACCAACGGCGAGTCCCAGGGCGTCGTCCCGTTCCTGAAGGTCGCGAACGACACCGCTGTCGCGGTCAATCAGGGTGGCCGGCGCAAGGGCGCGGTGTGTGCGTATCTGGAGACGTGGCACATCGATGTCGAGGAGTTTCTCGAGCTGCGGAAGAACACCGGGGACGAGCGGCGGCGGACGCATGACATGAACACGGCCAACTGGGTGCCGGATCTGTTCATGCAGCGGGTCGAGGCCGGCGGCGAGTGGACGTTGTTCTCGCCGGACGAGGTGCCGGACCTGCACGATCTGTACGGCGCGGCGTTCGCCGCGGCCTACGTGCGCTACGAGGAGGCCGCGGACCGCGGCGAGATCCGGGTGTTCAAGCGGGTCAAGGCGGTCGACCTGTGGCGGCGGATGCTGACCGTGCTGTTCGAGACCGGGCACCCGTGGATCACCTTCAAGGACGCCTGCAACCTGCGCTCGCCACAGCAGCACGACGGCGTCGTCCACTCGTCGAACCTGTGCACCGAGATCACCCTCAACACCACTGTCGACGAGACCGCGGTCTGCAACCTCGGCTCGGTCAACCTGGTCGCTCATCTCACCGAGGACGGGCTCGACGCCGACCTGCTGCGGGACACCGTGAAGACCGCGGTGCGGATGCTCGACAACGTCATCGACGTGAACTTCTACACCACCCCGGAAGCGGAGCGCGCCAACCAGCGGCACCGCCCGGTCGGCCTCGGTCTGATGGGATTCGCCGACGCCCTGTTCACGCTGCGCATTCCGTACGCCTCGGACGCGGCGGTCGAGTTTGCCGACCGGTCGATGGAACAGATCAGCTACCACGCGATCGAGGCCTCGAGTGAGCTGGCCGCCGAGCGCGGCCGCTACTCGTCGTACGACGGATCGCTGTGGAGCCTCGGGATCCTGCCGATCGACTCGCTCGACCTGCTGCACACCGCCCGCGACGGCGACGTGATCATCGACCGCAGCACACAGCTGGACTGGGAGGCCCTGCGTGCGAAGGTGCTCCGCGACGGCCTGCGCAACTCCAACGTCATGGCGATCGCGCCGACCGCGACGATCTCCAACATCTGCGGCGTGAGCCAGTCGATCGAGCCGACGTACAGCAACCTGTTCGTGAAGTCGAACATGTCCGGTGAGTTCACCGTCGCGAACCTGTACCTGGTCGCCGATCTGAAGGCCCGCGGGCTGTGGGACCAGGTGATGGTGTCGGACCTGAAGTACCACGACGGCGTGCTCGCCCGGATCGAGCGGATCCCTGCGGACCTGCGCGAGCTGTACGCGACAGCGTTCGAGATCGAGCCGCACTGGCTGGTGAAGGCGGCGTCGCGGCGGCAGAAGTGGATCGACCAGGCGCAGTCGCTGAACCTCTACATGGCGCAACCGTCGGGCCGCGCGCTCGACGAGCTTTACCGGTCAGCTTGGCGCTATGGACTCAAGACGACTTATTACCTGCGTTCCCAGTCAGCGACCCACGTGGAGAAGTCCACCCTGCAAGGCACCGACGGCCGGCTGAACGCCGTACCGGTGGCACTCCCTGAACCCACCGGAGCGGTCTGCTCCCTCGACGACCCGGATTGCGAGGCCTGCCAGTGAGCACCATCTCGGTTGGAGCGGCAAGGGTGGAAGTTGCCGACAAGGCGATGATCAACTCGCGCGCGGACGTCAACCAGTTGCTGCCGTTGAAGTACACGTGGGCCTGGGAGAAGTACCTTGCCGCCTGCAACAACCACTGGATGCCGACCGAGGTCTCCATGCAGGCCGACATCTCGCTCTGGAAGTCGAAGGACGGCCTGACCGAGGACGAGCGGCTGATGCTCAAGCGCAACCTGGGATTCTTCGCCACCGCCGAGTCCCTCGTGGCCAACAACATCGTGCTCGCGGTCTACCGCCAGCTGAGCAATCCCGAGTGCCGGCAGTACCTGCTCCGCCAGGCGTTCGAGGAGGCCGTGCACACGCACACCTTCCAGTACATCTGCACGTCACTCGGTCTCGACGAGGGTGAGCTGTTCAACATGTACCGGGAGGTCCCCTCGATCGCGGACAAGGACGCCTGGGCGCTGAAGTACACCCGGCATCTGGAGGATCCGGAGTTCCGCACTGGGACACCCGCGGCGGACACCGCGTTCCTGCGCGACCTGATCGCGTTCTACGTGGTGTTCGAGGGGATGTGGTTCTACACCGGGTTCGCGCAGATCCTGTCGCTCGGCCGGCGGAACAAGATGGTCGGCATCGCGGAGCAGTACCAGTACATCCTGCGCGACGAGTCGATCCACCTGAACTTCGGCATCGACTGCATCAACCAGATCAAACAGGAGAACCCGCACCTGTGGACGGCCGCGTTCCAGGCCGAGGTCCGGCAGATGCTGACCGAGGCGTGCGAGCTGGAGGTCGCCTACGGCCGGGCCACGATGCCGAACGGCATGCTCGGACTGACCGCGGACCTCTGCGAGCAGTACATGCACTTCGTCACGGACCGCAGAGCGGAACAAATCGGTCTCGAACCGATCTTCGGTGAAACGCGGAACCCCTTCGGATGGATGTCAGAGGTGATGGACCTGAAGAAGGAGAAGAACTTCTTCGAGACCCGCGTCATCGAGTACCAGTCCGCCGGCGGACTCAGCTGGGACTGACACCCGACCGGCCGGGCGATCCACCGAGACCGGAAGGCCCGCGGCGCAACTCGCCGCCCCGCGGGCCTTCCACCTCAGGCGTATTTGTGGACGAAGTCGAGCGCGGTGCGGGCGACCTCTTCCCAGCCGTTGTCGATCACCAGTGAGTGGCCGCGGCCCGGGAGCTCGACGAACTCGGTGACGCCGGAGTTCTTCGTGTGCCGTTTGTAGGCCGCGTAGGTCATCGCTTGTGGAACCGTGTGGTCCTTCTCCCCCGAGATCAGCAGGATCGGTCCCCGGTTCGCCGCCTTGAAGTCGACCTTGGTCTCGCTGAACGGGTTCAGGTTGGCGACAGCCGCCTGGAAGATCGGTACGCCGGACGCCGCCACGTGGAACTCGTCGTACAACTGCCGGGCCTCTTCCTCGTCGAGGCTGTTCGCCCAGCCGTACTTGAACTCGTCGAACGTCAGCGTCACCGACCGCCGCGCGTTCGCCGGGTTCCCCAGCACCGGCGAGCCGGCCTTCAACGCAGACGGCGGCAACGGCAGCACACCGCGCCCCGGCGCCGGATCGATCGCGACCGTCACGGCCGCCACGCCCTCGCCGGCGATCTTCTGCGCGATCAACCCACCGAACGAATGCCCTACGACGGCCGGCTTGCGATCCAGCCGCCCGATCGCGTCCAGATAGTGGTCGGTGACCGCCTGGACCATCTTGTGCGCGAACACCTCGGGGTGCTCACGGGCCTCGGCCACCGTCTCCGGGTCGTCCGGCCAGCCCGGCGCGACGGTCGCGTAGCCGTTCTCCTCGAACAATCGGCGCCAGCGGTCCCAGCTGCTGGAGAGCAACCAGAGACCGTGAACGAACACCACGGGTTGCTTGCCGGATGTGTTGGCCTGCTCGATCTGCGCCTGTTCGCCATCGGTCAGCGGCATGAATCCCCTCCTGCGCTCGAACTGATCGCGACGCTAGACCCAGCACCCGTCGCCAGGCAACGGAAAGACGAAATGTCAGGCGGCCTGGAACATGGTCTTCGTCAGCTCTTCCGACAGTCGCCACACGCGTTCGGCGTCGGTGATGCTGCGGGAGCGTCGGATAGAGGACTGCTCGGCAGGAGCGCCACCCAGATGGCCGAGCCCGCCAGGGCCGTACAGGGCGCCAGGTTGCCGGTCATCGGAGCACAAGCGCTCCACTGACGGACAGCCGGCAAAGCTCAGGAGTACGTGACGTCGAGGACGCCGATCACCTTGTCCAGGCGGGCGGCGACCCGGCCGGCGTCGAAGCCGTTGCCCTCGACGACGATCCGCAGCGTGCGGTCGTCGAGGGACAGGGCGAGTTCGCGGACGTCGTACGGGTTCAGCAGGACGGCGATCCGGGCCAGCAGACCCTCGACCTCGACCACCTGCGCGGTGAACGTGGTGACCGCGCGCTCGACCGCCAGCAGGCTCATCGCGCGACCTCCTTGTGACGGAGCAGGCCGAAGGTGACGCCGTCGACGAGCGCCTCCCAGGACGCCTCGACGATGTTGTGGCCGACGCCGACCGTCACCCACGAGCCCTCGCCGTCGGCGGTCTCGATCAGCACGCGGATCACCGCGTCGGTGCCGTGGCCCTGGTCGAGGATGCGGACCTTGTAGTCGACGAGGTCGAACTTGTTCACCACCGGGTACGCGCGCTCGATCGCGGCCCGCAGTGCGTGGTCGAGCGCGTTGACCGGACCGTTGCCCTCGCCGGTGACGATCTCCCGCTCGCCGCCCGCGACCAGCTTCACCGTCGACTCCGAGACCGCCTCGCCGTCGGCGCGCGACTCGGTGATCACCCGCCACGACTCGACGTCGAAGAAGCTCGGCCGCTTGCCGTCGACCTCCTCGGTGAGCAGCAGCGAGAACGACGCGTCGGCCGCCTCGAACGTGTACCCGCGGGCCTCCAGGTCCTTCACCCGCTCGGTCACCCGGCTGACCAGCTCCCGGTCGTCGCCGAGGTCGAACCCGAGCTCCCGGCCCTTCAGCTCGACGCTCGCCCGGCCGGCCATCTCGGAGACCAGCATGCGCATGTCGTTTCCCACGCGCGCCGGATCCGTGTGCTGGTAGAGGTCCGGGTCGACCTTGATCGCGCTGGCGTGCAGGCCCGCCTTGTGAGCGAACGCGGACAGCCCGACGTACGGCTGCCGGGCCGACGGCGGCACGTTCGTCACCTCGGCGATCGCGTGCGCGATCCGGAACGAGTCCGCGAGGTTGCCGGGCGGGAGGAGTCGCATGTCCCGCTTGAGTTCGAGGTTGGCGACGATCGCCAGCAGGTCGGCGTTGCCGGTGCGCTCGCCGTACCCGTTGATCGTGCCCTGGACGTGCGTGACGCCGGCCTCGACGGCGGCGATCGAGTTCGCCACCGCGCAACCGCCGTCGTTGTGAGCGTGGATGCCGAGCCGGGCCCCGGTCGAGGCGAGGACGTCGCGGACGACGTCCTGCAGCTCCCGCGGCAGCGTCCCGCCGTTGGTGTCGCACAGCGCGACGACATCGGCGCCGGCCTCGGCGGCTACTCGTACGACCTCGAGCGCGTAGGCGCGGTTCGCGCGATAGCCGTCGAAGAAGTGTTCGGTGTCGAGGAAGACCCGCTGGCCGCTCTCGCGGAGGTGCCGGACGGTGTCGGCCACCATCCGCAGGTTCTCGTCGAGCGTCGTGCGCAGGGCCCGCTCGACATGCGCGTCGTGGCTCTTGGCAACGAGTGTGACCACAGCAGCGCCCGAGTCCCGCAACGCAGCCACTTGCGGGTCGTCGGCGGCCGCCGACCCCGGCTTGCAGGTCGCTCCGAACGCCGCGAATGTCGCGTTCCGCAGGTGCAGCTCGGTCTTCGCCCGCTCGAAGAACTCGGTGTCCTTGGGGACGGCGCCCGGCCAGCCACCCTCGATGAATCCGACCCCCAGCTCGTCCAGGTACTGCGCGATGGCGATCTTGTCGGCCACGGACAGCGCCAGACCCTCCTGCTGCGCACCGTCGCGCAAGGTGGTGTCGTAGACGTGGAAATCGTCCGAGATGCTCATGGGGCCGGCCTTCCGGAGGGGTTGTCAGGCAAACAAAAAACCTCCCGCAAGGTGCGAGAGGTCTGCGCGCTCAGGTACAGCTTGCTGAGCGCGCCTAGGTAATAATCACCCGATAGTGCTTCATGACGTTTTGCAGTCTGCCACACAATGTCCGGACCATGAGGGCCCCGTCTCGCATCACGAACATTCAGTACTGCGCCCGGTACTGGAGTTCAGCGCCGGAGTTCACGCGGTGAGGGACCAGCCGGGGTCGTCCCAGGCGGTGTAGAAGTCCTCGCGGGTGAGCGGCCGCAGGCCCCAGTCGTCGCGGTCGAGGGACCGGTCGGTCAGCATTCCCTCGTCGTCTTCCAAGCGCTGCCACCAGTACCGCGTGACTTCGCCGTCCTCGCCGACGCCGAGCTGCCGCACGACGACCCATTCACGCTCGTGCCAGACGGCCTCGTAGAGCCAGTCGGTGCCGTAGTCGTCGACGGCCGCGCCGTACGTCCGCGATGCGGTGCCACGGTCCAGGTCCCGGATCAGCTCGACAGTCGACCGGATCGCGGCGGCGGTCTCCCCGGACCATCCACGCCGCTCGGCCAGCTCCGCGTAGTACGCCTCAACCTCGTCCGGGAAGCCGCTCATACCGCCCGACCCTATCGAACCGCAGCGACAGCCAGCGACCAACTGTCCGACCCTCCGACCTGAAAAGATCCTGTGAAACTACTACTGCGGAACAGGGAATCACCGGTGAGCGAGCCCGACAACGTGAACCTGAACGTGCTGAAGGCGCCGTTGCCGCCGCGCGACGCGAACGGCTTCGAGCAACTGCGCTTCCAGCTGCTCGGCTACGCGACCGCGCTGGCCGTGCTCGTCACACTGACGCCGACCTGGTTGATCCGGGAGTACAGCCGCGACAGCGTGCGCATCTACAGCGGCTTCGGCATGACCCGCGACGCCGAGCTGCTCGGGAGCGCTGCCAACTGGTTGTTCATCGCGTACGTCGTCCTCGTCCTGGTCGCGCTGGCCTCGCCGACGACCGTCGCCTCGTTCGTGTGCGCTTACCTGGGCCTCGCGGACACGGTCGTGATCGTGTTGCTGAAACCGGACTCCGGTGAGTACAGCGAGTACGGGTGGACCGGAGCGCCGGTGCTGGCGATCGGCCTCTGGCTGGTGCTGGGCGTGCTGAACACGATCGGCCGGTACCTCAAGCGCCGGACATGACAACGGCCCGGTGGTCAGAAACCACCGGGCCGTTCGGTGTGCCTCAGGCGATGCGGGTCATCCAGCCGTGCGGGTCGGCCGCGCGGCCGTACTGGACGTCGAGGAGGGCGGTGCGGACGGCCGCGGTGACCGGGCCGCCGTCGCCGTCGCCGATCCGGGTCTCGCCGTCCTTCCACTTCAGCGACGCGACCGGGGTGACGACCGCGGCGGTGCCGCAGGCGAACACCTCGCGCACCTTGCCGGACTCCGCGCCGGCACGCCACTCGTCGACCGAGATCTTGCGCTCGGTGACCGTGTAGCCGAGGTCGGTGACCAGCTTCAGGATCGAGTCCCGGGTAACGCCCTCGAGGATCGTGCCGGACAGCTCCGGCGTGACGACCGAGTTGTCGTCGAGGACGAAGTACAGGTTCATCCCGCCGAGCTCCTCGACCCACTTCTTCTCGACCGCGTCGAGGAACGCGACCTGGTCGCAGCCGTGCTCGATCGCCTCGGCCTGGGCGAGCAGCGAGGAGGCGTAGTTGCCGCCGGTCTTCGCCGCGCCGGTGCCGCCGGGGGCCGCACGGGTGTACTCCTCGCTGAGCCAGATCCGGACCGGCTTCACGCCGTTCGCGAAGTACGACCCGGCCGGCGAGGCGATCACGCAGTACGTGACCTGGGCCGACGGGCGGACGCCGAGGAACGGGTCCGAGCCGAACATGAACGGCCGCAGGTACAGCGAGGTCTCGCCGCCGCCCGGCACCCAGGCCTTGTCGATCTCGACCAGCTTGTGCAGCGAGTCGAGGAACGCGGCGGTCGGCAGCTCGGGGAGCGCGAGCCGGTGCGCGGAGCGCTGGAACCGGACCGCGTTGGCCTCGGGGCGGAACAGGTGGATCGAGTCGTCGGGATGCCGGTAGGCCTTCATCCCCTCGAAGATCGTCTGGGCGTAGTGGAACACCGAGGTCGCCGGAGACAGCTCCAGCGGTCCGAAGGCGGTGATCCGTGCGTCGTGCCAGCCCTTCTCGGCCGTCCAGGTGGCGATCGCCATGTGGTCGGTGAAGTACTGCCCGAATCCCGGGTTCGCCAGGATCTGGGCGCGCTGGTCGTCGCTGGCCGGTTGGGTGGTTGGCTCAACGGTGAACTGCAGATCGGCGCTCATAAGCGCACCGTACCTCTAGGCCAAGTGGTCATGCGAGTGTCGCCCTTCAGCCCGCCGCGCGCTTGGCGATCGCGTCGCCGATCTCGGACGTGCTGCGGGCGGCGCCCGTGCGCTCCTCGATGTCCGCCTCGACGGCCGCCTCGATCGCCCGCGCCGCCTCGGTCAGGCCGAGGTGCTCGAGCAGCAGCGCCGCGGACAGGATCGCCGCGGTCGGGTCGGCCTTCTGCTGGCCGGCGATGTCCGGCGCGGAGCCGTGCACCGGCTCGAACATGCTCGGCGCGGTCCGGTCCGGGTTGATGTTGCCGCTCGCGGCCAGCCCGATCCCGCCGCTGATCGCAGCCGCCAGGTCGGTGATGATGTCGCCGAACAGGTTGTCGGTGACGATCACGTCGAAGCGCGCCGGGTCGGTGACCAGGAAGATCGTCGCGGCGTCCACGTGCAGGTAGTCGACGGCGATCTCCGGGAACTCCTCCGCGACCTTGTCGACGGTCCGCTTCCACAGGTGGCCGGCGTGCACGAGCACGTTGTTCTTGTGCACGAGCGTGAGCTTCTTGCGCGGGCGGGCCTGGGCGCGGGCGAACGCGTCGCGGACGACCCGCTCGACGCCGTACGCCGTGTTGACCGACACCTCGGTGGCGATCTCGGCCGGCGTGCCGACGCGGAGCGCGCCGCCGTTGCCGACGTACGGGCCCTCGGTGCCCTCGCGGACGACGACGAAGTCGACCGCACCCGGGTTCGCCAGCGGGGAGCCGACGGACGGGTAGATCTTCGAGGGCCGCAGGTTCACGTAGTGGTCGAGGGTGAACCGGAGCTTGAGCAGCAGACCGCGCTCGAGGACGCCGGACGGGACGCTCGGGTCGCCGACCGCGCCGAGCAGGATCGCGTCGTGTCCGCGGATCGCCTCCAGCTCGGCGTCCGGCAGCGTCTCACCGGTGGCGTGCCAGCGCTTCGCGCCGAGGTCGTACTCGGTCCGCTCGAACGTCACGCCGTGCTGTGCGGCTACCGCGTCGAGGACCTTCAGGGCCTCGGTGGTGACCTCCGGTCCGATCCCGTCACCGGGAACGACGGCCAGCGTGAAATTCTTGTTCTCGCTCACTTCTTGGGTTCTCCCCCATTGTCGCGGCGGTTCATGGCCTCTTGGACAGCCTTGACCTCGTCGCCGGCCGGGCGGGCAGTGCGGCGACGCCGGGTCGCCTTGCGCTCGCGGGCGTCGATCGCGGGCCAGTTGGCTGGATACATCTCGTACATGCTGCTCCTCCCAAGGATGTCGTGGGCGGCAGGGTGCGCACGAATTTACTCGCACATCCGACTATTCCTCCACCATGCGGGCAGGTTGTCCCGGTATCTGAGATCGCAGTGCGGGCGCTGGACCGGACCTGTGCGACTCTCACCCGGTGAGTGCTCCTCCAGAACTGCCGCCGCTGGTCTCGGCGGCCCTCAGCCTGTCCGGCCGGCGCGGGTTCGTCAGCTCCACCAGGAACGAGACCGGCCGGTTGCTCGCCACTCTCGCGGCCTCGAAGACCGGCCTGCTCGGTGAGCTCGGGACCGGCTGCGGCGTCGGCTCGGCGTGGCTGCGCAGCGGCGCGGGTGAGGGCACCAACATCGTCACCGCGGAGAGCGATCCGCAGCTCGCGCAGGCGGTCGCGGAGCTGTTCGCCGCCGACGAGCGGATCGAGGTCGTCTCGGCCGACTGGACCGCGCTGATCGAGCGCGGGCCGTTCGCGCTGCTGTTCGTGGACGCGCGCGAGGCGAAGCTGTCCGCCCGCGACGTGATCGCGGACGTCGTCGAGCCGGGCGGTTTCGTCGTGCTCGACGACTTCACCCCGTCGGCCGTCTGGCCGCCGATGTACGAGGGCCGCGTCGACACGCTCCGCCAGGAATGGCTGATGGACAAGCGCTTCACCACCGTCGAGGTGATGGTCGCCCCCGACGCCGCCGTCCTGCTGGCCACCCGCCGCTAGCCCACCCACCCCTCGCATTTGCCTGGTTAGCCAGGCAAATTGGGGGTTCTCCACCCGGAACTGCGGTGACAAACCCCCGATTTGGCTGGCGAGCCAGCCAAATCGGGGGGTCAGCCAGGGAAATGAAGCGGGCCCGAGCTATGGAGCTCGGGCCCTTGTCGGCCGCCATGCGCCTGCGGGCGGCTGACCGCCTTCAGTAAATCAGCCGTTGGGGTGAATCACGCCTCGAGGTCGACCGTGCGGGCGGTGTCGGCCTGGACGGCGGCGCTGATGTCGTCGAGAACCGCCGGCTCGATCTTCGAGTCGACCGACAGCGCGACCAGCGCCTTGCCGCCCTTGCGGTCCCGGCTGACCTGCATGCCGGCAATGTTCACGTCGGCCTCGCCGAGGATCCGGCCGACCTGGCCGACGATGCCCGGGCGGTCCTCGTAGGTGAGGAACGCCAGGTGCGCGGCCAGCTCGATCTCGACGTCGAACCCGTCGATCTCGACCAGCCGCTCCGACTGCCGGACGCCGACCAGCGTGCCGGACACCGACACCTGGGCGCCGTCGGCGAGCGTGCCGCGCAGCGTGATCAGGTTGCGGTGCTCGGGGCTGTCGTGGTCGGTGACGAGCCGGACCTCGAGGCCTCGCTCGGCGGCCAGCAGCGGCGCGTTCACGTACGAGACGTTGTCCTCGACGACGTCGGCGAACACACCCTTGAGCGCGGCGAGCTCGAGCACCTTCACGTCGTACTGCGTGATCTCGCCGCGGACCTCGACGTCGAGCTGCTGCGCGACGCCGCCGGCCAGCGCGGTGAAGATCCGGCCGAGCTTCTCGGTCAGCGCGATACCGGGCCGGACGTCCTCGGCGATCACGCCGCCCTGGACGTTGACCGCGTCCGGCACCAGCTCGCCCGACAGCGCGAGCCGGACCGACTTCGCGACCGCGATCCCGGCCTTCTCCTGCGCCTCGTCGGTGGACGCGCCGAGGTGCGGCGTCACGACGACGTTCTCGAACTCGAACAGCGGCGAGTCCGTGCACGGCTCGCTCGCGAACACGTCCAGCCCGGCGCCGGCCACGCGCCCTTCCTTCAATGCAGAGTAGAGCGCCTGCTCGTCGACGATGCCGCCGCGGGCCGCGTTCACGATGACGACCTCGGGCTTGACCTTGTGCAGCTGCTCGTCGCCGATCAGCCCGATGGTCTCCGGGGTCTTCGGCAGGTGCACCGAGATGAAGTCACTGGTCGCCAGCAGCTCGTCCAGGGTGGCGAGCCGGACGCCCATCTGCGCGGCCCGGCCGGCCTGCACGTACGGGTCGTAGGCGATCACGTTCATGCCGAAGGCGGCCAGCCGCTGCGCGACCAGGACGCCGATCTTGCCGAGGCCGACGATGCCGACGGTCTTCTCGAACAGCTCGACACCGGAGTACTTGCTGCGCTTCCACTCGCCCTTCTTCAGCGACTCGTTCGCAGCCGGGACCCGGCGCGCGGAGGCGAGCAGCAGCGCGACCGCGAGCTCGGCGGCGCTGACGATGTTGGAGGTCGGCGCGTTCACGACCATCACCCCGGCCTGGGTGGCGGCCTTCACGTCCACGTTGTCCAGGCCGACGCCGGCGCGGGCGACGACCTTCAGCTTCTTCGCGGCGGCCAGCGCCTCGGCGTCGACCTTGGTGGCGCTGCGGATCAGGATGGCGTCGACGTCGGCGATGGCCGGGAGCAGCTCGGCGCGGTCGGCGCCGTTGGTGTGCCGGATCTCGAAGTCGGGGCCGAGCGCCTCGACGGTGGCCGGGCTGAGCTCTTCGGCGATCAGGACGACGGGCCGGGTTACGTCAGTCGGTGTTGACATGGAGGAATCTCCTGCAGAAGCGGTAGGGGCTCATCAAGAACAGAGCACCGCGCTGTGCCCGCTGAGTCGATGGTACCGCGTCCGCGGACCGCCGGGCGGAGCGACCCGGATGCCGGGCCCTACGTGTCGCAGGCAGGTGCGCCTCCCAGCGCCTTGGTGGCGTCGATGACCAACTTGCCGCGCGACCTGACCAGGGCGAACCTCGTGTCCAGCCGGCTGCAGTTCTGGTCGCCGGCGCCCTTCGCGTTGGGCGAGTACATGACGTTGTACGCCATCCGCGCCGACGAGCCGTCCGGCGCCAGGTCGGTGATCCTGGGGTTGAAGAAGTACGTCGTCTGGTGCTTCTCCCGGTCCACGGCCTCGGTCATGCCCTTGGCGTACCTCGGCGAGTACAGCGCCTGCAGCGCCGCGAAGTCCTGCTGGTTCTCCAGCGTCAGGTAGCCGGCGAGCAACTGCCGCACCTCCAGGGCGAGCGGCGTGCCGGCGACCAGCAGCTCCGGTGTGACGGCACCCTGCGGACCACGGGACTGCGCACACTCACCGAGCGTTCCGACGGCGAGCCCGGACGGCGCGGTAGCGACGTATCCCTGGAGCTTGGTGAACGGGACGACGGTGCTGGCCTGGACCGTGTCGCCGGTGACCAGGCCGATCAGCCTGCCGGACTTGTCGACGACCGGTCCGCCCAGCTTGGCCGCGTTCATGAACTGACTCAGCGCCGCGGGCTCGGCTTCGGAACCGATCGCGTTGACCACCTGCTTGCCGGCTGCCGTGTAGCCGATCAGTGCTCGCTCGGCCTTCGGATCCGGAGGCACCGGCGGCAGTGTCAGCGGCGAGCCCTCGAACCCGATCGTCTGCAGGACGGCCACACCGTCCGCGCTGGTGCCGATCAGGTTGGCCCGCCGGATCCGCCCGTCCGGCGCGACGACCACGATCGACTTCGGCTGGTCGACCGCCGATGTCGCGGTGAGCACGCGACCCTTGTCGATCAGCACGCCTGACGCCTCGCCACTGCCCGCACAGGTGGTGGCGAGCACCCGGACGACAGCCGGTCCGGCGGCCTTCAGTGCCGCGGCGGTGTCGATGCGGAGGGTCTGCTGCCGGATGTACCAGCCCACGCCGGCTCCGCCCGCGACGATCACCAGGAGGACGACGAACCCGGCCAGGACCCGGCCGAAGATCCACGGGCGGCGCGGCTGCGGCTCGGACGGGTGGGCCGGACGACTCGGGGTCTCCATCTGCGTGAGCGTCCCGGCACCCGCCGGAACCCGCCGCGGCGGTCGCGGCAGCTCGCGACCGTCCATAGGAACCCCCCATCACCAGCTCACAACGCACCCGTCACTGATTGTGCCAAAGAAAAGGGCCCGGACCACCACCTGGATGGCCCGGGCCCTGCACAGGGTGTTCGTCAGCGGGCGGCGGTGCCCTCGACGTAGTCCTCGTCGTGGGACTTGACCCACGCCATCAGACCGCGCAGCTCCTTGCCGACGGCTTCGATCGGGTGCGCCTCGCTCTGCTTGCGGAACTCGGCGAACTCCGGCGCGCCGGCGTCCTGGTCGGCGATGAAGCGGGCCGCGAAGGTGCCGTCGGTGATGTCGCCGAGGACCTCCTTCATCCGGGCCTTCACCGACGCGTCGATGATCCGCGGACCGGACACGTAGTCGCCGTACTCGGCGGTGTCGGAGACCGACCAGCGCTGCTTGGCGATGCCGCCTTCGTAGATCAGGTCGACGATCAGCTTCAGCTCGTGCAGGCACTCGAAGTACGCGACCTCGGGCTGGTACCCGGCCTCGGTCAGGGTCTCGAAACCGGCCTGGATCAGCGCCGACACGCCACCGCAGAGGACGGCCTGCTCACCGAACAGGTCGGTCTCGGTCTCCTCGGTGAAGGTGGTCTTGATACCGCCGGCGCGCAGGCCGCCGATGCCCTTGGCGTACGACAGCGCCAGGTCCCAGGCCCTGCCGGTGGCGTCCTGCTCGACCGCGACCAACACCGGGACGCCGCGGCCCTCGGAGTACTCACGGCGGACCAGGTGACCCGGGCCCTTCGGGGCGACCATGAACACGTCGACACCCGCCGGCGGCTTGATGTAGCCGAACCGGATGTTGAAGCCGTGACCGAAGACCAGCGCGTCGCCGTCGACCAGGTTGGGCTCGATGGCCTCCGTGTAGAGCTTGCGCTGGGCCGGGTCCGGCGCGAGGACGACGATCACGTCGGCCTCCTCGCAGGCCTCGGCCGGCGTGACGACGCGCAGGCCCTGCGCCTCGGCCTTGGCGCGGCTCTTCGAGCCCTCGGGCAGGCCGACGCGGACGTCGACGCCGGAGTCGCGCAGCGAGAGCGCGTGGGCGTGGCCCTGGGAGCCGTAGCCGAGCACGGCCACGTGCCGGCCCTGAATCACCGACAGGTCGGCGTTGTCGTCGTAGAACATTTCAGCAGCCACTTCGGGCACTTCTCCTTAGTGTTGATTCGGTACGGCGGCGGCGGTACGGCCCGGCGGCGGCGCCGGTACCGGGTGCGAAGGCTGGCGATCAGCGGGTCGCGCCTGCACGTTCGGGGGTCCGGACTGGACGTGCGGCGGCGGCACCGGGACCGGTCGCAGGGTGCGGTCGGAGATGGAGCGGCTGCCCCGGCCGATCGCCACCATGCCGGACTGCACCAACTCGCGGACGCCGAAGGGTTCCAGCACCCGGAGCATGGCTTCGAGCTTCTCGGGATTGCCGGTCGCCTCGATGGTGATCGCGTCCGGTGCCACGTCGACCACCTTCGCACGGAACAGCTGGACGGTCTCCAGCACCTGTCCGCGGGTCAGGGTGTCCGCCTTGACCTTGACCAGCAGCAGTTCGCGCTGGACGGTCTGCGTGGGTTCGAGTTCGACGATCTTGATCACGTTGACGAGCTTGTTGAGCTGCTTGGTGATCTGCTCCAGAGGCTGCTCGTCCACGCTGACCGCGATCGTCATCCGGGACACCTCGGGGTGCTCGGTCGGACCGACCGCGAGGGAGTCGATGTTGAACCCGCGACGCGAGATCAGCGCCGCCACCCGGGCCAGCACACCGTGCTTGTTCTCGACCAGGATGCTGAGTGTGTGCTTGGACATCATCGTCCTCGCTTCGCTGCGGGCGACGATGTCGCATGGACGCTGTGCTTGATTGTGCCTTCGCTTCGCTCAGTCACTAGAGTTCCTCGCTGTCCCAGGTCGGGGCCATGTCGCGGGCGATCTGGATCTCGTCGTTGCTGACGCCGGCGGCGACCATCGGCCACACCATCGCGTCGCGGTGCACCACGAAGTCGACGACCACCGGCGCGTCGTTGACCGCCATCGCCTTCTCGATGGTCGCGTCGACCGAGTCCTTGTCGGAGCAGCGCAGACCGACGCCGCCCATCGCCTCGGCGAGCTTGGCGAAGTCCGGGATCCGGGCCGAGTGCAGGTCGGTGTTGGAGTAGCGCTTGTCGTAGAACAGCGTCTGCCACTGCCGGACCATGCCCAGCGACTGGTTGTTGATCACGGCAACCTTGATCGGGATGCCCTCGAGCGCGCAGGTGACGAGCTCCTGGTTGGTCATCTGGAAGCAGCCGTCGCCGTCGATCGCCCAGACGGTCTTGTCCGGCCGCGCGACCTTGGCGCCCATCGCGGCCGGCACCGCGTACCCCATGGTGCCGAGACCGCCGGAGTTCAGCCAGTGGCCGGGCTTCTCGAAGGGCAGGAAGTGCGCGGACCACATCTGGTGCTGGCCGACGCCCGCGGTGTAGACGGCGTCCGGTCCGGCGATCTCGCCGATCCGCTTGATCACGTGCTGCGGCGACAGCGTGCCGTCCTCGGGCTCGTCGTACCCGAGCGGGTAACGCGCGCGCACCGCGTCGAGCTGCTTGCGCCACGCGTCGTACGACGGGGTGCGGCCGGTGTTCGCGATCTCGGTCCGCAGCGCCGCGATCAGGTCGGTGATGACCTCCTTGCAGTCGCCGACGATCGGCACGTCGGCGGCGCGGTTCTTGCCGATCTCGGCCGGGTCGATGTCGGCGTGGATGACCTTGGCCTCCGGCGCGAACGAGTCGAGCCGGCCGGTCACGCGGTCGTCGAAGCGGGCGCCGAGGCAGACCAGCAGGTCGGACCGCTGCAGCGCGCCGACGGCGGACACCGAGCCGTGCATGCCGGGCATCCCGAAGTGCAGCTCGTGGGTGTCCGGCAGGGCGCCGCGGGCCATCAGCGTGGTGACGACGGGGATGCCGAGCAGCTCGGCGAGTTCCTTGAGCTCGGCGCTGGCCTGCGCACGGATCACGCCGCCGCCGACGTACAGCACCGGCTTCTCGGCCGCGGCGATCAGGCGGGCCGCCTCACGCACCTGCTTGGGGTGCGGGCGGGTCACCGGCCGGTAGCCGGGCAGCGAGAGCTCGGTCGGCCACTGGAAGTCGACGCCCTTGGTCTGCATCGCGTCCTTGGTCACGTCGACCAGCACCGGGCCGGGCCGGCCGGTGGAGGCGATGTGGAAGGCCTCGGCGATCGTGGTGGCGATCTCGTCCGGATCGTTGACCAGGAAGTTGTGCTTGGTGATCGGCATCGTGATGCCGCGGATGTCGGCCTCCTGGAAGGCGTCGGTGCCGATCGCGGCGCTCGCGACCTGACCGGTGATCGCCACCAGCGGCACCGAGTCCATGTACGCGTCGGCGATCGGGGTGACCAGGTTCGTCGCGCCCGGTCCCGAGGTGGCCATACAGACGCCGACCTTGCCGGACGCCGCGGCGTACCCCTGGGCGGCGTGGCCGGCGCCCTGCTCGTGACGTACCAGGATGTGGCGGATCTGGGTCGAGTCGAGCATCGGGTCGTACGCCGGGAGGATCGCGCCGCCCGGGATGCCGAAGACGGTGTCGACGCCGGCATGTTCCAGTGCGCGGATCAGAGCCTGTGCCCCGGTCAGCTGCTCACTCATGAGTGCCTTCCCTCAGTCAGTCACGCTCGTTAGCTTTTCGCGACCGATCCATCCTCGCTTGTGGCCGTTGTCGCTGCGCTTCCGGGTCACGGATAGTCGCATTGGCAACAAAAAACCCCTTCCGCCGGGTTGGCTGAAGGGGCGCGCTCGACTCTGTGGTCGCGTCAGTCGGCGCGCCGCACAAGTACGAGGAGAATCGATCGCATGTAGGCATTATTCGCCGACAACCGGCGACCGGGTCAAGTTGGGCTCACCTGTGTCTCGCCATCTGGGACAACTGTCTTACGAACAGCGTGCCGGTAACTTGATGCCGCCGCAATGGCTCTGTGAGGTTAATCAGTCACATACTGAGGTCGCGCGCTCGAAGGTTTCCACCGCCCCCTCTCCCGATCGGAGTGGCCATGCGCCTCTCGGTACGAATGCTCGTGGCGGCCGTTGCCGTCGCCCTCTGCGGATCGCTGTCGCTGACCGCCGCCGCGGCCGACACCCGGACGACCATCGTGAACGCGGCCAACGGCGAGGTCGGCCAGCAGGAGACACCGCCCGGCAGCAACTGCAACCCGTACGGGCCCTGCGAGGCGTGGTGTGCGCACTTCGCTACCTGGACCTGGCGGCAGGCCGGCATCCAGATCCCCGACTACGGCTTCACCGGCGACATCTACACCTGGGGTCAGGGCACGGGCCGCACGCACGACGGCGACACCGGCATGCGGCCCGGTGACATCGTGCTCTACGGCACCGGCCCGGACAGCACCGACACCAGCGTGCACACCGGCGTCGTCGTTGCCGTCGGCACCGACGGCACGATCACCACGGTCGAGGGCAACTCGGGCGACGAGGTGCGCAAGCACGGGCCGTTCGACCCGCAGCACGCCGAGAACGCCGGCCGTCCCGCCGACATCTACGCCTGGGTGTCCGCGATCTGATCCCCTGATCGAGCCGGTGCGGAACTCGTCCCCCGCACCGGCTCCCTTATTTTCCTGGTCCACGGCCGACGCGGCTGCCTAGCATGCGATACGTGACCGACGATCCGTACGGCGACGAGCAGCTGGTGCATCTGTACGACCTGGACAACCCGCCGGGCGACGACCACGCCTACTACCGGTCCCTGGCCGAGGGCACGACGAAGGTCATCGACTTCGGCTGCGGCACCGGCCTGCTCACCCGATCCCTGGTCGCACCGGGCCGGGCGGTGATCGGCATCGACCCGAGCCCGACGATGCTCGGGTACGCACGCCGGCAGCCGGGTGCCGACGCGGTCACCTGGATCGACGGCGACCATCACGTGGTGGAGTCGGCCGGCGATGCGGATCTCGTGGTCAGCAGCGGCAACACGATGATGCACGTCGCGGAACACCAGGCGTCGGTGACGGCGCTCGCCGCGGCGCTGCGTCCCGGTGGGATGTTCGCGTTCGAGTCACGCAACCCGGCGGCCCGCGCGTGGGAGCAGTGGACGAGCGACGCGACGTACGGCGAGCGCGACACCGAGGCCGGGCATCTGAAGGAGTGGCTCGAGCTGATCGAGATCGCCGGCGGGCGCGTGGTGTTCGACGCCCACAACGTCTTCCCGGACGGCCACGACGCGGTCTACCGCAACGTCTTGTACTTCCGGACCGCGGAGGAGATCACGGCCGATCTGCTGCAGGCGGGATTCACCGACGTGACGATCGAGAGCGGGTGGCACGGGGAGCCGCTGACCGCCGACGCACCGCTGCTCGTCGTCCGCGCCACGAAGTAGTCTGGCCCCACCGCGACTGGCGAGGGTGGATCACCACCGGGGAGCGAACTACAGGGCGTCGTCCGCCTGGGCGCCTCCGATCGACTCGGAGGTCCCGATGCGTCTGCGGTACGGAACGAATCCTCATCAGCCGGCTGCTGTCGAGCAGGCGCCCTTCACGGTGGTCGCGGGCGAACCGTCGTACATCAACATCCTCGACGCCCTGACCGGATGGCAGTTGGTCCGCGAGGCCGCGGAAACGCTCGGGAGGCCGGCGGCTGCGTCGTACAAGCACGTCTCCCCCGCCGGCGCGGCACTCGGCGAGACCGTGGCGGCGGCGTACACCCGGGCCCGGGACGCCGATCCGAAGTCGTCGTACGGCGACGTCGTGGCGGTCTCGCATCCGGTCGACCTGGAGCTGGCCGGCGTGCTGAAGCGGGTCGTCTCGGACGGGATCATCGCGCCCGGGTACGACGAGGGCGTCGTCGAGATCCTGGCCGCGAAGAAGCGCGGGACCTACCTGGTGCTCGAGGTCGACCCGGAGTTCGAGCCGCCCGCCGAGGAGGTGCGCGAGATCTTCGGCGCGCGGCTGACGCAGGAGCGCGACGCGCTGCCGGTGCCGCGCGACCTCCCCGACGACGCCGTGCTCGGCATGATCGTCGCCCGCTACACCCAGTCGAACACCGTGGTGATGGTGAAGGACGCGGTGGCGATCGGTATCGGCGCCGGCCAGCAGTCCCGCGTCGACTGCACCCGCCTGGCCGGTGAGAAGGCCGCGCTGTGGTGGTCACGGCGCTCGGACGAGCCGCTCGCCGACGTCACGATGGTGTCCGACGGCGTACTCCCCTTCAGCGACAACGTCGACGAGGCGCAGCGGTACGGCGTCACGCACATCGTGGAGCCCGGCGGGTCGATCCGGTCCGGCGAGGTCGCCGCGGCATGCACCGAGCGAGGCATCCGCCGGACCGTGACCGGTGTCCGGCTGTTCCGGCACTGATCAGGGAGCCGAGCCCACCTTCTCCCGGGGCGCCGGCGGCGCGGGTGGCGATCCGCCCTCGAGCTGGATGTCGGGCACGATCCGATCCAGCCAGCGCGGAAGCCACCAGGCCCGCGGGCCGAGCAGCGTCATCACGGACGGGACCAGGATCATCCTGACGATGCTGGCGTCGATCAGCACGGCCACGGCCATGCCGACCGCCAGCATCTTCACCGTCGGGTCGTCGTCCTGGACGAAGCTCAGGAAGACCACGATCATGATCGCGGCCGCCGTCGTGATCACCCGCGCGGTCGCGCCGATCCCGATCGCCACCGCGCGGTGGCTGTCCCCGGTCGCGATCCAGGCCTCGTGCACCCGGGACAGCAGGAACACCTCGTAGTCCATCGAGAGCCCGAACACGATCGCGAACATCAGCATCGGCACGAACGACGGAATCGGCACCAACTCGTCGATCCCGACCAGCGACGATCCCCAGCCCCACTGGAAGACCGCGACGATCACGCCGTACGCGGCCCCGACCGACAACAGGTTGAGGATCGCGGCCTTCACGCCGATCAGCAGCGAGCGGAACGCGACCGTCAGCAGCACGAACGCGAGCAGCACCACGGCCCCGATCAGCCACGGCATCCGGCTGCCCACCTTCTCGGTGAAGTCGACGTACCCGGCGGTGGTCCCGACGACGTACGTCGGTTCCTGCTGGCCGGGCAGCACGTCGTCACGGATCCGATTGACCAGGTCCTCGGTGTCGGCCGACGACGGCGACGTGGTCGGGACGACGTTGATGATCGCGGTCGTCCCGGCGCTGTTCGTGCTCGGCTGCTGGACGGCGGCCACGCCCGGGGTCTTCTGCAGCGTCGAAGCCAGTCCGCTGAGCACCGACTGCTTGTCGGCCGCACTCACCGACTCCAGCTGCACGACGACCGTCAGCGGACCGTTCGCTCCCGGGCCGAACCCCTGCGCGATCAGGTCGTACGCCTTCCGGCTGGAGTCCTGGGCGGGGTCGGTACCGGCGTCGAGCTGGCCGAGGTTCATCGACAGCAGCGGGATCGACAGGACGAGCAAGACCAGCGTCGCGGCGATGCCGAACGGCCACGGCCGGGCGCTCACCTTGCGGCCCCAGCGCGCGAACGCACTCCGCTCGTGCGCGGCGTCGCGCCGTTCGTGTTCCTCCGCACGATGCGCGGCGACCGCGGAATCGTCCGGGAGACCGGCCTCGAGTTCGCGTTCCTCGGTGAGATGGTGCCGGTCCTTGCGGTTCAGGACCCTCAGGTTCGCGAGCCCCAGCAGCGCGGGAATCAGCGTCAGGGCGGCCAGCACCGTGACCGCGACCACGATCGCCGACGACAACCCGAGCGCGCCGACGAACGGGACGCCGGACACGTACAGACCGAGGATCGCGATCACGACCGTTCCACCGGCGACCACGATGGCCGCACCGGAGGTGGACGCGGCCCGTCCCGCCGACTCGCGGACGCTCATCCCGTCCTCCAGTTGCTCGCGATGGCGCGACACCAGGAAGAGTCCGTAGTCGATCGCGACCCCGAGGCCGAGCAAGGTCGCGACCGTCGGCGCGGACACCGGGAAGGTCTTCACCGCCGCGAGCAGACCGAGGATCGCCAGTCCGCCGCCGACGCTGAAGACCGCGGACAGCAGCGGCAGTCCGGCCGCGACGACGGATCGGAACATCAGGAACAGCAACACCAGCGCTAGCAGGAGGCCGATCGCCTCCGAGGGCAGGTCGTCGGCCTGTTTGCCGATCTGACCGGCGCCGCCGCCGTACTCGACCTGGAGGCCGGCCGCGCGGGCCGGCTCGACCGCCGCGTCGAGTTTGTCGAGGTACGAGCTGTCGAGTGAGGCCGGGACCACCGAGAACGAAACCGGCGCGTTGACGATGCTGCCGTCCTTGGAGATGTACGCCGTCTGCGAGGTCGCCAGCGGGTCGACGGCGCTGACCACGTCAGGCAGTTCGGCGACAGCGTCCATCGACGATTTGACCTGCGCGGAGTGTTCGGCCACCGTGCCGGTCTTGGCGTGGAACACGATCGAGCCCGAATAGCCGCCGGCGGTGCTGAAGTCCTTGTTCAGGATGTTCAAACCAGCGGATGACTCACTGCCCGGAACCGTGTAGTTGTTGGAGTACGTGCCGCCGAACGCACCCTTGAGCACGAACAACGCGACGACGGCGACCAGCCAGCCGCCGATCACGAGCCAATGGAAATGTGCCGCCCCGCGACCGAGGCGGTGCAGAAATGCATGCATGAGGTGCCCCTCCCCCCGGGCACCCCCCAGGCGACGGCCCAGCCGTCGGCCCCCATCCGCGAATCTAGGTCGGCCGGGACAGGGTCACAACCCCTCGGCGCCGACGGTCACAGCCTGTCCTCATCCGCTGGCGTTGAGCAGGTAGGAGCCGGAGGCAACGGCTTTGCGGACCTCGGCCGCCGTTCGGTCCGGGTCGAGCCGGGTGGTGTCGAGCGCGTGCGGCTCCAGCGCGCCGAGGTCGGCGAACGCACCGTGCAGCCCGGTAAGGGCGTCGGCGTCGGTCAGCTCGGGCTGGGGCCGGGATTGTCCGCGCTGCAGCGTTGTCCCGAGGTCCGGGCGCAGGACGACGTACGACATCGCCCACTCCCCCGCCGCCGCGGCCGCGCGGAACGGGGCGAGGAACCACGGGCCGATGACACCGTCGACCACCACGTCGTACCCGCCGCGCGCATAGGCGGCGACGGCGGCGACGATCGCGTCGACGACCACCTCGTTCTGGCGTTCCGCACCGGGCAGGTACGGCGCGACGAAGCCGGTGCGGATGCCACGGTAGAACTCGTCGGTGGTCAGGTGCATCGTGGGCCGTGGCGCGTCGGTCGCGACGAGTCGCGCCACGGTCGTCTTGCCGGAGCCGGACGGCCCGGTCAGCAGGAGGACGTTGCTCATGCCGCCCGACGCTAACCAAGCGGCGCGCGGAAGTGCAGTCTTTTGTTTTCGCGCGCCGTCAGCCGCCCGCGACGCTGGGCAGGATCAGCAGCTCGTCGCCGTCTTCGAGCGGCGTCCCCAGACCGTCGAGATCGCGGATGTTGTCGTCGCGCAGGTAGATGTTGACGTGCCGGCGGATGGCGCCCCGCTCGTCGGTCAGCCGCCGGCGCAGCGGTGCGTCGAGCGCGGCGAACGCCTCGGCCACGGTCCGCGCCTCGACCTCGACGCGCTCGACGCCGCCTGCGAACGGCCGGAGCACCGTGGGCAGCCGGACGCCGATCATCCGACCACCGCGGCGCGCACGGTCAGTACGTCGGGCAGATGCCGCGCGACCTCGACCCAGCCGTCGCCGGCGTCAGGGCTCGCGTAGACACAGCCGTCCCGCGTGCCGACGTACACCCCGGCGGGATCGGCGGTGTCGGTGCACATCGCGTCCCGCAGCACCGGGACGTAGGAGACGTCGGGCAGTCCGGCCGACAGCGGCTCCCAGGTGGCACCGGCGTCCCGGGACCGGAAGACCCGGCACTGTGCCCTGGTGGGAATCCGGTTCGCGTCCGCGACCAGCGGGAACACGTACACGGTCTCGGGCTCGTGCGGGTGCACCACGATCGGGAACCCGAAGTCCGACGGCAGGCCGTCGGCGATCGACGTCCAGACCGCGCCGCCGTCGTCCGAGCGGTACACGCCGTGATGGTTCTGCGCGAACATCCGCTCGGGTGCGTCGGGGTGCGCGGCGAGCTTGTGGACGCACTGGCCGAACTCCGGATACGGGTCGGGGAAGAACTTCGCCTGGATCCCCTGGTTCGCCGGCGCCCACGTCGCACCGCCGTCGGTGGTCCGGTAGACGCCGCCGGTGGACATTGCCACGCTCACCCGGTCGGGATCGGTCGGGTGCGGCACCACGGTGTGGATCGCCGCGCCACCGAAGCCGGCGCCCCACTCCGATCGGTGCGGGTGGTCCCACAGACCGCGGACCAGCTCGAACGTCACTCCGCCGTCGGTCGACTTCCACAGCGCCTGTGGCTCGGACCCGGCATACACGACGCCCGGCTGACCGGGCGGTCCCGGCTGGATCTGCCAAACCCGCTCCAGCGACGCGTCGGCGTCCTCCGGGAAGCCGATCGTGCCCTCCGGCGGCTCCGCCCAGCTCTTGCCGAGGTCGTCGGAGTGGAAGACGGCCGGCCCCCAGTGCTCGCTGGTGCCGCCGACGAACAGCCGAGGCCGGTCGCCACGGGTGTCGATGCCCACGGCGTACACGCCCTGCATCTCGAACTCGGGCACCGGCCCGTCCAGCTGCCAGTCCTTGCGGGCAGCGTCGCTCCGGCCGATCCAGAGCCCGTTCTTGGTCCCGATCAGCAGTACGGCCTCGGACATCGTCGTCCTCCTCCTAGCGTGTCCCAGAGTCCTAGCGTGGCGGCCCGGCCACCACGTTGATCAACGGTTCCCCGGACGCGTAGCGCTGCAACTGCGCACGCACCAGCCGCGCCACCCGCGGCGCGAAGGCCGTCGAGGCGCCGCCGCGGTGCGGGTTGATCAGCACATTCGGAGCAGACCACAACGGGTGTCCGGCGGGCAACGGCTCCGGGTCGGTCACGTCGAGCGCGGCCCGGATCCGGCGCGTCCCGAGCTCGGCGAGCAGCGCGTCGGTGTCGACGACGATGCCGCGGGCGACGTTCACCAGCAGGGCGCCGTCCTTCATCGAGGCCAGGAACTTGGCGTCCACCATCCGCCTGGTCTCCGGCGTCGCAGGGGTCAGCAGCACGACGACGTCCGCGCGCGGCAACAGCTCGGGCAGCTCCGCGATCGGGTGCACGCCGTCCCGCGCACTCCGGGCGACCCGGATCACGTCGCACTCGAACCCGGTCAGCCGCCGCTCGAGCGCCTCGCCGATCGCGCCGTACCCGAGGATCAGCACCGTGCGGTCGGCGAGCGAGTCGTCGACCTCGTCGTACGACCCCGGCCAGATCTGGCGCTCCTGGTCACGGACCGCACGCGGCAAGTTCCGGAACGACGCGAGGATGAGCCCGACCGCCAGCTCGGCCGTGGACGCGTCGTGCACGCCGCGCGCGTTGCACAGGGTGACGCCGTCGGCGAGCCGCGACTGCGCGTGCTCGAACCCGGCCGTCTGCAGCTGCACGACCTTCAGCGCCGGCATGTCGCGGACGACGTCGAACACGTCGCCGCCGCCCATGTAGCTGGGCACGTAGAACTCCACCTCGTCGAGCGACGTGGGCCGCTCACCGCCCGCGTAGAAGTCGACGTCGAACCCGTCGGGCACCCCGCCCAGGAACCCGGCGGGGTCCTCCCACGGAAGCCATGCCTTCACCACGTCAGCCATGCGTTTCAACCTACTCGGGATCGTGGACAGTTTTGAACTCCGGTGCCACGGAGCGGCCGTCGTCGTACTCTGGATCGGTGCCTTCGACATCGGACAGGGCGGTGATGGTCGCGCACGATCAGGCCGTCGGGCGGCTGCGGGAGTCGTACGAACTGATCCCGCCGGGCGAGCCCGTCCGGCTGGCCAAGCGCAGCTCGAACCTGTTCCGGCCGCGGGCCGCGGTCGACCGTCCAGGGCTGGACGTGTCGAAGCTGACCGGTGTGCTCGGCATCGACCCGGCCGCCCGCACGGCCGACGTCCAAGGCATGTGCACGTACGAGGACCTGGTCGCGGCGACCCTTCCGTTCGGCCTGACGCCGATGGTGGTGCCGCAGCTGAAGACGATCACCCTCGGCGGCGCGGTCACCGGGCTCGGCATCGAGTCGTCGTCGTTCCGCGCCGGCCTGCCGCACGAGTCCGTGCTCGAGCTGGACATCCTCACCGGCGCCGGCGACGTGGTCACGGCGCGGCCCTCCGGTGAGCACGCGGACCTGTTCCGGATGTTCCCGAACTCCTACGGCACGCTCGGGTACGCCACCCGGCTGCGCATCGAGCTCGACCGCATCTCGCCGTACGTCGCGCTCCGGCACGTCCGGCTCGGCCTGGACGAGCTGGCGCCGGCCATCGACGAGATCGTTGCCTCCGGCACGTACGACGGCGAGCCGGTGCACTTCGTCGACGGCGTCGCGTTCAGCCCGTCCGAGGCGTACCTGACGCTCGGCCGCAACAGCGACGCCGCGATCCGCACCAGCGACTACACAGGTCAGCAGATCTACTACCGTTCGATCCAGCAGCGGCAGCGGGACTTCCTCACCGCCCACGACTACCTGTGGCGCTGGGACACCGACTGGTTCTGGTGCTCGAAGGCGTTCGGCGCGCAGCAGCCGGTCGTACGGCGGTTGTGGCCTCGGCGTTGGCGACGCAGCGACGTGTTCCACAAGATCGTCGGCTTCGAGAACCGGCACCACGTCGCCGCGCGGCTGAACCGTCGCCGCGGCCATGCGGACCGCGAGCGCGTGGTGCAGGACGTGGAGATCCCGGTCGCGCGGCTGGCGGAGTTCCTGCGCTGGTTCGACGCGAACGTGGGCATGCGGCCGGTCTGGCTCTGCCCGTTGCGACTGCGCGGCGAGGCGTCCTGGCCGCTGTATCCACTGAAGCCCGGCGAGACGTATGTCAACGTCGGCTTCTGGGGCACCGTACCGATCGCGCCGGGCGCCGCCGACGGCGACGTGAACCGGCGGATCGAGGCCGCCGTCACCGACTTCGGCGGCCACAAGTCGCTGTACTCCGACGCCTACTACGACCGCGAGACCTTCGACCGGCTCTACAACGTCGCAGCGCTGGACGAGGTGAAGAAACGCTACGACCCGGACGCCCGGCTCACCGGGCTCTACGAAAAGGCGGTGACGCGCCGATGACGACGCTCGCGACCCAGCAGGTATCGATCGCGGAAGCCCTCACGACCGTGATGCCGGACGGTCTGCCGTTCCGGTTCTCGGCGTACGACGGCAGCGAGGCCGGGCCCTCGGACTCGCCCATTCACATGCATCTGGCCAACGAGCGCGGGCTGTCCTACATCCTGACCGCGCCCGGCGATCTCGGGATGGTGCGCGCGTACGTGATGGGCGACCTGGAGATCACCGGCGTCCACCCGGGCAACCCGTACGAGCTGATGAGGCTGATCCTCGACGAGTTCCACTTCCACCGGCCGAAGGCGGCCGAGGCGCTGCGCATCCTCCGCGGGCTCGGCTGGAGTCACCTCAAGCCGCCGCCCCCGCCGCCGCAGGAGCACCTGCCGAAATGGCGCCGTACGTTCGAGGGGCTGCGGCACTCGAAGGCGCGGGACAAGGCGGCGATCCACCACCACTACGACGTGTCGAACACGTTCTACGAGTGGGTGCTCGGGCCGTCGATGACGTACACGTGCGCGGTCTACCCGACCGCGGACGCCACGCTGGAAGAGGCGCAGTTCGAGAAGTACGACCTGGTCGCGCGCAAGCTCGACCTGAAGCCGGGGATGCGGCTGCTCGACGTCGGGTGCGGGTGGGGCGGCATGGTGCGGCACGCGGCCCGCGAGTACGGCGTCACCGCGCTGGGCGTCACGCTGTCCGCGGCGCAGGCCGAATGGGCAGCGCAGGCGATCAAGCGGGACGGGCTGGAGGACCGCGCCGAGGTGCGGTTCCTGGACTACCGCGACGTCCCCGAGTACGACTTCGACGCGATCAGCTCGATCGGCCTGACCGAGCACATCGGCGTCCGGAACTACCCGTCGTACTTCGGTTTCCTGCACAGCCGGCTCAAGCCGGGCGGCCGGCTGCTCAACCACTGCATCACCCGGCCGGACAACCACTTCCGCAACATCGGCGCGTTCATCGACCGCTACATCTTCCCCGACGGCGAACTGATCGGCTCCGGCCGCATCATCACCGAGGCCCAGGACGCCGGCTTCGAGGTCCGCCACGAGGAGAACCTCCGCGAGCACTACGCCCTCACCCTCGCCGCCTGGAACGACAACCTGGTCGCCCACTGGGACGAGGCCGTCGCCGAGGTCGGCCACCCCACCGCGAAGATCTGGGGCCTCTACCTGGCGGCCAGCCGCGCCGGTTTCGAACACAACACCATCCAGCTCCACCAGGTGCTGGCCGTGAAGCCCGATGCCCGCGGCAACTCCCACTTCCCGTTGAGACCCACCTGGTGAGTCATACGCCCGGCGCATCAAGTCCTTCGGGGTTCGGCATTGGACCGGCGCCGGCGCCACGGGTGACGGTGGAGGGGTGCCTGTCGAGTTCGGAGTCCTGGTCGATGTCCGCGAGGAAGGAGCGGGGTACTCCCCGGAACTGATCGAGGAGGTGGTGCTCGCGGACCGGCTCGGCTTCGCCGGAGCCTGGCTGTCCGAGCACCACCTGACACCTGACGGCATGCTCCCCTCGCCACTGGTGCTGGCCGGCGTGCTCCTGGCCCGCACGGAACGGATCCGGGTCGGCACCAACATCCTCGTCCTCCCCCTGCACCACCCGCTACGGGTCGCCGAGGACGCCGCCGTACTCGACCTCATCTCCGGCGGACGCTTCGTCCTGGGCGTCGGCCAGGGCTATGCCGAACGAGAATTCACCACCTTCGGAGCCGACCGCCACCGCCGCGGAGCATTGTTGGAGGAGGGCATCGGCCTACTCCGAGACGCCTGGTCCGGCCGCCTCGGCATCACCCCGCGCCCCCGGCACAACATCCCGATCTGGACGGCCGGCGTCACCGCCCCCGGCCTCCGCCGCGCCGCCCGCCTGGGCGACGGCATCATCATCTACTGCGCCACCCCCGCCGACCTGATCACCCGCCGCCAACGCCTCGACCAGGTCGTCCCCCAGCCGCCGCCGTTGATCTGCACCGGAATCATGCACGTCGACGAAGACCCCGACCGCGCCTGGTCCGACGCCTCCCCCGGCATCGCCTACCTGGAGGGCGAAATAGCGTCGTACGGCGACACCACCCCACCCGCACTCCACCGCGACTCCTACCTCGTCGGCACTCCCGAAGACGTTGCAAACCGGCTGATCGCGCTGCATCACGCAACCCGCTTCACCCAGTTCGCTCACTGGCTCCGCCTCCCGACGATGACCCACGAAGCGGCCGTGCGGTCTCTCGAATTGATTGCAGGTCGGGTCATTCCGGCCGTGCGGGCTGGTGGTTGTCGCTAGCTTGGGGGAAAGGGCTATTGGAGGAGACAGGCGTGCGCGGTCGGGCTGCGGTGGTGGTGGCGGCGTTGGCGTTGGTGGTGGGGTGTTCGGAGGACTCGCCGTCGGGGGCGGGTACGGCGCCGGCGCCTGTCAGCCCGGGTACGGCGAGCGGGGCTGTGGGGGCGGTGAAGTTGACGGTGGCTTCGACGGTGGCGACGGGGATCGAGGTGCCGTGGGGGCTGGCGTTCCTGCCGGACAAGAGCGCGTTGGTGGCGGAGCGGGACTCGGGGAAGATCAAGCGGATCGCCGACGGGCAGGTGAGTGACGTCGGTGAGGTGCAGGACGTGAACCCGTCGTCCGAAGGCGGGTTGCTCGGGCTCGCGGTCGATCCGGGGTATCCCGGAAAGCCGTACCTCTACGCGTACTACTCCGGCGGTGACGACAACCGGATCGCGCGGATCACCTACCGGGACGGGAAGTTGTCGGACCAGCAGGTGATTCTCGAGGGGATTCCGGCGGCGGCGATCCACAACGGCGGGCGGTTGCGGTTCGGGCCGGACGGGTTCCTGTACGCCGGGACGGGCGACGGATCGGACCGGCCGAACTCGCAGAACGACGACTCGCTCGGTGGGAAGATCCTGCGGATCACCACCGACGGCAAGGCCGCGCCGGGCAATCCGGACGGGCGGGTGTGGATCACCAAGGGCCACCGCAACGTCCAGGGACTCGCGTTCGACGGCGACCAGTTGTACGCCGCCGAGTTCGGGCAGAACACTTGGGACGAGCTGAACGCGATCACCCCCGGCTCGAACTACGGCTGGCCGGCCGCCGAAGGGATCAGTCAACTCGACGGCATGACCGACCCGATCGCGCAGTGGCACACGGCCGACGCGTCACCGTCGGGCATCGCGTTCGCCAAGGGGTACATCTTCATGGCGTCGCTGCGAGGCCAACGACTCTGGGCGATTCCGGTCTCCGGGGGCAAGCGGGTCGGCGAGCCGCGGGCGTTCTTCACCAATCAGTACGGGCGTTTGCGCACGGTCGAGGCCGCGCCGGACGGGTCGTTGTGGGTCACCACGTCGAACACCGACGGCCGCGGCGACACCCGCGACGGCGACGACCGGATCCTGCGCGTGACGATCAGCACGTCCTGAGCAGAAGTCAACCGTTTCAGGTCTTCGGTCGTCTGGTACTTGTTGGAAGGAAACGACCTGAGGAGGAGATCGGTATGCCGACCGGCCAGGCGTCTGGCGTCCCCAACAGCGTGATCGCATCGGTGAGCAGCTTCGACGATGCTCAGCGAACAGTCGAGTACTTGAGAAGCTACGGGATGACAGCGGCCAGCCTGGACATTGTCGGCGCCGGACTCCGGCAGGCCACCAGACGCAGAACGGTCCCGGCCGTGCGGCTCACCCTGGTCAGCGCGGCACACGGCGCGCTCCTCGGCGTACTCGCGGCGGTCTTCGCCACCCTGGTCGCCGAGACGACCCTGAACGGTCTCGCCGTCGTGGTCTGGGGCTTCGTGTACGGCGTACTCGTCGGAGCTCTCTGGGGTCTGTTCCGAGGGCTCGTCCGAAACCGCCCCGACGTTGTCACCACCGAGATCCTGCCGACCCACTACGAGGTCCGTTGCACGGCCGAAGAATTGAGGGTCGCCCAGACGCTGCTCGCGGACGCGGCCGACGTCGACGACGGCCGCGTCGAGCGCACCGTGATCGCCGATGCCCCGCATCCGGGGCAACAGCAGCGCGACGCCGCCTGACCAGCTGAGGGGTCAATCCCTCGGATGGTGGGTTGCGGACGGTGATTCTCAGGTGCCAACCGGCCATCTCAGGGGTTGACCCCCGAGATGGCCGGTCAGGTGGCCGGTGAGGGTCAGATGCCCAGCTTCTCGTTGAGCAGCTGGCGGACCTTCGCGGCGTCGGCCTGGCCGCGCATGTCCTTCATGACTGCGCCGATGAGGGCGCCGGCGGCGGCCGGCTTTCCGGAGTTGACCTTCTCGACGACGTCGGGGTTGGCGGCGATGGCGCGGTCGATCGCCTCCAGGAGGGCGGAGTCGTCGGAGACCAGGGCCAGGCCGCGCTTCTCGATGATCTCGGCCGGGGTGCCCTCGCCGGCGAGCAGGCCTTCGAAGACCTGGCGGGCGAGCTTGTCGTTCAGCGTGCCGTCGTCGACGAGCTTCTGGACCTCGGCGACCTCGGCGGGGCCGACACCGAGCGCTTCGAGCTCCTGACCGGACTCGTTCGCCGAGCGGGCCAGCTCACCCAGCCACCACTTCTTCGCGGCGGCCGGTGTCACGCCGAGCTCGACCGTCGCGACGATCGGCTCGAGCGCGTTGCCGTTGATGACGTCGCGCATCTCGAGGTCGGTGAAACCCCAGTCCTGCTGCAGCCGCGCCCGCCGGACCGACGGGGCCTCGGGCAGCGTGCCGCGCAGCTCCTCGACCCACTCGCGCGACGGCGCGACCGGGACCAGGTCGGGCTCCGGGAAGTACCGGTAGTCCTCGGCGTCGGACTTCTCCCGGCCGGAGGTGGTGATGCCGGTGTCCTCGTGCCAGTGCCGGGTCTCCTGCACGACCTTGCCGCCGGACGCCAGCACCGCCGCCTGCCGGGTGATCTCGTACGTCACCGCGCGCTCGACCGAGCGGAACGAGTTCACGTTCTTGGTCTCGGTCCGGGTGCCGAAGACCGTCGAGCCCGACGGCTTCAGCGACACGTTCGCGTCGCAGCGCAGCGAGCCCTGGTCCATCCGGACGTCGGAGACGCCGAGCGCGAGCAGCAGGTCGCGCAGCATGCTCACATACGCGCGCGCCACCGCCGCGGCCTTCTCCCCCGGCACCTCGATCGTCTTGGTGACGATCTCGATCAGCGGGATGCCGGCCCGGTTGTAGTCGACCAGCGAGTGCGAGGCGCCGTGGATCCGGCCGGTCGCGCCGCCGATGTGGGTGGACTTGCCGGTGTCCTCCTCCATGTGCGCGCGCTCGATCTCGATCCGGTACGTCTCGCCGTCGACGACCACCTCGGTCCAGCCGTTGAACGCGATCGGCTCGTCGTACTGCGAGGTCTGGAAGTTCTTCGGCATGTCCGGGTAGAAGTAGTTCTTCCGGGCGAACCGGCACCACTCGGCAATCTCGCAGTTCAGCGCGAGACCGATCTTGATCGCGGACTCGACCGCCTTCGCGTTCACCACCGGCAGCGCGCCCGGCAGACCGAGGCAGACCGGGCAGGTCTGGGTGTTCGGCGGCGCGCCGAACTCGGTCGGGCAGCCGCAGAACATCTTCGACTTCGTGTTCAGCTCGACGTGGACCTCGAGGCCCATCACCGGGTCGTACTGCGCCAGCGCGTCGTCGATTTCGAGGACGTCGGCAGTCATCGGGTCACCTCCAGCTCCGGAGCCTTGGTCATCAGTACGCCGCCCCACTGCTCGGCCAGCGCGGACTCCAGCGCGGCGCCGACCTTGTAGAGCAGGTCGTCGCGCATCACCGGGGCCATCACGTGGAAACCGACCGGCAGGCCGTCCTCGTCGGCGAGGCCGCACGGGAACGACGCGGCCGCGTTACCGGCCAGGTTGGACGGGATCGTGCACAGGTCGTTCTTGTACATCGCGATCGGGTCGTCGATCCGGTCGCCGATCGCGAACGCGGTCGTCGGCGTGGCCGGCGAGACCAGCACGTCGACCTGCTCGTAGGCTCGTGCGAAGTCGCGGGCGATCAGCGTCCGCACCTTCTGCGCCTGGCCGTAGTAGGCGTCGTAGTACCCGCTGGACAGGGCGTGCGTGCCGAGCATGATGCGGCGCTTCACCTCGGCGCCGAAGCCGGCCTCGCGGGTCAGGCTCATCACCTTCTCCGCGCTGTTCTCACCGTCGTCGCCGACGCGCAGGCCGTACCGCATCGCGTCGAACTTGGCCAAGTTGGACGAAGCCTCGCTCGGCAGGATCAGGTAGTACGCCGGGAGCGCGTACTGGAAGTGCGGGCAGGAGACCTCGACCACCTCGGCGCCGAGCTTGGTCAGCAGCTCGACCGCCTCGTGGAAGCGGGCCTCGACGCCCGGCTGGTAGCCCTCGCCGCCGAGCTCCTTCACGACGCCGATCCGCAGACCGGCGACGTCACCGTTGCGCGCCGCCTCGACCACCGGCGGGACGTCCTGGTTGATCGACGTGGAGTCCATCGGGTCCCAGCCGGCGATCACCTCGTGCAGCAGCGCCGCGTCGAGGGTCGTCCGCGCACACGGGCCCGGTGTGTCCAGCGAGGAGGCCAGCGCGATCAGCCCGTACCGCGAGGTGCCGCCGTATGTCGGCTTGACGCCGACTGTGCCGGTGAAGGCGCCGGGCTGCCGGATCGAGCCGCCGGTGTCGGTGCCGATCGCGAGCGGCGCCTCGTACGCCGAGATGGCCGCGGACGAGCCGCCGCCGGAACCGCCCGGGATCCGGCCCAGGTCCCACGGGTTGTGGGTGGTGCCGTATGCCGAGTTCTCGGTGGAGGAGCCCATCGCGAACTCGTCCATGTTGGTCTTGCCGAGGATCACGATCCCGGCGTCCTTCAGCCGCTTCACGACCGTCGAGTCGTACGGCGGCTTCCAGCCCTCGAGGATCTTCGAACCGGCCGTGGTCGGCACACCCTCCTGGGTGAGCACGTCCTTCAGCGCCAGCGGCACACCGGCCAGCGGGGACAGCTGCTCGCCCGCGGCGCGCTTGTCGTCGACCGCCTTCGCCTGCGCCAGCGCACCCTCGGTGTCGACGTGCAGGAACGCGTGCACGGCACTGTCGACGGCGGCGATTCGGTCGAGGTGGGCCTGGGTGATCTCCACCGAGCTGGCCTGCCCGGACGTCATCAGCTCCGCGAGCTCAGCCGCGGTCTTCCTGGTGAGGTCGGCCATGGTCAGTCCTCCTCCAGGATCCGCGGCACCCGGAAACGCTGCTCCTCCGCGGCCGGCGCGCCGGACAGCGCCTGCTCGGGCGTGAGGCACGGGACGTTCTCGTCCGGGCGCATCACGTTGGTCAGCGGCAGGGCGTGCGAGGTCGGCGGGATGTCGTCCGCCGCCACCTGGCTGACCTGCCCGACCAGGGTGATGATCTGGTCGAGCTGCGGCGCGAGGTGGTCGAGCTCGTCGTCGGTGAGCTCGATCCGCGCCAGTCGCGCCAGGTGCGCGACCTCTTCGCGGGTAATCGATGGCATGAACTGATCCAATGGTTCGCAGGACTTCCCGTAGCGCTTTCGGCCACGACCCAGTCATCCTAGTGGTCCGGCGTGACGGTCGCGTTTCCCCGTCCCCAGGGGTGTGGACAACGGCCGGATGAGATGGGTGGGCGTGTCCTCCCCTACCGCTCTGTAACATGGGCGGCGACAAGGCGTTACGCGCAAGGTGATCGGCTGGGAGATGATCGTTCGGTGTTCCTGCTGCGCTTGATCATCCCGGACCGGCCCGGTTCGCTGGGCACCGTGGCGACTGCCCTCGGTGAGGTGAACGCCGACATCCACGCGATCGAGATCGTCGAGCACCGGCGCGAGAACGGCACCGCGGTCGACGACATCGTGGTCGACCTGCCACCGGGCGTGCTCCCCGACCGCCTGGTCTCGGCCTGCAACAGCGTGCCGGACGTCGAGGTCATCTGGTTCTCGCGGTACGGCGCGGGCGGCGGGCTGCACATGGACCTGGAAGCGGTCGAGCAGATGACGTCGGCGCCCGCGGACGCGATCGACATCCTGGTCGAGCAGTCACCGGCCGTGCTGCACGCGGACTGGGCGGCGCTGCTCGACGGCACCGGCAGCGAGGTGAAGGTCGCGCTGGAGACCAGCGCGACGCCGGAGTTCGGCGACGTGGCCGGGGGCTGGCTCCCGATGGAGAAGGCGACCACGCTGGAGGCGCCGGACCACAAGGGCCTCGCGGAGTCGGTGCTGGTCGCCGCGCCGCTGGAGTCCGACCGCCGGGTCCTGGTGATCGGCCGTCGCGGCGGCCCCGAGTTCCTCGGCTCCGAGGTCGCCCGGCTCTCGTACCTGGCCTCACTGGCCGTCACCATCCGCGCCACGGCCTGACGCACTGGCCGTCACCATCCGCACCACGGCCTGACTCACCGCCGAGGCCCCACCACCGGTCGGCGCACCCGCGGGCCCCAATTCGAGGGGTTATCCCCTCGAATTGGGGGTTCTCCCCTCTCACACCAACCGAGAACCCCCAACTCCAGGGGATATCCGCTCGGATGCACGCACGCACGTACGGCGGCGGGCGTGCGAAAGCCCCGCTCGACGGGCGGGGCTTTCTGGGTGGTTCAGGTGAATTGGAAGTAGGCGAGGGCCCAGAGGCCGGCGATCACCAGCAGGACGATGAGCCCGATCAGGCTGACGATCAGGATCGCCTGGCTGTTGCTGCCGTTCCGGTCCGGGAGATCGAACTGGGTGGGGCCCCAGGGCCCGCCGCCGTCGACGCGCTGGACGGCCTCGGGCGGTGGCTGGGCCACCGTCCGCGACTCCCGCTTCTCCCGGGGGAACTTCAATCCGGCCTCCGTGCTGCTCAGGCGTAGAACGACTCGTACGAGATCGAGACCTGCTGCGACGTGTAGCTGGCCGAGCTGTTCCCGCTGATCTCGACCTTCCACCCGCCGACATATGCAGCGTACGACTTTCCGTCGTTGTGCGCGTCGACGTACGACTTCACGGCCTCGATGTTCCCGCCCTTGAGGGCGCCGAACGCGTCGCCGAGGGCGGCCGGCAGCGCCTTCTTCGCGTCCGCCGCCTCACCGGAGGCGCTGACCTCGATGTCCTTGATGCCCTTGCCGCTGCTGGCGTAGAAGAAGACCCGCTGGTAGCCGTACTTGCCGACGTCCTTCTTGCAGGACGTCGTGCAGACGTAGCCCTTGGCCTTCAGCGCCGCGACCAGCTGCGCCTGGGTGGTGTCGAAGGTCTGGTCGGGCAGGTCCATCGAGTCCTCGCCGGACTTGTGGCCGGACAGCCGGACGCTCTGGCCCTGGTTGCTGAGCTGGAACTCGCCCCAGGTGGTGCCGACCTCGTCGGAGCGCTGACCGGTCTTCACCGACTCCTGGATCTTCTTGACCTGGTCGGCGCCGAAGGTGTCGTTGCCGAGCGCCTGCAGCAGCTGGTCGAAGGAGACCTGCGCGTTGTTGAAGTTGTCGTCGTCCTGGGCCTGCAGCCGGACCGCGATGATGGTGCCGTCGGGCGAGAACTGGAAGATCGCCTCGGACTCCTTGCGGCCGTCCTGCTTGAAGCAGCCGCGGTGCGCGCCCTGACCGGTGTTGAACAGGTCGCTGCAGCCGAAGCCGAGACCCTGCAGCTTCTCGGTCGCGGCCTTGGCCTGGCCGGTCGCGTTGCCGAGCTCGCCGTTCTGGCCGGGTCCGCCCGACGTCGACGGGGAGCCGGTCGGGTTCGGGCTGCCGTTGCCGGTCGGCTCCGAGGTCGTCGTGGGCTGAGTCGTGGGCTCGTCGTCACCGCCGAACGCACGGATCCCGAGGAACACCAGCAGGCCGATCACCACGAGGCCGACCACGCCGCCGCCGATCAGCAGCGGGAGCTTCTCCTTGCTGATGCCACCCGGGCCCTTGGAGCCCGGACCGCCCGGCTGCCACTGCTGGCCTGGACCGCCCTGCTGCTGGTGCCACCCGCCTTGCTGCTGCTGGCGCTGGCCCCACGACTGCTGCTGGTAGGCGCCGCCCTGCTGCTGCGGCGGCTGACCCCAACCGCCCGCCGGCGGCTGACCGTACTGACTGGGCTGTCCCTGACCAGGCTGCTGGCCCCAACCACCCTGCTGCGGCGGCTGGTCCTGCTGCGGCTGGCCTTGCTGGGGCTGACCCTGCTGGGGCTGCTGCGGACGCTGGCCCCAGCCACCGCCCTGGCCCGGAGGCTGTTGTCCCCAGCCGCCCTGCTGCGGCGGCTGGCCACCCTGTCCCCCGTGCTGCCCGCCTGGCTGGCCCCCCGGCTGCCCAGGACCCCACGGTCCCTGCGGCGGCGTCGTCATATTTGCTCCTTCTGACCCAGTGTCGACGTGCAAAGTTAACAGTCGGACGGCTCAGAGCCGTCACTGGATCCATCCGGTTCGCGGTCTGGCGAAATCGTTACGACTCGTCCGCCCCGGGCGTGGTCGCCACCGCGGCGGCGGCGTCCGCGCCGTCCTCGAGCAGCACCCGGAAGCCGGCGGCGTCCAGGATCGGTACGCCGAGTTGCACGGCCTTGTCGTACTTCGATCCGGGTGACTCGCCGACGACCACGAACGAGGTCTTCTTCGACACCGAGCCGGCGACCTTCCCGCCGCGCCCGACGATCGCCTCGGTCGCCTCGTCGCGGCTGAACCCCTCGACCGTCCCGGTCACCACGACCGACAGCCCGGTCAGCGTCTGCGGCAGCGCCGGCCCGGTGCGCTCCTCGCGCATGACGACGCCGGAGGCCAGCCACTTGTCCACGATCGCCTGGTGCCACGGCACCTGGAACCACTCGATCATCGCCTGCGCGATGGTCGGCCCGACGCCCTCGATCTCGGCCAACTGCTGCTCGCTCGCGGCCCGGACGTCGTCGATGTTGTCGAACACCTCGGTGAGCGCCGCCGCCGCGGTCGGCCCGACGTGCCGGATCGACAGCGCCACCATCGCCCGGGACAGCGGCTTGGTCTTGGCCTCCTCGAGGTTGGCCACCAGCTTGCGAGCGTTCGCCGACAGCGTGCCGGCCTTGGTGGTGAAGAACGCGCTCTCGGCCAGCTTCTCCTCGGTGAGCGCGAACAGGTCGCCCTCGTCGGCGATCAGACCGTCGCGGATCAGCGCGTCGGCGGCCTTGAACCCGAGCCCTTCGATGTCGAACGCGGACCGCCCGGCCAGGTAGAACAGCCGCTCGCGCAACTGCCCCTGGCAGTACTGCGAGTTCGGGCAGCGGATGTCGACGTCGGACTCCTTGGCGGGCGCCAGCGCCGTGTCGCACCACGGGCACCGGGTCGGCATCTCCCAGGCCGGCAGACCTTCGGGGCGCAGGTCGACGACCGGTCCGAGGACCTCGGGGATCACGTCGCCCGCCTTCCGCAGGACGACGGTGTCGCCCGGCCGGACGTCCTTGCGGGCGACCTCCTTGGCGTTGTGGAGCGTCGCGTACTCGACCGTCGACCCGGCCACCCGGACCGGCTCCATGTGCGCGAACGGGGTGACCCGGCCGGTGCGGCCGACGTTCACCTCGATCTCGATCAGCTTGGTGTTGACCTCTTCCGGCGGGTACTTGTACGCGATCGCCCAGCGCGGCGCGCTCGAGGTCGACCCGAGGGCGCGCTGCAGATCGACCTCGTCGACCTTCACCACGACGCCGTCGATCTCGTGGTCGACCGAGTGCCGGTTCTCGCCGTAGTACGCGATGAACTCGTTGACCTCGTCGAGCGTGCCGACCCGGCGGGCGCGGTCGCTGACCGGCAGGCCCCACGCCTTCAGCTGGTCGTACGCCTCGGAGAGCCGGCCGATGCGGTGGCCCTCGACCTTGCCGAGGCCGTGCACGACGAACCGCAGCGGCCGGCCGGCCGAGACCCGCGGGTCCTTCTGGCGCAGCGACCCGGCCGCGCTGTTGCGCGGGTTGGAGAACACGTCCTTGCCGGCCTCGACGAGCTGCGCGTTCAGCTCCTCGAAGTCCTCGACCCGGAAGTAGACCTCGCCGCGGACCTCCAGGAAGGCCGGCAGCTCGTCGCCGCGCAGCTGCTCCGGGATGCTCTTGATCGTGCGGACGTTCGGCGTGACGTCCTCGCCGATGCGGCCGTCGCCGCGGGTGGCGCCGCTGACCAGCTTGCCGTTCTCGTACACGAGATCGAGGGCGAGGCCGTCCACCTTGAGCTCGCAGAGGAACCCGCTGTCGGTGATCTGCTGGACCGTGACCTCGCGCTCCAGCCGCTTCGCCCAGGCCTCCATCTGCTCGGCGGAGAAGGCGTTGCCGAGACTCTCCATCCGGGTCGGGTGCTGGACCGGGGTGAACAGCGTCGAGATCGGCACACCCACCTTCTGGGTGGGCGAGTCCGGTGTCCGGAGCTCCGGGTACTCCTCCTCGATGCCCTGCAGCTCGTGCATCAGCGCGTCGAAGTCGGCGTCCGAGATGATCGCGCTGGCCAGGTAGTACCGCGCGCGGTGGTCCTCGATCTCCTTGCTCAGATCCGCATGCCGCGTCCGCACATCCGTCGGAGCCCCGCCGTTCTCGCTCATGAAGAGAACTTACAACTGCCCACCGACGTTTCGTGGTCACGCCGCCTCCGGCGGCGGGTGTGGAGGCGGGGCCTCACGGACAGTTCCGGGTCATTCGTCGGCGGCTTCTCCGACCACGTCGGCGATGTCGCGGAGGAGCTTCAGGCGGGCCCTGGCGTCGGCCGGTGACGGAGCGGCTGCGAGCCCGCAGGCCGGCGTGATGACGACCTGCTTCAGCAACTGCGGGTCGAGGCCGAGCTCCCGCCAGCGGCGTACGAGCGGCTCGGCCGCCTGTTCCGCCTTGGGCAGGGCGCCCGTGGTGGGTACGACGCCCGCGTAGATGCTCGTGCCGGCTTCGGCTGCGACCGCGATCTGGTCCCAGGCCGCGGTGTTGAGCAGTGCGGTGTCCACAGCGACCCCGCTCGCGCCCGCCTTGGTGAAGACCTCGATCGGCGGGCGGGCCGCGCAGCAGTGAACGACGGTCGGTCCGCCGGTGGTGAACAGGCTGAGCAGCTCCACGGCACCAGGGCCGTCGACAGAGCGGTGCTTGCTCCAGCCGGAGGCCGTCGGCACGGCCCCGGCCAGTACGGCGGGGAGCCCGGGCTCGTCCACCTGCAACACGACCTCGGCTCCCGGGACCCGCTTCCGTACCTCGGCCACGTGCTGCTGCACACCATCGGCCAACGCCTGCGCCAGGTCCCGCCGTGCACCGTGGTCCGCCAGGACCTTGTCACCGCGGGGCCGCTCGATCGCAGCCGCCAGGGTCCACGGGCCGGTGATCTGTACCTTCAGCCGACCCTCGTACCCGTCGCCGTACTCCTCCAGCACGTCCAGGTCTTCCTGCAGCAACGCCCGCGCCCGCCGCTGGTCCAGACTGGCCCGCGCGTCCCCGCCGCCGGTCAGCCGCCACCCCACCGGCTGCAGGTCCGCAGCCAGCTCCGTCAGTACGGCGACGGTGCGGCTCAGCATGTCGCCGTACGGGCGCGCCGGGAGCTCGGGCAGGAACGGGAGGTCGACCAGTTCGAGTACGGCCCGCATCCACTCGCGGATGTCGTCGCCGGGGACGGAGCCCAGACCTGTCGTCGTCATACGCCGGCGGTGGCGCGCTGGACCGAGTCGATGGTGGCCGAGCCGATGACACGGGTGCCGTCGTACAGCACGACCGCCTGTCCTGGGGCGACGGCGGACGTGGGCTCCTTGAAGAAGACCTGCACTCGATCGTCCAGAACTGTTGCTGTCACCGGCACCTCTTCGCCGTGTGCGCGGAGCTGAGCCGTGGCGTGGAGCTCCGCGGCCGGCGGCGGGCCGCACCAGCGGGGCTTGGACGCGGTCAGCTCCGACACGGCCAGCTCCTCGCGGGAGCCGACGGTGACGGTGCGGTCGACGGGGCTGATGTCCAGCACGAAGCGCGGCTTGCCGTCCGCGGCCGGCGTGCCGATCCGCAGGCCCTTGCGCTGGCCGATGGTGAAGCCGTGGGTGCCCTGGTGCTCGCCGAGCTTGTTGCCCTGCGCATCGACGATGTCGCCCGGCGCCTCGCCGAGCTGCGCGCCGAGGAAGCCCGCGGTGTCGCCGTCGGCGATGAAGCAGATGTCGTGGCTGTCCGGCTTGGCCGCCACCGACAGCCCCCGCCGCTCGGCCTCCTCGCGGACCTCGGTCTTGACCGTGTCGCCGAGCGGGAAGAACGCGTGCGCCAGCTGCTGCTGGGTCAGGACGCCGAGCACGTACGACTGGTCCTTGGCCGGGTCCACCGCGCGGTGCAGCTCACGCCCGGACGCCGTCTCCACGATCCGCGCGTAGTGCCCGGTCGCGACCGCGTCGAAGCCGAGCGCGAGGGCCCGCTCCAGGACGGCGCTGAACTTGACCTTCTCGTTGCAGCGCAGGCACGGGTTCGGCGTGCGGCCGGCGGCGTACTCGCTGACGAAGTCCTCGACCACGTCGGCATGGAAGCGCTCGGCCAGGTCCCACACGTAGAACGGAATGCCGATCACGTCGGCGGCCCGGCGGGCGTCGCGGGAGTCCTCGATCGTGCAGCACCCACGGGCGCCGCTGCGGTACGACTGCGGGTTGCGGCTGAGTGCCAGGTGCACTCCGGTCACATCGTGCCCGGCCTCGGCCATCCGCGCGGCCGCGACGGCGGAGTCCACTCCGCCCGACATGGCTGCGAGTACCCGCATCAGGTGTTCCTTCCCACGTTCTGCAGACCGGCGGACTTCGCCCGCTCCACGACCGGTCCGATGGTGTCCAGTACGGCGTCGATGTCGGCGCGCGTACTCGTGTGCCCGAGGGTGAACCGGAGCGAGCCGCGGGCCCGCTGGTCGTCGTACCCCATCGCCAGCAGCACGTGGCTCGGCTCGGCGACCCCGGCGTTGCATGCGGATCCGGTCGAGACCTCGATGCCGCGCGCGTCGAGCAGCAGCAACAACGAGTCGCCCTCGCAGTCGCTGAAGGACAAGTGTGCGTTACCGGGCAAGCGGTGCACGGGGTCCCCCGACAGCAGCGCGCCCTCGACGGTGCCGGTGATGCCCGCGATCAGGGTGTCCCGCAGCTCGGTCAGCCGGCGCGCCTCGTCGGCCTGGTGCTTGATCGCGTGCTCGGCCGCGACGGCGAAACCGGCGGTCGCGGGGACGTCGAGGGTGCCGGAGCGGACGTCACGCTCCTGCCCGCCGCCGTGCAGGATCGGCGTCAGCTGCGTCTCCTTGTGGACGACGAGCGCCCCGATCCCGTACGGCCCGCCGAGCTTGTGCGCGGACACCGTCATCGCGTCGACGCCGAGCTCGCCGAAGTCCACCGGCAGCTGCCCGATCGCCTGCACGGCGTCGGTGTGCACGGGTACGCCGTACTCCTGCGCGATCGCCGCGACGTCGGCGACCGGCTGCAGCGTGCCGACTTCGTTGTTGGCCATCATCAGCGTGACGAACGACACCGACTCCGGGTCGCGCTCGATGGCCCGCCGGACGTCGTCCGGACTGACCCGCCCGAGCTCGTCCACGGGCAGCCACTCGATCTCGGCGTGCTCGTGCCGGCCGAGCCAGATCGCCGGGTCCAGCACCGCGTGGTGCTCGATGCCGCTCAGCAGGATCCGGCGCCGGCGCGGGTCCGCGGCCAGCCGGGACCACCACAGGCCCTTGAGCGCGAGATTGTCCGCCTCGGTGCCGCCGGAGGTGAACACGATCTCGCTCGGCTGGGCCCCGAGCGAGGCGGCGAGCGACTCGCGCGCTTCCTCGACCGTCCGCCGCGCGCACCGGCCGGAGCCGTGCAGTGACGAAGCGTTACCGGTCCGGGCGAGGTGCTGCGTCATCGCCTCGATCGCGGCCGGGAGCATGGGAGTCGTCGCCGCGTGGTCCAGGTACACCGTGCGGCGGTCGGGAGGAGTCATAACACTTTCAAGGGTATGTCCGGCACGGCTGTTCCCGCTCCTCGGGAGTCAGCGCGCGAGTTCCAGCGTGTGCCGCTGCTCGAAAGACGCACCGATCCGCCCGAACATCTCGGCCGCCTCCGCCAGCGCGGCACGGTCCCCGGTCAGGCGGGCCCGGGCTCTGCGCAGGACCGCGCCGGCCCAGGCGTTCTCGCTCGCCGCCCGGTCGACGTACTGCGCCGCGTCGGGATCGCCGGACACGACGGCCAGCTCAGCGCCGGCGGCATGCGCGTACGGGATCCACCACGGCTCGGGAAACGGCTCGAAAGCCCGCCGGACCACCGCCGCCGCTCCTGTGACCGCAGCACCGGTGTCGTGGCGGTGGATGACCAGCCGTGCCTCCACGAAGGCGGCCGGCGCGGCCAGGCCGGGATCGTCGGCCGGGTCGGTGACGCGCGCGATCTCAAGGGCGCGGGCCTGCCATATCGTCTCCTGACCGGTGCCGAGCAGCCCGTGCGCCAGCGCGGCCGCCGCCGCGGCCGAGGCCATCCAGACCCGCGGCGGGCAGCCGGCGGCCCGCCAGCCGTTCCACATCACGTCAGCAGCGGCCACGGCCTCGTCGAACATGCCGCTGAGCGCGTAGGCGCGAACCTTGCGCGGGGCGGTGATGTACGGATGCCCGTGCACCGGATCGTCGGTCAGCCGCGCCAGTCGGACCGCTTCGATCAGATCACCGACCGCGACCGCCGACGTCGAGGCGGAGTGGAACGCGTCGACGATCTCGGCAACCGCCCGCGGCTCGTGATCGGGCAGGGTGGCCGCGATGGCGAGCCGCTCCCTCGCGACCGCGTCCGCGTCGCGGAGCCGCCCGGCGGCCGCGACCGCGATGCCGTAGGCGTCCAGTGCGCTCAGCAAGTCCAGTGGGTGGTTCCCCTGTCGGGCCGCGCGGACGGCGGCCTCGGCCGACGCCAGATCGAACCGGTCGATCCAGGCCCGCGCAACGTGGAGCGGCACGCTGACCACATCGTCTCCGCCGGTGTCGGGCAGCAGTCCCGCGCCACGGTCGTCCGGCAGCCTGGCGGGGTCGGTCATCTCGTAGCGGTTCAGGATCGTGACGGCGTACCCGAGGGCGTCCGGGTTCCCGTCGGCGCCCGCCCGCATCATCAACCGGTACGCGTGTTCGCCGTCCGCGACCACCATCGCGGCGTCGGCAGCGTCGCGCAGGTCGTCGTACAGCTCGGCGGCGGTGCCTGCGTGGTCCGCGGCGGCCAGGTAGTGCTCCCGCGCCTCCAGGAAGCGTCGCCGGGCGAAGGTCAGGTGGGCGAGTGTGCGAGCCAGCCGCCGTACGTCGCCCCGCGCCGCGCGCAGGTCGGGCGCCAGCAGGTCGAACTCCTGTTGCCAGTCCTCCCCTGTCTCCAGTTGCTGCTCGAGCCTGGTCGCGACCGCGCAGGCCCACGCCACGTGCAGCGCGGCAACCTCGTCGTACTCGTCCTTCAGCTGTTCCAGGGCGAAGACACGCACCGTCTCGAGCATCCGCCAGCGGCTCGTCCCGGCGTACAGGCTGCGGTGCAGGAGGCTCTTGTCGGTCAGCCGGCCGAGGAGGTCGCTCAGCTCGCTCTTCGTGCTGTCCGGCGACACACCGGCGGCCGCAGCGAGGTCGAAGCCCCCGACGAACACCCCGAGTCGCCGAAACAACCTGCGCTCGTCCTCACCGAGCAGGTCGTAGCTCCAGCCGATCACGTGGGCCAGCGAGTTGTGTCGCTCGTCCGGGCCACGCCCTCCCGACAGCAGCCGCAGCCGGTCGTCGAGCGCTGCCAGCAACCCGTCCGGCCCCAGCGAGCCTGCACGGGCCGCAGCCAGCTCAATCGCCAGCGGTACGCCGTCCAGCTCGGCGCACACCTTGCGCGCGAGCTCACCGTCGTCAGCCAGCTCAGGCGCGACCAGAGCAGCCCTGTCCCGGAACAACTGCTCCGCTTCGGTTCCCAGCGTCAGCGGACCGAGCTGTACCGGCCGCTCGCCCGCGACGCCGAGACGCTCGCGGCTGGTCACAAGTACGGCGGTCTCGGTCGCCTCAGCGAGGATGCGGCCCACCAAGCCGGCTACGTCGTCCAGCAGGTGCTCACAGTTGTCCAGGACGAGCAGAGTGCGCCCGCGCTTCAGCCGCTCGAGTACTGCGTCAGTGAGGGTCTGCGGTGGTTGCTCGGTGGCCTGCAGCGCCTCGGCGACCGCCGCGACGACGAAGCCGGGCCGTACGGGGACCAGGTCAACCACGGCCCCGCCGTGCGGGTACCTGTCGGCGACCTCTGCGGCGACTTGGAGCGCAAGACGGGTCTTGCCGACACCACCCGGACCGAGCAGGCTGACAAGACGGTTGCTGCCGAGTGCTCTGGTCAGCTCCGCGCGGTCCTGTTCGCGGCCGACGAACGTCGTCCCCGGACCGGTCGGCGTACTGAATCCCTCCGGTTGCGCGTCCGCCAGCGCAGCGAGCTCGTGGCGGTCCGCGACGCCGTACTTGCGCAGCAGCGAGGAGATATGGCTCTCGACGGTCCGGACGCTGATCTGCAGCCGCCGGGCGATCTGGGCGTTGGAACGGTCGCCGGCGAGCGCGGCGAGCACCTCGGCCTCCCGCGCCGACACGTCCTTCGGACCAGCCATTGGCCCATCATGCGGGATCCGTGGTCCTTCCGTGGCCGGTACGGACGACTTTCCGTACCGCCCGCGCCGATGGTGGAACGACAACCTCGGAAGTCAGGAGAAGACCATGGGACGAGTACTGCTGGACATCACGATGTCGCTGGACGGCTTCGTCACCGGGCCGGGCGCGGACCTCACGCACGGCCTCGGGATCGGCGGCGAGCCGCTGCACGACTGGATCACCGGCGAGCAGACGGACGCGGACCGGGAGGCGTTCGAGCGCACGCAAACAGGCATCGGGGCCGTCCTGATGGGCCGCCGGACGTTCGACCTGCTCGACGGTCCGCAGGGCTGGAGCGCCGACGGGTTCAGCGGCGAGCGGCCGGCAATCTTCGTGGTGACGTCGAACCCGCCGAGCCGGGTCCGGCTGGACGGCTGGTTCGAGTTCGTACCGGACGGGATCCGGCCCGCGCTGAAGCTGGCCCGCGACGCGGCGTGTGCGCAGGACGTGATGATCATGGGCGGCGGGCACCTGTGCCGGCAGTACCTGTACGCCGGGCTGGTGGACGAGCTGCGCGTCCACGTCGCGCCGATCGTGCTCGGCGACGGTACGCCGCTGTTCGAGCGCACCACGCTGACGCCGATCCGGCTGGTGCCCCGCGAGAGCGCGAGCACGCCGAACGCGACCCACCTGACGTACGACGTGGAGAAGCCATGACCCAGGAGGTCCTCGACCGGCGTGCGGCGGCGGTCGTCGAAGCGAACAAGTACCTGGTGCTCGGGACGGTCGGCGCCGACGGCCTGCCCTGGGTGACGCCGGTCTACTTCACCCCCGACGGGCACGACGCGTTCTACTGGGTGTCGTCACCGGACGCGCTGCACTCGCGCAACGTGGCCGAGCGGCCGGACGTCAGCATCGCGATCTTCGACTCGAGCGTCCCGATCGGCGGCGCGTCGGCGGTGTACTTCCGCGCCCGGGCCGCCCAGGTGCCGGACGACGAGCTGGAGCGGTGCGTGGCGCTCTACGCCGCGCGCTACCCGGAGCTGCGCGCGTATTCCGTCGACGAGCTGCACGACGACATCCGGCTCTATCGCGCCCGCCCGACCGAGCACTGGATCCTGGTCACCGGCGGCGATCCGCAGTACGGCACGGGCATCGACTCGCGACGGCCGGTCTGGTCGTGATGACCCCGGGCACCCGCCATCCTTCCGGAGAGCAACATCCGATGGAGCGGAAGGCGGAGCATGTCCGACTGGTGGACCGAGCGCAGGCAGAACGAGCAGCTCTCCAACCTGGAGAGCGAGATGTCGTACGCGCGGCAGGAGACCTCGAGCCTGCGTTCCCAGTTGTCCCGGATCCAGGGCGGCCTGCAGAACCGGGTGGACAGCTTGACGCGGGCCTTCGACGCCTTCGTCGAGCTGTCCGACCTCCGCCACGAGACGGCCGGCTTCGTCGACGCCGCCGAGCTCCGCCGCTACGCCACCCGGGTCCTGTCCGCGATGGCGTCCAGCACCGAGCTCCCGGAGACCGGCAAGCCCGTCCCCCGGTACTGGTTGGGCCCCGCCACCGAAGCCCTGATCGGCCTGCACGCCGGGAAGCCCGCCGAGCAGGCCGTCGGTACGGCGATGGAGCTCGACCAGCGCCGTACGTCGATCTACCTGTCGCTGGCGTTGGCGGTCCTCGGGCAGCGGCACCAGGTGCGCACCGAATGGCTGGACGTCGCGTTCGGCGCGCCGGCTGCCGACGGGAGCCTGACCCGGGTGCAGCGGGTGCTGTGGACGACAGCCGCGCGCGGCGGCTTCGGACCGGACGGGCTGGAGCTCGTCGTGAAGCGTCTACAATCCGCCGCGTCGCCCGACGGCGCCTGGCTGTCCCGGCTCGAGCTGCGCGGCAGCTCGTCCCGCCCGCGCGGCCCGCGGCTGAAGGCGACCGAACGGCAGGACGAGGCCGGGGACCGGTTGAGCCGGATCCGGAACGCCGTCGAGACGATCGTCGGCAACACCGCGGCCCGTGAGCCCGACCCGGAGCTGAGCTATCCCGAGGAGCGCAAGACCGACCGCACCCCCGACGACGCGGCGGCGTCCCGCCGCGACGGCAAGTCCCGGCGCGACGCCGACGCGGACGACCAGCCCGACAAGGACAGCCCGGCGGCGATGCTGCGCCTGCTGATCTCCGAAGGCAGCGATCCCGAGCGCGAGACGCTGGCCCGGATCGCCGTACTGCGGGCACGGGTCACCGGCTCGCCCGAGTCGGCGGCGATGGCGCTGGAGGATCCGGCCGGCACGGTCGACACGTTGCTCACCGAGGACCTCGGGCTGTCCGCCGACCCGCACCTGTCGGCGGCCGCGCTGCGCGTCGTCGGGCCACTGGCGCTGCCCGGGATCGAGTCCTTGGCGCAGACCGCCGAACTCCCCGGTCCGACGCAGGTGTCGGTCGAGAGCGGCGGCCACACGATCACGATTCGCGCCGACGGTCCCGACCCGCTCGAACTGGGCAAGGCGACCTCCACGCTCACCGCGGCCGGCGGTGTCGTGACCACCGGGCAGCGCGCGGTTCCGATCGGTCTGCTCGCCGGCGGCGCCGTGGTGGCGATCGGGCTCGGACTGCTGCTGCACTGGTTCTGGATCGTCGTCGGTCTGGTGGTGATGGCGTTCGGTCTCAACAGCTACCTGTCGCTGCGCCGGGCCGTCGCCAACGACAAGGCCCGCGCCGCGGGCGAGGTCGACAACCTCAACGAGCGGTGCACCACGGCAGCGACCGCGCTCGCCGACTACCTCGGGAACACCGACGCGCGGAAGGCCGCGGTCGCCGAGGATCTGGCCGCTGTTCGCCGGGAGCTGACCACCTAGCGGTTCTGGTCAGCGGATGCGCTCGCACCACGGGTGGCCGGGGTGCAGGTGCTCGATCATGTCGGCCAGCCAGCGGCGCTGGTCGCTGCTGAGCGCCGGGAGAGCTGACGCCAGGTCGGCCTCGTCCTTCGGGCGAGCCTGCTTCGCCTTGTACGCAAGGGCGATCTCGGGGTTGAGGTAGCGGATCCCGTCGGCCGCCACCCAGGTGATCTCGTCGAGCGCGAAGTCCAGGCCCGGATCCCGCCGGAACACCCAGCGGCCGTCCCGGTCCGGGTTCACCACGACGTCGAACTCCCACGGCGCCAACGCGTGCCGCCGCAACCAGATCTGGTCGGCGTCGTCGGGCTGCCCGGGCCGGTCGTCGGTCAGCGGCTGGAGCCGGCCGCCAGCGTTCGCCCAGAGATCGTACGAGCCCTTCAGCCGCAGCCGCAGCTTCTCGATGTCCCGCCGCCAGAGCGAGACGTCGACGTCCTCGTGCTCCTGCCGTACGCCGGTGAACGCCTCGATCGCCCAGCCGCCCGCGATCCACCACATCCCGTCGTACCCGTCGAGCAGTCGGCGCGCATCGGCCGGCGTCGACACCTTCCACGGCCCGTACAGCCGCTGGAACGCCAGCTCTTCGGCCTCCAGCCCAGCCGGATACTCAGTTCTCGCTCCATCGCCCCAACCCGACATCCCCGCATGCTAGTGCCTGTCCAAGGAACGGATCGGCTCCTGTTTAGTCCGGTCCGCCGGTCGAGCTGCGCCGGCCGTTCGAGGGGTTGACCCCTGAGCTTGCGGGTTACCCCCCGGGAATGCGAGGGGTCAACCCGCCACCTGAGGGGTCAACCCCTGACATCAGTGGGCGCAGGCGCACACGCACGAGCCCGGCTCGGGAGGGGAAACGAGCCGGGCTGTCAGCGAGCTGGTGGACCCGCGGGTCAGGATTTGCGCTTGGTGACTTCCTCGGTGGCGGCCGGGAGGACCTTGTGGAGGTCGCCGACGACGCCGTAGTCGACCAGCTCGAAGATCGGGGCCTCGGGGTCCTTGTTGACCGCGACGATCGTCTTCGAGGTCTGCATACCGGCGCGGTGCTGGATCGCACCCGAGATGCCGGCCGCGACATACAGCTGCGGCGACACGGTCTTGCCGGTCTGCCCGACCTGGTAGGCGTGCGGGTACCACCCCGAGTCGACGGCCGCGCGGGACGCACCGACCGCGGCGCCGAGCGAGTCGGCGAACGACTCGACCGGGCCGAAGTCACCACCGGTGCCACGACCGCCGGACACGATGATCGCGGCCTCGGTCAGCTCCGGACGACCCGTCGCCTCGCGCGGCTTGGAGTCGGTGATCCGCGCCGTCTTCGCGGCGTCGGAGATCGTCACGTCGAACTCCTCCACCTCCGGCGACGACTCGGCCGCCTCCGGGGTCGCGGCGTTCGGCTTGACGGTGATGATCGGCGTGCCGTGTGTCACCTTCGCCTGGACGGTGAAGTTGCCCGCGAACACGGACTGCGTCGTCACCGGACCGCCTTCACCGGACTGGACGTCGACCGCGTCGGTGATCAGGCCCGAGTCGAGCTTGACCGCGAGCCGGGCCGCGATCTCCTTACCCTCGGCGCTCGACGAGATCAGGATCGCCGACGGCTCGATCTTGGCCGCGATCTGCTGCAGCGCCTCGGCCTTCGGCGCCACCAGGAACTGCGACAGCTCCGGGTTGCTCAGCGCGAACACCTTGGTCGCACCGAACTGCCCCAGGGCCGGCAGCGCGTCGGAGACACCCTCGCCGATGAACACGGCGACCGGCTCGCCGAGGCGGCGGGCGATCGTGAGGAGCTCGGCGGTCGTCTTGCGGACCGTGCCCGCGGTGTGGTCAACGAGAACCAGAACGTTCGACATTACTCAGCCGCTCCTCAGAGGAACTTGTTCGTGGACAGGAACTCGACCAGCCCGGCAGCGCCGCTGCCGTCCTCGTCGGTGACGATCGTGCCGGCGGTGCGCGCCGGACGGGCGGTCACCTCGACCACCTCGGTCCACGCGCTCGAACCGCCCACCTGCTCGGGCGTCAGCTCGAGGTCGGCCAGCGACCAGGTCTCGACCGGCTTCTTCTTCGCCGCCATGATCCCCTTGAACGACGGGTACCGCGGCTCGTTGGCCTGGTCGGAAACGCTCAGCACCAGCGGCAGCGTGCCCTCGACGGTCTCGCTCGCGGTGTCACCGTCGCGGCGGATCCGGACGGTCTGCCCGTCGACGGTCACCTCCGAGCCCAGCGTCACCGCCGGCAGCCCGAGCCGCTCCGACACCATCGCCGGGACGACGCCCATGCCGCCGTCGGTCGACCCCATGCCGAACACGACCAGGTCGGCCTCCAGCTTGGCCAGCGCCTTGGACAGGATCAGCGACGTGGCGACCGCGTCCGACCCGTGGATCGCGTCGTCGAGCACGTGGACGCCCGCGTCCGCGCCCATCTGCAGACCCTTCTTCACCGCGTCCGCGGCCTGCTCCGGGCCGACCGTGAGAACGGTCACCTCGGCGTCGCCGGCCTCCTTGACAGTGAGTGCGGTCTCGACGGCATACTCGTCCAGCTCGGACAGCAGCCCGTCGACACCGGCCCGGTCCACCGTGTTGTCCTCCGAGCGGAAGCGGCGGTCCGCGGTGGCATCCGGCACGAACTTCGCGCAGACGACGATCTTCATAGCGTGTGGGACCCCTTCTGGTTAACGGTCTCTGCCAAGCCTGCCACGGATGTTACCCGCGAGAAACATAAGCTGCATGCGAGTCCCATCACAGTCCCGCGCAGCACCGGGCTGATACACCGGCACCGTACAGGCACCTTAGTCTGACCCAAGGTGATCCGTGACTCACTGCGTAGGCCTCATCCATGAGGGCGGCGAAGAATGCGAGCGTTCTGAAGGCCGACCCGCCTCGAGCGAGTGCGCCATCAGATTGTTGTAGGCGTGGTGCAAGATCTGGAGTCATGGACACAGCCACAAGTTCAGCGCGGTACACGTACCGTCTGCGCATCGGCTCGGGTGCCGAACGGTTGCTGCTGTCCGAGTGGGACCGTTGCCGCAGGGTATGGAACCAATGCGTCGCCGAGGCGACGGCGGCGTACAGAAGCGGCACGAAGATCGGTCCTGCGGCACTGGACAAGAAGTGCACCATGTGGCGGCGGGCGGGCGCGTCGATCCCTCAGAAGCAAGTCATTCGCGACCCGGATGGTGCCGATCGCGGAAGACCCCTTCAGTCGCCGGCTGGAAAGGCAGCGTGAGCCATGAATCCCATGATCGCTACTGATGGTCGGAATCCACGCCCGTCAGTTCGGGGAGCAGTCAACGAGACGTTACCGTTGACCGGCGAGAGGACCGCGCCCGGGATCTGGCACGAGAACTATTGGTTCGCGCGCCACGACGCCGCCTACCGCTGGATCACGGCCGAACTGCCGATCGGGACCGGACGGTTCCTCGACGCCGGCTGCGGCGAGGGCTACGGCGCGGAGTTGCTCCGCCTCGCCGGCGCGAGCGCCGTGACCGGTCTCGACTATGAAGATACGACGTTGCGGCACGTCCGCCGGGTTTATCCACAGGTCAATGTCGCGCGCGGCAATCTCGTCCAGACGCCCTTCGCCGACAGCGTTTTCGGGACCGTCACGTCGTTGCAGACGATCGAGCACCTCTGGGAGCAGCCGCGGTTCGTTGCGGAGTGCGCGCGCATCCTGGCGCCGGACGGGATGCTCGTCCTGAGTACGCCGAATCGGCTGACCTTCCCGACCGGCAACTGGTACCACACGCGCGAGCTCACCGCCGCCGAGTTCGCCGAGCTGCTCGAGCCGCACTTCGTGATCACGCAAGCGCTCGGACTGCACCACGGCGAACGGCTGACGTCCTGGGAGGCGCAGCACGGCTCCTGTGTCGACGCGCAGCTCGCCGCCGGGCACGACCAGTGGGACGACCAACTGGCCGCGCTCGTGCGGAGTACGACGTACGGCGACTTCGAGATCCGCCCAGGAGATCTGGACGGATCTCTCGATCTGCTGCTGGTTGCGCGGCCGAAGGGTTAAGGCCGGACGATCCGCTCGAGGATCTTGCCGGCGACCAGGTAGACCAGCGCCGCGATCCCCCAGTTCACCAGCAGGGTGTTCTTCGCGGTCTCCAGCCGGAATAGGTCCTTGAACGGGCCGACCAGGTCGTGACCGCGCTCCAGGATCCAGCGCACGATCTCGTTGCTCTGGTTGGTCTGGTCGAGCGCGGTGAACAGCGCACCGAGCGCCAGGACCGCGGCCGCGAGCACCGCGGCCAGCCAGATCAGCGACGCGATCAGGTTGCGCAGCTTCCGGACGCCGGAGCCGACCGAGGTCAGCGCCTGCTTGCCCTTGCCGGACCCGGATCCCGACGAGCCGCCCTTGGCCGCCGGCGGTTTGTTGCCCGAGGCACCGGATGGTGGTGTCACCGGCTTCCCGGTCGCACCTGTCGCCGTACCAGAGGTCGCCGCAGGAGCAGGTTTCTTGTCCCCGGCGTCCTTGGCTGCGTCTTCCGGCGCACCGGTTGCGGCCTCCTCCGAGCCGGCCGCATCCGGTGTCGCCCCCTCGGCGGCCTTCTCCCGGGCCCGCTGCTCGGCCACGATCTCCGCGGCCGTCTTCGGCCGGGCGGTCTTCGTCGCGGTCGACGCACCCGAACCGGTACCGGTCGCCGCCGCGCCGGTGTCCGGCGCCGTACCGGCCTTGCCGGCTTCGGCAGCCGTCGCCTTCTCGTCCTGCGTACCCACGTCGTCCATCTCCTCAGCCGGGGTCCGTTCCTCGTCCGTGCTCACCGCAGCGGCCGGCGGTCTCCGGCGCCGGCTGACCGGGACCGGGCGCGGCGACAGCCTGCGGCGGGCACCCGCCACCGGCGCCACCGCCGTACTGCCGTCGACGCCGTTCGTACGATCCGTACGGTCGGTGCCATCCACTGCCTGTGCTTCCGGGTTCACGCTGGTGTTCACGCCCATGTCTGACTCGTTCGTTTCAAGCACTGGTTCCAACGTAGCGCCGCCGGGGGCTCCTGGCCCGGCCACGATCGGGACCGGATCGACCGCGCGGGTCCGCGCCTGCGTGATCGAGGTGTCGGCCGCGGCCTGGTCGAGCGGCGACCGGTCAGTCGGCTCGGCGGTCCGGTCGGCCACGCTACTTCTCCTCTCCGATGCCGATGCCGATGCTCATCCGCTCGTGGGCGTCCGACCGGATGTGGGGGCCATAGTGCCCGACTGGTGAGTAACTTGAGAACCCCTCACGCTCTCTTTTTCACCATCTGCTTCTACCTCATCACCACCCGCATCCTCCGGCGCCACGCTTCGGGGCGGCGCGGGAGGTGTCTCCACGGACGGTTTCTCACTGGGTCCTTCGCTGGGCCGTTCACTGGGCGTCACACCGGCTCGCAGCAGCGCGGCGGTCCGGTCGTTCGCGTCGGCGAGGCCGGCCAGGTACTTGCGGCGCTCGACATTGGCGGCGTACCGCTCGGTGCGGTCGCCGAGCACCTTGGCCGGTACGCCGGCCGCCACGGCGTACGCCGGAATGTTGCCACGGGCAACGCTGTTCGCGCCGATCACCACGCCGCGGCCGATGTCGGTACCGCGGGTGACCGTGACCTTGGTGGCCAGCCAGCAGTCCGGGCCGATCCGGACCGGCGACTTCACCAGGCCCTGATCCTTGATCGGCAGGTTTAGGTCCTCGGTCTTGTGGTCGAAGTCGCAGATGTAGGTCCAGTCCGCGATCAGCGTCGACGCGCCGATCTCCACGTCCAGGTAGCAGTTCACCGTCACGTCGCGGGCGAACACGACCTTGTCGCCGATCCGCAGCGTCCCCTCGTGGGCGCGCAGCCGGGTCTCGTCGCCGAGGTGCACCCACTTGCCCAGCACGATCCGGCCGTGCCCCGGCCGCGCCACGATCTCCAGATGCTTGCCGAGGAACACGAAACCCTCGGTGATCACCTGCGGGTGGCGCAGCTTGAACCAGGCGAACCGCCAGTAGCGCTTCAGGTAGTACGGCGTCCACGCCCGATGGCGCACCACCCAGCGCAGATTCGCCACGGACAGCAACCGCATCGCAACACCCTACTGCTTGCTAGCCACTCCGGTGATGGAGACGTTGTAGTACAGCTCGTCCGGCACGACGGCCGACAGCACCTTGTCGACCTTCGACAGCTGCAGCCACGACTTGTAGGCGAACATCCGCCAGCCGAATCCGAGCTTCTGCTCCGGTACGGCGGCCTCGAACGTCCGGATCGGCCAGCCCACCCAGGCCGCCAGCAACTCCTCGGTCACGGTCCGCACCTCGGCCGCACCTGCCCGCGTCGCGGTCCGCGCCAGCGTGTCGGGGTCGAACGTGTGCAGGTCCACGACCGCTTCCAGCGCGGCCGCCCGGGACGACTCGTCGAGCTCCTCCTGCGGCCGCCGCCAGTGCGCCAGCGCGGGCAGCTTGGTCACGTTGGTGGTCGCCCACCAGGTGAACCGGGACAGCCGCCGGGCCACGAAGTCGCCGTACCGGGTCGGCTCACCGCAGATCACGAACCGGCCGCCCGGCTTCAGCACCCGCAGCATCTCGCGGAACGCCAGCTCGACGTCCGGGATGTGGTGGATGACCGCGTGCCCGATGACCAGGTCGAACGTGTCGTCGTCGTACGGCAGCTTCTCGGCGTCGGCGACCTTGCCCTCGACCGCGAAGCCCAGCGTCTTGGCGTTCTTCTTCGCGGCCTCGACCATGCCCGGCGACAGGTCGGTCACGTGCGCCTCGTCGAGGACGCCGGCCAGCTTGAGGTTCAGCGTGAAGAAGCCGGTGCCGGCGCCGATCTCGAGCGTCTTGCCGTACGGCCAGCCGCGCGACCCGGCGATCGCCACGAAGCGGTCCCGGGCGTAGTCGACGCAGCGTTCGTCGTACGAGATCGACCACTTCTCGTCGTACGTCGACGCCTCCCAGTCGTGGTACAGCACCTGGGCGAGCTTGTTGTCGTTCCAGGCCGCCTCGACCTCTTCGGCGGTGGCGGCCGGCTTCTCGGTTGCAGACATCTACTTTCCCTTGAACTCGGCCTTGCCCGGGCCGTTCTCGACGAAGGACTTCATCCCGATCGTGCGGTCCTCGGTGGCGAACAGCGCGGCGAACTGGGTGCGCTCGATCTCCAGGCCGGTGGCCAGGTCGACGCCCAGACCGGAGTCGATCGCCTCCTTCGCCGCGCGCAGCGCCATCGCCGCGCCGCGGGAGAACTGCGACGCCCAGGCGACGGCCTCGTCGTACACCGACGCGGCCGGCACGACCTTGTCGACGAGACCGATCCGCAGCGACTCCTCGGCGTCGACGAACCGGCCGGTGTAGATCAGGTCCTTGGCCTTCGACGGGCCGACCAGGCGGGACAGCCGCTGGGTGCCGCCGGCGCCCGGGATGATGCCGAGCAGGATCTCCGGCTGGCCGAGCTTGGCGTCCTCGGCGGCGATCCGGTAGTCGGCGCAGAGCGCGAGCTCGCAGCCGCCGCCGAGCGCGTAGCCGGTGATCGCGGCAACGGTGGGCTTCGGGATCGCGGCGACCGCGGACAGCGAGGACTGCAGCGGACCGGAGCGCTTGGCCATGTCGGCGTACGACATGTCGGCCATCTCCTTGATGTCCGCGCCGGCCGCGAAGACCCGCTCGCCGCCGTAGATCACGACCGCCCGGACCTCGTCGTTCGCAGCCGCCTCGACAGCGGCGGCCCGGATCTCCTCCTGGACCTGGACGTTCAGCGCGTTCATCTTCGGCCGGTCCAGCCGGATCGTCCCGACCCCGTCACTCACGGTCAGATTGACGAACTCGCCCATGCATCCGCTCCTTTGCCTGTGCGCCTACCCACGGGTCACATCCCCGGGAACGGTACCGGATGCGGACGCCCAGCACTCATCAAACCCCGTGCAACCAGTCCGGACGGCCGCGCCTGAGCGTGGGCGACGGCCGTCCGGGCAGGTTGGTGAGTGTTACACGTCCACCGCCTGGCCGGACGCCGCGGAGCGGCGGGCGGCGTCGACGATTTTCAGGGTGCGGAGGCCGACGGCGCCGTCCGGCTGCGGGACGACGGCGGGCGGCCGGCCGGGTTGTGCCGGGCCTGAGGTGCGGACGGCGTCCAGGAACGTGTCGAGCAGCGACGCGTCCAGGTTGCCGCCGATGCCGAGGAAGACCTCGCCGCCGGCGTCCGTGCCGCCGACGTGCGTCGCGAACGGCTCGATCTCGACGGATCCGTTCGTACCGGTCACCTGCAGCGTCACGCCGCCCCAGGTCGGGCCGTTGTCCGGAACGCTCCACGAGCAGTCGATGGTTGCCAGCAGCCCGTTGTCGTAGTTGATCGTCACCAGCCCGCCGGTCTCGACCTCCACACCCTTGTCCTGGTGCAGGATCCGGTTCGCGGCGGCGTACACGCGGGTCGCGGACGCGCCGCCGGTCAGGCCGTCGATCAGGTCCGCGCAGTGCACGGTGTGGTCGACGAGCGCTCCCCCGCCGGCCAGCTTCGCGTCGGTGAACCACTGCCGGGCGGCGTACGGGATCTTCCCGTTGTTGGTCCCCAGTACGGCGAACACGTCACCGAGGCGGCCCGCCTCGACGTTCGCCCGCAGCTGCGCGTACGACGGCGCGAACCGGACCGGGTACGCGATCATCAGGATCGTCCCGGCCGCCTCGCACGCCGCGAGCATCGCCTCGCCGTCGGCGACCTCGGTGGCCAGCGGCTTCTCGCACAGCACGTGCGCACCGACCGCGGCGGCCCGCTCGACCAGTTCACGGTGGCCGGCGTTCTCCGATGTCACCACCACCGCGTCCGGGCCCCAGGCGAACAGTTCGTCGTACGAGTCGACGTACGGGATGCCGAACTGCGCGGCGAACTCGGCGCCGCGCGGACCCGGGTCCGGCGCATCGGCGCCGTCGGGGTCGGCGGACAGGACGTCGATGCCGGGCAGCGACGCGAGCAGATGTGCGTACGAACCCGCGTGGACGTGCGCGAACGACGCGATCGCGACCTTCAAGCTCATGCCAGTGCTCCCGTCGAGACGAACGTCTTCATGTCGATCGGCTGGCCCGACTCCATCGAGGCGCGGGCCGCTTCGGCCAGGTACACCGCAGTCGCGCCGTCGGACGCGAGCACCCGCGGCTCCGCGCCGCCGCGCAGGCCGATCGCGAACTCACGCAGCTGCGTGAGGTACGGGCTCTCCCCCAGCGACGACTCCGGGATCAGCAGATCGCCTGCGCTGGCGCCGTTCTGCAGCTCTTCCTTGTAGCCGGTGTCGCTGTCGGACTTGAACTTCAGGACGCCGCTCGAACCGGCGACCGAGAAGCCGGTCTGGAACGTCGTGCCGGTCGCTCCCCAGGTCGCGCGACAGTGGCTGACCGCTCCGGACTCGTGCGTCAGCGTGACGTGCGCCGCGACGTTCACGGGGCTGATTCCGTCGACCGTCGGCGGGTTCTGGACGGCGTACACGGTGGCGACCTCGCCGCACAGCCAGCGCGCCTGGTCGAGGTCGTGCACCATCAGGTCCATGATCACGCCGCCGGACCGGGCCACTTCGCGGTACCAGCCCGCACCGGCCGGCGAGGACGCCTGCCGGTAGAACCGCGCCACCGCGACCTCACCGATCCGGCCGGCCCGGATCGCGTCGTACGCCGCCTTGTACGCCGGGAAGTACCGCACCACGTGCGCCGGGTACAGCCGGACACCGGCCGCCGCGGCCGCGTCGATCACCTCGTGCGAGTCGGCCGCGGTCAGCGTCAGCGGCTTCTCGCAGATGACGTTCTTGCCGGCCTTGATCGCGGCCAGCGTGATCTCCTTGTGCGTCGCCGACGGCGTGACGATGTCGACGAACTCGGCCTCGGCCAGGACACCGTCCAGCGACGGCACGACCTCCAGCCCGAACTGCTCCGCCAGTTCCTCCGCGCCCTCCAGCGAATAGACCAGCACCCGGGCGCCGACAGCCTTCCAGGACGCGGCGTGGATACGCGAGATGTTGCCCGCGCCGATCAGACCGACGGTCAGACCGGCCAACTCTTCCGACATGTGTTCCCCTGGGGTGGGTAAATTAGTAACGGTCCTTGCGTATCACTGCGCACAGGCGTTCGCAACTACCGTCTCACGAACACAACCACCTCACTATCGTGAACTGGCAGCGACCTGTGCAGAATGTCCCGGTGACAGAAGCGACCGCCGCCCCGGATGCTGCCGGCTTGTCCGCCGGCACCGCTCCGCGTCCCGGCGCAGTGGTCCAGACCGATGGCACCACGTTCACGCTGTGGGCCCCGGCGGCCGAGCGCGTCGAGCTGGCGCTGATCGCCGACGACGGCAGCCAGCGGAACCTGGATCTGACCCACACCGGCGAGTTCTGGACCGGGTTCGTGTCCGGCGTGGGCGCCGGGCAGCGGTACGGGTATCGCGTGCACGGCCCGTTCGATCCGTCGCACGGCCTGCGCTTCAACCCGTCGAAGCTGCTGCTCGACCCGTACGCGCGGGCCGTCGACGGAGCCCTGGACTACGCGAGCCCGGTGATCTACGACTCCTCCGACGCCGACTCGGCGGGGCACGTGCCGGTCGGCGTGGTCGTCGCGCCGTCGGAGCCCCCGCCGCCGATCAGCAAGCCGGTGCACTGGGGCGAGACGGTCGTCTACGAGCTGCACACGAAGGGCTTCACCCAACTGCACCCCGACGTACCCGAGCACCAGCGCGGCACGTACGCCGGGCTCGCGCACCCGTCGGTGATCAGATACCTGACCGAGCTCGGGGTGACGTCGGTCGAGCTGTTGCCGATCCACCACTTCCTGACCGAGCCCTCGATCGCGGCGCGCGGCCTTCCGAACTACTGGGGCTACAACACGCTCGGCTTCTTCGCGCCGCACGCGCCGTACTCGTCGTCGGGTTCGCGCGGCGAGCAGGTGGCCGAGTTCAAGGCGATGGTGGCCGCGTTCCATGCCGCGGGCATCGAAGTCATCCTCGACGTGGTCTACAACCACACCGCCGAGGGCGGCTTCGACGGGCCGACGCTGAGCTTCCGCGGGATCGACAACCGCGCGTACTACCGGCTCGCGCACGGCGCGGCGATGTACGACGTGACCGGCACGGGCAACTCGGTCGACACGTCGCACCCGCAAGTGCGGCGGCTGGTGATGGACTCGCTGCGCTACTGGGTCGAGGAGATGGGCGTCGACGGGTTCCGGTTCGACCTGGCCGTCACGCTGGTGCGCAACGAGCGGCACGAGGTCGACATCCCGGACCACCCGTTCCTCGCCGAGGTGGCCGCCGACCCCGTGCTCGGCCGGGTGAAGCTGATCGCCGAGCCGTGGGACGTCGGCCCGTTCGGCTACCAGGTCGGCAACTTCGGGCCGCCGTGGTCGGAGTGGAACGGCAAGTTCCGCGACAGCGTCCGCGACGTGTGGCGCAACACCTCCGACGGCGTGAAGGACCTCGCCTACCGGCTGTCCGGGTCCAGCGACCTGTACGGCGACGACGGCCGCTACCCGTACGCGTCGATCAACTTCGTCACCGCGCACGACGGGTTCACGCTGCGGGACCTGGTCAGCTACGACCACAAGCACAACGAGGCGAACCACGAGGACAACCGGGACGGCACCGACGACAACCGCTCCTGGAACTGCGGTGTCGAGGGCGAGACCGACGACGCCGGCGTGATCGCGTTGCGCAAACGGCAGATGGCCAACCTGATGTCCACGCTGATCCTGTCGACCGGCGTCCCGATGATCACCGCCGGGGACGAGTGCGGGCGTACGCAGCACGGCAACAACAACGCCTACTGCCAGGACAGCTCGTTGTCCTGGTTCGACTGGTCGCTGCCGGCCGCGTGGTCCGATCACCTCGAGTTGACGAAGAAGCTGCTGGCACTGCGCGCCGCACACCCCGCGCTGCGGCAGTGGCACTACTTCTCCGGTCAGCCGGTGGTGTCGGGCGGCCGCAAGGATCTCTCGTGGATCGCACCGCACGGCGGCGAGATGACCGACGCGGACTGGTTCGACGGCAACCTCCGGACGATCGGCATGTTCCTGCGAGGCGATGCGCTGCGAGCAACCGACGCCGAGGGCAACGCGCTGACCGACAGTTCGTTCCTGCTGGCTCTGAACGCGACACCGGAGACGCGCAACGTCGTCGTACCGGACGCGTCGTGGGCTCCGGCCTACGAGGTCGTGCTGGACACCAGCAACAGCATGGTGACCGAGGTGGAGGCCGGCGCGACAGTACCGCTCGCTGCACGCTGCCTGGTGCTGCTGCGCGCGCTCTGAGCCGTCGAAGGGGTTGTTAACCTTCCGCCTGTACATTCGTCGGTCACCTGCCGTTCATGTGCTGGGGGGATCGATGACACCGATCGGAGCGCTGCATCGCGCGATCATGCGGTGGGGCGAGGCGGAGCGGAGCAGTTCGCGGCTGGCGCTCCAGCGCTGGGTGGACGGGGTGGCGCTCGTCGACGTCCAGGCGCGGACGTACGCCGAGTACTGGACACAACAGAACTCTCTGACGCTGGCTGGCGACGGGCCGCTCTGGGTCGTGCTCGGAGACTCGACCGCGCAAGGACTTGGCGCGTCCTCGCCGCTGCACGGGTACGTCGGCCAGGTGCTGAACGCCCTGCGTCGCAAGGGCACGCCGTGGCGGGTGCTGAACCTCTCGCGGTCCGGTGCACAGACCCAACACGTGCTGGACGATCAGCTCCCATTGCTGGACGGACTGACTCCAGCACTGGTCACTTGCGGCATCGGCAACAACGACATCCTGGCCACACCACCGAAGCGCTTCCGCGACCGTCTGCGTGTGGTGATCGACCGGCTCCCCTCCTCGTCCGTCGTGATGGACCTGACGGTGCCGGACCGTCTCTGGCGGATCGGCGGCGCCGTGAGCCCGTACGTGTCCGGCATCAACCAGCACATCAGCAGGACGGCCACCTCCCGCGGCCTGCCGGTCGCGGAGGTGTCGCGGTACGCGCGCCCGCCGTGGCGCGGCATGCTCGCCCCCGACGCTTTCCACCCCAACAACCTCGGCTACCGCCGCCACGCCGACGCCCTCCTCGCCGCCCTGCCGGCACACCACTTGGCCTGATACTACGGATCCGGATAATCTGGATCCGTGGAAAGTGATGAGTTGTTGCTGGTGTTGCTGCAGCGGGCCACGCATGTGACGTTGCAGGTGCTCGCGACGGACCTGGCCGATCTGAAGCTGACGGCTTCTGAGTTGAACGTGCTGGCGAATCTCGCTGACGGCAAGCCGCGGACGGTCTCCGAGATCGGGGTGGCAGCGGGTGTTCGGCCGACGACCCTGACCGGTGTACTCGATCGGCTCGCGGACAAGGGCCTGCTGGCCCGGGCCGCGCACGCAGGTGACCGGCGGGCGGTCGAGATCTCGCTGACCCCGCGCGGGGTGCGGAGCGCGGCGCGGATTTCTGCGGCGTTCGCGGCGGTGGAGTCGCGGGCGTTGGACGGCGTGCCGGAGTCCGCGGTCAAGCAGGCTCGGCGGGTGCTGAGCGCGTTGGCGGCGTCATGAGCGTCTTCGACGAGCTGATGGAAGAGGTGATGTCGACCGCTGCACGCTTCGGGCATCGAGAGCATCTGCGGTTGACGTGGCTCGCCGTCCGGCGCTGCGGGACTGCTGGGGCGGTCGAGCTGATCAGTGACGGCATCCGTCGCACGGCGCGATACGCGGGGGCGCCGCAGAAGTACAACGCGACCGTGAGCCGGGCCTGGGTCGAGCTGACGGCATACCACATGGCCGAGGCACCGGGTGATTTCGACGAGCTGGTACGGCGCAACCCCGGCCTGCTCGACAAGCGGCTGCTGACGCGGTTCTACAGTTCGCGCGCTCTGGCGTCGCCTGCTGCGCGGACCGGGTGGGTCGAGCCGGATGTGAAGGCGTTCCCCTTTACTCTGCCCCAGGGGCAGGGGGTGTGATGGTCGCGTGTTGACGATCAGCGAGTTCGGGCGGCGGGCAGGGCTTTCACACAAAGCCCTGCGGCTGTACGACGTGTCAGGGCTGCTGACGCCGGCGCAGGTGGATCCGGCGAACGGCTACCGCCGGTACGACGAGAGTCAGCTCGAGCGGGCGCGGCGGATCAGCGTGCTGCGGCAGCTGGACATGCCGCTGACCACGATCGCCGAAGTCCTCGCGGGGACCGACGAGGAGGCGTTGATCCGGCTCGACCGGTGGTGGGCCGCCGAGGAGGCGACCACCGCGGCCCGGCGGGCGACGCTGGGGTATCTGCGGGACCGGCTGACCCGGTCGGGGACGTCGGGGCTCGCGCCGCGGCCGGTGCTGACCAGGGACGTGCCGGCGACCAAGATCGCGTCGATCCGGGTCGACACCGATCAGCAGCTGCTGGTCGGGAACATCGTGACGTGCACCGACGAGATCACGGCGTACCTGCGAGCCGCCGGCGCCACCGCGACCGTCGGATCCTGGGTGATCTTCCACGGCGCCGTGACACCGGAGGCCGAGGCGACGGTCGAGATCTGCGTGCCGTTCGACGGCCTCCTGGACCCGTCCGGCCGGATCGGCATCCGTGTCGAGCCGGCGCACCGGGAGGCGTACTGCACGATCACGATGGACGAGTGCGCGTACCCGCGGATCATGCTCGCGTACGACCTCGTCCACGACTGGGCGCGCGCGTCCGGCGCCCCCAATGCGGGTCCGCCGCGGGAGATCTACCGCCCGGACTGCCACCTGCTCCCCCGTGACGAACCGGCCGTCGACATCGCACTGCCCATTCTGGAGAGGAACCTTTGATGGACTACGCGATGCAAACGCGCTTCAGTGATCCCGGCGTCCATGCCGGACTGTTCGACGCGCTGCCGGACGACATCCCCGGGATCGCCGCGGTGGTTCGGAACCTGCTGATCCACTACCGCGCCGGCGGGATCGAGTTCACCGGTGACCGGCTCGCCGAGATCGACAACCGGTGGGTGTCGGCGATCCTCGCCACGGACCACAAGCGCAACGGTACGGCGCTCGCGGTGCCGCGCGAACCGTTCGACCGGGTCGTCGGATGCTGCCGGGACTACACCTTGCTGTTCGTGTCGATGCTGCGCCACCAGGGCATCCCGGCCCGCAGCCGGGTCGGCTTCGGCAACTACTTCGCCGAGGGATTCGACCACGACCACGTGGTCGCGGAGTACTGGAACGGCGACCGCTGGGTGATGATCGACGCCGAGATGGACCCGGCCGACCCGCGGTTCACCTTCGACGTCGCGGACATGCCGGCCGGCCCGTTCCGGTCCGCGGCCGAGGTCTGGCGCGGCTACCGCGACGGCGTACTCGACGGCGACCTGTTCGGCGCCGACCCGAACCCGGACGCACCGCTGAGGCTGCACGGCGGCTGGTTCATCCGCACCTACGTGCACTACCAGCTCGCCCACCTGAACGGCGACGAGCTCCTGCTCTGGGACAACTGGGGCGGCATGTCCGACACCCTCGACGGCGCCGACCTCGACCTCACCGACCGGATCGCCGACCTGATGCTTGCCTCCGACAACGGCGACGAAACGGCCACCAAGGAGGTCAACGACCTCTACCGCACGGACCCGGCGCTCACCTTCACCGGCCGCGCCTTCGTCACCTCACCGGCGGGCGGACCGTTCGCCTGGCTCGACCTCGGCTAGGCAGGCACAGCTGCGCGGCCAGCAGCCCCGCCGCGGCGACCACGACCCACAGCAGCCAGGGACGGAACGCATAGACAGCGCCGCCCAGAAGCGGTCCGGCTCCCGAGCCGATCGTGTACGCGACGCCGTACAGACCCTGGTAGCGACCGACCAGTCGCGGCGGGGCCAGACTGCCGAGGTACGCCGCGGCGACGGAGCTGGTCGCCATCTCGCCAAACGTCCACAACAGCACCGTGACCGCCAGCAGCGGCATCCCGGCCACGAGGCCCGTCGACGCGAGACCGAACCCGATGAAGAGGTTGCCAACAGCAAGTACGTACTCGGCGCGACGACGCGCGACCAGACCGGTGAGCGGTAGCTCGAGCGCCAGCACGAGCAGCCCGTTCAGCCCGATCAGCAGACCGAAGTCGCGCGCGGTCAGCCCCACCTCGGCGACATGCAGCGGCAACCCGACCGTGGACTGGATGTAGACGAACTCGCCGACCACCGTCATCAGCAGGAACCTCGTGAGTCGGCGGTCGGCGAGCGCGTGCCGGTACCCGCCCGCGCCGGCCTCTTCCGCCTTGGCGGCCGCGGCGCGCGGAGCGTCCCGCAACAACACCGCCATGACCGCACCGAACAGCAGACATGCGGCGGCGTTGCCGAGGAAGAGCTCCCTGTACGACGTGCTGGCGAGCAGACCGCCGATGACACCGCCGAGCGCGGCACCGACGTTCATGGCGAATCGAAACACCCCGAACGCCGCCAGCCGTCCCTGCGTGCTCGTCACGGAGTCCAGCAACACCGCCGCCGCGGCCGGCCGATAGATCTGTGAGGTCACCCCGATCAGGCCGACCACGACGACGATCACCGCGAACGATTCGAGGTACGGCACGGCCGCCGTCAACCCGGCGGTCGGTACGGCGGACACCACGATCGTCCAGCGCCGGCCCAAGCGATCGGCGAGCGCGCCGCCGATCGCGTTGCCGGCTACGTTGCCGAGCCCCGACACCCCCAGGACGAACCCCGCGGCGCCGGCGGAGTAGCCGCGCCCGGTCAGGTACAGCACGATGAACACGGGCAGGAAGTTGCCGACGCGGTTGACCAGGATGCCGAGACTGACGATCCATACCCGCGCCGGCAGGCTCCGCAGCGCGTCGCGGAACCGCGGTTCGACCTCGGTGCGCATCTGTTCTCCTCCTGGTGCCGGGACCAGGAGGAATCTGCTGCGGTGAGGACGGCCCGCACATCGGCAATCCTCCCTACGCGTGCTGTCGGCGACGCCTTAGGGAGGATGCGAACGGCCCCGCCTGGTGAGGCAGGCGGGGCCGTGTCTTTGTGTCAGAAGGCTCAGAATTCCGAGCCGGCGGGGAGGTCGGGGGTGGACGGGTCCTCGGGGTCGGACGGGCCGGCCGCGAGGCCGAGTTCCGCCGGGCTGGCGAGGCCGGCGTGGTTGGGGACGACGCGGACCGTGTAGCCGAACGGGCCGGTGCGGTCGAGCTTGAGCTCACCCTCGTACCGGTGCCGGTTGCCTTCGTAGGTCTCGGCCAGCGACAGCGACGTCCGGACCGGGTCGGTGATCTCGTCGTTGGTGTCGACGCGGCCGTGCAGGACCTCGACGCAGATGTCGGCCGGGTCCAGGTCGCCGAGCGCCGCGAACGCGCGGATCCCGACGGTGGTGCCGAGCTGCGGTACGTCGCCGAGGCCCTGCAGCTCCACGTGGTCGACGCGGATCTGCGGCCACGCCGCGCGGACCTTCTGCTTCCACGCGGCCAGTTCGCGAGCACCGTCGTACGTCGAGTTGAGCGCCCGCGACGACTTGGCGGCCGGCACGTACAGCTGCTCGACGTAGTCGCGCACCATCCGGGTGGCGAGCACCTTCGGGCCGAGCTCCTTGATCGTGTGCCGCAGCATCTCGATCCAGCGGCCGGGCACGTCACCGTCGTAGAACCGCGGCGCGACCTGCTTCTCGATCAGGTCGTACAGCGCGTGCGCCTCGAGGTCGTCGCGGCGCTCGGTGTCCTCGATCCCTTCGGCGGACGGGATCGCCCAGCCGAACTCGTCGTCGTACCACTCGTCCCACCAGCCGTCGCGGATGGACAGGTTGAGCGCACCGTTCAGCGCGGCCTTCATCCCGGACGTGCCGCACGCCTCGTACGGACGCAGCGGGTTGTTCAGCCAGACGTCGCAGCCCGGGTACATCGGCTGGGCGAGCTTGATGTCGTAGTCCGGCACGAACACGATCCGGTGCCGCACCTCCGGGTCGTCGGCGAAGCGGACCATCTCCTGGATGAGCTTCTTGCCGCCCTCGTCGTGCGGGTGCGCCTTGCCGGCGATGACGATCTGCACCGGCCGCTGCGGGTGCAGCAGCAGCGCCTTCAGCCGCTCGGGGTCGCGCAGCATCAGCGTCAGCCGCTTGTACGACGGGACGCGGCGCGCGAAGCCCATGGTCAGCACGTCCGGGTCGAGGATCGAGTCGACCCAGCCGAGCTCGGCCTCGCTGGCGCCGCGGTTCAGCCAGGACTGCCGGACCCGCGCGCGGGTGTCGTCGATGAACCGCTGCCGGAGCAGCCGCTTGGTCTCCCAGATCTGCGCGTCGGTGGTCTTGTCCAGACCCTCGAACACCTCGTCGCCCTCGGTCGTGTAGTTGGCGTAGGTGAGGTCGTGGACCTCGCGCGCCACCCAGGTCGGCGCGTGCACGCCGTTGGTGATCGAGGTGATCGGTACGTCGATCGGGTCGAAGCTCGGCCACAGCCCGGCGAACATGCCGCGGCTGACGACGCCGTGCAGCTTGGACACGCCGTTCGCGCGCTGGGCGAGCCGCAGGCCCATGATCGCCATGTTGAACAGCGCCGGGTCGCCGCCCTCGAAGTCCTCGGCGCCGAGCTCGAGGATCCGGTCGATCGGGACCTCCGGGCCGAACACGTCCGGCGAGAAGTGCTGCTGGATCAGCTCGACCGGGAACCGGTCGATACCGGCCGGCACCGGGGTGTGCGTGGTGAACACGGTGCCGCCGCGGTTGACCTCGAGCGCGGTGTCGAAGTCGAGGTCCTTGCCGGCGGCAAGCTCACGGATGCGCTCGATGCCGAGGAAACCGGCGTGGCCCTCGTTGGTGTGGAACACCTCGGGCGCCGGGTGGCCGGTGATCCGGCAGTACGTGCGGACCGCGCGGACGCCGCCGACGCCGAGCAGCAGTTCCTGGAGCAGCCGGTGCTCGGTCGAACCGCCGTACAGCCGGTCGGTCACCTCGCGCTCGGACGGCTCGTTCTCCTCGATGTCGGAGTCGAGCATCAGCAGCGGCACGCGGCCGACCTGGGCGACCCAGATCTGCGCGTGGAGCTCGCGGTTGCCGGGCAGGGTCAGCGTGACGGTCGCCGGTGCGTCACCGTCGCGGAGCAGGCTGATCGGCAGCCCGTCCGGGTCGACCAGCGGGTAGCGCTCCTGCTGCCAGCCCTCACGGTTCAGCGACTGCGCGAAGTACCCGTGCCGGTACAGCAGGCCGACGCCGATCAGCGGCACGCCGAGGTCGCTGGCGGCCTTCAGGTGGTCGCCGGCGAGGATGCCCAGACCGCCGGAGTACTGCGGCAGCACGTGCGTGATGCCGAACTCCGGGGAGAAGTACGCGACCGCGTCGAGCGGCGAACCGCCCGCGGTCTGGAACCACCGGTCGTCGGTCACATAGCTGTCCAGGTCGGCTACGGCCAGTTCGAGCCGGCGCAGGAAAGCGTGGTCATGGGCCAGCTCGTCGAGCCGGGCCGCCGGGACCTCGCCGAGCAGCTTGACCGGGTCACCGCCGGTGCTCCGCCACAGCTGCGGGTCGACGGCCTCGAAGACGTCCTGCGTCTCCGGGTGCCAGGCCCAGCGGAGGTTGTTCACCAGGGTGCCCAGGCCGGTCAGCGGCTCGGGCAGGACAGGGCGGACGGAGAATCGTCGTATCGCTCGCACCGGGACACCGTACCGGGCGACGGTGCGCAAGACACCCTCGGGATGCATCGATCTTGCAACGCGAGCAAGATTTTGCAGCCCGGTGTGTCACAGCGGGGTACTGGGAACCGATAACGTCAGCAGTGTCGTACTCGACGTAGTTACCCACCCCGCCGGATCCGAAGCAATACGTTACGGAAAGCGAAGGTTCGTCTACGCCATGACTGGGCGCATCCCGATCACCGACGTCACCCCGACTGTCGACGCCGGAGCGTATCCGGCCAAGGCCGCGGTCGGCGAGACGTTCACCATCGCGGCAACGGTCTTCCGGGAAGGCCATGACGCCGTGAACGCGAACGTCGTGCTGACCTCGCCGTCGGGACAGACCAGACGCATGCTGATGACCCCGGTCGGCCAGGGCACCGACCGCTGGACCGTCGACGTGACGCTGCAGGAGCAGGGCGCGTGGACGTTCGCGGTCGAGGGCTGGAGCGACCCGTACGGCACCTGGCGGCACAACGCCGAGATCAAGATCCCGGCCGGGCTGGACGTCGACCTGATGTTCGCCGAGGGCGCCGCCTTCTTCGATCGCGCGGCCGCCGGCGTACCACCCGCCGTCCGGGCGGATCGCGGCACGCTGAGCGACGCGGCGCACGCGCTCGCCAACGGCGCGTTGCCGCCGGAGGCCCGGCTGGCCGCGGGCATCTCGCCGCAGGTCCGCGCGGCCCTCGGCCGGTACCCGGTGCGCGAGCTGATCACCTCCTCCGAGACCTACCCGGTGTGGGTCGACCGGACGCGCGCGCTGTACGGCAGCTGGTACGAGTTCTTCCCACGCTCCGAGGGCGCGACGTACGACGAAGAAGCAGGTGAGTGGAAGTCCGGGACCTTCCGGACCGCGGCGCAGCGGCTCGAAGCGGTCGCGAAGATGGGCTTCGACATCCTCTACGTGCCGCCGATCCACCCGATCGGCCACTCGTTCCGCAAGGGACCGAACAACACCCTCGACCCGAAGCCCGGCGACCCGGGCTCGCCGTGGGCGATCGGCTCCGAGGACGGCGGCCACGACGCGATCCACCCCGAGCTCGGCACCTTCGAGGACTTCGAGTACTTCGTCGGCCGCGCCCGCGAGGTCGGCCTCGAGGTCGCGATCGACCTGGCGCTGCAGGCCTCGCCCGACCACCCGTGGGTGAAGGACCACCCGAAGTGGTTCTCGGTGCGCGCCGACGGGTCGATCGCGTACGCCGAGAACCCGCCGAAGAAGTACCAGGACATCTACCCGATCAACTTCGACAACGACCCCGAAGGCATCTACGCCGAGGTGCTGCGGATCGTCCGGCTGTGGATCTCCAAGGGCGTCACGGTGTTCCGCGTCGACAACCCGCACACCAAGCCGGTCAACTTCTGGGAGTACCTGCTCGGCGAGATCCGCAAGACCGACCCGGACGTGGTCTTCCTGTCCGAGGCGTTCACCCGGCGGCCGATGATGCGCGAGCTGGCGAAGGTCGGGTTCCACCAGTCGTACACGTACTTCACCTGGCGCAACGAGAAGTGGGAGCTCGAGGAGTACCTGACCGAGCTCACGCGCGAGAGCGCGCATTACCTGCGGCCCAACTTCTTCGTGAACACGCCGGACATCCTCACGGCGTACCTGCAGTACGGCGGACCGGGCGCCTTCAAGATCCGCGCCGCGATCGCGTCGACGTCGTCGCCGGCCTGGGGTGTGTACGCCGGGTACGAGCTGTTCGAGCACGTCGCGTTGCGGCCCGGCTCGGAGGAGTACCTGGACACCGAGAAGTTCCAGCTCCGCCCGCGGGACTGGGAGGCGGCCGAGGCGGAGGGGCGCTCGCTGGCGCCGTACCTGACGCTGCTCAACAACATCCGCCGCCGGCACCCGTCCCTGCAGCAACTGCGCAACCTGGCGCTGCACAGCGTCGACGACGAAGCGATCATGTGCTACTCGAAGCGCTCGACCGCGGCCGACGGCCACAGCGACACCGTCATCGTCGTGGTGAACACCGACCCGCACTCGGTCCGCGAGTCCATGGTCCACCTCGACATGGCCGCCCTCGGCATGCGCCCCGAAGACACGTTCACCGTCTACGACGAAATCAGCGGCGCCACCTGGCGCTGGGGCCAGAGCAACTACATCCGCCTCGACCCCAACGGCGAGCCCGCCCACATCCTCGCCGTACGCCGCGGCCAAGCCTGAACCGCCCGAGCCAAGCGGGCGTGCGGTTCCCGCGCGTGGTGCCTGCGGATGGTGCGGTTCGCGCGGGTGATCTGAAGGCAGCCCGCGGTGCTACGCACGGCTCCTTCGAGCAAGACCTGCGGATCTCCAGGCCATCACAATTGCCTGGCCCGGAGATGGCGTGCGCTCGAGGGGTGCTGCTAAGGAAGATTGTGATGGCCTGGGGATCCAGTCTCTCGGTTCCTGAGCTCGGGCGTGAGATCCTCGCGGTCTCAGGAGAGGGGCGGGGATGGCAGTTCTGCAGCGGGTGTCGGACGAGACGCGTCGGAGGACCGGGTGGCTGGTTCCGATGGGGATCGCAACGGCGATCGGGTGGTTCACGCCCGATACAGAGCGGGTGCTCGAGCAGTCGGAGCGGTTCTGGACGGGCGGGATGATCGCCGCGGGTGTCGTGTTCTTGCTGCCCGGCGAGTGGTCTAGTCGTGGGTCGGCGGTCGGCTTGTGGTTTCCGATCGGTGTGGTGGCCGGCCTGGTGCTCATGACGTCGAGGCAGGACAAGCGCGCCGGCGACCGCGGCGCAGAGGAACAGGCGCCAGGCGCCGGCGTCGCTTAGAGCGGGACGGTCTCCGGGTATTTCAACCCGGCCCCGGTGTTCAACGCGACTACCTGGTCGTCGGGCCCGATCCAGCCGGAGTCGCGCAGGGTGCGGATGGCGGCGAAGTTGGCGGCGCCTTCGGGGCAGATGAAGGTGCCTTCCAGGCGGGCTACCAGGTGTTGTTCGGCCAAGATGTCGGCATCGTCGACCGCGACGGCACAGCCGCCGGTTTCCGCGATGGCCTGCAGGACGAGGAAGTCGCCGAGGGCCTTGGGGACGGTGATGCCGAAGGCAACGGTTCGGGCGTCCGGCCAGGGTTCGCTCTCGGACAGGCCTTTCTCCCACGCTCGGACGATCGGGGCGCAGCCGGTGGACTGGACGGCGACCAGCCGCGGCAGCGGACCGGAGATCCAGCCGAGGTCGCGGAGCTCGGTCAGGGCCTTCCAGATGCCGATGATGCCGACGCCGCCGCCGGTCGGGTAGACGATCACGTCCGGCACCGACCACCCGAGTTGCTCGGCGATCTCGAGGCCCATCGTCTTCTTGCCCTCGATCCGGTACGGCTCCTTCAGCGTCGACGCGTCGAAGTACCCCGGCTGCGCCCGGACATAAGCCGCCGCATCCCCGATCAACCCGTCGATCAACTGCAACCGCGCCCCGACCGCGACGACCTCCCGCCGGCAGATCTCCGGCGCGGCGATCGGCATCGCGATCAGCGCCTCCATCCCGGCGCGGGCGGCGTACGCGGCCCAGGCCGACCCGGCGTTCCCGTTCGTCGGCATCGCGATCTTCCGTACGCCGACCTCAGCGGCACGCGACACCCCGACCGCGGCGCCGCGCGCCTTGAACGTACCGGTCGGGATCAGCCCCTCGTCCTTCATCAGCAGCCGCTCGACGCCGATCGAGGCGCCGTACCGCGTCATCGGCAGCAGCGGTGTCATCCCCTCCCCCAGCGTCACCACGTTGGACGGCGACCGCACCGGCAGCAGCTCGTGATACCGCCACAGATCCGGCGCGCGCGACACCAGATCTGCCTTGTCGACAGCAGGTACGCCGTACCGCGCGAGCAGCGGCGATCCGCACGGGCACAGGCCGATGATCTGGTCGGCGTCGTGGGTCGCCCCGCACCGCGGGCATTCGAGATGACTCAGCGCGGAGAAGGTCACATCGCCACAACCTACCTCGCAACTACCCCGCGCGCAGATCGGTGATCATCGGGCGCTGGTGGTCGGTCAGCCGGAACCCGATCCCGCGGACGGCGTCGATGGTGACCGTCGTCCCGAGGTCGTCGAGTTTGCGGCGCAGGCGTTTCACCACCGAGTGGACGTCGGCGGTGCCGCGGACGCTGCCGTCCCGCCAGACGGTGTGGTGCAGGGCGTCGTACGACCAGACGCGCAGCGGCGTCGACATCAGCCGGCTGAGCAGCTCCAGCTCGAGGTCGGTGAGCTGGATCTCGCCGTCGCGCCAGCGTGCGACCGAGCGGGCCCGGTCGATGGTGAGCACGTCCGCGTCGGGATCCTCGCCGCCGGCGCGGACCGCCGCGGCGTCGACCGCGTCCGGCTCCGGCGGTTCGGGCTCCTCGGGCGCGCCGGGCGGCGGCTGCTGCGCGGGAACCAGCAGGCGGCGCAGTTCGTCGAGGCTGGAGACCAGCAGCAACGGCGCGACGTCGTCGACGAGCTCGGCCAGGCGGACGCGTTGCTCGGCCGAGGCCGACACCGCGATCAGCAGCGGGAAGTTCTCTGTCAGATCTGTGTCCGGACCGGTCATGGGGCCTCCCGTCCTGGACTGAGGAGCGCAGGGAGCGCAGCGACCGGAGCGACGAGGGAAGGACGGGAGTTCCAGCCCCATGACCCGCCGCGACGGAGTCGCGGCATCAGGAGAGCGGGTTCACGGGCGGTGACCATCTGGTCACGATGTCAACATCTGCCCGGGATCGTCAACGGACTGCCAAGGTTTGCCTATCTTGCTTCGATCGGTGCGACTGCTAGTCACATCTTGCTCACCAAGTGTGCTTGTTACCACGTTGTTCTGACACATAGATTCCTCGTCAGGCTTGCGGTGTCACATGCCGCGACCTGGGGGGCACACAGAGTTCGCATGAGCCCTCCTGCAGCAGATGACTCGGGGGAGTCGACTCGGGGTCTTTCAAGTGAGGGGCTGCAGAGATGTCACATCAACGGAAGGGACTCGCCAGATCTCTGGTGGGTGCCCTGGCGACGGTGGCCGTGCTGGCGACCGGGATGGCCGCCGCCGGCCAGGCCCAAGCTGCGCCACATTCTGGACCGCCCACCAAGCCGGAGGCCACGCCGGCCTCCAAGATCAAGCCGGACCTGATGGAGAAGCTGGACGGCAAGGACGGCAAGGACGCCAAGGCCGCGACGGACTACTGGGTCCGGTTCGCGGCGAAGGCCGACCTGACCGCCGCCAGCAAGATCACCAACTGGAACGAGCGCGGTACGGCGGTCGCCGCCGCGCTGAAGAAGGCCGCCGCGGACAGCCAGGCGAAGATCCGCGCCGAACTGGACGCGCAACACGTCAAGTACCAGTCGTTCTGGGGCACCAACGCGATCCGCATCGAGAGCGGCTCGCTGGACCTGGCCCAGACCCTGGCCGGACACACCGAGGTGGAGGGCCTGTACGCGCCGCTCCAGATCGAGGTACCGAAGGTCACGCCGGGCCAGCAGGAGAAGGCCGTCCAGGCCGTCGAGTGGGGCGTCGCGAACATCAAGGCGAACCAGGTCTGGTCGCAGTACGGCGACAAGGGTGAGGGCATCGTCGTCGCCAGCATCGACACCGGTGTGCAGTACGACCACCCGGCGCTGGTGAACCAGTACCGCGGCAACAACGGTGACGGCACCTTCGACCACAACTACAACTGGTTCGACGCGGCCGGTACCTCGCCGAACGCACCGTCCGACGGCAACGGCCACGGCACCCACACGATGGGCACCATGGCCGGCGACGACGGCGCGGGCAACCAGATCGGTGTCGCGCCGGGCGTGAAGTGGATCGCCGCGAACGGCTGCTGCCCCAGCGACGCCGCGCTGATCGAGTCCGGCCAGTGGATGCTCGAGCCGACCGACCTCGCCGGGCAGAACCCGGACGCGAGCAAGCGGCCGAACGTCATCAACAACTCGTGGGGCTCCACGCTGCCGTCGAACGACCCGTTCATGGAGGACATCACCCTGGCCTGGACCGCGTCCGGGATCTTCGGTGCGTTCGCCAACGGCAACAGCGGCTCGGCCTGTCAGAGCAGTGGCTCGCCGGGCAGCCTGACGAGCAACTACTCGGCCGGCGCCTACGACATCAACAACAACATCGCGTCCTTCTCCGGCCGCGGCGTGGGCCAGAACGGCACCATCAAGCCGAACATCTCGGCCCCCGGTGTCAACGTCCGGTCCAGCCTGCCGGGCAACACCTACGGCGCGTTCAACGGTACGTCGATGGCGACACCGCACCTGACCGCCGCCGTGGCCCTGCTCTGGTCGGCCTCGCCGTCGCTCAAGGGTGACGTCGCGGCGACCCGGGCGCTGCTGAACTCGACCGCGATCGACACCCCCGACAGCCAGTGCGGTGGTACCGACGCGAACAACAACGTCTTCGGGCAGGGCCGTCTGGACGCGCTGGCGCTCCTGGACGCGGCGCCGATCGGCGACACCGGCACGCTGTCCGGCACCGTCACCGCCGCCACCGGTGGCGCCGCGCTCGCGGGTGCGAGCGTGACCGTGCACCAGGACGGTCAGGCCGACAAGACGCTGACCACCAGCAGCACCGGCGCGTTCACGTCCGTGCTGCAGGCCGGCGACTACACCCTGACGGTCGCGTCTTTCGGGTACAAGACCCAGACGGCCACCGTCACGATCACCACCGGTCAGACCACCACCAAGAACTTCGCCTTGGAGAGCACTCCGCAGGTGAGCGTCGGTGGCACCGTCACGGACGGCTCCGGCCACGGCTGGCCGCTGTACGCGAAGGTGACGGTCGAGGGCCCGGGCGGCGTGTTCGACTACACGACCCCGAGCAACGGCCGGTACAGCCTCAAGGTCCCGTCCGGCGCGGCGTACAGCCTCAAGGTCGAGACGAAGTACCCGGGGTACCAGACCGTCAGCCAGCCGATCACGGTCGGCAGCGGCAACCTGACCCAGAACATCGCGGTCCCGGCCGACGCCAACTCGTGCAGCACTGCGCCCGGTTACAAGTGGGGCTCGGACGGCGTCTACGAGACCTTCGACTCCGGTGCCGCGCCGAGCGGCTGGACCGTTGTCGACAACAAGGGCAACGGGCAGGTCTGGAAGTTCGACGACCCGGGCAACCGGGGCAACCTGGCCGGTGGTAGCGGCAAGTTCGCGATCATCGACAGCGACAAGTACGGCGGCGGCGGGCAGCAGGACACGTCGCTGGTCAGCCCCGTCGTGGACCTGACCTCGGTCACCGCTCCGGTGATCCGGTTCAACCAGGACCTGAACTACCTCAGCGGCGAGAAGGCCGACGTCGACCTGTCGATCGACGGCGGCGCCACCTGGAGCAACGTGCTCACCCAGGCCGCCGACCTCCGCGGCGTCAAGGAGATCGCGATCCCGCAGGCGGCCGGCCAGTCCGCGGTGCAGGTGCGGTTCCACTACTACAACGCCTCGTACGAATGGTGGTGGGAGGTCGACAACGTGCTCGTCGGCAGCCAGGTCACCTGTGTACCGACCGGCGGCGGCATCGTCGTCGGCAACGTCAAGGACGCCAACACGAACGGGTTCGTGAACGGCGCGGTCGTCACCCGTGACGGCAGCACCGAGTCCGCGACGACCGTGGCGACGCCCGAGGACACCGGTCTCGACGACGGCTTCTACTGGCTGTACTCCTCCGCGGACGGCAACCAGGGCTTCACCGCCAAGGCAGGCAACTACGTCAGCTCGACCGCGACTGTCGCGGTGGAGGCCGACTGGACCACCACGGCCGACTACGCGCTGAAGGCCGGCCAGCTGGCCGTCACGCCGGGCAGTGTCACCGGCAACCTGAAGCTGCCGACCGGCAAGGTCACCAAGTCGTTCACCGTCACCAACACCGGCGGAGCGCCGGTGGACGTGAAGTTCGGCGAGAAGGACAGCGGCTTCGTCCTGCAGAACGCGAACGGCACCACGACCACCAAGGCCCAGGTCGAGAACGGGCCCGGCGCCCCGCTGCAGCGGCTCGCCGTGGACACCTCGTTCGCCCGGATGCTGTCCGGCAAGACGGGCGGCTCGCCGGCCGCCGCGAAGCCGATGGCGGCTCCGTGGGCCGACATCGCCGACTACCCGGCGACCGTGATGGACAACCGGGTGGTCAACGTCGACGGCAAGGTCTACTCGATTGCCGGCGGCAACGGCAGTGCGTCCACCGGGAACAGCTACGTGTACGACCCGGCGGCGCTCGCCTGGACCGCGATCGCCCCGCTGCCGGGTGCTCGCAACGCCATCAGCGTCGGCGTCATCGGCGGCAAGATCATCGCCAGCTCCGGCTGGGGATCGTCCGGCCCGGCGCCGGAGACCTGGTCGTACGACCCGGCCGCCAACGCCTGGACCGCACTGGCCGCCAACCCAGCCCCGCGGGCCGCGGCCGGCCAGGCCGTGCTCGACGGCAAGCTGTACGCCGTCGGCGGGTGCACCACCTCCAGCTGTCTGCCGATGAGTAACACGGTCGTCCGGTACGACCCGGCGGCGAACGCCTGGGAGACGCTGGCGAACTACCCGAAGTCGGTCGCGTTCGCGTCCTGCGGCGCCATCGACGGCCAGCTGTACTGCGCCGGTGGCAACGACGGCACGAACTCGCTGAAGTCGGCGTACGTCTACGACCCGAGTGCGGACTCGTGGACGGCGATCGCGGACGCTCCGGCCGACCACTGGGCGGCGTCGTACGCCGTCGCCGGCGGGAAGCTGCTGATCGTCGGCGGTGTCCAGGCCGGTGCGGTGACCAACGCCGGGTTCTCGTACGACCCGTCGGCGGACGCCTGGACCGCGCTGCCGAACGCCAACCTGCCGCGGTACCGCGGTGGTGCGGCCTGCGGCTTCTACAAGGTCGGCGGCTCGTCCGGTGGCTTCACCGCCACCGTGGACAGCGAGGCCCTGCCGGGTCTCGAGGACTGCGCCGAGTCGTCGGCGGACGTGAGCTGGCTGTCGATCGACAAGACCGAGGCCACGCTGGCCCCGGGACAGTCGACGACCGTCAAGGTCACGCTCACCGCGAGCGTCGACCAGCCCGGCACCTACAGCGGTGCCGTGACGATCGGCGAGAACACCCCCTACACGGTCGCTCCGGTCGGCGTGACGATGAACGTCACTCCGCCCACCACCTGGAGCAAGCTGCAGGGCACCGTCACGGGCGTCAGCTCGTCCGGCGCCTCGGCCGCCCTCCCGGGCGCGATCGTTCAGGTGGACTCGTGGGCTCAGTCCTACACCTTCATCACCGACAAGGACGGTCAGTACGCCTACTGGCTCGACCGTCGCAACAACCCGCTCACCCTGATCGCCGCGAAGGACGGCTACAAGCCCCAGACCCGTACGACGAAGCTCCTGGCCGGTGAACCGGTCACCGAGGACTTCGCCCTGAAGTCCATCAAGTAGCGGTCCATCAAGTAGCAGTCAGCCTTCGCTGACCCGACCGGCCCCGGACCTCGTCCGGGGCCGGCCGGCTTGTCAGGAGCCACCCCAGCAGCACTCCGATCGCGACGGCGAGCAGCACCGCGAGCACCCGGAGGTCGCCGACCTGCCGCGGTCTCAGGAAGTAGTTGAGGTACGTCGACACCGCCGCGACCTGGAGCAGCACCGGTACCGGGAGCAGTACCGGCCGCCAGAACGCCGCCAGCACAGTGAGCACCTCAGCAAGGTAGAAGTACCGCTCGTGCATCGACGGCAGCAGGTACGGCGTCAGCAGTGCCGACGCCGCGACGTACAGCACCATCCGCTCGTCGGTGAGCTTGGCGCGCACGGCGATCGCCACCAGCGCGAGCAGAATGACGCCCGCACCGAGCACGCACAGGCGCCGCAGCGCAGGGTCGAGGTCGAGCAGCGCGTAGATCGACGGTGCGTTGACCGTCAACTGCGTGTCCGCCCCGGTCTGCCGGAGGTAGACCAGCAGTAGCCGGCGCCAGTCCGCGCCGAGCATGATCGCCGGTACGTCGAGGAGCAGGTACGTGACCGGGATCATCGCGAGCGCGCGCAGCGGCAGTTCCCGGCGCAGCGCGAACAGCAGCAACGCGGGGAAGATGAAGACGGCCTGCAGCTTGAACGCGAGGGCGACACCGAAGTAGACGCCGGAGCGGACCGGGCGCCTGCGCAGGAGGTGGTACAGCCCGGCCACGCACAGGGCGGCGTACGTCGAGTCGGCCTGCCCCCACATCGCACCGTTCAGGACGACTGTGGGAAGGACCAGCACGACCGCGGCGCCTAGCAGCGGCAGGTGGCCGGTCGGGTGGCGGAGGGCCAGGAGGCGATGGACGTTCCAGGCGAGCAGCAACTCGAAGCCGAGCGAGATCAGCTTGACCGAGAGCAGCGACGACCACGGCAGATAACTCGCGGCCGCCATGAGGCAGAGGTACGGCGCGTTGTAGTTCGAGAACTCGTGCTCGAGAGCCCGGAACCCGCCGTGGGTCTCGATGAACGTCGACCACGGGCCCAGATAGCGGATGTAGTCGCCGGACCGATAATCCAGGAACGGAACCCGGACCGCCACCGCGACCAGCACGACAACCAGATACAAGCCCCACTTGCGCACGCCTGTCCCCCGCTCCCCAGCGATCTCCTCTGGGGACTAAATGCGGTACAGGCCGGAATGGTTGCATCCGTCTTCCGGATGCGCGGGGCGGTCAGGTGGCGGGGAGGAGGTGGAAGCCGACGCCGCGGACGGCGTGGATGGTGACCGTGGCGCCGAGGTCGGCGAGTTTCTGGCGGAGGCGTTTGACGACCGAGTGGATGTGCGAGCCGCGGCCCAGGTGCTCGTTGCCCCAAACTGCGTGGTGCAGGCGCTGATACGTCCACACCCGGCCGGGTTCCGCCACCAGGCAGTGCAGGAAGTCGTGCTCCAGCCGGGTCAGCGGCATCTCGCGGTCCTTCCACCGGACCACCCGGCGGTCGACGTCGAGGCGCAGGCCGGCGACCGGCTCGGGCGCCCGGACCGCCTGGATCCGCCGCTCCGCAGTCGCCGGCGCTGCGACGGCCGGTACGGCGACCGCGGCGCTGGGAGCCACCGCGACACCGGTCAGGTCCAGGAACGCGCGCGCCTGGTCGGCGTTCGACACCAGCAGCAGTGCGTCGGCCTCACCCAGCAGGCGGGCCAACTGGACGCGCTCGTCCGTGGTCGCGGCCACGCCGATGATCAACGAAGAGTCGGACGGTCCGTCCGCTGACTTACCAGCCATCGCCAACACAGGAAGCCCCTCCCAGTCGAAACGACCCGCCATAAGTACGATTCACGGCCCGAACTAAGTCAAGGGATTCACTGCGCGGCAGGCTGGCACATATGCGTCCTGTCCGACACAGGACAGGAAAACCTGCGACGCTCACCCGATGGGTGTGCGCTCGGCAAGGGTGGCGGAGTAGTCTCCTCGGGCACGGCCACTCTGACCGCATCCACGGAGGAACAGTGCCCGGTCTGGTTCGGCGGCCGCTCGTCATCTGGTTGCTCGCGGCCCTCGCAGTCCCTGTGCTGCTGACCGCTGTGCTGATTCCGGCGCGCGCCGGCACCACCGAGGACGATCTCCGCGAGCGCACCGAGGCCGCGCTCAAGGCCCGCGGTATCGAGGCCGGCTCCGTCGACTTCGACGGCCGGAGCGCACGGATCATCGTGCCGTCCGGGGTCGATCCGGCCGTGGTCCGGGAGATCGTGGCCGGCGTCGACGGCGTCCGGTCGGTCGCGGTCGAGAGCAGCTCCGGCAGCACGCCGGCCCCCAGCGCCCCGGCGAGCAGCAGTGCGCCGCGGCCCTCCGACGTACCGGCGTTCGAGGTCGGGCGGACGGACCGCTCGATCCGGGTGCAGGCGCCGGTGCAGAGCCAGGCGGTCAAGGACGGGATTCGTGCCGAGGTCGAGCAGGTGCTCGGTCCGGACCGCGAGTACGACGACCGCACCACCATCGACGCCGCGCACGGGCTGGCCGGTGCGTCCGCGCTGACCGCGTTGCTGCGCGCGCTCGCGATCGGCAGCGGCGACGCCTCCGTGCGGTACGACGGGGACACCGTGACGCTGTCCGGTCAGGTGCCGGACCAGGCGACCAAGGCGACCGTCGCCCGCGCCGCCGCGACGGCCGTTCCGGGCGCGGTCATCGCGGACGAGCTGGAGCTGCCGGCGCCGCCGAAGCCCGCGGTCAGCGAGCCCTGCCGTACTTTCCAGAGCCGGCTGGCCGCGTTCAGCCGGGAGTACCGGATCAACTTCCTGTCCGGTACGTCGATCGTGAACGACGCGTCCAAGCCGTCCGTGGTGAAGGCCGCCGCCGTCCTGAAATCGTGCCCGACGGCGCGCGTCGAGGTGGCCGGTCACACCGACGACCTCGGCTCGGCCGCGACCAGCCTGCCGCTGTCCGAGCGCCGGGCCGCCGCGGTGAAGGCCGAGCTGGTGCGGCTCGGGGTGCGTGCCGACCGGATCCTCGCGCACGGGTACGGCGAGGCGTTCCCGATCGCTTCCAACGCCACCGGCGCCGGGCGGGTCGCCAACCGCCGCGCCGAGATCCGAGTAGTTCAGGGGAACTGAATGAGCTGGCTGATCGCCGAGACCTGGTTTCTGCTGCTGGTCGCGTTCGTCCTGGGCAGCACGGCCGCTTGGCTGCTGCACCGCCTGGTCCGCACGCCGGCGAGAGGAGCCCGCCGATGAGCTGGCTCCTCCGCGACAACTGGATCGGCTCCCTGCTCGCCTTCCTCCTGGGCGCCGGCATCACCTGGTACCTCCTCGACCGCCGCCCCGCCACCGCCACTCCCCCGGTCCCCGCAGCCGACACCCCCGCAGCCGACACCCCCGCACCGACACCCGTCCCGCCGACAGCACCTGCGCCGGCCGCACCACCCCGGCAGGCAGCCGAGGAGCCGACTTCTGCCGAGCAGCCGCCGGTCACCCACGGGCAGCCCGCTGCCGAGGAGCCGCCTGCCGACGCGGCGGCCGCCGTACGGGCGCCGGAGAAGCGGGCGGAGTTCTCGCAGTTGATGGATGGGGAGCCGACGCTGTTCGACCACATCCAGCCGGGGGCGGAGACGGGCGACGTGGCCGGGCTACCGCCGGGAAGGTACGGCGAGGGCTCGGCCGACGCGGTGCCGCATCAGGGGCCGCCGGACGGGTTCACGATCAAGGGGAACGCGCAGTCGATGCTGTTCCACACGCCCGATTCGCCGTACTACGGCCGGACCAAGCCCGAGGTCTGGTTCCGCACCGAGGCCGACGCCGAGCGGGCCGGCTTCACCAAGTACGCCCGCCGTCCGCGCAAGGCCGCGGATCCGCGGGGATGACCCCGGGAGACACCGTGCGACGACAGCTCCACCTGCCCTACATCGCCGCCCAGGACGAAGACGGCATCTGGATCGCCGAGGCCGCCCTCACCCCGGACATCTTCGTTTCCGGCGAGGGCGAATCCCGCGAGGCCTCCCTCGAGGACCTCCGCACCCAGATCACCCGCGCAGTAGCCGAATCGGGCGCCCCCGACCAACTCGTCGTCGACGTGGACATCCCGGAAAACTGACCCGCGGCTGCGACAGTGCAGACTGGAGACCGGGCCCGGATTCTGACGAACCCGCGCGCCCGGCGACGATGAGTCGAGGTGCCCCCGGTGTGGTCGTACGATCGCGGAAACACTCAGTGACCAGGAGACCGAGTTGCAGCGCAAGATCACGGTTCCATTCACCATCGCCGAGGACACCGAAGACGGCGGCTGGACCGCTGCGGCAGCGCTGACGCCGGATGCATTCGCCAACGGCGAGGGGTGAGACCCGGGAGGCGGCCGTCGAAGACCTGAAGGCGGCGATCGCACTGCTGGTCGAGGAGGTCGGTGTTCCCGAGCAGCTCACCCTGACGGTCGAGGTGCCGTAGCGGCGAAGAAATTCCGCGACGCCGACAAGGAGCTGAAGAAGGCAGGTTTCACGCCGGCTCGGCAGAACGGCAGCCACATCACCTGCAAGAACGCCAAGGGCAAGACCGTCGTGGTGCCCAAGCACAGCGAGATCAAGACCGGCACGTGGAGCAGCATCGAGAAGCAGGCCGGTCTGAAGCAGCCCGGTCAGACGAGTTCGCAGCAGCAGGCACAGCAGGCGCAGCGACTGGCGGATGATGGCGTCGCGAAACCGGGAAAGAAGGCGTCCGGTCAGCAGCAGGGGAAGCGGCAAGGACAGCAGGGTGGACAGCAGCCCGGAAAGAAACGAGGGCTGTTCGGTCGCGGCCGCTGAGACCGAGACGATCGCCGTCGACCGCGGGCGACGTACCTTGGCTGTGCACAGCACAGCTCGGTGCGACGCCCGACCGCTTGGAGGAGAAGACGATGAGAGCCGATGCGCCGGAGCCACTGGAGCCAGATGCGGTCATTCTGCCGGGGGAAGGGCAGGAGGGCCGCAACGTCAACGCGGACGCCGCCTATCCGCCGCTGCAGTCGGTGAATGTCAGAGGACTGCTCCGCCGGTACCTGCGCGGCGGTGGTCGGACTGCGGCATCTCAGCAAGCGCAGAAGCGCCACGAGGAGCGCCAACCGCGACGGTGAGCCGGTCGTCATCGAATCGCAGCAGGACCGGATCGCGAGCCCTATTTGCTTGTACTGCCGAAGGGCCGTCAGACTGTGCGCAACGCCTTGCGGGACCGTCCGACCCACGGCGTCACCACATCACCGGAGTCGTCCGGACCCACGCGCAGTTCCTCCTTTTAGCCCTGCCACAACGGGGTACGAGGACAAGTGCATGTCCGTCCGAGTCCACCCAGCGTCGTCACGTCGTGGCGGCGCGCAGCAGTGCCAGCCGCAGTACCGCTAGGTTTGGAGACACCCGATGGAGGTGAGCGTGACCGACATGCTGCCGGAGCAGCACCACGGACTGACGAAGAGTGACCCGCTGTGGTTCAAGCGGGCCGTCTTCTACGAGGTCCTCGTGCGGTCCTTCAAGGACTCGAACGCCGACGGCATCGGCGACCTGCAGGGCCTGACCGAGAAACTCGACTATCTCGAGTGGCTCGGCGTCGACTGTCTCTGGTTACCCCCGTTCTATCCGTCGCCGCTGCGCGACGGCGGGTACGACATCTCCGACTACACCAACGTGATGCCGGAGATCGGCACCGTGCCCGAGTTCGAGGAGTTCCTCAACCAGGCGCACGCCCGCGGCATCCGGGTGATCGTCGACTTCGTGATGAACCACACCTCGGACCAGCACCCCTGGTTCCAGGCGTCGCGGGAGGACCCGGACGGCCCGTTCGGCGATTTCTACGTGTGGTCCGACACCGACGAGCTGTACTCCGACGCGCGCATCATCTTCGTCGACACCGAGTCCTCGAACTGGACCTGGGACCCGGTCCGCGGGCAGTACTTCTGGCACCGGTTCTACTCGAACCAGCCGGACCTGAACTTCGAGAACCCGGCCGTCGGCGACGCGATGATCGAGGCGCTGAAGTTCTGGCTGGACCGCGGCGTGGACGGTTTCCGGCTGGACGCGGTGCCGTATCTGTTCGAGACCGACGGCACGAACTGCGAGAACCTGCCGCGGACCCACGAGTTCCTGAAGCGGGTCCGCAAGGAGGTGGACGCGAACTACGAGGACCGCGTCCTGCTCTGCGAGGCGAACCAGTGGCCGGCCGACGTGGTCGAGTACTTCGGCGACCGCGACTCCGGCGGCGACGAGTGCCAGATGGCGTTCCACTTCCCGGTGATGCCGCGCATCTTCATGGGCGTGCGCCGGGAGTCGCGGTTCCCGATCTCGGAGATCCTGGCCCAGACACCGGAGATCCCGGACACCTGCCAGTGGGGCATCTTCCTGCGCAACCACGACGAGCTGACGCTCGAGATGGTCACCGACGAGGACCGCGACTACATGTGGTCGGAGTACGCGCAGGACCCGCGGATGAAGGCCAACATCGGCATCCGCCGCCGGCTCGCGCCGCTGCTGGACAACGACACCAACAAGATGGAGTTGTTCACCGCGCTGCTGCTCAGCCTGCCCGGCTCCCCGATCCTGTACTACGGCGACGAGATCGGCATGGGCGACAACATCTGGCTGGGCGACCGTGACGGCGTCCGGACCCCGATGCAGTGGTCGCCGGACCGCAACGCCTCGTTCTCCACCGCGACGCCGGGCAAGCTCAGCCTGCCGGTGATCATGGACCCCGTCTACGGCTTCCAGGCGGTGAACGTCGAGGCCGAGATGGAGAACGCCTCGTCGCTGCTGCACTGGACCCGGCGGATGATCCAGACCCGCAAGCAGCACCCGTCGTTCGGTATGGGCACCTTCACCGACCTGGGCGGCTCCAACCCGAGCGTGCTGTCGTACGTCCGGGAGTTCGGCGACGACGTGGTGCTGTGCGTGAACAACCTGTCCAGGTTCCCGCAGCCGATCGAGCTGGACCTGCGGCAGTGGCAGGGCGTCGAGCCGGTCGAACTTCTCGGTGGTGTGCACTTCCCGACGATCGGGGAACTGCCCTACCTTCTGACCCTCGGTGCCCACGGTTTCTACTGGTTCCGGCTGCCGGTGGCGAAGCCGGATAACCACGAGGAGAGCATTTAAGTGACTTCCCATCTGGACCAGGTCCAGTCCTTCTGCGCGGGCCAGAGGTGGTTCGGCGAGAAGGGACACGACGTTCATGTCGAAGCGATGGCCACCTCGGCCTGGCTGTCGGACACGGACGCCTGGCCCGCGGTCCGGATCGGGTTCGTCTACTGTGCGGGTCCGCCCGGGATCGAGATCCCGATCCGGGTGTACCAGCTGCCGCTCAGCTACCACCGCGAACCGGTCGAGAACCTCGGCCACGCGCTGGTCGGCGAGTGGGTCGAGCCGGACCTCGGCGACACCGAGGTCTGGGTGTACGACGCGCTGCACGACAAGGAAGCGACGCCGTACTGGCTGGACGGGCTGACACACGGACGGCAGCTGGACGGGCTGGAGTTCCATCCCGTCCAGGCGCCGGACCACCACGTCGAGGTGCCGCCGGACGCACAGTCCCTGGTCCTCACCGTGGAGCAGAGCAACACGTCGCTGGTGTTCGGCGACGTGGCGTTGCTGAAGGTGTTCCGCCGGCTCGAGCCCGGGAGCAACCCCGGCGTGGAGATCGAGTCGGCGCTCACCGAGGCCGGGTCCGAGCTAGTCCCGGAGGTGCTGGGGTCGGCGCGCGGCAGGTGGCCGCGCGCGGGTGGCGGCACCGACAGCGGCGAGCTCGCGATGATGACGGCATTCCAGAACAACTCGACCGACGGCTGGTCGTTCGCGACCTCGTCGGTGCGGGACCTGTACGCCGAGGCCGACCTGCACGCCGAGGAGGTCGGCGGTGACTTCGCACCGGAGTCGCACCGGCTCGGTGCGAGCACCGCGCAGGTGCACTCCGAGCTGGCCAAGGCGCTCGGTACCGATGTCTGGGAGCCGGCGAAGCTGGTCGAGCACGCGAACGCGATGCACCGGCGGCTTGACCACGCCGCGTCCGTCATCTCGGAGCTGCAGCCGTATCGCGACGGTCTCGGCCGGTGGTTCGACGCGCTGGCTGCCTACGACCAGCCGGTGACCGTGCAGCGGATCCACGGCGACTACCACCTGGGTCAGGTGCTGCGCACGATCGAGGGCTGGAAGCTGATCGACTTCGAGGGTGAGCCGGCCAAGTCGCTGGTCGAGCGCCGGGCGCTGGACACCCCGGTGAAGGACATCGCCGGGATGCTGCGCTCGTTCGACTACGCGGCCCGGTCGCTGCTCCAGGACCACGAGGGCGACCAGCAGATCGCGTACCGCGCGGCCGAATGGGCGACCCGCAACCAGCAGGCCTTCTGCGACGGGTACGCCGAGGTCGCGGGCGCCGATCCGCGCGCCCAGGACGTGCTGCTGAACGCGTTCCTCGCCGACAAGGTGATCTACGAGGTCCTCTACGAGGCCCGCAACCGCCCGACCTGGCTGCAGATCCCACTGTCGGCTGCCGCGCAATTGGCCGCACAGTAATCCTGCCCTGAACACCGTCCGCGACGTGCCGACCGGTTGCGTTTGTGTACTTCCGGACTCGACGGGTACGGGGTGCGGTGTACGACGACGTGATCGGGCAGGATGGGGCTTATGGGAGAGCGTGAAGCTTTTGAGGAGCCGGTGGTGTCGGCCGACAAGCCTGTGGTGACAGCGGTTCCAGTCAGCCGGACCGACCTCGAGCGGCTGGTCGCCGGCACGTTCCACGATCCCCATCAGGTGCTCGGCCCGCATCTCGGCGAGCACGGCGTCACCGTCCGCGCGCTCCGTCCGTACGCGAACAGCGTGACCGTGCTGTACGACGGGCAGCGCCTCGACCTGCGGCACGAGCACGACGGCGTCTGGGTCGGCGTCCTGGACCTCGACAAGGTCCCCGACTACCGCCTCGAGGTCACCTACACCGACGGCCCCGCGACCGAGGTCGACGACCCGTACCGGTACCTCCCGTCGCTCGGCGAGGTCGACCTGCACCTGATCGGCGAAGGCCGTCACGAGCAGCTGTGGACCGTGCTCGGCGCCCACGTCCGCCGCTACGAAGGCCCGGGCGGGGCCGTCACCGGTACGTCGTTCGCGGTCTGGGCGCCGAACGCGCAGGGCATCCGGCTGACCGCCGACTTCAACTTCTGGGACGGCCGGGCGCATCCGCTGCGGTCGCTCGGCGCCTCCGGCGTATGGGAGCTGTTCGTGCCCGGCGTCGGCCCGGGGACGCGGTACAAGTTCGACATCTGCGGCCGCGACGGCGTCTGGCGGCAGAAGGCCGACCCGATGGCGAACCTCGCCGAGACTCCCCCGGCGAACGCTTCCGTCGTCCACGAGTCGACGTACGAGTGGGACGACGCCGCGTGGATCGAGCGGCGCGCCGCGGCGCAGGCGTACGCCGAGCCGATGAGCGTGTACGAGGTGCATCTCGGCTCCTGGCGCAAGGGGCGGTCGTACCGCGAGCTGGCCGACGAGCTCGTTGCCTATGTCAACGACATGGGCTTCACCCATGTCGAGTTCATGCCGGTGATGGAGCACCCGTTCGGCGGCTCGTGGGGCTACCAGGTCACGTCGTACTTCGCGCCGACGTCGCGCTTCGGCGACCCCGACGGGTTCCGGTTCCTGGTCGACCGGCTGCACCAGGCCGGGATCGGCGTGATCGTGGACTGGGTCCCGGCGCACTTCCCGAAGGACGCCTGGGCACTGGCCCGGTTCGACGGCACGCCGCTGTACGAGCACCCGGACCCGCGCCGCGGCGAGCAGCCCGACTGGGGCACGCTGGTCTTCGACTTCGGCCGTCCGCAGGTGCGGAACTTCCTGGTCGCGAACGCGATCTACTGGGCCGAGGAGTTCCACATCGACGGCCTGCGGGTGGACGCGGTCGCCTCGATGCTCTACCTGGACTACTCCCGCTCCGAGGGGCAGTGGGTGCCGAACCAGTACGGCGGCCGGGAGAACCTGGAGGCCGTCTCGTTCCTGCAGGAGATGAACGCGACGCTCTACAAGCGGGTCCCGGGCGTTATCACGGTGGCCGAGGAGTCGACGTCCTGGCCGGGCGTCACCCGGGCCACGCACCTCGGCGGGCTCGGGTTCGGCTTCAAGTGGAACATGGGCTGGATGAACGACTCGCTCCGCTACCTGGAGCACGAGCCGGTGCACCGGCAGTTCCACCACCACGAGATGACGTTCTCGATGATGTACGCCTACTCCGAGAACTTCGTCCTCCCGCTGTCCCACGACGAGGTCGTGCACGGCAAGGGCTCGCTGCTGCGGAAGATGCCGGGCGACCGCTGGCAGCAGCTGGCGAACCTGCGTGCCTACCTGGCGATGATGTGGGCGCACCCGGGCAAGCAGCTGCTGTTCATGGGGTGCGAGTTCGGCCAGGAGTCGGAGTGGTCGGAGAAAGGCGAGCTGGACTGGTGGCTGCTGGACCACAGCGACCACCAGGGCCTGCAGGACCTGGTCCGCGACCTGAACCGCGTCTACAAGGACAACCCGGCGTTCTGGGCGACCGACCACGACGCGGAGAAGTTCAGCTGGATCGACGCGAACGACGCCGGCAACAACGTGTTCTCCTTCGTCCGGTACGGCCCTGACGGCTCAGGGGGTCAGTCGGCCGTGGCGTGCATCGCGAACTTCTCGGCGATCCCGCACCACGGCTACCGGCTCGGCCTTCCGTACGCCGGCCGCTGGGAGGAGGTCGTCAACACCGACGCCACGTCGTACGGCGGGTCCGGTGTGGGCAACTTCGGTGCGGTGGAGGCCAACGGCACGCCGTGGCACGGGCTCGAGAGCAGCGCCGAGCTGTCCGTGCCACCCCTGGCGACGGTCTACCTGCGGTTCACCGGGTAGCGTTCACGGCGTGACCGCTCCGCTGACCGATGGTGAACTGACACTGCGCCTCGCGCTCGACGACGAGGTGGTCGTCAGGTTCGACGTCGAGAACGGGCAGCCGGTCGGCACCGTCGAGGTCCGGCGGACCACGCCGGGGGTCGGCCTGGTGGTCTGGGCGCTCGACGGCGGCACGGAGCTGGCGCAGCGGGCGCTCCGGTTGCTGAGCGAGTGGGCGTTCGGTGAGCTCGGTCTGGAGCGGCTGCAGGTCGAGGTCGACGTGGAGCTGCATTCCTCCGCCCGGGTCGCGATCCGGTCCGGATTCCGGCGCGAGGGCGTGCTGCGCGGGGCCGCGCTGGTGGAGGGCGAGCGCCGCGACGTGGCCGTGTACGGGATGCGCGTCGACGATCCGCGTCCGGACACGGTGACGGGCTGGACCGCGTTGATGGATTCGGCGCTGCCGAAGAAGCGGGTGATCGCGCACGTCGTCGTCCGCGACACCGGCGGACGGGTGCTGCTGTGCCAGGTCAGCTACAAAAAGGACCTGGAGCTGCCCGGCGGAGTCGTCGAGCCGGACGAGGACCCGGCGACCGGTGCGTCCCGGGAGATGGAGGAGGAGCTCGGTACGGCGCTACCGCTGCTCGGCATCCTCGCGATCGACTGGCTGCCGCGGTGGGAAGGCTGGGGCGACGCGGTCGAGATCCTGTACGACGGCGGCGTCCACGACCCGTCGCTGATCGACCAGCTGCAGCCTGACGGCTTCGAGATCCGGTCGATCTCCTGGCACGCACCGGACGAGCTCGCCGGCCTGGTCTCGCCACTCAACGCCCGCCGGCTGCCGATGATCCTGGCCGCGCCCGACGAACTCCACAACCTCAGCAACGGCTCACCAATCACGTCGTGAGCAAACGCCTCATCCAGAAGCTCGAGGCAGTGGTTGGGTGCCTGGCCGGGTCGGCCCGAAGAGCTCCCCACGAAAGACCGGGAACCTAAAGCTAGGTGCCACGCAGCTCCAGACGTCCCGCAAGTCCTCCGAGCGGCTGGCGGAACCCGGCATCGCGAGTGGGTTCGCATACCGGCGACTGTGTCGCGTCCAAGCATGCCAGCCCAGCGGCCATGCCCAGCCGACTCCTGAGGACACACCCGGGGCTCCTCGACGCCCGGTAGCTCGGCATCCGGTGATACGTCCAGTACGTCATGCCCGGCACGCAACCAGCACACGGGAGCACGCCCGGGCCGCCCGCTACCGCAGGCGCGGCGCGCACGGCAGGCACAACGGGCACGACAGCCACAACCGGCACGACGCCACAACCGGCACGGCAGGCTCAACCGGGCGCGGCAGGCACAACCGGCACGGCAGGCTCAACCGGGCGCGGCAGGCACAACCGGCACGGCAGGCACAACCGGGCGCGGCAGGCACAACCGGCACGACAGGCACAACCGGGCGCGGCAGGCACAACCGGCACGACAGGCACAACCGGGCGCGGCAGGCACAACCGGCACGACAGGCACAACCGGGCGCGGCAGGCACAG
>NZ_JBEXNA010000011.1:0-1166 GCF_040610875.1 Kribbella sp. NPDC003505 | reverse complement strand
ACCGGCACGACAGGCACAACGGGCGCGGCAGGACTGACATGGCAGGATGCTCGTTGGCGCGCCGCGGCGCGCGGGGCGGAGGTGTCCGCGAGTGGGCGGTTGCGTCGCCGGCTCGGTTTGGGTGAGAGGACTGGCCACCCCGGTGCCGGAGGCGGTGGTGGAAGGATTTGGCGGTCTCCCGATCTACCGCAGTACAACAGCCTCCTGCCCGCAGGCCCGCGAGTAGGAGGTTGCTGTGTTGTCCGGCCTCAACCGGCGGCTGCGAAGTCGGCCGCTTGCTGGAGCGCAGCTACGTCGGCCCGCCAGCGCGAGCGGCCGGCGACGTTCTCCATCGCGACGTCTTCGGACGCCGCCCCCAGCTCGGCCTCGGTGAGCTCGGACTCACGCGAGCCCGTCCCGCCGCCGGGTGGGTGAGTGTGCGGCGCTGCCGCGCGTCGCGCTGCGGCGAAGGTGGGTGACGGTTCGGCCCAGCTGGGTCGGGCGACACGGACGATGCCGTCGAGGATGGTGAGGTGCCAGCGGCCCCTGTGGAGGTCGGTGTGGTGACGACGGCACAGCAAAGCCAGATTGTCGACCTTGGTGTGGCCGCCGTCGATCCAGGAGATCAGGTGATGGGCGTCGCACATCACCGGCGGGGCTCCACAAACCACACAGCCACGGTCACGGACCTCCATCGCGCGGCGCATCGCCTTGGTGACCAGCCGCACCCGGCGCCCCACATCCAGCGGCTCCGAATTCGAGCCCAGCACCAACGGGATGATGTTCGCGTCACAGGCCAGCCGCCGGATCGTGGCCGCGGACAGCCCGCCGCTGTAGACGGTGCGCCCGACCGCGTCCGCGGTCGCGGCCTTCAGGTCGTCGAAGTCGATCGTGACCGTGATGGTCGCCTTCGCGCCGTACCCGGCCACCCGACCACCGGTCCCCGCGGCACCGGCTGCACCGGCTGTGTCCTCGGCGCTCTCAGCCGCCGAAGCCACGGCACCCGCGGTGCTCGCGGCGCCACCTGTGCCCGCGGTGCTCGCGGCGCGCTCGGTGCCCTCGGTGTCCTCGGTGCCCGTGGCGGGGGCGGGTGTGGGGCCGGTGGTGGGGCTGGGTGTGGGGCCGGTGGTGTCCCACGCGGCGGCGGCGATGCCCAGGGCGGTGGACAGGGCGTCGGCCTGGCGCTT
>NZ_JBEXNA010000010.1:0-343361 GCF_040610875.1 Kribbella sp. NPDC003505 | reverse complement strand
ATCCGGTATTAGACCCCGTTTCCGAGGCTTATCCCAAAGTTGAGGGTAGGTTGCTCACGTGTTACTCACCCGTTCGCCGCTCGTGTACCCCCGAAGGGGCCTTACCGCTCGACTTGCATGTGTTAAGCACGCCGCCAGCGTTCGTCCTGAGCCAGGATCAAACTCTCCGTTGAAAAATATGACAAACCAGCAAAGCTGGAGAGTCGACAATCGAAAAGCGATCCTTTGAATCAGAAACAAAACCATCAACTGGCTTGTCATCCGTAATAATTTCAAAGGAATCCACCCACAGACAAACAACAACCCACACCCCAAGATCAAAGACCCAGGGCTAGGAGAAATCGTTCAACGCCTGTGGACGGGGTTAATGCATCTTTCGGCATTGACTTTCGGCACGCTGTTGAGTTCTCAAGAATCGGACGCACACCGCAGTCTGACCTTCCAGCCAGACTCCCGGGGCAACCTTCGCTACTTTACCGGAGCAGAACCACCGAGTCAAGTCCCAGTTTTTCTGACCCCTCCACCCGCATCCAAGCTACCGCCCCGAGTCAGACAACCCGGTTCGGCTCAGCTAGCCTTGGGGGGTTCGGAGCGACCGGCCGCCTTCGCGTCCTGCGCCTCGCTCCAACAAAGAGAACATTACGTGGCCCGCAGGTGGCCGGTCAAATCCGCCCGGGGTGCGCCGAATCACAGGCCTGTAATTTGCCTGGGGCAACCCGGATGTGGGAGTGCAGCCCACTCCCACGCCGGCACCGTCAGCCCTGCGTCCGCGCGGCCAGAACCCCTGCGAAGGAACGCTTCCCGCGACGCAGCACCAGCACGCCGCCAGGCAGCAGGTCCTCCGCGGCCGGCACGTACTCGGCGTCCTTCACCTTCTCGTTGTTCAGGTACGCGCCGCCTTCTGCGACCGTGCGCCGCGCAGCCGACTTGCTGGCCACCAGCCCCGACTTCACCAGCAGGTCGCCGTACGTCGGCATCGGTTCGCCGGCGCCCAGCTCCACATGCGGCGCTTCGCGCAGCGCCGCCACCAGGGTCGAGCCGTCCAGCGACCTCAACTCTCCTTGGCCGAACAAGGCCTTCGACGCCTCCTGCACGCGCAGGGTCTCGTCGGCCCCGTGAACCAGGGTGGTCAGCTCCTCCGCCAGCGCTCGCTGCGCCTCGCGGGCCTGAGGACGTTCCGCGGTCGCCTGTTCGAGGGCGGCCAGCTCCTCCGGCGTGCGGAACGTGTAGAAGCGCAGGAGCTGCATCACGTCCCGGTCGTCGCTGTTGAACCAGAACTGGTAGAACGCGTACGGCGTTGTCAGCTCCCGGTCCAGCCACACCGTGCCGGACTCCGTCTTCCCGAACTTCGTGCCGTCGGACTTGGTCACCAGCGGCGTCGCCAGGGCGTGCGCCTTGCCGGCCTCCGTACGGCGGATGAGCTCGACGCCCGCGGTCAGGTTCCCCCACTGGTCGCTGCCACCGGTCTGCAACGTGCAGTTGTGCCGCCTGTACAGCTCCAGGAAGTCCAGGGACTGCAGCAGCACGTAGCTGAACTCGGTGTAGCTGATCCCCTGCTCCAGCCGGGCCTTCACCACTTCCCGGCCCAGCATCCGGTTTACCGGGAAGTGCTTACCGATGTCCCGCAGGAAGTCGAGGGTGTTGAGGTCCTTGGTCCACTCGTAGTTGTTGACGATCCGGGCCGGGTTCGGCAGGGACGGATCGAAGTCGACGAACTTCTCCACCTGGGCGCGGACCTTCTCGACCCACTCGTGCACGACGTCCTTCGGGTTCAGCACCCGCTCGGACGTCTCCTTCGGGTCACCGATCAGCCCGGTGGCGCCGCCGACGAGCCCGATCGGGTTGTGGCCGGCCAGCTGGAGCCGCCGCAGCGTCAGCAGCTGCAGCAGGTTGCCCATGTGCAGGCTGGGCGCGGTGGGGTCGAACCCGACATAGGAGGTGATCGGTCCTGCCGCCATCGAGGCCCGGAGAGCGTCCGGGTCGGTGGAGTGGGCGATCAGGCCACGGCTCTGCAGGTCGTCGAGCACCTGAGTGCGGCGTTCGGTCACTAGTTCTCTCCTCGAGTACGTCGGGTCGGTACCAGTGTCCTGTACGGCGGCGTACCGCGACTCAGGTGGGTTCGGGACGTGTCAGCACCGACCGGAGCTGTGGGCGCAGCGCGTGTCCGTCCGGTCCCTGCACCGTGACGGCGGTGGGCCTGTGCGGGTCATGGGCGCCGGGGTCCGTATTCGGGACCGGGAGACCGTGGGACAGGACCTGCTCGGCCGGGGTCAGCTGGCGGATCCCGATGGCCAGCACATGGTCCGGATGCGTCTGCGCGAAGTCGCCGTACAACTGGGGGTCGTGCTGGCCGTCGTCACCGATCAGCACCCACCGCACGTTGGGGAACTCGCGAGCCAGCCGGCGCAGTGCGGTCCGCTTGTGTTCCTGGCCGCTCCGGAACCAGCCGGTGTTCGTCGGTCCCCAGTCCGTCATCAGCAACGGGCCCAGCGGGTACCCGTGCCGGGCCAGGAAACGGGTGAGCGTCGGCGCGGTGTTCCACGCCCCGGTGGACAGGTAGAACATCGGTGCACCGGGGTGGTCCGCCAGCAGCTCCTCGTACAGACCGGCCATTCCCGGTACGACGCGGCGCGCCTGCTCGTCGCGGACGAACGTGTTCCACGCCGCGATCAGCGGACGCGGCAGCATCGTCAGGATCACCGTGTCGTCGATGTCGCTGACAAGTCCGAACGTGGCCTCGGGGTCCGGGACGAAGATCCGCGCCCGCGCCTGGCGGTCGCCGCGCACCCCGAGGACGACCTCGTGCCACCCCGGGGGCAGCACCACCGGCACGTTCAAGTCGATGAAGCCGCCGCGATCGGTCACGGTCTCGAACGTCTGCCCGCTGACCGTGACGGTGACCGGCACCTTGGTCGCCGGCGCCGTCACGAACACGCGCCAGCCGCGCACCACCTGGTCCTCGTCGTACCGCGGCTGGTTGCGCGGATCGCGGCCGAGCACCACACGGGCCAGCACCCGGACGAACTCGGTGTTGCCGTAGCCGACCTGCGGGATGATCCGCTCCTGCCAGCCACGACGCCGAAGCACCGCCTGCACCCCGAGGTTGAACCAGTCCTCGAGACGGGACGAGTAGTGCGGACGGGCCATACCGGAAACCTACCCGTCGCACGGGCCGCTAGTCGCCCTGCCTCGCGGTCCGCGGACACCTTTCACACGTCCTTCACGAACTGTCGGTCGCGTCGCCTACCGTCTCTCCATGACCGCTCTCGGAATGTGCTTCCCGCGTACCTATCCGGCCGCGCTCGTCACCGAGGTGGCGCGGCGGCTCGACCGCGGCGGCGCGGACGAGCTGTGGATCATCGAGGACTGCTTCTTCACCGCGGGCCCGTCGCTGGTGTCGGCCGCGCTGACGTCGACCGAGCGGCTGACCGTCGGGCTCGGGATCGTGCCGGCCGTCGCGCGCACGGCCGCGGTCACCGCGATGGAGTTCGCGACGCTGGAGGCCCTCGGGCCCGGGCGGTTCCTGCCGGGCATCGGTCATGGCGTGCAGTCGTGGATGGGGCAGATGGGCGTCCGGCCGAAGTCGCCGTTGACGGCGCTCGACGAGGTGACGACCAGTGTGACCCGGCTGCTGCGCGGCGAGGAGGTCAGCTTCGAGGGGACGACGGTCCACCTCGACGCAGTGAAGCTGGACGCGCCGCCGGCCGACGTACCGCCGATCCTGCTCGGGGTGCAGGGCCCGAAGTCGATGGCGCTGGCCGGGCGGGTGGCCGACGGGGTCGTTCTGGCCGAGCCCGCGACCGCGGCGTATGTGCGTCAGTCGGTGGAGCACGCCGGATCACCCGACGGGTTCGTGGTCGCGGTGTTCACGTCGATGTGCGTCCGCGAGGACCGCAAGACGGCGTACGAGTGGACCGCGCCGTGGCTCGGTTCGCGGATCGGCGACCGGCCGCCGCAGCTGACCGCGCTGCCGTTCTTCGACGAGATGAAGGCGCTGTACGACGCGTCCGGCGAGGCGGGGCTGGTCGGGATGCCGGCTGACTGGTGGACCGCGATCGGCGCGATCGGCACGGTGGATGACGCAGCCGAACACGTCGCCGGGCTGGAGGCGGCCGGGGTGCACCATGTGGGGCTGTTCCCGGATCCGGAGGTCGAGCACGGGTTGCCGCAGCTGGACTACGTGCTCGAGCTGGCGAACCGGTAGGACCTAGGCGCGCTTCTTCGGGACGTGCGGTCGGTACGGCGAGACCGTCGGGTCGTTCGGGATCCAGAAGCGCCACGGGTGGTCGGGTGCTTCGCGGAGGCCGACGCGCGGGCCGGTCGCGGGTACGCCGTCGAAGCCGGAGCCGTCGAGGATCTGGATGGACGACGTCTTCGCGAGCAGGTCGGCGCCGTTGCCCTCGCGTCCGATGCCCAGGGCAACACAGAGGCGGGCCGGGCCACGGGCGAGGTCGCGGTCCGGGTTGGTGGCGGGACGTTTGGGGAGCTGACCCTTGCGGACTCCAGCTTGGTTGACAGCTTGGTTGACAGCTTGGTTGACAGCTTGGTTGACAGCTTGGTTGACGACCACTTTCTGCGGCGTTGTCTGACCGCGGCGGGCGCGGGCGAGGTCGACTCCTTCGATGACCTCGCCGGCGCGGAGCAGGACGGCCGACGGGACGCCTTCCGGGCCGGCGACGACGTTCATGCAGAAGTGCATGCCGTAGGTGAAGTACACGTACAGGAAGCCGGGCGGACCGAACATGACCGCGTTGCGCGGTGTCTCACCCCGGTAAGCGTGCGAGCCGGGGTCGTTCGGCCCGTCGTACGCCTCGACCTCGGTCAGCCGGACGGCAACCGTGCCCTCGTCGGTGCTGCTGCGCAGCACCGCCCCCAACAGCCGCGGCGCCACCTCCAACACAGGACCCGCCAGCTGAGAACGACGCATGCGCAGCACCTTAGGCGACCGCCAGGCAGGCCGGCCCTTCGGCCGGGTGGGCGAGGGCACTGACCGGGGACCTGATCTGGTGACCTGAGACAGGTAATAGCAGGTCTCCAGGCCCCGTTACTTGTCTCAGGTCTCCCGAATCGCCGGCGAATTGCTGGTGGCTGCCGTCAGGTCAGGCGGGCGGTGTGGGCGGCGGCGCGGTCGCGTAGCTCGGTCAGTTGTTCACTGACTCGCGCCTGCGCCGTACCACCGCGGGTGTTGCGGGAGGTCAGGGAGCCTTCGACGGTCAGGACCGTGCGGACTTCGGGGGTCAGGTGCGGGGAAATGGCGGCCAGGTCGTCGTCGGTGAGGTCCCAGAGTTCGATGCCGCGCTTCTCGCATTCCTGGACGCAGGCGCCGGCGAGTTCGTGCGCGACGCGGAACGGGACCTTCTGGCGGACCAGCCATTCGGCGATGTCGGTGGCCAGTGAGAAGCCCTGCGGGGCGAGTTCTGCGAGGCGGTCCGCGTTGAAGCGCAGCGTCCGGATCATCCCGGTGAACGCGGGCAGCAGCACCTCGAGGGTGTCGATGGAGTCGAAGACCGGCTCCTTGTCCTCCTGCAGGTCCCGGTTGTACGCGAGCGGCTGCGCCTTCAGCGTCGCCAGCAGACCGCTCAGGTTCCCGATCAGACGCCCCGCCTTGCCGCGGGCGAGTTCCGCGATGTCGGGGTTCTTCTTCTGCGGCATGATGCTCGACCCGGTCGAGAACGCGTCGTCCAGCTCGACGAAACCGAACTCCTTCGTCGCCCAGATGATCACCTCCTCGGCGTGCCGGGACAGGTCGACGCCGATCTGCGCGGTGACGAACGCGAACTCCGCGACGAAGTCCCGCGCCGACGTACCGTCGATCGAGTTCGCCGACGAGTTCGTGAAGCCCAGCTCGTGCGCGACGAAGACCGGGTCGAGCCCGAGCGAGCTGCCGGCCAGCGCGCCCGAGCCGTACGGCGAATCCGCCGCCACCCGCGCGTCCCAGTCGGCCAGCCGGTCGAGGTCCCGGAGCAACGGCCAGGCGTGCGCGAGCAAGTGGTGGGACAGCAGCACCGGCTGCGCATGCTGCAGATGCGTCCGCCCGGGCATCGCGACACCCAGATGCCGCTCGGCCTGCTCCGCGAGCGTGTTGACCTGCTCCAGCAGCAGCCGCCCGATGATCCGGCCGTGGTCCCGCAGGTAGCTCTTGAACAGCGTGGCGACCTGGTCGTTCCTGGACCGTCCCGCACGCAGCCGTCCGCCCAGCTCAGGCCCGAGCCGGACGAGGAGACCGTGCTCCAGCGCCGTGTGCACGTCCTCGTCCTCGGCGGCGGGCTGGAACTCGCCGGACAGTACGTCGGCCAGCAGCCCGTCGAGCCCCGCGAGCATCGCGTCGAGGTCCTCGTCCGTCAGCAGCCCCGCGCGGTGCAGCACCTTCGCGTGCGCCTTCGACCCGGCGATGTCGTACGGCGCCAGCCGCCAGTCGAAATCCGTCGACTTGCTCAACGCCGCCAGCGCATCCGCCGGCCCTCCCGCGAAACGTCCGCCCCACAGGGCAGCGCTCTCTCCAGTGCTCACAAAATCATCCTCTCAGTCACTTGCTCAACACCGTGCGCCAGGTCGCGGCATCGCCCGGCGCGTAGGCCCGGCTGAAGCCGCATCCGAACGCGTAAGCGTCTTCGAACGGATCGGCCCCGCCCCACTGTGGCTCGCCTGCGATGAGCAGCCGGCTGCCAACGGTGTAGTCAGGGAAGTCGACGGACACGTCGTACCCGGATCCCTGCGGTGGGGTGGCGGTCCGCACCGTCACGGTCCGGCCGCCGCCGACCGGCTTGAACCACTCGTGGACCGTGAAGGTCAGCAAGTAGCTCGGGAACGTCCCGCCCGGAGCACGCACGGCCTTCTGGACGGTGCCGTCGAACGCGAAGGCGCGCTGCTTCAGCTCCGCCGGCGAATACACGACTGCGCAGGAGCCGGCGATCCCTTGACTCGGCCGGGACGACGTAGCGCTCGGCTGAGAAGCGCTGGATCGTGGGCCGGGGATCGCGACCGGGTCCGGCTCCGAGGCGCCACGGTAGATCGCGACGCCGCCGATGACAGCGGCAGCGATGGTCGTCGCGGCCAGAGCGGGCACGAGCACCCGGCGACGAACGGTGCGCGTACGTGATCGTGCGGCGGCCTCGTCAAGCTGACGGCGGGCGTGAGCGAGGACCTCCGCGGCCGGCGGTGGAACCGCGCCGGCGGACTTCAGGTCGTCCCAATGATCGGTGGGGTTCATCGGTCAGCCTCCTGTCGGGTCCTGGCGGGGTCGGTGAGGTGCTCGTCCATGCGTTGGCAGAGCCGGCCCGAGGGCCGCGGCATCCAGGCGAGCGTCGACCGCGTCCGTCTCGTCCACCGGCCGCTCGAAGCCGAGGAGCGACGGTACGCGGAGTCGACGTTTGCGGTAGTAGCCGTGCAGCACGTGCCGAGCCACTCCGAACAGCCAGGCGCGCGGGGAGCCCAGATCGGGGTCGAACGACGAGCGACCAGCGTACGCCGCGACCCACACCTCACCGAGCAGATCGTCCGCGACTCCGTCGGCCGTACGGCGGCTCAGGTACGCGTGGATGTCACCGCCGTGCGCATCGACCTGCGCCACGAACCATTCGTCCATCGCCGCTCCCCTCCACCCACCTCACCTCGTACTTGGCGATGGTCGGCGTCAGCGTTCGCTACTTCGGTTCGCGGGCGGCGAGGGACAGGAAACGGGCGGCGAGGTCGGGGCCGCCGGTGGGGTTGCGGGAGACGACCATGACGGTGTCGTCGCCGGCGATGGTGCCGAGGACGTCGTCGAGGCCGACGTGGTCGATCGCGGACGCGAAGTACTGGGCCGCTCCCGGCGGGGTTCGCAGGATGACGAGGTTGGCGCTGCCCTCGGCCGATACGAGCAGCTCGGACGCGACCCGGGCCAGGCGGGCCTCGAAAGCAGCCGCCTCGCCGGCGCGCGGCGTGCGGTCGCCGCCTTCGCCCGGTACGGCGTACACGAGCTGGCCGGAGGCGTCGCGGACCTTCACCGCGCCGATCTCGACCAGGTCGCGGGACAGCGTCGCCTGCCCGACGACCAGCCCGGACGCGGCGAGCAGGTCGGCCAGCTCGGTCTGCGACCGGACCGGCTGCCGGCCGAGCAGATCGACGATCCGCTGCTGGCGGGCCGTCTTGGTGGTGGGAACCGCAACGCTCACGACGAGAAACTCCTTGCCAGCAGCCACGACAGCAGCGCCTTCTGCGCGTGCAGCCGGTTCTCGGCTTCGTCCCAGACGACCGACTGCGGCCCGTCGATCACGGCCGCCTCGATCTCCTTGCCACGATAGGCGGGAAGGCAGTGCAACACGATCGCATCGGGCTTCGCCTTGGCGAGAAGTTCCCCGGTCACGGCGTACGGGACGAACGGCGCCTCGCGCTCGGCTGCCTCGGCCTCCTGGCCCATCGACACCCAGGTGTCGGTGGCGAGCACGTCGGCGCCGTCCGCGGCCGCGATCGGGTCCTCCGTCCAGGCGACCGATCCCCCGGTCGCCTCGGCGATCGCCGCCGCGCGCACGAGCACGTCCGGATCCGGCTGGTAGTCCGCGGGCGAGCCGATGACGACGTGCATGCCGGCGGTCGCGCCGCCGAGCAGGTACGAGTGCGCCATGTTGTTGGCGCCGTCGCCGAGGTACGCCAGCTTCAGCCCGGAGGTCCAGCCCTTGTGCTGCCGCACGGTCTGCAGGTCGGCCAGGATCTGGCACGGGTGGAACTCGTCGGTCAGTGCGTTGATCACCGGCACCGACGACGCCGCGGCCATCTCCTCGATCCGCGACTGGCCGGAGGTCCGCCAGACGATCGCCTCGACCTGCCGGTCCAGCACCCGGGCGGTGTCGGCGATCGGCTCGCCGCGGCCGAGCTGCGAGGTCTGCGCGTCGATGACCAGCGGTACGCCGCCGAGCTCGGAGATCCCGACCGCGAACGAGATCCGGGTCCGGGTCGACGACTTGTCGAAGATCACCGCGACGGTCTTCGGCCCGGCGAGCGGCTGGTGCCCGTGCCGGTCCCCCGCCAGCTGCGCGGCCAGCGTCAGTACTTCGTCCTGCTCGACCGGCGACAGGTCGTCGTCCCGCAAGAAGTGCCGGATCGTCACGGAACCTCCACCTGGTCGAGCAGCCCCGGGAGGGCCGCGACGAAACTGTCGGCATCAGCCTTGCCGAGGATGTACGGCGGCGCCAGCCGCAACGCGTCCGGGACCGGGTTGTTGATCACGAAGCCGGCGTCCAGCGCGAGTGCCGCCACCTGGTCCGACACCGGCGCGGTCAGCTGGATCGCGAGCAGCATCCCGCGGCCGCGGACACCGGCGATCAGCGGGTGGTCGAGCGCGATGATCGACGACGCGAGGTGGTTGCCGACGGCATTCACCTGCGCGAGCAGGCCGTCCCGTTCGATCACGGTCAGCACCGCCAGCCCGGCGATCGCCGCGACCGGGTTGCCGCCGAACGTGGTGCCGTGGTTGCCCGGCTGGAGCAGGTCGGCCGCCGGGCCGAGCCCGACACACGCACCGATCGGGATCCCGGCGCCGAGGCCCTTCGCCACCGTCACCAGGTCCGGCGTGATGCCGTCGTTCTCGTACCCGAACCAGGTCCCGGTCCGGCCGATCCCGGTCTGGATCTCGTCGATCCACAGCAGTGCGCCGTGCTCGGACGTGATCCGCCGCGCCGCCTGCAGGTAGCCGGCCGGTGGCACGACGACGCCGTTCTCGCCCTGGATCGGCTCGAGCACCACCGCCGCCGTCTCGTCGTCGACCGCCGCGGCCAGCGCGTCCGCGTCGCCGTACGGGACGAACTCGACGTCGCCGGGCAGCGGCGCGAAGGCCTCCCGGTACGCCGGCTTCCAGGTCACCGCGAGCGCACCCATCGACCGGCCGTGGAACGCCCCGACCGTCGAGACGATCTTGGTCCGGCCCGTGCGCCGGGTGATCTTGAACGCCGCCTCGTTCGCCTCGGTGCCGGAGTTGGTGAAGAACACCTTGCCCGGCACGTCGAACAGGCCGAGCAGCTTCTCGGCGAGCGCGATCTGCGGCGCGGAGGCGAAGAAGTTCGAGACGTGGCCGAGCGTGGCGAGCTGCGACGTCACCGCGGAGACCACGAACGGGTGCGCGTGGCCGAGGCAGTTCACCGCGAGTCCGCCGAGCAGGTCGAGATACTTGTTGCCGTCGGCATCCCACAGGTACGCGCCCTCGCCGCGGACCAGGACCCGCTTGGGCGCACCGAAGGTGTTCATCAAGGCACCGCTGTAGCGCGACGTCAGCGCCGCCTGCGTGCCGTCGACGGTCAGGAGCTCGGTCATGACGGGATCACCTGGGTTCCACTTCCGGCGTCGGTGAAGATCTCGAGCAGCAAGGAGTGCGGCACACGGCCGTCGATCACGGTCGCCCGGGAGACCCCGGATTCGACGGCGCGCAGGCACGCTTCCATCTTCGGCACCATGCCGGACGCCAGCGACGGCAGCAACCGGGCCAGCTCGGCGGTGTCGATCTGGGTGATGATCTCGTCGCTGTCCGGCCAGTTCCGGTACAACCCGGCGACGTCGGTCAGGACGACGAGCTTCTCCGCGCCGAGCGCCGACGCGAGCGCGGCGGCGGCGGTGTCGGCGTTCACGTTGTGCGCCTGACCGTCCTCGTCCGGGGCGATCGTCGACACCACCGGGATCCGGCCCGCGTCGATCAGGTCGATCACCGCCTCCGGGCGGACCCCGACCACGTCGCCGACCAGGCCGATGTCGACCTGCTCGCCGTCCACCAGCGCCGTCCGGCGTTCCGCGGTGAACAGGCCCGCGTCCTCACCGGACATGCCGACCGCGAACGGGCCGTGCGCGTTCAGCAGCCCGACCAGCTCCCGGCCGACCTTGCCGACCAGCACCATCCCGACGACGTCCATCGCCTCGGGCGTGGTGACCCGGAGCCCGCCGCGGAACTCGCTGTCGATGCCCAGCCGGCCGAGCATGTCGCTGATCTGCGGCCCGCCGCCGTGCACGACGACGACCCGCACCCCGGCGTACCGGAGGAACACGATGTCCTCGGCGAACGCGCGCTTGAGCTTCTCGTCGACCATCGCGTTCCCGCCGTACTTCACCACGACGGTCTTGCCGTGGAACTGCTTCAGCCACGGCAGGGCCTCGGTCAGTACGGCGGCCTTCTCGATCGCATCCGCCTGGATCATGACGAGTACGCCGAGTTCTCTTCGACGTACGCGTGCGACAGGTCCGTGGTGAGGACCGTCGCGGACGCCGGGCCTGCGTGCAGGTCGATCACCACGTCGATCTCGAGACCGCTGAGGTCCGCCTCGGACCTGTCCACGCCCTTGCCGCCCGCGACACAGATCGCCGCGCCGTTCAGGGTGATGTCGAGCAGCGACGGGTCGAACGCCGTGGGCGCGTTGCCGACCGCCATCGCGATCCGTCCCCAGTTCGGATCGGAGGCGAAGAACGCCGTCTTGCACAGGTTGTCCTCGGCAACGATCTTGGCGGCGGCCAGCGCCTCCGCCTCGGTCGCGGCGCCCTGCACCGTGATGCTCACATGCTTGGTGACACCCTCGGCGTCGGCCTGCAGCTGCTTCACCAGGTCAGCAGCCAGGTCCGTGAGCGCCGCCTCGAACGCCTCGGGCGTGACCGGCACACCGGACGCGCCCGAGCTGAGCAGCAGGACGGTGTCGTTGGTCGAGGTGCCGCCGTCGACGTCGAGCCGGTTGAAGGTCTTGGCGACCGCGTTCCGCAGCGCGTGGTCGAGGTGCGGCTGGTCGAGGACGGCGTCGGTGGTGATCACGCTCAGCATCGTCGCCATGTTCGGCGCACACATCCCCGCGCCCTTGGCGAGCCCGCCGATACTCCAGCCGTCGGCGTGCTTCAGCGCGGCCTGCTTCGGCACGTTGTCGGTCGTCATCACCGCGGTCGCCGCCGCGAGACCGGCCTCGGGTCCGTCGCCCAACGCGTCGACCGCCGCGGAGATCCCGGGAAGCACCTTGTCCATCGGAAGCCGCTCGCCGATCAGGCCCGTCGAGCAGACCCCGATCTGGGCCGCGCCGACGCCGAGCACCTCGGCCAGCTTCTCGGCGGTCTTGTGGGTGTCCTGGAAGCCTTCCGGCCCGGTGCAGGCGTTGGCGCCGCCGGAGTTCAGCACGACAGCCTTCAACGCGCCGGCCGACAGCACCTGCTGCGACCAGAGCACCGGCGCGGCCTTCACCTTGTTGGTGGTGAAGACGCCGGCGGCGACGTCGTGCGGGCCGTCGTTGACCACGACGGTGAGGTCCGGCGTACCGGCTGGTTTGATCCCGGCGATCACCCCGGCCGCTCGGAAGCCGGCCGGCGCGGTCACTCCGGCGCTCCGATCGACTCCAAAATTCAGCGCAGCGTCCGGTGTGATACCTACGGTCACGGGGCTACTCCTACGAGGGGCAGGGCCGTGGTCTCGTCGAGACCGGTGGCCAGGTTCATGCACTGCACGGCGGCGCCGGCGGTGCCCTTGGTGAGGTTGTCCATCGCGGCCACGACGACGGCGCGGCCGGTGCGCCGGTCGAGGGCGACCTGCAGTTGCACGGTGTTCGCGCCGAGGGTGGCCTGGGTCTGCGGCCACTGCCCCTCGGGCAGCAGGTGGATGAAAGGCTCGTCGGCGTACGCGTCCTCGTAGGCCTTCCGGAGCGTCGCGTAGTCGGCGCCGTCGGCGACGGGTGCGCTGCAGGTGGCGAGGATGCCGCGGGCCATCGGCGCGAGCACCGGCGTGAACGAGACGCTCACCGGCTGGTCGGCGTACGGCGCGAGGTTCTGCTCGATCTCCGGCGTGTGCCGGTGGACGCCGCCGACGCCGTACGCCGAGGCGGATCCCATCACCTCGGCGCCGAGGAGGTGCGTCTTCGGCGCCTTGCCCGCGCCCGACGTACCGCTGACGGCGACCACGACCAGCTGGGTCGGGTCGACGAGCTTGCTCTGCACGGCCGGCAGCATCGCCAGCGTGGAGACGGTGGGGTAACAGCCCGGTACGGCGACCCGGTTCGACCCGCGGAGCTTGTCCCGTTGCCCGGGGAGCTCCGGGAGCCCGTACGGCCACGAGCCGGCGTGCTCGCCGCCGTAGAACTCGGTCCACACCTCGGCCTCCGTCAGCCGGAAGTCCGCGCCGCAGTCGATCACGGTGACGTCAGCGCCGAGCTGCTCGGCGATGGCGGCGGACTGTCCGTGCGGAAGGGCCAGGAACACCACGTCGTGAACGGCGAGATTCTCCGCCGTGGTCTCGACCAGGATGCGCCCGGCCAGCGGCACGAGGTGCGGATGGTGCACGCCGAGCGCCGTACCGGCGTTTCCTCCGGCGGTCAGGGCGCCGATCTCGACGTCCGGGTGGCCACTCAGCAACCGGAGCAGCTCACCCCCCGCATACCCACTGGCCCCGGCCACCGCCACCGTCACACTCATGTGAATGAGTATGCCACGAACCGCATGAATATCCAACCGTGTCCATCCCCGCGGCGACCTTGTGCACCGGATCCGTACGGCCGGCCTCCGACGCTACGGATCTCATGCACAAAGTGGAACCACGGGCGGCGTGTGAGCGGGGTCACGTCACGAAGGGAGGGGTGCCGCGTGTCCTGTGGGTGACGACGGATCTTGGAGGTTGGGATGGCTCGGGTTGGGATGGTGCACCGGCGGGGGCTGGTGGTGCGGCTGGTGGAGTGGGGCAGCCGGCGGAAGTTCCGGAAGGTGCCGGATCCGGTGAAGGTGGCGTTGCACAACCGGCCGGTGTTGCTGTCGACGGCGTTGCTGGAGGGTACGGCGGCGCGCTGGAAGGCGCTCGCCCCGGAGCTGAAGGCACTCGCGGTGATGGTGGCGTCGGCGCGGATCGGGTGCAGCTGGTGCATGGACTTCGGCTACTGGGAGTTCCACCACCAGGGTGTCGACGCGGCGAAGCTGCACGATGTGCCAAGGTGGCGCGACAGCGACGTCTACACGGATCTGGAGCGCGCGGTGATGGACTACACCGAGGCGATGACGGCCACTCCACCGGAAGTCACCGACGAGCAGGTCGAGCGGTTGCGGCAGGACCTGAGCGAGGAGCAGCTGGTCGAGCTGACCGCGATCGTCGCGCTGGAGAACTACCGCTCCCGGATCAACTCCGCCCTCGGACTCACCAGCCAGGGCTTCAAGGAGTTCTGCGAACTGAGGCCGGTCCGATGACCGACGACCAACTCGCCCGCGAGTTCGCCGAGCACCGGGCGGTGCTGGTCGGCGCGGCGTACCGGGTCGTGGGCAGCGTGTCCGACGCCGAGGACGTGGTCCAGGAGGCGTGGCTGCGCTGGTCCGCGATCGAGCACGACGACATCCGCGACGTGCGCGCGTACCTGATCCGGATCACCACCCGGCTCGCACTGAACCGGCTGCGGGAGCAGAAGGCGCGCCGCGAGCAGTACGTCGGCCCGTGGCTGCCCGAGCCGCTGGCGACCGACGAGGACGACCCGGCGGCCGCGGCCGAGCTCGCGGACTCGGTGAGCATGGCGATGCTCGTCGTCCTCGAGACGCTCTCGCCGCTCGAGCGCGCCACGTTCGTGCTGCGCGAGGTCTTCGACCTGCCGTACGACGAGATCGCGGACACGCTCGGCCGCTCGGAGGCCGCCGTCCGGCAGCTCGCCCACCGGGCCCGCAGCCATGTGCACGCGCGGCAGCCGCGGCACCACGTCGACAAGGCGAGCCACGACGAGCTGACGATGCGGTTCATGCAGGCCGCCGGGTCGGGCGACTTCGACCAGGTGGTCGCGCTGCTCGCGCCGGACGCGGTCCTGATCAGCGACGGCGGCGGCAAGAAGCGGGCCGCGCTGCGGCCGATCCAGGGCGCGGAGAAGATCGCCCGCTGGCTGTTCGCGGTGATCGCGGAGAACCCGGGGTTCGAGATCCGGATGGGCACGCTGAACGGCGAGGTCGCCTACATCGCCTACGACGGCGACGAGCCGGACACGGTCGCGTTCCTGGAGGTCAGCGACGGCCTGATCAGCGACCTGTACCTGATTCGGAACCCGGACAAGCTGCGCCAGGTGAAGTGACCGCGCCGTAGACTATCTGCAACTCAGTCGCAGATGGAGGTGCGGTGAAGTACCTGGTGGCGACCCCGGACGACGCGCTCGAGCCGGGCTTGCGGGCAGACCTGCTGGACACGTGGGTGGCGGCGACGAACGCGGGCGGCGCGGTCGGGTACACCGCGCCGGCTCCGGTCGGGAAGATCGCGGAGAACCTCGACGGCGCGCTCGGGCGGGTCGCGGCCGGCCTGGACCTGCTCGGCGTCCTGCACGACGGTGAGCGGTACGTCGGGATGGGCATGCTGGTCAGCCGCGGCAGCGACCTGCAGGCGCACTGGCGCACGGTGCTGCGCGTCATGGTCCACCCGGGCAGCCAGGGCACCGGCGCGGGCCGGGTGCTGATGGAGGGGCTGCGCGGGTCCGCCGTCGATCTCGGTCTCGAGCAGCTGCAGCTGACGATCCGCGATGGCCTCGGCTTGGAGAAGTTCTACGGCCCGCTCGGCTACCACGTCGTCGGCCGCCACCCGCGCGCCGTCCGCGTCGCCGCCGACGACTACCGCGACGAGATCATGCTGGTCCTGGATCTGTAGGCCATCACAATCGCCGGCGCCGGGCACGAGCACGCGGTGACAGCCGCCGGCAGCGCAATTGTGATGGCCTGGGGAATCACTTGCGGGTGCGCGACAGCAGCACGAGGGTGGTGCCCAGTGCGGCGAGCAGGGCGCCGAGGGTGAGGATGACGGGCGGCGGTCCGCCGGTCGGCGGGAGCTCGGCGCGGTTGACGGTGCGGAGGTCCTCGGCGGGCTCGGCGCCGACGGTGAGCCTGACCGGCGCGGCGAGCGTCGCGCCGGTCTCATCGGTCCGCTCGTAGGTCACCTTCGCCGTACCGGTGAAGGTGGCCACCGGCTTGAGCGTGACAGTGCCGTCCGCGCCGACCGACCAGGTGCCCGCGCCGCTCGTGACCTGCTTCGCGCATGCGCCGCCCGGCGTCCGGAGACAGACCGAGCCCGGCTGGATCGTGCCGCTGTCGTTGAGCAGCGGGTTCACCGCGACCGGGTTGCCCGGTGTTCCAGTGGCCGCGTCCGGGGCCGCCTTGGCGAGCAGTGGGCCGGCGACCGTGACGTCGATGAGTGCGGTGCCCGACGTGCCGTTCGCATCCGTGACCCGGTAGGCCAATGCGGTCGTCGTACCGGCGAAACCCTGCGCCGGGGTGTACTCGACAGTGTCCGCGCCGACGACGAAGGTGCCCTCGTGCGGCACGGTCACGGTCTTCTTCTCACGACCGTCCGCCGGGTCCCGCAGTACGACGGATCCCGGGCGAAGCGGTGCGGACGGGTCGCCGGGCTTGTCGTTGGCGAGCACGTTCACCGCGACCGGCGTACCGAACGCCGTCTTCGCGCTGTCGTCGACGACGACCGGTCGCACCGGCAGCACCGTGACGGTGACGGTGGATCGCGCCGAGTTGTGATTGCTGTCCTTCACGTCGTACGCCGCCGGTCGCGCGGTGCCCGTGAACGCCGCTTCCGGTGTGAACGTGACCTTGCCGCCGGCAACGACGTACGCGCCCTGCCCGCGGATCGTCACGTGGTCGACCAGCGCACCACCCGGCCCGACCAGCAGCACCGACGCCGGATCGAGGGTCGCGCCCGGCCCCGGCTGGTCGTTGGCGAGCGGGTCGACGGTCACCGCCATGTGCTGCTTGGTCCGGGCCTCGTCCGGTACGGCGACCGGGCGTGCCTGGACCGTGATCGTCAGCGCACCGGAGCCGAGCGTGCCGTTGCGGTCGGCCACCTGATACCCGACCGGGACCGCCGCCCCGGCAAACCCGTCCGCCGGCGCGAACCGGATCGCCCCTGAGGGCTGCACCGTGAACGTGCCCTCCCCCGGTACGGACAGGGCCGCGAGCGGATTCCCGGTCGCCGGGTCGATCAGCCGCACGCCACCCGGTACGAGCGGTGCACTCGCGTCACCCGGCTTGTCGTTCGCCAGTACGTCCACCGTGATCGCGGTCTCGTACGGCGTGGCCGCAGCGTCGTCCTTGATCACCGGGACGACCGGCGCGAGCGTGACCGTGACAGATGCGCTCGCCTTGTTGCCGGTCGTGTCGCTGACCCGATAGGCGACCGACACGACGCCGCGGTACGCCGGTTCCGGGTCGAACGTGATCTTCCCGGCCTTCACCGTGAACACACCCTGCCCGGGGATCGCCACCCGCGGTCCCCAGGTCCCGCCGAACAACTGGACCGACTTCGGATCGAGCTGGGCGCCCGTCCCTGGCTCGTCGTTCGCCAGCGGGTCGACCGTGACCGTCACGTTCTGCTTGACCGCAACAGCATCCGCGACCGCCGTCGGCCCCTTGCCGACCGTCAAGAGCAGCAGTCCGTCCGCGGTCGTGCCATTGGCGTCGGCGATCCGGTACGTCGTCGGCGTCGTCACCCCCTGGAATCCCTTGGCCGGCGTGAAGGTCACCGCGCCGTACGCATCGACCGCATACCTGCCTTCGCCGGCTCGCGTCATCGTCTTGCCGAACTGTCCGGCCGCGTCTTTCACCACCACGCTCGCCGGCTTCAGCGGCGCCGACGCGTCACCGGGCTTGTCGTTCGCGGCCACGTCGACCGTGATCGGATGCCCGTACGGCGTGATCACCGAGTCGTTGACCGCGACCGGATTGACCGGCGTCACCGTCATGCTCAACGTCGAGGTCGCGTGATTGCCGTCCGAGTCGGCGACCCGGTAACTGACCGGACTCGCGTGACCCCGGAAGCCCGGCAGCGGGTCGAACTCGACCGAGCCGGTCGGCTGCACCGTATAGATGCCCTGACCGGCGACCGTCAACTTCTTCGCGGACCCGTTCAGGCCGACCGAACCGCGATCAAGCGTCGCGTCGGTGCCGGGCTGGTCGTTGGACAGCACGTTCACCGTCACGGTCACGTTCTGGAGCGTCGATGCGTTGTCGGCCACCGCGACCGGCGGCCGGCCGACGGTGACGGTCAACCGCGCGGTCGTCCTCGTCCCGTTGGCGTCCGCCACCTGGTACGTCACCGGCGTACCGGGACCACGGAACGTGGCGCCGGGATCGAAGCGGACCACTCCCCCGGCGGCCGAGTACGTGCCCTCGTTGGGGATCCGCACCGTCGCCTTCGAAGCACCGTCGGCCGGATCGACGAGCAGCAGACTGCCCGGGACCAGCGGCGCCGTCAGGTCGCCGGCCTTGTCGTTCGCGAGCACCTGCACCGTGACGCTCTTGTCGTACGGCGTCCGCGCGGCGTCATCCGCCGCGACCGGGGTGATCGGCGTGATCGTGACCGTGATCGTGGACCGCGCGGTCTGGCCGAACAGGTCGGCGACCCGATAGCCGACCGGACTCGTCACGCCCCGGAAGCCGGGCAGCGGGTCGACGGTGACCGCGCCGTCCGGGGTGACCTGGTAGTCGGCCTGCCCAGGGATCTTGACGGCCTTCTTCGGCGAGCCGTCGGCCGGATCGACGAGCGCGAGGCTGCGCGGATCGAGCGCGGTCCCCTGTCCGGCGAGGTCGTTGGCGAGCGGTGCGACGCGAACCGTGACGTTTTGCTTCGTGGTCGCGGTATCGGGTGCGGCGGTCGGCGCGGGCGGTTTCGCGACCGTGACGGCCAGCGTCGCCGTGGCCGTCGTACCGTTCACGTCCGAGACCCGGTAGCTGACCGGCGTCGCGGGGCCGGTGAACTTCGGCAGCGGATCGACGTCGACCGTCCCGTCCGCCGTCACGCTGTACGTCGCCTGGCCGGGGATCACCAGCGTCGCGGCCGGCAGCTTCGTGGTCGGATCGATCAGCCGCACGGAGGTCGGCACGAGCGGCACCGACGGGTCGCCGGCCGTGTCGTTCGCGAGCACCGGCACCGTCACGCTGGCGTCGTACGCCGTACCCGCGGTGTCGTCGGACGCGTCCGGGATGACCTTGGTCACCCGGGCGGTCAGCGTCGACCTGCCGATCGCGTTGTTGCTGTCGGCGACCTGGTACCCGACCGCGGTCGCAGTACCGCTGAACGTCGGCAACGGCTCGAACAGCACGCGACCGTCGGCCCGCACCGAGTATTTGCCCTGGCCCGCGATGACGAGCGACAGCACCGGCTGCGTCCGTGTCAGGAGCCGCACGCTGCCTGGCTTCAGCGCCGCCCCCGTCGGCCCCGGCTTGTCGTTGGCAAGCACGGCGGCCACGACAGACCGGCCTTGCAGCGTGGTGATGGTGTCCGGGTTCGCGACGGGCGGGCCGGGCGCAGCGACGGAGACGGTCAGCTCGGCGCGCGCCGCCGTACCGTTCTTGTCGAGCACCTGATAAGTCACGGGCGTGCCGACGCCGGTGAAGCCGTGCAGGGGCTGGAACGTCACGCTGCCGGCCGCGACCAGGTACGTCCCCTGCCGGGCGATCGTCACCTGCTCGACGAGCCGCTCGCCGGCCGGATCAACCAGCCGGAGAGTGGCCGGCACGAGCGGTGCGTCCGGCGAACCGGGCAGGTCGTTGTCCAGCACAGGTACGACGAGGTCCGTGTCGAACGCGGTCGACACCGAGTCGCCGTTCGCGGTCGGGGTCACCCGCGTGACCGTGACAGTCAGCGTCGACTCGGCCGTCTGGCGAGTGGTGTCGGTGACGCGGTAGCCGATCGACGTACCGACGCCGGTGAACTGCGGCTTCGGAACGAAGTCCACACCACCGCCGGGCTTCACGACGTACTCGCCCTCGCCCGCGATCACGACCTTCTTCTTGAACGTCGCGTCGGCCGGATCACGCAGTACGACGGAACCGGGCACCAGCTGCACGCCCGCGGCGGCGCGATCGTTGGCGAGCGGCTTGACGGACACGCTGACGTTCTGCGGCGTGGTCGCGGCGTCGGGGCTCGCGACCGGCCGATCCGGAAGCGCCACGGTCAAGGTCAGCTTCGCCGTGACCGCCGTACCGTTGCTGTCGGCAACCCGGTAGGTGATCGGCTTGCCCGGTCCGACGAAGCCGGGCACCGGTTCGACGCGAACAGTGCCGTCGGGCCCGGCGACGTACTTGGCCTGCCCGACGACGTTCACCATTTGCACGCACTTGTTGCCGTCGACGAGACAGAGCGTCCCAGGCGCCAGCGGCGTACCAGGGTCGCCCGGCTTGTCGTTGGCGAGCACCTTGACGACAACAGCGGTGTTGAACGCGGTCGTCGCGGTGTCGTCGGTCAGGACGGGCGGGGGCGGCGGCGTGATCGCGAACGGGTAGTCCTCGACCTCGCCGGCATCGGCCGCGCCGGTCGGCTTCTCGACCTGCGCATCGCTGTACCCGACGCGCACCCGCGCGTACGACGCGCCGGCCCTCGGCGCGAGCTCGGCCCAGCGCAGCGTGACCGTGGTCTGCCCGGCGGCGAAGGCGGCGCACGCCCGCTCACCCGGCTCGAACGTCCCGTTGACGTTGACATCGATCCACGCACACGCCCGCCCTGCCTTCGACGTACCCCCGAGCTGCAGGTCGGTCGTGTACGTCGTTTGGCTCGTCCGGAGCGGCTTGAAGGCGACACCGTCGTCGGCCTGGTCCGGTGTCACCGGGCCGGTCGTGCCGTTCGCGACGCCGGCGTTGTCCTCGGTGACGTCCTTCCCGAGGTGTACGTCGCTCAGCGCGGACCACGCGGCGCCGTACGACGCCGGTGCGTCGCCGAAGTCCTCGGGAGCCGACGCGACGACCGAGAACGCGTCGCCCGACGAGCCGTTGTTCACCGCGGGAAGCTTCGGGTGCTTGGTGAACAGCGCCGTCACGTCGAAGCTGACCTTGGCGACAACCCCGTTCACGCGGACCGATCCGCAGGCGGCGGTCGCGGACGTGTCCAGGCCGGACGGGCACTTGGTGTTGACGCAGTTCGGCCCGGTGTCGTGGTTGGCGGCGGTAATCGTGTCGCTGGTGACCGCCAGGTTGTTGCCCTGGCCGAGCTTCGTGAGGCTGAGGCCCGCGGTGCTGAGCTTCAGGACGGCGTGCAGCTCGGACTGCGCGGTCGTCCGGCCGCTCACGGTCCGGGTGACCGATCCGCCGAGGCCGCCGACGTGCAGGATCGGGTTCCGCACCGGCTGGGAGAACGCGATCGTCACGGTGCCGCGCTCGCCACAGCCGCCGGTGGACGCACAGTCGCCGGTGTTCACCACCACGTCCTGCGCCGGAGTGCTCGTCCCGATCGCCGGCTGGTAGGTGGCCGGACCGATGCCACGGAATCCGGCGGTCGTCGGATCGCCGAGCTCGGTCGGCCCGCTCACGGTGATCGTCTGCCGCAGTCCGGAGCCCGGCATCACCGTGGTGGCCCCGGCGAACGGGGTCGTCGGCACCTCGTACGCCGTCGCAGTGAGAGTGCCGAGGCTCAACAGGCCGGTGGCAACAAGAATGGCCCCCGGTCGGGTTGCCCGCATCAGTCCCGCCCTCCCGAGCAATCAGGTGCATTGCTGCGGCCGCGTGGCGGGCGGGCCTGCGTAGACGTAACGGCCCACGCGGACTCCATGTTACGGCTAAATCACTCTCCGAGGTCGTAGATCCGGACCTTGCCGACGCTGTGTCGGCGGACGGCGAGCTGGTCGAGCGCCGGCGACACCGGGCCGTTGCGCGTGTCGGCGTACAGCCACCGAACGCCGTACTCGTCGCGCATCCTGCGCAGTACGTCGGCCGTCGGGGCGGTGAGGGCCTGGTTGGTGAGGGCGACGCGGTCGGGCCACGGCGACGGCTGCTCGGTGTAGCGGCGGCCGCCGTCGCCCTGCCGGGCCATCGCCTGGTTCGTGTACGCCCAGCCCTCGATCAGCGTGCGGCGGCCGGCGATACCGCTGACGAGATAGCCGCGGGCGTCGCAGCCGGCCGCGGGCGGACCTGCCGGACGGCACCAGGTGTTCGTCGCCACCACATCGCCTGCGGCGGAGTTCTGCCCGAGCCACAGCGCCGCCTCGGCCTCGTCCGGGTACACCCACCACCGCGCGGCCCGGTACGTCGGCGCCTTCTCGGTGTCACCCCGGATCGCGCTCTGCACGAACGAGCTGATCGGAGCGGTCGAGAGCAGTACGAGGACGACGAACATGCCGCCGCCTGCTTGTCGCAACGTCAGCCGCCACACGAGCAGCAGGAACAGCGTGATGCCGAGCACGACGAGCAGCATCCGGGTGCTGAGCCACAACTGGCGACCGGTCGACGCAGCTGGGACGCCACGGGCCCAGACCAGCAGGCCGGCGTACCCGATCGACAGCACGAAGGCGGCAACCGCGATCGGCACCGGCCGGCCCGATGCGCGCGCACTGGTCGCGGCGAACCATCCGGCTCCGGCCAGGCTGAACGGTGCGGCGGTGTAGACGAAGTACGACTCGCTCACCGACGGGTGGTCGACGAGCAGGTAGCCGGCCCAGCCCGCGACCATGGCGCCGAGCAAGAACCACGCGACCGGGTCCTTGCGTCCGACCACGCCGAGCCCGGCCCAGGACATGGCCTGAAGTGTCAGCAGCAGTCCTAGCAGCAGACTGAGCGTCCCGATCACCTCGCCGTGCACGAGCGCAGGCAGGATCAGTCCCCCGTCACCCGGCTGCGTCTTGTCGCCAGTGGCCGCGGTGTAGACGGGCAGCGACTTCAGTACGGCCAGAAACTGCAACCGCGAGCCGCTCGTGCTTCCTGCGACGGTCAGGAAGGTCACCGCGCCTACAACCAGCAGCACCGCCGCCGTACCGATCAGACGCCACGGAAGCCGCCGGGTCGTCACCAGTAGGTAGAGCGCAGCGAGGGCGACTGCCGCCACCAGCAAGGGCAGCACGGTCGGCTTGGAGCCGCCGCCGACCACGGCGATCGGCACGATGAGTAGCCAGAGCCGGTGGCTGCCGTTCTTGAACAGGAGCTCGATGAGGAAGACGGCTGTGGTGACGGCCGCGACCATGCCGAAGGTCTGCGACGGGCTGAGCAGGCTGACCGGTGGTGCGAGGTTCACACTCGTGTCGACGAGCAGGAACAGCTGCGGCGCGGCCAGCGCCAGTGCGGCGAGCACGCCGGTCCACCAGGTGCGGCTGACGATCCGGGCCAGTGTCGCGCAGACGAGCAGCGAAACGACCAGCCACGGCAGGACCCAGAGACGGAACAGCACGATCAGCGGAGTGAGCCGCGTGACGTCGACGGCCGCGGCCATGTCGGCATTCGCGAACCAGTGGTAGTCGAGCCGCTCGCCGACGACCTGGGGAACCTCCGGCGGCACTGCGCGGGTCAGCTCGTGCACCATCGACAGGTGGTACAGGAGGTCCGGGTAGTACGCCTCGCCGTGCGGCGGCATCGGGTGGTACGCCATCACGCCGAACGTCGCCGCGCCGAGCATCACGGCCGCGGACACCGCCAGCCCGACGGTCCACGCGATCGGCAGCGGGCTGGGCTCGGCGATCCGGAAGTGCTGCCGCCCGTTGACAGCGAAACCGATCAGGACGAGCGCCGGCCACACGATCAGCCAGTCCTGCAGGCCGGCCGCAGTGAAGAGCGCCCAGCCGATCAGCTGCCACGTCGCGCCGACGACCGATCCGAGTCCGAGATCCTCCGCCCAGTTGCCCGTACTGCGCCACACGGCCCGCAGCAGCAGCGTCCCAGGCAGCGCGATCGCCCCGGCGAAGTACACGACGTACTTGACCGGCGGAGCGACGCCGACGTCGCCGAGCGACGCGAACCCACCGGCCGCCACCAGGATCGGCAGCAGCCACGGGAGGGACCGCTTCATCTGTTGGTGGGCGTGCTCTCGTGGACGGGCTCCTCCTGGTGCCCGTGGTCCTCGAGGCTGTCGTAGCCGACGAGGAACTGCGGTCTGCGTTGGCTCGACTGGAACAGGCGGGCGACGTACTCGCCCAGGAGGCCGAGGCAGAGCAGCTGGATCGCGCCGATCACGCTGACCGTGAGCACCGTCGATGTCCAGCCTGGGATGCTCCGGCCGGTCAGCTTGATCACGAGCGCGCCGACGACGAACAGCCCCGACATCGCGCCGCCGAGCAGGCCCAGCCAGGTCGCCAGCCGCAGCGGGGCCGCCGAGAACGCGGTCACACTGTCGAACGCGAGCCGCACCATCTTGGAGACGCTGTACTTCGTGGAGCCCGCGGCCCGCTCCGCCCGGACGTACCTGACCTCGGTGCTCGGGAAGCCGAGCCACGGGATCACCAGCCGGAACACCCGGCCGTCGTCCGGCAGCGCGTTCACCGAGTCCACCACGCGCCGGGTCACCAGCCGGAAGTCGGCCGCGTCGAACGGGATGTCCTTGCCGACCAGCCGGCACATCAGCCGGTAGTACAGCCGGGCCGACGTCCGCTTCGCCCACGAGTCGCTCGAGCGGTCCGAACGCACGCCGTACACGACGTCGACGTCCTGCTCGCGGACGGCCTGCAGGAACTCGGCGATGACCTCCGGCGGGTCCTGGAGATCCGCGTCGATCGTGACCACGTACCGCCCGCGGGCGCGGCGGAAGCCGGCCGACTGCGCTGCTTGGTGACCGCTGTTGCGGAGCAGCCGGACCACCCGGAGCTGCGGCCAGTCCTTGGCGGCCTCCAGCAACAGCGCCGCGGTCCGGTCCCGGCTGCCGTCGTCGACCACCAGCAGCTCGTAGCTGATGCCCAGACCGTCGAGCAGCGGGTGCATCCGCTCGAAGAAGATCGGCAGCACCTCCTCCTCGTCGTACATCGGTACGACGACGGAGAGCTCGGGGTGGGTGTCCCGCATCGGCTGCCTTTCGGATCTGTCTGTGGGGTGACCTTACCGGTCAGGGTGAGATCGCCACGGCTCCGGTACGGCGCGGGTCGCCGACCGCGAGCAGACCGTCGGCCGGATCCCAGAACGCGGCCGCGACGCCGCCGAAGTACATCGAGTGCGGCGGCATCGGGCGGGACGGCAGCGCCGTCGTCCCGGACACCGGCAGGTCGTCCTCGTAGTCGACGACCACGTCCTCACGGACACGGACGTGCAGCCGCGGATGCTCGACGGCCTCCCGCAGCGGCAGACCGCCGTGGATGTGCAGCGCGTAGACCTGCGCGAGCGCGGTCGGGATCCGGTCCGAGCCGGGCGAGCTGATCGCCAGCACGGCGCCGTCGCTGTCGCGGCGGGCGACGCTCGGCGCCATGTTCGAGGTGAGGCGGGTGCCCGGGGCCAGGCTGTGCGGCCCGCCGTGCAGGAGTTCCTGCTCGCCGAGGGCGTTGTTCAGCCAGATGCCGGTGCCGGGCGTGAGGACGCCGGAGCCGTAGCCGGACGAGACCGTGATCGCGCACGCGTCGCCCTGGTCGTCGACCACCGAAACGGTCACCGTACTCGGAGAGGTCAGCGCGCGGAGGTCTCCGGCCGCCGCGAGCTCGAGCAGCTTCTGGCCCTCGAGCTTGCGCACATCCTCCTTGTCGAGCTCGGCGAGCCGGCGTCCGAGCACCGCGTGCTGGACGTTGACCAGGCGCTCCAGCTCGGACTGGCTCCAGCTCCCGTCGGACGGTACGCCGTCGAGTAAGGCAAGCATCGCGGCGACGGCCACACCCCCGACCGCGGGCGGCGGGTTGGTCGCCAGGCGCCAGCCGTTCTGCTCGACGACCAGCGCCGGCCGTACGACGGCCTCGTACGCCGCCAGGTCCTCCGCGGTGAGGATGCCGTCGTTCGCGGCCATGTCGTGGATCAGCAGCTGGGCGAGCTGGCCGGTGTACATCGTCTCGGCGCCCTCGCGGGCGATCAGCTCGAGCGCCTCGGCGAGCTCCGGGATCACGACCGTGCTGCCGGCCTTGATCACGTCCCCGTCGCCGTCGTGCACGACACCGTGGCTCGGCTGGTGCCAGCCGAAGATGATCTCGTGGGTGAAGCCCAGGTAGTAGCCCGACGTGCGGCTGAGCGGGAACCCGTTCCGGGCGATGTCGATCGCGGGCTGCACGACCTCGTGCCAGGGCGCCTTGCCGGAGCGGTGATGCGCGAGGTCGAGAGCCTTCATCCCGCCGGGGGTGGCGACGGAGCCGTGGCCGACGGTGGTCGTCGTCCCGCCGCCGTAGTCGGTGGTGATGTCCCAGACGCTGCGACCGAACCGGTCCGCCGACAGGCCGCGGCCGGGCATCTCCACCCAGCCGTCGATGGTGACCGGATCGCCACCGGCCACCTGCAGCGTGACGAACCCTCCCGAGGCCGGCGACACAATGCCGACCTCGTTCACCATCGCGACGAGCGTGGCGGCGATCGCGGCGTCCACCGCGTTGCCGCCCTCCGCGGCCACCCGCACGCCGGCGTCGGCGGCCGCCGTGTTCGGAGCCGCGACCGCCACCCGCGGGTGACCACCCCTCATGGCCGTCAGCCGACCCGCTGAACGGCGCCGAAACGGTCGACCGTGACCTGGACCGCGGCCTGCCGGGCGGCGGCGACCTCGTTCTCCTTGAGCGTCCGGTCGGGCGCCCGGAACCGCAGCGCGAACGCCAGCGACTTCTTGCCCGCCCCGATCTGCTCGCCGGTGTACACGTCGAACAGCCGCACCGACTCCAGCAGCTCGCCCGCACCCTCGGCCAGCGCCACCTGCACGTCCGCCGCCGCGACCTCGGCCGGGACGATCAGCGCGACGTCCTCCTTGGCCACCGGGTACGACGAGAACGGGTGCGCGGTGATCGACTCCGGACCCGCCGCGATCAGCGCCTCCAGGTCCAGCTCGGCCGCACTCGACCGGGCCGGCAGGCCGAACGCCTGGCAGACCTTCGGGTACAGCTCACCCGCGTGCCCGACGACCTTCCCGTCGACCGAGAACTCCGCACACCGGCCCGGGTGCCACGGCGCGAGCTCGGCGTTCTTCACGGCCGGCTCGACACCGACCGCGGACGCGATCAGCCGCGCGATCTGCACGGCGTCGGCCCAACTCGCCGGGCGGCCCTTGCCCCACCAACCGGTCGGGGTCAGTGAACCGGTCAGCACCACGCCGATGTGCAGCGGCTGGTCCGGGAGCGCCTCGTACAGCGACTGGACCTCGGCGTCGCTCGGCCGGTGCTCGACCGACGGGAGCGGCGCGGGCTTCGTCTCCGGCTTCGGGTGGAAGACCAGGCCGGTCTGGAAGATCGCCAGGTCGTTCGCGCCGCGGCCGACATTGCGCTCGGCGGTCCGGAGCAGCGTCGCGAGCAGCGTGGTCTGCATCGACGGCTCTTCGTCGGACAGCGGGTTGACCAGCTTGACCGTCGTACGGCGGGAGTCGTCGGCCGGGATGCCCATCGCGTCGAAGTCGGCCGCACCCGTGAACGGGTACGAGACCACCTCGGTCAGCCCCGCGCCGACGAGCGCGGTCGCGACCTTCCGCCGGCGCTTCTGGGCCACGGTCAGCCCCTGCCCACCCGGCGCGGGCGGCAGGATCGACGGCACGTTGTCGTACCCGAACAGCCGGATGACTTCCTCGGCGAAGTCGTTGGGGTCCCGAAGGTCAGGCCGCCACGACGGCGGCGTCACCGTCAGCAGGTCGTCCCCCTCGATCCGGGTGGAGGCGACGGTGGTGGTGCCGGCCGCGGCCAGCGCGGGAGCGTGCGCGCCGGCAGCCAACGGTGCGGCGACCGCGTCCGCCGCGGCAACCTCGATCGTGCAGCCCACGGACTCCAGATGCCGGACCGTTTCCTCGAGGGTGATCGGGGCGCCTGCCACGCGGGCCGCGTGGTCCGCGCGGAGCGTGACCGGCGACGGCTTCGGGTGGGTGTCGACGACGGTCTCCTCGGCGAGGATCGTCCCGCCGGCGTACTCGGCCAGCAGGTCGGCGACGCGCTGCGCGGCGTACCGCGGCAGGTGCGGGTCGACCTCGCGCTCGAACCGGCGCGACGCCTCCGACGACAGCTTGTGCCGCCGCGACGCCCGCGCGATCACGATCGGGTCGAAGTGCGCGGCCTCGATCACCACGTCCGTGGTGGCCTCGGAGATCTCGGTCGACGCGCCGCCCATCACCCCGGCGATGCCGATCGGGCCGGAGTCGTCGGTGATCAGCAGATCCTCGGCGTCCAGCTCGCGCGTCTGGTCGTCCAGCGTCATCAGCTTCTCGCCGGCGTTCGCCCGGCGGACGACGATCTCGCCGGACAGCCGCGCCTTGTCGTAGCCGTGGATCGGCTGGCCCAGCTCGAGCATCACGTAGTTCGTGACGTCGACGCCGATCGAGATCGGGCGCATCCCGGAGGCGAGCAGCCGCTTCTGCATCCACCGCGGCGACAGCGACTTGGCGTCGATTCCGGTCACCGTCCGCGTGACGAACACGCTGCACGCCTTGGCGTCGTCCACCCGCACCGGATACCCGCCTTCGCCGGACCCGTTCAGCGGCAGGTCGGCCGGGTCCTTCAGCGGCACGCCGTACGCCGTGGCGGCCTCGCGGGCGACACCCCGGATCGACAGGCAGTACCCGCGGTCCGGCGTCACCGCGATGTCGAGCACGTCGTCGCGCAGCGCGAGCAGCTCGATCGCGTCGTCGCCCGGGGCGGCCTCGCCCGGCTCCAGCACGACGATGCCGTGCGTGCCATCGTCGCCGAGACCGAGCTCGGCGCTGGAGCAGATCATGCCGTTGGACACGTGGCCGTACGTCTTGCGCGCCGCGATCGCGAAGCCGCCGGGCAGCACCGCACCCGGCAGCACGACCACCACGAGGTCGCCGACCTCGAAGTTGTGCGCGCCGCAGACCACCCACTGCGGCTCGTCCTTGCCGATGTCGAGCGAGCACCAGCGGATGGTCTTGCCGTTCTTCTGCGGCTCGTTCTCGTACGTCAGGACCTTGCCGACCACGAGCGGACCGGTCAGGTCGGACTCCTCGACCGTCTCCACCTCGAGACCGGCCCGGATCAGCTGCTCCGCGACCTGGCGGCCGGTGACGTCACCCGGCAGGTCGACGTACTCACGAAGCCATGACAGTGGGACCCGCATCAGATCTCCATCCCGAACTGGCGGCTGAACCGCACGTCACCCTCGACCATGTCCCGCATGTCCTCGACGCCGTTGCGGAACATCAGCGTCCGCTCCAGACCCATGCCGAAGGCGAAACCGGAGTACCGATCGGTGTCGATGCCGCAGGCCTGCAGGACCCGCGGGTTCACCACGCCGCAGCCGCCCCACTCGATCCAGCCCTCGCTGCCGCAGGTCCGGCACGGGCGGTCCGGGTTGCCGACGGACGCGCCGCGGCAGACGAAGCACTTCAGGTCCACCTCGGCCGACGGCTCGGTGAACGGGAAGAAGTTCGGCCGCAGCCGGGCCTCGAGGCCCTCGCCGAACATCGAGACGACGAAGTGGTCGAGCGTGCCCTTCAGGTGCGCGAGCGTGATCCCTTCGTCCACCACCAGCCCCTCGACCTGGTAGAAGACCGGCGTGTGCGTCGCGTCCAGCTCGTCGGTGCGGAACACCCGGCCCGGGCAGATCACGTAGATCGGCGGCTTGCGGGTCAGCATCGACCGCGCCTGCACCGGCGACGTGTGCGTCCGCAGCACCTTGCCGGAGCCGGCCGGCTCGACGAAGAAGGTGTCCTGCATCTGCCGCGCCGGATGGTCGGGCTGGAAGTTCAGCGCGTCGAAGTTCAGCCACTCGGCCTCGACCTCGGGCCCCTCGGCGACGTCCCAGCCGAGCGCGGTGAACACGTCCGCGACCTGCTCGGAGATCAGCGACAGCGGGTGCCGCGCGCCGAGCTCCGGGGTGTGCCACGGCAGCGTCACGTCGACCCGCTCGGTGGCCAGCATCCGCTCCTCGTGCTCGGCCTCGAGCACCGCGAGCCGGGACGCGAACCCCTCGTTGATCGCCTTCCGGGCCGCGCCGATCCGCTGCCCGGCCTCCTTGCGGGCCTGCGGCGGCAGCGCGCCGATCTCCCGGTTGGCCAGCACGATCGGCGACTTGTCGCCGAGATGGACGGACTTGGCCTCCTGCAGGGCGGCCAGATCGGCCGCCCCGGTGAACGCCGCCAGCGCCTCGTCGCGCGTCCGCTCCACCTCTTCGGCATGCAGCGGCGTCACTTCGACCGGGTCGTAATCAGTGTTGGGACCGGACATGGCTCGCTCTCGGGTTGATACGTCTGCGGATTGCAGTCTAGAAACCCCAGCCCCAAGACCGTGAATCGGCCGTCCACAACCCCCTCCCCACATCCCGGGTCGGGGAGGATCTTGCCCCCGTATCGGGACGAGATCCTCCCCGGCCCGACTAGGCTGGCCTAGGTGACCGGCAGGTGGCGGAGCATGCACGGGGAGTGCCCGTCCAGCCGCGGAGGCGTAGGGCGGCGACCACTTGTGCGGCTGCGGCACACGGTTCGCCGACCAGGTGGTACCCGAACCGCAGCGTCAGCTTCCCGGGACATCGCGGCGGCGTTGTCCCGGGTCATGTCACGCCAGCGGCTGGTCGTCTCCGCATGGCCGATCTGACCATCCAGTTCGATCCTCCCCAAGCCAGGCAATCAGCTAGGGCCCAGGCGGTGGTGGGCTCGGGTTACGCCGATGAGGATGGCGAGGCCGGCGATGAAGGCGCCGACGCCGATCGGGAGGTAGAAGTACGGGTCGTCCGCTGCGCCGGGTGGTGTCATCCACGAGCCGTTCCGGGGCTCCGACAGGAGCAGGAAGACCGCTCCGGCCAGGTCGTACGCGAACGCCAGGACGATCGTCGCGACCGCGAGCGTGCGCGCCCACGTCAAGACCCGCCGGTTTCCGCGTGACCGCCCGGCCAGCATGGTCCCGAGCGCGATCGGCGGCAGCAGGAACACCAACATCAGCACCAGGTTCGCCGCGCCCTGCTCAGTCACGGCCCGCCGACCCAGAGCTGGAGTCGGGTCGGCGGGTCGATCAGCCACCGTCGCGTCATACCGCGAATGCTGTCAGTGCACCGGGTCGTCCACCGGCTGTACGGCGTCCGGCACCTTCTTCTCGCCCTTCGGCAGGACGGCCAGCGCCACGACCGCGCCGGCGACCGCGCCGAGCGCGCCGACCGTCATCGCGATCGACATGGCGTCGACGAAGGCGTGCTTGGCGGCCGCGAGGAAGTCCGGGCCGAGCGCGAGCGTGTCCGCGATGGACTTGCGCGCCGCCTCCGGAACCGAGTCCGGCAGGGCCGACGAGTACGCCGCGGCGAGCACACTGCCCAGCACGGCGACCGACAGCGCGGCACCTGTCTGCTGGACGGTGTCGTTCATCGCCGAGCCGACTCCGCGGTGGTCCGGCGGAACGGCCTGCATCAACAGCGTGTACGCCGCCGGGCCGGCCAGGCCGCCGCCGACGCCCATCACCAGCAGGCCGACGATCAACAGCCCGTATCCGCTCGAGTCCGACACCTGGGTGAGGATCGCGAAACTGCCCGCGATGATCAGCAGACCGAGCGAGATCAGCGTCCGGTCCGCGATCTTCTTCCCGAGCGTCGCGCCCAGCCCGTTGAACAGCGCCGCCGACACGGCGTACGGGATCAGCGCGAGCCCCGCCTTCAGCGGCGAGTACCCGAGCGCGAACTGCAGGTACTGCGTCAGCGCCAGCAGCAACCCGCCCGCGGTGAACGACAGCAGCACGATCGACAGACTCGTCCCGCTGAACCGGCGGTCCTTGAACAGCGCCAGCGGCACCATCGGATGCGCGCTCCGCTTCTCCCACAGAGCGAACGCCGTCAGCGCGACGACGCCGACCGCCAGCGCACCGAGCACCCGAGCGGATCCCCAGCCGTGCAGCGGGATCGACACGATCGCCCAGACGATCGACGCCATCCCGACGATCGTCAGCACCGCGCCCGCCGGGTCGACGGTGCGCGCCGGGCCCTTGGACTCCGGGATCAGCGCCAGCGTGCCGATGATCGGTAGGATCGCGATCGGCACGTTCAGCAGGAAGATCGAACCCCACCAGAAGTGGTTCAGCAGGACGCCGCCGACCGTCGGGCCGGCCACCACGCCCACCATCGCGACCATCGACCAGCCCGCCATCGCCTTGCGCTGCTCGTCCGGCGGGAACACCGTGAACAGCAGCGACAGCGTGCTCGGCATCAGCAGCGAACCGCCGACGCCCATCAGGCCGCGGCAGGCGATCAGCTGCCACGGATTCTCGGCGAGGGTCGCGAGCAGCGACGCCGCGCCGAAGACCACCAGTCCGAGCAGCAGCATCTTCCGCCGGCCGAAGCGGTCCGACAGGCTTCCGGCGGTCAGCAGCAGCCCGGCGAAGGCCAGGATGTAGGCGTCGATCACCCACTGGATGTCCGCGGGCGTAGCGCCGAGGTCGCGCATCAGGGACGGGATGGCCAGGTTCAGGACGGTGTTGTCGACGACCAGCACCATCAGGCTCAAGCACAGGATCAACAGGATCCACCAGCGGCGGGGGTGCCCCTCGGTGGTGGACTCGAACGGTGTACTAGTCACTCGCACACTGTACGACTAACTCGAACGGCGTGCGAGTCCTTTGTAGGATGGACGCCATGAAGGACTGGATCTGGACCCGGGAGCGCAAGGCCTCCCCCGCCCGGGAGACGCTCAGCCGGGAGCAGATCGTGGCCGCCGCGATGACGATCCTGGACGCCGACGGCGTCGCCGGGCTGAGCATGCGCAAACTGGCCGCGAAGCTCGACGCCGGCGCGACCAGCCTGTACTGGCACGTGCCGACCAAGGACGACCTCGTCGACCTGCTGATCGACGAGGTCTGGGGCGAGATCGACGTACCCGAGCCGGAGCTGGCCGGATGGCGGGCCGGCGCGCTGCTGTTCGGGCACAGCCTGCGATCCGCCGTCCTGCGGCACCCGTGGCTGCCCGAGGTGATGTACACCCGCCCGAGCATCGGCCCGAACGCGATGTCGCTCGGCGCCCGCGGCCTGGTGCTGTTCGGCGCCGCCGGGTTCACCGAGCACGAGATCGACCTGGCGATGAGCAGCGTCATGTCGTACGTCCTCGGCACCGTCAGCGCCGAGGTCGCGACCCGCGAGATGGTCCGCAAGTCCGGCCGGTCAGAGGACAACTGGGTCAGCCAGATCGTCGAACAGGCCGAGGCCGTCGCCGGCGACTACCCCGAGATGCAGGCCTCCGTCCGCCGCCGCACCGCCGTAGGCCTCGACGCCGGCCTCACCCAGAACTTCGTCTTCGGCCTCGACGCCCTCCTCGACGGCCTCGAGGCGCGCGTCAAACGCTGACCGGGTAGATCGGGTTCGTCCAGGCTCGACCGCCGGACGCGTCTTCGACCGTGACGCGGCAGTGGGTCGCGCGGAAAAGCGTCAGAGGGAACGTGGCCTCGGTGAGGTCGGTGCCCTCGGCCCACTCGGCGCCCGGGTGGCCTCCGCTCAGGAGGATCTTGGCCGCGGGTGAGCACTGCACCGTGATCGTGTCGCCTTCGATGCGTACGTCGTACAGCTCGGGGCCGGTGCTCGAGTAGAAGTGGCCGGCTTTGAGGGCGGTCAGGAGAGCGTCCGGCTCGAGGGATTCGGCGCGGACGTGGACCCAGGCTCGGCAGGGTTGCGGGTCCTGGGGTTGGAGGTGGGCGTCGTCGGCTGCGTAGGTGGTGAAGCGGTGGCCTCGGTTGAGGAGGACATCGGTCAGGTGCCAGCTGTCGCCGCGGTTTTCGCGGTCGGAGAGCGCGTTGTAGACCTCGATCGAGTGGGCGGCATCGAGGCTCTCCGCATCGGCCGCGGTCAGGAGAGATGCTGACGGGTGGGCCATGCCGACGAATGCGCCGGCGGCACGGGCTCGGCGGGCCAGCTCAGGACCGGTTTCGGAGGCGGACGGCGGCGCGAAGTCCAGCGGGAGGCCGACTGCGACGATGTGCCATTGCCGGCCTGCTTCGGTGCGCGGGGCGTGCAGTTCGGCGCCGACGATCGTGGTGAAGCCGGCTGTGCGGAGGTCTCGGGTGTCGCTGATTGCGAAGCCGTACTCGGCGCGGAAATGGTCGGTGATCGACACGAAGTCGTAGCCGGCGCCGCGGTACACGTCGGCGGTCTCGGCCGGGGTCCGCGCTCCGTCGGAACGGTTCGAGTGGGTGTGCAGGTTGCCACGCCAGAACCGTCCCGGCAGGTCGAAGATCATCGGCGTTGCTCCCGGGCGGACGCGTAGAGACAGATGGCGGCCGCGGCGGCAAGGTTCAGCGACTCGGCGCGCCCGTAGATCGGGACCTTCACCGAGTGGTCGACGAGCGCGTTGACGCCGTCGGGCAGGCCGTGCGCCTCGTTGCCGAACAGCCACACGGTGGGTCTCGCCAGGGTGCCGTCGTCGATGCACGTGTCCAGATCGGTCGCCCCGTACCCGTCGGCGGCGAGGACCTGCAGGCCCTGCTCACGCCAGGTGCGGACAGCCTCGCCCAGGGCGACGTCCGTGCTGATCGGCAGGTGGAAGATGCTGCCGACGCTGGCCCGGACCGCCTTCGGGTTGTGCGGGTCGACGGATTCGGCCGTCAGTACGACGGCATCGGCGCCGGCCGCGTCCGCCGTACGAATCAACGTACCGACATTGCCGGGGTCGCGGACCTGGACGCCGGCGGCGACGAGCTGCAGGGAGCCGGCCGGCAGCGGGACGGTCACCAGGGAGCAGACAGCGACCACGCCCTGCGAGGTGACGGTCTCGCTCAACGCCTCGACGGCGGCACGATCGACCCCGAACCATGGGACCCCGGCGGTCACGGCAAGGTCGTGGAGATCGCGATGCCGGGTCGCGACGGCGGGCTCGGCGTACACCTCGACGACGAGTTCGCGGTGCTCCAGTGCTTCCCGGACAGCCTGCGGGCCCTCGACCAGGAAGCGTCCGGACTTGCGCCGGAACGAACGAGTGGCGAGCCGCCGAGCCTGCTTGATCCGCGCGGATTGCGCGGTCAACAGACCGGGACTCGCCACTTCGCAGCTACGGGTGGTGCTCAGGCCGCGTCGGTCTTCGGCGCGTTCACGTCCGCCGGCAGGGCGGCCTTGGCCACCTGCACGAGCGCGGAGAACGCGGCCGGGTCGTTGACGGCCAGGTCGGCGAGGATCTTGCGGTCCACCTCGACCTCGGCCAGGCGCAGGCCCTGGATGAAGCGGTTGTAGGTCAGGTCCTCGGCGCGGACCGCGGCGTTGATGCGCTGGATCCACAGCTTCCGGAAGTCGCCCTTGCGCGCCTTGCGGTCACGGTAGGCGTAGACGAGCGAGTGGGTGACCTGCTCCTTGGCCTTGCGGTACAGCCGCGAGCGCTGACCGCGGTAGCCGCTGGCCTGCTCGAGTACGACCCGGCGCTTCTTGTGGGCGTTGACTGCCCGCTTCACGCGTGCCATGAGGTGTTACTCCTTGTATTTCTGCGCCGGAGCCGGACGGAGTCCACTCGGCGGGGGATGTTCGGGGAGGGTGGGGGTGCTCAGATGCCGAGAAGCTTCTTGGCCTTCTTCACGTACGCCGGGGCGACCTCGACGGTGCCGGACAGGCGGCGCTTGCGCTTCGAGGTCTTCGCCTCGGCGAGGTGGCGGACACCGGTCTGCTCACGACGGATCTTGCCCGACCCGGTGACCCGGACCCGCTTCTTCATCCCCGAGTGGGTCTTCATCTTCGGCATGGCTGTTCAGCTCCTGGTTGTTTCTTCGTTGACTCGAACTTCGGTGCGACGGCTCCGGCCCGTCACGAGCCGGAGCGTGACGTCACTCCGGGTCGAGGTTGTCGGCCGGACCCTTCGGCTTCTTGGTGACACCGGCGGCGCGCTGGGCCTCGTGGGCCTGAGCCTGCTCGGCGCGCTCCTGGCGCTCCGCCTGCTCCTCGGCCTCGCGCTCGGCCTTGCGCTGCGCCTTCTCGGCTTCCACGTCCACGCGCGCCTCGGACTTCTTCTTGTGCGGTCCGAGCACCATGATCATGTTCCGGCCGTCCTGACGCGGCGAGGACTCGACGAAGCCGAGCTCGCTGACGTCCTCGGCGAGCCGCTGCAGAAGCCGGAAGCCGAGCTCCGGCCGGGACTGCTCACGACCGCGGAACATGATGGTGATCTTGACCTTGTCCCCGGCCTTCAGGAACCGCACCACGTGACCCTTCTTGGTCTCGTAGTCGTGCGGGTCGATCTTCGGCCGCAGCTTCATCTCTTTGATGATGGTGTTGGTCTGGTTCCGGCGGGACTCGCGCGCCTTCTGCGCGGTCTCGTACTTGTACTTGCCGAAATCCATCAACTTGCAGACCGGAGGCCGTGCGGTCGCCGCGACCTCGACCAGGTCGAGGTCGGCCTCCTGGGCCAGCCGCAGTGCGTCCTCGATCCGGACGATGCCTACCTGCTCACCGTTCGGTCCGACCAGCCGCACCTCGGGAACGCGGATGCGCTCGTTGACGCGCAAATCAGTGGTGATGGGTCCTCCTGGGTTGAACTCGTACTGGATGCCACCTCGTGATCACCGCGAGCCCCCTGGAAAACACGAAGGCCCTCGTGCGATCACACGAAGGCCCAATTCCCAGCGGTACGACGTCCCGACCCGGGCGGGTGGTACGCCGTACTGTTGACCGGGACCCGCCGACTGTTCATCGACTGGGTGGGAGGTGGCCCTCCGCTTAGACTCGAACGGCTGGTGAACCTGATGTATTCCGCTCAGGGGTCACCAACAGACCGGGTCGGTCGCCGTGCAAGAGTAGCAGCATGACCGACGCAGATGCCACTTCACAGTCCGACCCCCACCAGGACGCCCAGTCCGACGCCCAGTCCGACGCCCAGTCCGACGCCCAGCCCGGTCCGCTCTCGACCGCGTCCCGCGACATCGCCGAGGTCCCCGCCGTGGAGATCATCTCCACCGCCGCGCTGCACCTGATGAGCGCCGCCGCGGTCAACCTCGGCCTGGCCGCGGACCTGCCCGACCACAAGGACCTCGACGAGGCCCGCTCGCTGATCGACTCGCTGGCCGGCCTGCTGGACGCCTCCGCCCCGGCCCTCGGCCATCACCACGCCGCGCCGCTGCGCGACGGCCTGCGCTCGCTCCAGCTCGCGTTCCGCGAGGCCAGCAGCATCCCGGACGAGCCCGGTCAGGGCCCCGGCGAGAAGTACACCGGCGCGGTCTTTCCCTCGGCGACGCACAGGTCTTGAGCTGGAGCGCGGTCCAGCTCCTAGCGTCGGGGAGATGGACTACAGGAACCTGGGAACGACCGGCCTGAAGGTCAGCGAGCTCTGCCTGGGCGCGATGATGTTCGGCGACCGGACCGACGAGCAGGACAGCCGCACGATCCTCGAGACGTTCACCGACGCCGGCGGTACGTTCATCGACACCGCCGACGTGTACGGCGCGGGCGCGTCCGAGGAAGTGCTGGGACGATGGCTGAAGACGCAGCGGCGAGAGGACTACGTCATCGCGACAAAGGTCTACTGGCCCACCGGCCCGGGCCCGAGCGATCAAGGCCTGTCCCGCAAGCACGTTCTCGACGCGGTCGACGCAAGCCTGCGCCGGCTGGGAACCGACTACATCGACCTGTACCAGCTCCACCGCTGGGACGACAGCACTCCCCTTGGCGAGACCTTGTCGACGCTGGACGGCCTCGTGCAGGCCGGCAAGGTCCGCTACATCGGCGTCAGCAACTTCCGCGGCTGGCAGCTGCAGAAAGCCGTCGACCTGTGCGCGCAGAACGGGTGGCAGCCGCTCGCCGGCCTTCAGCCGCTCTACACCTTGCTGGACCGCTCCCCCGAGTGGGAGCTGCTCCCGGTCTGCCAGAACGAGGGTCTCGGCGTCATCACCTGGTCTCCCCTGCGTTCGGGCTGGCTGTCCGGCGCGTTCCGGCGCGGCATGACCGCACCGCCCGCGGACAGCAAGGTCTCCACGCCCGGCACCCACGACTGGGATCGGTACGCGAACGAACGCACCTGGCACGTCATCGACGAACTGGCGGCGGTTGCGGCCGAGACCGGGCACACGATGCCGCAGGTCGCGGTCCGTTGGCTGATGCAGCGGCCGGGCGTGACGGCACCGATCATCGGTCCGCGGACGCCGGCGTACCTCGACGATCTGCTCGGGGCCGCGGACTTCACCCTGGCACCGGAGCACCAAGAGCGGCTCGACGCCGCCAGCCTGCCGGAGCCGGTGCCTTATCCCTACTTCTTCGACTGACCGTCCTGGGCGCTGTAGTAGGCGATCTTGTCGTCCAGTACGCCGAGCGCGAGATTCATCTTCGCGACCTCGTCGCGCAGCCGGGAGCGGTGCTCCTCGAGCAGCTCGACCAAGCCGGTCGGGCCGCTCGAGCGGTCCCGCATGCGGCCCATGAACTGCTGGAGGTCGCTGATGCCCAGCCCGGCGTTGCGCAGGCACACCAGGAGGCCGACCCACGCCACGTCATGGTCGCTGTAGACGCGGCGTCCGGCCGTGTCCCGGTGGACGGGCCCGAACAGTTCCAGGCGTTCGTAGTAGCGCAAGGTGTCCAGGCTCAGACCGGTGCGCTCGGAGGCCTCGGCCGGTGCGTACGTAGTCATGCCCTCCATCCTGCGACCTGGAGTGCACTCCAGGTCAACTACTGTCGGGTGTCGTGACTCCAGACGCCGTACCCGCTCCGGTGGCGAAGCTCGACGCACAGCAGTTGCTGCGGGACGTCAACGACGCCACCGGCGCCGGACTCGAGTTCCTGGGACAGGCCGCGGCGGGCGAGGTCGGGGCCGCGTTCGTGCGGTGGCCGGACGGGCGGGACGGCGTCCTCACCCGCGGATTCGGCTCGGCGGCCGACCTCCGGCGTACGGCGGAAGTCCTCGACGCGGCGCGGCAGGACGGCCTGCCCGTCCCGCGGTACGACTTGCTGGCCGAACTTCCCGGCATCGTCGGTGTCGTGCAGGAGCGCCTACCAGGGCGGGCGCCGCGGACGGTCGACCGGACGCTGCTGGAGTCGATGATCGCGCTGACCGACCAGTTCGCCGGCCGGGGCGGCAGCCTGCCCGTGCCGTCGATGTATCTGCTCGAGAGCGGCCCGGGCTTCTGCCTGCACGAGTCGCTCCAGGTGTACGACGACCGCACGCGGAAACTCCTGGACCGCCTCCACGAGATCGGCCGCGCCGACCCGGGCGGCATGGCCGGCGACGACCTCGTACACCTCGACTTCCACACCGGCAACGTGCTGACCGACGCCGGGCGGATCACCGGGATCGTCGACTGGGACGGGATCGGTCGCGGCGATCGCCGGTTCGCCCTGGTCACATTGCGGTTCGACGCGCACGCCCGGCTGCCCGGCGCGGACCTGACGTGGTTCGACGACCTCCTGGCGACCAGGCTCGACCCCGCCGTGCTGCGCCTCTACTGGGCGCACATGACGCTCCGCCTGGTCGACTGGTCGATCCGCCACCACACGCCCGCCGACACCGCCCGCTGGCTCGACTTCGCCGAACCGCGGCTGCACTGATCAACCCTTTTCGGGCCAGCCCGAAACTGGGTGGAACACCCCGCCTGCACAGGGTCATCGCCCCTACCTTCGACAGTGAGACCTCCGACCGGAGGTCACCACTCGGGAGGGACAGAAATGCGCAAGATTGCTATGACTGCCGCCGGCATCGCCGCTGCTGTGATCGGTACCGGGATGGCGCTGGCGCCGACGGCCAACGCGGCGTCGACGGCGTCGACAGCGTCGACAGGGGCCGCGGCGACCATGGGCACGACGGCGACCTGCCCGTCGGGCGCCGTGTGTCTGCGGGAGCCGAACGGCAGCATCCTGAGCAAGAACATCTGGTACAGCTACGGCGCGCACAACCTGCAGAACGTGACCGGCTACAAGGTGCTGATCAACAACCAGACCGGCGGCGCCGGCTTCCAGATCTGCAAGGGCTACAACGGCACGAACTGCTACCCGGTGCAGCGCTACGTCGGTGAGTACGCGTCGTACGACTTCACGCCGATCAACTCGATCGTGCTGGTGAAGTAGTCCGGCAGCACGCGGCCGGGCTCCGGCCACCGCGGGGCCGGAGCCGGGTCGCGTCAGCCCTTGACCGCGCCTTCCTCGACGCCCTTGAAGAAAAAGCGCTGCAGGGTGGCGAAGACGATCACGATCGGGATGAACGCGATCATCGTGCCCGCCGCGATCAGCCGCGGGTTGTTGCTGAACGTGCCGGACAGGTACTGCAGGCCGACCGTCAGCGTGTACTTGTCCGGATCGGTCAGCACGATCAGCGGCCAGAGGAAGTCGTCCCAGGCGCCGATGAACGCGAAGATCGCGATCACGCTGATCGTCCCGCGCACCGACGGCAGGCCGATGTACACGAACCGCTGCCACGCGTTCGCGCCGTCCACGATCGCCGCCTGGTCGACCTCGAGCGGCAGCGCGCGGAACGCGTTGTACATCAGCAGCACGTTGAGGGCGCCGATCATGCCCGGCAACGCGACACCGAACAACGTGTTGGCCAGCCCGAACTCCCGGACCGTGACGTACTGCGAGATGATCGTGACCTCGCCCGGCAGGACCAGCGTCGCGAGGAACAGGCCGAGGACGATCTTGCGGCCGCGGAACTGCAGCCGGGAGATCGCGAACCCGGCCAGCGACGCGCCGACGATGTTGCCGCCGACCACCAGGAACGCGACCACGAGCGAGTTCCGCGCGTAGTCCCAGACCGGGATGGTGTCGGTGACCGCCTTGTAGTGGTCGAACGTCGGTTGCGCCGGCAGCAGCCGCGGGATCCGGGTGTAGATGTCCTCCCCCGATCCCTTCAGCGACGTCGACAGCTGCCACAGGAACGGCCCGATCGTGATCAGCAGTACGAACACCAGCAGGACGTACCGCGCGACCTTCTCCCGCGGCGAGACCGAGTTGAACCCGAACGATCCCTTGCGCCGGACAGGCTTCGGCGGCTCCGGAGCAACGGCCGGACGCGCCGGATCGGTGACAATGCTCATGCTTCTGCTCCCCGGCGGTTGAGGCGGGCCAGCACCAGCATCGGTACGACGGTGACGAAGAACAGCACGATCGACAACGCGGACGCGTAGCCGAGGTTGCCCTCGAAGCCCTGGCTGTACTGCTGGATCAGCATCACGACGGAGTTGTCCCGGCCGCCCGGTCCACCCTTGCCGCCGCTCAGGATGAACAGTTCGGAGAACACCCGCAGCGCCGACACCGAGATCAGGATCGAGATCAGGATCATCGTCCCGCGGACGCCCGGGATGGTCACGTGCACGAACCGCCGCAGCGGCCCGGCGCCGTCGACCGCGGCCGCCTCGTGCAGCTCACGCCCGACGTTCCCGAGCGCGGCCAGGTAGATGATCATGTAGTACCCGAGCCCCTTCCAGATCGTCAGGCTGATCGCGCTCAGCAGCAACAGCCACTGATCGGACAGAAACGGCAGCGGCCCGGAGATGACCCCGAGCTTCTCGGCCAGTCCGTTGACCAGGCCGCGGTCGTCCAGGATCCACTGCCAGATCAGCGCCACCACGACCGCGGACGCCACCACCGGCGTGTAGAACGCGGTCCGGAAGAACGTGATCCCGGGCAGCTTCTTCTCCACCAGGACGGCGAGCAGCAGCGGCAGGACGGTCAGGAACGGCAGGCAGACCACCATGTAGATGACGCTGTTCAGCAGCGCCCACCGCAGCTGCTCGTCGTGCAGCAGGGTCTCGAAGTTCTTCAGGCCGACGAAGGTCCCGCCGCCCAGCGGCTTGGCGTTGGTGAACGACAGGATGACGGTGTTGATCGACGGCCAGAGATTGAAGACCAGCAACCACGTGAGTGCCGGGATCACCAGCACCCACGGGGTGAACCAACGGTTGGAACGCATCACTGGGTGAGCAGCTGGTTGGCCTTGGCCACTGCGGCGTCGAGTGCGGCCTGGGAGGAGATCTTGCCGGAGATCGCCAGCGAGATCTGCTGCCCGATGAAGTCGTTGGTCGCACCGCTGATCACCGGCGGCTGCAGCACCTTGGCCTTGGCCAGCGACTCGAACGCGAGCACCTTCGCGTCACTCTCCGGCGTGCCATCGGACTTCGAGAAGTACGGGTCGGACGCGGACGCCTTGGTGGACGGGAAGATGTTCACGATCTTCGCGAACGCGGCCTGGTTCTCGGCGTTGGTGACGAACCGGGCGAGCGCGATCGCCGCCGCCTGGTTCTTGGTCTTGGACGACACCGACAGCCCCTGCACGTAGAGCGGCGGCGTGTCCAGCGCCGGCGACGGGACGACCTTGCCCTTCAGCGACGGGTTGTCCTTGTTGAAGTCCTGGATCGCGTTGCCGCCGCCGGTGGTCCAGGCGACCTTGCCCTGGGTGAAGAGCTTGGAGTTGCCCAGATACTCGTTGGTCAGGATGTCGCGCGGCATGTAGCCGGCCTTGTAGGCGTCGCGGTACTTGTCCAGCAGCGCGGCGGCCTCGGGGGTGTTGAAGACGAACTTCTTGCCGTCGTCGGACAGGATCTTGACGCCGGCGTTGGTGAAGTCACCGATGCCCGGCAGCCGGCTCATCAGGTACTCCTTGCCGCCGGTCTTGTCGTGCATCGTCTTCGCGGCGGCGAGCAGCTCGTCGAAGGTCTTCGGCGGGTTCTTCGCGTCCAGGCCGGCCGCGGCGAACTTGGTCGCGTTCCAGTAGTCGATGTCGGTGTTCAGGTACCACGGGTAGCCGAAGGTGCCGTCCATGCCCTGGTACTGGTACGCCTGCACGCCGCCCTCGACGTACTCCTCGCTCAGCTTCGGGTCCGCGGCGGCGACGTCGAGCAGCATGTTCTGCTTGGCGAGACTCAGCGCGAAGTCGGGCGGCAGGTTCGTGACATCGGGGAGCTGGCCGGCCGACGCCTGGCTCAGCACCTTCTTGTCGTAACCGTCGCCGGGCTGGTCCAGCCAGGTGACGTGGGTGCCCGGGTACTTCGCCTCGAACGCCTTGATCACGCCTTCGACGTACGACGTGAACTTGGGCTTCAGCGCCCAGGTCTGGAAGCTGACCTCACCGGTCACCTGGGCGTTCGCGTCGACGGTCGGCTTGGCGCCGCCGCTGCCGCCGGAATCCTCGGAACCGAGGCCGCATCCGGCGAGGGTGAGAGCGGCGGCGGCAAGACTGGCCACGAGCGCCGAACGGCGTCTACGCATGGGATCTCCTGGATTTGATAAACCGGTATAGCTCCCGAACTATCCACATCGTAGAATCCGCTGTCAAGGGTGGAGGAGGTGCCAGATATGGCGAGACCGACGATCGCGGACATCGCGACCAGGGCCGGGGTGTCCAAGGGCGCGGTGTCGTTCGCGCTGAACGGACGGCCCGGCGTCAGCGACGCGACCCGGGAGCGGATCCTGAAGATCGCCGAGCAAATGAGCTGGCGGCCGCACAGCGCGGCGCGCGCGCTCGGTGCGTCGCGGGTCGACTCGGTCGGCATGGTAATCGCGCGGCCGGCCCGGACGCTCGGCGTCGAGCCGTTCTTCGCGCACCTGCTGTCCGGCGTCCAGTCGGGCCTGTCCGCGGAGTCGATCTCGCTGCAGTTGCTGATCGTCGAGGACACCGCCGCCGAGATCGAGGTGTACCGGCGCTGGGCGTCGGAGCACCGCGTCGACGGCGTGATCCTGGTCGACCTGACCGTGAAGGACCCGCGGGTCGAGGCACTGAAGGCGCTCGAACTGCCGGCCGTGGTGATCGGCGGCCGCGGCGGCAAGGGCGCGCTGGCCTCGGTCTGGGCCGACGACCGCGACGCGATGCTCTCGATCGTGGAGTACCTGGCCGCGCTCGGTCATCGCCGGATCGCCCACGTCGCCGGTACGCCGAACTTCCAGCACACCCAGCGCCGGATCCGGGCCGTCCGCGACGCCGCGCCCCGCCTCGGGCTGCTCGACGCGCCCTCGCTGACCACGGACTTCAGCGACGCGGAGGGCGCCGCGATCACCCGCAAGCTGCTCTCCCAGCCGGACCGCCCGACCGCGATCGTCTACGACAGCGACGTGATGGCGGTGGCCGGGCTCGGCGTCGCGATGGAGATGGGCGTGTCGGTCCCGGGCGACCTGTCGATCGTCGCGTTCGACGACTCGATCCTCACCCAGCTCATGCACCCGGCACTGACGGCGCTGTCCCGTGACACCTTCGATTTCGGCCGCCAGGCCGCCGAGGTGCTGCTGCAGACGATCGCCGACCCCGGCACGGTGATCAACCGCCGCTCCGCCGACCCGGTCCTGACCGTCCGCGAGTCGACCGCTCCTCCGGCCTGATGTTGCCTGACGGCCTAAACCGATTTAGCATCCTCCGCATGGCTTCGGAGACCGTCGTGCCCAGGTTCGGTGCGAACTACGTGCCCTCGGCGGGATGGTTCTACAGCTGGCTGGACTACGACGGCGACGCGGTCCGCCGGGACTTCGCGGACCTGGCCGGGCTCGGCCTGGATCACGTCCGGGTGTTCCCGGTCTGGCCGTGGATCCAGCCGAACCGGGCGATCATCCGCGAGCGGGCGATCGCCGACCTGCTGGACACCGTCGACGCGGCCGCCGAGCATGGGCTGAGCGTCGCGGTCGACCTGATCCAAGGGCACCTGTCCAGCTTCGACTTCCTCCCGTCGTGGGTGCTGACCTGGCACAAGAGCAGCCTGTTCGAGGACAGCACGGTCCGCGACGGACTCACGGCGTACGTCGACGTCGTGGCCCGGGCGGTCGCCGCGAAGCCGAACGTCTTCGCGATCACGCTCGGCAACGAGGTCAACAACCTCTGGCCGGACAGCCCGACCACGCCGGAGGCCTCGACCGCGTGGGCGCAGGATCTGCTGGCCACGCTCAAGAAGGCCGCGCCCGGCGTCCTCGCGCTGCACTCGGTCTTCGACGACGCCTGGTATCAGGGCGACCATCCGTTCCACCCGGTCGACGCGGTGGATGTCGGGGATCTGACCACTGTCCACTCGTGGGTTTTCAACGGGGTCTCACGAGTGGACGGTCCCCTCGGCCCGGCCACCCTCACGCACGCGGACTACCTGATCGAGCTCGCGAGGTCGCTCGACCCGCAGCGACCGGTCTGGCTGCAGGAGATCGGCGTGCCCGGGCCTGACATCCCCGTCGAACTGCAGGCCGAGTTCACCCGACGGACCGTTGCGACAGTCCTGGGCAACCCGGCGCTGTACGGCGTGACCTGGTGGTCCTCGCACGACATCGACCGCCGCCTGCTCGACTTCCCGGACCGCGAGTACGACCTGGGCCTGTTCACCGTCGACCACCGGCGCAAGCCGGCCGCCGACGCGCTCGCCGACCTGATCGCGACGGCGCGCGCGAACGGCGTACCGGCGCAACCACCCGCCACCACGCTGACCGCGCCGATCAACCTCCGCACGGAGCCCGCCCGCCGCGCGGAAGTTGCCCCCGGCAGCGAGTTCCACCTCCGGTGGGTCGAGGCCCGCACCGAGGGGCCGGTACGGATCGCGCTGCCTTGATCGTGTGCCAGGTCGACAGGACGTCTCGGCGCGCTGCGGCACCGACGCCCGCCGGCTGAGCGTGAGACCGGCCGACCGGTTGCGACACGTCCTGTCGAGATGACACACACCTAGGCCTGCTTGCCGATCAGGACCTCGATGCCGTCGAGGATTCTCGCCAGGCCGAATTCGAGGTCGTCGTCGAGCTCGTCCTCGTACTCGTGGTTCAGGTACAGCGCCGTCAGCGTCGGGTAGCCGCCCTCGATCAGTCGCGGCACCAGGAACTTGCCGACCTCCTCGGCCTGGACGGGCGTGGTGTCGCTCGCTCCGAGCTGGCGGGCCAGGGTCGCGTAGTTCCGCGACCAGCCGTCCAGGAGCACCAGGCAGCCGAGGTTGTCGTGCTGGCTGAGCCCGGTCCCGGCCAGCGCCGCGAGCATCACCTCGACCCAGCGCAGCAGGTTCGGCGTGACGGGCGCGCCCCGGATCGGTACGTCGAGCAGCCACGGGCGCTCGGCGTACAGCTTGACCTGCGCGTCCACCCACGCGATCGCCGCCGCGCGCCAGCCGGACGGCAGCTCGGGCGGTAGGCCGACCGCCTTGTCGTGGACGAGCACGATCAGCTCTTCCTTGGACCGGACGTAGCGGTACATCGCGTTCGTGGTGACGCCGAGGTGCGCCGCGATCCGCTGCAGCGAGACCGCCTCGAACCCGTACCGGTCGCCGAACTCGATGCCGGTGGCCACGATCTGCTCGATCGACAGCGCCGGCTTCGGCCCGCGCCGCTGCCCCGGCAGGACGCCCCAGGACAACTCGAGTCCGGGCGGCAGAGGGTCGGTCATACGTTCATCGTGACAGGGGTGGTAGCACCACCCGAGAACGGGTCCTGAGCACCGGGCGGCGTAACTGTGCAATCCCTACGCTTTTAGCCATCGGAACACGACGAGAGGACTCCCGATCATGAACACGCTGCTCGAACCCCTGCTGACCCCCGACCAGGTCCGACTCAGCGACGCCGACCGGCGCGCGGCGATCTCCAAGCTGGAAAGTGCCGTCCGGCAGGCCGCGCTGACCCCGGCTCAGGCGAGTGACCGCCAGGACCGCGTGCTCGCGGCCCGGACCCGCGGCGAGCTCCGGATGATCCTCGCCGGCGTCGCGGACGCGGCCCCGCCGCGCGGGCTGACGACCGCACTCCGGGTCGCGACCGGCGTCTGGCTGGTCACCTGTGTGGTGCAGTTCGTGGTCTGGGCGTCGCTGGCGATGTTCGGCCACTTCGACAGCCCGTGGTGGCTCTGGTCCGACCTCGGTCTCGGCGCCGTGGTCGCCATGCTGTGGTGGACGAACGAGTCGTACCACCGCAAGTCCGACGTACTGGTTACCCAGTGATCTATTGCGTGAGTTCGATCCACCCGTAGCCGCCGTCCTCCAGCCGCACCACCTGGAAGCCGGCGGCCAAGCGGCGTACGTCGTCGGTCTCGATCACGCCCGCGGCCGGGCCGGCGATGTCCAGCACGATCGCGGCCGCGCCTTCCTGGATCGCGGCCGTCGCGACCAGCTGCGCCCGGGCCGGCATCGGGCGCGCCTCCGGACTCCAGCGGGCCAGGCTCTCGGTGCCCGTGAACGCGAGCAGTGCGTTCCGCCCGTCCTGTCCCTGGAGCAGCGCGACAGCCATGTCCGACGTCTTGTCGTGCGCCAGCCCGTTCTCGTCGTACTCCACCTCGCCGAGCATCGCGACGACCGGCACCAGCAGCCGAGCCTTGGTGAGCGCCGCGAGCACCGCTCCCCCGTCGCCCGTGGCGAGCGCGTTCGCCAGCGCCGGATCCGCCGACCCGTCGTCGTCGTCGAACCCGGTGAATGCCAGTCTCCGCTGCGGTGGTTGCACGGCTTCATTGTCCCGGACCGCGGTTTCAGGGGTCCGTCAGGGCTGTTCCCCTCTTGGATCGCGGTCCGACTGTGCGAGCCTGGGTATGTGCCTGACTTCAACGATTTGACGCTGCTGCCGTTCTGCGTAGGGCTCACGCTGCTCGGTCTGATCGGCTCGTGGGCCGCGTGGCGGCGCCGCGGGGTCGCGGCCGGCACGCGCGGTGTGGCTTGGTCCCTGCTTCCGGTTTCGCTGTACCTGACCGGGCTGCTGGAGCTGGTCTGGGACGTGGTCCGCTCCTCCGTGAGCTGGGTCACGCACCTGATCTTCTCGCCGACCGTGTGGTCCGGTGTCGCGCTGTTCGGCGTCTCGGTCGTGCTGTACATCGTCTCCGGTGTGGCCCGCGGCCGCGGTGGGAACCAGAAGAAGGCAGAGAAGAAGCCCGCCTCGCCCGCGGGTGAGTTGACGTCCACAGGCCCAGCGCCGGCGTCAGCCGCCACCGCCAAAGCTGCCAAGCCGTCGAAGGGGAAGGCGAAGCAGCAGGAATCGTCGGAGTTCGACGAGATCGAGGACATCCTGAAACGCCATGGAATCAACTGACAAGGCCCCTGACCACGGCCCCACGCCCCTGACCATCGACTCGCTCCTGGACAACGTCCAGGCCGGATCACCCCAGCTCGGCCGCACCCGGCTGATCGGCATCGACGGACCGGCCGGCTCCGGAAAGACCACCGTCGCCGCCCACGTCGAGGCCCGCGCGAAACTGCGCGACCTGAACACGTACGTCATCCACATGGACGACTTGTACGACGGCTGGACCGGAGCGGAGCGCGGCTTCGCCCTGCTCCGCGACCACGTCCTACAGCGCCTGGCCGACGGTCGCGAGGGACGCTACCGGCGGTACGACTGGTACCAGGGCGCGTACGCCGAGCTGCACGTCGTACCGAGCACGGTCGACCTGCTGATCGTCGAAGGCGTCACCGCCTGCGACCGGGACGCGGCGCACTGGCAGTCGCTGCGGCTGTGGGTCGAGACCTCGAACGAGGTCCGGCTGGACCGCGGCATCGACCGCGACGGCGAGGCCCTGCGCGACCACTGGCTGGAGTGGATGCGCTGGGAGCGTGACCATTTCGCCGAGCAGGCCACCCGCTCCCGCGCCCACGTCATCGTCGACGGCAACCCGTCGACACCCTTCGACCCAGCGCTCGAGCTGGTCGCCACGTCGGTGGCGCTACCGCCTCACGACTCAGCCGCCTCCTGACGTCCGTCCCACGACCACTGGGTGACGGCCTGGCCGTCGTCGATGTCCTCGGTTTTGTGCCGGTACATCGTGTTGAAGGTGGTCCAGGCGAAGTAGTCGTGCAGCACCGAGCGGACCCGTTCGTCGTCGATGCCGGCATCGGCCAGCGCCGCGTCGAAGCAGTCGATCGCGCGATGGTTCATCTCGTCGTGTTCACCGTTACCCGCGTGCCGGCGCTGGACGGATGCCTCGCTGCCGTAGGACTCGGTGTAGACGGACGGTCCGCCCAGGGCCTGTCCCCAGTACGCCGCGAGCCGCTCGGTGTGATCCGGCCGCGCCCCGCCGTGAAAGGCGTGGCTGACGATCTCGTCTGCCATCACCCGCTCGTGCCACGCCGCCGCCAGCCGCAGCATGCCGTCGGCCCCACCCGCCGCTTCGTAAACGGTCTCCATGGCGTCAGTCTGCTGCAACGCGGCCAGCCGGTCACGGATCTGAGCTCGTTCCGGTTCGGAACCGGCCAGCGCACGTGCGTGCTCGTAGGCGGTGATCGCCTCGGGCACCTGTCCGAGGCGCTGCAGGAGGTCCGCCCGCGCCAGCGCGAACGGGTGGTAGTCCTGGAGGCGGGGTTCGGCGGCGAGCTCGTCGAGGAGTTGGAGGCCGGCGGCGGGTCCGTCGCGGAGCGCGATCGCGGCGGCGCGGTTCAAGGCGACCACCGGGGACGGGTCGAGGTCCAGCAGGACGTCGTACAACTGGACGATCTGCTGCCAGTCGGTGCCGGCGAAGTCGGTCGCCTCGTCGTGCACGGCGTTGATCGCGGCCTGGACGGCATACGGTCCGGGCGGGCCGCCGGTCAGGGCCGCGACGACCAGATCGCGGCCTTCGGCGATCATCTCGTGGTCCCAGCGGCCGCGGTCCTGGTCCTCGAGCAGCACGATCTCGCCGTCCGGGCCGGTGCGGGCGTCGCGACGGGCGTGGATCAGCAGCATCAGGGCGAGCAGGCCGGTGACTTCGCGCGCGTCGGGGAGCAGCCGGTGCACGATGCGGGCCAGGCGGATCGCTTCTTCGGCGAGGTCCAGGCGTTGCAGGTACGGGCCGGCGCTGGCGGCGTACCCCTCGGTGAAGACCGAACAGATCACCTGCAGGACACCGGGCAGCCGCTCCGGCAGCTCGTCCGGCCCGGGCACCCGGAACGGGATCCGCGCCTCCCGGATCTTCTTCTTCGCGCGGACGATCCGCTTCGCCATCGTCGCGGTCGGGACCAGGAAGGCCCGCGCGACCTCCGGCGTGGTCAGCCCGGCCAGGCAGCGCAGGGTCAGCGCGCCGCGGTCCTCCGGGGCGAGCGCGGGATGCGCGCAGGTGAAGAACAGTTGCAGCCGCTCGTCGGGCAGGTCGTCCCCGGCGGCCTGCGGCGCGGACCGGTCCGCCTCGACCTGCAGGATCGCGAGTTTGGCGGCGTACACCTGGTCCCGCCGGAGCCGGTCGACCGCCTTCCGCCGGGCGGTGGTCATCAGCCAGCCGCCCGGGTTCGGCGGGACGCCGTCGACCGGCCAGCGGGTGAGCGCCGCCTCGATCGCCTCCGACGTGACCTCCTCGGCCAGGTCGAGGTCCCCGAAGCGCCGGGCGAGTGCGGCCAGCAGCCGGCCGCGCTCCTCCCGGAAGACCGCCTCGACCTGCTCCATCAGAACTCGGCGACCGGCCGGACGATCACGGACCCGCCGCCCCGCGACCCCGGGCACTTCGCGGCCCAGTCGAGCGCGACGTCCAGGTCCGGTACGTCGATCACGTAGAACCCGCCGAGCACCTCCCGAGTCTCCGCGAACGGCCCGTCGGTCACGGTCCGCCGGCCGTCGTTGGCCACCTCGACCCGGGTCGCGGTGACCAGATCGGCCAGGGACTCGGACGCGACCACCACGCCGGCGTCCTGGATCTCCTTGTCGAACCGCATCCAGTCCTCCGGCTCACACCCCACCGGCGCGTCCTGCAGGTCCAGCTCACCGGCGTTGATCAGCAGCATGTACTTCACGTCGTACCTCCTGTCAGCGTGTCTACAGCATCACCACGAACAGGGTCGCTCCCGATGGACAGGGTCGGTGAGGATAGACCCATGAACGTTTTGCCATCGGGTGAGCAGTGGGTCCTTCGCGGCGGCGGGTTCGAGGCGACCGTGGTGAGTGTCGGGGGCGGGGTGCGGGAGCTGACGTACGACGGACGGCCGGTCCTGCTCGGGTACGCCGAGGACGAGGCCGCGCACGCCGGGCTCGGGCAGCACCTGTTCCCGTGGCCGAACCGGATCACCGACGGGCAGTACACGTTCGACGGCGCCGACCAGCAGCTGTACCTGACCGAGCCCGCCCGGCAGAACGCCATCCACGGCCTGACCCGCTGGGCCAACTGGACCCGCGCCGACGACGGCTCGGACCCGGCGGTCGTCGTCGCGACCCACCGCCTGCACGGCCAGCCCGGCTACCCCCACCAACTCGACCTACGCCTCACCTACGAGCTCACCGACCGCCTCACGGTCACCGCGGTCGCGACGAACATCGGCAGGAGTGCGGCGCCGTACGGCTACGGAGCACATCCGTATCTGACCGTCGGGCGCGTGATCGACGACTGTGTCCTCGAGTTCACCGCGGCCGATCGCCTCGAAGTGTCCGCCGACCGGATGACCCCGACGGGCCTTGCGCCGGTCGCCGGGTCGCCGTACGACTTCAGCGGTGGCCGGCTGATCGGGGAGACCTCGATCGACAACGCCTTCACCGGGCTGGATGCCGAGTGGTCCGTTGCGCTGACCGACCCGGACAGCGGCGCGCGCTCCGTGCTGACCGGTGACACGCCGTGGATGCAGCTGTTCACCGGCGAAGCGGTCGGCCGTACGGCGCTCGCGGTCGAGCCGATGACCTGCCCGCCGGACGCGTTCCGCACCGGTCAGGACCTGGTCGTCCTCGCGCCGGGCGAATCGCACACGACTAGTTTTCAGGTGTCCGTCTAGGACCCGCGCCATGTTCGCGGGCGACCGCCGCCAGCTGCTTGGCGGCCCGGGTCGCCCGCGCGCCCTCGGCGGCCTGGACCGCCAGGATGCCGATCCGGTTGTCGTCGGCATCGAACAGCTGCAGCCACGCGTCCCCGGGCCGGAAGCGCAGCGCGGTGACCTCTGACCAGGTCAGCGTGTAGGACTTGAACACGTTCCGGATCCGCAGCCGGTCCGGGTACGCGGTCACCCGCAGCGTCGACATCCGGTAGAGGATCCAGAGCACGGCGCCGAAGAACGCCAGCAGGGTGATCCGCTGGAACCAGTCGAACGTGGCGCGGTCCTCCGGCGACAACCGGAACCAGATCACCCCGAACACGGCGATCAACGACAACCCCATGCCGGCCGCCATCGCCGCCACGATCCGCGGATGGAACGCGTACACGCTGTCTGTCGACCCGGACATGACGGCAGGCTTCAGATCCGGCACGCGTGGATGTCGGTGGTGAGGATCGCGCGGGCGCCGACCTCCCAGAGCTGGTCCATCAGCCGCTGCGCCTCGGCCCGCCGGACCATGACGCGGACGGCGACCCAGCCCTGCCGGTGCAGCGGCGAGACGGTCGGCGACTCCAGACCGGGCGCGACCGCGGTGGCGGCGTCCACGTCCTCGGCGCGGATGTCGTAGTCCATCATCACGTAGTTGCGCGCGATCAGGACGCCCTCGAGCCGGCGGACGAGCTGCTGCAGACCGTTCGCCGGGGTCTCCACGCCGTGCCGCTTGATCAGCACTCCCTCGGACTGCAGGATCGGCTCCCCGAACACCTCGAGCCCGGCCTGGCGCAGCGTCGTCCCGGTCTCCACGACGTCGGCGATCACGTCCGCGACGCCCAGCTGGACGGCCGACTCCACGGCGCCGTCGAGACGCACGACCGAAGCGTCGACCCCGTTCTCGGCCAGGTGGTCCTGCAGCACCCCGGCGTACGACGTGGCGATCCGCTTGCCGGCCAGGTCCTTCACGGAGTCCGCGACCCCGGGCCGGCCGGCGAACCGGAACGTGGACGAGCCGAACCCGAGGCCCATGATCACGTCCGCGTCGGCGTGCGAGTCGAGCACCAGGTCGCGGCCGGAGATGCCGACGTCGAGCGTGCCCTCGCCGACATACACGGCGATGTCACGCGGACGGAGGTAGTAGAACTCGACCTCGTTGGCCGCGTCGGTGAGAGTGAGGTCCTTGGTGCTCCGGCGCTGCTTGTAGCCGGCCTCGACGAGCATCTCGGTGGCGGCTTCGCTCAGCGAGCCCTTGTTCGGTACTGCGACGCGCAGCATGGCGACTGACCCTTTCTGGGGTTGTGAACCGGTGATCTGCGGGAGGTGCTCCTACAGATGTCGGTACACGTCGTCGAGCTCCAGGCCGAGCGCGTGCATCATCACCTGGGCGTGGTAGAGCAGCTGGGACAGCTCCTCCGCGGCCCGCTCCTTGCTCTCGTACTCGGCGGCCATCCAGGACTCGGCGGCTTCCTCGACCAGCTTCTTGCCGATCGCGTGCACGCCGGCATCCAGCGCCGCCACGGTCCCGGAACCCTCCGGCCGTGTCGCCGCCTTCTCACCCAGCTCGGCAAACAGCTCCTCAAAACTCTTCATCGCGCGCCCAGCCTACGGGTCCTGGTCGCGCGGCCCGCCGCCAGGTCCGGTGGGCGGACCTTCGCCGTGCGTTACTGGGACATGGACAGACCGACGCAGATCTCGGTGATGCTGGCGGTATCCGACGCCCCGGCCGCCGCACGCTGGTACGCACAGGCGCTCGGCGCCGTCGAACTGTGGAACCTGGGCAGCGTGATCGGCCTGAGCGTCGGCGGCGCCCCGCTGTTCCTCGGTGAGCCCGGGAACAACATCTGGGACACGCCCGCGGCGACCGGCGCCCCCACGGTGCGGGTCGAGGTGTTCGTGGACGACCCGGACGGCTTCGTCCAGCGTGCCGTCGAGGCGGGCGCGGACGGGAGCTTCGACCCGGTCCGCGATCACGCCGTGCCCTGGGGGACGCATCGGCAGGGGTCGTTCCTGGACCCGTTCGGGCACCTGTGGTTCGTCGGCGACCGGTCGCCGCTAGGTCCCGGCGAGCGCGGCTGACCGGCTGCGGGGCGGTGAGTGCGCGTCGACGTACCAGTCGTGCCGCTCGGACAGCAACTGCTTGATCATTGCGTAGTCGACCGTGTCGTCGGGGGTGCGCAGGTGGTACGGCGGCGGGTAGAACGCGTCGCCGAGGAGGGCGACACCGTCGGCGAGGACGATGAGGGAGTCGGGCGCGTGGTTGCCGCCGACATGCCGCAGTACGACGTCGTTCGGCAGCGTGAGCGGGTCGTCGAAGGTCTCGTCCGGGAGGACGATGCGGAAATCGGTCCAGTCGGGGACGGCCAGGGCGCGGGCGCGGAAACTCGGGCCGAGCTTCGGATCAGCCTCGACCTGGTCGTGCAGGTAGCGGTGGCTCCAGGGGCGCTCGGCTTCCTTGGCCAGCAGGTCGACGGCGGTGGAGTGTGCGATGACGGTGACGTCCGGCCAGGCGCAGGCGCCCCAGGTGTGGTCCCAGTGGTGGTGCGTGTAGACGAGCCACCTCGGCGCGGGCAGTCCAGCCGCCTCGATCGCCGTACCGACGGCGCGGGCGTGCTCGGGGCTGTTGCCGGCGTCGACGAGCACGCTGCCGCGCTCGTCGGCGATCACGGCGACGGACGGGCGGATCGCGTCGGGATCCGGGTCGTGCGGGTGGATCCAGACCCGGCCGGCCAGGTGCTGCAGCATGTGGCCGACGATAGCTGGATGCACAGTCCACGGAGAGCCCGCGATCTCGGCGTCGTCGTCGGAACGCTGCCCACCGGGCCGCTCAACGCGATCACCGACGTACCCGGCGTGCTCGTCGGCCAGACCACGATCACCGGCGACGGGCTGAACACCGGCGTGACCGCGATCGTCCCGGCCGGCTGGGCGGCCGGCCTGCCGGCCGCGGTTGCTGTCGGCAACGGGTACGGGAAGCTGGTCGGGACGACGCAGATCGACGAGCTCGGCGTGATCGAGACCCCGGTCCTGCTCACCGGGACCCTCAGCACGTTCCGCGTCGCCGACGCGCTGATCACCTGGCTCCTGGACCGCAACCCACGAACCACCAGCCTCAACCCGATCGTCGGCGAAACCAACGACGGCTACCTCTCCGACATCCGCCGCCGTCCCATCACTCCCGCGCTCGTCCACGAAGCCCTCGAGACCGCCTCGCCCGCTCTCCCCGCCGAAGGCTGCGTCGGAGCCGGCACCGGCACGACCGCGCTCGGCTTCAAGGCGGGCATCGGTACGGCGTCACGTTCTCTGACATCGGGGCAAACGGTCGGGGTCCTGGTGCAGGCCAACTTCTCCGGGCTGCTGACCGTGCTCGGCCGGCCGGTACCGGCGCCCCCGATCGACGCGGACGGCAACTCCTGCATGATCGTCGTGGCGACCGACCTCCCGCTGGACTCGCGCCAGCTGGGGCGCCTGGCGAGGCGGGCGATCTTCGCGATGGGCCGCGTCGGCTCCGACTACGCGCCCGGCAGCGGCGACTACGCGATCGCCTTCACCACCGCCGGTACGCCGGACTACGCCGACGACGACCTCCGCGGCCCGTTCCAGGCAGTCACCGAATCGGTCGAAGAAGCCCTGCTCAACTCACTGACCATGGCTCGAACCACCACCGGCTTCCAGGGGCGCACCGCCCAGGCCGTCCCCCACGACCTCATCACCGACCGACTCGGACCTCGCTGATGGCCGGCGAACTCGACCGGCCGCCGCTGCGCTGACGCACGGATGCCCCGACCAGCAGCCCGAACGCCGCCACCGCCGCGACCGTACGCACCGCATGTGCGATCTGCCAACGATCACGGACGCCCGCCCAGTCCGCCGGCGGCTGCTGGACCGACCACGACAACTGGTCCGAGTTGATCGGCAGGTTCACCGCCAGTGTCGTCACGAACACGATCACCAGTAAGGCGACCGCGGCGATCGTCGACCGTCGACCGTTGCCGCGGCTCCAGATCACCGCCGCCACGGTCGTGACGATCGCCGGTATCAGCGTCACCGACGCGAGCTTGTCCAGCGAGTCCAGCTCGACCAGACGCACCTGGGTGTAGACGGCAGCGCCGAACGAGCGCAGCGAGGTCTCGAGCACCATCACACACACCAGGAATCCGGCGAACAACCCGCTGAAGAACAAGCTCACCCCACGCAGCACCATCAGTACCCCACCCCGATCGGCTGACCAACGGTTGCCGGGTCGTCGAGCACCGCCAGCATCAGATGCGCCGCGTCCGCGCGCGAGAGGGAGTAACTCCGCGGCACCGTGCCGCCGACAACAGTCCGGTAGCGGCCCGTCAACGGCTTGTTGGTCAGCTTCGGCGGCCGCACGATCGTCCAGTCCGTCACGCTCGCCCGGATGTCTGCCTCCATCACCCGAAGGTCGGCGTACACGTCCGCGGCGAACGCGTTGATCGCCGGATAGAGCAGCCGCCGGTTCAGAAAGCCCTCGTCCGCCGGGATCGGCCCGAGCGGCGCAGCGCTCACCGCGACGAACCGCCGTACCCCGGTCGCCTCCATCGCGCCCAGGATCGACTGCGTACTGCGCGACGCGACCGGCCCGTCCTTCCGGCCGCGCGGCCCCACTCCCGAAATCACCGCCGTACTGCCGTCGACCGCCTCGCGCAGCGTCTCCGCCGCATCCAGCCCCGGCACCCGTACCACCTCCAGCGACGGGTGCTCCAGCTCGAACGCGGACGCCGTCCGCACCACCGCCGTCACCTTGTGACCCGCATCGAGCGCCTGCCGTACGACGTGGCCGCCGATCCCGCCCGTCGCGCCGAACACCGTGATCCTCATCGCGCCTCCTCTTCCGTTATCCATATAGTACGAAACTCGTAATATATGGGAAAGACGGAATCGGGTGATGCGCGCCACCGTGGGGCTCAGGAGTAGAGCCGAAGGATCCTGCGGGCCAGCGCGGCGATCTCCGCCCGCAGCTCGGGCGGTTCGAGGACCTCGACCGCGTCGCCGAACCGGCTCAGCGACGCGGCGGCGTTGCCGATCGACTCGATCGGGATCGTGACCACGACACTCCCGTCGGGCTCCGGCGTCGCCGCGGCGACCGCCTTGACGAGCGTCGGGTACGAGACGTCGTACATCCTGCCCGCGAGCCGCGCCGCCACCCGGACGACGGCGTCGCCGGTGAAACGCTGGCGGTCGAAGCCCGTCAGGTGGTTCTGCCAGAAGTGCGCGAGGTGGAAGTCGGTCGCCCGCTCGAACGCCTCGTCGGTCGGCGTCAGCTCGAGGATGTTGGAGACGCGATACGTCCGCAGCCCGCCCGGCGTGGACGCCACCACGTACCAGCTGCCGTTCTTCAGGACCAGTCCGTACGGCTCGAGGACCCGTTCGACCTCGCGAGGCTCCTCCCAACGCCGGTACCGGACCCACACCCGGCGGTCGTGGAGCACGGCGTCGGCGATCGCGGACAGGTGCGGCGAGTCCTCGGCGTCCTGGTACCAGGCGGGCAGGTCGAGGTGAAAGCGGTTCTTCAGCCGACCGGCGCGATCCCGCTGATCGGGAGCCAGCGCTGCCAGCAGTTTGAGTTCGGCGGCGCTCGTCTCCGCGGTCAGCCCGAGCGCCGCGGCCGCGCCCGGCATACCGACGAGGAACAGTGCGGCCGCTTCCTGTTCGGTGAGACCGGTCAGGCGGGTGCGGTAGCCCTCGACCAGGCGATACCCGCCTGCTCGCCCCTGGTCGGCGTACACCGGAACTCCCGCCGCGGCGAGCGCCTCGACGTCGCGATAGATCGTCCGCAGCGAAACCTCCAGCTCGTCGGCGAGCTCACGCGCGGTCAACCGCCGGCGCGTCTGCAGCAACAGCAGGATCGACAACAGCCGGCTCGAACGCATACTCCGAGGTTAGTCCTGATCGCTGCCATGGGTTGTCAGGTTTTGGTCGCAGGCTGGCACCATGACGACTTGGACCAAGGTGACCGGCGATTTCGACTTCCTCAACGGGTACTTCGACGTCCACCACCGCACGCTGAAGCAGGCGTTCGCGGGGTGCGACGAGTGGCTCGAGTACGACGGGACCACGACCGCCCGCACGTACTTCGACGGGCAGATCAGCATCGACGAGATGCGGTTCCCGACCAAAGGCTCGTACGGGCTGTCGCTCCGGCTGTTCGATCCCGAGTCGCGGCAGTGGAGCATCTGGTGGGTCGACAGCCGGACGATGCAGCTGTACCCGCCGGTGCACGGCGGCTGGTCGGAGGACGGCTCACGTTGCCGCCTGGTCGGTGAGGACTCGCACGAGGGGCAGCCGATCCTCTGCAGCTACGAGTGGTCCGACATCACCGCTGAGACCGCGCACTGGGAGCAGGCGTACTCCAACGACGGCGGCGAGACGTGGGAGACCAACTGGATCATGGACTTCACGCGACGCTCCACTCCCCCGCCGGCCTTGGAGCTGCCGAAATTGACCGACGACTTCGACTTCCTCGTCGGCCGCTGGTCCTTCCACAACCGGCGCCGGCGTCCGGTGCTCGGGGAGCCGTTCGAGTGGTACGAACACGACGCGACGATGGAGGCCACCACGTACTTCGACGGCGCGATCAGCTTCGACGAAGGCTGGTTCCCGAGCGAAGGCTTCCGCGGGGCGACCTTCCGCCTCTACGACCCCGAGGCCAAAACCTGGTCCATCCACTGGATCAACAGCCAGCGCGGCCGCCTCGAAACCCCCGTCATCGGCTCCTTCACCCCCGACGGCACCGGCACCTTCGAAGGCCCCGACGACTGGAACGGCCAACCCATCGACGTCCGCTTCCTCTGGACCCCCGGCACCGACAACGCCGCCTGGGAACAGTCCTTCTCCACCGACGGCGGCCAATCCTGGACCACGAACTGGTTCATGGAACACACCCGCGTCGACTGAGGTCTATGAACAAGCAATGGGGTCGGTGAACAGGTTATTAGCTGTTCACCGACCCCATAGGGTGTCCCATGAGCTCAGGTTCGTCCTACCCCAGTTGGCGGACGGCGGCCAAGGTCGAGAGGGCTGCCTGGGTGGCTTCGTAGCCTTTGTCTTCTCGGCTGTCGGGGAGGCCGGCTCGGTCCAGGGCCTGGGGGTCGTTGTCGCAGGTGAGGACGCCGAAGCCGACGGGGACGCCGGTGCTGACGCCGACCTGCATGAGGCCTTCGGTCGCCGCCTGGCAGACATATTCGAAGTGCGGGGTGTCGCCGCGGATCACCACGCCGAGCGCGACCACGGCGTCGTACCCGGACTTCGCGGCGTGCAGGGCCGCCACGGGGAGTTCGAACGATCCGGGCACGCGGATGACGGCGTGGTCGGTGACGCCGGAGTCCTCCAGTGCGCGGAGGGCGCCGGCGAGCAGGCCGTCGGTGACTTTGGGGTGCCACTGGGCGGCGACGATCGCGACCCGGGCGCCGTCCACGCGGGGTGCCTCGATGGTGGGTGCTCCACTGCCCGACATCAGCCGGCTCCGTTCTCTTCGGTCAACACGCCACCTGGCAGGTGGTGGCCCATCCGGTCGCGCTTGGTGCGCAGGTACCGCAGGTTGTGCTCGGTCGGGTCGATGAAGATCCCGCGGCGCTCGACGACGTCGATGCCGTACCCCTGGACGCCCGCGAGCTTGTCGGGGTTGTTCGTCAGCAACCGCGCCGACGTCACCCCGAGGTCGGCGAGGATCTGCGCCCCGGTGCCGTAGTCGCGCGCGTCGGCCGGCAATCCGAGGTCCAGGTTCGCGTCGACGGTGTCCCGCCCGGCGTCCTGCAACTCGTACGCCTGCAGCTTGTGCAGCAGCCCGATCCCGCGCCCTTCATGGCCGCGCAGATAAACGACGACACCACCCTCGGCAGCGACTTGCCGAAGCGCCTCGTCCAACTGCGGCCCGCAGTCGCACCGCAGCGAACCGAACACGTCGCCGGTCAGGCACTCCGAGTGCAGCCGCACCAGCGTCGGCCCGTCCCCGATCTCGCCGCGCACCAGGGCGAGCTGCTCCGACCCGTCCACGACGTTCCGGTAGCCGTGGGCAACGAAATCGCCGTACCGGGTCGGCAGCGTCGTCGTCGCGACCCGCTGGATCTGGGACTCGGTACGACGCCGGTACCGGATCAGGTCGTCGATCGACACCAGCACGAGCCCGTGCTCGTCGGCGAACTCCCGCAGTTCCGGACCGCGCTTCATGGTGCCGTCGTCGTTCACCATCTCCGAAATCACCGCGGCCGGCGTCAACCCGGCCAGCCGCGCCAGGTCGATGGACGCCTCGGTGTGCCCGGGCCGGACCAGTACGCCGCCTTCGCGTCCGCGCAGCGGGAACACGTGTCCCGGCTGCACCAGGTCGTACGGCTCCGAGGCGGAATCGGCCAGCACCCGGATCGTCCGCGCCCGGTCGGCGGCCGAGATTCCGGTGGAGATGCCGTCCCGCGCGTCGACGGAGATCGTGTACGCCGTCCGCATCCGCTCGCGGTTGTGCGGCGTCATCAGGGGGATCCCGAGCCGGTCGAGCTCCGCGCCCTCCATCGGCACGCACACCACACCGGAGCTGTACCGGATCAGGAACGCCAGCAGCTCGGGCGTCGCCTTGGACGCGGCGAAGATCAGGTCGCCCTCGTTCTCGCGGTCCTCGTCGTCGACGACGATCACCGGCCGCCCGGCACGGATCTCCTCGATCGCGTGCTCGATCGTGTCGAGCTTCAGCACGTCACCCATCTAACCCACCACCACCGGTTCAGGAGTCTGGATCCGCTCACGGTTCTGGATCTTCCACCACGACGCGAACCCGAGGACGCAGAAGAGGCCGTACACGATGTACATCGTCGCGGACGGGTAGAACTTGGCCTGCACCAGCAGCGGTACGCCGACCACGTCGACGGCGATCCAGATCAGCCAGAACTCGACGAAGCCGCGCGCCATCCCGTACGTCGCCAGGATCGAGCCGGTGAGGATCCACGCGTCCCACTGCGGGCCCCACGAGCCGAGCTCACGCAGCACGAAATACGAGATCGCGTACAGCACCACGGCGACACCGCCGAGCTCGAGCCGCTCGCGCGCGGTTGCCCAGCGCGGCTGCACAGCCTTGTCGGCGCCGTGGTGCCGGGTCTGGTACCAGCGGTACCACCCGTACAGGCTGACGAGCGCGAAGAACACCTGCCGGCCCGCCTGACCCCAGAGGTCCTTGTCCTGCGGGGTATCGAAGATCCCGCCGACGAAGACCGTGAACAGCAGCACGTTGCCGACGATGCCGACCGGCCACGCCGCGACCAGCCGGCGCATGCCGAACAGTGCGCTGGCCAGACCGAACACGTTGCCGACGATCTCCCGGACGAGCACGGGCGACCCGGCGATCGTCACCTGGGAGTGCAGCAGCCAGTCGATCGCGTTCACTTCTCGCCTCCGTTGTCCTGCCCGGCGCCCGCGGTCAGCAGCCGCTCGACGTACTTCGCGATCACGTCGACCTCGAGGTTGACGGTGTCGCCCACCTTGTTCGCGCCGAGCACGGTCAGCTCCAGCGTGGTCGGGATCAGGCTGACCCCGAACGTGCCGGTCGCGTCGTCGACGTCGGTCACGGTCAGCGACACGCCGTCGATCGCGATCGAGCCCTTCTCGGCGACGTACCGCAGGATCTCCGGGGACGTCGCGACCCGGACGTCCTCCCAGCGCTCCGCCGGGGTCCGGGAGGCGATCGTGCCGGTGCCGTCGACGTGGCCCTGGACGATGTGGCCGCCGAGCCGTTCGTGCGCGGCGACGGCCCGCTCGAGGTTGACCGGCGAGCCCTTCTCCAGACCGCCGAGGCTGGTCCGCTGCAGCGTCTCGCGCATGACGTCGGCGGTGAACAGGCCGCCGCCGTACTCCACCACCGTCAGGCAGCAGCCGTTGACCGCGATCGAGGCGCCGTGCGCGGCGTCCTCGGTCACCTTCGGACCGCGGATGGTGAGCCGCGCGGCGTCACCATCCAGCAGGTCCAGGGACTCGACCGTGCCGAGTTCTTCGATGATGCCGGTGAACATCTACTTTCCTCCCAGAGGAACCAGGGTCAGCCGGACGTCGTCGCCGAGGCGGGTGACGTCCGCTAGCTTGAACCGCCGCAGGTGGTCGATCGATTCCGCGCCGAGGTCGCCGACCGCGGCGTAGCCGGAGCCGAGCACGGCCGGGGCGACGTACGCGACGATCTGGTCGACCAGACCGGCGCGCAGGAACGCGGCGGCCAGCGTCGGGCCGCCTTCGAGCCAGAGATGCCGGATCTGCCGGTCGTCCAGCTGCCGGAGCACCTCGGCGGGATCGTGGGTCGGCAGCAGCAACGTCTCGGCGCGGTCGTTGCGGACGCGCGCGGTCGGCGGGATCTCGCGGTCACCGACGACCACCCGCAGCGGCTGCCGCGCCGCGGGGACGTCGTTCTCGTCGCGGACGGTCAGCTCAGGATCGTCGTTCAGCACCGTCTGGGTGCCGACGACGATCGCGTCGCACTCGGCCCGCAGCCGGTGGACGTCGGCCCGCGCGATCGGGCCGGTGATCCACTTGCTCGTCCCGTCCGGGGCCGCGGACCGCCCGTCCAGCGTCGTCGCGAACTTCCAGGTGACGAACGGGCGCCCGACCCGCACGCTGTGCAGCCAGACGTGGTTGACCGCCTCGGCCTCGTACCGCAGGACCCCTTGCTGGACCTCGATGTTCTTGGCCCGCAGCTTCTCGGCGCCGCCCGCGGCAGTCCGGTTCGGGTCGGGTACGGCGTACACGACGCGCGCGATCCCGGCCTCGATCAGGGCGTCCGCGCACGGACCGGTCCGGCCGGTGTGGTTGCACGGCTCGAGCGTGACGTACGCCGTACCACCGCGGGCGCGGGCGCCGGCCATCCGGAGCGCCTCGACCTCGGCGTGCGGGCCGCCGGCAACGGCATGGAAGCCCTCGCCCACCGGATGCCCGTCGCGGCCGGTGATCACACACCCGACCACCGGGTTGGGATGGGTGCTGCCGACACCCCTCGCAGCCAGCTCGACAGCACGCCTCATCCAGGCGATGTCGATCGGCGACGCGTCGTTCACTGCTCGGGCCCCTCGTCGTCACGGACGCACTCCGGGGCCTCCGGCCGGCACGTCCGCTCCGCCGCCCACCGGAAACCGCGTCGCGTGGGCCGTCACAGCCCACGCTCCGCGCCGTCGGGCGCCAGAGCGCACCCGTCGACCGCGTGCGCCTCCCATCCGGACTTTCACCGTCGGTCCTGGAATTCCACCAGGTCAACCGATCGCCGTACCGCAGCGACCGGGTCGCGGACTGTTACCGCCGGCTCGGAATTACACCGACCCCGGAGCACGCGAGTGGGTTCACTCGTGCTTCAAGTATGCCCTCTGCCGCAACCCGCACCACGACCCAGGTCACATCCTGGTCGACGCCGGCGGCACCAGCCGGCGGGTGAGGGCCAGCGCCGCACCGGCCAGCACGCAGCCGGCGGCCACCGCGAGGATCAGCGGCCGGTACCCGAACGCGCCGGCCACCCCGGCGCCGACGAGCGGCCCGACCGCCTTCGCGATCGTGGTCGGGGTGCCGAGCATCCCGGCGATGGTGCCGAAGCCGCTCGCGCCGTACCGGTCGAGCAGGATCGCCGGGGTCGCGATCGACGACACGCCGAACCCGAGGCCGAACAGCACCAGGCACCCGATCGCCCCGCCGACGTGCGCTCCGACCACGGGCAGCAGCGCGACCGCGACTCCCTGGACGACCAGGATCAGCGCCGTGATCGTCGCCATCGGCAACCACCGGGCGGACACGCTGGCCACCAGCCGCCCGGTCACCGACATCAGGCCGAGCAGCCCCGCCAGGCTCGCCGCCCGCGCCGGCGGGTGGCCCAGACTGACGAGGTAGAGGACCAGGTGGACGGCGATCACGGCCAGCGCCGCGCTGTGTACGACGAATGCGCCGCCGAGCAGCCAGAACCCAGGATCGCGCAGGACCCTGGCCGGTGACTTCGGGTGCCGCATGGTGGCCGGCCGTGGCGCTTGCCGCGGTACGGCGAGGTAGTGCAGCGGGACTGTGGTGACGGCGAGAATGCCGGCCAGGACGACGAGGGCGGAGCGCCAGCCGAGGCTGTGGGCGAGGTAACCGGTGAGCGGGATGAAGATCGAGCTGGCCAGTCCGCCGACCATCGTGATCGTGAGGATCGAATTCGTCCGGGCGGTCGGGGCCGCGACGGCGACCACGACGGCGAAGGCGGGCGGATAGAGGACCATCGCGCAGGCGACGCCGATCAGGACGAAGACGGCGTACAGCTGAACGGTGTTGTGGACCTGCGACCAGCCGAGGACGGCGGCCGCGGCCAGGGCCGAGCCGGACGTCATCAGACCGCGCCCGCCCCGGACGTCCAGCCGTCGACCGACGGGGATCGAGATGAGGCCGCTGACCAGCACGGCGATCGTGGAGGCGCCGACCGCGGTGGTGGTGGAGATGGACAGCTCGTGGCTCATCGGGCCGACGAGGGCGCTGAACGCGTACGTGAGCACGCCGTACCCGACGGTCGTCGTGATCGCCAGCGCGGCGATCAGAAACCGCAGCCGACCCGTCGTCGGCGCGGTGACCACTGACGGATCCATCACCAGAAGTCTTCCACGCCACACGCCCCAGGTCCGGCGAATTACCGCTCAGCGAAAGAGCAGCCAGCCGGCCGTCCCCAACAACCCGATCCCCCCAGCCAAACAAGCCACAGCCACCACCCACAACACCCGACCCCGCCCGGACGACCCGGACGGCGCAATCTGCCCAACGAGCGTGACCTGCCCAACCGGCATGCCCCGCAGGGACGGCGCGGCCTGTCCAGTCGGCCCAACCTGCCCAATCGCCGGACTCTGGCCGGACGGCGCGCCCTGCCCGACCGGCGCAACCTGCCCAACCGGCACACCCCGCGAGGACGGCGAGGACGGCGAGGACGGCGCGGACGGCCCAACCAGCCCGACCGGCCCAACCGGCGTCCCCCGACCAACCGGCGCCGCCTGCCCGGTCGGCATGGCCTGACCGGCCGGTGCGGTCTGGTCTGCCGGTGTGGTCTGGCCTGCCGGTGTGCGGGTGGCCGAGGTTGGCTGGTCGGGTGGTGGGGTGGGGGCCCAGTTGGGTGGGAGTGGTGGGAGTTGGTCGAAGACCTCTGGGGCGTCGGGGGTGTGGGCCCAGGGATCGGTGCCTGGTGATGGGAGGGTGCCGGTTTCGGCGAGGAGGCGGCCGGCTGCGGCGGCGGAGGCGGGCCGGTCGGACGGGTCGGTCGCCGTGAGGGTGCTGATGAAGGTGCCCAAGGGCCCGCCGAGCTCCGGGAGGGGGCCGGTCGCGCCGGGGCGCTCGCCGGTGAGGAGTTCGACGGCGACGGCGCCGACGGCGTACAGGTCCTGGCGCGGGTCGGGGTCCGCACCCGTGAGCTGCTCGGGTGCGAGGTAGCCGGGCGTCCCGAGGACCGTGCTGTGGCGGGTCATCCGGGGCTCGTCGAGCAGACCGGCGACGCCGAAGTCCGACAGGCGCAGGTGCGGCCGCCCCGTCCCGGTGACGTCGAGCAGCAGGTTGGCCGGTTTCACGTCCCGGTGCACGACGCGGGCGGCATGGACCGCGGACAGCGCGTGCAGCAGCTGATCCAGCAGGACGGCTACGTACGCCGGGGGCAGCGGGCCGTGGTCGCCGAGGAGGGTCGCCACCGAACCGCCGCGCACCAGGTCCATCGCGAACACGACCCGGTCGTCGTCCGCGGCCCACCCGTGCGGAGCGACCACGTGCGGATGCTCGATCCGCAGCGACTGCTCCCGGACGAATCGCAGCAGCGTCGCCGCATCGTGCTGGCCGAGAACCTTCGCCGCGACGAAGGTCGCCCGGCGGAGATCCCATGCCCGCCAGACCGAGCCCATCCCGCCCGTCCCGATCAGGTCGATCAGCCGATACCGGCCCGCAAACGCCTCCACCGCCCAGAACTTACCGCCGCAGCCGGACCACCAGCAGCACGCCGACCATCAGGAGCAGCAGGCCCCCACCGCCCAAGCCCGCCACCAGCGCGACCGGCGGACCGGCGTCGCCGTCGACGCGCCCCTGCACCGGACCGCTCGCCTGGTTGGGCTGACCCGGATCCTGGGACGGCGTGGTGCTCGGTGTCACGGACTCGCCGGCGACCGGCGTCGCGCCGTCCACGTACGTCGGTTTGCCCGTGCCTGGAGTGCCGACGAAGCCGACGGTCAGCGTCATCGGAACGGTGAAGGCCGTGTCGTCGGTCTTCCGCGTCATCGACACCGCGACGTAGTACTCCCCCGGCAGCGAGGTCCCGGTGTCCTGGTTGTTCGCCCCGTCGCGGTTCAGGTACCGGATCTCCTTCGTGGTGATCGCCTTGACCGTGCCGTTCGGGTCGAGCACCGTGCGCTTGCCGGCCCCTCCGGGCACCTGCTTCGCGAACACGGCGTACACGTCCTCACCGGTCGGCGAGATCACGTCGAGGTCGACATACCGCCCCACGTCCACTGCCTTCGCGGTCGCCGCGCCGAGCTGCGGCACGGACACCTGTGCCTGGATCCGCTGGCCCCAGTCCGCCTTCACCTTGTACAGCTGGATTTCTCCGGGCATCAGCGTGGTCTTGTAGCTACCGGCGGCGACCAGCGGCGCGTCGGCGAAGCTCGAGCCCGGGACGATCTCGCGCGGCGTCGAACCCGGCATCGGTGTCCACGTCGGGTCACCCGCCTCGGCCGGCAGGTTCGCGGTGGACTCGACGGCCGGCTCCTCGTCGACGCGCAGCTCGTACGGCGCGGACTTCAGTTGGGCGTAGTCCTTGCCGCCGGAGACCGTGAGCACGAGCTGCTCGTCGGTCTCGCACTCCTTCGGGTAGTCGCCGGTCCAGCTCGACGCCGAGCCGGTGGCGATGCCCTGCTCGCCCTCGAACGACAGCGGATAGCTCCAGCCGCACGCCTCACCGCTCAGCGTGTTCAGCTTGACCGCGGCCTCGATCACGGTGCCGCCGGGAACCGGCCGGCGGAAGCTGATCCCCGCGCGCAGCGTCGACTTCGCCATCGTCCGCTTGATCGTGTAGTACTTCGCGGTCCGGTCGGTGCCGAACGTGTCCAGGTAGTGGCCGGGGGCAAGCACCGGTGCCCCCTCCTGCTGCGCGGCCCCGCGCACCGGCGTGCCCGACAGCCGGAACGGCCGGAACGCCCGGGTGGACAATCGGTCAAGCCCCGCCTCCAGGTCGACGGTCGAGTCGGCGTCGTAGTAGTCGCCGCGCCCTTCGCGAGCCACGCACTGGAGCTGGCTGCGCGCCTTCCCGCCGACCCGGAACCCGACGACATCGATCTTCACATCGATGCCCTGCTGGGCGATCGACCGGGCGACCGCACACGGCTCGGGTGCACAAGTGGCCTCACCGTCGGAGACGAGGACGATCGTGCGCTGGCCGACCGGGCCGACGTCCGTGGCGGCCTGCTGGAGCGCGTAAGCGATCGGCGTCTCGCCATAGGGCTTGTACTTGGCGATGGCTGCCTGCAGCTGCGGCCGGTTGCCGGTGCCGATCGGAACGGTGAGCTGGGTGTCGGTGCAGGCGCCGGCCTGCGTGCGCTTGAACACGGTCGCGCCGTACACACGGAGTCCGACCTCGGCGCCGTCCGGCAGCTTGCGCACCACACTCGTCAGCGCTGTCCGCGCGGCCGCGATCTTGGTCTGCCCGTCACCGGCGGGCTCCGCCATCGAGCCGGACGAGTCCAGCACGAGCACGAGCTTGCCACCGCTCGGGGCCGGGTCGGCCAGTGCCGTCGGCGCCGTCAGACCGCCCAGGACGGCGGCGAGCGTGACGGCGAGGAGCGCCCACACCGCGGGGCGGCGGTGAGCCTGGTGAGTCGTCATCGTTGTCCTCCGCTGAGATTCGCTGCCGCAAACCTTGGCAGTTTGCTATCGCAAATGTCAAGTCGGTTCCAGGCTGGAAATTCGGGTTCGCAAATGCGAAGATCTTTGCATGGAGCAGACGGCGCAGAACCTGCAGCAGCAGGTCGAGTTGTACGGCGAGCCGCTCGGCGAGGTGGTCCGGCGGATCACCGCGACGCTCGGCCTGACCCAGGGCGGGCTCGCCCAGGTGATCGGGCTGTCCGCGCCGATGCTCTCGCAGCTGGTCAGCGCGCAGCGGGTGAAGATCGGCAATCCGGCCGTCGTGTCCCGGCTGCGGGCCGTCTCCGAGCTCGCCGACCTGGCGGTGGCCGGCGGCATCGAGCCCGAGCACATCGCGCACGAGCTGGACGGCATCCGCGCCGCCACCAGCGCCTACACCCGGCCGACGACGGCCCACCTCCAGCGATCGGCCGCGGCCGGCCCGCCCGTCGATCCGCCGGCCAGGTTCGTGCGGCCGCTGACGATTCCCGGCGGGCCACCCGACGCGCAAGCACCGTCCGCACGCGCCGTCGTGAGAGAGATCCAGGATCTCTTCCGCGCGGTCGCGTCCGCCGACGAGATCCAGCGGGCAGCCACCGCGGCGGCCGCGGTGTCACCCGGGGTGGCCGAGCTGTTACTTGCCTACGGCACCGGTCGGACCGCGGACGCGCTCGCGCACTATGACCAGCATCACGGCTGATCGCTCTGATATAGCACAACCCGAGTAGACATTCGGCGCCGTCTCACCCTTCGTCGACACGGAATGCGCGTCGTAGCGCTGGTGTTGGCTTGCTGCGGCAGCGGCGAGCCGCCCTGCCTTCGTTGACGTTGTGAGGAGACAGTTGTGCGCGCGTTCGGCGCTTTTCGGCGGGTTGTCGCAGTGGTCGGAGCCATCACCTTGGCGAGCGCGATGGTTGCCTGTGGCAGCAACGGGGACGACGCCGCGGCGGGCGGCCAGGATCTGGGCCTGATGTCGGCGGGCACGCTGCGGATCGGCACGCTCACCGACGCGCCGCCGAACGTGTACGTGAAGGACGGGAAGTTCACCGGCTTCGACAACGACCTGATCACCGCGGTGGCGGCGAAGCTGAACCTGAAGCCCGAGTTCGTCGGGACCGACTTCTCCGCGCTGCTGTCGCAGGTGAACGGCGGCCAGTTCGACCTCGGCAGCTCATCGATCACGGTCACCGAGGCGCGCAAGAAGACGGTTGCTTTTAGCAACGGGTACGACTTCGGCTACCTGGGGTTGAACACCACGAAGGACTCCGGGATCACGTCGTTCGACCAGCTCACCGGCAAGCGGGTCGTGGTGGTGCAGGGCACCGTCCAGGACGACTACGCCACCGGCAAGAACCTGAACCCGGTCCGGGTGCCGAACTACAACGCCGCGCTCGGCCAGCTCAAGGCCGGTACGGCGGACGCCTGGGTCTCACCGGCCGAGATCGGCGAGAAGATGGCCAAGGAGCAGGGCGGCGGCACGGTGATCCTGGCCGCGAAGGAGCTCAGTGACGCGCCGATGGCGTTCGCCGTCGCCAAGAACAACGACAAGCTCCGCGAGGCCGTGAACAAGGCGCTCGACGAGGTCATCGCCGACGGCACCTGGACCAAGCTCGTCGAGCAGTACTATCCGGGCCGCGCCGTACCGGCGAACTTCAAGCCGGGCAGCGGATCGGTCAAGTTCACGGCTCCCAAAGCCTGATGGACATCTGGTCCACCCTGAGTGACACCTTCCTCGACTGGGAGTCGATGAAGGCGGTTCTGCCCGAGATGCTGAAGGTGGGACTGGTCAACACCCTCATCCTGGCGGCTGCCTCGGTCGTGCTGGGCACCCTGCTCGGCATGGTCGTGGCGGTCCTCGCCCTGTCCACGAAGCGCTGGCTGCGCTGGCCCGCGAAGATCTACACCGACATCTTCCGCGGCCTGCCCGCGATCCTGACCATCCTGCTGATCGGCCAGGGCCTGTCGCCGATCACCCGGCACTGGTGGGGCCCGAACCCGTACCCGCTGGGCATCCTCGCGCTCTCGCTGATCGCCGCGGCGTACATCGGCGAGATCTTCCGCTCCGGCATCCAGAGCGTGGAGAAAGGCCAACTCGAGGCCGCCCGGGCGCTCGGCTTCAGCTACACCAGCGGCATGCGGCTGGTCGTCATCCCGCAAGGGGTACGGCGGGTGCTGCCCGCGCTCGTGAACCAGTTCATCGCGCTCGTGAAGGAGTCCAGCCTGGTCTACTTCCTCGGGCTGCTGGCGAGCCAGCGCGAGCTGTTCCGGATCGGGCAGGACGCGGCCGCGACCAACGGCAACCTGTCTCCGCTGCTGCTGGCAGGCATCTTCTACCTGGTGATCACCGTGCCGCTCACGCACCTGGTGAACCACTTCGACAAGCGGCTGCGCGAAGGCCGGCCCGCCGAACCGTCGGGGCCGGAGGACGTCAAGCTGGAGGAGCTCGCCCATGCGAACCATTGAGGCCACGAGCCTGGAGGTGTCCGGCGTCGAGCTGGCCTTCGGCAGCAACAAGGTGCTGCGCGGCGTCGACCTCGCCGTACCGGCCGGGCAGACCGCGTGCGTGATCGGCCCGTCCGGGTCCGGCAAGTCGACGTTGCTGCGCGCGATCAATCGGCTGCTCGAACCGGACGCCGGCGACGTCATGCTAGGCGGCGAGTCGGTACTGCGGGGTGATCCCGACGCCCTGCGGCGCCGGATCGGGATGGTGTTCCAGCACTTCAACCTGTTCCCGCACAAGAGCGTGGTCGACAACATCACGCTGCCGCTGCGCAAGCTCAAGAAGCTCGACGTGGAGGCGGCTCGCGCCGCGGCCCGCGCGCAACTCGAGTTGGTCGGCCTCGAGCGCAAGGCGGACGCCCGGCCCGGGAACCTGTCGGGCGGCCAACAGCAGCGGGTCGCCATCGCGCGGGCGTTGGCGATGGAGCCCGAGGTGATGCTGTTCGACGAGGCCACCTCGGCGCTCGACCCCGAGCTGGTCAAGGGTGTGCTGGCGCTGATGGCCGACCTCGCCGAGACCGGGATGACGATGGTCGTGGTCACCCACGAGATGGGTTTCGCCCGCGAGGTCGCGGACCAGGTCGCCTTCATGGACCACGGCATCGTGGTCGAATCCGGCGCACCCGAGCAGATCTTCGGTGCCGCCGAGTCACCGAGGCTCCGTCAGTTCCTGTCGCAGGTGCTCTGAGAACCTACCCCTGGCGACGGGACTTTGGTGACTGGTCGGCCGATATCCCGGTGGTGACCGCGTTGCCTGCGCCCGCCGTACGGCGCCGTGCACAGCAGGGTCTACAGCCGTGCGGCCGCGCTCGGCAAGAAGATCCGGCTCTGGACCGTCGATCCCCGCGACTGGTCGCGCCCAGGCTCGTCGGTGATCCTTCTGCACGACGGCGCACCCTGAAGGCTCGCGGGTACGTCTTCTACCGGATGTGGTGCGCCTGAGCGTCCGCTATGCGTGATTAATTGACGCGGAAGCGGCGTGGGCGCTGGTTTTCGGCGGCAGTTGGCCAAAGATGCAGTCAGGTCATTGTGAGGATGTGGCCGCCCACCGCCCTGGGGGGAAGATGGACATTCGCTTGACGCGCACGGGGAACAGGGTCATCGGCCTGGCGATGATGATGCTGGTGAGCGCGGTGATCGGCACGGTGGTCGTCGCGGCGGCGAAGTCCCCGGCCAAGCCATCGGCTCAGTCGCCCCTGCCCACTCCACCCGCGTCGGCGGCCCCGGTCGCACCGACCGCGACACCACTGCCGGCGAAGTACGTCGTCCTGACGTTCGACGACGGTCCTGACCTCGCGTACACGCCGAAGGTGCTCGACATCCTCGCGACGTACGACGCCAAGGCGACATTCTTCGAGGTCGGCCAGAGCGTCCGGAAGCATCCAGAGCTGACCAAGCGGATCCACGCCGCCGGCCACAGCGTGCAGAACCACACCTGGACGCACGCCGATCTCCGGCACCTCGGAACGGCGGCCTTCCGGCAGCAGATCACGTCGACGGACCAGGTGATCCAGGCCCAGACCGGCAGTACGCCGGGCTGCCTGCGCCCGCCGTACGGCGGGGTGAGCGCGGCCGTCCGGCAACAGGCCAAGGCTCTCGGCAAGGATCTCGTGGTGTGGACCGTCGACTCGCGGGACTGGACGAAGCCGGGCGCCCCGGCGATCGTCCGGCACGTGCTCGAGAATGTGCAGAACGGCTCGGTCATCCTGATGCACGACGGCGGCGGCAACCGCACCCAGACCCTGGCCGCGCTGCCGGCGATCCTGAAGGCGCTCAAGGCGCAGGGCTACGGGTTCCGCACGCTGACCTGTTAGGCCAGGGCCGTCACCAGCGGTACGACGTCGGCGATCGACTGGACCACGCGGGTCGGGCGGTACGGGAAGCGCTCGACCTCGTGCTCGCCGGTCGAACCGGACAGCACGAGCACGCTGCGCAGGCCTGCCTCGAGACCGCTGATGATGTCGGTGTCCATCCGGTCGCCGATCATCACGGTGGTCTCGGAATGCCCCTCGATCCGGTTCAGCGCACTGCGCATCATCAACGGGTTCGGCTTGCCGACGAAGTACGGCGCGACGCCCGTCGCCCGGGTGATCAGCGCGGCCACCGAGCCGGTCGCCGGCAGCGGGCCCTCCTGCGACGGGCCGGTCGGGTCCGGGTTGGTCGCGATGAACCGCGCACCCTCCGCGATCAGGCGGATCGCCCTGGTGATCGCCTCGAACGAGTACGTCCTGGTCTCGCCGAGGACCACGTAGTCCGGGTCGCGGTCGGTCAGCACGTACCCGATCTCGTGCAGCGCCGTGGTCAGCCCGGCCTCACCGATCACGTACGCCGTCCCGCGCGGACGCTGGTCTTCGAGGAACTGCGCGGTGGCGAGCGCGCTCGTCCAGATCGACGTCTCAGGGATGTCGATGCCCGCGGCAAGCAGGCGGGCGCGCAGGTCGCGCGGGGTGAAGATCGAATTGTTGGTGAGCACCAGGAACTTCTTGCCGGACGCCTGCAGCGCTCCGATGAAGTCACTGGCTCCGGGGATGGCGCGCTCCTCGTGCACGAGGACGCCGTCCATGTCGGTGAGCCAGGTCTCCACCGGTTTGGGGTCGGTCATCCCGTCATCGTAATTTGCCTGACTGGGGCGCAGGGACGGGGGCGGAAAGTGTCGGTGGCGGCGTTCAGGATGAGGGCATGAACCTGGGCGGGTACCGAGAGTTGTGGCGGACGCACGGCGTGACCGCGTTGCTGCTGTCGTCGCTGCTCGCCCGCCTGCCCGTGCTGGCGACGATGGTGCCCGTCGCGTTCCTGGCCAAGGACGCGAGCGGTTCGTTCCGCTGGGCAGGCGTCGTCGCGGGGGCGTATTCGGTCGGTATGGCGATCGCCGGGCCGCTGTGGTCCCGGGCCGCCGACCGCCGGGGCCCGCGCGGCGTGCTGCTGATCACCGGGCTGTCGTGGAGCGTCGCGCTGCTCGCGATCGCACTGCTGCCCGCCGGGCTGTACCGGTTGCTCCCGGTGCTCACGATCATCGCCGGAGCCCTGGTTCCGCCGGTGATGCAGACGTTGCGGGCAGCTTGGCCTCGAGTGGTGCAGGGCCCGGCGCTGCGGACGGCGTACGCCGTGGACGCGACCGCGCAGGAGCTGCTGTTCATGGTCGGGCCGATGCTCGGCGCGACTGCGGTGAGCGTGGCGAGTCCGCGGCTCGGGGTGCTGCTCGCGGCGGCGATGTCCGCGCTCTTCATCTGGTGGTATGCGCTCCGACAACCCAGGCCGCTCCCCCACGACGATCACGCCGCGGTGCCGTTGACCGCGCGGCAACTGCTGTGGCATCGGCATCGGTTGCCGCTGATCCTCGCGTTCGGCCTGTGGATCATGTCGTTCAACGGGATCTCGCTGGCGATCGTCGCGTTCGCCGACGACCACGGGCAGCGGTTGATCGCCGGGATCTTCGAGGCCGTCTGGGCGTTCGGCAGCCTGGTCGGCGGCGCCGTCGCGGGCGCGCTGCCGGGCCGCCGTACGTCGTACCTGTGGCGGCGGGCCGCGCTGGTCGGGGCGGGCATGCTGCTGTGCGTTTTCGCGACCTCGGCGCCGGTCACGCTCGGGATCGCGTTGGCGGTGTCGGGGCTGACGCTGGCGCCGGCGATCGGCGCGCTGTACGAGCGGCTGGGCGCGTTGACGCCGGACGTGGCGCGGACCGAGGTGTTCGGGTGGATGGGCAGCGCGGCGATGGGCGGTGCGGCGATCGGATCCGCGGTGGCGGGTGCGGTGATCGAGGGCTTCGGCGTGCGGTACGTGTGGCTGCTGGCCGCCGTGCTCGCGGCGATCTCGACCGTGTTGCTGCTGCGGGTGCCGCCCGAGGTGGAGCCTGAGTTAGCGACCGGCGGACTGCTCGGCGAGACCGCGTAGCTGCTCGACCATCGCGTTCGGGTCGTCGGCGGCGTAGACGGCCGAGCCGGCCACGAACACGTCGGCGCCGGCCTCGGCGCAGCGCTCGATCGTCTCGGCCGAGACGCCGCCGTCGATCTCGATCCACAGGTCGAGGCCGTGCTTGTCGAGCAACTGCCGGGTGCGGCGGATCTTCGGTACGCAGACGTCGAGGAACTTCTGCCCGCCGAAGCCGGGCTCGACGGTCATGATCAGGATCATGTCGAGCTCGGACAGCAGGTCCTCGTACGGCTCGATCGGGGTGGCCGGCCGGAGCGCCATCGCGGCGCGGGCGCCCTTGGCGCGGATCTCCCGCGCGGTCCGGATCGGCGCCCGGCAGGCCTCGACGTGGAAGGTGACGCTCGACGCGCCCGCCTCGACGTACCCGGGCGCCCAGCGGTCCGGGTCCTCGATCATCAGGTGACAGTCGAGCGGCATGTCGGTCGCCTTGGCCAGCGATTCGACCACCGGCATTCCGAGGGTCAGGTTCGGCACGAAGTGGTTGTCCATGACGTCGACGTGCAGCCAGTCGGCATTCGACACCGCGGCCGCCTCGTCGGACAGCCGCGCGAAGTCGGCGGACAGGATGCTCGGCGCGATCTGAATCCCCATGGCGTCAATCTATCGAGCCGCCGACCGGTGAGTGTCAGGTGGGGAGCTCGGCGGCGAGCACCTCACGCAGCGTCGTGGCGGGGCGACCGATCAGTGCGGGCAGGGCGGGATCGACGACCGCGAACTCGCCACGCCGCGCGGCCGCGAAGATGCCCAGGGTCAGGTCGACGAGGAACTCCGGCAGGCCGCGGCCGAGCGCGACCTGTCGCCACTGTTCGTCCGGCACCGTGATCCGGGTGATCTTCCGCCCGAGGAGGTCCGAGGCGATCGCGGCGACGTCCGCGTAGTCGAACAGTTCCGGGCCGGTCAGCGGTGGCGTGATGCCGTCGACGCGCCCCGGTTCGGTCAGGGCGATCGCGGCCGCGTCGGCCAGGTCCCGGTGCGCGGTCCAGGAGAACGGCCCGTCCTCCGGCAGGATCAGCTCGCCGGTCTCCAGCGCGGACCGCACCAGGAAGACCGGCGTACTCGCGTAGAAGCCGTTGCGCAGGGCCGTGAACGGAACGCCGGAGTTCAGCAGGTCCTGCTCTGTCGCGGCGTGGCCACGGGTCGCGATGAACAGCGAGTCCGGGTTCGCGGCCTGATGGCTGGTGTACAGGACGCGCTCGGCGCCGGCGGTCTTGGCCGTGTCGATCGCGACGCGATGCGGCGCCGGGTCGGCCGGACCCGAGACGACCAGCACCTGACGAGCGCCCTCGAAGGCGTACGCCAGCGAGTCGGGATCGTCGAAGTCGCCACGCCGGACCCGGATGCCCTGAGCCGCGAGATCCGCGGCCTTGTCCGGGTCACGCACGCTCACCCCGAGCTGAGCGGCCGGGACGCGTTCGGTCAGGCGGTCGACCACAGCACGGCCGAGGCGCCCGGTCGCTCCGGTAACGATGATCATTCGAACTCCTTGTTATCAGTGGATACGGATATACGCTATCACTGTTAACAGAACGCGCGGACCGCTACGGTTGGCGCGTGGAGGATGCGAGCGGGCGGGACCGGATGCGAGCGCAAATCGTCGAGGTCGCTGCCGGGCTGCTGGCCGGCGGCGGGCGCGACGCCGTGTCCACCCGGGCGGTCGCGGCCGCGGCGGGGACGCAGGCACCGACGATCTACCGCCTGTTCGGCGACAAGGACGGGCTGCTCGCGGCGGTGCTGGAGTACGGGTTCGCGACGTACCTCGCGGACAAGCCGCCGTTCGATCCGACCACCGACCCGATCGCGGACCTCCGGTCGGGCTGGGACCTGCACATCGAGTTCGGGCTGGCGAACCCGGCCCTGTTCCTGCTGATGTACGCCGACACGCCGCCGGGGAAGCGTCCCGCGGCGGCCGAGGCCGGAATCGCGATCCTGCGCACCCGGATCCGCAACATTGCCGCCGCCGGACGCCTGCGGGTCGACGAGGACCTGGCCGCCGAGATGGTGCAGGCGGCCGGCTCAGGCGCCGTACTGGCCCTGCTGGCCGAAGAGGCCGACCGCCGCGACCCGCGCCTGGCCGACGCGATGTTCCAGGCCGTGGTCGCGGCGATCACCACCGCTCCGGCGTTCCCGCGCGCGGCGGACGGAGCGACAGCGGGTGCGGCGGACACGGAGATCCGGGCGGTCGCGCGGGCCGACGCGGGTGCGGTGGCTGCGGCGAATGCGTTGCGGGCGCGGTTCGCGGAGCTCGGCATGCTGACCGACGGCGAGCGTCACGTCCTCGGCGAATGGCTCGCCCGGATCACCCACTGAACGGCGTCCTCGACCGTCTCGACCGCTTCGTGCCCGACCGGCAACGGCGGGCGCCGGATCACGACGACCGGGATCGCGAGCTCACGGGTCGCGGTGAGTTTCGCGGCTGTGGCGGGGCCGCCGCTGTCTTTGGTGACCAGGACGTCGATGCGATGCTCGCGGAGAATCGCCTGCTCGTCGGCGAGGGCGAACGGCCCGCGGGCGAGAATCAGTTCACACCAGGTCGGTCGCGGGTCCGGCGGATCGACGCACCGGGCGAGCATCCACAGGCCGGCGTTCGCGAAGGCGTCGAGGCCTTGCCGCCCGATGGTGAGGAAAGCGCGGGTGCCGATCTGCGGCAGCAAGGTGGCGGCCGCCGAGGTGGAGTCGGCCCAGTGCCAGTTGTCGCCGGGCGCCGGCGTCCAGCCCGGCCGACGCAGTACGACCAGCGGCGTACCCACCTCGCGAGTCGCCGCGAGTGCGTTCGCGGTCATCGTCGCCGCGAACGGATGCGTCGCGTCGATCACCGCGTCGACCGGATGCTCCCGCAACCAACCCGCCAAGCCGCTCGCGCCGCCGAACCCGCCGACCCGCACCTCACCGACAGGCAACCGTGCGTCCGAAGTTCGTCCCGCCAACGACGACACGACCTCGACCCGCGGGACGCCGGCCAGCGCAGCCGCGAGTTCGCGGGCCTCCCCCGTTCCGCCGAGCAGCAGGACCTTCATCGGCTGCGGTCGGCCGAGTACAGATGGCTGTCCCGGAAAGCCGTTGCGGACAGCACCTTTCCGGCGATGATGACCGCCGTACGGCGAACACCCGCCGCCTTGACCTGCTCCGCGATGTCGGCGAGCGTGCCGCGCAGGATCACCTCGTCGTCGCGGGAGGCCCGCGCGACGACGGCGACCGGGCAGTCGGCGCCGTAGTTCGGCACCAGCTCCGCGACGACGCGATCGATCTGCTGGACGGCGAGGTGGAGGACGATCGTCGCCCGGCCGGCGCCCAGTGTCGCGAGATCCTCGCCGTCCGGCATCGCGCTGGCGCTGCCGCCGATCCGCGTGAGCACGACGGTCTGCCCGACCTCGGGGACGGTCAGTTCACGGCCGAGAGTCGCCGCGGCGGCGGCGTACGCCGGCACGCCGGGCGTCACGTCGTACGGGATCTCGAGCGCGTCGAGGCGGCGCAGCTGTTCGGCCATCGCGCTGAAGACGGACGGGTCGCCGGAGTGCAGCCGGGCGACGTCGAGGCCGGCCGCGTGCGCGGTGGCGAGTTCGGCGATGATCTCGTCGAGGGTCAGGTTCGCCGTGTCGACCTTGCGGGCGCCGGGCGGGCAGTGCTCGAGAAGCTCTACCGGGACGAGCGCGCCGGCGTACAGACAGACCGGCGACGCGGCGATCAGATCGCGCCCGCGGACGGTGATCAGGTCGGCGGCTCCGGGGCCGGCGCCGATGAAGTGAACCGTCATTTGGTCACGCTCCAGATGGTCACCGGCATGGCGGGTCGCCAGCCGGTCATGGTGCCGACGGCGGAGGCTCGTTGTACGTCGAGGCGGACGAGATCGCCGCCGACGGCCTTGTACCACTGGGCGATCAGGGACTCGGTCTCCAGCGTGACGCCGTTCGCGACCAGGCGGCCGCCGGGTTTCAGCGCGTTCCAGCAGGCCTCGAACATGCCTGCCGCGGTCGCCCCGCCGCCGATGAAGACGGCGTCCGGCGGCTCGAGACCGTCGAGGACCGCCGGCGCGGCGCCTTCCACCACGTCCACAGCGGCCCCGAGCGCGGCCGCGTTCCGCTCCAGGCGCTTCGCCCGGTCGGGATCGCGTTCGACGGCGATCGCGCGGCAGGACGGGTGGTGCCGCGACCACTCGATCGCGATGCTGCCTGCTCCGCCGCCGATGTCCCACAACAGCTGGCCGGGGACGGGCGCGAGGCGGGACAAGGTGACGGCGCGTACTTCGCGTTTGGTGAGCTGGCCGTCGTGCTCGTACGCGTCGTCGGGCAGACCGGGTGCGGTGGACGAGACGGGAGCGTCAGCCGGGCATCGGATCGCGATCACGTTGAGCGGATCGACCTCGTGGGACCAGTCGGCCGCGGTCGCCGTACGGACGCGTTCGGCCGGGCCGCCGAGCTGTTCGAGGACGGTGAACTCGCCGGCGCCGTAGCCGCGGGCGACCATCAGGGCGGCCACCTCGGCCGGGGTCCGCGCACCGCGGCTGAGAATCAGCACGCGCCGCCCGGGCTGGAGCTGCGGATGCAGCCGCTCGACCGGGTTGCTCACCAGGCTCACAACCTGCACCTGATCCTGCGCCCAGCCCAGCCGCGCACACGCCAGCGAGACACTCGACGGCTGCGGAATCACCCGCACCGCGTCGGCCCCCAGCAACCGAACCAGCGTCGTACCGATCCCGTAGAACGTCGGATCCCCGCTGGCCAACACACAAATCCGCCGTCCTCGGTGCTCCTCCAGCAACCGAGGCAAGGCCTCGGACAGCGGCGATCCCCAGGCGACGCGCACGGCCCCGAAGGATCCCGCTCGGAGGAGGGATAGTTGGCGAGCGCTACCGAGGATTACTTCGGCGGACTGGATGGCCTCGCGGGCGGCTGGGGAGAGGGTGGGCCAGCCGGCGGGGGTGATGCCTATGACGGTGACGGGGTCAGCCGGCATTGCCGAGGACCTTGGTGATGGTGATCTCGATGACCACGCGCTGCGGATTGACACGCGGCTCCCGGTAGCGCTTGGCGTAGCGCCGTTCGGCTTCGCGGACGTGCGCGGGATCGTCGCTCACCACGGCGCGGCCCTCGATCGTGCTCCAGCGCCGGCCGTCGACCTGGGTGACCGCGACCGCCGCCGCACCCAGCCGCCGGATCGCGCGCGCCTTGTACGACGTACCGGAGCAGATCACCCGCACCAGCCCCGCCTCGACGTCCAGCGTCGCCCCGACCGGCGTCGCATGCACGGTCCCGTCCGCGCGCGCCGTACTCAGCACGCACAGGTGCCGCTCACTCCAGAAGTCCACCAGCCGCTCACTGAACACGCAGCGATCGTAAACAGGCCCGCCCGGCGAGGTGCCGGGCGGGCCCGTGGGCGCTGGACCCCTCAGACCAGCGCGATCCGGATTCAGCCGATGTCGCGGCGGCGGAACGTGACGAAGCCGGTCAGCGTGAGCGCGGCGGCGATCGCGGTCAGCCAGAGCACCGGCGTGACGGAGAACTCACCGCCGGGCAGCCGCGGCGTGTGACCGTACGGGCTGAGGTCGATCATCCATTGCGGCAGGTTGAACACCTCGCCGAACTGGCCGATCAGCAAGAACAGGCCGTAGAGCGCCCAACCACCGGTCACCAGCTTCGGCGCCAGACCGAAGAGCAGGACGACCAGCCCGGTCACCAGCCAGATCGCCGGCAGTTGTACGGCGGCCCCGGCGAGCATCCTCGGTACCTGACGGCCCATGTTGCCGAGCGACGCACCGCTCGAGACGCCGGACCCCAGACCGGCGACGAGGATCAGGACGGCGGTGCCGAACAGCGCCATCACGACGTGACTCCCGAGCCACTGCGCCCGGGTGACACCGGTCGCCAGCAGCGGCTCGGCCCGCAGCGCGGTCTCCTCCGACCGGAGCCGGAGGGCCGCCTGGATCCCGAACGCCGACGCCAGCAGCCCCATGATGCCCAGCTCGGTCGCCAGGAACGCGTCGGTGATGCCCTCCACGCCGCCGAGCTTCTGCACCATCTCCTTCGCGCTGTCGCTGGTGACGAACCCGTCGACGTTGCTGGCGATGTTGCCGACCAGCAGACCGAGCAGCAGGAACGCGAAACCCCACGCGAACAGCGACCCCCGATGCAGCCGCCAGGCCAGTGCGAGCGGCGAACGCAAGGACGCCGCACCGCGCGGCGGTCCGGGACGCGGACGCACCAGACCGGCACCAACGTCGCGCCGCCGGATCAGTGCGATCGCCGCCGCGACCATCAGCGCCAGGAACACGACCGGCAACAGGAGGACGAACCACCGGTCACCGGCGTACGCGCGGACCTGCTGGGACCACCCGATCGGCGACAGCCACGACACCCACTGCGTGCTGCCGTCGGCCGACGAGTCGCCGATGGCCCGGAGAACGTACGACACACCGAGCACGATCGCCGTCAGCCCGTTCGCGGCCCGGGCGCTCTCGGTGACCTGTGCCGTCACCGCGCCGACACCTGCGAACGCCAGTCCGGCCGCGGCCCACATCAGCCCGAACGCCAACGAGCCCTTCGTGTCCAGGCCGCTCCCCATCAACGAGAGCGCGGTCAACAGGCCGAGCACGATCGCGGTTGCCCCGGAGACGATCAGGGCGGCGGCGAGAGCGGCGTACCGACCGAGGACGCCGGCGCTCAGCAACTCCAGCCGCCCGGACTCCTCCTCGCTACGGCTGTGCCGGACGACGAGCATGCCGCCGAGCAGCCCGACCAGGAGCGCGCCGAAAGCGGTGAGCTTGAACAGCGAGACCTCGCCGAGCGACGACTCGTCGAAGATCCGGCCGTACAGCGACACCAGGGCCGGCGACGCGTTCGACGTCCGAGCGGCCTCGACCAGCGCGTTCTGGTCGGAGTACAGGTCGATGGACGCCTTGGCCGACCCTGCCGCCGACATCACGAACACCACGATCCAGATCGGGATCAGGATCCGGTCCCGGCGCAGCGCGAGCCGGACCAGCGTCCCGGTACCGACGAAGTCGTTCATCGCACGGCCGCCTCGGGCTCGAGGTCGCCGTCGTAGTGCCGCAGGAACAGCTCTTCCAGCGTCGGCGGCTGCGCCACCAGGCTCTTGATGCCGCTTGCCGACAGCTGCCGCATCACCGCGTCGAGCTGGGCGGTGTCCACCTCGCAGCGCACCCGGTTGCCCTCGATGTCGAGGTCGTGGACGCCGGGCAGCTGGGCGAGTCCGTTCGGCGATGCGGTCAGCTCGGCCTGGATCGACGTCCGGGTGAGGTGGCGCAGGTCGGACAACGTGCCGCTCTCGACCACCTTGCCGCGGCGGATGATGCTGACTCGGTCACACAGTGCCTCGACCTCGGACAGGATGTGGCTCGACAGCAGGACGGTGCGGTCGCCGTCGCGGGCGCGCTCCTCCTCGATGACCTGCCGGAAGACCTCCTCCATCAGCGGGTCCAGGCCGGAGGTCGGCTCGTCCAGGATCAGCAGCTCGACATCCGAAGCCAGCGCGGCCACCAGGGCGACCTTCTGCCGGTTGCCCTTGGAGTACGTCCGGCCCTTCTTGGTCGGGTCGAGGTCGAACCGGCGCAGCAGATCGTCGCGCTTCTTCTCGTCCAGCCCGCCGCGGAGCCGGCCGAGCAGGTCGATCACCTCGCCGCCGGTCAGGTTCGGCCACAGGTTCACGTCACCGGGCACGTACGCCAGCCGCCGGTGCAGCGTGGCCGCGTCGTGCCACGGGTCCCCGCCGAGCAGCGAGACATCTCCGGCATCACCGCGCAGCAGACCGAGCAGGACGCGGATGGTGGTGGACTTCCCGGCGCCGTTCGGCCCGAGGAAGCCGTGCACCTCACCGGTCGCGACCTCCAGGTCGAGACCGTCGAGGGCGTGCGTACTCCCGTACGACTTGTGCAGTCCGGAGACCACGATGGCTGATGTCATGATTCATAACGTACACTTCATTCAGAAGTTTGTGAATCTTCCTAACGCGTTTCTGACACGTCAGCCGGTCCGGGGAGGAGATGATGGGTCCGTGAGCGCAGAGCGAGACGACGACGCCGTCCGGCGGTACACCGAGCAGTTCGGCAACCTGCTCGCCGAGACGGGCTGGCCGCGGATGGCGGCCAGGGTGTTCGCCGCGATCCTGTCCAGCGAGACCGGGCGGATGACGGCCGCCGAGCTCTCCGACCAGCTGCAGGCGAGCCCTGCCGCCGTGTCCGGGGCGGTCAACTACCTGCTGCAGCTGCGCCTGGCGACCCGCGAGCGCGAGCCCGGGAGCCGCCGCGACGTGTACGTCGTCCAGGACGACGCCTGGTACCAGACGATGATGACCGAGAACGCCTCCCTGATCCGCTGGTCCGACTCCCTGCGCAAGGTCCTGGACGCGTCCGGCGACGGCACCGACGCCCACCACCGGATCCGCATCTCGCTGGGCTTCATCGACTTCATCGGCGAAGAGGTCAAGGGCCTCAGCGAACGCTGGATCAAACGCAAGGCCGAAATCGACGCCGAGATCGCCGCGGACTACAACACCCCCTGACCCCCTGCCCCTGCCCGCGCCCCCGCCACAACCAAGGGCTTGAACAGGAACTGGTGGGTGCGCACAGGCTATTTCCTGTCCCACGCCACCGCTTGGGGTGCAACCCCCCGGGTTCCGGTTGTCCACAGCTCGGCAATCCAGCGCCCACCGGGACCTGAACAGCGGCACCTTCCCACGTATGAACCCGAAGTTGAGTGTGCTCGCCGCCGCCCGGTCCGGCTGGTTCACCCGAGCAGATGCGATGGCGGCCGGCTACAGCGACAGCGAACTGCGCCGCCGGCTGAGGTCCGGGCAATGGTCGCGCCTGTCCAGGGATGTGTACGTCGAACCAGGCAACCGGTCCGCCGCGGAGCCGCCGTGGGAGCAGGCGCGCCGGCTGCATCTCCTGAAGGTTCGCGCGGCCGTGGAGCGGATGGGCGACAGCGCGGTAGTCAGCCATCAGTCCGCCGCACTTCTGCACGGCCTGCCCAGCTGGGGCCTCGATCTCGCCAAGGTCCAGCTGACCAAGCCGGCTGGGCGGGCGCGTTCCGACGGATTGGCGGAGGTGCACCGTTCGCGCTTCGAGCCGGGTGAGATCACGGTTGTCGACGGGTTGCGGGTGGTCGGTCCGGCGCGCGCGATCACCGAGACCGCCTGCGCGTCGTCGTACGAGGTCGGCGTGGTGCTCGCGGACGCCGCCCTCCACCGGCGGCTTGTCAGTCCGGAAGCGTTGATCAGCACGGCCGACCGCTACCAGTTCTGGCACGGCTCCCCGGCCGCACGGGCGGCGGCACGGTTCGCCGACGGGTTGAGCGAGTCGGTCGGTGAATCACGACTGCGGGTCCTGATGGCGAACCACGGCCTGCCGAAGGCCAGGTTGCAGGTCGAGATCCGTGACGAGCACGGTCGCCTGATCGGCCGGGTCGACTTCTTACTGGCGGCCCGGTTGATCGTCGAGTTCGACGGTGCGGTGAAGTACGGCGACACGGCGGACGCCGTACTGGCCGAGAAGTGGCGTGAGGATCGACTGCGTGCGCGCGGCTACCGCGTCGTACGGACCAACTGGGCCGACCTCGATCAGCCGCGCGCGACCGCCGATCGGATCCGCTACGCGCTCTGAGGGCACCTTCGCTGCATCCCGAACCCGCCGGCGGCCAGGGCTGATGGAGGGGCACCTGCCATCGCGCAGTGCCTGTGAACAGGCTATTTCCCGTTCTCTGCCACCACATCCTGTTCACCGGGCCGACGGAGTGCGGCTGGCTACAGCTCGTAGACGGTGAAGATGGTGCAGTAGAGGGGCGGGGACTCCAGGCCGGGGTAGTAGAGGCGTCCGGCCTCGTCGGTGAGTTTGAAGTACGCCGTGGAGGCGCCGATCTGGCACGGGGCCTGCAGGGACATCGCGACCGTGACGATATCGCCCGGTTCGGCGTCGGGGACCGGAGCGCGGTTCGGGGAGCGGAGCCAGCCGGGGGCGCCGGCGGCGCCTTGGCGGGTGAGCCAGCGGTCGCGCCACGGGCGTTCCCCGCTGTTGCGGATCATCCAGGTCTTCTCGAAGACCTGCTCCCGACACACCTGCGTCCCGTCCGGCACGGTCTCCCCCACCAGCTCCGCCCGGTCGTCCGGGTGGTGGTCGATCGGTACGGATCCGCCGAGCAGCACCGGCTGTACGTGGCGGCGGATGTCTCGCTGCGACATGTCTCGTCCCGCGCGGACGGCGGCGTCGAGCTCCATCAGCTGGTTGACCAGCGCCTGGTTCGCCCCGAAAGAGTCGTCATACCACTCGATCAACTCGCGGCTCGGCTTGGTGTGACCGCGCTCGACCCGCGAGAGGTGCCCCTTGTCCCAGCCGGACTCGGCGGCCGCGCGGGTCAACGGCATCCCGGCAGCCTCGCGCAGCTCGCGCATACGCGCTCCGATCACGTACCGAGCCTGGGCTGGGCGCACGGCGCACTCTCCGCTCTCGCCGTCACTTATCTACACAAAGTACCAAACCGCAGTGATTCAGTTCCGTTGCCCACTGCGACAATCCGATCACGCTCTGATTGTCTGCACAAAGGACGTGATTCTCCAACACAACAGGCAGTTCAGAGCGAAAGGGTTTCCACCATGGTCAAGCGTCTGATCGCCACCGCCGCACTCGCCACACTCACCCTCGCGGGCGCCGCCCTGCCCGCGACCGCCTCGACCACCACGGCGCCGGTCGCCACCACCGTCGCGCCGCAGTCGCGGGCCGACGACGCGATCGCGTGGTTCGCCGCCCGGAACGGCTCCACCGCGTACCAGGGCTACTGCGAGAAGGCCGTCGAGAACTCGTACGGCAGGACCGGCGTCTACGCGTCGGCCATCGCCAACTGGAACGACGCGGTACGGCGGGGCGCCGCGCACCGGGGCGACCTGAACCCGCCGAAGGGCGCCCTGGTGTTCTGGAACATCAGCTCCTACGGCCACGTCGGGCTGGCCACCGGTGACGGGAACTTCTGGGCCACCAGTGTCAGCGGCGCGATCGGTAAGCGGAGCCTGCCGTACTTCTCCAACTACCTCGGCTGGGCGCAGCCCAACTTCTGAGCCTTGTTGCCCACTGCGACAACACCCTCACAGTTTGATTCCCTGCGAGTACAACTCCAGAAGGGATCACCACCATGCGTACCGCCCTCATGCGCATCACCGCCCGCCTTTCTGCCATCACCCTGCTCGCCGGTGCCGCGGTCCTCGGCACCGGCGTGCTCCCGGCCAGTGCCGCGACCGGGACCGTGGACACCGACAGCAACACCGGTGTCGCCATCCGGTCCGGCAACGCGACCAGCTTCGGCTCGGTCGGCAACCAGCCGGACGGCCCGGTCGAGATCGACTGTCAGCTCTACGGCGAGCCGGTGACCGGCAAGTTCGGCCGCAGCCTGATCTGGGACCACATCCCCGGCAAGGGCTTCATCACCGACGCCTACGTCAACACCGGCAGCAGCGGCCTGGTCGCACCGTTGTGCGCGACCAACCCGCGCGCCGACAAGGCGGTCGCCTGGTACGCCGCCCGCAACGGGTCGACCGCTTACCAGGGGTACTGCGAGATGGCCGCCGAGAACTCGTACGGGAAGACCGGGATCTGGGCCTCGGCGATCGCCGACTGGAACGACGCCGTGGCCCGCGGCGCCGCCCACCGCGGCGACCTGAACCCGCCGAAGGGCGCTCTGGTCTTCTGGAACATCAGCGCCTACGGCCACGTCGGTGTCGCCAAGGGCGACGGCACGTTCTGGGCCACCAGCGTCAGCGGCGCGATCGGCACGCGCACGCTGCCCTACTTCTCCAACTACCTCGGCTGGGCCTGGCCGAACTTCTGATCCGCCCCTCACACAGCACCCGGACGCGTGTCCCGCCCCTCACGCGTCCGGGTGCTCGATCCTGTCCAGCCAGTCCTCGACCAGCGCGCGATACACGGCCGCGCCGGGGCCGGGCAGGAAATGATCCTCCTGATCCAGTACGGCGAACGTCGCGCGCGGGTAGTCCTCGATGATCGCCCACGCGTCGGCGTACCCGGCCGTGGTGTCCTGCCGGCCCGTCACGACCATCGTCGGCCGCTCGAAGCGGATCGACGGATCCTCCCGCAGGCCGTACGTCGAGACGTCTGCCTGGATCCGCCCGAGAAAGGCGAGGTCCGCCGCCGCCTCGGCCGCGTCGTAGTACCGGTGCTGACGCTCGCGGGCCGCGGACGGGAGCAGGTGCTCGTCCGTCGGGAGCGTGCGGCGGGAGCGGTCGATGACGGTGCCCGGTGCTCTCAGCAACAATCCGAGGACGCGGGACGGATCGCGCTTGACGATGCCGCGGGCGTGCAGGCCGCCGGCCGACGTACCGGCGAGGGCGAACGGCTCGGCACCGGCGAGCGAGTCGATCAGCCCGGCGACGGCCGACAGCATGCCGTCCTGGTCGGTGATCGACGGGTCGGCCGTGGACCGGCCGGTGCCCGGCGGGTCGACGTAGATCCGGCGCCAGCCGGGGCGTGCCGCGAAGATCGGCTCGTGGACGTCGCGGCCCTCACCGGCGTCGCCACCCCAGCTGGGCAGGAAGAAGATCGGCCGGCCGCTGCCGACGCTCTCGTAGTACACACCGCGACCCTAGCCAGGACGGCGGCGGCTCAGCGAGCTTTTCTGTCGGCAGCAGAAGGCGGCCGCTCGCCCGACCCGCGCTCGATCAACGCGCACGGCAGCACGATCCGCTGTGGCGGACGGGTGTCCGTGCCCGACGCGCGATCGAGCAGCAACCGCGCCGCGCTGCGGCCGAGCTCGGCGATGTCGGAGGCAACGACCGTCACCGGTGTCGGCAACATGTCGGCCAGCCGGAAGTCGTCGAACCCGACCACCGCGGGCTCGGCGCCGAGCTGGCCGCCGAGCTCGCCGAGCGCCCGCAGCACACCCTCGGCGAGAAAGTTCGTCGACGCGAAGATCGCGGTCGGCGGATCGGGGCGCAGCATCACCTCGCGGGTCGCCTTCTCCGCGGCCTCCGCGTTGCCCTCGGGCAGCTGGATCACGAGCGACTCGTCGACGTCGATCCCGGCCGAGCGGTGCGCCCGCCGGAACCCGCGCAACCGGCGCCCGATCGTGTAGTACGACGGGGCGAGCAGGATCGCGATCCGCCGGTGTCCCTGCTGCAGCAGGTGCTCGGCCGCCAGCCGTCCGCCGCCCTCGTTGTCGACCATCACGATGTCCGCGTCGATCCCGGTGGCCGGGCGGTCGACGAACACCACCGGCACGCCGGCGCCCTGCAGGAACGCGTGGTCGCCCTGGTCGGGCACGATCATCAGACCGGCCACCTGCCGACTGACCAGCTCCTGGATGGCCCGTTTCTCACCTTCGGGGTCCTCGTCGACACTGCCGAGCACCACCGCGAACCCGGACTGCCCGGCGACCTCGAGCGACGCCTTCGCGATGCTCGCGTAGAACGGGTTGGTCAGGTCGCCCAGGACCAGGGCGAGCGAGGTCGACTTCTTGCCCGGCCGGAGCGCCCGGGCCACCTCGTTGCGCTGGAACCCGAGCTCGTCGATCGCGGCCCGGACCCGCTGCGCGGTCTCGTCACGGACGCCGTGCCCGCCGTTGACCACACGTGACACCGTGCCGAGGCCGACACCTGCTCGCCGGGCGACGTCGATCATCGTCGGCCGGGGAGCCTCCGGCTGGCTTGGAAACGTTTCGGACACGGGGTTGACTTCCTTTTCACGACACGGCATCGTCACCCAACAGTAAAACGTTGGAAACGTTACCGTCCAGGAGGCCGGGTGAATTCAGTCTCTGCCGGCGGATCCGCTACCCGAAGGCGCACGACCCGTGGTGGCATGAGCCGCAATGCCGGCTCCGACGTGAAGGCCGCGTACCTGTTCATCGCACCCGCGGTGATCGGGTTTCTGGTCTTCGTGGGGTATCCGCTGATCCGATCGTTCTATCTCGCGCTGACGAAGTACAACGGGCTGACCGACCCGATCTTCGTTGGCCTCGGCAACTTTCGCCGGCTGTTCAGCACCGACCCGGCCTTCTGGCCGTCGTTGCGGGCGACCGGCTATCTGGTGCTGCTCTATGTCCCGCTGTCACTGGTCCTCGGCCTGGCGCTGGCGATGTTCCTCAACCAGCGGTTCGCCGGGGTGCGGGTGGTCCGCACGCTCGCGTACCTGCCGGTGGTGCTGCCGGCCGTCGCGACGATCACACTCTGGAAGTTCATGCTCGACCCGCAGGTCGGTCTGCTGAACACGATCCTGGACCGGATCGGACTGCCCACGAGCCTATGGCTGCAGAGTCCGAAGATGGCGATGCCGTCCGTGGTGCTGGTGATGCTGTGGGGCGTCGGCGGGACGATGATCATCTTCCTGGCCGCACTGCAGGCGGTGCCGACCGAGCTGTACGAGGCCGCGAAGGTCGACGGCGCCGGCCCCTGGTCGGTGTTCCTCCGGATCACGCTGCCGATGATCAGCCCGATCGTGCTGCTGCAGGTGATCCTGCAGACCACCGCGGCGCTGCAGACCTTCAACCAGCCGAAGATCCTCACCGGCGGTGGACCGGGGTTCAGCACCAACGTGCTGATGCTCGGGATCTACAACAACGGCTTCCCCACCCTGGGCAAGATCCCGCAGCTCGGGTACGCCTCGGCGCAGGTGTGGGTGCTGTTCGTGATCATCATCGCCGTGATCGCCCTGACCGCGAAGTTCTCCTCGCTCTGGACGTACAGTGACAACACTCCCGACTGAAGCTCCCCCGGTGCCGGCGGTCGACCACGCCGTCAGTCCCGCCAGGAAGAAGCCGCGCGTCGTCGGTACGACGGCGTGGTACGTGGTCGCGTTGTTCATCTGCGCGGTGATGATCGTGCCGCTGCTGTGGATGATCACGATCGGCCTGAAGAGCCGGACCGCGGTGTTCGACATCCCGCCGCGGCTGCTCCCGCACGAGTTCCAGTGGAGCAACTTCGTCAAGGGCCCGCAGGCGATCCACTTCCCGCGGCTGTTCCTCAACTCGATGGTGATCACCGCGCTCAGCGTGCTCGGCGGCGTGATGACCGCGATGATGGCCGGCTACGCGTTGGCCAGGTTGCGGTTCCCGGGCCGCAAGACGTGGTTCTACCTGTTCGTCGGCAGCATGCTGCTGCCGGGCGTGGTCGGCCTGATCCCGTTGTTCCAGCTGTACAAGAGCATCGGCTGGTACGACACCTGGCTGCCGCTGATCGTGCCCGCGTTCCTCGGCGGGAACCCGCTGTTCATCTTCCTGGCCCGGCAGTACTTCCTGGCCATCCCGTACTCGATCGACGAGGCGGCCAAGATCGACGGCGCCGGTCACCTGCGGATCTTCGTCAGCGTGATGCTGCCGTTGACCCGGCCGGCCTGGCTGACGATGGCGATCCTCGCGTTCCAGGCGTCCTGGAACGACTACCTGAACCCACTGGTCTACCTGTACTCGTCCGGCAAGTGGCCGCTGTCGGTCGGGATGGCGTCCTTCATCTCCCCGTTCGCCGGGAAGACGCCGGACTGGAGCTACTACATGGCCACCAACCTGCTGTACATGCTGCCGCCGCTGATCATCTTCTTCGCCGCGCAGCGCTACTTCATCCAGGGCCTCGGCGCTCTCGGCAGCACGAACCAGAAATAGAGGGAGAATCCTTGTGAAGAGGACATCGGTTGTGACCGCGCTGGCGTGCGCGGGGTTGCTCGCGGCAACGGGCTGCAGCGGGTCGGACTCCGGCGGCTCGAGCGACGGCCCGGTCACCGTGACCGTGATGACGTGGGAGTCGGCCGAGACGAACGCCGCGATCAAGAAGGCGCTGGCGGACTTCAAGGACGACAAGGTCACGGTCCAGCTGCTCGACACCCCGAGCGGTCAGTACGGCGACAAGCTGGCCTCGCTGACCCAGGCGAAGAAGCTGCCCGACCTGTTCTGGTGCGGCAACGACACCGAGCAGCAGTACACGTCGCAGGGCCTGCTGGTCGACTGGGCGGACAAGATCCAGAACGGCGACGGCGACTTCAAGGCCGACAAGTTCGTCCCGTCCGCGATGGAGAACTGGAAGACCGCCGACGGCCAGATGGGCGGTCTGCCGTCGCTGATGAACACGTACGGCGTCTGGTACAACGCCGACGCGTTCACCGCGGCCGGGCTGCCGCTGCCGAAGGCCGGCTGGACGTGGGACGAGATGTACGCCGCGGCCGCGAAGCTGGCGAACAAGAACGGCGCGAAGTACGGCCTGATCGCCGACCAGCTGACCGGTCCGGACGGGCCGTTCACGATGAGCATGTATTCGGTCTCGGCGGGCGGCGCGCCGTTCACCGACAACGTGAACCACCCGACGAAGGCCGAGGCCGACGACAAGTACAAGGAAGGCGTCGAGAAGCTGACCGCCGCGATCAAGAACGGGTCGGTCGCGCCGCCCGGGTACGACGCGGCGAACGTGCAGTCGCTGTTCGCGGCCGGCAAGATCCCGATGACGTTCGGCGGGCAGTGGCTGGCGGCCGGGTTCCAGACCGACAAGCCGAAGATCAAGTACGGGTTCGCGCCGTTCCCGCAGGTGCAGACGCCGACCACGCTCTACGACTCGGTCGGGATCTGCACGCCGCAGTACACCAAGGACCAGGACGCGACGTTCAAGGTGCTGCAGTACCTCAACACCAAGGTGTGGGACGCGGTCCTGCCGGCCTCGCCGGTCGCGCCGCCGGCGTACACCCCGGCCCAGGCCAGCTACTTCGACGCGCTGACGAAGGCGCAGCAGACCACGGTCGTCGACACGGTCAAGGCCGACCTGGCAGCCGAGAAGACAGTCGGCGTCCGCTTCACCACCCAGTGGGCCCAGCAGGTCGGCGACCTGACCACGGCCAACTACCAGCCCATCCTGAGCGGGAAGAAGCCGATCACCGACCTGCCGGCCTACGTCGACAAGATCAACGGATTGATCAAGCAAGGCAGCTAACAGGCAGCTAACAGCAGCTAGACAGCCTGCCAGAGTGACAGTGCGAAGCGGGCTTCGCCGTCGGTCCACCATGCGGCCGGGGTGAAGCCCGCTTTGTCGAGCTCGGCCTCGACGCCGGAGCGGTGGAACTTGGCGGAGATCTCGGTGCTGATCTCCTCGCCCTCGTCGAACGTGACCTCGAGGTGGATCTCCGGGATCAGCACCCGCAGCGCGCGGGTAGCGCGCAGGTGCATCTCGATCCACTCGTTGTCCGCGTCCCAGATCGCCACGTGCTCGAAGGCGTCCACGTCGAAGTCCGCGCCGAGCTGCCGGTTGATCACCCGCAGCACGTTCTTGTTGAACTCGGCGGTGACGCCGGCCGCATCGTCGTACGCCGCGACCAGCGTGGCGGGGTCCTTCACGAGGTCGGTGCCGAGCAGCAAGGACTCGCCCGGCTCGAGCACCTCGCGGACCGAGCGGTAGAACGCCTCGCGCTCTGCCGGGATCAGGTTGCCGATCGTGCCGCCGAGGAACGCGACCACCCGCGGCGGATCGCCCGGCAGTTTGTCGAGGTGGGCGGTGAAGTCGCCGACCACGCCGTGGACCTCGAGGCCTGGGTAGTCGGCGTTGATGGCGTCGGCGGCGTCCCGCAGCGCGGACTCCGACACGTCGAGCGGGACGAACGACGTGAGCGTGCCGTGGTCGCGGAGCCCGTCGAGCAGCAGCCGGGTCTTCTCCGACGACCCGGACCCGAGCTCGACCAGCGTGTGCGCGCCGGTGATCGCCGCGATCTCCCCGGCGCGCGCGTCCAGGATCTCCCGCTCGGCGCGGGTCGGGTAATACTCCGGCAGACGCGTGATCTCCTCGAACAGCTCACTCCCCCGCGCGTCGTAGAACCACTTCGGCGGCAACCACTTGGGGGTGGCCGTCAGCCCTGCCCGAACGTCCTCCCGCAGAGCCCGAGCGGCGTAGTCCGGCGTCAGGTGTACGTCTATGAGGGTCACGCTTGTCCTTCCATGCGGGTGATCTGCACTGTGGTGGCGGTGGCCACGAGCAGCGAGCGGTCCGGTACGGCGGTCCAGTCGCCCGCGCCGAACGGCTCGGAGGCGACGGTCACGGAGTCGGCGGTCCGGCGTACGTGCAGAGAGTGGGTCCAGGCGGTGGCGACGAGTTGTTCGCCGTCGGTGAGCAGGATGTTCAGCCGCGATCCCGGCGCGAGCGTCTCCACCTCGTGCACGACCGCGGCGATCGCGTCCGCCGGAGGCACCCCCTCCGCGAGCTGATGGGTGATCAGGGCCCACAGGAACACCGAGTCGATCGGCGCGCCGAGGCTCAGCAGATCGGCGACCGGTAGCTGCTCGGCCAGCTTGAGCGTCGCCTCCGGCCAGCCGGGGATGCGCCCGTTGTGGCTGAACAGCCAGTGGTCCGACGCGAACGGCGCGACCGCGGACTGACCGTACGGCATGCCGACGGTCCCGTTCCGGACGGCGGCCAGGACGGCGCCGGAGCGGATCGTGCCGGCCAGACCGGGCAGGTTCTCGTCGGTCCAGATCGGTACGTCGCGCCGGTAGCGCACCGGCCCGCCGGACACGGCCGCGTCCCGTTCGGGATACCAGCCGATGCCGAAGCCGTCGGCGTTGACCGATCCGCCGCCGCGCATGTCCGCCGGCGCCCAGCTCTGCTCGTAGAGCGAATGCTCCGGCTCCAGCACCAGCGAGGCGAGCGTGACGGGCGGACCCAGGTAGGCCAGGTGGCGGCACATCAGGCGTGCAACTCCTCGGGGCGCGGGTCGCGCGCACACCGGAAGCCGGCGAAGATCTGCCGGCGGATCGGGTAGTCCCAGTTCCGGAAGGTGCCGCGGGCAACGACCTCGTCGGTGCCGAACGAGCCGCCGCGGAGCACCTTGTAGTCGGGCCCGAAGAAGACCAGCGAGTACTCGTCGTACGGCCAGGCGCGGAACCCCGGGTAGCCGCAGAAGTCGCTCGACGTCCACTCCCACAGATCGCCGATCAGCTGCTCCAGGCCGAGCGGCGAAGCACCCGCCGGATACGCGCCGACCGGGGCCGGCCGCAGGTGCCGCTGCCCCAGGTTCGCGTGCTGCGGACCCGGCGACTCGTCACCCCACGGGAACCGCCGCGTCCGCCCGCTCTCCGGGTCGAACCGGGCCGCGAACTCCCACTCCTCCTCGGTCGGCAGCCGCTTCCCGGCCCACTTCGCATACGCCTCCGCCTCGTAGAAGCAGACGTGCATGACCGGCTCGTCCAGCGGCAACAGCTCCCGGTGCCCGAAGCGCAGCCGCCACCACTCGCCGTCGGCCGGTGACCAGAACCGCGGCGCGACCAGCGCGGCCTTCTGCACGTGTGCCCACCCGGCCTCGGACCACCACTGCGGATCGGAGTATCCGCCGCCGAGCACGAACCGCAGGTAGTCCCCGTTCGTCACCGGCACCGTGTCGATCACGAACGGCTGCACGTGGACGGCGTGCGCGGGCCGCTCGTTGTCGAGCGCCCACGGCTCGATCGACGTCCCCATCTCGAACACGCCGCCCGGCACGAACACCTCGGCCGACGGCAACGGCCGGCCTGCGGGAGGCGGCGGCGCGTCCAGCACCGGAGCACCCTCGCGCAGTTGGTGGGTGGCCAGCATCGTCTCGTCGTGCTGCTGCTCGTGCTGCGCGATCATGCCGAACGCGAACGCGTTGTCCACGAGCTCCCGGCCGTTGTCGAACTTCACGTGGTCGAGCACGTCCAGCACCTTGTCGCGCACTTCGTTCACGTAGACGCGGGTTTCGGCCGGCCCGAGCAGCGGCAGCGACGGGCGGTCGGCGCGCGCGTGCTGGAACGCGTCGTACAGCTCGTCGATGTCCTGGCGCAGCGGCTCGCGGCCGCCGACGTCACGGACCAGCCAGAGCTCCTCCTGGTTGCCGACGTGCGCGTAGTCCCAGACCAGTGGCGACATGAGTCTGGAGTGCTGCTTGACCAGGTCGTCGGTGTCGACCGCGTCGGTCAGCTGGACCGTCCGCGCCCGCGAGCGCTCGAGCTGTTCACCGACGAACGCCCGCAGGCCTTCGGGCGACAGGTCGGACAGTTGGTGGTTCATGAAGCTCGCCTTCCGTGGGTGGTGTCGACGATGCGCTGCAGCCGGGTCGCGACGGCAGCGACGAGATCGGGATCCGCGCCGGTCCGGTCCATGACCTCGGTGCCCAGGGCGACCACGTCGCGCGCGGCCCGCCGGACCAGGGAGTCCTTCAGGCCTTCGCGGGCCGCCGGGAACCAGCGCCCGGCGGCGGGCTCGGCCGCGGCCAGCACCTGGTCGATCGGAGCCGACATCAGCGCGGTGAGCAGCAGGGTCGGGGCGATCCACCCGTCGCCCGGCTGCGCGTCGAGGTAGCGCACTTCGAGATACCCGCGCGGACGGACCGGCGGGAAGAGCGTGGACAGGTGGTAGTCGAGGTCGTCGTACGTCGGCCTGTCGGGAACCTGTCCATCCGCCAGCCCGTCCGCCCACGCTCCGAACGTCAGCCCGGACGGTGCGTCCCAGGTGTCGCCCCGCCGCAGGCAGAGCACCGGCGCCTCCATGGCAGTGCGGACCCAGGCCGCGGCCGGGTCGGCGTCGAGCGGCGGCGGCTCGGTGAACGGGGCGCAGGTGCCGAAGGTCGCCTGCGTGCGGGCCGAGGCCCAGCCGGTGTCCGCGCCCGCCCGGCGCCGGGAGTTGGCGAACAGGCCGACCAGCGCGGGGCCGAGGTCGTGCAGCGCGCGCCAGCGCAGTGCGGTCTGGTCCACCTCGCCGGCATCGAGGCAGATCTGCAGGCCGGCGGTGCTGCACATCATTCGCGGCCCGTGCGGTCCGAGCCGCTGGAAGGCGTGTTCCATTGCGGCGTACCGCGGGACGGTGAGGATGCGGCGCGGCGTGCGGAAAGGGTCCAGGCCGTAGTCGCCCGGAACCAGATCCGCGTCCAGCAGAAGCGCCGTCAGCTCGGCGGCGTCGGCGGCGGTGTCCTCGATCAGCCGCGGGATCGAGTCCGCCGCGGGGCCGGAGATCTCCACCTGGCCACCCGGCTCCACGGTGACCAGGGCGCCCCGGCTCAGCGGCAGCTGCGGACTGCCTCGCACCAGGGTCGCCGGGGCGTGCACGCCCAGGGCCTTGCTCAGTCGGCCGGCGTCGAGCGGCCGGTGCGGGTCATCCGCGTGATGCACCGTCCACTCCAACTCGACGCCGAACAGTCGTGGTGGACCGTGCTTGAAACAGACCATCGCGACGTAACCCTCCGCCTCGGCCCGGGAGCCGATCGGGGTCGTCGCCGGAGAACCACCGGACGAGGTCACGTCAGCGAACCTAGCTCCGGGTCCAGGGCTGGACAACCGACCGGAAATTACCCATCGGTGACGTCTGGGGTGCGTTGGGACTCATGCCGAGCATGCTTCCCGAGGCCACCGACACTTTCCGGCCGGATCCGGACAACCTCGCCATCCCGGAGGTTCGCTCTCAGCGAAACCGGGGGCAGGTGGTACAGGCGGTCACGTTCGGCAACACGTAGAAGTAGCAGCAGGACGTCCGCAGTTTCTCCTCCAGCGACACCCCGAACGCCGCCGCGGCCCGGTCGGCGTACAGCGCGTCCTCCGGTAGCCGGATCGCCGCCCGCACCTCGTCGTCCGCCGCCCCGAACCGCTGCAACGACCCCAGCTTGACGCCGGGGCGGTACCAGTCGAGGAACGCGCTGACGTGGGCCGTGTGCTGTGCAGCCGCCTCCTCGACCGGCACGACCGCGTCGGACAGCAGCGCCACCTCAGCCGGGTAGTGCGCCACCGGGTGTCGCTTGAACGCGAGGGCCGCCGGTGAAACCTCAGGCGAGAAACCTGTCACCGCCCCGATGACCCCGGCGACCAGAGACGGCACCTGGACGTACCACATCAGCGTGAACATGGCCGCGACCTGCACCGGCGGCTCGATCCCGTAGTCCCGCGCGTAGTCGGCGGCCGCAGCCGAGCGCCACGCCAGCGTCGGGTCGCCGCCGGCTTCCTGCTCCGCGATCAACTCCGCACACGAAACCCAGCCCGGGCCACGCGCCGCCGTACTCACAGACAGCCAGCTGACCGAGTCAGCCAGTACGCCCGCCAGACGGCCCACGGTGCAGGTCATCCAGCCAGCCTACGATCCGGTACGACGACCGGTGCGCCGCCGACCTCGACAACAGTCGCCTTCAGCCCGAACACCTCGGCCAGCAAGTCCGCGGTCAGTACGTCGACCGGGCGGCCCTGCGCGGCGATCCGCCCCTCCCCCATCACGACCAGGTGGTCGGCGTACTGGGCTGCGAGGGTGAGGTCGTGCAGCACGGCCACAACGGTCCGTCCGGACGTGGCTGCAGCGTGGACCACGTTCATCACGTCCACGGCATGCGCGAGGTCGAGGTACGTCGTCGGCTCGTCCAGCAGCAGGTGCTGCGTCCCCTGCGCGAGCACCATCGCGATCCACACCCGCTGACGCTGACCGCCGGACAGCTGGTCGACCGACCGGTCACGGAGCTCTGTCAGCTCAACTGCCCGCAGTGCGTCGTTGATCGCGGCATCGTCATCACTGGTGAGCCTCCCGAACAGACCGCGATGCGGATGCCGTCCACGCGACACCAACTCGGCAGCGGTGATCCCCTCCGGTGTGACCGGCCCTTGCGGCAGGACACCGAGCTTGCGGGCAAGTTCGCGCGCAGGCAGTTGGTAGATGTCCTTGCCGTCCAGCAGCACACGTCCGCTCTGCGGAGCGAGCAGTCTGCTCATCCCGCGCAGCAGGGTCGACTTGCCGGATCCGTTCGGCCCGACGACCGCAGTCAGCTGACCGGACGGCACCTCCAGCGTCAGGCCGTCGACCACCGGCACATCAGCGTCGTACGCGAGGGTCAGGTTCTCGACGTGCACTAGCGTCCCTTCTGCTGGCGACCGATGAGATGAAGCAGGTACGGCGCTCCGCACGCGGCCGTGACCACGCCGACAGGCAACTCGTACGGGCCGACGTGCGCCCAGTGCAGCCCGTTCCGCGCCAACAGGTCAGCCAGGACGACGAACAGTGCGCCGAGCATCGCCGTGGTCAGCAGGGGCGGCCGTTCCGTCCGGGTGAGCCGCAGCGCGACCTGCGGCGCCACCAGCGCGACGAACGCGATCGGACCGGCGCCTGCGGTCGCCATCGCCGCCAGCACCGTCGCGATCACCAGCAACGCCAGCCGGATCCGCGCCACCCGGACGCCGAGCGACGACGCCACGTCGTCACCGAGCACCAGCGCGGACAGGTCCCGGTTGAACATCATTGTCACCGGCAACAGCAGCACGACGGCGATCAGCACCGGGATCGCGTCGCTCCAGGTGCGCGCGTTCAAGGATCCGGCCAACCAGGCGGCGGCCCGGCCCGCGTCGTTCACGTCACCGACTACCAGCAGCCAGGCGACGAGCGAGTTCGCCGCGGCCGCGACGCCGACGCCGATCAGCACCACCCTGCCCGCGTCCACCACGCCGCGCTGGACCGACAGCGCGCCGACGACCAGCGTGGCGAGCAGTCCGCCGAGAACAGCCGCCAACGGGATCCCGACCTTGGCCGCGACGCCGGAGATGTTGCCACCGCCGGTGCCGGCGAGCACGATCACGGCGACCGCCCCGGCGGACGCGCCGGAGTTCACGCCGACGATGTCCGGGCTGGCGAGCGGGTTGCGTGACAACGTCTGCAACAGGGCACCGGACACCGCGAACGCCATGCCGACCAGCAGCCCGGTCGCAACGCGTGGCAGCCGCAGCTCCAGCACCACGAGCCGCGTGCCGCGACGACCGCCGCCGAGGAGTACCTCGACCACGTCGGCGAGCGGGAGCTTCGTCGTACCCACGCTCAGCGAGACCAGCGCGATCAGGACCGCGAGCGCCGCGAACAGGATGCTGAGGACGACCGTCCGTGACCTCACAGATCTCACAGATCTCACAGATTTCACAGATTTCACAGCGCCACCGCCCGGCGGCGTACGACGAGGACGAACATCGGAGCGCCGACGATGCCGAGGACGACGCCTGCCTGGACCTCGCCCGCGCCGCCGACGAGACGGCCGACGAGGTCCGCGAGCACCAGCGCGGTCGCGCCGATGACACCCGCGGCCGGGATCAGCCAGCTGTTGCGGGCCCCGAAGATCCGGCGCGCGACGTGGCCGGCGAGCAGGCCGAGGAATCCGATCGGACCGCACGCCGCGACACCGGCGGCGGTCAGCAGGCCGATCGCTGCCAGTCCGACGAGCCGGGCCCGGCGAACGGAGAGGCCGAGACCCGCCGCCACGTCGTCGCCGAGGGCAAGCAGGTCGAGGTCACGGGCGTTGACGGCGGCGAGCAGCAGTCCGACGACGGCGAACGGCAGCACCTGAGCGGCGACATCCAGCCCGCGGCCGGCCACCGATCCGACCGCCCAGAATCGGTAGCTGTCGAGAGTGTCGGCGTCGAGGAGAACGATCGCGGAGGTGAGCGCGCCGAGCAGTGCGGCGACCGCTGCACCGGTCAGCGCCAGGCCGACGGGCGTGGCGCCGGAGCCGCGCGAGGCCAGTTGCTGTACGGCGAAGGTGGCGATCAGTGCGCCGATCAGCGCGACCCAGACGGTCGACGACACCGACTCGACCAGACCGAGCTGGAGTCCGAGCACCACGGCGAACGCCGCGCCGGAGCTCACGCCGAAGATGCCCGGCTCGGCCAGCGCGTTTCTGGTGTGTCCTTGCATCAACGCGCCGGCGATCCCGAGACAGAGCCCGATGAGGACCGCGACCGTCGTGCGCGGGAATCGCAGGCTGCGCACGATCACGTCGGCGTCCGACCCGGAGTCCGCAGCGAGGGCGTGCCAGACCGCGCCCGGTCCGAGCCAGCGCGAGCCGAGCGCGAGGCTCGCGGCGAACGCGAGCACCAGAACGACGACCAGGGCCAGGAGTGCCGCGGTACGCCGGACGGCCAGGCTCGCAGTGGGAGCGGCGGAGGACATATGGTTAGGTTTGCCTTACTTCGCTGAGGTCGTGAGTCACCTTATCCCGTTGCCTGATCCGGTTGCTTGGAGACGTCTGTGCGCCTGCCCCGCATCACCGCCCTGCTCGCTGTCGCCGCCCTCGCCCTCACCGCCTGCGGCGGGTCCCGGGACGAGGACTCCCCGGACGCCGCCGGCGCGTCCGACGGGTTCCCGCGCACGATCGAGCATGCGATGGGCAGCACCGAGATCCCGGCGAAGCCGAAGCGCGTGGTCGCACTCGACGCCAGCTTCGTCGACGCCACGCTGATCCTCGACACGCCGGTTGTCGGCTACACCGAGTACCGCAGCATCAAGGGCAGCCTGCCGGACTACCTCGGCGACGACCGGACGACGTACGGCTCCGAGGCGCAGGCGGTCGGCACGCTCGCCGAGCCGAACCTGGAGAAGATCGCCGAGCTGGACCCGGACCTGATCGTCACCGCGAAGGTCCGGCACGAGAAGCAGTACGAGCAGCTGTCCAAGATCGCGCCGACGATCATGTCCGAGACCACCGGCCCGACCTGGAAGGCCAACATCCGGCTGGAGGCCAAGGCGCTCGGCCAGGAGGCGCTCGCCGAGCAGGAGATCACGGCGTACGAGAAGGCGGCCAAGACCGTCGGCGACGCGATCAACGCCAAGGCGGGCAACCCGACGATCTCGGTCACCCGGTTCGTCGACGGCCCGACCCGGCTGTACCAGAAGAAGAGCTTCTCCGGCATCGTCCTGCAGGACGCCGGCCTGGCCCGCCCGAAGTCGCAGGACGTCGACGACTTCGCGCTGGAGATCAGCCCGGAGCGGATCAAGGACGCTGACGCGGACGCGATCTTCGTCACCGTCTACGCCGACGAGAAGGGCCTCGGCCAGAAGACCGCCGCCCAGTTCAAGGCGAACCCGCTGTGGAAGCCGCTGGCCCCCAAGGTCCACGAGGTCTCCGACACCACCTGGATGACCGGCGTCGGCCTCCAGGGCGCCTGGTCCATCCTCACCGACCTCGCCGAAAGCTTCGACGTCCCGGCACCGGTCAAGGCCGGCTGACCGATTAGTGTCGGGGGTATGACGGCTCTCGCGCGGTGGCACGTCGGTCCGTGGACTGCCCGGGGGACGCGGCCCGGTGAGCCGACGGTGCCGGGGCGGCGGCGGACGGCTGACGAGCTGAACTTCGACGTGGTCGGGCTGGCACGGATTCTCGGGCGGCGGTTGTCGGGGCGGGACGAGTTGCAGGTCCGGCTCTGGCAGAACGAGTTGCGGCCGACGCACACGCGGATGTGCGGAGTCCACACGCTCGCGGATCCGGACAACGCCCGCCTGCTGCACGACACGGCGCAGGAGGCGCTCGCCTGGTTGGGAGAGCACGCGCCGGCGGGGTACGAGTTCGTCCTCACGGACGCGGTCGAGCTGCGACCGCTTCTCGACCTGTCCGCCGACGTGATCGCCGTCGACGCGGTCGTGCAGCTCGCCGACCGCCCTCTGCCTGCCGCACGGCTGGCGACGGCCCACGTACGCCGCTCCGCCACGGGTGACTGGTACGCCGGGGACGCGGTGTGCAACTGGTCCGGCCCGCACGCCACGTCCGACGACGCGGTCGCCGCGGTACGAGTTGCCCGCGACGAACTGGTGGAGCAACTACGCGCCGCGGGCCGCGAGGACCTCGCCGGCACGGCGCCCCGCTGGCCAGAGATCCCGGTCGAGTCCGCGTAGCAGGTGATCAGGGTGCGGTTTGGGTTTCCGGAGAGTCCTCGGCGGCCGGCCGCGTTTCGTCTTCGGAGAGGACGTGGTGGGTGAGGAACGCCAGCTCTGCGTCGACGACCTGATCATGCGCGGCAAGGAAGGGCGCGTAGTGGTTGCCCGGGACTGTCAGCAGCTCGGCCTTCGGAGTGCTGGCGGCGGCTTTCAGTGTCGGGGCTGCCAGGGCTGACTGGTCGTCAGCGCACACGACGTACAGCACCGGGCAGCGGGCAGCAGGCGCGTACTTCAGCGGGCGGTAGAGCGCTGCCGGGAACACAGAGCGAGCTGCGATCGACTGCTGCCACTCGGGATAGCGGTTGTCCGGGTTGAGGGTCGCGTCGCTCAGTTGGGCGTCGGGGGTGTTGAGAAGCGCCACCGTGCCGGGCGGCCCGGCGAGGTCCACCAGACGGGCCGGCCGGCCGAACAGACCGCCGGCCAGGTCGAGCAGGCTGCGGCCGATCAGCCGGAGCGCGCTGCCGGGAGTCTGGTAGCGCGAGGCGTTGCGGGTCACGGTCGGGCCGTCGACGTTGGCGGACTGGGCGATCGCGGCGGCGATCCCGACATCTTCCGAGGCGAGCTGCACGATGTATCCGCCGGGGAGTGAGAACGCCCAGATCGCCACCCGCTCGACACCCGGAAGCGTCTTGGCGTAGGCGATCGCGGCGCGCCAGTCGGCCAGCTGATCGGACACCCGGGCGACCTGTCGCGGCTCACCGGCACTCTCGCCGAAGTTCCGGTGGTCGAACGCCAGGACACCGAACCCGGCCGCGGCGAACCGCTCCGCGAACCGGTCCGTGCCCGGCTCCTTCGTGACGCCGAAACCGCCCGTCATCACCACACACCCGCCGTTGGCGCCGGGGTAGTGCCAGGCCGCGCACGTGACCCCGCCACTCGTGAAGCTCACCTTCTCGCGCATACCAGAAGTGAACCACGCGGTTCGCAAAACTGTCCAGGACAGGGCCTAGGGCCGCTCCTCGCGGTCGAGGGCGCGGACCAGCGCCGCGAAGCCGGCCTCGATCCCGGCCGCGTCGCCGCTCGTCCGCCACTCGATCAGGAAGCCGCGCAGCGTCGCGAGGATCAGCTCGGCCACCTCGGTCTTGCGCTGCTCGTCCCAGTCCCCCGGGCACAGCGACAGCAACGCCGGCAGGTACTGATGCGAGGCCGACCGGGCGAGGTCGGCGTACCGCCCGGCGTCGTACATCGCGAGCCCGATCGCCTGGTCGAGCACCCACGACTCTGCGCCGACCAGCGTCGGCCACATCGAACGGACCCGGTCCGCCAGCGACCGGCCGTCGCCCTCCCCCGCGGCGGCCAAGGCACGGTCGATCCGGCGCTCGCGCAGCTGCAGGACCGCCTGGGTGAGCAGGTCCTCGGGCCCGTCGAAGTGGTACAGCAGAACCTTGTGCGTCGTACCGGCCGCGCGCGCCGCCCGGCGGAGCGAGAAGTCGACGAGCCCGTTGGTCCCGAGCTCGTCGGCCACCTTGTCCAGCAGCTCACGCCGCCGGGCCTCACCTCGGGGCGACTTCGCCGAGCGCCGATACCCGGCACGCTCCCCGGACGGGTCAGGTGAATCGGTCATCTCAGGTGAAGCTCGCGACGAAGTACCCGACGCCGTACGGCGCCGCCTCGTAGCGGAGATCGCCCGACAACGGCGTCCCCGCGAGGGCTCCGGCGAGCACCTGCCACGGCGCGCGGCCGGCGGCCTGCAACTCGCCGGCCAGGTCCGGGTCGAGGGCCTCGAGGACGTCGAGATCCTTGTGCTGCAGGGCTTTCGCGACCGTGGTGTCGAAGATCTCGGCGCGCGGGTGCAGGTGCACCGGCGAATGCTCGCTGCGGCGCGCCGAGCCGTCGCCCATCACCAGCAGACCGACCCGATCGTTGCCGTCAGCAATCTCCCGGCCGAGCCGGACGCACTCGCCCGGCACGGCGTCCGTCGGCACGGCCCAGTACGTACGCGGCAGCGACGCCGCCTTCGACTGCTCGAGCAACCAGCCACCGACCGCCAGCGACAACGGCAGAACCTCCGGCCCGGCCCCGAACCGCACACCAGGCGCCCCGTAGGCCCCGAACGAGCCACCTGCGTCGGCGCCGTACACCCGCGGGAAGACAGGGGCGCCCGCGGGGATCGAGCCGACGACCAGGACGGTGGTTGCTGTTGCGAGCGCTTCGATCGCGGCCAGGCAGGCGGCTCGGAGCGGGTCGAGGTCAGCGGCGGCGCCGGAGGCCACCTGGGGGATCAGCAGCGGTGGGTGCGGGCACACCGCGGCGGCTACGACGGGCACGGGTCAGGCCTCCCGGAGGTAGCGGAAGAACAGGTAGTCGTCGGAGGCGACCAGTCTCGAGCCCAGCTTCATCCTGCGGGTCAGCGTCGACGGCGGGCCGGCAGTGATGCGGCCCGATCCCGGCCCGGCCAGCATCGGCGCCAACGCCAGGCACAGCTCGTCGACCAGGTCGGCATGGGTCAGGGCACCCAGCAGATGCGGCCCGCCCTCGGACAGGATCTGCTGCAACCCCCGCCCGGAGAACTCTTCGACGACCGCCGGCAGGTCGACCTCGGCCTCGCCGAGGACGAGCACCTCGGCCACCTCCTCCAGCGCTTCCCGCCGGTCCGGCGGCGCGGCCGCGTGCGTCACCACGATCGGCCGGACGGCGGACCTGAACACCGGGTTGACCGGGCTCAGCTCGAGCCGCGAGGACACGATCGCGAGCGTCGGGTTCTCGGCGAGCCCGGCCGCGGTCCGCCACTCGCGGGCCTTCGCGGACAGCTTGAGCGGGTTGTACCCCTCGTCGCGGATCGTCCCGGCGCCGACCAGGACGACGTCGGCGAGCCGCCGGATCATGCTGAACACCCGGCTGTCGGAGTCGCTCGACAGCGCCTTCGACTGCCCGTCGATCTCGACCGCGCCGTCCAGGCTGCTGACGAAGTTCGCGCGCAGGTGCGGCACGCTCCGGTCCGCGACCTCGTAGACCGCGATCAGTTCCTCGTCGCTGAGCTCGTCGAGCAGACGCATCAGGCCAGGCTCCTTCGGGTTCCGGCGGGCTGCGCCGTGCCACGCAGTACGGCGATGAAGTCGAGGGCCTGCCGGGCGGCCGGGACGTCGTGCACGCGGAACACCCGGGCACCGAGCCAGGCGGAGACGGTGAGCGCGGCGAGAGTCCCGTTGCCGCGCTGCCCCGGCGGCAGTTCGAGGGTCTCGCCGATGAAGTCCTTGTTCGACACCGCGACCAGCACCGGCCAGCCGGTCGCCGTGAGTTCGTCCAGGCGGCGGGTCAACTCCAGCGACTGCAACGTGTTCTTGCCGAAGTCGTGCGTCGGGTCGATCAGGATGCCGTCCCGCCGGACACCGGCGGCGAGCGCCCGCTCCGCGAGCGACGTCGTCGTACGGATCACGTCCGCGACCACGTCGTCGTACGCCATCCGGTGCGGGTCGGTGCGCGGCGAGAGACCTCCGACATGGCTGCAGACCAGGCCGGCGCCGGCTTCGGCGGCGGCATGCACCAGGTCGGGATCGGCGCCCGCCCAGGTGTCGTTGATCAGATCCGCTCCGGCTGCGGCCACTTGCCGGGCGACTCCGCTGCGATAGGTGTCCACGCTGATCACGAGCGCCGGGTGGCGGGCCCTGATACCGGCCACGAAGTCCACGGTCCGGCGCAGTTCCTCGTCCTCGCTGACCGGCTCGCCGTACCCGGCCTTCACACCGCCGATGTCGACCAGGTCGGCGCCCTCGGCGACCGCCTTGTCGATCGCCGCGTACGCCGCGTCGGTCGCGTAGGTGGCGCCGCGGTCGAAGAACGAGTCCGGGGTCCGGTTGACGATCGCCATCAGGGCGAACTCGTCCACACCGAACGACCGGCTGCCCAGCCGGAGCACTCCGTCGCCCGTCGTCACGCCAACGACTCTAACGGGGCGGACGTGAGCCACTCACCAACCCCCGCTCCGGCCTGCCGCCAAGGGTGTGCCGAGCGTGCTCCGCATCCGCGGCGGCGACTTGGTGAGCGCTGCAGGTCCGGGCCGATCTATCGCGCGTGCCACATATCCTATAGGATCCGTCCCGACAGACCGCCCACCGCAGCAGATCGGGTCCTCGATGCCACGATTCACCGAGTTCGAGACGTACGACGTCCGCTTCCCCACGTCGCTGGACCTGGACGGCTCCGACGCGATGAACACCGACCCGGACTACTCCGCGGCGTACGTGATCCTGCGGACCGACGCCGGGGACGGGCTGGAGGGACACGGGTTCGCGTTCACGATCGGCCGCGGCAACGACATCCAGACGACCGCGATCGAGGCGCTCCGCGACCACGTCCTCGGGCTCGACCTGGACGCCACGCTCACCGACCTCGGCGGCTTCTGGAAGTCGCTCGTGCACGACTCGCAGCTGCGCTGGCTCGGCCCCGAGAAGGGCGTCATGCACATGGCGATCGGCGCGGTCGTCAACGCGGTGTGGGACCTCGCCGCCAAGCGTGCCGGCGTCCCGCTGTGGAAGCTGCTGTCGGACCTGACGCCGGAGCAGATCGTCGACCTGGTCGACTTCCGGTACCTCACCGACGCGCTGACGCCGGAAGAGGCGCTGGACATCCTGCGCAAGGCCGAGGCCAGTCGCGCCGAGCGGGAGGCAGTCCTGCGCGAACGCGGATACCCGGCGTACACGACGACGCCCGGCTGGCTCGGGTACGACGACGCGAAGCTGGTCCGGCTCTGCCACGAGGCCGTCGCCGAAGGGTTCACCCAGATCAAGCTCAAGGTCGGCGCGAACCTGGACGACGACATCCGCCGGATGCGGCTGGCCCGCGAGGCGGTCGGCCCGGACATCCGGATCGCGGTCGACGCGAACCAGCGCTGGGACGTCGCGGAGGCGATCCGCTGGGTCGAGGCGCTGGCGCCGTACGACGTCTGGTGGGTCGAGGAACCGACCAGCCCGGACGACATCCTCGGGCACGCGGCGATCGCTCGCGCCATCGCGCCGATTCGCGTCGCGACGGGTGAGCACGTGCAGAACCGGGTGGTGTTCAAGCAGATGCTGCAGGCCGGGTCGCTGTCGGTCCTGCAGCTGGACTCGGCCCGGGTGGCCGGCGTGAACGAGAACATCGCCAACCTCCTGCTGGCGGCGAAGTTCGGCGTACCGGTGTGCCCGCACGCGGGCGGGGTAGGACTGTGTGAGCTGGTCCAGCACCTGTCGATGTTCGACTATGTCGCGGTGAGCGGATCGATGGACGACCGGGTGATCGAGTTCGTGGACCACCTGCACGAGCACTTCCTGGACCCGGTGGTGATCCGGGACGGGCACTACGTGGCGCCGGTGCGGCCCGGGTTCGGCGCCGAGCTGGACGCCGAGACGCTGACCGACTTCCGGTTCCCGGGTGGCAAGATCTGGACCGACCTGACCAAGGAGAAGAAGTGACTGATTTCGCCGGCCTCCGCGCGGTTGTCACCGGAGGCGCCTCGGGGATCGGGCTCGCGGCCGCCGAACTGCTCGCCGCCCGCGGCGCCCAGGTGGTCGTGTTCGACCTGAAGCCGGAGGTCGCCGCGCCGCTGACCGGGATCGCCGCCGACGTCACCGACGACGGCTCGGTGCGGGACGCGGTCGCGGCTGCCGCGCTGCAGCTCGGCGGGATCGACATCGTGGTGAACAACGCCGGCATCGGCGCGCAGGGCAACGTGACCGCGAACGACGACGACGAATGGCACCGCGTGCTGGACGTGAACGTGGTCGGCATCGCGCGCGTGACCCGGGCCGCGCTGCCGTACCTGCGCAAGTCGGACGCGGCCGCGATCGTCAACACCTGCTCGATCGCCGCGACCGCCGGCCTGCCGAACCGCGCGTTGTACTCGGCGAGCAAGGGCGCCGTCCTCGCGCTGACGATGGCGATGGCCGCGGACCACGTGCGTGAAGGGATCCGGGTCAACTGCGTGAACCCCGGTACGGCGGACACGCCGTGGGTCGGGCGGCTGCTCGACGTCGCGGCGGACCCGGCCGCGGAGCGTGCCGCGCTCGAGGCACGGCAGCCGATGGGCCGGCTGGTGTCGGCCGCCGAGGTCGCGCAGGCGATCGTCTACCTGGCCAGCCCGCTGTCGGGTTCGACGACCGGTACGGCGCTCGCGGTCGACGGCGGCATGCAGAACCTGCGGCTTCCGGCGGCGCGCTGATGAAGCTCTTTCCGGACGGTCAGCGCATCGGGCTCGGCGGTGCGCCGCTGGGTAACCTGCTCGGCGAGGTGCACGAGACGGACGCCGTCGCCGCCGTGGACGCGGCGTGGGAGGAGGGCTGGCGGTACTTCGACACCGCCCCGCATTACGGTCTCGGGCTCGCGGAGGAACGACTCGGCCTCGGCCTGCGATCCCGGCCGCGGGACGAGTACGTGTTGTCGAGCAAGGTCGGGCGGATCATCTACGAGGCCTCCGACGCCGCCACCGACGACGAGGGATTCGACGTCAGTACGACGCGGCGCCGGCGCTGGGACTTCTCGCGGGACGGCGTCCTGCAGAGCATCGAGGACTCGCTGCGGCGGATCGGGACCGACCGGCTGGACGTGGTGTTCGTGCACGACCCGGACGACCACTTCGAGGAGGCGGTCGCGACCGCGTTCCCGACGCTGATCGAGCTGCGCGAGCAGGGCGTGATCGGCGCGATCGGCTCCGGGATGAACCAGTCGGCGATGCTGACCCGGTTCGTGCGCGAGATCGACATCGACGTGATCATGCTGGCCGGGCGCTACACGTTGATCGACCCCGACGGCCTCGACGACGTCCTGCCGGCCTGCGTGGAGAACGACGTACAGGTGGTTGCCGTGGGCGTCTTCAACTCCGGGTTGATGTCGCAGCCGCGGCCCGCGGCCGGGACCACGTTCAACTACGAGCCCGCGGCGCAGTCGCTGATCGACAAGGCGAACAGGCTCGCGGACATCTGTGAGTCGCACGGCACCACGCTGCCTGCAGCAGCTCTCGCGTTCCCGTTGGCACACCCAGCCGTCGCCGGCATCGCCGTCGGCTGCCGCAACGCCGAAGAGGTTCACACCAACGCGGCCCTGGCCCGCACGGAAGTTCCCACCGCACTCTGGTCGGACCTGAAGTCGGCCGGCCTCCTCCGCGAGGACGCACCTACTCCGTAGGGGTTGTGCGGGAGGCCAGGTGCAGGGCCAGCCGTTCGTCCGGGTTGGTGAGGTCTACGCCCAGGAGGTGCTGAATCTTGGCGATCCGGGCGGCGGCGGTGTTGCGGTGGATGCCCAGCACTGCGGCTGTTTCGGCCACGGAGGATTCCGTGTCCAGGTAGACAGCCAGTGTGGTGACGAGATCTCCGGGCTGGTCCTTGATCGGAGCCAGTAGGGCCCGCGCGGCGGGCTGGAACGTGTCGGTGCGGGTCCAGGCCAGCAGGAGCTGCGCCAGGCCGAGCCGGTCCACGTGCAGGAACCGGCCGGTCTCGGCACGCCCGCGCGCAAGGCCGGCCGCGTCGCCCGCTTCGGCCAGCGTCGTGGCGATTCCGCTCGGCCCCGGCTGCACCCGCCCGACGCCGACGTACGCGTCCACGGTCTGCACCAGTCGTCGATGGACCCGCCGGATCGCGGCGGCCTGCTGCTGCACCTCGGTTGCCGTCGGTTCCCGGACAGCGGTGATCCACGCGGACCAGCCGTCGCCTTGCTCGACCACAACAGCCCCTAGTCCTTCGGCGTCGAACGCCTCCACCACATCGGCTCGCCGACCGGCGACGTCAACTTGTCCCTCGGTCCCGATCCGGATCCCGGTGTGCCAGCCGTCGAGCTGCCAGCCGAGATCCACCGCACGCCGCCGCGTCGCCTCCGACGGCTCGCCGTGGAGCAGCTCACCGAGCAACGACGTCCGCTGACGTGCGTCCCGCTCCAGCTCCAGCCGTCTGAGCGCCATACGCTCACCGACCGCCGGTGCGACAACGCTGAGCACGTCAGGCACGGCGGCGACCTCGGCCGGCACCGCACCGGGCAGCCGCGCCACCAGCCAGCACACCGGCCCGGCGCCGAGCACAGCAACCGCAAGCAGTACGGCGCCGCTGGGGAGGTCGACGCGGTACGGCGCGGCCCATGCCACAGGCACCCGTGGCAGGGCCGTCGCCAGCGCCGTACGTTCGTCCGGCTCCAATGGCTCACCGGCCAGCGTCCCGCCGTCAGCTCCCGCCAACGTGACCGGCCGGTCCAGTGCGTCGGCCGTGGTCCGCAGTACCGCGTTGAGGTCGCCGCCCGCGCGCCGCAGCGCCGAGACAGCTCGCAGTACCAAGTCCGACCGGAGCACCTCCGGCTCAGCTGTCACGCGACGCAGGTACTCGTGCGCTGCCAGCGGGTCCGGGCAGCCCAGCACGGGCAGCTGCAGCCGCTCCGCCAGGAGCTGCGCACCGCGCCCCAAAGGCTCCACACCCGCAAGCAGCAACGCACCCGCGCCGGCAGCGGAGGCCCTGCTGATCAGTGCGTCGATCCGCCAGTCCGCGTGGTCATCTGCCAGCAGTACGACGAGCAACCGTCCGTGCAGCTGCTCCGGATGCGCAGAGACCTCCAGCACCACCTGGGAGCCGGTCAGACGAGGCTCCCGGATCGCCGTGGCGGCGAGGACGACCACGTCGTTCCAGCCCGGCGAGCTGAGCATCGCGGCCAGCGTCGGCCCCAGGTCTGTCATGACGCTTCCAGCAGTTGCGGCGGACACGACAGCCCGAACGCCTGCGGGCCGACGTGGGCGAGCCGGTCGGGCCGCCGCCACCAGGCAGGCCCTGGCAGCGCCACCACCACGACCTCGTCGCCGGTGCGGATGGCGTCCACCGCGATCGGCTGGAGCGTCCGGCGATCGAGCACGCAGAGCAGGTCCGGTGTGGTGACGACCGGTATGCCGTCGACCAGCGCGAGCAGGTACTCGTTCTCGGTCTCGATCCTGATGACCGCACGGCTGCCGGCATCGACCACGCACACGCTGCCGCGACCGAAGGCGGCGCCACCGTCGGCGATGAGATGACGGGCGACCTCCTCGACCCGCCCGGCGCCGAGCAGCCGTCCACCGAGACCCGCGGCAACCACAGAAGGCGTGGTGTCGGAGTCGAGGGCGGCATGGGCTCGTCCGAGAGCCAACGCCCGGGTCAGGCTCCCCTGTACGGCGTCCGCGGTCGCGGCCCCCACCGCTGTCGGTGCCAGCGCGAGCACGGCCCACCCACCGGTCTGGGCGACGAAGCTCCGCACGGCCCGCTCGAGGCCGGCGGCGTCGACGTTGTCCACGACGATCACCTGACCGCTCGGCTCACTGAGTGCACACGGAGTCAGCGGGCGGCCCGCGACTGCCCAAGAGAACTGATCGAGCCGCGGCAGCGCCCGCCCCATCAGGTCCGCGTCGACCACCGGGAGGCCCAGATCCAGGGCGGCGATCAACGGCGTCAGCCCGTTCAGCCCACCCGCTTCGAGCGGCATCAGGCCGGTGACCTCGGTCCCCGTCCACCGGCTGACGGCCCGCACCGCGGCGTCGAACTCACCACCGCCCGGCAGCTTCTCCATCAACACACTGGTCGCTCCCACCACGCCGATCGGACTCACCGAGACATCGGGTACGTCGGTGGCGTCGCGCAGAACCAACTCTCCCGCACCGAGCTGCCGACGCAGCATCCGGCCGAAAGCGCCCGTGTCGCCCCCACCACCGGAGCCGAGCAGCGTGACCCCGACGACAAGCGCCGTCAGATCCTGCTCTCGGACGACCGTGCTCATGCGCCGATCCTGCCACCGGCGGACCTGCAGCACTCAGCAAACGCGCCAAACCGGCCGCGCGGATCACGGGCTGAGCGTGCCGGGCCGACGGACCGCGAGGTTGGTGAGTGCGGGACGTCCGGTGGAACCCCGGCCCGCCGCGGAGGGGTCAGCACGGCGGGCCGAGGGTCAGAGGACGAGCGCCTCCGCGCGGCGCTCGACAGGGCTGAACGTGACGTCCAGCCCGAAGCAGGACGGCCCGAACACGGCCAGGGCCTCGGGGGTGCGCATCAGCTCCGGGGTGGAGATGCCGACCACGGTGACGCGCTGGCCGTAGCGCAGGCCTTCGGTGGTGATCGGCTCCGCGGTGTCCGCCTCCAGCACGCAGATCAGGTCCGGCACCGTGCACACCACCTCGCCGTCGACTTCGGCGACCAGATTCTCGTTCTGGAAGCGCAGCTCGAGCCGCGACGCCCCGTCGTACGAGGTGAAGCGGGCCCGTCCGCGCGCGAAGCCCTCGACGGTGCGGCGCTCGACGTCGACGACCTTTCCGCGGAACAGTACCCGCAGGTGGTTGTAGAGCGTCGGGGCCAGTGCTGCCCTGACAGCCTCGATCGGGTCTTCGTGCGCCGCCCGCGCCTCCCGGACCGCCCGGCCGATCGACAGCCCGAGCGAGAGCGTCCGCGGTACGGCGGTCCGCTTCACCTCGGCACCTGTCATCGAGTACTCCGCGATGTGCGCGACGCCGCCGAGCCGGATGGTGATGCCGCGCGCCAGCCACTCCATCTGCTGGTTGTCATGGCCGGTGTCGATCACCACGGTCTCGTCGTGCTCCCCGGCGATCGCCATCGGCGACCCCGGGACGCCGTACACCGAGAACGTCTCCATCTGCAGCTCGGGGAACGCACGCCCCATCCCGTCCGCGTCGACCACCGGCAACCCGGTCCGGGCGGCGACCAGCAGCGGGATCATCGAGTTGATGCCGCCGCACTCGATCGGCATCGTCGCGTCGGCGCGCTTGCCGAGGTGCTTCTCCAGCGCACGCAGCGCACCGACCGGTTCGCTGCCGCGCGGGATCTTCTCGACGATGACGGTCGGCGCGCCCATCTGCGCGGTCGGGATCACGAAGGCGTCGTCGGCCAGCTCGTCCGGGTCGAGAACGGTGATCGGGCCGTGCTCGCGGATCGCCTGCTCGACGAGCAGCCGCCCGATCAGCGGGTCGCCGCCACCGCCGGTCCCGAGGATCGCGGCGCCGCGCGCGAGATCCCTCAGGTGCTCGATCCCCAACTCCCAGCTCATACGGTCTCCAGGGCGCGGATCGGGTCGAGGTCGTAGCCGAAGTACCGCGGGCCGACCAGTTCGATGCCCTCGGGCGAGTGCCAGCGTTCGTCGGCCGGGGCGGCGAGCACGCTGACCCGGTGGCCGTAGCGCAGCGCCTCGGTGGTGATCGGCTCGCCGGACTCGGTGTCCAGCACGATGATCAGGTCCGGCGTCGTCGCCACCGCCGTACCGTCGAGCTCCGCGACCAGGTGCTCGTTCTGGAAGCGCAGCACCAGCAGCCGGCCGTGCGAGGCGTCGAGGCCGTCGACGGCCGCGTCACCGCGCGCGAAGCCGGTCGTCGTACGGCGTTGCACGTCGACGACCTTGCCCACGTGCAGGAGCCGGCCGCCCAGCTCGTCCACCACCGCCGCGACCGGATCGGAATGGGCTCGCTGCGCATGCTCGATCGCGCGCCCGATCGTCACGCACTTGCTCAGCGTGCCGGCGACGAACGATCCGCGGACGTCCGCGCCGGTCATCGCGTACAGCGACACGATTGCGGAGCAGCCCATGTCGACGGTCGCCGAGCGGGCCAGCCGTTCGGCCCATTCGTTGCTGATCGTGTCGAAGACGCCGCGGTTGCCCTTCTCGTCCACGATCGACATCGGCGTCGCCTCGATCCCGGCCAGCGTCGGCAGCACCATCTGCAGCTCGGGAAACGCGCGGCCCATCCCGTCGCCGTCGACCAGCGGCAGCCCGAGCTGCGCAGCGGCGATCACCGGGACGGTCGAGTTGACCCCGCCGGCCTCGATACAGGCCAGGTGGGTCGGCGTCTTCCCGACGTACCTCGCCAGGGTCTGCACGGCGACCGAGATCTGGTCCGCCGACGGCAGCTTCTCCACCATCACCGTCGGCGCGCCCATCATCGCCACCGGCAGCACGCAGGCATCGTCGGGAAGGTCGCCGACGGCAACGATCTCGACCGGCCCGTGTTCCTTCAGCGCCTGCTCCGCCAGCAGCCGCCCGATGTGCGGATCCCCGCCACCACCGGTCCCCAGCACCGCAGCACCGCGGGCCAGCGCACCCAGGTCCTCGGCCCGGAGTTTCATCGGGTCTCCCCCAGCCGGAGGTCGCCGACCGCCTTGCAGCGGATGCGGGTCGCATTGCCGGGCAGGTACGGGATCGGGACCTCGTCGAAGTCCACGATCCGCACGGCCGCCGGATCGGCGCCGGCCGCGATCGCGCGGTCGACGGCCTCCTGCCGCGCCTCGTCCACCACCGCGTCCCGGCGGCCCGGATCGATCGCGTACACCCGGTCGACCTCGCCGCCGACCTGCGCGATCGCGGCGCCGATCGCGTTCGCGACCGCGAAGTTGTCCGGCCGGTGCACGGCGAGGCTGCCGGGCAGGTCGTCCGGCAGCAGGATCGAGCCGCCGCCGACCGCCACCACCGGCAACGGGTCCGGCGACGTCCGCATCCGCTCGACCGCGTCCGCGATGTCCGCCGCGACCCGGGCCAGCGCAGCCTTCACCAACGTGGGATCCAAGTCGGCGACCGCGTCCGCCGAGCCGACCTCGGCCCGCCCCGCCGCGACCGCGATGTCCGTCGCGGTCAGGGTCTTGCCGCCGAAGACCAGCGCCTCTTCCGTCAGCCGGTATCCGACCGACCGCGGTCCGACCGTCACCTGGTCGCCGCCGTCGGCCACCAGGCTGCCGCCGCCGATCCCGATGCTGAGCACGTCGGGCATCCGGAAGTTGGTCCGGACGCCGGCCACGTCGACCTCGGTCGTCGCCTCCCGCGGGAAGCCGTGCGTCAGGACACCCACGTCACTCGTCGTACCGCCGACGTCGACGACCGCGCACGTGTCGAGACCGGACAGCAGCGCGGCGCCGCGCATCGAGTTCGTCGGCCCGGACGCGAACGTGGCCACCGGGTACCGGCGGGCGAAGTCGACGTCCATCAGCGTGCCGTCATTCTGGCTCAGGTACAGCGGCGCGGAGATGCCGTGACCCGCGACGGCGCCGGCCAGTCCATCGACGATCGAAGCGGCCAGCTCGCGCAGCGCTGCGTTGATGATGGTCGCGTTCTCCCGCTCCAGCAGGCCGATCCGGCCGATCTCGTGCGACAGCGAGATCGCCACGTCGTCGCCGAGCTCGGACCGCAGGATCTCCGCCGCGCGCAGCTCGAACTCGTTGCTGACCGGAGAGAACACCGACGAGATCGCCACCGACCGAACGCCGTGACTGACCATGTCGCCCGCGTGCCGGCGCAGTTCGTCCTCGTCCAGCTCGGCGATGTGCCGGCCGTCGAACTCGTGACCGCCGTGCGCCAGGTAGCTGCGGCCGCTGATCGCCTCGACCAGCCGCTCGGGCCAGTCGACCAGCGGCGGCAGCGAAGCGGTGGCGGGCAGCCCGAGCCGCAACGCCGCGGTCGGCGCCAACCGCCTGGCCTCGACGAGAGCGTTGATGAAGTGCGTGGTGCCGATCATCACGGCCTGCACCTGTGCTGGGTCGAAGGATCGCTCCGCCTGCAGCCGGTCCAGCGTGTCGATGATGCCGGCGGTCACGTCCGCACTCGTCGCGGACTTGTTGGCCGCCAGCACGTTGATGCCGGCTCCAGTGCCGTCCAGCAGCACGGCGTCGGTGTTGGTGCCACCGACATCGATGCCGATTCGCATCTGCAGTTCCTCTCAGCTTGTCGCGGGTACGGCGGTGACGCCGGCGGTCTCACTGTCCATCGTGCGGCTCGTGCCGACGCCGCGGATCAGGCCGAGCTTGCCCGCGACGACGTACGCCAGGAAGCCGACCAGGAGCGAGTTGATACTCGGCAGGCCCCACGCGACGTACTTGCCGATCAGCGCGGCGCCGATCCAGATCACGATCGTCGCCGGCACCCAGGTCGGTGCGGTCGCGGGCAGCGCGCCGCTGGGCCGGGAGGCGTCCAGGTCGGGGCGCCAGCGCTTCACGACGAAGTACTCCGCGACCATGATCCCGGCGATCGGCGGGAACGCGACCCCGAGCAGGATCAGGAAGTCGGTGAACTTGTCCAGGATCCCGCCGGCCGCGAGCACACTGCCGAGCACACCGACGACGAGCGTGACGGCGGCCCGGTTGACGTGCCGGCCGAAGACGGTGCCGATGAAGTTCACCACGCCGAGGCCGGAGCTGTAGAGGTTCCAGTCGTTGATCTTGATCGTGCCGAGGATGATCACCAGCGTGCCGACCCAGCCGACCGACGAGGTGACGATGGTGACCACGTTCGCCGAGCCGATCGCGTGCGCCAGCAGTACGCCGACCAGACCGATCACGTACTCGCCGAGGGTGATGCCGAGCACGGTCTGCTTGACCACGTCACCGACCGTCCGGTTGTAGCGGGTCATGTCCGGCGTGATGACGGCACCGACGATGAATCCGCCGGCGACCAGCGTCGTCCCCTCCAGCAGGCTCAGGTGCGGGCCGGCCGGCGCGGCGTTGACCAGCGAGCCGAGGCTGTGGTCGGAGAGCTCGCTGATGATCGACCAGCCGACCAGCAGCAGGAAGGCCGGGACGGTCACGTACGCGACCCAGGCCATCGAGTGGAAGCCCCGCAGGACGACGAGCGTCACCGCGAGACCGAACACGAGCGACCAGCCCCACGTCGGCAGGACGCCGATCAGCTGGCTCAGCCCGGCCGCGGACACCGCGGACTGGATCCCGAACCAGCCGATCAGGCTGATCCCGATCGCCAGCCCGATCAGCGACGAGCCGGCCTGGCCGAAGCCGGTCCAGCGCGCGATCACCGACGTCTGCAGCCCCTCGCGGGTGCCGATGACGCCGATCAGGATCGCCACCAGTTCGAGGATCACCGCGCCGAGCGTGAGCGCCCAGAACGCGTCCCAGAAACTCATGCCGAACCCGAGCGTCGCGCCGAGCAGGAACTGACTGAGCGCCGAGATCTGCCCGAAGCGCTGGGTCGCGACCGACCACCAGGAGTACCGCGCGTGCTCGGGGACCCGGGCGAGCGCGTAGTCGTCCGCACCTACAGATGTACCGGCCATCGAAACCTCCAGCCCTGGGATTTCATCGAACGTACGACGGGCGTCCCTGGTACTCACCGTGGAGAGTGCACACTCCCTGGGCGGTGACTGTGCAACCGGCCCAGCTCGCTACTCTTGTCGGGATGGCCGGTCGCATGCTGCGGTTGCTCGGCATACTCACCGTGGTCGCCGGGGTCTTCGCCATGCACGGCCTCACCTCCCCCGGCGATCCTCCCGCTGTTCGCGAAGGCACGGCGGGTGGTGGGTGAACGGTCGTCGCCCCGGATGACGCCGTCGTCGTTGGGTGTACTGCGCTGAGCAGACCAGCGCGACCGCTCCGGTAGCCTCGTTCAACGACGCGGACGTCGAGTTCGCGAGACGTCAGGCAAGGACGCAGCCTCGATCGCACTGGCCAAGACGATCCACACGGCCCAGACCACCGAGATCGCCACCATGCAACGCCTGCTCGGCCGCCTCCCCGTCAGCTGACCCTCGACGCAGCCGGGCCGCAGCAGTCTTGCGGCCCGGCTGCCTTTACCGAGCAGGATTCCAGTGGACGTGCAGTTCGTCGCGACGGCCGATCTGTTCGACGCGGTGCGCGACGCGTGCGCTCTGCTGCTCGAGGACCGAGGCGTCCTCGGCCCGGAGATGCAGGAGCAGTTGCCGCGGGCTGGAGCGGATCGTCCACGTCGCCGTACCGAGGTCGATCACGAGCTCCTCCGCCGACGCCGAGACCACCGTCAACCCACCGGGCCCGTGCGACAGATGACTGGCCAGCTGACCGAGGTACCGCTCAGCTCGCTCGGTGTCGAGCCGCGCTTCGAGAGCAGGCATCAGAACCTCCTTTTTCGAGACAGAGTGTCTCGATCATAGGCAGGTTGTCCAGCTAGGATCACGTCATGCCGAAGTTGTGGAACGACAGTGTCGCGAGTCACCGGGAGGCTGTGCGTACGGCGGTGCTCGACGCGGCCGGCGCGGTGGTGGCCGAGCGCGGGGTGACCGGGGTGACGATGGCCGAGGTCGCGCAGCGGTCCGGGATCGGGCGGGCGACGCTCTACAAGTACTTCGCGGACGTCGAGTCGATCCTGATCGCCTGGCATCAGCGCCAGGTTGCGGACCATCTACGGCAGCTCGCCGAGATCTGGGAGCGCACGCACCGCATCGAGGACGTGCTGGAGGCGTACGCGTTCATCTGCCACGACCATCCGCCGTCCGAGCCCGCCGCATCCCTCCACCGATCGGCGCACGTCGACCACGCGCGCGAACATCTCGTCTCGTTCATCGCGGATCGGCTGGACACCATGCGCGACGACGTACCCGCGAAGGAGCTGGCGACGTACTGCATCCACGCGCTGCAAGCCGCAAGCGCCGTACCGTCGAAAGCGGCGGTACGGCGCCTGGTGAAGGTCACCCTTGACGGGTTAGGCGCTCCGGCGACAGGTCGAGGCGGCGCAGGAGCTGGGCGTTGAGGGCGACGACGATCGTGGAGATCGACATCAGGAGTGCGCCCACGGCCGGGGAGACGACGACGCCGGCGAAGGCGAGCACTCCGGCGGCCAGCGGCACGGTGATCACGTTGTAGCCGGTGGCCCAGATGAGGTTCTGCCACATCTTGCGGTAGCTGGCCCGCGACAGCTCGACCACCGACAGCACCGCCCGCGGGTCGTCGGCGGCGAGCACCACACCGGCGGACTCGATCGCCACGTCGGTGCCGGCGCCGATCGCGATCCCGACCTCGGCCCGCGCCAGGGCCGGAGCGTCGTTCACCCCGTCACCGACCATCGCGACCTTCAGCCCGCGCGCCTGCAGCTCGGCGACCTTGGCGTCCTTGTCCTGCGGCAGCACCTCGGCGAACACCTCGTCGATCCCCAGCTCCTTCGCGACCGCCTCGGCGACCTGGTGCGCGTCGCCGGTGATCATCGCGACCTTCACGCCGCGCCGGTGCAGCGCGGCGACCGCCTGCCGGGACTCCTCCCGGACCTCGTCCTCGAGCGCGATCGCGCCGAGCACCTCGCCGTCGCGGACCACGTGCAGCACCGCGGCCCCGCGGTCCTTCCAGCCCGCGACCTCGGACTCCAGCCCGTCCGGCTCGGCCAGGCCGTTCTCCCGCAGGTACGCCGGTCCGCCGACGGCGACCTCGGATCCGTCCACCACGGCCTGGACGCCGCGCCCGGTCAGCGACCGGAAGTCCGTGGCAACGAGGTTTCCGTTGCCGCCGGTGGCTCCACCACCGGCTCGCGCACCGGCAGCCTGGGTCGCGTGCGCCCTGACGATCGCCTTGGCCAGCGGATGCTCGCTGTCCGCCTCGACCGCGGCGGCCAGCGCCAGCAGCTCGTCCTGCGAGACCGACTCGACGGTGGCCACGCCGGTGACGGCCGGCTCCCCCTTCGTCAACGTGCCGGTCTTGTCGAACAGCACCGCGTCGATCGTCCGCATCCGCTCCAGCGCCAACCGGTTCTTCACCAGGACGCCGGCCTTCGCGGCACGCTCCGTGGAGATCGCGATCACCAGCGGGATGGCCAGCCCGAGGGCGTGCGGGCAGGCGATCACCAGCACCGTCACGGTGCGCGTCACGGCGTCGTCGAGCTTGCCCAGCAACGCCCAGACCACGAACGTGATCACACCGGCGATCGAGGCGAAGTAGAACAGGAACGCTGCGGCACGGTCAGCCAGAGCCTGCGCGCGCGACGACGACGCCTGTGCCTCGGCCACCAGCCGCTGGATGCCGGCCAGCGCGGTGTCGTCGCCGACCGCGGTGATCTCGACCCGCAGGGCGTTGTCGGTGGCAACCGTTCCGGCCACCACCGGGTCCCCGACGGCCCTCGACACCGGCCGCGACTCGCCGGTGATCATCGACTCGTCGACCTCGGCCTGCCCCTCGACCACGGTCCCGTCCGCCGGAACCCGTCCTCCGGAACGCACCAGGACGACGTCGCCGGCCTGCAACTCGTGCAGCGACACCTCGACGACCCCGTCGTCGGTCACCTTCTCGGCCGAGTCCGGGAGCAGCGCGGCCAACGCGTCGAGCGCACCTGACGCCGCGCCGAGCGCGCGCATCTCCAGCCAGTGCCCGAGCAGCATGATCACGATCAGCAGCGCGAGCTCCCACCAGAAGTCCAGGTCGAAGCCGCCGAGCTGCAGCGTGGTCACCCACGAAGCGACGAAAGCGACCGTGATCGCCATCGAGATCAGCAGCATCATCCCGGGCTGCCGCGACTTCAGCTCGCTCCAGCCGCCGGTGAGGAACGGGCGCCCGCCGTACACGAAGATGACCGTGCCGAGCACCGGCGCGATCAGCCCCGATCCAGGGAACTCCGGCGGCATGTAGCCGAGCAGGTCGGCGAACATCTCGCTGAAGAACACCACCGGCACCGCCAGCGCCAGACTGATCCAGAACCGGTCCTTGAACTGCGCCGCATGATCCCCGTGCCCACTATGCCCACCGTGCTCACCGTGGCCGCCATGCCCCGTGTGGTCGGCGGGCGCCATGTGGCCGGACTGGTCGGCGTGCCCGCCGTGTTCGTGGTGCTCGTGCTCGTCCATACCCCAAACCATACCCCTAGGGGGTATAGGAATCAAGGGCATGACGAAGCCCCGCCACCCGAGGTGACGGGGCTCACCCCCGACCGGCTACAGCGGGTCGATGTCCGTCAGCGTCTCCGGCGTCAGCTCGACCCACCGGGTGATCCCGATCTCCCGCAGGAAGGGCACATCGTGGCTCGCGATCACCAGCGCTCCGTTGTACGACGCGAGCGCATCGCGCAACTGCCCCACGCTCGACAGGTCCAGGTTGTTCGTCGGCTCGTCCAGCATCAGCAACTGCGGCGGCGGCTCCGCCAGCAGCAAGGCCGCCAGCGTCGCCCGGAACCGCTCACCACCGGACAACGTCCGGACCAACTGATCCGCCGCCCGCCCACGGAACAGGAACCGCGCCAGCCGCGCCCGCCGCTCCTGGTTCTCCGTGCTCGGCGCCAGCAGCGCGAGGTTGTCCACGATCGACAGATCGTCGCGGAGCAGGTCGAGCCGCTGCGGCAGGTACCGGAAAGGAACCGCCGGCAACTCCCCCGCCACGATCGACTGCAGCAGCGTCGTCTTCCCGGCGCCGTTCGGCCCGGTCAGCGCGATCCGCTCCGGACCGCGGATCTCCAGGTCGACGTGCGCCCCGGTCCGCAGGACGTGGTCCTCCAGCCGCAGCACGACGCGCCCCGCGGGGACGGCGGTCTTCGGCAGGTCGACCCGGATGGTGTCGTCGTCGTGGACCTTCTCCTCCGCGTCGGCCAGCGCCTCCTGCGCCGACTCGAGCCGCTCGGACTGCATCCCTAGATGCTTGCCGGCCGACACCTGCGCGGCCCGCTTCAGCCCACCGGCGACGATCTTCGGGATGCCGCCCTGCTCGAAGGCGCGTTGCCCCCGGGCCCGGCGCTGGTCCATCTTCATCCGCGCCTCGACCAGATCCTTCTTCTGCTTCCGTACGTCGGCCTCCGCCGCGCGCAGCATCCGCTCGGCGGCCTCCTGCTCGACGGCGACGGCCTCCTCGTAGGCGGTCAGGTTCCCGCCGTACCAGGTGACCTCGCCCTTCCGCAGGTCGCCGATCTGGTCGACGCGGTCCAGCAACTCCCGGTCGTGGCTGACGATCAGCAACGCGCCGCGGAACTGGTCGACGGCGTCGTACAGGTGCCGCCGCGCCCGCAGGTCGAGGTTGTTGGTCGGCTCGTCCAGCAGCAGGACGTCGGGACGCCGCAGCAACTCGGCCGCGAGCCCGAGCAGGATGGTCTCGCCGCCGGACAGCTCGCCGACGCTGCGGTCGAGGCCGATCGCACCGAGGCCGAGCTTGCCGAGCAGCGCCTCCGCGCGCTCGTCGACGTCCCACTCGTCGCCGACGGCCGCGAAGTTCTCCTCCGAGGCGTCACCCGACTCGATCGCGGTGATCGCGCGCCGGACGGCGTCGATGCCGAGCGCCTGGTCGACCCGCAACGAGGTGTCGAGGGTCAGGTCCTGCGGCAGGTACCCGAGCTCGCCGCTGACGCGGATCGCCCCGCGCTGCGGGGTGAGCCGGCCGGCGATCAGCCGGAGCAGCGTCGACTTGCCGGCGCCGTTGCGGCCGACCAGGCCGGAACGGACCGGACCGGCGACGAACGTCAGGCCGTCGAACAGCACCTCGCCGTCGGGCCAGGCGAAGAAGACGTCGGTACAGGACAGGGAAAAACTCATGAGCGTTGCACTCCCAACGAGGTCTCGGACGAGACCGCGCACCAGAACAGGTGGCGATCGGTCGACTGAAGAAAGACCTCGGAGTTACAACGCGGACCCCTGACGCCGGGAATGGGACGGCTGCCAGGATACGGGCGGCCGGCCGCCGCGATCAACCGTTTTCGTGAAGCTTGCGCCGGGCAACGATCAGCAGGTCGACGGCGGCCACCACCGCGAGCACGCCGAACGCGACCACCCACCCGGTCGGCAGCTCGAAGACGGCGGCCAGGACGGTCGCCGCGAGCCACAGGCACAGACCGAAGGCCGCCAGCACGATGCGCAGCGTCAACGCGCTGCGCGGCGGCGGCGGCTCGCCGGTCATGGCGCCTTGCGCAACCAGGTCTCGACGCCGGCGATGTGGGCGGTCATCCAGGCGCGAGCGGCCTCGGCGTCGCGGATCTCGATCGCGTCCAGGATCGCGGCGTGTTCGGCCAGCGTGCGTTCGACCGCGCCGGCCTGGGTGACGCCGCGCCAGATCCGGGCCCGCTGGGTCGCGCCGGAGATGCCGTCCAGCAGCGAGCAGACCACCTGATTGCCGGTCGCCTCGGCGATCCCGCGATGGAACTGCAGGTCGTTCGCGACCAGTTCCTCGACCGAGGCGTCGGGCGCCAGGTCGCTGGTCAGCAGTCGCAGCTCGGTGACCTGCTCCGCGGTGATCCGGGTCGCGGCCAGCGCGGCGACACCGGGCTCGAGCAACCGCCGTACCTCGAAGAACTGCAGCACCGAGTCGTCGCGGTGCAGGTCGACCATGAAGTTCAGCGCGTCCAGCAGGTGCGCCGAGTCGAGACTCGTCACGTACGTGCCGTCGCCGTGCCGGACGTCCAGCACGTTGACGAGCGTGAGTGCCTTCACCGCTTCCCGCAGCGAGTTCCGCGACAGCCCCAGCCGCGCGGCGAGATCCGCCTCCTTCGGCAGCCGGTCGCCGGGTCCCAGTTCCCCCGAGGTGATCATCCCCTTGATCTTGACGATCGCCTCATCCGTCAACGCCATTTCGTCAGTATGCCCTCGCAGGGGGCGGTTCACCCGGTTCCGGCGACCCGGGCGAGCAGGGTCGGGCGGGTGGCAGCGCCGGTTTTGGCGAGGATCGCCTTCACGTGGTCGTTGACCGTGTGTTCGGACAGGACCAGGCGCTGCGCGAGGCGGCGGGAGTCCGAGCCGGTGGCGAGCTCGGCGAGGACCTCGCGTTCGCGCGGTGTCAGGCCGTGGGCGAGGGCGAACACCTCCAGCCGCTCGGCCGGCGTCGACTCCTCGATCGTGACGGCGATGTCGGACCTCGAAGCGGGTGCGGTACGGGCCGCGCGCAGCGTCACCCATCGTCCGGCTCCGAGGTGCACGCGCGACCACGGCGGTCCGACAGGTACGGCGTTCTCGGCCGCGATCAGCGCGGCCGCCAGGTTGTACGCCGCCGCCGGGATCGCCTGCTCGACGACGGCGGGATCGTCCGGCGGATTCAGCCGATGCAACGCTGCACGCGCCGCCGGCGTACCGACCCGCACCTGCAGATCGGCCCCCAGCACGAGAACCGCCGGTGCCACTGGCGGAGGCGCCGATGGAGCCGTCGCGAAGGTCCGTGCCTGGGCGGCCCGCAGAGCCTCGGTCAAGCCCGGCACCACGGATGCGATCACGTCACGTTCACCCGAGGTGAAGGGCGGCCCGGAGGTGCGCCACAGATCCAGCCAGGCCCAGCATCCGAAGCGGTCGGCGAACACCGCGGTCAGCACGTCCGCCGTGTGGCGCCAGGCCAGCACTGACCGGCCCGCGAGGTCGGTCCAGCGCGTACCTTCGCTCAGATACCGCGCCCGGATCAGCCCTGGCAGTTCGGCCCACGACAGCCCCGGCACGTCGGCCAGCGGTGCCGTGCCGACGCGGGTGACCGGGTCGGTCAACACCCAGACATGGCCGTCGAACGGCACCGAGCGGCGCAGCTCGACGAGCGCGCGCTCGCGCAACTCTTTCGCGTCGAGCGTGCCGGAACACAGTCGCTGCACCCGATCCCGCACACCGTGAGCGTACGAAAGATCCCCAGGATCGGGGATAGGACCGCCACTCGCCCGCGATCACGCTGATCGCATGATCACACTGCACATCGAGAACACCATCGCCGACTACGACGCGTGGAAGGCGGCCTTCGACCGCTACGACCGCGCCCGCCGCGACCACCACGTGCTCGGGTACCGGATCAGCCGCCCCGTCGACGAGCCGACGAAGGTCCTGATCGACCTCGATTTCGACAGCCACGACGACGCGACCGCCTTCGTCCAGGTGCTGGCGAAGATCTGGCAGACCCCGCTGTCCGGCAGCGTCTCCAGCGCCCACACCGCACCCGAGGTCCGCACCCTCGAAGAGGTGACTAGCATCCGGTCAATGTGAGCACCCCCGGCTACTCGGGCAAGCCGCTCGCGGCCAAGCTCGGGATCAAGACGGACCACCTGGTCCTGCTCGACAACGCGCCGGCCGGTTTCGTCCTCGACGGGCTGCCGGCCGGTACGTCGGTCGCGCGCCGGCCCAGCCGTACGTCGTACGACGTCGTGCTCATGTTCTGCCCGGACCGGGCCCGGCTCACCCGCCGGCTACCGGTCCTGCTGGAGCGGACTGCGACCGCCGGGATGATCTGGGCGGCGTGGCCGAAGCGCTCGTCGGGTGTTCCCACCGACCTGGACGAGAACGGGATCCGTGAGCTCGCGCTCCCGCTCGGCGTCGTCGACGTGAAGGTGTGCGCGATCGACAGCATCTGGTCCGGGCTGAAGCTGGTCCGGCGGCTCGCGAACCGATGAAGGCCAATCATCCCCGACTGGACTGATTTCGCACGTGACGTTGGCCACACTTCTGCGCGGTTCTGATCGTCACGGGTCGCGAGTGGACAACTGCATACAGTGGCCAGCCACGCTCGGCCCGCCGTACCGGCAGAGCTCGGACGAGCTCCGGAAAGCCACCTCTGCAAGGCGTCCCGCAACCCCGGCCGTCACTCTCCGCTCCGGCCGGACGTGAACGGACCACGTGTGGCCTGAAACACCTTTGTGAGCAGTGTTTCAGGCGTCGGCAGATCCGCCCGCCGGGGCCCGACCACTCGACACACTGGTCCGGTGGTCCCCGGCTGTGGAAGTGGTCCGCGTGCTATTAGCCTTTGCTTGGGGCACCACCCATAACATCAGCATGACCAACCCGTGGTACCGGACCCGAAATCGGAAGAGGCGAACTGCCAAGTGGCCACCGAGCCATCAGACACCAATCCCCTAGCAGCCTTCGGTGCGAACGAATGGCTGGTCGACGAGTTGTACGAGAAGTACCTGCAGGACCCGAAGTCGGTGGATCCGGCGTGGTTGGACTTCTTCAAGACGTACAAGCCGGGTGACGCGGCGCCGGTGACGACCACCCCGGCCGACGCTCCCCGGCCGGACGCGGTGTCCGACAACAAGACCCCTGAGGCGCCGAGCCGCGGCACCGCTGCCGCAGCGCCCGCCTCGAGCGCTCCCGCCGCGACGACCGCCGCGAAGCAGCCCTCCGCGCCGACGCCGGCCGCTGCCCAGGCCGCACCCCAGCAGCAGCCCGCAGCCAAGCAAGCACCGGCCCAGTCCGGCGCCCCGACCGGAGGCAAGGTGAACCAGCCGCCCAAGGCCCAGCCCAAGCCCGCTCCCGCGACCAGCTCGGACGCCGAGCGGCTGATCCTGCGCGGAGCCCCGGCTCGGACCGCTCAGAACATGGAGACCAGCCTCACGGTCCCCACGGCGACGAGCGTGCGGCAGGTGCCGGTCAAGCTGCTGATCGACAACCGCATCGTCATCAACAACCACCTCAAGCGCGCCCGCGGCGGCAAGGTGTCCTTCACGCATCTGATCGGCTGGGCGCTGGTCAAGGCCCTGAAGACGCTGCCGGACATGAACGCGTCGTACGACGAGACCGACGGCAAGCCGACCCTGGTGCACCCGGCGCACATCAACCTCGGCCTGGCCATCGACATGCAGAAGCCGGACGGCACCCGGCAGCTGCTGGTGCCGTCGATCAAGGCCGCCGAGGAGATGACCTTCGCGGACTTCTGGATGGCCTACGAGGACATCGTCCGCCGGGCCCGGGACAACAAGCTCGCGCTGCCGGACTTCCAGGGCACCACGATCAGCCTGACCAACCCGGGCACGATCGGCACCCAGCACTCGGTGCCGCGGCTGATGACCGGGCAGGGCTGCATCATCGGCGTCGGCGCGATGGAGTACCCGCCGGAGTACCAGGGCGCCGCCGACGAGACGATGGCCAAGCTCGCGGTCAGCAAGGTGATGACGCTGACCTCGACGTACGACCACCGGATCATCCAGGGCGCCCAGTCGGGTGAGTTCCTGCGCCGGCTGCACCAGCTGCTGCTCGGCGGCGAGGGCTTCTACGACGAGATCTTCCAGTCGCTGCGGATCCCCTACGAGCCGATCCGCTGGGCCGCCGACCTCCCGCACAGCCACGAGGAAGACATCAGCAAGCAGGCCCGGATCCTCGAGCTGATCCACGCGTTCCGGGTGCGCGGCCACATCATGGCCGACACCGACCCGCTGGAGTACAAGCAGCGCAGCCACCCGGACCTGGACGTCGCCACCCACGGCCTGACGCTGTGGGACCTGGACCGCGAGTTCGCCACGGGCTCGTTCGGCGGCGGCGACCGGCGGTTCATGAAGCTCCGCGAGATCCTCGGCATCCTGCGCGACTCGTACTGCCGGACCACCGGTATCGAGTACATGCACATCCAGGACCCCGAGCAGCGCAAGTGGATCCAGGAGCGGGTCGAGCGCCCGCACACCAAGCCGCCGCGCGAGGAGCAGCTGCGGATCCTGGCCAAGCTGAACGAGGCCGAGGCGTTCGAGACCTTCCTGCAGACCAAGTACGTCGGCCAGCGGCGGTTCTCGCTCGAGGGCGCCGAGACCACCATCCCGCTGCTCGACGAGCTGTGCGAGGAGGCGGCCGGGGCTGGGCTGGACGAGGTCGCGATCGGGATGGCGCACCGCGGCCGGCTGAACGTGCTGGCGAACATCGTCGGCAAGTCGTACGGCCAGATCTTCCGCGAGTTCGAGGGCAACATCGACCCGCGGACCGTGCAGGGCTCCGGTGACGTCAAGTACCACCTGGGCGCCGAGGGCGAGTTCGTCTCCGAGTTCGGCGACAAGATCAAGGTGTCGGTCGCGGCGAACCCGTCGCACCTGGAGACCGTCGACCCGGTGCTCGAGGGCATCGTCCGCGCCAAGCAGGACATCCTCGACCGCGGCGCCGCGTTCCCGGTGCTGCCGGTGCTCGTCCACGGTGACGCGGCCTTCGCCGGCCAGGGCGTGGTCGCGGAGACGCTGAACCTGTCCCAGCTGCGCGGCTACCGCACCGGCGGCACGATCCACGTCATCGTGAACAACCAGGTCGGCTTCACCACCTCGCCGGCCTCGTCCCGCTCGTCGATGTACTCCACCGACGTCGCGCGGATGGTGCAGGCGCCGATCTTCCACGTCAACGGCGACGACCCTGAGGCCTGCATCCGGGTCGCGGACCTGGCCTTCGAGTACCGCCAGGCGTTCAACAAGGACGTCGTCATCGACCTGGTCTGCTACCGCCGCCGCGGTCACAACGAGGGTGACGACCCGAGCTTCACCCAGCCGCTGATGTACGACCTGATCGAGCAGAAGCGCTCGGTCCGCAAGCTCTACACCGAGGCCCTGATCGGTCGTGGCGACATCACGATCGAAGAGGCCGAGCAGGCGATGCAGGACTTCCAGCAGCGCCTGGAGCGGGTGTTCGCCGAGGTCCGGGACGCGAAGAACGAGCCCGAGACGCCGGCGCCGTACGTCACCGTCCCGGTGTACCCGGACAAGCCGGAGGGCCCGGACGCGACCGCGATCAGCGTCGAGACGCTGAAGAAGATCGCCGACGCGTACACGACGCTGCCGGAAGGCTTCACCGTGCACCCGAAGGTGCAGCCGCAGCTCCAGCGCCGGGCGCACGCGATCACCGAGGGCCCGCTCGACTGGGCCAGCGCGGAGATCACCGCCTTCGGCTCGCTGCTGCTCGACGGGCGCCCGGTCCGGCTGGCCGGTCAGGACAGCCGCCGCGGCACGTTCGTGCAGCGGTTCGCCGCCGTCATCGACCGGGTCAACGGGCAGGACCACGTCCCGCTGCAGCACCTGGACGAGGAGAACCAGGGCAACTTCTACGTCTACGACTCGCTGCTCAGCGAGTACGCCGCGCTCGGCTTCGAGTACGGGTACTCGGTGGCGCGGCCGGAGGCGCTGGTGCTCTGGGAGGCGCAGTTCGGCGACTTCGTGAACGGCGCCCAGTCGGTCATCGACGAGTACATCTCGTCCGGTGAGGCGAAGTGGGGCCAGAAGTCCGGCGTCGTACTGCTGCTGCCGCACGGCTACGAGGGCCAGGGCCCGGACCACACCTCGGCCCGGATCGAGCGGTTCCTGCAGCTGTGCGCCGAGGACGCGATGACCGTCGCGCAGCCGTCGACCCCGGCGTCGTACTTCCACCTGCTCCGCCGGCACACGCTCGGCGAGGAGCACGTCCCGATGATCGTCTTCACGCCGAAGCAGCTGCTGCGGCGCAAGGAGGCGGTGTCGCAGCCGGAGGAGCTGACCCACGGCACCTTCCGGCCGGTCATCGGCGACGCCGAGGCCGAGGCCAACGCGGGCGCCGTCGAGCGGGTCATCCTGGCCTCGGGCCGGATCGTGTACGACCTGCTGGCCGAGCGGAAGAAGGTCGAGCCGGACAAGATCAGCACCGCGATCGTCCGGGTCGAGCAGCTCTACCCGCTGCCCGCGGACGAGGTCGTCGCCGAGCTCGCGAAGTACCCGAACGCGACCGAGATCCGCTGGGTCCAGGACGAGCCGGCGAACCAGGGTCCGTGGCCGTTCATGGCGCTGAACCTGACCGAGCACCTGGGCGGCAAGCCGTTCTACCGGGTGTCCCGGCCGGCCATGTCCGCCCCGGCGGTCGGCTCGCACGGTGTCCACGGCACCGAGCAGGCGACGCTGCTGAAGCAGGCGTTCAGCTGACGTGTACTTCACCGACCGCGGGATCGAGGAGCTCGAGAAGCGCCGGGGCGAGGAAGAGGTCTCCCTCGCCTTCGTCGCCGAGCGGCTGCGTGAGTTCGTCGACCTGAACCCGGAGTTCGAGACACCGATCGAGCGCTTCGCCACCTGGCTCGCGCGCCTGGACGACGAGGACGACTAACCTGAGTGGATGCCCTTCGCCTCGCAGCCCGTACGCCGGGTCGCGGCGGCGGAGGGCATTCGCGCGTCCGGCCGCTGGCCGCACACCATTCCGGCCGTCCGGCACCTGCTGACGGACGGTCTGGACATCGACCCGGGCGTCACGTTCCTGGTCGGCGAGAACGGCGCCGGCAAGTCCACGCTGGTCGAGGCGATCGCCGTCGCCTTCGGCCTGTCCCCCGAGGGCGGCTCCACCGGCGCCCGCCTCACCACCCGCGCCACGGAGTCGTCCCTCGCCGACGACCTCCAGGTCACCCGCGGCGTCGGCGCCAAGCGGGCGGGTTTCTTCCTGCGCGCCGAGACGATGCACGGCTTCTACACGTACCTGGAGCAGAACCTGAAGACCTCAGGGCCACCGGACCCGGTCTTCCATGAGCTGAGCCACGGCGAGAGCTTCCTGAGCCTCATCAACGACCGCTTCACCCGGCAGGGCTTCTACTGCCTCGACGAGCCGGAGTCCGCCCTCTCGTTCTCCAGCAGCCTGGCCGTGGTCGGCGTCCTGCAACGCCTTGCCGAGTCCGGCTCGCAAGTGTTGTGCGCGACGCATTCACCGGTGATCGCAGCCTTGCCGGGCGCGACCATCCTCGAGGTCGGCGAGTGGGGCATCCGGCGTACGACGTGGTCCGACCTCGAGCTCGTACAGAACTGGAAGGCGTACCTGCAGGCGCCGGAGCGGTACCTGCGGCACGTTCTCTAATCCGTGTGCGGCGGTCTGGTGCGGCGTGGCGGGTCGGGAGCCAGGGTGCCGTCGGGGGCGATGTGTTCGAAGATCTGGTCGACCAGGTTCAGGACATGCGGGTCGTCGACGGTGTAGATGTGCCGCCGGCCCTCGCGGCGGGCGGTGATGATGCCGGCCAGGCGGAGCTTGCCGAGGTGCTGGCTGGCGGTGGCGATACTGACGCCGACCCGCTCCGCCAGGGTGCCGACGTCGTACTCCCCCTGCGCGGCCAGCGACACCAGGTGCAGCCGGACGGGAGCGGAGAGCATGGCGAAGGTGCCCGCGGCGGATTCGAGCTGCGCCTTCGTCGGTTCAGGGTTCGTCATCGCGCTGTCATTGTGACCGCTGGACCGGTCTCCGGGCAGTCCGGCGTGCCGTGGTGACGACGGTCTCACACTTTCGCAATTGCGAAAGTATCGAAACTACGGCAGGCTGGAACCATGTTCCGAGCCGTCCGCCCTGTGCTGTTGCTGCTCGCGGTGGCGATCCCCGCGGTCGTCCTGCGGCTCACCGGCACCCATCCCCCGGCACTGGCGTCGATGCTGATCTTCGGTCTCGCCGTGGTCGCCGCCTCGTTCGTGCTGGCCTGGGCCGCGGAGGCGGCGGAGATGGACATCTCGGGCGGTCTGGCGATCGCCCTGCTCGCGGTCATCGCCGTCCTCCCGGAGTACGCGGTGGACCTGTACTTCGCGCACACCGCGGGCACGAACCCGGACTACGTGCAGTACGCCGCCGCCAACATGACCGGCTCGAACCGGTTGCTGCTGGGCCTCGGCTGGTCCAGCGTCGTCCTGATCAGCCTGTACGTCGCTTCGCGGCGTAGCGGGCGCTCGGTCAAGGCCCTCGTCCTCGTGACCGGGTACCGGCGGGAGCTGGGCTTCCTCGCGGTCGCCGGTGTGGTCGCGTTCGTGATCCCGGTAACCGGTGAGATCCATCTGGTGCTCGGGCTGCTGCTGCTCGCGTTCTTCGCCTACTACCTGTACCGCGCGGCGACGTCGGAGCACGACGACGAGCCGGATCTGATCGGGCCGGCGGCGACGATCGGCGCACTGCCCACGACCACTCGGCGGATCGTGGTGACGAGCATGTTCGTGGTGTCGGCCGGCGTGATTCTCGCCGCGGCCGAGCCGTTCGCGGACTCGCTGGTCGCAAGCGGACAGACGCTCGGCATCGACCAGTTCCTCCTGGTCCAGTGGCTGGCGCCGCTGGCGTCCGAGGCGCCGGAATTCATCGTCGCGCTGCTGTTCGCGTGGCGCGGCAAGGGCGCCGCGGCGCTCGGGTTGCTGATCTCGGCCAAGGTGAACCAGTGGACCCTGCTGATCGGAAGCCTGCCGATCGCGTACGGGCTCGGTGGCGGCGGCGCCGCGCTGCACCTCGACGGGCGGCAGATCGAGGAGTTCCTGCTCACCGCCACGCAGACCCTGCTCGGCCTCGCGATCCTGCTGAGCCTGCGCTTCCCCCGCTGGGCGGCGTGGACGTTGCTCGGGCTGTTCGCGGTCCAGTTCGCCGTCCCCGGTCAGAGCGGGCGCTACGTGATCAGCTTGGTCTACCTGGTGCTCGCGATCGGCGCGGCCGTCCACAACCGGGACCACCTGGTGCGGACGATCATGGCCCCGTTCCGCAGCACCGAAGAGCTCGCCGAGGCGGAGCGCGCCGACAAGCTCGTCAAGGTCTGAGCTTGCTTTGTTAACGTGCACCGGTGGAACCACTGGAGCACGTGCCCTGGCCGCCCGAGCCGATCAAGACCGAGCGGCTCGTGCTTCGTGAGCCGGAGGCCCGGGACCGTACGGCGTTCATCGAGCTGCTCGCCTCACCCGAGGCCAACGCGTACGTCGGCGGTCCACGCCCCCGTGATGAGCTCCAGCGCGAGCTGCCTGAGACACCCGAGCGGTGGCCCGGGAGCTTCGTTGCCGAGCTCGACGGGGAGATGATCGGTCAGGTTCTGCTCAGGAGAGCAACCGCGCATCGCCGGCCGTCGGCCATCGGCAAGGCGGATCTCGGCTACCTGTTCCTGCCCCGGGCCTGGGGCTTCGGGTACGCCGCCGAGGCCTGCGCGGCCGCGCTCGGCTGGCTCGACAGCGTACTTCCCGGTGAGCAGGTCGTGCTCACCACCCAGAGCGCGAACGTCAGCTCCCTGCGCCTCGCCGGCAAGCTCGGGTTCGCCGAGGTGGAGCGGTTCGAGGCGTGGGGCGCCGAGCAGTGGCTCGGACTGCGGGTCAGCTCGCCTGCTGCTCGGTGATGATCGTGGGGCGGTTGCGGCGTTCCTGCGGGCCGGGGCGGCCGCGGCGGCGGCCGGAGAGGAACTTCTCGCCGGCGGCGGTGCCGGTGAACTTCGTCCGGCGGGCCCATTCCCGGCATTCCTCGATCACCGGGCACGACGTCAGGCAGAGCGCCTGCGCCTTGCGCTGCTCCCACTGGCTGGCGTTCTCGTCGTACGACGGCGCCTGTCCGACGCATGCGGCCTTCGTCATCCAGTTGTCTGCCGGGTCAACGATCACCGTCAAAGTAGGCCTCATGGGCTCCCCTGCTCCTCATCGATCGGGCGGATCGGTAGGAACAGATTGCGCCCGTCGCGTTGCTGCGATGCGACGCGAATGTTTCAGCCGTGAAACTTACCGCCGCTGAGCTGTCACATCCGTGCCGGTGTCACACCTTGGGCACCGGCCAACCGTCCAGTCGGCCTCGAAACGGTTGATCCGTGCCCAAGGTGTCAGCGGCGGACGAGGCGGATCTCGTGCAGGTCGAAGTACGGGTCGTGCTTGCCGGTGCCGTCGGGCTCGAAGCCGTGGCGCTGGTAGAACGTGCGAGCCTGCGCGTTGCCCTCGAAGACCCAGAGGAACGCGGGCTGCTTGCCCACGGCAACGTCGAGCAGGCGGCCGCCGAGGCCGGTGCGCCAGAACGCCCGCCGAGTGTAGATCGCCTCCAGCTCGAACGGGACCGGCGAGTCCTCGTCGCGGCCCGGGCCGGTGCCGATGAAACCGACCACGCGGTCCTCGAACGGCGCGGCGGGATCCGGGTTGAGGGCGATCCAGCGATCGGCGCCGGCAGCCAGCCTCGTCGACCAGCGCTCGACCCGGCGTTCGAGGTCCGAGGTGCGCTCGAGCAGCAGATCGGCCGGCACGAGACCGGCGTACGCCTCCCGCCAGCACAACAGATGACACCACGCGCCGGCCTCGGCGTCGTCGACCGTGGCCGGCCTGATCACGGGTTGCACTCAGCCCATTATTCAGACTGTAAAGACGATCTTGCCGAACACGTCGCCCGCGTTCATCTTCTCGAAGCCGGTGCGCGCCTCGGCAAGCGGCAGGACCGAGTCGATGTGCGGAGCGATCCCGGCGTTCGCCATGAACTGCACCAGCTCGGCCAGCTCGGTCCGGGTCCCCATCGTCGAGCCCTGCACCCGCAACTGCAGGAAGAAGATCCGGTTCAGCTCGGCCGACTTCGGCGCCTGACCGCTCGTCGCGCCGGAGATCACCAGCGTGCCGCCCTGCTTCAGCGACTTCAGCGAGTGCGACCAGGTGGCCTGGCCGACCGTCTCCATCGCGGCGTCGACCCGCTCCGGCAGCCGCGCCCCGGACTCGAACGCGTCGTGCGCGCCGATCTCCAGCGCCTTCGCCCGCTTGGCCTCGTCGCGGCTGGTTGCCCAGACCCGGATCCCGGCGGCTCGCGCCAGGGTGATCAGCGCGGTCGCGACGCCGCCGCCGGCGCCCTGCACGAGCACGGTGTCGCCCGGCTTCAGACCCGACTGCGTGAACAGCATCCGGTACGCCGTCAGCCACGCCGTCGGCAGGCACGCGGCCTGCTCGAAGCTCATCCCGGCCGGCTTCGCTACGACGTTGCGCGCCGGTACGGCGACCTTCTGCGCCAGCGTGCCCTGGTACCGCTCGCTCAGCAGCGACCGCTTCGGGTCGAGGGTCTCGTCGCCCTTCCACGCCGGGTCCGAGACGACCGCGTGGACGACGACCTCGTTCCCGTCCGGGTCCACACCCGCGGCGTCACATCCGAGGATCATCGGCAGACTCTGCTCGGCCAGCCCGACCCCCTTCAGCGACCACAGGTCGTGATGGTTGAGCGCAGTCGCCCGTACGTCGATCGTCACCCAGCCCTCGGGCACGGTCGGCTCAGGCCGCTCCCCCACCTCCAAGGCGGCGACCGGATTCTCGGCATCGAACTTGGCGGCATAAGCAGCAAGCATGCGAACCACCTTAGGCGCTGGTCCCCCCACCGTCAGTGTCCGACCTCACCACGCCGCCGCCCCCAACCGCATTTGCCTGGCTGGCCAGGGAGCTTGGGGGTTTGTCACCTTTAACCAGGGTGACAAACCCCCAACGGCGCTGGTGGACCAGGGAAATTGGGTCAGGTCGGGCGGGCCACGGGTTGGGGCGGTTAGGGGCGGGCTACGCCGTCGGTGTGGGCGGCGGATGCGACTGCTTCGGCTACGGCGGGGGCTACTCGGGGGTCGAAGGGGGACGGGATGATGTAGTCGGGACGTAGGTCTGCCGGTGAGATGAGGGCGGCGAGAGCATCGGCGGCGGCGAGTTTCATGCCTTCGGTGATGCGGGACGCGTTGGCGTCGAAGGCGCCGCGGAAGATGCCGGGGAAGGCCAGGACGTTGTTGATCTGGTTGGGGAAGTCGGAGCGGCCGGTGGCGACGACGGCAGCGTGGCGGTGGGCGATGTCGGGGTGGACCTCGGGGTTCGGGTTCGCCAGGGCGAAGATCATCGCGTCGTCGGCCATTTGAGCGACGGCTTCCTCGGGGACCGTGCCGCCGGACACGCCGAGGAAGAGGTCTGCGCCGGCGAGCGCGTCGACCAGCCGGCCGGACAGGCCGCCGGTGTTGGTGTCCCGGGCGAGCGACAGCTTCACCGGATTGAGGTCGGCACGGTCCTCGTGCAGAACCCCCTTGCTGTCCACGACCGCGAGATCGCCGACGCCCGCCTGCAGCAGGATCCGCGCACACGCGACCCCGGCCGCACCCGCACCCGAGATCACCACCCGGATGTCCGAGATCGACTTCCCGGTGACCCGCAAGGCGTTGCGCAGCGCGGCGAGGACGACGACCGCCGTACCGTGCTGGTCGTCGTGGAAGACCGGGATGTCGAGCCGCTCCTTCAGCCGGCGCTCGATCTCGAAGCAGCGCGGCGCGGAGATGTCCTCGAGGTTGATCCCGCCGAAGGTCGGCGCCATCCGCGCGACCGTCTCGACGAACTCGTCCACGTCGGTGCAGTCCAGCGCGATCGGCACCGAGTCGACGCCGCCGAACTCCTTGAACAGCAGGGCCTTGCCCTCCATCACCGGCAGCGACGCGGCCGGGCCGATGTCGCCGAGGCCGAGGACGGCGGTGCCGTCGGTGACGACCGCGACGACGTTGGACTTCCACGTGTACCGCCGGACCAGCGACGGATCTTCGGCGATCGCGGTGCAGACCCGGGCGACGCCGGGGGTGTACGCCTTCGAGAGGTCGTCGGCATCGCGGACGTGGACCGAGGACGTGACCTCGATCTTTCCGCCGCGATGCAGTTCGAAGACCGCGTCTGCGGCGTACTGGTCGTGGGGAACGGACGGCTCAACAGGTTGGGCGACCATGCGGGGACCCTTCAAGGAATCTCGAGCGGAACTTGTGATGGTGGGCGTTCGATGAGGGTGCGTCGAACGGCGCCGTTGCCAGGGGGTCACCCGTCGGTCACGAGTAAACCACAGGCGCAACTGGTCTGCTGTGAGGGGCCCCACATCCCCCCGGATGTGCCAGGATTCTCGGATCCACAACCCCTGTCGAGGAGAATCCGCGATGAACATCGTCCCCACTCTCCGCAAGCGCCGCGCGCAGGCAGCCGCAGCAGCCGCCGTCCTCGCGCTCACGCTCTCCGCCTGTGGCAGCGACTCAGGCAGCGGTGGCTCCGAGGACAAGGCCAAGGCGGCCGGCATCACGCTGGTCAAGCCCGGCAAGCTGACCGTGTGCACCCACCTGCCGTACAAGCCCTTTCAGTACAAGGACGGCACCAAGGTCGTCGGCTTCGACGTGGACCTGCTCGACCTGGTCGCCAAGGACCTGGGCCTGGAGCAGGACGTCGTCAACATCGAGTGGGCCCAGGTCACCTCGGGCGCCGCGTTCCAGGCGAAGAAGTGCGACATGGGCATGGGCGCGATGACGATCACGCCCGAGCGCCAGGCCGCGATCAGCATCACCGAGCCGTACATGGACGCCACCCAGGTGCTGATGACCAAGAAGGACTCCGGCATCAAGTCGCTGGCGGACCTGCGGGGCAAGAAGCTAGGCGCGCAGGCCGACACCACCGGCAAGAAGTACGCCGACGACAACGCCAAGGCGAACGGCTACACGGTGATCCCGTTCAACGACCTGGCGCTGCAGGAGAACAACGTGAAGTCCGGCCGGGTCGACGCCGCGATCAACGACAACGGCGTGCTGTACGACTTCGTCAAGGAGAACCCGGACATGGCCGTCGTCGCCGAGTTCAACACCGGCGAGCAGTACGGGTTCGGCGCGCTCAAGGACGGCAGCGGCCCGAAGCTGGTGGCCAAGTTCAACGAACTGCTGACCAAGGCCAAGTCGGACGGCAAGTACAACGAGATCTACAAGAAGTGGTTCGGGGTTGAGCCGACGAAGTGAGCACATCGACGCAAGACGTTGAGCGGAAGGGACTGAGCCCGCGGCAGCGGGCCCAGCGCTCCCGCTGGATCCAGTACGCCGTGCTCGTCGTCCTGGTCCTGGTCGCCGCGTTCAGCGCGAACTGGGGCCAGATCGTCAGCGTCTTCTTCAAGCCCGAGTTCATCAGGTCGACGTTCCAGGACGGCGTCCTCCAGGCGCTGGTGAAGACGCTCGAGTACACCGCCGGAGCGTTCGTGATCGGGCTCGCGGGCGGCACGCTGCTGGCGCTGATGAAGCTCAGCCAGGTCGGCCCGTACCGGTGGATCGCGACGGCGTACATCGAGTTCTTCCGCGGCCTGCCGGCGATCGTGGTGTTCATCGCGTTCAGCCTGCTGCCGCTGGCGTTCCCGGGGATGACGATCCCGTGGGACCCGTACGGCGTGGTGTGGCTGGCGCTCGGCATCGTCGCGTCGGCGTACATGGCCGAGGTGATCCGGGCCGGCATCCAGGCAGTGCCGAAGGGACAGGTCGAGGCGGCCCGGTCGCTCGGCATGCCGGCCGGGCTGGCGATGCGCAAGATCGTGCTGCCGCAGGCGTTCCGGATCGTGCTCCCGCCGCTGACCAACGACCTGATCCTGCTGGTCAAGGACTCCTCGCTGGTGTTCATGATCGGCGTCGCCGCGGACGGGTACGAGCTGACCGGCTTCGGCCGGGACCTGGCCAACACGTACTCGAACCTGACCCCGATCGTGGTCTGCGGCTTCTGCTACCTGCTGATCACCCTGCCGCTGGGCATCCTGGCCCGCCGGCTCGAGGCACGGACGGCGAGGACGCGCTAAATGGCTAGTTCGAATTCCTTCCCCACCCCACCACCCCGGTCGGTAGAGATCAAGAACCTGCACAAGTCCTTCGGCAGCAACCACGTCCTGCGCGGGATCGACTTCACCGTCGAGCAGGGCGAGGTGGTGTGCGTGATCGGCCCGTCCGGCTCCGGCAAGTCCACGCTGCTGCGCTGCGTGAACCTGCTAGAGACCCCGCAGGAAGGGCAGGTGATCGTCCGCGGCGAGGACATCACCGATCCGGACTGTCACCTGGACGCGGCCCGGCAGCAGATCGGGATGGTGTTCCAGCAGTTCAACCTGTTCCCGCACCTGTCCGCGCTGGCCAACTGCACCGTTGCCCAGCGCACCGTTCTGAAGCGGTCCGCGGAGGAGGCCGGCAAGGTCGCCCGCGCGAACCTGGAGCGGGTCGGGCTGAGCGAGAAGATCGACGCGTACCCGGCGCAGCTGTCCGGCGGCCAGCAGCAGCGGGTCGCGATCGCCCGGGCGCTGTCGATGGACCCGGCGCTGATGCTGTTCGACGAGCCGACGTCGGCGCTCGACCCGGAGCTCGTCGGCGACGTGCTCACGGTGATGCGCAAACTCGCGCTCGACGGCATGACGATGCTCGTCGTCACCCACGAGATGGCGTTCGCGCGCGAGGTGGCGGACCGGGTGGTGTTCATGGACGGCGGCGTGATCGTCGAGCAGGGGCCGCCCGCCGACGTGATCGGCGACCCGAAGGAGGAACGCACCCGGACCTTCCTGCGCCGGGTGCTCGACCCGACCCACGTCGAGCCGACCAGCTGATGTCATCACGCTGTGTGCCCGGCCGATGACCGGGCACACAGCGTGACAGGGGTCGATGCTACGAATAGGTCTCTGTTCGGGGTTCCTCCGTGCGCTGTCCGCAGGTCGCTGTGTCAAGATGCGGACACATGGCACCGGGCCGACCGGTGCCCGGTTTTGGAGGACTAGATGTCTGTCCTGCGGAGGACGCTGGTGCTGTCCGGCGTCCTGGTTCTCGCGGCCGCCGGGTGCGGCTCGAACTCTCTCGAAGGTGGTTCGTCCACCTCTCCCGCGACGAGCGCCCCCTCCAGCGCACCGTCGAGCGGTGGACCGGACCTCAGCGGCGCGTTGCCGGCCAAGATCAAGTCGGCCGGCAAGATCGTCGTCGGCGTCGACGCCAGCTACCCGCCGAACGAGTTCCTGCAGGGCGGCAAGACCGTGGTCGGGATGGACGTCGACCTGTTCAACGCCGTCGCGCAGAAGTTCGGCGTCACGGTCGAGTGGCAGCCCGCCGGGTTCGACACCATCATCACCGGTGTCCAGGGCGGCAAGTACGACGTCGGCGTCTCGTCGTTCACGATCAACGACAAGCGCAAGCAGCAGGTCAACATGGTCAGCTACTTCAACGCCGGGACCCTGTGGGCGACCGCCAAGGGCAACCCGAAGGGCGTCAAGGCCGACGACGCGTGCGGCAAGACCGTCGCGGTGCAGAAGGGTACGACGCAACTCGAGGACGACATGCCGAAGCGGCAGGCCGCGTGCAAGGCCGCCGGCAAGCCCGAGATCAAGCTGGTCGTCCGCGAGAAGCAGGACCAGGCGACCGCGGACCTGGTGGCCGGCAAGGCGGACGCGATGCTCGCCGACTCCCCGGTCGTGCTGTACGCGATCAAGCAGACCAACGGCCAGCTCGAGCAGCTCGGCGACATCTACGACGCCGCGCCGTACGGGTACGTGGTCCCGAAGAAGGAGACCGCGTTCGCGCAGGCCATCACCGAGGCGCTGAAGTCGCTCGACAGCGAGGGCACGTACAAGAGCACGTTGCAGAAGTGGAACAACGACTCGGGCGCGATCACCGACTTCGCCGTCAACCCGTGAGTTCGTCGTCATGAGTACCGAAACTGAAGCCCGGCCGCAGGATGCTCCCGAGCGGCCGGGCGCGATCGACGCGGTACCGGTCCGGCATCCGGGCCGCTGGGTCGCGATCGCGGTGATCGCGGTGCTGCTCGCGATGCTGGTGCACCTGCTGGTCACCAACAAGGCGTTCGACTGGAGTTTCGTCTTCGAGGCGATGAACCAGCGGCCGGTGATCAACGGGTTCCTCAAGGGCACGCTGCTGGTCACCGCGCTGTCGATGATCGTCGGGGTCGGCGGCGGTGTGGTGCTGGCCGTGATGCGGCTGAGCGACAACCCGATCCTGTCCGGCGTGGCCTGGGTGTTCACCTGGTTCTTCCGGAGCATCCCGCGGTACATCCTGCTGTTCACGATGGGCACGCTGGGGATCTTGTTCCCGGAGGGCATCCAGTTCGGGATCCCGTTCGACTGGAAGATCATCGACTGGCTCGGGATGTCCGGCGACTGGCGGTTCTTCACCCTGGACGCCAACCAGGTGTTCACCGGGATCGTTGCCGGTGTCATCGGTCTCGGGTTGTCCGAGGCGGCGTACATGGCCGAGATCGCCCGGGCCGGCATCCTCAGCGTCGACAGGGGCCAGGCCGAGGCCGCGGAGGCGCTCGGGATGAGCAACGGCAAAGTGATGCGCCGCGTGGTGCTGCCGCAGGCGATGCGGGTGATCGTGCCGCCGACCGGCAACGAGACCATCGCGATGCTGAAGGACACCTCGCTGCTGCTCGCGGTCCCGGTGATCGGCGAGCTGTTCTACCAGCTGCAGTCGATCGGCAGCACGTTCTACAAGACGTTCCCGATCGCGGTCGCCGCGACGCTGTTCTACCTGGCCGCGACCAGCGTGCTGATGGTCGGGCAGTACTTCCTCGAGCGGCACTTCGGTCGGGGATTCGGGACCGGCAAGGCGCCGCGAGCCGCGCGGCCGGCCGGGGCAGGAGGCGCCTGATGCCGCTGGTCCACGCGGTCAACGTGACCAAGTCCTTCCACCACAACGAGGTGCTGAAAGGCATCGATCTGGATGTCGATCGCGGGCAGGTGGTGTGTCTGCTCGGCCCGTCCGGCTCCGGCAAGACGACCTTCCTGCGATGCATCAACCAGCTCGAGACGATCGACGGCGGCCGGATCTGGGTCGACGACCAGCTGATGGGGTACGCCGACCGCAACGGGAAGCTGTACCGCCTGAAGAACAAGGAGATCGCGGCGCAGCGGCGCGAGATCGGGATGGTGTTCCAGCGGTTCAACCTGTTCCCGCACATGACCGCGCTGGGGAACATCATCGAGGCGCCCACGCAGGTCAAGGGCGAGTCGAAGAAGGCGGCCCGCGAGCGGGCGATGAAACTGCTCGACCGGGTCGGCCTCGCGGACCGGTGCAACGCCTACCCGTCCCAGCTGTCGGGCGGCCAGCAGCAGCGGGTCGCGATCGCCCGGGCGCTGGCGATGCAGCCGAAGCTGATGCTGTTCGACGAGCCGACGTCGGCGCTCGACCCCGAGTTGGTCGGCGAGGTGCTCGCGGTGATGCGGGAGCTCGCCCTGGACGGGATGACGATGATCGTGGTGACCCACGAGATGTCGTTCGCCCGCGACGTCGCCGACACGGTCGTGTTCATGGACGGCGGTGTCGTGGTCGAGGCCGGCCCGCCCAAGGACGTGATCGGGAACCCGCAGCACTCCCGCACGCAGGCCTTCCTGTCCCGGCTGCGGTCGGAGCACGACCACCCGTAGCAGAATTTTCTCGCCCCGGTCGGCCCCGCCCGCCGTGCATCGAACGCGTTGAGGTTGGATGATGTACGGCGTGGGAGGTCGATCCGAGGGAGACGATGTGAGCAGCACGGGACGAGCCGCCGAGGTCCGCCTGAGTATCCCGGCGGACGGCGCCTACATCGCCGTGCCCCGGTCGGTGGTCGGCAACCTCGCGGCCCGCAACGACTTCACGCTGGACGCGATCGACGACCTGCGGATCGCCGTCGACGAGGCCTGCTCGCTGCTGCTGCCGCAGTCGGCCGACGGGGTGCTGGAGTGCGTGTTCGAGATCGCGCCGCCGCAGCTGACGGTGCGGACGAGCGCCGTCGTACCGAACGGCTGGCGCCCGGACACCACCTCGTTCGGCTGGACCGTGCTGACCGCACTGGTGGAGTCGGCCGCCGCCGAGACCGTCGAGGGCCGGCTGACCATCACCGTCACGGCGACCGCGACCGCGACGGAGACCGCGTGACCGACGAGCACCTGGGCGAGTCCCAGGACTCCCCTGATCTGCGTACCCGGACCGCCGCACTGTTCCAGCAGATGGCGCCCGGCCGTCGCGATCCGGCGTCCGCAGCAGCCCGCGAGGGTCTGGTCGCGCTGCACATGCCGCTGGTGGAGCACCTGGCGCGCCGGTTCCGCAACCGCGGCGAGCCCTACGACGACCTTGTCCAGGTGGCCACGATCGGCCTGATCAAGGCGATCGACCGGTTCGACTCCGACCGCGGCGTCGAGTTCTCGACGTACGCGACGCCGACCATCCTGGGCGAGATCAAGCGCTACTTCCGGGACAAGGGCTGGGCGATCCGGGTGCCGCGGCGGCTGCAGGAGCTGCGGCTGTCGCTGACCGCGGCGACCGCCGAGCTGACGCAGGAGCTCGGCCGGGCCCCGACGGTGGCGGAGTTGTCGGAGCGCCTGGGGCTGTCGCCGGATCTGGTGATCGAGGGCCTGGAGTCCGCGAACGCCTACAACACGCTGTCCCTGGACGCTCCCGATCAGAACGAGACCGACGCGACGACGGTCCTGGACGGCCTCGGCGGCGAGGACGAGGCGCTCGAGAGCGTGGAGTACCGGGAGTCGCTGAAACCGCTGCTGGCGCAGCTGGACACCAGGGAGAAGCGGATCCTCACGCTGCGCTTCTTCCGCGGGATGACGCAGTCGCAGATCGCCGAGGAGATCGGAATCTCGCAGATGCACGTCTCCCGGCTGCTCGCCCGGACCCTCACCGAGCTGCGCACCGGCCTGCTCAAGGAGTAGCTAGAGGACCGGGTGGTCGTTGGAGCTACCACCGATCAGGGCCTCGAACGACGCCTTCTGGAACAGGCAGACCAGGACCACGACGGCCAGTACGGCGAGCACGACCGCGATCGCCGGGGCGCCGCCGTTCCAGACGCTGTACGCGACCAGGAGCTGGATCAGCTGCGTGAACACGGTCGGGCCGCGGCTCCACCGGCGGGCCCGCCAAAGGCCACGGACAGCGACCAGGACCAGCGCCGCGCCGTACACCAGGAAGAAGCCGGCGGTGGTCAGTCCGAGCACCAGCCGGGAGCTGTGAATCGTCAAGGCTTCGGCAATTCCGAGAACGATGAGCACGAGCCCTTCCACAGCGACCACTGCCGCGGCTAATTTGAGCGGTCTCGGGACTGCGGCAGCTGGGGAGTCGGTCGGCACTTCGCCAGCTTAGTGCCCGGTGTCCGGGTGGGTCCGTGAGCCTCGGCCCTACAGGGAGTTGAGGTTGTGCGTAACCAAAAGAAGGTTGCAGCGGTTACTTGCAGTGAACGGGTGCTTGCGGAATGGCCGCTCCGTCCGATTACCGGATGGAGAGAACCGCCGTGTGCCAGTTCGAAGTGTTAAGGAAGCGTTGTGATCGGATCGACAACTCCATAACCCTTGTTTCGATCCCCCAAGATTGGGAACATGGTCTCGTTCGTGAAAGCGTTCACAACAAGACGCGGCACCGACCCCCGTGCCTCACGAACCGACGAGTACAGCACCGCTGATTGGGCACAGACCTACCCGTCAGCCTACGTCAACTACTGAGAGAGATGGGATCCGCCATGGATTGGCGCCACCGGGCCGTATGCCTCGACGAGGACCCGGAACTGTTCTTCCCCATCGGCAACACCGGGCCCGCGATCATGCAGATCGAAGAGGCCAAGCAGGTGTGCCGACGCTGCGACGTGCGTGAGCAGTGCCTCGCGTGGGCACTGGAAGCCGGCCAGGACCACGGTGTCTGGGGCGGCCTGAGCGAGGACGAGCGTCGCGCGCTGAAGCGCCGCAATGCCCGGCAACGCATCCGCACCGCCTGAGCAAGTCCTCTTTCGAGGCCCCGCGGAAAGTACCGCGGGGCCTTTGTGTTTCCCCGGCCGTCAGTCCTTCACCGGGATGTCCAGGGTGACCTGGGTACCGGGACGGCCGTCGTGGCGGTTGCCGAACTCCAAGGTGCCGTCGAGTTCACCGAGAACCAGCGTGCGGACGATGGACAGGCCCAGATTGCCGGACAGTTCGGAGTCGAAGTTCGTCGGCAGGCCCTTGCCGTCGTCGATCACGTCGATGTGCAGCCGGCCGACCGAGCGCTCGGCGGTGAGCTCGATCGTCCCGCTCGTCTCGGCCCCGTCGCGGGCGCCGAAGGCGTGCTCGACCGAGTTCTGCATCAGTTCGGTCAGCACCATCGCCAACGGGGTCGCGATCTCCGAGTCGAGGACGCCGAACGATCCGCTGCGCCGGGTCTCCACGGCGGTCGCGACCGTCGACACGTCCGCGACCATCGCGCCGACCCGGTCGGCCACGTCGTCGAAGTCCACGTGCTCGTCGAACGACTCCGACAGCGTCTCGTGCACGATCGCGATCGACCCGACCCGCCGGACCGCCTCGGCGAGCGCGGCCTGCCCTTCCGGGACGGTGATCCTGCGGGCCTGCATCCGGAGTAACGCCGCGACCGTCTGCAAGTTGTTCTTGACGCGATGATGAATCTCCCGGATGGTCGCCTCCTTGGTGACCAGCTCCCGCTCCCGGCTCCGCAGCTCCGTGACGTCGCGGAGCAGGATCAGCGCCCCGACGTGCTGTCCGTCGGCCCGCAGCGGGATCGCGCGCAGGAACAGCGTGGCGTCGGAGTTCTCGATCTCGATCTCCTTGGCCGCGCGCCCGGTGACCACCGACGCGAGCACGTCGTCGACCTTGTGCCCGGACTGCAGCAGCTCGGCGGTCACGTCCTTGAGCCGCGAGCCGACCAGGTCGGTGACGAGCCCCATCCGGCGGTACGCGGACAACGCGTTGGGGCTCGCGAACGTCACCATCCCGTGCCGATCGACCCGGATGCAGCCGTCACCGACGCGTGGTGTGGTGGACAGCAGCCGTTCCCCGCCGTACGGGAAGATGCCGTCGGTGATCATCCGGGCCAGATCCGTCGCGCTCTGCAGGTACGCGATCTCCAGCCGGGACGGCGTCCGGACACCGAGCAGGTTGGTGTTCCGCGCGATCACCGCGATCACCCGGGAGCCGCGGCGGACCGGGATCGTCTCGACCCGGACCGGTACGTCGTCGCGCCATTCCGGATCGCCCTCGCGGCAGATCCGGCCGCCGTCGTACGCCTGGTCCAGCAGGTGCCGGCGGCCGCGCGGGATGAAGCTGCCGACGATGTCGTCGAGGTACGCCGTGGGGCCGGTCGTCGGCCGCATCTGCGCCCCGGCCCAGAACCCCAGCCCCTCGATGTCGGGCAACCAGAGCACCAGATCGGCGAACGACAGGTCGGCCAGCATCTGCCAATCCGAGACGAGCAGCTGCAGGCGGTCCAGGTCGGCCTGGTCGAGCGTGGTGTGGTTGCGCGCCACATCGGTCAAAGACGGCACGTTCCGATGCTACCGAGGGCTTGTACCAGCTCCCGGGGTGGTCCGCTCGACAAGTGGGCGTGTGCGGGTGTTGATTGATCAGCTACAGATGAAAGGATGCTCGGGTGGAGTCGACGTACTGGCAGGACGTGATGGCCGCGGACTACGCGGTACCGCACGACCGTACGCTGACCGACCTCACCGAGGAGCTCGTCCGCGGGCTGGCCAGCACCAACCCGCAGGTCCGGGACGCGCTCGCCTACCCGACGCTCGCCACCTGGCTCGAGCGTGGGGTGTACGACGACCTGCTGCCGGGCTTCGGTGACGGCCTCTGCGCCGGACTGAACTACGGGCTGGGTGAGGACGGCACGGACACGGTCTTCCGGCGCTCTTTCACCGCGCTGACGCTGGCGGAGGTGATCCACCGCGACAACGCCGAGTTCCTGGTGCACGACGAGGTGGTGATGCGCTGGGGCGACCGGCTGGCGACCTGGCTGCTGCGCGAGCGCGACCTGCGCGGGTACGTCGAGGACTGCGGCTGGGCGCATGCCGTCGCGCACGGCGCCGACGCGATCGGCGCGCTGGCCCGGTCCCGGCACTGCGACACCGGCGTCCTGCGGGCGCTGCTCGACGTCCTCGCGGACCGGATCGTCAAGGACACGCCGTACCGCTGGGTGCACGAGGAGCACGACCGGGTCGCGCACGCGGTGATGACGGTCCTGCACCGGAACATGCTGACCAGCGACGAGCTCGAGCGCTGGCTGAAGCCGATCGCGGCGACCGCCGCCCAGCAGCCGTTGATGCACGAGACGCTGCCCGAGTGGCCGACGCCGAACGTGTTCAACGCCCGCGGCGTCCTGCACGTCCTGCTCAGCCAGCTCGCGATCGGGGTGAAGGGCTTCCCGATCCCGGGCGACGACGAGCTGTTCGGCCGGCCGATCGAGGCCCGGGCCGACCTGCTGCTGATGCTGACCGAAGCGGTGCAGGCCTCCCAGCCGTACATCTACCGGCCGGCCACGAATCCGTCCTAGCCCTCTATTGCGGCTGTCGCGACCACGGCCCGGTGGTCGGTCCCCTGGATCGGGTACGTCGAGAACTCGCCGGGCTGGAACTGGCGCGACACCACGACGTGGTCGATCTGCGTCCGCAGCAGCGCCGGCTGGTCGGCCGGCCAGGTGCCGCGCAGCCCGCCGCCGACGGTCGGCCCGACGCTGCGGCAGTAGCCGCCCAGCGCCTGCCGGAAGTCCGCGTGGTCGAGGGTCGCGTTGAAGTCGCCCGCGACGACCGTCGGCGGGTCCTGCGCGCACCACCCGCGGACGGTCTGCAGATCCTTCGTCCAGGTCGTCACCGCGTCCGGCAACGGCGGGTACCCGTGGTACGCGATCAGCCGGATCGGGCCGAGGTCGCCGCCGGTGACCACGATGTTGCCGAACGTGGTGCCGCTCTCCGAGCCGAACGTGACGGCGCCGAGTGACGACGCGACCAGCACGCTCGTCGCGCTCTCGACCGCGCTGCTCGGCTGGGCAGTGAACCCCTTGTACTGCTGGTCCTGCAGTTGCGCCCGGATCTCCTCCCGGACGTCGGCCTGGGCTTCCGGCAACGACACCAGGTCCGGCTCGTGGTCCCGGATCAGCTGCGCCACGTCCGCCGCGCGGGCTCCGCCGCCGAGCACGTTGGCGACCATGATCGTCAGCACCCGCGCCCCGGCCGGCGCCGGACGCGCCGCCGACAGGCGGCGCGGCGCGGTCAGCCCGGCACCGACCAGCGCCAGGACGGCGACCAGCGCGGCGGCGATCCGCCACCCCCGACGTACCAGCATCAGCAGCGACAGCACCAGCACGACGACCAGGCCCTGGGGACGGAACGCGGCGAGCTGGGCGAACGGCGTCACCTCGTCCAGCCCGAACAGCTCCGGATACAGCGGCACGGCAACGACGACGAGGAACAGCACGGACAGCACGACGCGCCGTACGAACCATGCCTTTTCGTTATCCATGCACCAACCTGATGGTCTAGTGGCGGCTCCGGCCGAACGGTAGCGTGCTCGGTTGCGCCTGTTGTGTCCCGAGGAGGTTGCAGTGTCCCGATTGTCCGCGGTCAGACCCGCGTACTGGATCTCCGGCGTACTTCTGGCGGCAGCGGTCGTCCTACCGCTGCTCGTACCGACGTACGCCAAGCCCGACCCGCACCTGTGGGGTTTCCCCTTCTTCTACTGGTACCAGCTGATGTGGGTGTTCCTGTCCGCGATCCTGGTCAGCATCAGCTACCGGCTGATCCGCACCGAGGAACGCAAGCGGCGGGCGGCCCAGGGGCTTGGTGACCCTGAGGCCGCGGACGGCGCCGGCGCGAAGGAGGGCGACCAGTGAACACCGATGTCAACTGGGTGCAGCTGATCATCGTCATCCTGATCTTCGGCGCCGTCACGGTGATGGGCTTCATGGCGTCCCGGTGGCGCAGCGCCGGCCACCTCGACAACCTCGACGAGTGGGGGCTGGGCGGACGCGGCTTCGGCACGTTCATCACCTGGTTCCTGCTGGGTGGCGACCTCTACACGGCGTACACGTTCATCGCCGTGCCCGCCGCCATGTACGCGACCGGCGCGATCAGCGGCTTCTTCGCGGTGCCGTACACGATCGTCGCTTACCCGATCGTGTTCGTCTTCATGTCCCGGCTGTGGTCGGTCTCGCACCGGCACGGGTTCGTCACCCCGGCCGACTTCGTCGGCGGCCGCTACGGCAGCAAGGCGTTGTCGCTGGCCGTGGCCGTGACGGGCATCCTGGCCACGATGCCGTACATCGCGCTGCAGCTGGTCGGTATGCAGGCGGTGTTCGAGACGATGGGCCTCGGCGGCAACAACACGCTCGCCAAGGACCTGCCGCTGCTGATCGCCTTCGCGGTACTGGCGGCGTACACGTACTCCTCCGGTCTGCGGGCGCCGGCGATGATCGCGTTCGTCAAGGACATCCTGATCTACCTGGTGATCCTGGTCGCGATCTTCTACCTGCCGCACGTGCTCGGCGGCTGGGACTCGATCTTCGGTGCGGCGCAGGAGAAGCTGGCCAAGCCGAACCCGACGACCGGCAAGCCGACCGGGGTGTTCATCCCGGGTGAGGCGGGCTACGTGTCCTACTGGACGCTGGCGCTCGGCTCCGCGATGGCGCTGTTCATGTACCCGCACTCGGTGACGGCGGTGCTGTCGACCAAGACCCGCAACGTCGTACGGCGCAACGCCACGCTGCTCCCGGCGTACTCGCTGCTGCTGGGGCTGCTCGCCCTGCTCGGCTTCATGGCGATCAAGGCGAACGTCAACATCAAGGGCCTGGACGGCCTGGCGAACCCGCAGCTGGCGATCCCGCGGCTGTTCGACCAGGAGTTCCCGGCCTGGTTCGCCGGGATCGCGTTCGCGGCGATCGCGGTCGGCGCGTTGGTGCCGGCGGCAATCATGTCGATCGCCGCGGCCAACCTGTTCACCCGCAACATCTACCGCGACTTCATCAAGCCGTCGGCGACCCCCGCGCAGGAGGCGAAGGTCTCCAAGCTGGCGTCGCTGCTGGTGAAGGTCGGCGCGCTGGTGTTCGTGCTCGGGATGGACAAGACCGTCGCGCTGAACCTGCAGCTGCTCGGCGGTATCTGGATCCTGCAGACGTTCCCGGCGATCGTGGTCGGTCTGTACACCCGCTGGTTCCACCGGTACGCGCTGCTGGCCGGTTGGGCGGTCGCGATGCTGTACGGCACGATCACGGCGTACAACGTGGTGAACCCGGCGACGAAGAAGCACTTCGGCGGTTCGCTGGCGAACATCCCGGGCACCACCACCCCGGCGTACATCGCGCTGATCGCGTTCGTGCTGAACGTGGTCGTCGTGGTCGTGCTGACGCTCGTGTTCCGGGCCGTGAAGGTGCCGGACGGCACGGACAGCACGCACCCGAGCGACTTCGTCGCGGACCGCGGCGACCCCGGCGTGCACGACCTGCCGGAGATCGTCGACGAGGGCGGAACGGCCACCGCGAAGTCCTGACCTCCGGTGCGGGCGGCCCGGCGTCCCGGGCCGCCCTCACCATTTGCAGTTAAGTCGACACGCTGCGGGGTCAGCTTGCCCGGTTTCGGGCCGCTGATTCGGCAGAATCGCACCGTGCTGCTGGTCCTCCTCGTCATGGTGCTCGCTGCCGGGGCGGCGCTCGCGACCGGCGGACGGTTCGGCCGACTGGCCACGAACACGCTGACCGGCGTGCACTGGCTGGCCGCGGCCGCGATCGGCCAGCTCCTCGGATCCCTGTTCGGCGGGACGGCGTACCCGGTCGGGCTACTCGGCTCCGCGGTCTGTATCGCGGTCTTCCTGCGGATGAACCTGCGGCACCCCGGCGTCGGCCTGCTGGCACTGGGCTTCTTCGGCAACGCGGTCGTCGTCGCGCTGAACGGCGCGATGCCGGTGTCGCTGGCCGCGTTGGCGCGCGCCGGCGTCGGCGACGCGGTGCTGACCGATCCGCGCCACGAGGTCTCGAATGCCGCCACCCGGCTGCCGTGGCTCGGGGACGTCGTACCCGTCGCTCTTCCCGGTCTGGGACAGGCGGTCAGCCCCGGCGACGTGCTGATCGCGGCCGGCGCCGGCCTGCTGCTGTACGCCGGGATGGGCGCCTCGGGCCGCGTCCCCGCCACGACCGCGCCGGTCTGGGACGATCTGGAGCCCTGCGCCGGCACACCCGCGTTGCTCCGGCTGTCGCCTCAGGCGAGCCGGGAGCTCTCAGAACCGGAACCCGCGGCCGACGATCCTTCGGAGTGAATCCACTACCACCGGGTCGTACTCCGCGCCGATCCCCAGCCCGATCGACTCCATCGCCTTGTCCGGCGACTGGCCCGACCCCTCCCCCACCAGCTGTTCGTAGGCCAGCGCAACATTCACGATCCCGCTCTCGACCGGGATCGCCGGGTTGTTCGCCCGCCCGTGCCGGTACGGATCGTTGGAGTGCCGGACGATCTCCGCGACATGGTCCAGCACCCCGGACCGCTCGATCACCGACGCCCCGATCTCCGCCGCCCGCTGCCGCTCCTCCCGAGTCCGCAACAACGAAGCCCCACCCGGACTCGGATCCGCCAGCGCCAACTGCCCCACTCCGGACAACAGCGCCGCGTACTCCAAGGCCTCCATCCGCCGCGGCGTGAGGCCCAGGTCGTACCCGAGCGCCACCGCCAGCTTCGCCGTCCGCGCGTTCTGCCCCGGACTGCTGAAGCCCGCGATCTCGGTGCTGCGGGCCATCGAGCGCACAGTCGTCCGGTAGGTCCGCTGCGCCGAGGCGAACCGCCGGAACGCGAACTGCGTCAGGATCAGCGGCACGACGACCAACGGCGGCCCCCAGAGCCCGAGCAGCGAGGTCCCGATCGCCAGCAGGATGCCGCTGATACCCATCGCCATCCCGATCCGCGCGGCCACCATCGCCTCGTCCCGCAAAGCCGCCGGAAAAGGCTGGTTGTACTGTTCGGTCGCCTGCCCCGCACCGACCAGAGCATCCATCACCACCGCACACAACACCGCGAGCAACATCGCCCCGGTCAACGCGATCGCGGCGGTCAAGGAGCCGTCCCAATACAGGTCGGAGGGAACGATCGCCGAAAAGACCGCCGCGGCCGCCGCCACCGAGAGCAGGCGCCGGGAGGAGACCACCATGTCCCACCGCAGGCCCGCGATCATCCGGGGCAGCACCCCGACCAGCGTCGCGACTCCGGTCACGGCGATGACCTGCGCAACCTCAGGAGGGATCTCGACCTCGGGTGGACGCAGCAGCACGTACCCCAACGCGGCGCTGGTCGCGATCGGAGCACGGTTGCGACTCCGGTCGACACGGAACTGGATCATCTCACCGACGGCCACCAGCAGGCCGAAAGTCACCGCGTAAGGCCATGCTGTGAGCCCTCGGCGCACGGTCATCGCCAGCGCGATCAGGCCGACCACACAGCCGGCCACGATGATCACGACCCCGCTGCCCAGCCGGCGCAGCTCCGCTCCTTCCTGCATGTCCGCCATCATCTAGGCCTCCGGTGCAGCCGCCGAGCCGGACGCGCCACCGCCGCTGCCGAGGCTCAGGTCGTCGTGGTCGATCGTGCCGCGGATACTCCCGTCGGGTGCCGGCTGCTCGGCCGCCGCGGCCTTCCAGCCCTCCTTGCGGATCACCTCGACGAACTCGTCCACGAGGAGCGGGTCGAAGTGGGTGTACCGATCCTGCAGGAGGATCTGGAGAGTCTCCTCGACGCCGCGCGCGGGACGGTACGACCGCGTCGACGTCAGCGAGTCGAACGCGTCGACGATCCCGATGATCCTGGCGAAGTACGGGATGTTCGTGCCGCTCAGCCCGGCCGGATAGCCGGTGCCGTCGTATTTCTCGTGGTGGTGCAGGACCGCCGACTTCACTTCCTCGAGGAACGGGATGTTGCCAATCAGCTCGACGCCACGCGCCGGATGCAACCGGATCGCGTCCATCTCCGAGTCGTCCAGCCGGCCCGGTTTCTGGATGATGCTGGTCGGGACGCCGACCTTGCCGACATCGTGCAGCAGGCCGGCGTGTTCCAGCGCCTGCTGACGGTCGCCACTGAGTTTGAGCTGCCGTCCGAGCTGGCCGACCCCCGCGCTGACCCGCTCCGAGTGGCCCCTGGTGTAGAGGTCCTTGGTTTCGATGACCTGGATGAAGGCTCGCATGGTCGCCGCCTGCGCATCGCGCTCGGCCTCGTAGAGGGTCAGGGTCCAGCGCGCGACCAGCAGCGGCACGACGACCAGGAACACCGCGATGATGCCGAGGCCGCTCAGCCAGACCACGGCGAGCAGCACACCGAGCAGTCCGTAACCCATCATCGGCAGCACCGTCGGCGCAGCGACATGGCGCAGGAAGTCCAGTGGTGAGGTCTTGCCACGGTCCAGCCACAGCACCAAGCACATCAGGACAGCACTCACCGCGAGCCAGGTGATGATTGCCGCCGTCGCCGCAACCAGGGCACGACCCGGTGCGTCCAAGACAGCAGCTCCACGAACACCACCGACCCTGACGAATACCAGACCGGCGGCGGTGGCACACAGGACAGCCATCGCCCCGTTGAAGACCCGTCGCATCAGCGGCAGGCGACGATCCTGAGTGAGCGGCAACAGGACTGATACGACAACCGCTGCGGCCGGGCCCGACAACAAGAACAGGGCGATACCGACCACATAGTCCAATGAGGCCCGAACCGGGCCGACTTTCGATCGGAGCAGGACACCGACCAGCAACAACAGACCCAACGCCAGAGTGGCGGCGTCAGGCCTGGTATGGAACAGCGCGACGACTAGAGCCACGAGCGCGATACCGGCGCTGAACGTCACCGTCAAGCGGAGCGGCCAGCGGCTGTTCACGCGTGAACTCTAACCTTCACCACTCCCAGGCGTCACTACCGAACACGACACGTCACCTCCGATCAGCGGTCGCAGTCTTACGCCAAGTGATCACCGGACGTAGGGGGGCAGACAACACTTCGCTGACTCGTCTGAATTTTGCTCATCAGGCCTGCGCCGAAACACTGTAAGCCCAAACGTGACCCGCCGGACGAAGTGAGGATCCTGGCGTGATATGAGAGACTGTGACTCTTTGCAGTTGTTTCAAGGAGGCTTAGGAATGGGAAAGACCGGCCGGAAGCGTCGCGCACGCAAGAAGAAGGGCGCGAACCACGGCAAGCGCCCGAACGCCTGAACGAAGGCGGCTACAGACAGCGAGGACCTCGGAGAAATCCGGGGTCTTTGCGATTTGGTCACAGCTTTACAGCAGACCACTTTAACCAGAGGTTCTGTATTCGGAGAGTCTCCGACCGCATACTGAATGCTATCTTTCAAACGATCGTTAGACATTCGCCACCCGTCACCAGGGCTGTGGACAACAGCCGACGATCGCCGGCGGATCCCTCTAGAGTTGGCCGCGGAAGTTTCCGGTACTGACCGATATCGGGCCTGGATCCGAGGAGGGGTAGGGAGATGAGCGAGTCGGCGGCGTCAACGCTGAGCGAGCTCCTCCGTACCTTCCGTGTCCGCGCCGGCCTCACCCAGGCCGCCCTCGCGGAGAAGGCCGGCCTCAGCGAACAGGCCATCAGCGTCCTCGAGCGCGGCACCCGCACCCGCCCACGCACGGACACCGTCCGATCCCTGACTGCTGCGCTCGGCCTCACCAGCAGCGAAGCCGAGCGGTTCCTCGCCGTTGCCCGCGGCAAGCGCCGGTCGCAGGCTCCAGCCACGCCGAAGGATCAGGCGACCGCCGAGCCGCCGCCGACACCGTGGCAGCTACCGCCGGCCGCGCCCGATTTCACGGGCCGGAGTGCGCAGATCGACGCCATCATGGCGGTTCTGCGCGATCCCGGCCGGTCCAGCGCACCCGCGGTGGGCCTGGTCGCACTGACCGGGATGGGCGGTATCGGCAAGACCACGCTGGCCGTGCACGTCGCACACCGGTTGACCGACAGCTACCCGGACGGTCACCTCTATCTCAATCTCCGCGGTTACGGTCCGGGCACACCGATGACAGTTTCCGACGCTCAGGGCCATTTGCTGCGCTCACTCGGCCTGACACCGCAATCGGTCCCCGACGACATCGAGGAAGCCGCTGCTCTGCTGCGTTCCCAGCTGGCAGGCAGGCGCGTGCTGATGCTGCTCGACAATGCCGCGGACGTTCGCCAGATCCTGCCGTTGCTCCCCGGGAGTGCGGGATCGGCCGCGATCATCACCAGCAGGGGTTCGCTGGCCGATCTGCCGGGGGCTCGGCAGATCCGGCTCGACGCACTGTCCGAGTCCGAGTCCGTCGACCTCCTCGCCGGCGTGGTCGGCCAGGAACGCGTCGTCACCGACCCGGCGGCCGCCAATGTCCTGGCCGCCTACTCGGGTCGCCTGCCACTGGCGATCCGCCTGATCGGCGGTCGGCTGGCGACCCGGCCGACCTGGCCTCTTGAGCACTTCGTCGACCTGTTGCAGGACGAGGAGCGGCGACTCGACAGCCTGGGGTCCGACGAGACCGGGGTGCGCGCAAGTATCGCCAGCTCGGTGCGGTTCCTCGAGACCAGCGACCGCGATCTCGACCGCCGGGCGGCACAGGCCCTTCCGATGCTGAGCGTTCCGGACGGCTCCGACCTGCTGACTGCGGTCGCCGCGGCCCTGCTCGAGATCTCGCCGCGCGAGGCAGATCTGATCCTCGAGCGCCTCGTCGACCTCAACCTGCTGGAGTCCGTTGCCCCGGCACGCTATCGGTTCCACGACCTGATCCGCGCGTACGGCCGGGAGATCGCCGATCAGACGTTCACCGCGACGGAGCGCGACCGGGCGCTCGACCGAATCGTTCGCCTCTACGTCGCTGTCGGCTGGGCGTGCCAGTCGCTCACCCACCCGACCAGCCCTCGGATGCCGTTGGCAACTGTCCACAGCGAGGCCGTGCCCACGTTCCGCGACCGGGCACATGTCCTGCGCTGGCTCGACGCCGAGCAGCGGAACCTGATGGACCGCGTCCGCCAGGCGCGGCAGTCGAGCCTTGCAGATTCCGTGGTGTTCCCCGAGTTGGCGCTGGCCCTCTTCGGCTACCACGAGTCCCGCCGACGCTGGGCGGAGATGCGCGAGTTGGGGCTGGGAGCAGTCGAGCTCGCGGAACGCCATGGGCGGCCTGAGACCGCTGCCTGGCTTCAGCACGACGTTGCCATCCCGGAGGCCGAGACCGGTGCCACCGCAACGGCAATCAGCTACATCCTGACTGCGCTGGACATGTTCCGGGCGATCGACGGTCTCTTCGGCCAGGCTCGGTGCTGCTCATCGCTGGCCTACCTGCTCGGCCTGCAAGGACGAATCGACGAGGCGTTGGTGTATGCCCGAACCGCGCTCGACCTGAGTCGCACACTCGGGGACACAACGCTGGAAGGCGTCGCCCTGACAGCGGTCGCTGGACTCTACGACCGCACCGGCGACTTCGATCGGGCCGACGAGGCCTTCGCCGAGGGCATCGGGCTGGCCCGGCGATCGGGTGACCCCCGCTCGGTTTTCAAGCGATACCAGAACGCGGCCTTCGCCCATGTGCACGTCGGCCGGTATCAGGACGCCGCGGAGATGGCGCTGCGCAGTCTGCGCCTCGTGGCGGAGCTGGGTGACGCGACCTTCCAAGGGGAAAGCCACCATCTGCTCGCCATCAGCTATGCCGCCCAGGGCGAATTCGACCGGGCGGCCTCCCACATCGAGACCGGATTGCTGATGGCTCGAACTGCCCGCGACCACGACCGCGAAGGACGGCTGTACGTCGAACTCGCGAAAATCAATGCTGCTCGCGGGGACCGCGATGCCGCGGCCGAGCAGCTGAACACCGCATTGACGTTGCTCCGGAATGTGTCCGACGTTTACCTCGCGGACGCGCGTGAGCTACTGGAGAAACTCCACGGCGGCGAAAGCTACCGCTACCACTTCGACGCCAACTCCATCTGAGACGGCGAACGAATCAATCCGTGGTGGTGATGGTTGTTTCCACCTGGATTTGGGTTAAGCGGAGGAGGATTTTCTGGCGGAGGGCGTCGGGGGCGTGGTCGGAGCCGCAGGAGCGGTGGACCAGTTTCTTGACGCAGCGTTCCAGGTCGTACTCGTCGAGGCAGGGGGCGCACTCTTCGAGGTGCTGGCGGATCTCGTCGGAACTGGCGTCCTCGAGTTCGTTGTCGATGAAGACGTAAACCCGTTGCAGGATCTCTCCGCAGTCGACGTCGTGGGGCTCGCCGCAGCTCACGACTCCTCCTTCTCCGCAGCTCGGTCGGTGCTCGCGCCGGCCGCGTCCGTGCCGGTTTCCGCCGGGATCAGACCGCGGTCCCGGGCGTAGTCGCCGAGCAGGTCACGCAGCTGGCGCCGGCCGCGGTGCAGCCGTGACATCACGGTGCCGACCGGTGTGCCCATGATCTCGGCGATCTCCTTGTAGGCAAAGCCCTCGACATCCGCCAGGTACACGGCCAGCCGGAAGTCCTCCGGGATGGACTGCAGAGCCGACTTGATGTCGGAGTCGGGCAGGTGCTCGAGCGCGACCGCCTCGGCCGACTTCAGACCGCCGGGAGTGTGCGACTCGGCGGCGGTGAGCTGCCAGTCCTCGATCTCCTCGGTCGGCGACTGGGTCGGCTGGCGCTGCCGCTTCCGGTAGCCGTTGATGAACGTGTTCGTCAGGATCCGGTACAGCCACGCCTTCAGGTTGGTGCCCGGCGTGAACTGGTGGAACGAGCTGTACGCCTTCGCGAAGGTGTCCTGCACCAGGTCTTCGGCGTCCGACGGATTACGGGTCATCCGCATCGCCGCGGCGTACATCTGGTCCAGGAAGGGCAGCGCTTCACGCTCGAACCGCGCGGTGCGCTGCTCGGGTGTCTCGGTCGTGGTGGGAGTCGGCATCGGGATCGAGAATACCGGGGTCTTCCCAGTACTCCGCGCGGGAGCCTCTCTCGTCGCCATCATGTCCACCACAACACGCCCGGCCGCGGGGGCATTCCCGCGGTCCGGACCGGCTCAGCCGGAGATCTCCCGGATCACCCATTCGAACACGGCTTCGACCAGCAGGTCGTACGCCTCCTGCTGGTCCAGCTCGGCCCGTTTCGGCACCTTGAACGAGTGGTCGGCATCCGGGACCACGGCCATCTCGGTCAGCGGCGGGAACTCCTCCGGGGTGCCGAACGGGTCCCGCTCCCCCTGGACGACGAGCGTCGGCAGCCCGGCGGACTGGAGCTCGGCGACCCGCGACTTCTCCGGTTTCCCGGGCGCGTGCAGCGGAAAGGCCAGTGCGAGGACGCCGGAGGCGCCGAGGCTGCCGGCGGTCCGGCAGGCGACCCGGGCGCCGGCGCTCCGGCCGCCGATCACCAGCGGCGTCCGGACCCGGAGCTGGCCGATGATCGCGATCCAGGCCTCGTCGAGGAGCTTCGGCGCCGGTGCCAGCTTGCGGCCCGCGCGGCGCCAGGGCTGCTCGATCAGGAACACGTTGATGTCCTGCTTCGGCAGCCGGGCGGCCAGCGCGACCAGGTCACCCGACTCGATCCCGGCCCCGGCGCCGTGCCCCAGAGCCAGCGTCGCCACCGGCCGCCGGGCGCGGTGCGCCACGATCCGGGCCTCACCGTGCGGCGTCCCCACAATCCGTTCGTCGGTCACCCGCCCCATCCTGTCACCCGGACCGGGGAACCACGGGGCGCGAAACCCGGAAGAAGAGCTCAGAAGAGCGTGGTCGGGCTGTCCTGCGGGTCCTCACCGTCGGGCGGCAGCGGATCGAGGAGGTGGCGGCCGTTGTTCTTCACCGAGCCGACGGCCTTCGAGACGGCGTACGCCTCCAGCCGGCCGGGGGCCGCCGGGACGAGCAGCTTCAGCAGGTCGTCGGTGTCCGAGGAGAGCGGGTCGAGCCACGCGTCGTACCGCTCGCGCTCGACCAGGAGCGGCATCCGGTCGTGGATCCGGCCGAGGTCGTCGGTGGCCGAGGTGGTGAGCACCGTGCAGGTCCACAGCCAGGCGTCGTCGGACTCCGGGTCCTCGACCGACTTGTCGCGCCAGATCTCGTACAGCCCGGCCATCGAGAGGATGCTGCCGTCCGGCGGGTGGATGAAGTACGGCTGCTTGACCGGCTTGCCGTTCACCTTCTCCTCGGCGGTGTACCACTCGTAGTACCCGTCGGCGGGCAGGATGCAGCGCCGGGTGGCGAACGCCTTCTTGAAGGCCGGCTTCTCCGCGACGGTCTCCATCCGGGCGTTGATCAGCCGGTTCCCGATCGAGGTGTCCTTGGCCCAGGACGGCACCAGCCCCCACTTGACCGTGGTCAGTTTGCGGACGGTCTCGTCCGGCTGCTCGCGGTTCTTCCGCTCGACCACCGCGATCACCTGGTTGGTCGGCGCGACGTTGTAGTTCTCGCCGAGCTCCTCGACGGACTCCCGGACGTTGCCCGCCTGGATCTCGAACTCCTCGACGAGGTCCGACGGGGCCCGGCTGGACGCATACCTACCGCACATGCCCCCAGCCTAGGCGGCCCGACCGACATTAAGCTGGGTCGCCACGGCCGAGGAGCCGTCCACGGCGACCTGCCCGTCCGCGACCGCGTCCGCCCACACGAGACGGCCCGCGAGCAGCTCGTCGGCGACCTTCTGTGACACGGTGACCACCGCCTCGGGAGCCTCGTCTGGTACGACGGTTGCGCGCCAGGACTCCAACCGCAGCCGGCAGTTGCTGCCCTCGACGTGCAGCTCGACCACACCGTCGACTCCGCCGGCCGCCCGGCGCAGGATCTCGGCCAGCGGCAGCAGGTACCAGTGGTGGCGCACAGCGTCCGTCGACAAGTGCTCGGCCAGCAGCGGACTCCCCCACGCGGCCAGCGCCATCACCACCGGCACGAGTTCCCTGCCGCGGTCGGTCAGATCGTAGACCCGGACGGGCGCCGACGGCGCGAACGTCCGCCGTTCCACGACTCCGTCCGCCTCCAGTTCCTTCAACCGCGCCGCGAGGACGTCGGTGCTGATCCCCGGGAGGTCGGCGTGCAGATCGGTGTACCGCCGTGGACCGAAGGCGAGCTCGCGGACGATCAGCAGCGTCCACCGCTCGCCGACCACATCCAGGGACCGGGCAGCGGCGTCGTACTGCGCATAGCTTCGGCGGGGCATGTGGACAGCCTAGCTTGGACCCGCCAAGTATGTACTTGGAAGAACCAAGTAGCATGCCGTCGGCAGACGACGAAGGGTGGGGCGATGGAGTTTCGGCAGTCCGGCAAGCTGACCGGCGTGTGTTACGAGATCCGCGGACCGGTGGTCGAGCAGGCCAACGCCCTGGAGGCCGCCGGGCACAGCATCCTGCGGCTGAACATCGGTAACCCGGCGCCGTTCGGCTTCGCTGCCCCCGAGGCAGTGCTCGCCGACCTGGTCGCGCGGCTCCCGACCGCGCACGGATACACCGATGCCCGCGGCATCCTCTCCGCGCGGCAAGCGCTGGCGACGTACTACTCCCAGCGCGGCTACACCGACGTCGACGAGCAGGCCGTCTATCTCGGCAACGGGGTCTCCGAGTTGGCCGGGATGGCGATCCAGGCGCTGGTCGACACCGGCGACGAGGTGCTGATCCCCAGCCCGGACTATCCGCTGTGGACCGCCGTGACCCGGTTCGCGGGCGGTACGCCGGTGCACTACGCGTGCGACGAGTCCGCCGAGTGGCAGCCCGATCTCGCCGACCTGGAGGCGAAGATCACCGACCGCACCAAGGCGATCGTGGTGATCAACCCGAACAACCCGACCGGCGCGGTCTACTCGCCCGAGGTTCTCGCCGGGCTCGCCGAGCTGGCCCGCCGGCATTCGCTGATGGTGTTCAGCGACGAGATCTACGACCGGATCGTGTACGACGGCGCCACCCACCACCATTTCGGCGCGCTCGCGCCGGACGTCCTGACCCTGACCTTCGGCGGCCTGTCGAAGAGCCACCGGATCGCCGGCTTCCGGGCCGGCTGGCTGGTCGTCTCCGGTCCGCGCGCGGCGGCCCGCAACTACCTCGAGGGCCTGACCATGCTGGCCGGGATGCGGCTGTGCCCGAACGCGCTCGCCCAGCACGTCATCGAGGCCGCGCTGACCGACCACACGCTGGACGAGCTGATCCGCCCTGGCGGCCGGCTCGAAGCCCAGCGCACTACCGCCTGGGAGACGCTGAACGAACTTCCCGGGGTGTCCTGCGTCAAACCGAAGGGCGGGCTGTACGCCTTCCCGCGGATCGACCCGCAGGTGCACCCGATCCACGACGACGAGAAGTTCGTGCTCGACCTGTTGCTGCGCGAGAAGATCCACATCGTCCAGGGCACCGGCTTCAACTGGCCGCGGCCGGACCACGTCCGGATCGTCACGCTTCCCGAGGCGGGCGACCTGGAGGTGGCGATCCGCCGCATCGGCCGGTTCCTGGACAGCTACCAGCAGTAGAGGAGGAGGCAACGTGCGAGTCGCGGTGCTGTGTGGCGGCGAGAGTTCGGAGCGGGACGTCTCGCGGTCGTCCGGCTGGGCAGTGGCTCAGGCGCTCGCCGGGCGCGGTCATGACGTGGTGCTGATCGACCCGGCCGCGGAGCAGCCGATCCTGGCCGATCCGGTGCCGGCCGGCGATGCCGTCGTACCGGTCCCCAAGGAGCCTCCAGCAGCGGCAGACCGGGCTGTGTTGCGACGCCGGATGTACGCCGCACTCACGGGCGGACTGGAGCAACTGCGGAGCGCCGACAGGGTGTTCATCGCCTTGCACGGCGGCTGGGGTGAGGACGGGCACGTGCAGGCGTTGCTGGAGCTGGCGGGCATCCCGTTCACGGGCGCGGGTCACGACGTCTGCGCCGTTGCGTGGCACAAGGGTCGTTGTCAGGCGGTGCTCGAGGCCGCCGGGATCCCGGTGCCGCCGCGGGTGCTGTACAACCCGTCGGAGCAGCGCGAACCGCCGGTCGGAGTCAAACAGCTGCTGGCGAGCGGACCGGTCGTGGTCAAGCCAGTTGCCGACGGCTCCAGTGTGGCCGTGCGCAAGGTCGACACGCTGGATGCCGTGCGGGCCGAGGGCGAGCTGATCGTCGAGCCGTTCCTCGGGGGCCGGGAGTTCACCGTTGCCGTGATCGGTGGGGCAGCGCTGCCGGTGGTCGAGATCGAGCTGACCACGGAGGTCTTCGACTACGTGGCGAAGTACCAGCCGGGCGCCGTGCGCGAGGTCTGTCCTGCGGAGATCGCGGTGGACTTCGCCGAGGAGTTGCAGGACCTCGCGGTCCGCGCGCATCAGGCCCTCGGGTTCGGTGCGACGTACTCCCGGGTCGACTTCCGCTGCGACGCCGCCGGTACGCCGTACTGCCTCGAGGTGAACGCGCTGCCCGGCCTCACCCGGGGCAGCCTGGTCCCGGTCGCCGCGAAGGGCGCCGGACTGACCTACGACGAGCTCGTGGAAAGGTTGCTCACGGCATGAGGCGGCGGATCGCCCACCCCGTGTCAGGCGATCCGCCGCCGGATTGATGCGCCCGGCCGCCCCCCTGTAGGCGTCCGGACGCAGGTCTCAGGTTCTGGCCAGCTCGTCGAGCAACCTCCCGGCCATCGCGTCGCTACCCGGCAGGCCCTCGATCCAGATCCGGGCCAGCTGGGGTACTTCGGTGTCCAGCCGCCACTGCGTGATCAGGGCTCGTACCGTCGCGACCTGGTCCGGCAGGTTCGGCTCGCGGCCGACGAGCGCCGCCGCGCGGTGTGAGCCGACGCGGCCCAGTACGTCACCGCCGCAGAACACGATCCGCAGGCATTCCGCGACGTCGACGAGGCGGAGTTCGCGGTCGAACGGCGTGGTCCCCGGCGGATTGAGCGGTTCGACAACCACCAGTGCGTGGGTTTGCGGTACGGAAGTTCCACGGAATTCCGCCTCTCGGTAGAGCTCGCCGAGCCGGGACCGCAGGTGCGCCAGGCTGGACAGCCCGGTCAGCGGGTCCTCGCACGACAGCGAGTGCAGGTAGACGAGGGAGGCCTCGGCCCAGCTGGAACTGAGTGCGCGTACCGCGGCGAAAGCCGGCTCGCCCCCGGCGATCGAGCGGTACAACGCACTCAGCCCATCAAGTGCCTCCACCAGCGAGATTCCGTCGGCCGCGAGGCGGCGTCCGGTCTCGTCCGATGCAGGCACGACATCGGCACCGTCGTGCAGCGCCTCGGCGATCGCGAGATAGGCGCTGTCATCGGTACCAGCTGTGCCGTGCGGTTCCCTCCGCCCGCACGGTGGTTCCCCCGAACTCGTGGTGGACGACGCTTCCGGCCGGGTCCGGGCGGGCGACCCCGCCAGGTTCAGGGACTTGGCCGGACGCAGGTCGAACCGTCTGCGGATGTCCGCGAACAGCGACATGGCCCTCCTCGAAAAACAGCCCCGTCAGTCTCCCGACCGGTCGGCCGGAAGCGTCGTACGCCGAAGAGACAGCGCCGGTCGCGGTTCATGACGCGGATTCCCAGAACTTTTTTCGGGCGTAACTTCGGGGCTGGTGATCTCGTCAGGAAAGAGGCACAGTTCCGCGTCAGAAATGATGCGCACGGCCGTCACACGTGGGAGCCTTGTCCTCGGCAACCAAAAGTGACGCACCGTCACGTTGCCGCACTGAGAGTCGCCGCAGAGTCGGCAGAGAGAACCCACGGGGGAGCTGAATGGAGACGCCGGACGCACCGAGCGACGCCGAACTGATCGCGCGCGTCCGCAACGGCGACCTCGAGGCGTACGGCGAGTTGTATGCGCGGCACCACCACGCCGCCGAGCGAATGGCCCGCCAGCTGGTCCCCGCCAACGACGCCGACGACCTCGCCAGTGACGCGTTCGCGAAGGTCCTGGACGCGCTGCGCGGCGGCGGCGGGCCGGACGTCTCGTTCCGCGCGTACTTGCTGACGACGGTCCGGCGGGTGCACGTCGACCGGATCCGCTCCGGCAAGAAGGTGCAGACCACCGACGACATCGCGTCGTACGAGCGGGAGCCGGAGACCTTCGACGACCCGACCGTGACGGGGTTCGAGAGCGGCGCGGCGGCGAAGGCGTTCGCCAGCCTCCCGGAGCGCTGGCAGGCGGTGCTGTGGCACACCGAGGTCGAGGGTGAGAAGCCGGCCGCGATCGCTCCCCTGCTCGGCCTGACCGCGAACGGCGTGTCCGCGCTGGCCTACCGCGCCCGGGAAGGCCTGCGGCAGGCGTACCTGCAGCAGCACCTGGCCGATGTCGGCGGGGACCGTTGCCGCTGGACGACCGAGCGCCTCGGCGCGTACGTCCGCGGCGGCCTGACCAAGCGCGAGAACCGGAACGTCCGCGAGCACCTCGACGAGTGTGCGAAGTGCACCGCGGTGTACCTCGAGCTGGTCGAGGTCAACAGCGCGCTGCCGGCGCTGCTCGCCCCGGCCCTGCTGGGCACCGCGGGCCTCGGCTACCTGGCCGCCGCCTCGGGCGCCAAGGTCGGGCTGGTCGGCTTCTTCGTCACCGGCTGGAAGAAGGCCACCGAGAACAGCACCCGGACCGCGGTCGGCGCCGGCGCCGTGGTGGTCGTCGCCGTCGCGGCCGCACTCGCGGCGATGGCGCTGACCGGCAACGACACTCCCCCGGCTGCCATCAACCAGCCGGCCCCGACCCAGGCGACCGAGCCACCCGGACAGAACCCGACGGTCCCGCCGAAGCCGACCGCGAAACCACCCTCGGCCAAGCCGCCGGCGTCCAAGCCGACGCAGGCTCCCACGACCGCGCCGACGACCGCACCGACCAGCGCGCCCACAGAGCCCAGCGCGACGCCGACGCCGACCGCGACCACGCCGGTCCCGACACCGCCGCCGAGCACGCCGACGCCGCCGAAGCCGACCCCGACCACTCCGGTGCTCGACGAGGGCCTGGTGACGATCAGCATCCCGCAGGGCGGCGGCAGCCCGGTGCTGCAGGAGACCCCGGCGGCGACCCCGCGGTCGGCGCGCGCCGACGCGTCCGGGATCCGGTTCGTGATCACGATCAAGACGCCGGCCGGGAACGCCGATCCGGTGGTGGTCGGCCTCAAGTACGGCGCCGAGCTCGAGTGGCCGCTGAGCGCCAACCCGCCGGGCTGGGTCTGCAGCCAGGCGTCCGGCTCGTGCACGGCGGACGACCCGGCGGCCCCGAAGCCGCTGGCGGTCACGTTCGACGCGCCGACCGGTGGTTCGAACGCGGACCGGACGTTCACCGTGTCGGCGAAGACCGGCCGGCTGTACGACGACGACTCGGCGACGGTGCAGGCCAAGCCCAGCACCGACGAGAACCTGCTGAAGATCCTCGACGGCCGCGCCGACCCGGACGTCCACCACCGGATCCTGACCGTTGCCCCGCGCACCGGCCGGTCGAAGGTGACGCTGAAGCTGAGCTACGGCAGCGCCCTGGAATGGCCGATCGCCGCGAAGCCGGCCGGCTGGACCTGCTCGCCGAAGACCGCGACGTGTACGGCGCTGAACCCGGCGCAACCCGCTGCGCTGCCGGCCGACTTCGACGTACCGGACACGTCGTCCGACGCGGCGCGGACGTTCACGGTGGCCGCGACGGCCGATCTGGTCAGCGACACCGATTCCGAAGTGCTGCCCGCGCTGCAACAGGACGAGTCGCTGCTGCAGATCCTGACGCCGACGCCGCACGACGACCCGAACCCGTTCGTCTACAACCGGTTCCTGAAGGTGAACGGCGCGCAGGGCCGCAAGGTGACCCTCGACATCTCGTGGGGACGCAACCTGATCTTCCTGCCGTCGTTCGACCTCGGCTGGACCTGTGAGCGGACCAGCGACATCCGTCGCGCTACCTGTACGACGAACAGCTACAAGAAGCCGCTGAACTCCGAGTGGAACGCGTGGCTGCCCGGCAACGGCTCCGGCAACGCCTTCACCGTCCACGCTCGCGTCGGCGGTCGCGAGGACACCGACACGGCTCAGATCCCGCCGTCGACGACGCGGCGGTGAAATCCGGTTGCCGGGCCGCCTATCCTGGTCCTGTTCGCGTTGAGGGAACCGAGTAGCGCCGTACCCCACGTCCGAGAGAGTCGCCGGCAGCTGTGAAGGCGATGCGTGGAGCGGTGGCGAAGACACTCCTGAGCGACTGTTGTGCAAGAGGCCGGACCAGCTTGGTCCGGTGAAGGTGTGGTGGCACCGCGAGATTCCCCTTCGCCCACACCTCCGGGGTTCGGATGAAGACCTGGAGGTGAAAACAGCGATGCGAATTCTCAGCCATGAGATCCCCTCAGCAGTGGGCCAGACCGTCACGGTGGCCGGCTGGGTGCACCGAAGACGACGGCTCGCCGCCGTCAGTTTCCTGATCCTGCGCGACCGGTCCGGCCTCAGCCAGATCGTCGTCAAGTCCGAGGAAACCCAGACGCAGCTGGACGAGCTCGGTGAGGAGACCGTGGTCCAGGTGACCGGTACGGTCGCCGCCAACCCACAGGCTCCTGGCGGCGCGGAGATCGTCGACCCGGTGATCGAGCCGCTGACCGAGCCGGCCGCGACACCGCCGATCGAGCTGTGGCGTCCGGCGGTCGGGGCAGGGCTGCCCGTCGTGCTCGACAACGCACCGGTCGCGCTGCGGCATCCGGCGGTGCGGGCCGGGTGGGAAGTGGCGGCGGCCGCGATCCACGGGTTCCGCTCCGCGCTGGACAGGCAGGGCTTCACGGAGGTCCAGACGCCGAAGATCGTCGGCGCGGCCACCGAGTCCGGCGCGAACGTGTTCGAGCTGGACTACTTCGGCCGGCCGGCGTACCTGGCGCAGTCGCCGCAGTTCTACAAGCAGACGATGGTCGGCGTGTTCGAGCGGGTCTTCGAGGTCGGTCCGGTGTTCCGGGCCGAGCCGCACGACACCGTCCGGCACCTCGCCGAGTACGTCTCGCTCGACGCGGAGTTCGGGTTCATCAGCGACCACCGTGACGTCCTCGCCGTCCTGCGTTCCGTCATTGCCGAGATGTTGTCGGCGGTGGGTTCGCGGGCGGGCGGCGCGCTGGAGCGGCTCGGGGTGACGGTGCCGGAGATCCCGGTCGACGTACCGGTCGTGCACTTCAGCGAGGCGCTGAAGATCGCCGGCGCGGAGCCGGACGAGCCGGACCTGTCGCCCGCTGACGAGCGTGCGGTCGGCGAGTGGGCGTTGCGCGAGCACGGCAGCGACTTCGTCGCGGTCGAGGGCTACCCGATGGTGAAGCGCCCGTTCTACACGCACCCGCAGCCGTCGGACCTGCGCTGGTCGAACTCGTTCGACCTGCTGTTCCGCGGGGTCGAGCTGGTCACCGGAGGCCAGCGTCTGCACCGGTACTCCGACTACGTCGCCGTCCTGGCAGCGCAGGGTGAGTCGGCGGACGCCCCGGCGTACAGCTCGTACCTGCAGGCGTTCAAGCACGGGATGCCGCCGCACGGCGGGTTCGCGATCGGGCTGGAGCGGTTCGTGGCCCGGCTGACCGGGGCGGAGAACGTCCGCGAGGTCACGCTGTTCCCGCGCGACCTGCACCGGTTGACCCCCTGATGGACACCACCGCGTCGGTTGTCGCCGAGCTGAATGTTGCTCTGGGCACCAGTTATCGGGTCGTGCGGCAACTGACCGGTGGTCTGCAGTCGACGGCGTACGAGCTGACCGACTGCGTCGTCCTCAAGTGGACCGGCAACCCGGCCTGGGCGCCACGGGTACGGAAGGCCGCCGAACTCGTCCGCCGGGCACGTGCCGTCGGCTATCCCACGCCCGCGTGGCTGGCCGTCGGCACGACCGCCGCCGGATCGCCGTACCAGTTGCAGGAGTTCGTGCCGGGCACGCCGCCGACGCTGGATACTGCTTTGGCACAGCAGGTGATCGAGACCTGCGAGCTCCAGCGCGACCTGCTCCCCGAGGACCACGAGGTCACCTGGTCGGGCTGGTCGCACGGCGTCGTCTTCGACGGCTGGGACGGAGTGTGGGAACGCGTCCAGACGTACGACGACGAGGCCACGGAGTTGCTGCGACGGTACGGCGCGTTGTGCGCGCCGTACCGGGACGAGGAGTTGGCGCACCACGACTTCGTGCACGGCGACCTGAACATGGGCAACCTCCTGGCGGCCGACGGCCGGATCACCGGCATCATCGACATCGAGGCCGCCGGCGGCGGAGCACGCGCCTACGACCTGGTGTCCCTGGCCGCCTCCGCCGCCCGCGACGGCGCCGCGGACGGCGTCGACGAGCTGTTCCTGGAAGCAGCACTACGAGCCAACGGCCGCGCCACGACCGCCGTGTGTGCAGCCGCAGCGTTCGCCAGCGTCGCAGAGTTCGTCCACGACCGCCCGACGTACGCCCAGGACATGGTCAACCACGGCGGCCGCCGAGTCCTGGACCTTCTCGGCGCGTAGGCATCAGCAGCTGGACAGTACGTATACACCTACTACCCCAGAATCGGGAGCCTGGCGAGGGGCTGAATCTCGTGCCAGTGGCCGTATACGTACTGTCGAGCTGCAGAGAACAGGTCTAGTTGACGACCGTCACCGGGGTAGAACCGCTGGCCTGGCTGACGTTGCTGACATTATCGGTGCTGACAGCAACAACTCGGTAGGCGCCGGGGGTCGGTGTCGAGGTCCAGGTCACCTGGTAGTTGGTGGCGGCCGTCGAGGACCCGATTGCGGTCCAGTTGGTGCTCGTGCAGGCACCGGAGTGGCCGGTGCAGTAGTAGTACGCAACGGACTTCACGCCGGCCCCGGTCCCGTCAGACGTCTCCTCGGCGAGCGTCGCACCGCTGCTGACCGCCACTGTGATGTTGAAGGCCGTCGACGGGGCACTCGCGGCCAGGCTGGACCCAGTCGCGGTCGGAGATGCGGTGAGTGTGATGCCGAGCGCGGTCCCGTTGAAGACCACGTTGCTGAATGTGGCTCTGCCGCCGGCATCCGTGACCGCGGACCCAACGGGCGCTCCGGTGGCGGAAGTGAGCGTCACGCCGGTCCCTGCCCCGGCCACGGGATTGCCGACCTGATCCTGGACCTGGACGGTGATCGCGGGTGTCAGCGGGGTACCGACATAGCCGCTGGTCGGCCCCTGGACGAAGGCGAGCTTGCTTGCAGCGCCTGCGGTGATTGTGATCGCAGAGCTCGGAGAGTCCGGCGTGGTGTCACTCGAGGTCGCGACTTTGAAGGTGCTGGCCTGGTACGTGCCGACGGGGGCGTTGGTGAGGCCCGCCAGCTTGACCGAACCGCTTGCGCCCTTCGCGAGAGAGCAGCCACTGCCCAGAGTGACCGTGATGAGGTCGGAGCCACTGGCCGGGCCGTCAGCGGCAACGCTCGACACCGTACATCCGGCGGTGAACCCGCCCGGCGTCACGACTGGCGTGCTCGGCTCGCTGAAAGCGCCGGGGAAGGTCACCGTGATCGTGCTGCCACTGGTCAGCGCGCCGCTGCCGTTGCTGGCCTTGAACCCGACCGTCCAGTCTGCGGTCGCTCCACCGACGAGAGACGAGCTGGTGAAGGTGACATTGCTGACGCTTGACGCTGCGAAGGCGGCAGGGCCTGCGAGGAGGCCGGCACCGGCCAGGAGCGCGATGCAGCCCGCTGTCCACAGGCGTTTGATGGTCATCAGGAGAGTCCGTTCACTGTCGGGCGGGAAGCGTTCGGTGGCGTGGTGTCCACGGTGAGCGCTGTCGCGGTGCTCGGGGCGCCGGCGTTGCCGGCGGCGTCCGTGGCCACGGCGACGACGCTGTAGGTTCCGTCGGCCGCGAACGGCGCGCTCTTGGTGACGGCGAAGTTGGTGGCCGCCGAGGTGGACGATCCGACGGCGGTCCAGTTCGTCGCGGTGCAGCTTCCGGTGGCGCCGGTGCAGCGGTAGTACGCGACCGATGCGACGCCGGAGAAGTCATCGGTGGCCGAGTCTGTCAGCGTGACGGCCGTGTTGCCGACGAAGCTGCCGAACGACCCGCTTGCTGTGGCGACCGGCGCTGACGCCGTCGGTACCACAGCGTCGTACGACACCGTGCCGTCCGTGCTGGTCGATGTTGTGTTGCCTGCCCTTCCGGAGTCGTACGCGCTGTTGGCCGCGATCGACACCGTCACCAAGCTGCTGCTGGTCAATCCGCTGACGGCCAGGTTGTACGTCGGACCGTTGCCGCTCACCACGACTGTCGCGGTCGCGGGGCTGACGGTGACGTCCGCGCTGGTGAAGTCGGTGACAGCCTCGCTGAAGACCGCGGTGAAGTTGACGGGCGACGAAGCGGCCGGATCGGCCTGACCGGCGGCCTGATCGACCGTCACGGACGGGCGCGAGTTGTGCACCGTCACGGTGGCGCTCGAGGCCGACGCGGTCCAGCTGGCCGAGAGCGCGGTGACGACGTAGTGGTACGTCCCGTCCGGCACGGCCAAGTCGTTGCAGGAGGTCGCGGACGTCGGCGAGGCTTGCGTCGTACCGCAGGCGGCTGTCGTCGTACCGTCGCTGTTGAGGACCCGGGTCACGACGTAGCCGGTCGCACGGGCCGAGGCCGTCCAGGCGAGGTTGACCGTTCCGCCGCCGGGTGGTGCCGTGGCGGTGACCGTGGCCGGTGGAGCGAGCGTGCCGGTCGATGCGGTGCCCGCGCCGGAGCCGGCCCCGGTCCAGAACGCCCAGGTGGTACCGGCGCCGGTCATCGCGAGGACGACGAGACCGAGCACCAGGAGCACGCGTCGAGTCATGATCCGCTCCCCGCGCCTGAGTAAGCGAGTGTGATGGTGGCGCCCTTGCAGCCGTCTTGGTTTGTTGGAGTGTTGAGCATTGTGACGGTCGGCCAGGACGACTGTGATGCGGCGAGGGTGGACAGTGCTCGGCTGGTGTTGCCGGGGACTGCAAGTGGGTAGGTGCCGGTGTACTGGGTGACCTTGTAGTCGGTCAGGGTGCACGGCTGGTTGTGGGTGGTTGCGTAGAGCGTGCGGGTGACCGATTGGACGGTGACGGTCAGGTTCGTCACGGAGATGGGTTTCTTGTTCGGGTTGGTGAGAGTCAGGTCGAGCGGGCGTGAGATGCCGGGTGCGAGGGTGCCGGACAGGTTGCCGCTGATCGCGAAAGGCTTGCCCGTGGTGGCCAGGACCAGTTGGACGGTCGCGTAGGCGTACTGGGTGACTCCGGCCGGGTTCTTGCCGGAGGCGATCAGGTTGAGCGTGAAAGTGCCGTCGTCGGCGGTCGCGGGTGTGGTGACCTGAAGCGTCGAGGAGTTGCCGGTCGTCGGGTTCGGCGTGAAGGTCGCGGTCGCCTCGGACGGCAGGCCGCCGACAGTCTCGAACGTGACTGCGCCGGGGAAGTTCGTGCGGGTCAGTTGCGCGGTGAACACCGCGGTCGACCCGGGCGCCAGGGTGACGGAGGCCGGGGTCACGGTCAACGCGACAGCGCTGGACAGCGGGGCGTTGACGGTGAGGCCGGCGGTGACAGTGCCGCTGACCTTCGTGCCGGTGCCCTGCACGGTGAGCGTGGCCGATCCGGTCGGCGTGGTCGCTGTGGTGTTCACGGTCAGCGTCGTGCTCGCCGTACCGCCGGACGTGAGCGTCACCGAGGCCGGGCTGAAGGACGCTGACGCGTTCGCGGGTGCGCCGGTGGCGCTGAGCGCGACCGCGCCGGTGAAGCCGCCGGTCGAGGTCACGCTGATCGTGTACGTCGCGGTCTGGCCGCGCGTCACGGACTGGCTGGTCGGTGTGATGCCCAGTGTGATGCCGGGTTTCGCCGGCTGCGCGGCGTACGCCAGGCCGGCTGCGGCCAGCAGCAGGCACACGCCGGCGATCACGAACCTGATCAACCGGTGGCGGGCCTTTCGCGTGCCTTGCATCTCACTCCCCCAAGAACTGGTGCGGTCCCGGCCCGGACGAGGCGTACGCCCCGCCCAGGCCTGGGAAACCACGGTGACGTACTAGTTGCTGGCGTAGGACAGGTTGACCGTCGCGCCCTTGCAGCCGTCCTGGTTGGTGGCCTTGTTGTTGAACTTGATCGTCGCGCCGGTGAACGGCACGGTGCCGCCCGCGGCGACGTCCTGGCCCACGGTCATGACCGGGCTGGCCAGCGTGTAGTCAGAGGCGTCACAGGTGCCGGTCGCGGTCACCGAGGCGATGCTCACGGTCACGGTGTTGACGTACGCGGAGTTCGTGGCGTTGTTCTTCACGGTGCCGGTGATCGCCTGCGCGGTGTCGCCGGGGAACATGTTCGAGATCTCGCTGGTCTGCGTGATCGTCAGGTTGCTGGCGCCGGCCGATGTGGTGCCCGTGCCCGAGCCGGAGCCGGTGGTCGACCAGTAGGCGAAGGCCGAGCCGGCGCCGATGGCGAGGACGGCGGCGGTGGTGATCAGGATCTTCTTCTTGCGGTGCATGGTGGTTTCCCCCTTGTCGGACGGCCCGGCGGGCCGACTCCTGAGGAATGTTGTCAGCGCCGCAGCGCGCGGTCTGTCGGCTGAACGGTCAGACTTTGTCGTCCGATTGGTGGTATTCCAGTGCCGTGACTTACGAGACTGAGCAGGCCGTTCTGGCCGCGATCGACGAGGACCGCATCATCGGTGAACTGCGGGAGCTGGTGCGGATCCCGAGTGTGGACGGGACCGCGGCGGAGGTCGACGTCCAGGCCTGGTGTGCGGGGCGGTTGGCGGAGCTGGGGCTCACCGTCGACCACTGGCGGCTCGAGCTGCCGGAGCTGACGGCGGACCCGCGGTTCCCGGGCATGGAGGTCGAGCGGACCGAGGCGTGGGGCTGCGTCGGCGTCCTGGGCGGCGACCGTACGCCGGGCCTGATTCTCAACGGACATGTCGACGTGGTGCCGGGTGATGTGTTCGACGCGCGGATCGAGGACGGCGTGATGTGGGGCCGCGGAACCTGTGACATGAAGGGCGGTGTCGCCGCGGTGCTCGGTGCGGTGGCGGCTGTCGTTGCCGCGGGCATCCCGCTGCGCAAGCCGCTCGCGGTGCACACCGTGATCGGCGAGGAGGACGGCGGCGTCGGCGCGTTCGCGACGTTGCGCCGCGGTCATACCGGCGAGGCGTGCCTGATCGCGGAGCCGACCGCCGGGACGGTCATCCCGGCCAACGCGGGCTCGCTGACCTTCCGCCTGGAGGTGCCGGGGCTCGCCACGCACGGCTCGACCCGGAGCCGCGGGGTGAGTGCGATCGAGAAGTTCACCGTGATCCAGACCGCGCTGCAGGAGCTCGAGCGCGAGCGCAACCGGGACCCGCACCCGCTGCTCGCCCACCTCGACCTCGCCAACCCGCTGTCCGTCGGCACCGTCGCGGCCGGCGACTGGGCGAGCACGGTGCCCGACCGCCTGATCGCCGAGGGCCGGTACGGCGTACGTCTCGGCGAGGCCGTCGCGGACGCGCGGACCGCCTTCCAGGACGCGGTCGCGGAGGCGTGCGCGCAGGACGAGTGGCTGCGCGACCATCCGGTCACGGTCAGCTGGCCGGGTGGTGAGTTCGCGTCCGGTCTGCTGCCCGAGGGCGACCCGCTGCTCGCGGACACTGTCGCCGCAGTGTCTGACGCCGGCGGGACGGCCCCGGCGGTCAAGGGAGCGCCGTACGGATCCGATCTCCGGCAATACGCCGCAGCAGGCATCCCCACGCTCCAGTACGGGCCAGGTGACGTCCGGTACGCCCATGCGGCCGACGAACACGTGGTGCTGGCCGACGTACTGCGCGCCGCCCGGACGTATGCCCTGCTGGCTGTCCGTCGCTGCGGTTGATACAAATCCACCATGGTGCCGCTGCGGGGACGCTCTGAGGAGCTCGGCAAGCTCCTGGAGGCTCTGCGAGCGGCCGCCAACGGGCAGGCCTCGCTGGCGGTCGTCAGTGGCGAGCCTGGGATCGGCAAGTCAGCGCTCCTGGCAGCAGCTGTCGAGCAGGCCGAGCGACAGGGCTTCCTGGTCGCCAGTGCGGTCGCACACCAGACCGACAACATCAGTCCGCTCGCCTCGCTCGCGCCTGCGCTCAGGGCCGGCCCAGAGCCGCTGATCGACACCGACCAGTTCCTCGAGCTGGCAGCGCTCAACACCCAGCCGCTCTGGCTCGCCGAGCGGCTGGCTGACCTGATCGGTCGTCGTCTCGCCGGTGTGCGCGCCCTCATCGTGCTGGACGACGCCCAGTGGTCGGATCCGCTGACAGCTTTCGTCCTGCGGGTGGTCGTCGCCCGTCTTCCGGCCGCGCATCTCCTCTGGTTGCTCGCCACCCGCCCGAGCCCCGGCGGCCCTGCCGACCAACTTGTCGAGGCCGTGAACGTCCCGGTGCACGCCATCCCGCTCGCACCTCTGACCGCGGACGCGATCCAGGACCTTGCCGCGGATCGCCTGAACCACGCGGTCGATCCGTCGCTCGCGGTTCAGCTCGCCGGCGTCCAGGGCATCCCGTTCCTGGCCGAGCAGCTCATCGCCGGTCTGTACCTGAGCGACAGCGACCTGTCGGCTGGCCTCGTCGAGGGTGTACGCCGTCGCACCGGGGAGCTGTCCGAAGCGGCCCGGGACCTGGTCCGTACGGCTGCTGTCTTCGGCAGCGAGTTCCGCCTGGAAGACGTCGCCGTACTGATGGCCGCGCCGGTCGCCAGGCTCGCTGCGCCGTTGGAGGAGACGCTCCAGGCCGGTCTGCTCACGGATGCTGGGTCGGTACTGCGTTTCCGGCATGAGCTCCTGCGCTCCGCGGCGCTGGCCGACGTACCGCCGTCTGCGCAGCGAGCGCTGCACGGCGCGATCGCTCACCAATTGATGTCCGCCGGGCGCGGTGCGGCCGCTGCGGCACCGCATGTCCTCGCAGTAGCCCAGTCCGGCGACACGTCGGCTGTCGCGACGCTGCGCGAAGCGGCGCGGGACCTGCTGGCGACCATGTCGACCACCGCCGCGGAGGTGATCCAGGAGGCGTTCGACCTGACCCGCGTCGACGATCCGCTGCGCGCCGAGGTCGGCGTGGACGTGGTGGGCGTCCTGCTGGCCGCGTGGCAGTACGACCGGGCCAAGGCCTTCGCCGACGACCTGCTCAGCGGTACGGCGCTCTACCACGGGCCGATCACGCCGGACCTGCAGGCGACGATCCGGCTGCACCTGGCGCCGTACCAGTGGGCCAGTCAGCGTCTGGACGTGCAGGAGCTCACCGCCCCGGGCGCGTCACCGCATCTGGCCGAACGGCTCGCCGCCTTCCGCGCGCTGGCCGGCCAACAAACACCCTCCGTACAAGACCCGGTCGCGCGGGCGCTCCTTCGGGTCGCTGCTGCCGAGCAAGCCCAAGCCAACGGCAGGTACGCCGAGGCCCGCGACCTGTACGCCGGTGCACGGCAGGCAGAGACCGGTCTGGGGAGTCTGCCGACCACGTTGATCGAAGTCGGCGAGCTCTACTGCCGTGCTGAGACCGACGAGCTCCTCAATGCACTGGACCGCGTCCGAGAGCTCATGACCGTCGGCGACTCGTGGGCGGGGCCGCAGCTGGCGGTGCTGCGCGCGCGGCTCGAGTACGCGGCCGGCAACCTGCAGCAGGCGGAAGAAGCAGCCAACTCCGGTCTGCGATGGATGGACCAGCTGCAAGTGAGCGGTCTGGCCACAGCAGCGGAACAGGTACTCGCGCTGATCGCCCTGCTCCGCGGTCACCTCACTCAGGCCCGGAAGCTGGCCGGCAGCGACCCGACGATCAGTGCCCTGCTGGCGATCGCGGACGGCGACGCAAAGGCGGTCAGTCGGCTGGCTGCGACGCCACAGGACTTCCCTGAGCGCATCGGCGTCCTGCTGCAAGCCAATCTCGTGGACGAGCGGTCAGAGTCGGCCGCCGGCCGTGGTGCGCGTGCTGTCGTGGCTGCCGGCAACGACGTGGAGCAGCTCGCCGCGGCTGTCGAGATCGTCCGTACGGCGCAGCGGCCGTTGCTGCTGGCTCAGGCCGAGGAGCGCTACGGGCGAGCCGCGCTGGAAGCAGGTGATCGCAAGACCGGCGTACCGGCTCTGGAGCGGGCGCTGGACAGTCTGACGGCTCTCGGCGCCACAGCACCGGCTGGGCGCATCCAGGCGGTGCTGCAGGCGGCCGGGGTACGACGAAGGCGCTGGACTGCCGTACCCCCACGGGCCCAAGAGGGCTGGGAGGCACTCACGCCCATGGAGCGACGGGTCGCACTGCTCGTGGCCGAGGGGCACACGAACCGGTCGGCGGCCGAGGAACTCGTGGTGTCGGCCAGCACCGTCGGAACCCACCTCCGGGCGGTGTTCGGCAAGCTGGGGGTGAATTCGCGGGTCCAGCTCACCCGGCTCGTGCTGGAGCGGTTCGCCCCTCCCCCGAACGCATGAGATTTGGGTGCACGGCGCGCTCTCAGCACGCCGGCCGGCGCTGACAGGTTCACCTGTTCGCTCGATCCGCCGGAGCGGCCCGCAGAGGTTTCCTTCTACCAAGCAACCGAAGAAGGAGATCGAGGAAGATGACTGACAAGACCCCCACCGTCGTCCTGGTTCACGGTGCGTTCGCGGAGAACGCCAGCTGGTCCGGCGTGATCGCCGAGCTCACCGGCCGCGGCATCCCGGCGATCGCGGTCGCCAACGAGCTGCGCGGCCCCGCCCTCGACGGCAGCCGGGTCGCCGCCCAGGTCCGGGAGATCGACGGCCCGGTCGTCCTGGTCGGGCACTCGTACGGCGGTGCGGTCATCACCGCGGCCGCCAACCAGGCCGACAACGTCGCCGCGCTGGTGTACGTCGCCGCGTTCCTCCCGGAGGAGGACGAGAGCCTGCAGGACCTGCTCGGCAGCTTCCCCGCGAACGACTTCGCGTCCGGCCTCGTCCCGCACCAGCTGCCCACCGGCGACGGCGGCGAGGAGACCTGGCTGAGCATCGACCGGTCGAAGTTCCGGGCGCTGTTCGCGGCCGATGTCGAGGACGCGGAGCTGCTCGGCCGGACGCAGCGGCCGATCGCCGCGGCGGCGTTCGACGAGAAGTCCGGCGCGGCGAGCTGGAAGCGGCTCCCGGTCTACGACCTGGTCGCCACCGGTGACGAGGCGATCCACCCGGAGGGCCAGCGCACGATGGCCGCCCGCGCGAACGCCGTCACGATCGAGGTCGACGGCTCGCACGCGGTCGCCGTCTCGCAGCCGAAGGCCGTCGCCGACTTCATCGCGAGCGCCGTCGAGGCAGGTGCGAACCGATGAAGCCCAGGCACCTGGCGACGGTCGCCGCCGCGGCCGTCCTCACCCTCGCCGGTGTGACCACGGCGAGCGCTCAGACCGAACACCACCCGAAGCCCACCGTCGTCCTGCTGCACGGCGCGTTCGCCGACGGGGCCAGCTGGTCCGAGGTGACCAGCCGGCTGCAGCGGGACGGGTACACCGTGGTCGCCCCCGCCGTACCGCTGCGCGGAATCGCGTCGGACACGGCGTACCTGAAGGGCGTGCTCGACACCATCTCCGGCCCGAAGGTGCTCGTCGGCCACTCCTACGGCGGTGCGCTGGTGAGCCAGCTCGCCGGAACTGCCGGGGTGAAGTCGCTGGTGTACGTCGCCGCGTTCGTCCCGCAGGCCGGTGAGACGCTCGGGGCGCTGAACTCGCAGTACCCGGGCAGCGAGATCGGGCCGGACACGACGAACGCGATCAGCTACCCCGGAGGGGTGGATCTGGTGATGAAGCCGGAGTCGTTCCGCCGGGTGTTCGCCGCCGACCTGCCCGCGCGGCAGGCCGCCGTACTCGGGGCGTCGCAGCGCCCGGTCAACGCCGCCGTCTTCGACGAGAAGATCCCCACCGGCGCTCCGGCCGCGCTGCCGAAGTACGCCGTGATCCCGACCGGCGACCGCGCGATCGCGCCGGCCGCCGAGCGCTTCATGGCCGACCGCGCCCATGCCACCACCGTGGAGGTCGCCGGAGCGTCCCACTTGGTCGCCCTCTCCCAGCCGGGCACCGTGACCCGTGTGATCGAGCAGGCCGCCCGCTGAGAACCGAAGGCCGGACCGCAGCACGCGGTCCGGCCTTCGGAGCGCTCTCAGTCCTCCAGGGCCTGGTAGAGCGTGGTCCAGAAATCGTTCATGAGCTGCACCGAGGACGGAACAGTCGTACCGACCTGTGTGAGGAGGATGCCGACGACCTGGTTGACCGGGTCGGCGTACGTCGACGTGCCGGCGCCGCCGTCCCAGCCGAACTGCCCGATCGGCGCGTAGTCGCCCCGGTAGGTGCGCACGGCCATCCCGAAGCCCCAGCCGCCCTGCTGCCCCTGACCGAACGAGATGTGCACGTTGTCCCGGGCCAGCGTCTCCCGGGCGGCCAACTGCTCGGCGGTGAGGCTGTTGCTGGTCATCAGCTGCACCGCCGGGCGGGACAGGATCCGCTCGCCCTGGTGAACGCCGTGGTTCAGCAGCATCCGGAAGTAGGCGTGGTAGTCGTCGGCGGTCGAGTTCAGGCCGCCGCCACCGCCCTGGAACGCCGGCGGGGCGCTGTGCCGGCCGCCCTCGGCCTCGTCCCACACCTGGAACTCACCGGTCGCGGGGTCCGGCGCGTACAGCGGCGGCAGGCGGTGGATCTGGTCGGCGGGCACGGAGAACCCGGTGTCCTTCATGCCCAGCGGTCCGAAGATCCGCTCGCGCAGGAACTCGTCGTACGACTGACCGGTGACCCGGGCGACGAGAACGCCGACCAGGTCGCTGCTGATCTGGTACTGCCAGCGCTCGCCCGGCTGGTACATCAGCGGGAGGGTGCCGAGGCGCCGCATCCACTCGTCCGGCTCCGGCATCGGCACCGGCCCGTTGGGGGTGATGCCCTGCTCGAACAGGGCGCCCATGATCGGCGTACCGATCATCGTCATGTCCATGCCGAGCCCGAACGTCGAGGTCAGCACGTCCCGGACGGTGATCGGCCGCTTGGCGGGCACGGTGTCGTCCACCTGGCTGTCGATCCGCTTCAGCACCTGCCGGCCGGCCAGCTCGGGCAGCCACTGCTCGACGGTGTCGTCGAGCCGCAGCCGGCACTCGTCGAGCAGCACCATCGCGGCGGCGATCGAGACCGGCTTCGACGTCGAGGCCATCCGGAAGATGGTGTCCCGCTGCATCGGCGCACCGCCGTCGTGACGCATCGTGCCGAGCGTCTCGACGTGCGGTTCACCGTCGCCGCGGCTGACCAGGGCGACGACGCCGGGGATCTTCCCGGAGTCGACGTGCCGGGCCAGCACGTCGTGCAGCCGGCGCAGCCCGGTCTCGGTGAAGCCGGACGGAGTGGTTGACATGGCGGTGTTTCCCTTCGATCGGGCAGAGAGTCGGAAAGAGAGCCGTCAGAGGCTGCGGGCGACGATGTCGCCGACGCTGGTGGTCGCGTGGATGGTCAGTTCCGCGGCGCCGCTGTTCTTGAGCGCGTTGTCGATCCGGCCGGTGGCGGTGCCGGCGTCCAGCGCGGCCGAGACTCCGGCCGCGGCGCCGATCTCGATCTCGCCGACGTCGGTGCGCAGGACGAGGTCACCGCGGACGGCCTCGGCGATCCGGATGTCGCCCTTGCTGGTGCGGATCTCCGCGGGCCCGTTCAGCCGGCCGATGAAGACGTCGCTCGCCGAGGAGGCGATGCGGGCGCTCGCGACGTCCTGGAGGTCGATCAGGCCCTGTGCGCCCTCGACGACGACGTCTCCGAGCGGTCCGGTCGCCCGGAGCTCGACGCTGGCCGTCTTCACCTCGGCCCGGGAACCGGTCGGCAGCCGCACGGTCACCGCGACGGCGCCGGACGGCCCGAAGTACTGGTTCTTCGCGACGACCTCGACCCGCAGCACGCCGTCGGCGTACTCGACCTTGGTCGCCTCGGCCGCCTTCACGTCGCGGCTCTTCGCGGCGTTGGCCGGCTGCACCTCGACCATGGTCTCGGCCTGGTCGGCGGCGACGAACGTGATGCTTCCGGCGGGGATGTCCAGCACTGCGGAGATCGGCTCGGGGGTGGTGAACGTAGACATTGTAGCGCCTTCCTGATGGTGAACTCTGTTGTTGCCCCAACTCTCGAGGAGCGTCCTGACACCAGACCGCCGCCGCACTGACACGGCTGCGCCCGCGGTGTCGGGGCAGGTGTCAGCAGCCGAGCCGGTCGGCGATGACGTCCAGCACGTCGCGCAGGTCGCGGTCCATCCGAGTCCGCAGCCCGATGTCGGCGATCCCGTCGGCGAACCCCGGATGGCCGGGTACGACGCGGTGTACGCGGTGGGTCACCAGCGCTCCGGCAGGGCAGGCGGTGACGGCGTAGACCCCGCCGTACCAGCTCTGCACTGCCAGCGTCGAGCCGCGGCTGTCGGCCTGGATCTCGACCGGCTCGAGAGGACCTGCCAGCTCGGCGCGGTAGGTGCCCGCCGCTTCACTGGCGACGACCGTCATGGCACCGCGGCGGGCGGCCGACGCCCTGGCCAGGACGAGCAGGTTGTCGTCGCCGACCCGGCCCTCGCGTACCGCGAGGAGCAGTCCGGCGACCGCGGCGACCGGCGCGGCGACGGTTCCCTGCACGACCCATGGCTTCGTGTCCATGGCCCCGAGCTTCGATGCCGCTCGGCCGTGCGGACAATCCGCGGAACGGCTCGTGGGACAGGCGTGCTGCCGGCAGTCACGCCCTGACCTGCGAGTTCACCGGTGGCCCTGGCCTGCGCCGAACGTGTCCCGGGACGGGACGGGACACTCAGGAGACGAGACCCGTGCGCGCCTCAGGCACCAAGTACTCGAGGCCGTGCGCCGTGGCGAGCTCCAACGCCTCCCGGAAGTACCGTGTCGCGCGGTCGCCGTCGCCGACCGCCCTGCATGCCCTGGCGTACGGGAGGTGTGCCCGGACGAGTCGATCGGGTTCGCCGGCCTCCTCGAGAATCCGCACGGCCTCGGTCTGCCTGGCTTCAGCGTCCTCGGCGCGGCCAAGATGAAGCAGGGCGATCGCCACGTCCGTGAGGCTGTTCGCCTCGAAGAGCACATGCCCGGTAGCCTGACTGATCGCAACAGCCTGCTCCGCGTAGGCGAGCGCGCCCTGCGCATCGCCCAGGCCCAGCGCTGCCCGGCCCAGCACGTCCAGGCACATCCTGGCCGTCTGGCGATCAGCCGTCTCAAGTACGTCGGCCGCGACCTCACGTGCCGCTTCGTACTTCCCCAGCCGCACAAGCGCGTGGCTGAGCGTGCAGCGTACGCGTCCCCGGACGGCCGACTCGTCAGCCGGCAGAACGGCGACTGCCTGTTCCAGAAGCTCTACAGCGCCGGCTGCGTCGTCGTACTCGTGCAGTTCGCCCAGCTGGAAGATGGCCATCGCCTCGCCGACGCCGTCGCCTTCAGCAGCCAGCAGGGCGCGAGCGGTCCGCAGCTCGGGGTCGGCATCGCTCAGTCGCCCCATCCGCATCAGCAGCACTCCATGCAGGTAGTGGTGCGAGGCAAGCACCCGGCGATCACCCAGCCGCTCGGCCGCGGGCAGACTGGCCACCAACGCCTCGTACAGGTGAGCAGAGCCACCACGGCGCGCATGAGCGATCGTGGCGAGCTGCCCGAGGCCGACGGCTACCAAGTCGATCCGCAGCTGGGCAGCGAGCGCGAGCGTCGCCGTGAGGTTGCCCCACTCGGTGTCCATCCACTTGACGCCGCTGTCGTGGCTGGACAGATCAGGCAGCGCGGGCGGCGGCTGTGACACGGTGACCGGCAGCGGAAACAAGACCAGGATCAGCTGCTTCACGGCCAGCAGGCCGCTCAGGTAATAGTCGCCCAAACGCGTGATCGCCGGCACCGGATCGGCCGTCGGGTCGTCGGCCCGGGCCACCTGCCGCAACAGGTCGTGCATCCGGTATCGGCCCGCCGCGGGCTCCTGGACGAGGTGGACGTCGACCAGGTCCTCCAGCAGCTACCGCGCGTTCGGCAGCGGGATTCCAGCCAGCGCGGCCGCGCCGTACGCGTCGATGTCCTCACCTGGCACCAGTCCGAGCAGCCGGAACATCCGCCGCTGCGCGGGGTCCAGCTGACGCAGCGACATCTCGAAGACCTCCGACACCGTGAGGTCGCCGTCGCGCAGGCGCTCCACGAGGGTGTCGAGAGTCCACGCGGGCCGGTGCCGGAGCCGCGCGGCTGCGACCCGGATCGCGAGCGGCAGGTTGCCGCACCGCCGCAGCACCTCGGCCACGTCACCGGGCCGGTCGCCGCCGGCGGACTCGACGAAGAGCCGGGCCGCCTCCTCGCCGGGCAGGACGTCGAGCGAGATCGGCTGGACGCCGTCGAGCTCGACCATGCGCCGCCTGCTGGTGACGACGACGAAGCTCCGGCCGGCGCCGGACAGCAGGGGCCCGACCTGCTCGGCGTCGACGGCGTTGTCGAGCAGCACGATCGCGCGCCGCGTGGCCAGCTCCGACCGCCAGAGCGCGGCCCGCTCGGCGAGCCCGTCGGGAATCCGGGCCGGCGGCAGTCCGAGGGCGCCCAGAAGGACTCGCAACGCCTCCACGGGTTCGAGGCGCTCCCGCCCCGGCGTGAAACCGTGAAGGTCCAGGTAGAGCTGCCCGTCCGGGAAGTCCGGGGTCAGCAGGTGTGCGGCATGGACGGCGAGCGCGGTCTTGCCGACTCCGCCCATGCCGTCGATCGCCACGAGCGACGTGCTGCGGGCCGCGTCGGCGAGCAGGTCCAACTCGGTGCGGCGACCGGTGAAGGCGGTGACATCGTGTGGCAGGTCGTTGCGGACCTGCAGCGCGACGGCTTGGTTCGTCTGTGGCGCGTCCTTGGCGCGTTCCCACACCTCACGCAGCGGTCTGGGGTCGCGGCCGGCGACCTTGCAGAGCGCGACGACTGTCGGCCACGGCGGAACCGCCTGACCGGCGAAGTACCGCGAGAGCGAAGAGCTGCTGGCGTTGATGTCACGGGCGAGCTCACGCAGGCTGCGACCGGTGAGGTCGCGCAGCTGTGCCAGCTGCCCCGCCAACTCATCACGCACGCCGGCTGGCCCTCCTCCCGTTCCAGCGGGCGATTCTAGGACCCCACGTCAGAGCAGCCGGTCGAGGGCCGCGTGGCCGATCGGGCCCCAGTGGGTTTTGCCGCCGGGGATGCCCTTCTCGCCGTTGATACCCATCGCGATCAGGAACAGCGCCCGCGTCAACGCCCAGCCGCGTGCCCGCCGTACCGTCGCCTCGTCGGTGCCGTACGCCGCAAGGAAGCGCTCGGGCTCAGGGAGCAGGATCCAGGCGGCGGCGACGTCGTTCGCCGGGTCGCCGACGCCGAGCTCCTCGAAGTCCACCACGCCGGCGAGCATGCCGTCGGCAACGACCACGTTCGCCGGGTGCAGGTCGCCGTGCAGCCACACCGGCGCCCGGTCCCACCGCGGCGCCGCGAGCGCGTCCTCCCAGACCGCGCGGATCTCGTCGACGCGCCCGACGTACGCCTGGACCTCGTCGAAGCCCGGACTCGGCGGCAGCGTCGATCGCTCACTCACCGGCGCGTCGGCCGGTGCCCGGGTGTGCAGCGCGTGCAGGAACCCGGCCAGTACGTCGGCCGCCGCCGGATCGCTAATCGGTGCGTGGTCCGCGGGTTCCCCGTGCACCCAGGTGGTGACCAGCCAGGTCCGCGGGAAGCGGTCCGACGGAGCGCCGAGATGCCGCGGGACCGGAATCGGCAACGGCAGCTGGTCGGCGAGGTCAGGGAGCCACCGGTGTTCTCTGTGAAGCACCTGAGGGGCGCCGGCGTGACGGGGCAGCCTCACGGCCAGGTCGTCGCCCAGGCGCCACATCTGGTTGCCCCAGCCGCCGATGACCTCCTTGAGCGGCAGATTCGCGAGATCGGGGTACTGCTCGCTCAACAGGGCCCGCACCAGCTCTTCGTCCATGGACCGTCAGACGCGTCACACCGGTGGCTGGTTGGGAATAGGTCCACGAAGCGGTCAGTTGCGGACAGTTATGCGCATTGATGTGTGGTCCGACGTCGTCTGTCCGTGGTGCTACATCGGGAAGCGGCGGCTCGAGCAGGCCCTCGCCGAGAGCGGCGACACCGCGGAGATCGTCTGGCACAGCTTCCAGCTCGACCCCTCGTCGACGAACGACGACCCGCGGGACCTGGCGACCCGGTTGGGTGAGAAGTACGGACGCGGCCGCGAGTGGGGTCTCCAGGCGAACGCCCACGTCACCGAGGTGGCGGCTGAGGTCGGACTGGAGTACCACCTGGACCAGGCGAAGCCGGTCAACACCGTCGACGCGCACCGCCTCCTGCACCTGGCTCACGACCTCGGTGCGTCCGGTGAGGTGCCCGCTGACACGCAGGGCCGCCTCAAGGAGCGTCTGCTCAAGGCCTACTTCACCGACGGCCTCCCGGTCGGTGACCACGCCACGCTGACCGAGCTGGCCACAGAGGTCGGTCTCCCCGCCGACCGTGTGCGTGAGGTCCTGGCCGGTACGACGTACGCCGAGGAGGTCGCGGCGGACCAGGCGCAGGCACTGGCGTACGGCGCCAACGGCGTGCCGTTCTTCGTCATCGACGAGAAGTACGGCGTGAGCGGCGCCCAGCCCGTCGAGGTCTTCAAGGAAGCACTGAGCCGGGCCCGCGGGCCGGTCACCCTCATCACCGCCCCGGCCGCCGGCGACGACCCGACTTGCGGCCCGGACGGCTGCGCGATCTGACAGTTGGGTACCGGGAGTTACACAACTCCCGTATATGTCTTGGTGTATGAAGGAGGCATGACTGTCGTGCGCGCACTGGCCAGGCCGTTGCTGTCCATGATTTTCGTCGTCCAGGGTGCGAACTCGATCCGCAACCCCGAGCCGCTCGTGCCCAAGGCCCAGCCGGTCGCGGACCGGCTCGTGCCGATGGTGAAGAAGGTCGCCCCGCCGCAGGTCAGCGACCGGATCCCGGAGACCACGGTCAACCTGGTCCGGCTGAACGGGGCCGTGCAGGTGGTCGGCGGCCTCGCGCTGGCGACCGGCAAGGGCCGGCGGCTCGGCGCGGCCGCCCTCGCCACCACATTGCTGCCGGTGACCGTCGCCGGGCATCCGTTCTGGCAGATGAAGGACAAGGAGTCCCGGCAGGCGCAGCGGATCCAGTTCATGAAGAACCTGGGTCTGCTGGGCGGTCTGCTGCTCGCCGCCGTCGACACCGAGGGCAAGCCCGGCGTGGCGTGGCGGGCGAGCCACGGCGCGAAGGCGGCGAAGCGGGAGACCAAGCGCGGCGCCAAGGCCGCCAAGCGGGAGGCGAAGGACCTGGCCCGCGAGGCCAAGCACGCCGCGAAACTCGCGAAGGCGGAGCTGCATCTCGGCTGACGCTCCCAGCACGGCCGGCGCAGGCCGATGCCCTAGGCTCGGAGCTGGACGGACGAGCCGAAGGAGTGGCATGACGGAGCAGCAGGGCTGGGCGGCGCCGCGGGCGGCGGCAGCAGTGACAGGCACGGTCACGGTGCCCGGATCGAAGTCGATCAGCAACCGTGCGCTCGTCCTTGCCGCGATCGCTGACGGCCCGTCGCACCTGACCGGCCTGCTCGCGGCCCGTGACACCTCGCTGATGCGGTCCGCCCTGGTCTCGCTCGGCGTCGCCATCACAGAGAAGCACAGCACTGAGAGCGGCACGACCGTGACCGTGACCCCGGGCTCGCTGAAGGGCCCGGCGAACGTGGACTGCGGTCTGGCCGGCACCGTGATGCGGTTCGTTCCGCCGGTGGCCGCGCTGGCTGACGGGCTGGTCGGCTTCGACGGCGACCCGTACGCGCGAGAGCGGCCGATGGGCGTCATCCTGGACGCGCTGCGCACCCTCGGCGTTCAGATCGACGACGGCGGCACCGGCCGGATGCCGTACACCGTGTCGGGCACCGGTTCGGTGCGGGGCGGAAAGGTGACGCTGGACGCCTCCGGGTCGAGCCAGTTCGTGTCCGCTCTGCTGCTGGCCGGCGCACGGTACGACGAGGGCGTCGACATCCGCCACGACGGCAAGCCGGTGCCCTCGCAGCCGCATCTGGACATGTCGGTGGCGATGCTGCGCGAGCGCGGCGTCCAGGTCGACGACGCAGAGCCGAACCGGTGGGTGGTTGCTCCCGGCCCCGTTCAAGCGCTGGACACGGCGATCGAGCCGGACCTGTCGAACGCGGCGCCGTTCCTGGCCGCCGCCGTCATCACCGGCGGCTCGGTCACGGTGACCGGCTGGCCGGCGAAGACCACCCAGCCCGGCGGCCAACTGCCGGAGATCTTCACTCGCTTCGGCGCCTCGGTCAGCCGGACCGACGACGGCCTCACGGTCCGCGGAACGGGCCGGGTGCAGGGCTGTGACCTCGACCTGAGCGAGGTCGGCGAGCTGTCCCCGGTGATCGCCGCGGTGGCCGCCTTCGCCGACGGACCGTCGTACCTGCGCGGCATCGCGCACCTGCGCAACCACGAGACGGACCGGCTGGCGGCGCTCGAGACCGAGTTCAACGCGCTCGGCGGCGACGTCACGCAACTCGAGGACGGCCTGGCGATCCGGCCGAAGCCCTTGCACGGCGGGCTCTTCCGCACCTACGCCGACCACCGGATGGCGCACGCCGCCGCCGTCGTCGGCCTGCTCGTCGACGACCTGCTGATCGAGAACATCGGCACCACGGCGAAGACCCTGCCCGAGTTCCCGCAGCTCTGGTCGGAGCTCGCCGGCTGATGTCGCGGTACGACGAGGAGGCCAGGTACGACCGGCCCAAGCGCCGCACGCGGCCGCGGACCAAGGACCGCCCCTCGTACGACGACGCGGCCGAAGGCTTCGTCATCACCCGGGACCGCGGCCGCTACACCTGCTGGGTCGACGACCGCCAGGTGACCGCGATGAAGGCCCGGCAGCTCGGCCGGACCGGCGTGATCGTCGGTGACCGGGTGAAGCTCGACGGCGACGCCAGCGGCGACGAAGGCACCCTTGCGCGGATCGTCGAGGTGCTCCCCCGGACGACGCTGCTGCGCCGCTCGGCCGACGACGACGACCCGGTCGAGCGTCCGCTGGTGGCGAACGCCGACCAACTCGTGATCGTCGTCGCGGTCGCCAACCCGGAGCCGCGGACCGGGCTCATCGACCGGTTCCTGGTCGCCGCGTTCGAGGCCGGCATGCGGCCGCTGCTCTGCCTCACCAAGACCGACCTGGCCGATCCGGACCCGTTGCTCTCGATCTACCGGCCGCTCGGCGTCGAGTCGGTCGCGACGCACCAGGGCGGCGACCTGACGAAGCTTCGCGAGCAGCTCGACGGCAGGACCAGCGTCCTGGTCGGCCACTCCGGCGTCGGCAAGTCCACCCTCGTCAACGGCATCATCCCCGGTGCCGCCCGAGCTGTCGGCATCGTCAACGAGGTCACCGGCCGCGGGCGCCATACGTCGACGAACACGGTCGTACTCCGGCTGCCGGACGGCGGCTGGCTGATCGACACGCCCGGCATCCGTTCGTTCGGCCTGGCCCACGTGGACCCGGACAAGTTGATCCACGCCTTCCCGGACCTGGCAGAGCTGGCCGCGGACTGCCCGCGCGGCTGTACCCACGCCGCCGACGCCCCTGACTGCGCACTGGACGAGGCCGTCGCGGACGGCCGCGCCGACGCCGACCGGGTCACGTCGTTCCGCCGTCTGCTGGCCAGCCGCGCCGCGACCAGCTACTGACGGCGTACCGCCCGCTACTTCGGGAGCTGTCCTTCCCACACCGCCCGGGCGCCGGCGTCGCCGGTGCGGACGGTCTGCCAGATGACCAGCACACCGACCACGACCACGGCGGCCTGCGTCAGCAACTCGAGCGGGCGGCTCGTCCCGGTCCGGCCGTCGCGTTCGCGCAGCAGCAGAAAGGCGGCCACGGCAACGACCGCGAAGATCAGGCAGTACCAGAACAGCAGGTTCCCGCGCTTCTCGTGCAGCGCGACCGCCTTCGCGAGCGTCGGTACGGCGGTCACGAACGCCTCACCGCTCTTCTTCGCCACGTACGCGCAGACGACCGTCCCGACGCCGAGCACGAGCGCCGGCCAGCGCAGCAGCCGGCGCCACCGCGGCACCACGGCGAACACGATCCCGGTGAGCGCGGCCACCGGCAGCAGCACCACGGTCAGATGGATCACGAGCACGTGCAGCGGCAGGTCACCGAAGCGCTCGAACATTGACGCCTCCCGGCGGTGGTCAGGACGTGGTCAGACACTAATGGCACGTTCAACGACCGCATTCGGTTCAATCGGCGCCGCAACCGATCCGCAACGTTCCCCGGACGGCCGAAGCGTTCACCTGCCGTTCAGGCTAGCCTTCCGGCATGCCTTCGCACACGGATGACCTGCGGCTCGCCCACATCCTGGCCGACGACGCGGACTCGACCACGATGGACCGCTACAAGGCGCTCGACCTGCACGTGGCCACCAAGCCCGACCTGACCCCGGTGAGCGAGTCGGACAAGAAGGTCGAGGACGTGATGCGCAAGACGCTCGCCCGGGCGCGGCCGCGGGACGCGTTCGTGGGCGAGGAGGACGGCACCAGCGGCTGGGGTGTGCGGCGCTGGGTGGTCGACCCGATCGACGGCACCAAGAACTACATCCGCGGCGTGCCGGTCTGGGCCACGCTGATCAGCCTGATGATCGAGGACCAGGTCGTCGTCGGCGTCGTCTCCGCGCCGGCGCTCGGCAAGCGCTGGTGGGCGTCGTACGGCGACGGCGCCTGGACCGGCCGCGCGCTGCACTCGTCGCAGCCGTGCCGGGTCAGCGACGTGAGCCGGATCGAGGACGCGTCGCTGTCGTACGCCTCACTCAAGGGCTGGGAGAAGCTCGGCAAGAAGAACCAGTGGGCCGACCTGATGGACTCCTGCTGGCGGACCCGCGCGTACGGCGACTTCTGGTCGTACATGCTGGTCGCCGAAGGCGCGGTCGACATCGCCGCCGAGCCGGAGCTCAATCTGTACGACATGGCCGCGCTCGCGATCATCGTCGACGAAGCCGGCGGCACGTTCACCTCCGTCGACGGCGTGCCCGGCCCGAACGGCCCGAACGCCGTCGCCACCAACGGCCGCCTGCACGACGAGGTCCTCAAGCGCCTCGAGTGATCCGCCGCTGCAGGAATTCCGCCTCGACCGCATTGCTGGTGAACGCCAGCGCCTCCTCGTACGCCGCCCGCGCGTCCTGGATCCGCCCGCACCGCCACAGCAACTCGCCCCGCGTCGACGCCAGATACGGGTACGTCGCCAGCGCCGGATCGTCCGGCAACTGCGCGAGCGCGGCCTCGGGCCCTGCGACGTAGCTGATCGCCACCACGCGGTTCAGCGCCACCACCGGGGAAGGCCAGCGCCCGAGCAGGACGTCGTACAGCCCGAGGATCTCCGACCAGTCCGTGTCCTCCCAGCGTGCGGCCTCCGCGTGCACGGCCGCGATCGCGGCCATCAGCCCGAACCGCCCGGCCGGTCGCAGCGCCTCGGGCATCAGCCGTAGCCCCTCGTCGATGAGCTCGCGGTCCCACAGCGAGCGGTCCTGGTCCTCCATCAACACCAACCGGCCGTCGGCCACCCGCGCGGCCTCCCGTGCCTGCGTGAGCAACAGCAGCGCCAGCAGCCCGGCGGCCTCCGAGCTGTCCGGAAGCAGAAGACGGATCATCCGGGCGAGGTCGAGGCCCCGACGACCGAGATCGGTTCTGGTGAGAGCGTCGCCGTCAGCCGCCGTGTGGCCGGCGGCGTACACGAGGTGGACGACGTCGAGGACCGCGTCGATGCGCTCGGGAAGGTCGGGCGCCTTCGGGATCCGGTACGGGATGCCCGACCGCGAGATCTTCTGCTTCGCCCGGGTGATCCGAGCCTGCATCGTGGTCTCCTTCACCAGGAACGCCTTGGCGATCTCGGCCGACGACAGCCCGCACACCAGGCGCAGCGTCAGCGCGATCTGTGCCTCCTGGGCGAGTGCCGGGTGACAGCAGGTGAACACCAGCCGCAGGCGATCGTCGGGGAAGGTGCCGTCCTGGACGTCGTCCTCGGGCATCAGCAAGGGCAGCTTGCGCCGGGCCACGTCGGCCCGCCGCCGCAGCTCCAGCGCCCGGCGGGTGGCGACCGTCGTCAGCCAAGCACCCGGCCGCCGCGGCACGCCCTGGTCCCGCCAGTGCACCAGGGCCTTCGCGTACGCGTCCTGGACGCAGTCCTCCGCCAGGTCCAGGTCCGCGGCGACCCGCGCGGTCGCGGCGAGCACGGCGGCCCACTCGGTCGAGTGGGCCGCCGCGACGGCCTCTGCAACTGACGGCGCGACCGGATCAGCCACCGTTGACCAGTGGACGGACCTCGACACCGCCCATCGGCGACGGGACCTGCTTGGCGATCGCGAGCGCCTCGTCCAGGTCGGCGGCCTCGATGACGTAGTACCCGCCGAGTACTTCCTTGGTCTCCGCGAAGACGCCGTCGGTGACGACGTACCCGCCGTTGCCGTCCGCGCGGATCGAGGTCGCGGTAGTGCTCGAGTCGAGCTGGCCGCCGCCGCGCAGCGCGGCGCCGTTGGCCTCCGCGAACGCCAGGTGGTTCTTGTGGTTCTGCTCCGCCACCGACGGGTCGGCCGCGGCCCACTTCGCCTCGTCGTCGTAGATCATCACCAGGTACTTGCCCATCACGGGTCACACCTTTCTCGTCGTGCTCCGGTTCCAGCATTCACCATCCCGATGTGTGACCCGGCCCGGAATCGACAACCGCCCCGGACAGGTTTCCCGACCACGTATGGTGGCCGGTATGCCCTTGACGTACCCCATCGCGGAGCAGACGCTCGACAACGGCCTGCGGGTCGTCGTCAGCTCGGACCGCGCCGTCCCCATCGTCGCCGTCAACCTCTGGTACGACGTCGGGTCGCGCCACGAACCGCCGGGCCTGACCGGGTTCGCGCACCTGTTCGAGCACCTGATGTTCCAGGGGTCGCGCAACGTCGCCTCCGGTCAGCACTTCAGCCTGCTGGAGACTGCCGGCGCCAGCCTGAACGCGAGCACCTTCTTCGACCGGACCAACTACTTCGAGTCGCTGCCCAGCGGCGGCCTGGACCTCGCGCTCTGGCTCGAGGCGGACCGGATGGGTTACCTGCTCGACGCGGTCAACCAGGAGAACCTGGACAACCAGCGCGACGTCGTCAAGGAGGAGAAGCGGCAGTCGTACGACAACCGCCCGTACGGCGACTCGTACGAGCGGCTCGTCCGGCTCGCGTTCCCCGAAGGCCACCCGTACGCGCACATGACGATCGGCTCGATGGCCGACCTGGACGCGGCCTCGGTGGAGGACGTGCACGCGTTCTTCCGTACGTACTACGGCCCGAACAACGCGGTCCTGACGATCGTCGGCGACGTGTCCGAGGACGACGCGTTCGACGCTGCCAAGCGGTACTTCGGCCACCTGCCCGCGATCCCTACGCCGCCGCCCGCGCCGGACGGGACGATCGGCCCGATGACCGGCGTCCAGCGCGACGACGTGGTGTCCGACGTACCGTCCGACCTGGTCACGATGATGTTCCGGCTGCCCGTCGACGGGACGCCCGAGCTGGACGCCGCCGGGCTCGCGCTCGACATCCTCGCCGCGGGGCAGAGCGGCCGGCTGAACCGGCGGCTGGTCCGCGACGAGCAGATCGCGCAGTCGGTGTCCGGCGGCGCGCTGCCGCTGATCGGCGGTGTGTCGTTCGGGACGCTGACCGGGATCGCGTCCGACGGCGTCGACCTGCAGCAGGTCGAGGACGCGCTGCTCGAGGAGATCGAGAAGCTGGCCGCGGGCGGCGTCACCGCGGACGAGCTGGCCACGGTGCAGGCCCAGGCCGAGCGGGACTGGCTCGAGCAGCTGGCCACCTGCGCCGGCCGGGCCGACGAGATCTCGCACCACGCACTGCTGTTCGGTGACGCGAACCGGATCAACACCCGGATCGACCAGATCCAGGCCGTGACCGTCGAGCAGGTCCAGGCCGCCGCCCGGAAGTGGATCCGCGCCACCGGCCGCGTCCAGGTGACCTACCGCCGCCAAGAGACCGCACCGGAGTCGGGAGCGCAGGCATGAACCAGGTTCTGACCACCCCGCCGGCCGTCGGCGCGCCGCGTCCGTGGAAGTTCCCGGAAGCGGTCACCACCCGGATCGGCGCCGGTACGCCGGTGCACGTCTACGACCGCCCGGGGCAGTACGTCGCCACCGTCCGGGTCACGATCGCGATGCCGCTGATCGCCGAGCCGCGGGACCTCGAGGGCGTCGCGACGATCATGTCGCGGACCCTCGACGAGGGCACCGAACTGCATTCGGCCAACGAGTTCGCCGCCGCGCTGGAGCGGCACGGAGCGGCGTACGGCGTGGACGTCAGCTCGGACGCGCTGCACGTCGAGATCTCGGTGCCGGTGTCGCATCTCGCCCCCGCGGTGCGGCTGCTCGCCGAGGCGATCACCCGGCCGGCGTTCAACCAGGCCGACGTCGGGCGGCACGTGACGATCCGGCTCGGCGAGATCAACCAGGAGCGGGCGAACGCCGGCTACCGGGCGCGCGAGGCGTTCGCGGCGTACCTGTTCGACCCGTCGACGCGGCGGTCCCGGCCGACCGCGGGCCGGCCGGACACGATCAGGCCGTTGACGAACGTCGAGGTCGCCGACTTCTACCGCAGGAACATCGGCCCGGAGCGGGCGGAGATCCTGTTCGCCGGCGACGCGACCGGGGTGGACGTGGCCGGCATCATCGACGAGGCCTTCGGCAACTGGACCTCCTCGGCCGGTACGGCGCTGGAGACACCGGAGCCGATCTACCTCCCGGGCAACCGGGTCGTGCTCGTCGACCGGCCGGGCTCGGTGCAGAGCCAGCTGCTGATCGGCTGCGCCGGTCCCGACCGGCGGGATCCGGCGTGGGGCGCGGCCGCGGTCGCGAACCACGTGGTCGGCGGGACCATCACGTCCCGCGTGGACACCGTGCTCCGCGAGGAGAAGGGGTACACGTACGGCACCCGGACCAGCTTCGCGGCGCCGCGCAAGGGCGGCACGTTCAGCCTCGGCGGTGCGGTCCGGACCGAGGTGACCGGCGCGGCGATCGGAGACGCGCTGCGGATCCTGCTGGAGGCGCGCGACGGGCTCACCGAGCAGGAGGTGCAGGAGGCGAAGGACAGCCTGATCCGCACCGCCCCGCTGCGCTACGAGCAGGCCGACTCGGTGGCCCAGCAGGTCGGCAGCAACATCGCGAACGGCGTGCCGATCGACTTCGCCGACACCTACCTGACCAACATCGCGGCCACCACCGCCGCCGAGGCGACCGAGGCCTACCGGCGCTACGTCGGGACCGACGGCCTGCTCGTGGTCGTCGTCGGCGAGGCCAAGGACGTGCGCCCGCAGCTCGACGGTCTCGACCTCGGTGAACTGATCGAGGTGAGCTGACTCCGCTGCCCCCGGCCCCGCCGGGGGCAGCTCAGCTCAGCTGCTGATGTAGTTGGACAGCTGCTCCTTCTCGAACTCGAGCTCGCCGATCCGGGACTTGACCACGTCACCGATGCTGACCAGCCCCGCAAGGTTGCCGTCGACAACGACCGGGACGTGCCGGATCCGGCGGTCCGTCATCAGCCGCATGAGGTTGTCGATCAGATCGTCCGGCGTGCAGGTGTGCACCTCCGACGTCATGATCGCGCTGACCCGGACGTCGCCCGCGTCCGGCGTACCGTTCCAGAGCCGGACGATGTCGCGCTCGGACACGATGCCCGCCACGGACGACCCGTCCGGACTGACCACCACCGCGCCGATGTTGCGGTCGGCCAGCAGTGCGAGCAGCTCGGTGACAGTGGCTTCTGGGGAGATGGTGACGACCTCGTTGCCTTTGCCGCGCAGTACGTCGTTGATCTTCACGGAGCCTCCTGCAGATCGAGGACCAATACCCAAAGGTAGCGAAATCCGGCCCGGAGCGGCAGACCCTCGCCTGTCACAACCGGTGACAACGAAAGACAACCGAAAACTGGTTGCTCTTGGCATCGACCAGCGGCCGGTCGGGCCGTCTCCCGCGCTCAGCAGCGTTTAGGTGTTTGAACGCTCAAAAGGACCTTGGTCCCTGGCCAAGACCCGGTCTCGTTACATAGCGTTACCGCATGCGGTGCTCACGGGGGATGTGGGGCTCCGGGGGGTAGACCGAATCGCGAGGGCGGTAGGGAGGGAGACCGCCCTCGTGATCGGTCCATGGGAGACGTCAGGACGGGTCGTCCCGGAGCAGGTCGATCGCCGCCTGCCGGTCCTTGACGCGGAGCTTGCGCAGCACCGACGAGACGTGCACCCGGACCGTCGTCGGGGACAGGAACAGCCGCTTGGCGACCTCGTCCGTGGTCAGTCCCTCGGCGAGCAGGGCCATCACCTGCCATTCGCGGGAGCTCAGCAGGCTCGCGGGCCGCGACCGGCGGCCGAGGCGCCGTCTGCCCGGCTCCCGGAACTCGTCCAGGATGCGGGCCACCAGCGACCGCGGGATCGCGGCCTCACCGGACAGCACCCCGCGCAGCGCGGCCGGCAGCCGGTCCGGGTCGGTGTCCTTGAGCAGGTAGCCGGAGGCGCCGGCGCGCAGCGAGTCGAACAGGTCATCGTCGTCGCGCGAGACGGTGAGCATCACGATCGCGATCGCCGGCAGCAGCCGGGCGATCTCCGCGGCGGCCCGGATCCCGCCGCCGGGCATGTGGATGTCGAGCAGGACGACGTCCGGCCGGTGCTCCTGGGCGAGCCGGACGGCCTCGGGCCCGGTGCCCGCCTCGGCGCAGACCTCGAATCCGCCTGCCTCCAGCGCGTGCCGGATGTGCGCCCGGAGCTGCGGGTGGTCGTCGGCCATCACCACCCGGCGCGGATCCGCGCTCATCGCCCTGTCACCATCTGATCTTCACCGTCGTCCCCTCGCCCGGCCGTGAGTCGATCTCGAAGGTTCCCGGCAGCGCCTCCGCGCGTTCCCGCATGCTGACCAGTCCGAACCCCGCGTGCCGGGCGACCGCGTCGAAGCCCGGCCCGTTGTCGGAGACGACCAGGTGGCTCCCCCCGGAGTCACGCCCGAGCTCGACCCTGACACGTTCCACCCTGCCATGCCGGACCGCGTTCAGGACGGCTTCCCGGGCGATTCGCACCAGCGCATGCCGTTGCGGGCGGTCGACGACGATCGACTCGTCGAGCTCGAGATCGAGCCCCACGCCGTACCGCTGGGCCAGCTGCTCGACCGCGCGGTGGAGCACGAGACCGAGCGGCTCGTCGTCCGAACGGCCGAGCGCCTCGAGCATCTGCCGCGCCTCCTCCATCGCGCGTTCGCTGGCGCCGAGGATCCGGTCGACCCGCGAACGATCGGCGTCCGCGAAACCCGAGATCTCGGAGCGGATGTAGCCGAGCTCCTGCAGTACGCCGTCGTGCATCTCGCGGGCGACCCGTCGCCGGTCCTCGACGACCGCGGTTTCCGCCTGCAGGGCCCAGTGCCGGCTGATCTCCCGGCCCGCCGCGATGAGCAGCAGCAGGTACGAGCCGGTCCGCAGCAGACTGCCGGAGTACAGCAGATCGGCGCGTTCCGGTGGGAAGAGCAGGTAGCTCAAACGCGCGAATGCCGCCAGCGCGCAGGCAGGACCGAGCCACCGCAGCAGTACGTCGTCCCGGCTGCGCGCCTGCACCGTGAACGCCACCGCGGCCACCGCGAAGCACACGAGCGTGAGGATCTGCGGGACCAGGAGCGCGTTGCTGGTGGCATCGGCCGGCAGCGAATCCTTCCGCCAGTACACGACGGCACCGACCACGAGCATCGCGACGACGGCGGGCGCCAGCGCCCAGTGCCGCCAGCCGTGCCGGCGCGCGAGGCGGGCCGGGACGAGCGCCGCTGCCGCGATCAGAAGCGTCCCGACGATCCGCAGGGCCGGCGGCAGCCAGTTGCCGAACGCACCGGCCGGGTTGTTCTTGACGAGTGTGACGCTGAGCAGCGCGTTCGCCGTACCGAGGACGACCAGTCCCTGCAGCAGCAGGAGATCCTGACGCGTGTAGGTCCGCAGGAAGCGCCCGTACACCAGGAACGCGAGCAGCAGCGCGACGCACGCGTTGACGGTCTCGAGCACAAGATGCGCCGCCGCGCTCTGCTCGCCGAACTCCTGCTCCCAGCGACCCACCCCGACGGCCGCGGCCATCCCGAGCACCAGGATCCCCAGCGCAACGCTCCCCCGCATCCCCCAGACCCGGCCTCTCACAACCACCGACCGTACGCCGAACCGGCACTGTCCGGAAACACCCGAAGTCGGTGGCACAGTGGCCGCAGGAGGTGACTGATGGAGGTGCTGGAGCCGAACCGGGTCGTCGAACAGGCCGCTCGGGACTGTCTCGGAATCCGGGTGGTGACGCCGTTCCGCGGCATGCTGGGCAAGCGCGACGAACTGCTCGACGAGCTCATCGCCTGGCTGGACGACCGCACGATCGACGACGCCGGCCCGTTCTTCCTTCGCCTGCACGTGATCGACATGAGCGGGCCGATGGACCTGGAAGTCGGCGTGCTGACACCGGCCCCGTTGCGCGGCGACGCCCGCGTGCGGGCCGGCACGCTGCCCGCCGGGCGCTACGCGACGCTGACCTACCGCAACCACTCGCTCCGGGCCAACCGGTCGCTGCTGGACTGGGCTGCCGCCGAAGGACTCGTCCTCGACCGTCACGAGAGCCCCGCCGGCGACGTCTTCGGCTGCCGGTACGAGGCGTACCGGACCGACCCGCGGACCGAACCGCGCAAGACGAAGTGGGCGGTGGAACTCGGTATTCGCCTCGCTGACTGACGCGCGCGGCCCGTAGGATCTGCGGGTTCGCGCGTCGGCGGAGGGGGCTTCGGTGGGGTTTCGGCAGGATCTGGCCGTACTGCGGCATCGGGACGTGCGGATCTTCGTGTCCGCGCGGTTCATCTCGATCCTCGGCTCGGCGATCGCGCCGGTGGCGCTGGTGTTCGCCGTCCTGGACGTGTCGCACTCGGCCGGCGCGGTCGGCATCGTGCTGGCGGCGCGGAGCATCCCGAACATCGTGTTCCTGCTGATCGGCGGCGTGATCGCCGACCGGCTGCCCCGGCACCTGGTGCTGGTCACGGCCAACACGATCAGCGGCCTCACCCAGGGACTCGCCGCGGCCCTGGTGCTCACCGGGCACGCGACGATCTGGCAGCTCGCGGCGATCGAGGCGGTGAACGGGGTGGCGGCGGCGTTCGTGATGCCGGCGATGACCGGCATCCTGCCGTCGATCGTGGACCGCGCCGAACTCCCGCAGGCGAACGCGATCGCGGGTTTCGCCCGCTCCGCGGCGATGATCGGCGGCGGCGCGGTCGCGGGCGTGATCGTCGGACTGACCGGGCCCGGCGTCGGGCTCGCGGTCGACGGCGTGACGTTCCTGATCGGCGCGCTGCTGCTGTTGCGGCTGCGGATCCCGCGGATCGTCCGGCAGGCGAGCTCGATCGTCACCGACCTGCGCGAGGGCTGGCACGAGTTCGTGTCCCGGCAGTGGGTCTGGGTGATCGTGCTCGCGTTCGCGTTGCTCAACCTGATCTACACGGCCTGCTACCAGGTCCTCGGCCCGGTGATCGCGGACCGCACATTCGGCCGGGCCGGCTGGGGTGTCGTGAGCGCCTGCTTCGGCGCCGGACTCGTTGCCAGCGGCATCATCATGCTCCGGCTCAAACCCCGCCGCCCGCTGCGCACCGGGATGCTCGGCATGCTGCTCACCGTCCCAGTGATGCTGTGCCTGGCGCTGCTCCCGCAACTGTGGGCAATGGCGATCGCGGCCTTCGTCCTCGGCGTCGGCTTCGACATCTTCGGGATCAGCTGGGAGACCGCGCTCGGCCAGCACGTCCCCATCGACAAGCTGTCGCGCGTGTCGTCGTACGACATGCTCGGCTCGTTCATCGCCGGTCCCGTCGGGCAACTCACCGTCGGGTACGTCGCGGTGGCGATCAGCGCTCGGGCGGTCGAGCTGTACGGCGCCGCGCTGTTCGTACTGATCACGGTGGTGACGCTGGTCGTCCCGTCGGTCTGGAACCTGCGCCGCCTGGACGTCTGACCTCTGGTGGGTCAGCGTCCGAGATGCTGGGTTTGCGCCCCGGATCTCGGGCGCACACCCGGTATCTCGGACGTCCACCCATCAAATGCGTAGGCTGGACGTGTGAGCTCAATCGTTCCGGGACCGCAGAAGAAGATCGGCGAAGAGATCGACGCCGCGCGCTCCGGCGCGAAGCCGTTGAGCGCGGGTGATCTCAACGCGTCGGCGCCCCGTGTCGAGGAGCTGACCGGCCTCGACGACTGGCCGGAGACCTTGCGCGCCGCAGTCGAGGCCGAGTACGCCCGTGCCGCGGCCCTGGACTCCAACCGCCGCCGGACCGCCGACAGCTCTGTGAGTGAGCTGGTCGCCTGTCTCGACACCCTCCTCGACGAGATCACCGACCACCTTCAAGCCGCCAAGCCCCGCCTCTTCGGCAAGGCAACTCCCGTCGAGCCGTCCCCCGAGGTCGCCGCCCACCTCGGCATCCCGCCGGACGACCTCACCCCACCACCCCACCGCACCGCCGTACGCACCCTGAAACAGCTCCGCACCCAACTGAAAGACCTGGAAGCCGCCCCCGACCACTCGCGCCTGACCCGCCTGACCACCTTCATCATCCGCCTGGCCGTGGTCCTGGACGCCGCCCCCGACACCGCCTCCACACTGGCCCCCATAGCCCTCTCCCGCTACAGCCAAGGCCTTCCCGACCCCCAGTGGACCGCCACCTTCCCCGAAAAACTCTCCACCTGGCAGAACACCCGCCGAACCCTCACCAACCTCTGAATTTCGAGAGGGAAGGCGATGAGCGTCCGGAGTCTGACCCAAGCTGAGGCTGAGGGGCGCTCGAGCCTGCTGACGGTCGAGCGGTATGACGTTGCCGTCGATCTGACCGACCTGCCGACCGGCTCGCGGGTTCGGTGTGAGTCGACGATCACCTTCGCCTGTAGCCGCCCCGGCGCCGAGACCTTCGCCGACTGTGTGGCGGAGGTCGACAGCGTCGTGCTCAACGGTGTCCGGCTGCCGGCGGCCGTCGAAGGGCGGATCGCACTGGCTGACCTCGCCGAGCGCAACATCCTCACCGTGGTCACTGTCCCGGACTGCTCGACCGGTGAGCAGGGTGTTCACAAGGCCGTCGATCCCGCCGACGGCGAGGTGTATGCGTACACGGACTTCGAGCCCGACTACGCCCGGCATGCCTGGGCGTGTTTCGATCAGCCCGACCTGAAGGCGCCGTACACATTCACCGTGACGGGTCCGGCCGGTTGGCTGGTGCTGAGCAACAGCGGCGACCCGCAGATCGAAGACCTCGGCTCCGCGCGTCGGTGGACCTTCCCGGCGACGCCACCGCTGGCGACGTACAACACCGTGATCAACGCCGGCCCGTACTACGAACTGCGCCGGAGCGGCGCGGGCCACGATCTCGGCCTCTTCGCTCGCCAGTCACTGGCGCCGATCCTCGACCGGGACGCCGACGAGCTCTTCACCCTGACCGCCCAGGGTCTCGAGTTCTTCGCGGACAAGTTCGGCATGCCGTTTCCTCAGCACAAGTACGACCAGGTCTTCACGCCCGAGTTCCCCGGCGCCATGGAGAACTTCGGCTGCGTCACCTGGATGGACTGGTTCCTGCGCCGGACCACCCCGACACGCGCGGAGTGGGACCTCTTCTCGCGGTACCTGTTGCATGAACTCGCGCACATGTGGTTCGGCAACATCGTCACCATGCGCTGGTGGGACGACCTGTGGCTCAACGAGGCGTTCGCGGAGTTCGCGAGCAACTGGGCCGCGGTGAGCGCGACGTCGTACACCGACGCCTGGGTGACGCATCTGGTCGACGGGAAACTCAACGCCTACTTCGTCGACCAGGGACCGACCACGCACCCGATCCGCCGGCCTGTCCGGGACGTCCTGCAGGCCGAAGCGACTTTCGACGCGATCACCTACCCCAAGGGTGCGTCGGTGCTGCAACAGCTGATGACGTACGTCGGTGAGGCAGAGTTCTCGGTGGGGCTGACCAACTACTTCGCCAAGCATGCCTGGGGCAACACCACGCTGCAGGACCTCATCGATGCGGTCGCCGAGTCGAGCGGACGTGACCTGGAACGGTGGCGTGCGGGATGGCTGGAAACCGCCGGCACCGACCGGCTGACCCTGGATCACGACGAGGATGGTTTCGTCCTGGTCGCCAAGGGGCCCGGTGGGCAGCCGCGTCCGCAGGTACTTGCCGTCGGCGCCTATCGGGGACAAGGCGACCGCCTCGCACGGGCGGCACTCGTCGAGGTCGAGATCGCCGGCGAACGGACTCGGATCGACCTGCCGGCCGGTGCGGACCTCTACCTGGTCAACGACGAAGACCTGACCTTCGCCTCGACAAGACCCGATGCGGCGACCGGAAACACGTTCTTCGGCAACGCCGCCCGCCTGCCCACACCCATCTCGCGGGGTATCGCGGTCACCACGGCCTGGGACATGCTGATCAACGGCGAAGCGACAGCCGCCGAAGCCGTGCAGTGCCTGACCGGGGTGCTCGAAGTCGAGACGTCCGCGTCGGTGATCGAGCCGTATCTCGACCTGGCCGTCGAGGCCGCAGAGCTGTGGAGTCCGACCTGGGAGCGCGACACGCTCCTGCGAGCGGTGGCCGCGGCGTGCCGCAACCTCTCCGGCGTTGGCGCCTACCGGAAAGCGGCACTGCGTGGCTTCGCCCGCACCGCAGCCGACCTGGAACAGGTTGGGTGGCTCCAGGTCGAGGCCGGTGAGGACGTCGATCTCCAGTGGCGGGCGCTGGTTCGCAAAGCTCAGCTCGGCGGCCCGACCGCTGCCGAGGCACAGGCCCTGCTCGAGCGGGACCCGGATCCCGAGGCGTGGGTCAGCAGGCTTCAGGTCCGTGCGGCAACCCCGGACCCGGGTGCGAAGCAGGCGGTGTGGCAGACGCTGGTGACGGAGCGCGCGGTACCGCTGGCTTCGGTCTACTCGGTTGCGGCGCCGTTCTGGACCGCCGGCCAGGACGACCTGCTGAGGCCGTATGCGGAAGCCTACCTCGGGCTCGTGCCGACCATCCACCGTGGCGGAGCCATGCCGGCGAAGACCTTCACCAGACACCTCTTCCCGCAGTTCGGTGTCGACCTGACCTTCGTGGAACGAGCAGAGATCCTTGCGGCACAAGCTGTCCCGGTGATCCGCGAGAACCTCCTGGAGCGTGCCGATCGGATGCGCCGCATGCTGCGCTCCCGCGGCTGAGCTCCTTCCGGTCGGCGTCGCCTATGCGTCGTCCAGCTCCGCCAGTTCATCCTCGGCGAGGATGGTGGACGCACCTACCACGGCCTGCTCGACCTGTTCGACACTGCTGACTCCGACGATCGGGGTCAGCGCGGGGCTCCCGGAGGCCAGCCATGCGAGCACCACCTGTCCCGGTCGGAGTCCGCGCGCAGCGGCGACGCGGCTCAGTGCCGCCAGCCGTCGTTCGGTGCCGGGGTGGCGGTACTCGGCCTCGAGCGCGCGGTCGTTGCGGTCGTACCGGCCCTGGAGGGTGGCGGTGTAGACCCAGCCGTCGACCGACGGGTTGCGTCGCAGGAAGTCGAGGCCGTCCGGTGACAGCATTCCCAGCGGGATCGGCTGGCCCTCCACGGCCATGCCGCCGGCGGGCTGAAGGTAGGAGTAGCGCTCCTGGTAGGCGGCCGGTTGCGGATGGCCGGTGCGTTCGGCGGTGGCCCGGATCCGCTCGAGCAGCCAGGACGGATGGTTCGAGACTCCCCAGCGGGCGGTCAGGCCGTCCCGGACCAGGCCGCCGAACGTCTCGACCAGGTCCTCCACCGGAACGGCCGGGTCTTCGACGTGCGCCCAGTACAGGTCTACGCCGTCCACACCCAGCCGCTCCAAGCTCTGGGCCATCGCTGCGCGCACGACGTCCTCGCGCAGCCCTTCGAGATGGTCGGGGAACCCGCCGACCCGCGTGGGCTGCGCGCCGACCTTGGTACTGAGACGGACGCGGACCCCGGGGTTGGACGCCAGCCAGCGGCCCAGCAGCGCCTCGCTCTGCCCGCCGAAGCCGGTCCTGGAGGTCCAGAAGCTGTAGTTGTTGGAGGTATCGATCAACGCTCCGCCCAGTTCGGCGTACCGGTCGAGGATCGAGAAGGCGGTCGGTTCGTCCACCCCCGTGCCGAAGTACATCGTCCCGAGGGCCATCGCGGGTGTGTTCATGCCACCACCCTCACTCCTGGAGCGCGCTCCAGGTCAAGCCACCTGAATCGAGGTCGCCGCGCACAGCCGATCCCCACGACTCACCACCCGACCAACGGCCGTCCGGGCGTGAAGCCGGCCGCCGCGAAGCGATGCCCGGTGACCAGTCCCACCGCGCCGGCAGCGGCCGGGACCAACCACCTCAAACGCTGATGACACGCCACACCCACCGGCGAAGCCGGCCGACAAGACAGCCGCCGCGGAGCGGCGTCCTTTGGTCAGCCCTTGATGGCTCCGCCGAGGGCGAAGGCGCCGCCCAGTTTGCGGCTGAGGAGGAGGTAGAGGAGGAGGACGGGGGTGGTGTAGATGAGCGAGTACGCCGCGAGCTGGCCGTAGTTCGGTTCGCCGTACTGGCCGAAGAACGTGAAGATGCTGACCGACGCGGGCAGCCGTTCGGGGGACAGCAGCAGCATGAACGGGACGAAGAAGTTGCCCCACATGCCGATGAAGGTGAAGATCAGCACGACCGCGATCCCGGGCCACATCAGCGGCAGCACGATCGCCCACAGCGCGCGCATGTTGCCGGCGCCGTCGACCCAGGCAGCTTCCTCGAGAGACAGCGGTACGCCGTCCATGAACGTCTTCGTCAGCCAGATCGCGAAGGGCAACGCCGAAGTCGCCATAAACATGATCGTGCCGCCGATCGTGTCCACCAGGTTCAGCTGCACGAAGAGCCCGTAGACAGGCACCATCACCGCAGTGATCGGCAACCCCGTGCAGAACAGAACCGTCAGCAGGAAGGGCCGGTTGAAGCGCGTCTTGAACCGCGAGAGCGGGTACGCCGCGAGCACCGCGCACACCATCGTCAGCAGCGCCGCCCCACCGCACAGCACGACGCCGTTGAGCACCGGGCGGTACGTCGTGTTGGTGTTCAGCACCGCCTTGAAGTTCCCGAGCGTCGGGTGCGTCGGGAACTCGACGCGCAGGCCCGCGGTCCGGTTGATCGACGCGAACAGCACCCACAGCAGCGGGAGCACGAACAGCACACCGATGGCCAGCAGGATCAGGTTCGACGTGACCTTGCTGAGACGGTCGCGCGCAATCATGCGGCCTCCGAGTTGAGTCCACGCAGGTAGATCAGCGAGAAGATCGCGCCGATCGCCAGCATCACCAGCGCGATCGCGGTGCCGTAGCCGATCTGGGAGAAGCTGAACGCCTGCTCGTACATGTACAGCGGCAGCGTCTGGCTCTTGGTGCCGGGGCCGCCGCGGGTCATCGCGTAGATGAGGCCGAACACGCTCAGCGTCTGCAGCGTGATCAGCATCAGGTTGGTCATGATCGCGCGGGTGATCATCGGCAGCGTCACGAACGCCAGCCGCCGCCAGCCGCCCGCGCCGTCCATCTCCGCGGACTCCTCGATCTCCTTGGGGATCTCGCTCAGCGCGGCCGAGTACACCAGCATCGAGAACGCCGTACCGCGCCAGATGTTGGCCAGCGACACCGCGATGATCGGTGCCGCGTACAACCAGTCCTGCCCGGGCAGGCCGACCGCGTGCAGCATCACGTTGAGGGTGCCCTCGTCGTTGAAGAACGCGCTCAGCAGGTACGCCGCGACCACCTCGGGCAGCACCCACGCGCCGATCACCGCGGTGCCGACGAAGTTGCGGATCACCTTGGTGGACTTGCGCATCAGCAGCGCGAGACCGAGGCCGAGCGTGTTCTGACCGATGATCGCGGAGATCAGCGTGAACACCAGCGTCAGCCAGATCGCGTTCGTGAACGCGCCGCTGCCGAACGCCTTGCGGAAGTTGTCCAGCCCGACGAACTTGACGTTCGCGGCGCCGGTCCCGGTGAGCGCCATGTTCGTGAACGCGGCGTACACGCAGTAGATGATCGGACCGGCCAGGAAGACCAGCATCAGTCCGATGGCCGGCGACAGCGGCAGCATCTTGAGCAACTTGGCGGCCCGCGGCTTCCCGCTCCCCCCGGACGTCTTGCCGGAGGGAGTGGGAGCCGAGGCCGTGGGGGCGACAGTCGTCGTCACAGGGGAGATTCCTTCGCCCGGGCTACTGGCCCGAAGTCGTCTTGTCCTTGCCGACGATGCCTTCGACCGCTTCGTCGTAGTTCTTCGCGGCCTCGTCGATCGAGGACTGTCCGGTCATCACCGCCTCCATCGCGGTGATGATTTCGTTGGAGACCTTCGGGTACTCCGCGTACGCCGGGCGGTAGACGGTGACGGAGACCAGGTCGGTGAAGAACTGCGTGCTCTTGGACGAGCTCTTGTAGGTCGCGTCGGAGGCGACGTCCTTGCGGACCGCGATCTGCGCGCCCTCGGTCGCGTACTTGGCCGCGTTCTTCTGGGTCTGCAGGGTCTTGATCAGGTTCCAGGCCGCGTCCGGATTCTTCGACTTGGCCGGGATCGCCCAGGTCCAGCCGCCGGAGAGGCTGACCTTGCCCTTGCCGCCGCCGTCCTGGGTCGGCATCGCGGTCTGGCCGAGCACCTCGGACCACTGCGGCCACGGCTTCGCACCGGTCTTCTGCCAGTTGCCGTAGATCCAGGAGCCGTCCAGCGCGATCGCCAGTTTCCCGCCGGGCAGCAGTTCGGTGCCGACCTTGCTGCCCATGTTCGGGTCGAGCGCCTGCTTCGGCGACGGGCCGAGGCCCTCGGTGTAGACGGTCTTGATGAAGTTCAGCGAGTCCTTGAAGCCCTGGCTGCCGACGACCCACTTCTGCTGGTCGTTGTTGTACAGCGAGTCCTTGGTGCCGTACAGCAGCATCTCGAAGCCCTGCATCGCGGAGGCTTCACCCATCGGCTTGCCCGAGTAGACGTTCATCGGGATGACGCCGGGGACCTTCTGCTTGATGGTGCGGGCGGCACTGAGCACGTCGTCCCAGTTCTTCGGCTGCCAGTCGGCGGGCAGGCCGGCCTTGGCGAAGATCTGCTTGTTGTACCAGAGCGCGCGGGTGTCGGTACCGTCCGGTACGCCGTACGTCTTCCCGTCCAGCGCCTTGGCCGCACCCTTCGCGGTGTCCTCGAACTGGCCCCACTGATCCCACTTGTTGATGTAGTCGTCCAGTGGCTTCAGGTAGCCCGCGGTGATGTCGGAGTTGATCAGGAAGGTGTCCTCGTAGACCACGTCCGGCGCGGTGTTCGGCGACCGCATCATCAGCTGCAGCTTGGTGTAGTAGTCGTTCTCCGAAGCGACGATCGGCAGGATCTCGACCGTCGAGCCGGGGTTCGCGGCCTCGTACTCGGACTTCACGCCGGTGAGGAAGTTCTTCATCACCACGCCCGGACCCCACTGCTGGTACGCGATCTTGATGTGCGCCGGGCCGGAGCTCTGCGCACCGCCGGCGTCCGGCTGCTTGGTCGTCGACCCCTGGCTGCAGGCCGTGACCGCCAGCAGCAGCGCGCTCGCGACGGCTGCCACCTTGAAACGTTTCCTAGACATCATCAGGTCCACCTTCGGGCAATCGTTGTCATCCCGGTACCACGACCCAAACCCTGCGGGCTTTCCCGCGACCGTAGGAGTCCTGAACGGCCGAAGTCAATGCTTGACAGACAACGTTGTCGCCCCAAACGCACGGCACCACGGCGACCGGGACGTAACGATCCGGTCACCGCGGTGTCATACCCCTACTTTGTCAGGCTGCGACCGCCGGCGCCTCGTGGCGAGCGGGCACGGCGCGTCTCCGGGCACGGACCGAACCGACCCCGCACAGCAGCAGCCCGGCGAGCAGCCAGCACCCCAGTACGGCGAGTGGCCGCGCGGCCCCGGCGCCGTCGAAGAAGCTCACCGAGCGCAACGCCGTACCGGCCGCGCCGGGTGGCAGGAGCTGCCCGAGCGCGCCCCATCCGGTCGGCAGCATCTCGGGCGCGCTCGTCATCCCGGACAGCGGATTGCCGAGCAGCATCATCGTGGCGCCGCCGAGCGCGAGCCCCGCCGTACCGAGCAGCCACTCGAGGCCGAGCAGGGTGAGGCTGATCGCCGCGATCGACAGCGCGATCACACCCGCGTTGCCCAGGTAGCTGCCTTCGAGCGAACCGAGCCAGTACTGCAGTACGGCGGCCAGCGCGAGGCCACCCGTGACCGCGAAGGTGATCGCCCCGATCATCCGCTTCGCCCCGGACCGCACCAGCTGGGTGAGGGCGGCGGCCGCGATGATCCCGCCGAGCACGAGCGGCAACGCACCGGCGGCCAGACCGGCGCCGCGCGGGTCGTCCTTCGGCAGCGGCACGACGTCGGTCACCTTCGCGGGGTTCTCCGGCGACATCCGGGCGGACAGCTGGGTCAGCACCTGCGCGACGGCGGGTCCGCCCGCGGACGCGGTCAGCACCTCGGGCTGCGCCGCGTCCAGCACGATCGCGCCGTACGCCTCCCGGTCCTTGATCCGCTGCACCGCCGCCTGCCGGTCCGGTACGGCGGTGATCTCGAAGCCGTCGGGCATCGCCTGTCCGAGCGCGGTCTCGATCTGCTGGACCGCCGGCGCCGGACCGGACACCGCCAGCGGGACGTTGCGCGGCTCGGAGCGCGCGGCCGGCCATGCGAAGGCGATCAGGAACACGGTGAGGACCGCGGTCAGCAGCGTGATGACGGCGATCAGGGGCGGCCGGCGACGATCGGCCGCGTGCGCCTCAGTGGTCATGGCGGGTACTCCCTCGGGCAATAAAACCGAATGATCGTTCTTTATGACTCCGAGCCTGGCAACGGCCCGGCGACTTGTCAAGAACGGACATTCGTTTTATGTTGCGGACGTGCCCAAGGTCACCGAGGAACACCGCCTGGCGCGCCGCGCGCAGATCGTCGCGGCGGCCCGCACCTGCGTGATCGAGGAGGGCTTCCACAAGACGACGATGGCCGACGTGATCCGCGAGTCCGGGCTGTCCGCGGGCGCCGTCTACGGCTACTTCAAGAGCAAGGAAGAGATCGTCGCGGCGATCGCCGAGGACGCGCTCAGCACGATCGACGAGCTGTTCCAGAAGATCCTGGCCACGGAGCAGGCCGTCACACCGCTGATGGCTCTCGAAGCGGCGATCAACCACGTCGTGGCGGTTGCCGAAAGGCCGGGGGGCGACGTCACCCGGGTCGCGATCCAGGCCTGGGCCGAGGCCCTGCGGAACCCGGCGATCATGGCCACCGCCTGCGACAAGTACACCGTGCTCCGCAGGAACTTCGAGGCGGTCGCCCGCCGGGCCCAGGCCGACGGCACCGTCGACCCCGACGTCGCACCCGAGTACATCGCCCAGGTTCTGCTCGCCCTGATCCCCGGTTTCGTCCTGCAACGGCTGATCATCGGGGACGTGACGCCCAGCACCTACCTCGCCGGAGCACGGGCCCTGTTCCGTTCCTAGAGGGCCTGGGGGTGGACTTTCGTCCACCCCCGTCGTCGGTTCAGCACCATGGGGCGCGGCGCCGTCGCTCCGTAGCGTCGACGGCATGAAGAAGAGGACGCAGGAAGCAGTCGACGGGGCCGGATACTCGGTCGTCCTGCAGGATGTACGACGGGTCTACGGCCGTGGCGGGAACACCGTCACCGCCCTCGACGGGATCTCGATGAAATTCGCCCCCGGCACCTTCACGGCGGTGATGGGCCCGTCCGGGTCGGGCAAGAGCACCTTCCTGCACTGTGCCGCTGGGCTCGACCGGCCGACGTCCGGCAGCGTGTCCATCGACGGGCAGCCGCTCGCGGGCCTGAGCGAGCGCAGGCTGACCGAGCTGCGGCGGGAGCGGATCGGGTTCGTGTTCCAGTCCTTCAACCTGCTGCCCGCGCTGACGGTCTGGCAGAACGTCTGCCTGCCGCAGGAGCTCGACGGGCGCCGGCCGAACAAGGCCGCCGTACGGCAGGTCCTGGACCGCGTCGGCCTCGGCGACCGGCACAAGCACCGCCCGGGCGAACTGTCCGGCGGCCAGCAGCAGCGGGTCGCGATCGCCCGCGCGCTCGTCGCCCGCCCCGCGGTGATCTTCGCCGACGAGCCGACCGGTGCACTCGACACCCAGACCGCTGCCGACGTCCTCGAGCTGCTCCGCGAGCCCGTACGTTCCCAGGGCCAGACGGTCGTGATGGTCACGCACGACCCGGTCGCCGCGTCGTACGCCGACCAGGTGGTCTTCCTCGCCGACGGTGCGCTGGCCGGCAGCCTGACCTCGCCGACCGCCGAAGCGGTCGCCGACCGGATGACGCACCTGGGTGCGCGATCCAACCTGCAGGCGGTGGCGGGATGATGCGCCTCGCCGTCCGCACCTTGCGGCACCGCAAGAGCGGATTCATCGCGACGTTCGTCGCGGTCGTCTTCGGTACGGCGATCGTGATGGCGTGCGGCGGCCTGATGGAGACCGGCATCCGCTCCAACGTCGAGCCCGCCCGGCTGGCCGCGACCTCCCTGGTCGTCACCGGCAACCAGTCCCACCACCGCCCCGGAGTCGAAGACCCCACGCCCCTGTCGGAACGCGTCGGCGTCCCGGCCGATCTGCTCGCCGAGCTCCGCTCCGTCCAAGGCGTCGAGTCGGCCGTCGGCGACTACACGTTCACAGCAATCAGTCCGACAGCTGCGGCTCGTGAGGGTCACAACTGGTCGAGCGCGGCCCTGGCGCCCTACCGCCTCAGCACCGGGCGTGCGCCGCAGTCCGGGCAGGTAGTTGTTGCCTCCGGCAAAGTAGGCGAGCGGCTCACGCTGATGATCAACGGCGAGCCGAAGACCTTCGCGATCAGCGGCATCGCCCCCCAAGCATCCGGCCATGCGTTCTTCTCCGACAGCGACGCCGCCGAACTCGTCCGCAACCCGGACCGCTTCGCCGACGTCGGCATCCTGACGACTCCCGGCGCCGACCTCGACGCGGTGAAGAAGCAGTTGGAAGACGTCGACCCGGGCCTGACCGTCCGCGCCGGCGTCGACCGCGGCCTGGCCGAGCACCCGGACGCCGAGTCCCGCCGTACGGCGTTGATCGCGGTCGCCGGCTCGTTCGGCGGTATCGCGACGATGACGATGATGTTCGTGGTCGCGTCCACGCTGGCGCTCGCCGCTCAGCACCGCGAGCGTGAGTTCGCGCTGCTCCGCGGCATCGGCACGACGCCCGGCCAGGTGCGGCGGATGATAATCGGCGAGGCCTTGATGGTGTCGCTGCCGGCCGTCGTCCTGGGATGCGTGCCAGGGGTCTTCCTCGGCCGGTTCCTCTTCGACCAGCTCAGCTCGCACGGCGTCGCGTCGCCGGTGATCGAGTTCGCCCAGGGCTGGATCCCGTTCGCGGCCGGTGCCGGCGCGGCGGTGCTCGCGGCGATCGGCGCCGCGCTGATCGCGGCGCGCAAATCGGCGAAGATCAAGCCGGTCGAGGCGCTCGTCGAAGCCTCGTTGCAGCGGAAGTGGTTCAGCTGGGTCCGGTTGCTGTTCGGCCTGCTGTTCCTCGGCGGTGGCCTGGCGCTGCTGATCGTCACCGCGACCGTGATGACCGGCCCGCTCGCGGCCTCGACCGCCGGACCGTCGATCCTGTGCTGGGCAATCGGTGTCGCGCTGCTCGGCCCGTTCTGGACCAAGCTGGTGCTGGGCATCTGGCGCTGGCCGGTCCAGGCGCTGACCCGGGTGAGCGGCCGGCTCGCGATCCTCAACCTGTCCGCGCGCTCGGTGGCGTTGTCCGCCGCAGCGATGCCGGTGATGCTTGCCGTCGGCATCTCGACCGCCAACCTGTACATGCAGACCACACAGGTCCACGCTTCTTCCGAGGCATTCACGCGGGACCTGCGAGCCGATGCCGTACTGGTCTCGGACGCGGGCCTCTCGCCGAGGCTGGTCTCCGAGGTGCGAGCGGTGCCCGGCGTGGCGAGTGCGTCGGCGTTCGTCCGGAGCATGGGCGCGGTCGACGACCCGCGGAAGGCTCCGTTCGACGAGGACGGCGCGCCGGTGATCGGCGTGGACGCGCAGGGCGCGAACGGTACGGCGCCGGTGCGGCTGACGAGCGGATCGCTCGGGGGGCTGACCGGGTCGACCGCGGCGATCCCGGAGTACATGGCTGCCAAGACCGGTCGTGGCGTCGGTTCCGAGATCACGATGACCTTGGGCGACGGCACCACTGTGAAGCTGCGGGTGGTCGCGACGTTCGCGGCCGAGCGTGGGTACGAGTCGATCATCCTGCCCGCGTCCCTGGTTGCCGCCCACACGACCGACGGTCTGACCAAGCAGGTCCTGGTCCGCGCCGAGCCCGGTGCCGACGTACGGCCGGCTCTGACCAAGCTCGCTGCCGCCCACCCGGGTGTCCAGGTCGCCGACCGCAGCACACTGGTCGCCGCGAACGTCGAGGATCTGCAGACGCAGGCGTGGATCAACTACATGCTGGTCGGCATGCTGATCGCGTACACCGCGGTCTCGGTCGTCAACACGCTGGTGTCCACCACGCTGCGCCGGCGCCGCGAGTTCGCCCTGCAACGGCTGACCGGCTCGACCCGCTTCCAGGTCCTCCGCATGCTCACCACCGAAAGCACGCTGGTCACCCTCACAGGCATCACGCTCGGCACCGCCGTCGCGCTCGCCTGCCTCCTCCCCTTCTCCGCCAAGGTCGCGAACGACGCCGTCCCGACGGGCCCGCTCTGGATCTACCTGGTGATCGTCGGAGCAGCCGCCGCACTCACTTTCGGCTCCACCCTCATCCCCGCAACCGCAACCCTCCGCCACGCCCCCACCCAACCCACCCACAACGACTGAGCCGGCGGGGTGGTGGGATGAAGGTATGCGGTGGTTGGACGAGTGTTCGCCGGGCGCGGTCGCGGACGCGTTGCGCGTCGTGGCCCCGGAGTTGGGCGGGCTGGAGGTCGCCGTACGGGAGACGCTCCCCGAGCAGGATCCGCAATGGTGGGCCGGCAGCGCGGTGGTCGGGGAGCGCTTCGTCGTGAAGTTCGCCTGGTCGGAGCCCGCGGCGCTGCGGTTGGCGCACGAGATCACCATCCTCGCAGCGTTGGCGCAGGCGCCTGGCGTTCGGTTTCTGCCGGAGGTTGTGGTCTGCAGTACTGACCCAATGATGCTGGTGACCGAGCGCGTTTCTGGTGCGGCGCTGTTCGAGGTCGTCGGCTCGATCGACCGGGATCGCGCTGGTCGGCAGTTGGCGGGGTTTCTCGCTGTGCTGCATCGTGCTGACACGCTCGAACGTGTGGATTACCTGACCGGCGGTCTGCAGCCGGCGCTGATGCCGCCTGCAACCACGCGGGCGATCCGCGACGGGATCGGGCCATGGATTCGGCCGGATCAGGTCGGGTCCGTGATGCGATGGTGCGACTGGGCCGACGAGGTGCTCGCCCGGCCGGCACCGCCGGTACTTGTTCACGGCGACCTGCACGGCGGTAATCAGGTCTGGAAGGGCTCCGAGCTGCAGGTGATCGTTGACTTCGAAACCGTGGGAACCGCCGACGCGGAGTACGACCTGCGCGCGTTCCCCGGGACCGGACCAGGGGTCGAACTGTTGCAAGCCACCTCCCGCCACTACGAGCAGCTCGCCGGGCGCCGCCTGTCGCCGGAGCGAGTCATGGCGTGGCACCTGCGCACAGCCCTCGGCGACGCGCTGTGGCGTAGCGAGGCCGGCGTACCGCTGCCGGATCACCGCACGCCGACCGCCTGGGTCGACGACTTGACCGCCCGCTTCGACGCCCTCGGCATTTATCCCGCGCTGGGGCGATGAGCTCGACACGTCAGCAACAACGGCAGCGGATCACCCGGCAGCCGCCACAACCCGTCAGAGTCCTGCACCATCGCTGGACTCCGCTGCCGCAGGTCCACCGGCAGCTCGTCGAGGCGGTCGATGTGCAGGCCGGCGCTCGCCAGTGCGTTCACCAATCCGCTGACCGTCCAGGGCCAGGTGCTCTGCACGTGTTCCGGCACGTCCTGCCCGGTGTAGCTGGTCGTCACCTCACGATCCACGGCGCCGGTGCGGAAGTACGACGTACGCACCCGAAGGTCCTCGTCCACCATCGCCTGCAGCGGATGGAACTCCGCCAGGAAGACCGTCCCGCCCGGGCGCAGCATCCGTGCCACCACTCGCGCGAACTCGTCCAGATCGGGCAGCCACACCAGCACGCCGTACGTCGCCACCACCACGTCGTACGACGCCGGCTCCAGTACGTCGGCCACGTCGTACACGTCCGCCTGCACGAACCGCGCCGCCAACCCGACCTCGTCGGCCAACCGCCGCGCGGCGTCGACCGCTGCCGCGGAGAAGTCCACGCCGGTGACGTCGGCGCCCAGCCGCGCCCACGACAGCGTGTCCAGCCCGAAGTGACACATCAGGTGCAGCAGCCGCCGACCGCGGACGTCGCCGACCGCCTCGACCTCGAACGGCCGCAGCGAACTGCCACCCGTCCGGAACCCGTCGACGTCGTAGAACCGGGACGACACGTGTGCCGCGGCCCGCAGGTCCCAGGCGTGCCGGTTCTGCTCGATCCGCGCCCGCTCCTCCATGAGCCGACGATAGATCCCGGCGCTGCCGGCCCGCGCCGGTTTATCTTGCAGGCGTCGGCTCGGCGACCGGCTGGAGGGCGATCGTGGTGGCCTGGATGATGCCGGCGTTGGCGCGGATCCAGCCGGACAGGACGACCTGCAGGTCCTCCAGATCGCGCTCTTCCAGAAGCACGCCCGGCACCGGGACGCTCGCGCCCAGCTCCGCCAGCACCGGCCGCAGATGCTGGTCGGCGAGCAGCTTGTGGCTCGGCGCGGCCGCCACCGTCACCGGGACGACCACGGAGCCCGCCAGCGCCGAAGGACGCAGCACGTCGAGGAAGCTCTTCAGCAGGCCGGTGTAGCTGCCCTTGTAGACCGGTGTCGCGACGACGATCACCGACGCCGACGACACGAGCTCGATCGCGGCCTCCAGCGCGGACTGCGTCTCGGCGCCCGCCTGGTCACCCTGGAAGATCGCCGGCGCCAGCGTCACCAGGTCGATCAGCTCGTCGATCCGGTACGGCGTCCCGAGCTCGGAGGCGAGCAGCTCCGCGACGGACGCCGCGGCGGCCGCGGTCCGTGATCCGGCGCGCGGGTTGCCGACCACCGTGACCACCGACTGCGGCCAGACCGGTGGTTCCGGCGCGACCTTCGACTCGAACGCGACTGACGGCATCTGACCCATCTCCCGGAACCTCGGCGGCAACTGTGCAGCAACTGCCTCGAGAGTAGTCAAAGTGGAGCTGCCTACTGGACTTTCTCAGCATCCGAATGCCTGGCCCGGAGCTGGACCACGACGAACCACCCGACCGCCGCCAGCGCGGCCACGATCACCAACTTCTGGAACACGCCGACCGACGACTCCACCAGATGCCACCGCTCGCCGAGCTGATACCCGGCCAGGATCAGCAACGAGTTCCACACCAGGCTGCCGATCGCGGTCAGCGGCAGGAACAGCACGACCCGCATCCGCTCGACGCCGGCCGGCACCGAGATCAGGCTGCGCACCACCGGAACCAGCCGCCCGATCAGCACCGCCTTGGGCCCGTGCCGGAGGAACCACTCCTCGGCCTTGTCGACGTCGCGCACCTTCACCAGCGGCAGCTTCCCGGCGAGCGCCCGCATCCGGTCGCGGCCCAGCACGGCACCCACGCCGTACAGCGCGAGCGCGCCGATCACCGATCCGAGCGTGGTGCAGACGATCGCGGCGACCAGGCCGAAGTCACCGCGCGCCGCCGCGAACCCGGCCAGCGGCAGGATCACCTCGCTCGGCAACGGCGGAAACAGGTTCTCCAGCGCGACCGCGACCCCCGCTCCCGCCGGGCCCAGCCGCTCCATGAGATCGATCGCCCACCCGGCCACCCCACCGGTCGGTTCCTGCGTCGCCTGCAGCGCGGCCATCATCACCTGATTCGTCGTCGTCAGCATGCGGACGACGCTAGATCCATGGACACTGTCCACACACTGGAGCCAGCCGCCGTCTTCGGGTCTGGTCATCCACCGTACCGACCGGTGGAAAACCCCCGGTTGTGCGAGGCTTTCCCCAGCACACACGCCGCCGGGAGGGTCCATGACAGTCGAGCACGCTCCGCGCATCAGCACGCACCCGAGCCGCGAGCAGCTCGGCCGCGCTGCCGCGACCGCCGCCGCCGGGCAGATCCTGAAGGCGATCGCGGCCGGCGGGCGGGCCCGGATCATGCTCGCAGCCGCCCCCAGCCAGACCGCCACGCTGACCGCGCTCGCGGCCGAACCGGGCCTCGACTGGAGCCGGGTCGAGTGTTTTCACATGGACGAGTACGTCGGGCTGGATCCCGCCGCACCGCAGTCGTTCCGGAACTGGCTACGCCGGAACTTCCTCGACAAGGTGCCACAGGCAACGTTCCGCCCACTGGATCCCGAGGACGGCCCGGACCCCTACGCGAAGCTGATGGGCGACGAGCCGTTCGATCTCGTCCTGTTCGGCCTCGGCGTCAACGGGCATCTGGCGTTCAACGACCCGCCCGCCGACTTCAGCGCTGCCGAGGCGGTCCGGCTGGTCGCACTGGACGAGACCAGCCGCAAGCAGCAGGTCGACGAGGGCAATTTCCCCGGCATGGACGACGTACCGACCCACGCGATCACCGTCACCATCCCCCGCCTGCTGAACGCCCGCGCGCTGATCGGATCCGTCCCCGGAGCAGTCAAGCGCCAGGCCGTCCACGACACCCTCACGCAGCCGATCGGCCCGGACCATCCCGGTACGGCGCTACGCACCCACCCCGGCGTACAGCTCTTCCTCGACAGCGAATCAGCCGACCCCGAGGTGTAGCCCGCCGGAAGCGTCCACGACCTGCCCGGTGATCCATCGCGCGGCAGGCGAGGCGAGGAACGCGACCACCTCGGCGACATCGTCACCACCGCCCAGCCGGCCGAGCGCCGTCCGGGCGACGATCAGCTCGGTCAGCCCGGGCGCCTCGAAGAACGCCCCGTTCGCCTCGGTCCGGGTCGCACCGGGCGCGACGGCGTTCACCGTGATCCCTCGCGCGCCCAACTGCTGCGCCAACGTGCGCGTCATCGTCTCGAGCGCACCCTTGGTCATCGCGAACGACGTCTGCGCCGGGTTCGCCATCCGGGTCGCGACCGACGAGATCGACACGATCCGGCCCTCGTCCGACAGCACCGGCAGCAAGCGCTGGATCAGGAAGTACGGCGCCCGCACGTTCACCGCCATCAACCGGTCGAAAGCCGCCTCCGTGTCCGTGCCGATCGGACCCGCGGGCGGTGCCGCCGCGTTGTTCACGAGCACGTCCAGCCGCCGACCCGCCAGCCCCGCGGTCAACTGATCGACGACGCCGTCGGTGTCCCCAGGCACGCCGAGCTCGGCGCCGATCACGAACCCGCGCCCGCCGATCCGCTCCAGCGTCTCCTCCGCACCGGCCTTGTCCTGGTGGAAGTGCACGGCCACCTCGGCTCCCGCCGCGGCCAGCCGCTCAGCGATCGCTCGCCCGATGCCGCGCGAGGCCCCGGTCACCAACGCCACCCTGTCGTTCATGTTAGAAACTATCATGTTGTTAGTATCTACCACATGAGCTTGAGGGACCGCCAGCGTGCCGACACCCGGCAACGCATCCAGCGGCAGGCGCTGCGCCTGTTCACCGACCGCGGGTACGACGCGACCACGGTGAACGGCGTCGCCGCCGCGGCCGGCGTCTCGGCGATGACGGTCTACCGGAACTTCCCCACCAAGGAAGACCTGGTCCTGTACGACGACTTCGACCAGTTGACCGCCGCCACGATCGCGGAACTCCCGGCCACCGGTTCACTCACCGACCGCATCGGCCGCACCGTCGTGACCATCCTCGACCTGGTGGCCACCACCGAGCACGACCTGCTGCTCGCACGCCTCCGGCTGATGATCTCGACCCCGGCGCTCCAGGCCCGTCACCTGGACAGTCAGTTCCGCCTGCAGGAGGCGTTCGTGAACGCGATCGGTCCCAGCCAGGAGTACGGCGCCCGCGCGGCCGCGAGCGCCGTACTCGGAGTGACTCATACCGCCTTGCTGCGCTGGGCCGCCGACGACGGCGAGCCCGACCTGGCGGACCTGTTCCGGGAGGCGTTCACCGCCACCTTCGGTCACGCTCCCTGAGCGGTCAGGTCATCTCGGGCACCCGTAAGTGCGCGATGGCGAGCTCGAACTCGCGGACGTCCAGGACTTCCGCGCCGGCGTCCTTGGAGGTCGAGGCACGCATCGAGGCGGCGGCCTCCCGGTTGCTGTCCATCGCCTCCTGACTGTCGTACGTCACCGAGGACACCCCATGGCCGGAGGCCCGATCGACCAGCAGGCTCGCGCTGCAGAACCCGGCCAGGTCCTCGAGCCGCGGCAGTGAGGCCAGCTTGTAGACGTCGATCGCCCGATCCATCGTCGCCGGGTCGATCTTCACCCAGGTCGCCCGGACGCACGCGCCGGCGGAGGACCGGTGGTCACGGTGCAGTACGGCGATCTCCCACTCCTGCACCTGCGGACCCGACCCGCCCATGGTCTCCGCGATCCGCTCGCGGACCGGCCGGAGCGCTTCGTCGGAGGCCCGCATCGCCTCCTCCGACTGCCAGGCGCTGGTCGCGATGCACCGGCCGGACTCCCGGTCGACGATCATGGACAGGCCGATGCAGCCGTCCATGTCCATGAGCATCGGCATCACTTCGTCGCGCACCTGCGCGATGCCGGCATCGACCGACGCCGGCGCGGCATTGATCGTGGTGGAACGCGCGTACACGATCCACCCCCCTTACGCTCAGGGCAGCGCCCCGGCGGCGCCGCCGGACACTTCTCACCCTCCTCCCCGGGCGGCGACCTGGCAATCCCCCCGACCAGGGCCGGACCGGGCCTAGTGTTCGGCGACGTCGAAGACGTTGCCCTCCGGGTCGGCGAGCGTGATCCAGTGCACGCCGTACTCGTTGTGCTCGTCGACGCGCTTGGCGCCCAGGCCGACGAGGCGGTCGACCTCGGCGGCCCAGTCGGTCGCGGCCAGGTCGACGTGCAGGCGGTTCTTGCCGTTGCGCGGCTCCGGGACCTGCAGGAACATCAGCGTCGGCCCGGAGGCCTCCCGGTTCACGGTCGCGAAGAACTCGTTGCCGTCCGCATCGACGTCGGTCGAGAACACACCCGCCCAGAAGCCGGCCAGCGCGGCGGCGTCGGCACAGTCGAAGGCGATGCTCTCAAGAGAAATGGACATGCTCAGCCTTTCAGTACTGGGATCCGCTGGATCGGCCAGCAGACCTCGGTTCGGTAGTCGGCCGGATCGGGGACGTCCCCCGGGCCGATGGGATAGAGCTCACGGATCGGGCCGGGCGCGATCTCGCAGTACTCCGCGACGTGGCTGCCGAGCGCGCCGTACGTCCGGTCGAAGTCGGTCATGTGGCCGGCGTGCACGGCGATCGCGAAATACCCGCCGGGGAGGTCGACGAGATCCACCCCGTCGGCCGGAGCCTGGTCGAGCGCGACCGGCAGGAACGCGGTCACCTGGCCGGCGTCCTCGGTGAAGAACTCGTCGGAGTACGTCGCTCCCGACGTCGCCCGGATGCCGGCGCCGACGGCGTCGAGCCGGCCGAAGGCGAACTCGCACCACGGCCCGATCTCGTCCCGCACCACGTGCCCGGTCACGCCGTACGCCCGGAACGGCGGGATGAACCGGTACTGCACGTCGAGGATCGGTCGACCGGGCGTGAGCAGCTGACGCAGCGACGTGACGACCTCGCGGGTGTGCGCGAGCTCCTGCTCCATCCGCTCGAGATGGGCACGCAGCGTCTCCTCGCGCGCCGCCCCGTCGGACGCCTCGACCACCGCCCGGACATCCGGGAGCGGCATCCGCAGCTCCCGCAGCCGCCGGATCAGCAGCGCGGTGTCGACCTGGTCCGTCCCGTAGCGCCGGTAGCCCGACGACGCGTCGATGGAGACCGGCGCGAGCAGGCCGATGTCGTGGTAGTGGTGCAGGGTCTTCACACTCAGATGCGTCAGGCGGGAGAACTCCCCCACCGTCACCGTCGCCGTCATGCCCCAAGCTTCCACCCTCCGGTAACCGGAGGGTCAAACGACGGACGCCCAGGCCATCACAATCGAAGGCCGGCGGCGAGCGCCCCAGCGGGACGCCTCGCCGCCGGCCAATTGTGATGGCCTGGCGATCCGCTATCCGCGGTAGCGGCCGATCACCTTCGTGAAGTCCCAGGGGTTCTGGGAGATGCCGGAGCAGCTGTCGGCGCTGCCGCCCGTGCACGGGCGGTCGCGGTTGACCGACCAGAACGTGAAGCGGGCCAGGTGGTGCTCGGACGCGTACGACAGCATCGACTCGAAGTCGGACAGGTTGACGCGCTCACCCGCGACGTCGGTGATGCCGTTCATCGAGGAGATGCCGATCTTGCGGTACGCCGCGTCGTCGGTCAGCCCGTACGCCGCCTTCACCTGGTTCTTCAGCCCGTCGGCCGCCTGCCGGGTCAGCGTGCCCATGTTGGTCGACCCGCCGCCGAAGTCGAACGGCATGATCACCCAGCCGTCCAGGTTCAGCCCGGACGCCGCGCCGCGCCGGATCAGGTCCTGACCGTTGCCGTCCGGCCCGGACGTCGTGGTCCCGAAGGTCAGGTACGTCGCGATCCCCGGGTTGTTCTGCTCGACGATCTTCAGCGCGTCGACGACCTTCTGCCGGACGGCGGCCTGGGAGAACTCCTGGTCCTCGATGTCCACGTCGATCGCCTTCAGCGACAGCGCGTTGATCACCTTCTGGTACGCCGCCGCCAGCTCGCTCGCCGTACCGCAGCTCTGTCCCAGCTTGTTGCCGGACCAGCCGCCGACCGAGACCACCACGTCGCCGCCGTTGGAGCGGATCGTGTTGAGCGCCTGCTGGTCCACGCCGCCGGTCAGCGGTCGTGAACCGTCCCACTGCGGGTTGCAGTAGCCGTTCGACAAGATGAAGGCCATCGTGAACCACTTCACCCCCGACGCGTTCATCACGGTCGCCGGGTTCGGCGGGTCACCCCAGCCCTGGTAGAGATACGGCGCGGCCGCCATCGGCGCACCACCCGCCGGCGGAGGTCCGTCGTCGGCCGCCGGGACGTTCCACTTCTGGTTCGCCGCACCGGTACAGCTCCACAGCTGCAGCGGCGTACCGTTCGCGGAGTTGTTGCCGGTGACATCGAGACACTTGTTCGCCTGCGGGTTCACGAGGTCACGCCCGGACGTGTACGTCCACTGCTGCGCGCCGCTGCCGTTGCACGTCCACAGCTGCACCTTGGCGCCGTTCGCCACAGACCCGCCGGACACGTCCAGGCACTTGCCCAGTGCGCGCAGGGTTCCGTCGCTGGAGCGCGTCCACTGCTGTGCGCTCGTACCGTTGCAGTCGTACAGCTGGACCTGCGTGCCGTCGGCACTGTTCGCCGCGGCGACGTCCATGCATTTGCCGGCCAGACCGGTGACAGCACCGGTGGCTGCCTGAGCCGTGACAGCCGGTGCAGCCAGAGTCAGTCCCAGGACGAGCGTCGCGCCCACTGCGAGTAATCGCTTCATGAGATGGTCCACTTCTGGTTGGCCGCACCGGTGCAGCTCCACAGCTGCAGTGGGGTGCCGTTGGCGGAGGTGTTGTCGGTGACGTCGAGACACTTGTTCGCCTGTGGATTCACCAGGTCATTGCCACTTGTGTAGTTCCATTGCTGCGCCCCGCTGCCGTTACACGTCCACAACTGCACCTTGGCGCCGTTGGCCACAGAACCGCCCGAAACGTCCAAGCACTTGCCGAGCGCGCGGAGCGTGCCGTCGCCAGGACGGGACCACTGCTGGGCCGTGGTGCCGTTGCAGTCGTACAGCTGCACCGTCGTACCGTCGGCCGAGTTCGCACCGGCGACGTCGACACACTTGCCGCCCAGGCCGGTGATCTGCCCGCTCGTACCGCCACCGCCGCTCTGCGAGCCCGACCAGGTGAAGGTCGCCGACGTCTTGGTCGGCAGCGTGTAGACGAAGGACTGCGAGCCCCAGTTGACCCGCACGGACTGTGAGCTGCCCGTGGTGTTGAACGCGATCAGCGCCTTGGAGCCGTCGGGGTTCTTCCAGGCCACGTTCTTCACCGAGCTGTTCGCGGTCGAGTCGATCCGCAGCGCACCCGGCTTCACGAACTTGGTCAGGTGGCCCATCGTGTAGTACTCGACCGTCTTGGTGACCTGACCACGCTGGCCGTCGTTGCGGTGCACCGTCACGAGCCCGGTACAGACGTTGCAGCCGGCGCCGACGTACGGCAGGTGGTCCTCGTCGAGCGCGATACCCCACTTGACCCACGACTTGTCCCAGTTGCGGGTGTAGTCGATCAGGTTGTTCATGTCCTCGACCTGCTGGTTCGCGATCCAGGTACCGCCGGAGTGCTCGGTCATGTACGCGTTCACGCCCGGGTACTGGTTGTGCACCTGCGTCTGCAGGTTCACGTCACCGCCGTACCCGTGCCAGGCGATCCCGCCGAAGTTCGGGTGGCTGCGCAGCGCGGCGTCGGCGATCGGGACCGAGCCGAGGTCGTTGTAGTTGCCCCAGTTGTAGTCGAGGATCAGCACCTTGGTGGTGAGACCGGCCGCCTGCAGCGCGGGCATCAGGTTGTTCTTGGTGAACTCGAGCAGGCCGGACCCGTTCCAGTTCATCGACGCGTAGCCGGTGCTGTCGCTGCCGCAGCAGGTCGGCTCGTTCTGCACCGAGATGTAGTCGATGTGGTTGCCCTGCGCCTCGTTCTGCTGCAGGTACTTGACGAAGTACTGCGCGTACATCGGCGCGTACTCCCACTTCAGCCAGCCGCGGTGGACGAAGTCGTTGTTGTCCTTCATCCAGGCCGGCGCGCTCCACGGCGAGCCCATCACCTTCAGCGCCGGGTTGAGCTGCCGCGCCTGCTTGGTCAGCGGTACGACGTCGGCGAGGTCGTGCTGGATGCTGAAGTCGTTCAGGTCGCAGCAGGTGTCGTCGTAGGAGTAGTTGAAGCGGGCGAGGTCGGAGGCGCCCATCGGGTTGCGGACGAACGCGAGACCGATCCCGTTCACCGGGTCGAACAGGTCCCGCATCACCTGGTCGCGGGTCGCGGCCGAGATCACGTTGCTGCTGTTCAGCAGCCAGGCGGAGCTGTCCGCGAACGAGGCGCCGCCGCCCTCGAAGGACTGGTACGTGGTGTTCTCGTTGACCGTGACGGTCTGGTTCGCGGTCCCGCCGGCCGGTCCGAAGTTCACCGGTGTCTGCTGCTGCAGACCGCGGGTCACGTTGCGGCCGGCCGAGTCGTTGGTGGTGGTCAGCCAGATGTTGACCTGTTCGCCGGCGGCGACCGAGCCGACGGCGGGTGGAGCGGTTCCGAAGCCGAGTCCGGCGGCGGCCACGCAGAGCGCGGCGACCACGGCCGGCAAAAGCCGTTTCGCGGGCATGGGGCGGTTCTCCCTTGTGGCGGTATCCCTTTAGATACGGGGAGTGTGGGGCGGTTCGCGTTGTCGGCGTCTGCCCGCGCCGCAACAGCTGGTCAGCATGAGGTAACCATTCGTGCACAGCAGTGTCAACGCCGAAGGCGAGACTTTTTTCAGATCTTTTAATTAGTCTCGGGCTTGACCTGAGAGCGTTCTCACGGCACGCTGCGGGCCAGTCATTGCCCTCATTCAGACGCCCCCGAAATGAGGTACTCATGAAGCGTCCCCGCATGCTCGCGTTCCTCGCAATCGGTGCCGCACTCGCCGGCACCGCCCTCCTCCAGCCCGCGGCCACCGGGCACCAGCAGGCCGCCGCCGCCACGACAGCGACTGTCTGGGAGGACACCTTCGACGGCCCCGCCGGCCAGGCCCCCGACCCCGCCAAGTGGCGGTACGACATCGGCGGCAGCGGCTGGGGCAACAACGAGATGGAGTACTACACCAACAGCACCCGCAACTCCGCGCTGGACGGCAACGGCAACCTGGTGATCACCGCCCGGCAGGAGAACGGCGGCTACCAGTGCCACTACGGCCCGTGCCAGTACACGTCGGCCCGGCTGCTCACCGCGCAGACCTTCACCCAGACGTACGGGCGGTTCGAGGCCCGCATCAAGATCCCCCGCGGACAAGGGATCTGGCCCGCGTTCTGGATGCTCGGCGGCGGCAACTGGCCGAACGACGGCGAGATCGACATCATGGAGAACATCGGCAAGGAGCCGGCCACCGTGCACGGCACGATCCACGGCCCGGGCTACTCCGGCGCCGGCGGGATCGGTGCCGCGTACAACCATCCGAACGGCTGGTCGTTCGCCGACGACTTCCACACCTTCGCGGTGGACTGGGCCCCGGACTCGATCACCTGGTACGTCGACGGCGTGCAGTACCAGCGCCGGACACCGGCCGACCTCGGCGGCAACACCTGGGTCTTCAACCACCCGTTCTTCATGATCCTGAACCTCGCGGTCGGCGGCTACTGGCCGGGCTACCCGGACGGTACGACGGTGTTCCCGCAGACCATGACCGTCGACTACGTCCGCGTCTCCACGCTCGGCAGCTCGGGCGGCGGCGGCTCGCAGATCACCGGCCTGGCCGGCAAGTGCATGGACGTCGCGGCCGCCAACTCCGCCGACGGTACGCCGGTGCAGCTGTACGACTGCAACGGCACGAACGCGCAGACGTGGACGCGCCCCGGTGACGGCACGATCCGCGCGCTCGGCAAGTGCCTCGACGTCAACGCCGGCTCACTCGCCGACGGCGCCAAGGTCCAGCTCTGGACCTGCAACGGAACCGGCGCGCAGAAATGGACCTACACCTCCGGCCACGACCTGGTGAACCCGCAGGCGAACAAGTGCCTCGATGTCACCGGCAACAACTCCGCCAACGGCACACCCCTCCAAACCTGGACCTGCACCGGCGCCGCCAACCAGAAGTGGACCGTCTAACGTACTGCGCCGCCGTCGCGGAGCAGACGTACTACGGGGAGGGTCGCGGCGCCTAGCGCGACGGCGTCGCGGCCCAGTTCGCACAGGACGATGGACACCTGGGCGTAGGGGCGGCGGAGGGCGTGTTTGCCGACCTCCGAACGCAACTCGTCCAGGTGCTTCTCGCCGAGCAGCAGGCCGGCCCAGCCGCCGAGCACGATGCGCTCGGGGTTGACCAGGTTGACCAGGTTCGCGAAGCCCGCGGCCAGATAGCCGATCGTGTCGTCGACGACGGTTGCCGCGAGCTCCGAATCCGACTCCAGGAGCTCGACGAACGCGGTCTCCTCGTCACCGTCGACCACGCCGCCGGCCTGCCGGTACCGGTCCAGGACGCCTTCCGCGCCGACGTAGGTCTCGAGGCAGCCCAAGGCGCCGCAGCGGCACTGGCGGCCGCCGTACACGATCGTCATGTGGCCCCACTCGCCCGCGCTGCTGCGGGCGCCGCGGTAGCTGGAGCCACCGGCCACCAGGGCCGAGCCCGCACCGGAGCCGACCAGGGCCACGACCACGTCGGTCGCGCCGCGGCCCGCGCCGAACCACATCTCGGCCTGGCCGAGCATGTTCGCGCCGTTGTCCACGTGCACCGGTATGTCGGTGCCCTCGGCAAGCATCGCGGCGAGCGGTACGGCGTCCCAGCCGAGCGTCTGCGCGTCGACGATCGCGTTGTCCTCGACGACACCCGAGACCGCGACCCCGAGGCCGAGGATCTGCTCGGGGCGCACTCCCGAGGACGCGACGACGGCCGAAAGCCCTTCCAGGACGTGCTTCACGACCTCTTCGGGCGTCGGCGAGCTGATCGGGTGGTCGGCCCGGGCCAGCACGTTCATGGCCAGATCGAACAGCTCGACGCGGACCCGGGTCTCCCCCACCTCGGCACCCGCGACGTACCGGAAGGTCGGTGCCACCCGCAACAGCACCCGCGGCCGGCCGCCCTCGGACTCGACCGAACCGGCCTCCTCGACGACGCCTTCGGCGATCAGTTCGGCGACCAGGTTGCTCACGCTCGCCGCACTGAGCGAGGTCCGGCCGGTCAGCTCCTGGCGGCTCAGCGGACCGTCACGGTAGATGCTGGTGAGGATCACCGAGCGGTTGGACCGGCGCATGTCCCGCACCGTGGTCCGGCGAACTTCCATACCCCAACCTCACGCTGCGGGGCCCCAGGCGGGCCGCTCGCCCCCGAGTTCATCATGCCGTCCCACCCGACGGAAGAGGCGACTTCTTCCAAGTCGTGAACTAAGCCGCGATTCGTTACCACTCCGTGATTGACGGCCCGTTGCGGTCTCGGCTTTGATCTACGGAACCGCTTCCGAAACCGGTTCCGACCCGTCGGAGCCCGCACCCCGACCGCCCGAGGGGAGAGTCAGCGTGTCCATCACCATCGCCGATGTCGCGGCCCGTGCCGGCGTCAGCAAGACGACCGTGTCACGCGTCCTCAACGGCAAGGGCGAGCTCGACCTGCGGACCGCCGAGCGGGTCCGCCAGGTGATCGCCGAGCTCGGGTACGTGCCGAGCGCCCGCGCGGTCGGCCTGGCCCGCGGCCGGACCCGGATCGTCGGAATGCTGGTCCCGTCGCTCACCTGGCCCTGGATGGGCGAGGTGCTGCAGGGCGCGGTCGACGTGGTCGAGAGCGAGGGCTACGGCCTGCTGCTGTTCACCTTCAACCGGGGTGAGGAATCCATGCAGCAGTTCGCGTCCCAGGTGTCGGCGCAGTCGTTCGACGGCCTGCTGGTGATCGAGCCCGAGGGCACGCTCACCTACATCGAGCAACTCCATGCGCGCGGTCTGCCGGTGGTCCTGATCGACGACCGCGACAAGCGCCCGCAGTTCCCGTCCGTCGCCACCACGAACTACGCCGGCGGCGAGTCCGCCGCGCGGCACCTGCTGGAGCTCGGCCGCCGCCGGCCGCTGGTGATCACCGGCGTCGAGCGTTTCGGCTGCACCCACGAACGCCTGGACGGTTTCCGCGACACCTATGCGGAGGCCGGTATCGAGCTCGACCCGAGACTCGTGTTCGAAGGCGACTTCACCCACGAGAGCGGACGCCGCGGTGTCCAGCACGCACTCGACGAGCGACTCGAGTTCGACGCGATCTTCGCCCACAACGACCTCTCCGCCGGCGGCGCCGTCCAGGCCGTCCGGGAGACCGGGCGGAACGTGCCGAACGACGTGTCGGTGGTCGGGTTCGACGACATCCCGTACGCCGAACACACCGAACCGCCGCTGACCACGGTGCACCAGCCGATGCGCCAGATGGGTCAGACCGCGGCCCGGATGCTGATGGGGTACTTCGGCGGCACGCCGCTGCCCGAGACCCCGCAGGTGCTGCCGACGACGCTGATCGTCCGCAGCTCAACCGCTCCGAAGCGGACCACCACCCCCGCCCCGAAATCCCGCCGCCGCCCCACCCCCGACATCTGATGGGTTGACGTCCGAGTTGCTGGGTTTGCCAGCCGGATCTGGTACGCAACCCCTGCATCTCGGACGTCAACCCATCAAAGGCAACACTCACCGAAGCTCCGGCGGCGGGGCAGCTGCCCCTGTCCCGCCGCCGGAACACCCCTCGATACCGATCCGTTAAGGCGTCCGCTCTTCCCATGAGAGCGTTCTCACGCCACGATGCAGTCGCCCACCCGGCTCAGGGGAGGGCATCCGCCAACAGATGCACAGGAGGAACCGATGCGAGCACGACGGACAGTCGCGCTGGCCCTCACGGGCTTGCTCGCCGCAGCCACGCTGGCTGCTTGTAGTAGCGGGGACGGGAAGTCAGGCAGCTCTGGAAACGGCGGATCGGGCACGGGTGCGACCGTGCTCAACGTCGGGATGCCGAACGGTCCGCAGACCGAGAACCACAACCCGTTCCTCGGCTCCTCCTCGGGCGCCTCGCTGGGCTACCGCTGGATGATCTTCGAGCCGCTGGTGATGATCAACGGGATCAAGCCGACCGAACCCGGCAAGCCCTGGCTGGCGACCGAGTGGAAGTGGGACGCCAACTACACCAAGCTGTCGCTGACGGTCCGCGACGGCGTGAAGTTCTCCGACGGTCAGCCGATGACCGCCGACGACGTGGCGTACTCGTTCCAGATCCGCAAGGACAACGAGGCGCTGAACTCCGACGCGATCCCGTACGGCACCATCACCGCGTCCGGCAACAAGGTCGACCTGACCTTCACCCGGTCGCAGTTCACCAACCAGAACAAGATCCTGACCGTGTTCGTGATCCCGAAGCACCAGTGGTCGACGATCAAGGACCCGAGCCAGGACACCCTGAAGAGCCCGATCGGCACCGGTCCGTACACGGTGAAGTCGTTCACCCCGCAGACCACCACGCTGACGCTGCGCGACTCGTACTGGCAGGACCTGCCGAAGGTCAAGGAGCTGCGGTACACCTCGTACAACGACAACAACGCGCAGACCACCGCGCTGGCCAACGGCGCCTCGGAGTGGAGCTTCGTCTTCGTCCCGAACGTGAAGGCCGTCTACCAGGACAAGGACCCGAAGAACCACAAGCTGTGGTTCCCGGCGAACCTCGGGATCCACGGTCTGTGGATCAACACCACCCGCAAGCCGTTCGACAACCCGGCCCTGCGGCGCGCGATGAACCTGGTGATCAACCGCGACGACATCTTCCAGCAGGGCGAGGCCGGGTACTTCTACCCGAAGGTCGAGTCGATGACCGGCATCCCGACCCCGGCCGGTGAGTCCTTCATCGCGCCGGAGTACAAGGATCTCAAGCACAAGGTGGACGTCGACGCGGCCAAGAAGGAGCTCGCCGACGCCGGCTTCAAGCTCGAGGGCGACGTGCTGAAGGACCCGGCCGGCAAGCCGGTCACGATCACGCTCACCGACCCGGCCGGCTGGTCCGACTACATCACCGACCTGGAGATCATCAAGGACAACCTGTCCACGATCGGGATCAAGGCGACCGTCGACAAGGCCAACCAGGACGCCTGGTTCAAGAACATCGACGAGGGCAACTTCGACGCCGCGATGCACTGGACCAACGGCGGCGCGACGCCGTACGACATCTACCAGAACATCATGGACGGCAAGATCCTGAAGCCGGTCGGCAAGGGCGGCGTGAGCGGCAACTACGGCCGGTTCAACAGCCCGGAGGCGACCAAGGCGCTGGACGAGTACGCCAACGCCGCGGACGACGCGACCCGCACCACCGCGCTGAACACGCTGCAGAAGATCATGGTCGAGCAGATGCCGATCATCCCCACCTCCGCGTCCAACGTCGGCGGTCTCTACAGCACCAAGAACTGGACCGGCTGGCCCGACGAGCAGAACCAGTACGGGCCGGCGCAGCCGACCCAGCAGAACGCTCTGCAGATCATCCTGAACCTGAAGCCGGCCGGCAGCCAGTAACAGCGGTGCACGGCGCCAGGCCTCCGTTCATCGAGCAGTGGCCTGGCGCCGTCGCCTTGAGGAGAGACTGATGACGGTCACCGAGACCGAGGTTGTTCTGGAGGCCGAGGGCCTCACCAAGCATTTCCCGGTACGGCGGGGAATCCGTGATCTGCTGTCCCGCGAGCACAAGGCCGTGCACGCCGTCGACGACGTCCGGTTGACGCTGCGCCGGGGCCGGGTGACCGCGCTGGTCGGCGAGTCCGGGTCGGGCAAGTCGACCGTCGCGCGGCTGCTGGCCCAGTTGTACGGGCGCACCTCCGGTGAGATCCGGCTGCACGGCGAGCCGATCACCGTGCACGGCGGGCGGAAGTTCCGCGCCTACGCGCGCCGGGTGCAGATGATCTTCCAGGACCCGTTCGCGTCCCTGAACCCGACGCACACGGTCCGCTACCACCTGACCCGCTCGCTGCGGATCCACGGCCGCGAAGGCGATCTCGAGCAGAACCTGCGCGACCTCCTGGTGCAGGTCCAGCTCACTCCCCCGGAGCGCTACCTGGACAAGTTCCCGCACGAACTGTCCGGCGGTCAGCGTCAGCGCGTCTCGATCGCCCGCGCCCTCGGCGCGGACCCCGAGGCGCTGCTCGCCGACGAGCCGGTGTCGATGCTCGACGTGTCGATCCGGCTCGGCGTCCTGAACCTGCTGCGGGACCTGAAGGAACGGCTCAACCTGGCCATCCTCTACATCACCCACGACATCGCCTCGGCCCGGTACTTCGCCGACGAGACGCTGGTGATGTACGCCGGGCGCATGGTCGAGGGCGGCGACTCCGAGACCGTCACGCAGAACCCGGCGCACCCGTACACGCGGTTGCTGATCGACAGCGCGCCGGACCCCGATCGGCTCGGCCGGCTGAGCACCCCCGAGGACCAGGCAGGCGGCGAGCCGCCGAGCCTGATCGCGCCGCCCGGCGGCTGCCGGTTCAACCCGCGCTGCGTGCACGCGATGCCCAAGTGCTCGACCGATCTTCCGCCCCGCTTCGAACTGCCGGTCACCGGTCACTGGGCCGCGTGCTGGCTCTACGAAGAAGGGACGGCCAAGTGAAGTTCCTCCTGCAGCGGCTGGCCTTCTACGTCTTCACCGCGTGGGCCGCGCTGACCATCAACTTCTTCATCCCGCGGCTGATCCCGGGCGACCCGGTGACGTCGCTGATCAACAAGTTCCAGGGCCAGATGAGCACCGATGCGATCAACTCGCTCTACGTGCTGTTCGGCCTGGACAAGAACGCGTCGCTCTGGAGCCAGTACGTCGACTACTGGGGCCAGGTGTTCCACGGCGACCTCGGGTTGTCGTTCACGTTCTTCCCGACACCGGTGTCGGAGATCCTCCGGCAGAGTCTGCCGTGGACGATCGCACTGGTCGGTATCACCACGTTCGCCAGCTTCATGATCGGTACGTCGCTCGGCGTGCTGGCCGGCTGGCGGCGCGGGTCGGTGATGGACGGGTTGTTGCCGGTGACGACGTTCCTGTCGTCGATCCCGTACTTCTGGCTCGGTCTCCTGGCGATCACGCTGCTCGCCGGACCGGACAGCTTCTTCCCGTCGTCGGGCGGCTACGAGCCCGGCCTGGTGCCGGGCTGGGGCGGCGAGTTCATCGGCAGCGCGATCCAGCACAGCCTGCTGCCGGCGATCACGATCCTGATCTCGTCGGTGAGCGGCTGGATCCTGACCATGCGGAACATGATGGTCACGGTGTCCTCTGAGGACTACATCACCGTCGCGCACGCCAAGGGCCTGCCCGAGCGCCGGGTGATGGTCAGCTACGCGGCCCGGAACGCCCTGTTGCCGAACGTTTCCGGCTTCGCGCTGTCGCTCGGCTTCATCGTCGGCGGCACGCTGCTGGTGGAGATCGTGTTCTCCTACCCGGGCATCGGCTACAACCTGTTCCAGGCTGTCGGCGCCAAGGACTATCCGCTGATGCAGGGCGTCTTCCTTGTCATCACGTTGTCCGTGCTGGTCGCCAATCTGCTGGCCGACGTCGCCTATCTCCTGCTCGATCCGCGTACCCGGAAGGAGGGCTGACGATGTCCGCACCAGCTACCACCATCACCGCGGTCACGCCCGAGGGCCCTGAGGTCGCTGCCGCGCCCGTGAAGCGCCGCCGGTTGCGCTTCGTCGCGAATCCGAAGGCCGCGACCGGCCTGGTCGTGCTCGCGTTCTTCTGCCTGATCGCGATCATCGGCCCGTGGGTCGCGCCGTACGACCCGTCCGCCCGCAGCAGCGACCTGATCCAGCCGCCGTCCGGCAAGCACTGGTTCGGTACCACGCACCTCGGGCAGGACATCTTCAGCCAGGTGCTCGTCGGCACCCGCGGCGTGATGTTCGTCGGCCTGCTGGCCGGCCTCGTCGCGACCGCGCTGTCGATCCTGATCGGCGTCAGTGCGGGCTTCCTCGGCGGCGCCGCGGACGACAGCCTGTCCGCGCTGTCCAACGTTTTCCTGGTCATTCCGGCGCTCCCGCTGATCATCATCGTCGCGTCCACGATCCCCTCGGCCGGCGACCTGATGGTGGCCCTGGTCATCGGTTTCACGTCCTGGGCCTGGGGCGCCCGGGTGCTACGGGCGCAAACGCTGTCCTTGCGCCGCCGGGACTACGTCGAAGCCGCCCGGGCCACCGGTGAGAGCACCTGGCGGATCATCACCTTCGAGATCATGCCGAACCTGACCGCGATCATCGCCTCCGGTTTCGTCGGCACCGTCATCTTCGCGGTGATGTCCGAGATCACGCTGGCGTTCATCGGGATCTCGACGATCTCCGAGTGGAACTGGGGAACCATCCTGTTCTGGGCGCAGAGCCAGCAGGCGCTGGCCCAGGGCGCGTGGTGGTGGTTCGTCCCGGCCGGCCTGGCGATCGCGGTGCTCGGCACGGCGCTGTCGCTGATCAACTTCGGCATCGACGAGTTCGTCAGCCCCCGGCTGCGCAGCAGCGGCCGGAGCCGGGTGAAGACCAAGGACGGCCACTCGGTGCGGATGCGCGTCGGCTTCACGCCGGTGCTGTCGTCGCAACAGGCGCCGGTGACCCCCGTCGCACGCCGCCGTGAGGAGGTCGCATGAAGACGCCAGTGCTGGAGATCAAGAACTTCCACGTCGACTACGGCCTCGGTGACGAAGCCGTGCAGGCGGTCCGCGACGTGAACCTGACGCTGCACCGCGGCGAGGTCCTCGGCCTGGCCGGCGAGAGCGGCAGCGGGAAGTCGACGCTGGCGTACGGCGTGACCCGGCTGCTGCCGCCGCCCGGCGTGATCAGCGGCGGGTCGGTGGTCTACCACCCGCCGTCGGGCGATTCGTACGACGTGATGGCGCTGTCCGACGCGGAACTGCGCAGATTCCGCTGGGCCGAGACGTCGATCGTGTTCCAGGGCGCGATGAACTCGCTGAACCCGGTGCACAAGGTCTCCACCCAGATGCTCGACGTGATCAAGGCCCACGAGCCGCAGCTGTCCCCGCAGGCCCGGATCGCGCGGGCCCAGGAAATGCTGAAACTCGTCGGGATTTCCGCGGACCGGATGGACGCGTACCCGCACCAGCTGTCCGGCGGTATGCGGCAGCGGGTGATGATCGGGATGGCGCTCGTCCTCGAGCCGCAGGTGGTGATCATGGACGAGCCGACCACCGCGCTCGACGTGGTGATGCAGCGGCAGATCCTCGCGCAGCTGGTCGAACTGCGCGAGCGGCTCGGGTTCTCGGTGCTGTTCATCACCCACGACCTGTCGCTGCTGGTCGAGTTCTCGGACCGGATCGCGATCATGTACGGCGGGCGCATCGTCGAACAAGCCCGCTCCAAGGAGCTCTACACCGACAGCCTGCACCCCTACAGCGAAGGCCTGCTGAAGTCGTTCCCCGCCCTGCGCGGCGAACGGCGCGAGCTCTCCGGGATCCCGGGTTCACCGCCCGATCTGCGCGGCATGCCGTCGGGCTGCTCGTTCCATCCGCGCTGCCCGCAGGCGTTCGAGCGCTGCTCGGCCGAGATCCCGGTTCTGGAGATCCCTTCGGCCCGCAAGGACCCCAACCGATCTGTCGCGTGCTGGCTCCCCGGCCGCACAGCCTAGAAAGGCGATGATGAGCACTACTCCTGAGACCCTCGTCGGAGGGTTCCCGTCCGGGTTCCGGTGGGGTGTCGCCACCTCGGCGTACCAGATCGAGGGTGCGGTGAGCGCGGACGGCCGGACGCCGTCGATCTGGGACACGTTCTGCCGGGTTCCGGGAGCGATCGACAACGGCGACACCGGCGACATCGCCTGCGACCACTACCACCGGATGCCGGCGGATGTGGCGCTGATCAAGGACCTCGGCCTCGACACGTACCGGTTCTCGGTGGCCTGGCCCCGGGTCCAGCCGCGCGGCAAGGGCCCGGTGAACGCGGCCGGGATCGGCTTCTACGACCGGCTGGTCGACGAGTTGCTTGCCCAGGGCATCGACCCGTGGGTGACGCTGTACCACTGGGACCTGCCGCAGGAGCTCGAGGACGCGGGCGGCTGGCCGGTGCGCGACACGGCGTACCGGTTCGCCGAGTACGCGATGCTGGTGTTCGACGCGTTGCAGGACCGGGTGAACACCTGGACCACGCTGAACGAGCCGTGGTGCTCGGCGATGCTCGGCTACGCGTACGGCCTGCACGCCCCGGGCCGGCGCGAGTACCCGGCCGCGATCGCCGCGGTCCACCATCTGCTGCTCGGCCACGGGCTCGCGACCCAGCAGATGCGCGCGGCCGCGCCGCGCAAGCTCGACATCGGGATCACGCTCAACGTCGCGACGGCGTACCCGGCCTCGGACGCCGCACCGGACGTCGACGCGGCGCGGCGGGCGGACGGGATGGGCCGGCGGATCTATCTCGATCCGCTCGTCCACGGGCACTACCCGGCCGACGTGGTCGCGGACCTCGCCCGCGAAGGGGTCGAGCTGCCGATCGAGGACGGCGACCTGGAGATCATCTCGGCGCCGATCGACGTGCTCGGCGTGAACTACTACTTCAGCCAGAAGTTCACCGGGTACGCCGAGGACGGCAGCACCGTCGACGGCAACGGGCTTCCGGTGAGCCGCGAGGTGCCGCTGGGCCGGCCGCGCACCGCGATGGACTGGGAGATCGTCCCCGAGGGATTCACCGACCTGCTGCTCAGCATCGCCCGCGACTACCCCGGCCTGCCGATGGTCATCACCGAGAACGGCTCCGCCTTCGAGGACGTGGCCGACGAGTTCGGGTACGTCGACGACACCGGCCGGACGGCGTACTTCACGTCCCACCTGGGCGCCGTGGCCGACGCGATCGCGCAGGGCGCCGACATCCGCGGCTACCTGGCCTGGTCGTTGCTGGACAACTTCGAATGGGCCTACGGCTACGTCAAGCGCTTCGGCATCGTCCGGGTCGACTACGAAACCCAGACCCGGACGCCGAAACACAGCGCGCTCCATCTGAAACAGCTCGCCGCCCTGCACCGGGCCGGCCGAACGGCGTGACGTGAAGTTCCACGGGCCGGCGTCACCGGCCCGTGGAGCGGCGCCTACTCCTTGATCTCGCGGCCGTGGACGGTCAGCGCCCAGATGATCAGGATGTCCATCAAGATCATGATGCCCGACCAGAACGGGTGCGCGGCCAGGAATCCGACGTTCACGATCGCGCTCGCCATCGCCACCAGGACGCCGACGATCCGGGCCCACAGCTGGCCTGCGAACACCGCGATACCGGCGCCCGCGACGATGGCGCCGCCGATGATGTGCACCCAGCCCCAGACCGTGTAGGAGACCTGCACGGTGAGGTGCGACTTGTCGACCTGGAAGTAGCCGTCCTCGAACAGGGCGACGAACCCCTGGAGCACGTGGAAGATGCCGAGCAGCACCATGATCACGCCGGCGAAGGCGATCCAGCCGACCCAGGCCGACATCGTCGTGGGCTGGACGTGGTACGGCTTCTCCGGCTGAGCCACGTCGGCGGTTTCGTGCGGTCTCGTGGAATGCGACATGGCAGGTCTCCCCTCGACGGAATCCTCGGCTCCAGCCTTCGCCCCGTCGGCCGCGCGTGCCTCATCCGGCGAGGATGAGGCAGGTCAGGCGGGGAGGTGACAGGTTCCTGAGGGTGAGTGAGACGCCACGGCGATCCGGTGCCGACCAGCCCGGGGCCGGCGGACCACGCAGCGTGGGCCGGCTGGTCTGGTGGTGTTGTGCCTGCCTGACGGCCGGGCTCGGGATCCTCTGCATCTTCGCCTGGTGGGGGTGGTCGGCCGCGGTCGTGCTGGTGGCGTTCGGCACGCTGGTGGCGGCCGTCGTCGCGTCGTCCGTCTGGTCGGGCGACGACGTCCAGGGGGCGGGTCGCAAGATTGCCACGACGACTGGCGCCGGCGCCGTCCTCGGCCCCGCCGTAGCCGGCCTGATCGCAGCCCTCGGCTCCGCCGGCCTCCTGATCGCCCTGCTCCTCGCCGTGACAATGCCCTCACTCACCGCCCGCGTACGCGCACGCTGGTTCACACCAGCCCGGCCGGACGAGACACAGCCCCACGAAGCACTGCCCGACGAGACCCAGCCCGGCGAGACACGGCCCCATGAGGCACAGTCCGGCGGCCCGCAGCCGAGCGAGCCCCAGGCGAACGACGCGCAGCCCGGCGAGACGCATCCGGACGAGACACAGCCCGGCGCGCCACTGCCGCACGAGGCACAGTCCGGCGAGATGCAGCCCGGCAAAACCCAGGCGAACGACGCGCAGCCGGACGAGACCCAGCCCGACGACGTACAGCCCGGCGAGCCGCGGCCGAACGACGGGCAGCCCAGCGAGACTCAGCCGAACGACGTACAGCCCGGCGAGGCTCGGCCGAACGACGCGCGGCCGGGCGAGGTGTGGCCGGTGGGGAGTCGGTCGGAGGACGGGCAGGGCGCCGCGGCGCAGCCGGGGGCGGCGGAGCTTGCGCGGCTGGATGACGAGGCGCTTTGTCTGGAGTGGCGCCGGAGCTTCTTCCGGTTGGAGGCTGCTTCGACGGCAGGTGAGCGGCTGGCCGTGGTCCAGGAGCGGCAGCGGTATCTCGACGAGCTGCACCGGCGATCGCCGGACGGACTGGCCGCCTGGTTCGCCTCGGGCGCGCGAGCCTCCGGCGACCCGCTGCCGTACGTCGACGAGACCCGGCGCCGGCCCTGAACCTCCAGGTCCTAGATCTGCGGACCTTGCGCGCTGCTCCAGGGAGCGTCGCCGACGCCGCCCAGGCGGTCCCGGACGTCGGACCACCGCGCGGTGAGGGCCCACAGCACGATCACGTCCAGCGCGATCATCAGCAGCGACCAGACCGGGTAGGCGCCGAACGAGGCGATCTGCGAGACGGCGTGCAGGCAGACCACCACGATCGCGGCGATCCGCGACCAACCGGTGGCGGCGAGCAGGCCGCCGCCGACGGCCATCAGGAGCAGGCCGGAGATCAGCAGGACCCACCCCCAGGCGGTCGTGTTCACGACGACGAAATGCTCCGGTTTCGCGGCCAGCCGGTCGTCGGCGAACCATGCGACGAACGCCTGGAAGACGTTCACCAAGCCGATCACCATCAGCATCGCGCCGGCGAACACGACGAACCCGGACAGCGCCATCCCTTTCCGTTCGGCGGCCATCGGCGTCGACTCAGGCCTTCACGTCGCGACCGTGCACGGCCAGTGCCCAGATCACGAAGACGTCGACGGCGATGACCATGATCGCCCAGAACGGGTAGTACGGGATGAAGGTGAAGTTGGCGAATGCGCTCAGCACCGCCAGGATGATGCCGACCACCCGCGCCCAGGTCTGTCCGGCCATCACCGCGAAGCCGGCCAGCGCCACCAGCGCACCGCCGATCAGGTGGATCCAGCCCCAGGCGGTGGCGTCGAACTGGAACAGGTAGTTGCGGGTGGCGACGTAGAACTCGTTCTCGAAGAGCGCCACCAGGCCGGAGAACGCCTGGAAGGATCCGGCCATGATCATCATGACGCCGGCGAACAGGACGAAACCGACCGCCCAGCTGCTGGCCTCGTGTTCCCCCGCTGCGTCGTAGTGCGATGCTGCTGCCCCTTGGGTCACTGTCGTTCACTCCCTGGCTGTGTCGGGTCATCACGGTCGGAGTCGTCTCCGGCGGCCACAGCGGCCTGTCGGTTCCCCGGCCCGATAGTCGGACGATGCGCCGGGCCGCGCGGACCTGCATCACCCGCTCCGGACGATCTGGTCACGAAACGCCGAGCGGTGTCAGGCCGGGATCAGGCTGAGCGCCCGGGCACGGCGGACGGCCTCGTTGCGCCGTGACACCGCGAGCTTGCGGAGAATGTTGCGGATGTGGGTGCGTACGGTGTTGACCGACACGTACATCTCCAGCGCGATCTCCTCGGTGGTGAGCAGCTCGGACAGGTGACCGAGCACCTCCATTTCCTTCGGCGTGAGCGGCTCGATGATCGGCTCGGCGTCCGCGCGGCCGGGAGCCGGACCGGTGCGGATCCGGACCGTCCTGGTCCGGGGGCCGAGGACGGGCCGGAGCCAGGAGTTCTGGCCGACCAGCTCCGGGTCGGACTCGAGCAGCTGCCGGACGGCCGGGGCCGCCTCCCAGAACGGCCGGCGCAGTTCCTCCGGCCGGGCCAGGCGGACGGCGTCGGCGACCGCGGTCCGGGCGCGGCCGGACTCCCCGCAGTGCAGCTCGTACGCCGCCTCCAGCAGCCGGGCGCCGACCGTGGCCTGCAGCGGCATCTCGTTGCCCTGAGCAAGAATGCGGGAGACCGACGCCGCGACGCCGGTCCAGTTCTCGCGCTGCAGATGCGCCTGACCGAGCACGAGGGTGCCGACGGCGTCGGTGCGGTCGTCCAGCCGCTCGATCATCCGTGCTGCCTCGTCGGGCCACCCCTGGGCGACCTTCAGCTTGGCCGCTTCGACCTGGAGCGGGCGTGCGGGCCAGCCGATGTCGACGCCGGTCCGATCGGCGGCCGCCTCGACCAGGGCCATCGCCTCGTCGAGCGCTCCGCGAGCTTCGAGGAGGCGCGCCTGTACCACGGCCGCGTGGGCTTGCAGGACGGGGTCGTCGCACCCGTCGAACGACCGCATCGCCGCTCTGACGTGGTCGTCGCCGGCCCGGAGCTCGTGACGTTCGATGCTCACGCCGGCGAGGGCGATCTCGGTCGCGGCCGGAGGCCATTCCGCCGCTCCCCCTGCGTACTCGGTGAGGGCCACCGACCGGGCCGCCCAGTCGCGAGCGTCACGCAGTGCGCCCTCGGCGGAGTCGAGCAGAGCGAGGTAGCCGAGGCACGCCGCGGTCAGGTTCTCGTACCCCGGCACCACCGCACCCACCGCGGCGACCAGCGCGGCGCGTGCCCCGGCGATGTCGCCGTCCTGCAGGAGCGCCCGCGCCTTGACGGCCCGGACCAGCAGCGCAAGCTCGGGATGGGCCGCGAGCTTCCACCGGTCCTGCGTGTCGAGCTTCTGCTCGGCCAGACCGGCGAGCAGCGCGGTGCCCGGATCGCCGGTCAGCGACGACGACGCGGTCCGGACGATGTCGGCCGCCAGTTCGACGGCCTGATCGTGGTCCGATTCCGGGGTCAGCGACGTACACGCCCGCTCGAGCTCGTGGGCACACAAGGCGGTGTCACGGTCGGTCAGAGCCAACGCGGCCCTGACCACCCTGGCGGCCGGATCGCCGACATCGGCCGGCATCTTCCGCAGGGTCACGTACACCCCGCAGCTGTCGTCACCGAGCAGGACCGCGCCGATCGCAAGGCTGTCCACGACGTACGCCGCAGCATCGCACCAGGCTCCGGCCTCGGAGGCCAGGCCGACGGCGGCCTCGAGCAAGCCCTGCCGGGCGAACCAGTCGGCCGCCTTCTTCAGCAGTCGTTGCCGTTGCCGCGGCGATTCGTAGGCGAGTTCGGCGCGCAGCAGGTCGCGCAGGAAGGGGTGGTAGCGGTACCAGCCGGGGTGGTCGGGCAGCGGCTCGACGAGTACGTTGCCGGCGGACAGCGACACGAGGGTCTGCCCGGCCGTAGGCCCGCCGAGCTCTTCGATCAGCCCGGGCTGGAGGACGTCCACGACGCTGGTCCGCAGCAGCAGCGACCGAACTTCGTCCGACTGCGTCCGGAGCATCTCGACCGAGAGGTACTGGGCGATGTTGCCGCTGTCGCCGGCGAGCTGGGCCACCGCCTCGTCCGGATCGTCGCTCCGCTCCAGGTACATGCTCGCGAAGCGCAGGCCGACCGCCCAGCCCCGGGTCCGCCGGGTCAGCGCCGTGACGGAGTCGCTGCGCACGCTGATCCGAGACAGGTGGATCAGGCGGGCCGTCTCCGCCTCGGTGAAGGCGAGATCCGCCATCCGGATCTCGGTGATGATCCCTGCCTCGCGGTAGCGCAGCAGCGGGAGCGCGGGATCGACGCGGGTCAGGATCACCACGTGCAGGCGCTGATCGCTGTGTTGCAGCAGGAAGTCGAGGTCACTCGACTGCTCGGCGCCGGCGATCTCGTAGCCGTCCAGCACGAGCGTCACCGGGTGCGGCCGCAAGGCCAGCGCCGTGGCGAGCTCGGTGAGCAACTGGGAGTGGGCGTCCGCGGTGTCGTCACGGGCGCCCGGCAGGACCACGCCCTGCCGGCGAAGGGCTTCCACGACCTCGGCCAGGAACATCGCTGCCGGGATGTCCTGCTCCTCCAGTGTCAGCCAGGCGATGCCCCGCCCGGTCGCTGCCCGCCGGGCCGCAGCCCAGGCGGCAACGAGGGCGGTCTTCCCACTACCGGCCGGAGCGCTGACCAGCGTCAGCGGCAATTCGGCGCCCAGGTCCAAACGCTTGTTGAGGCGCGGCCGGTCGACGTACCGCCGCGGACGTCGCGGGATACCGAACCGAACCGTCGACAACGGATCGACGGCCCCTGCACCTTCGACCACAGCGGACCGCTCGGTTCCGTGCTTCCCCCCCATGAGCCATACCGTGACCCCGCTGGAGTCCGAGGGCATCACCCACAGGGGGTAATGCCGGGCGAATGCGCGTAGCATAGGGCGAGACAGGGCTGGTAATGGGGGCGCGATACAGACCGAGTGCCTCGTCGCGGGGGCGATGTGATCCGGGGCTACTCAAGACCAGCGCTCGGTACCCGTACGTGCGTCCGTCGTCCAGATGGAGGGGCCTTCGGTACGGACTGCGTGCGGTCGACAGGGTCGGGGCAATGTCACCTGCTGACGCCGAACAGTTCCTTTTCGATGCCTCCGCGGCGTCGGACGTCCACCTGCTCACCACCAAGCTGGCGCGGCCGCGAGTACCGACGACGTACGTCGACCGGCCGCGGATCGCCGGCATGCTCGACGAAGGCACGCGGCGTGCGCTGACCGTGGTGAGCGCGGGCGCCGGCTGGGGAAAGACACTGGCGACGGCCTCGTGGGCCGCGGCGCCCCCGGTCCCGGGGTCAGTGGCGTGGCTGTCGCTCGACGAGAGCGACAACCATCCGCGCTCCTTCTGGACCTCGTTCGTGGCCGCGATCCGCAGCGCCACCGAGATCCCCCGCGGCAACCCGCTGGCGGGTCTCGCGCCGGGCCTCGGCGCCAGGGAAGGCAGCCATCGCCGGCTCGTCGCCGGGCTGACCGGGCTGCCGGATCCGGTCGTCGTCGTCCTCGACGACTTCCAGATCGTGCGTGAACCGGCGGTGCTCACCGGGATCGCCGAACTGCTGCGGCACCCGCCCGCGCAGTTGCGACTGGTGCTGCTGTCGAGGGCGGTTCCCGCACTTCCACTGCGCCGCCTCGAACTGAGGGGCGAGCTGGCCGAGATCCGCTCCCACGACCTCGCCTTCGACGTCCCCGAGGCGCTGGCATTGTTCGCCGCGGGCGGCGTCCCGATCGAGCCGGACGAGGCACGGTTGCTCGTCGACCGGACCGAAGGCTGGGCGGCCGGGCTCCAGCTGGCGACCTACTTCCTCAAACGCGGAGGTCCGGACCGGACCGCGGCGGACTTCGCCGGCAACGACCAGGCGGTGAGCGACTACCTCGTCGAGGAGGTTCTCACCAACCAGCCGCCCGAGCTCCAGCAGTTCCTGCTGCGGACCTCCGTGACCGAACGGCTGACCGGCGGGCTCGCCCAGGCGCTGACCGACGATCCCCGCGGGCAGCGCTTCCTGGAGCTGCTCGAGCGGTCGAACGCGTTCGTGGTCGGGCTGAGCCCGGACCGGCACTGGTACCGCTACCACCCGATGCTCCGGGAGATGCTGCGTCACCAGTTGACGCTCGTCGAACCGGAGATCGTGCCCGACCTGGAAAGGCGGGCCGCCCTCTGGTTCGCGGCGAACGGTCAGCCGATCGAGGCGTTGCGGCACAGCGCGGACGCCGCCGACTGGGCGCTGCTCGGCCGGCTGTTCGTCACGAAGGCCGCCCCACTGATGGTTTCGTCCGAACGCTCGGCGGTCGCGGCGCAGCTGGCCCGCATTCCGGCCGGCCGGCTCACCGAGGCCCCGGCGCTGGCCGTCGCCGCGGCGGCCCTGTGTATGCACGCCGGCCGTTTCCAGGAGATGCGTCCGCACCTGGACCGGGCCCGGGCCCAGCTGGACCGGACGAGTCCGGAGGCGCGGATCGGCACCTCGATCGCGATCCATGTGTTCTCGGCCGCCGTCACGCGCTCGCGCGGAGACATCGACGCGCTGGTCGCGGACTCCGCGGCCGCGATCGGCGAGACGTCCGGACCGGGTGCGTCGCTTCCGGCGGCCGATCAGTACCGCGCGATCGCCCTGAGCAATCTGGGCACCGGCCTGCTGTGGTGCGACACCTTCGACGAGGCCGAGGCGCGTCTGCAGGAAGGGCTCCGACTCACCACCGCCCATCGGCTGGATGCCTCCCGGATCAACGTCCTGAGCCATCTGGGACTCGCCGCCGCCGTCTCCGGCCGGCTGCAGCGGGGTTTCGGGTACGCCACCCAGGCCGTCGAGCTCGTCGACGCCCGCGGCTGGGAGCCACTCCCGCAGGCCGCGACGGCGTACCTGGCGCTGTCGATCATCCACCTTCGGTGGAACGACCTCGACGAGGCGCAGAGCCAGCTGGCCCGTGGCGCCGAGGCCGCGCGTCCGGAGCTGACGGCCAGGTGCGCTGCCGGTCTGGCGCAGGCGCGCCTGTACGCGTCGCTCGGCCGGGTCGAGGCGGCGCGCGAGCAGCTGGCGCGCGTGCGCGGCGAGATCGAGCGGTGGCGGCCACCGGTCCTGCTGCAGCGGTGGCACGCCGTCACCGAGGCCGAGATCGACCTGGCGGCGGACGACCCGACGGCGGCGATCGCCAGGTTCGATGCACCGACGGGCTATCAGCCGCCCTTCGATCGGGAGCAGACCTGCCTGGCGGAAGCGTTCCTCGCCGGCGGTGACGCGCACCGCGCCGAGGCGATCCTCTCGCCGCTGCGGGTCAGCACGAACGATCCCACCGCCGCGGTGGAGGTCTGGCTGCTCACAGCGCTGTTGGCCGACCGGCTGGGTGCGACCGACCGCGCGCTCGGCGCCCTCGGCCGGGCGGTGGACGCCGCACGGCGCGAAGGCGTCCGCCGGCCGTTCCTGTTCGGGCCCACGGATCGGCTGTCGCGGCTGCTGCCCCTGACCGCGCGATGGGATCCCGAGGCCGCCGCCTTCCTGGACGAGCTGATCGCGGGCCTGGGCCTGGTCAAGCCGCTGGGCGCGTTGGTCGCCCCGACGACCGAGCCGCTGACGGATCGTGAGCTGACCGTCCTGAACTACCTGCCGACGATGATGACCAACGCGGAGATCGCGGTGGAGCTGTTCGTGTCGGTGAACACGGTGAAAGCACACCTCAAGCGGATCTTCCAGAAGCTGGGTGTGACGAGGCGCCGGGACGCCGTACGGCGCGCCCGTGAGCTCGGCCTGCTGAGCAAGCGGCCCGGCCGATGATGCCGACCGGTCCGGGACGGGCCGAGATCGTCCGCCGAGGGTGAAGCCTGCTCGGGCCGGCCGTGCCTACCGTCGGCACACAGGTGGAGCGTGCGATCGGCTGGTGGGATCGATCCGCACCCGGCCACCGCCGTCGCTCTTGGTGTCATTCTCTGAGGGGTGGGTGGCGCCAAGAGCCGGCAGCCGCAGGCTGCCGCGTCCCTGGTGATGTGGAGGGTGCCGTGGTCATCCACCGAGTCATTGACCGAGCCGATCGGCGACCTGGCGAAGGGCTGGGAACATGAGCGGGCCGACGCCGTCCCAGGGCGCCGGCAGGAACCAGGGCGGCAGTTCCGCCGGCCGCACGATCTGGTCATGGTCGGCCCATCTCGCCACGGCGGCCGGCCTCGGTTGTGCGCTCGTCAGCTGGGACGTGACCACCGTCGTACTCTGCGTGGTTCTGCTCGTGCTGGTGACCGGCGTCATCGCAGCGTCACTGTGGGCTGAGGACGGACGCCGTGCGGTGCCCCGAATCCTCCGGGCCGCTTTCAGTGGCGGGCTGGCAGCCCCGGCCGCGGTGGCGCTGATCGTCGTACTCAAGCTCGCCGGCGTCCTGCTGGTGCTGGCGCTGGTGGCGACGGCACCTCCGGTCACCTCGTTCCTCAGGGCGCGACGGGAAGCCAAGGGCGACGTTCCGGGCACCCCGCCGGGGCCGCCCGGAGCTCGCATCCCCGCGACGTCGCTCGTCGGCGGTCCTGCGGCCGAGCCGTTCGTGGAGCTCGAGTCACTCGACGACGAGGCGGTGTGTCTTGCCTGGCGGCGAAGCTTCTGCCGGCTGGAGGCGGCCGCCACGGCGGCGGAGCGGCTGGCCGTCGTCCAACAGCGGCAGCGCTATCTCGACGAACTCGACCGGCGCTCCCCGGACGGAGTCGCGGCCTGGCTCGCCGCCGGCGCGCGAGCCTCCGGCAACCCCCTGCCGTACGTCGCGGACCGCCGGCGCCGGGCAGGCTGACTACTTGGCTCTACTTCGCGGTGCCGGGGACGGCTTGTCCCGGAACCATCGGCGGAGCCTGGGACGCCGACCTGCCCGCACCGACCAGGACCTGGACGACGGCCAGCAGCCCGACGACGAGCACGAGTGACCAGAACAGCCGGGACACCGACATGTTGTTGCCCCAGAGCAGTACGACGGCGCCCACCAGGCCGGCCACCACGCGCAACCATCCGGCGTTCGGCGCGACCCATCGGCCCGCATTGCCGACCGGTCCGTCGGCGAGCGAACCACCGATGTTCTCCAGCCCGCCGCGGACTGTGCCGCGGACCGCGGATCCGTACTTGTTGGCACCGGCGAACCAGCCGACGACGATCAGGATCAGGCCCAGCCAGAGCATGACCTGCCGACCTCGGTCCAGGTAGACGAGCAGGGTGTCGTAGAAGACCCGGCTCGCCGGGCCGAACACCGTTCCGGCGAGAGCGTCACTGAACAGTTGGCGCCCGACGGAGATGGCCAGTGCCAGGAGCAGCGCGTTCGCCGCCAGCACCGCACCGATGACCACTGTGGTCCGCGGACGCCGGCGGGAGAGCACGAGCGCGACCAGATAGAGGCCTGCGACGACCACGATCAGCCACTGCGCCACCGGGTTCGCGAACGCGTAGATGTTCTTGAGTTGCTTCAGCTGCGGCGCTTCCAGCAGCACGATCTGCTTGTCGATGTTGGGGATCGGGATGTTCTGCACGATCGTGAGGCCGCGGTCGACAAGGCGCTGCTTGACGCGTTCGATGACCTCGGAGACGTCGAGAACGACCTGGTCACCCTGGAGCTGCACGGCCCCCGATTGGTCGCCGTTCAGCAACCGTTGCAGGGATTGCTGGGCTCTGGTGTTGACCGCGGTCCAGAGGTCGGCGAATTCGTCCGACGCGAGGAACTCCCGGACCTGGCGGTCGATCAGGCTGTTGATCGCGGCGGCCAGCGGCCCGACGAGTCGTTGCAGCCGGGGCCGGTCGGTGATCACGCCGGAGAACACGTCGTTGAGGAGTGCCTCGATGTCGACCTGTTGCTGGATCGTGTCGGTCACCTTCGTGGCGATGGCGTTCTGGACCTCGGGCGAGTTCACCAGCGGCCCCACCGTGTTCACGTAGCGTGTGGTGTCGTTGAGGGTCCGCTGCCCCCAATAGGCGATGCCTGCCGGCGTCGTCAGCAACGCCGCCAGCAGCAGGCAGATCACCACCGCGGCCGATCGGCCCCTCGACGGCCGCTCCGCAGCGGGCGCGGCGGACGCAGTGGGCTCGGGACCTGGCACCGTCGGGCCTGGATCGGACATGCTGCGCCTCCTCGACGGTCGTCTGAGGGATCGATCGTCTCCGCAGCGGACGGCCCGAACCTCACCCTGCGTGGATGAAGCAGCGCGCTGCCCGCGCCGGCGGGGCATCATCCGCGTGGGGTGAGGCGCCGGTGCGGCGACCGGGACAGCATCCAGATGAGGAGCCACCGGTTCCGGCGGCTCCCGTTGCACGAGAGGGGATGTCGAATGACTGCGAAACGGGCTCCGGGGGCCATGGCCGGTTTGGTTGTCTTCGCGGGTGTGATGCTCGTGGTCATAGGGCTGGTCAACGTGTTCGAAGGATTCGTCGCGCTGTTCGACGACGAGCGTCTGGTCATCACGCCGGACAAGCTCATCGTCGTCGACGTGACCGGCTGGGGATGGTTCCTGCTGATCTCCGGGCTGCTCCTGCTGGCCGTCGGATGCGGCCTGCTGGCGGCGCAGACGTGGGCCAGGATCACGGCGATCGTCGTCGTCGGACTGCACGTGATCCTGCAGATCGTGTCGCTCGGCGCCTACCCGGTGTGGTCACTGCTGATGATCGCGCTGGACACCGCCGTACTGTACGCACTCACCGCCGGGTGGAGCGGGGCGCGGGAGCGGATCGACCGCCGCGCCGAGGCCACCTGGAACGGCCAGGAAGGCGAGGTTCCGCAGTCGGCGGCCGAACAGCGCGTACCGCCGATGGGGTGAGCGCCGGCAGGCAGACTCACCCGGTCCTCCGTCCTGCCGGCCATCGAGCACGTCCGTCCGCGGACGTGCTCGATCCCTGTCCGGGACTCACCGCCGGGAGCTCTCGTCGTCGGCGTCCGGCTGCGGGTCCCGCCACTGCGCGCCGGTCTGCCGGACGTATTCCGCGACGGCGTCGTCGAGGGTCGGCAGGAAGTGCGCCGGATCGATCGTCCGGGTGAGCTCGTACCGCTCGATCTTCGCGCGCACCGGGTCCTTCATCTCCGCGAAGACCAGGGACACCCCGCGGGCGTTCAGCCAGGCGTCGAGCTCCTGCAGCATGTCGGAGGCCGTGGTGTCGACGTCGGTGATCGGCTCGGCGGCGATCACGATCCAGCGCAGGTCGGGCCGGTCGCCGGCGATCTCCCGCACCGTGTCGCTGAAGATCCGCGCGTTCGCGAAGATCAGCGGCGCGTCGAACCGGAGGACGACCAGGCCAGGCAGCAGCTGAGCGTGGGGATAGCTGACGGTGTCGTGCAGACCGGCGATCCCGCCCACCCGGCCGAGCTCGGCCTGGTGCGGCCACCAGGCGCGCCGGAAGACATTCAGGATGGACAGCGCCACGGCGATCCCGATGCCGGGCAGGACCCCCAGCAGGGCCACACCGAGCAACGCCACGACGGACAGCAGGAACTCCGTACGCCGCTGGTGCCACAGGCGACGCATACCGCGGATGTCGGCCAGCGACAGGGCGGCCGCGATGACGATCGCGCCGAGCGTCGGCTGCGGAACGTACTGCATCAGCGACGTGGCGAACACCACGACCACGGTGATCACCGCGGCGCCGACGATGCCGGTCACCTGGGACCGGGAGCCGGCCTGCTCGGCGACCGCGGTGCGGGACCCGCTGGTACTCACCGGGAAGCCCTGGAAGAAGCCGGCCGCGATGTTCGCGACGCCGATCCCGACCATCTCCTGGTTGCCGCGCACCCGATCGCCCTTGCGCGCGGCGAACGCGGAGGCCGTGGACATCGTGTCGGCCAGCGCGACGACGGCGATCGCGAGCGCCCCGGCGAGCAGCGGCGGCAGGTCGTCCCACCCGACCGAGGGGATCGTGAAGGGCGGAAATCCTTGCGGCAGCACGCCGATGGTGTCGACGTCGTGGTCCTGCAGATCGAACGCGTTCACCACGAGGGCGGCCAGGACCACGACGACCAGGACGCTCGGCACCTTGGGCAGCAGCCGGTTCAGCAGCAGGATGCCGATCAGCGAACCGATCCCGAGGACCGCGGCCGTCGCGTTGGCCTCGCCGTTCGCGAGCCCTGAGAAGAAGTCGCGGGTCTCGGCGATCAGCCCGTCGGCGTCGACCGAGAAACCGAAGAGCTTGTCGAGCTGGCCGACGATGATGGTCAGGGCGAGCCCGTTCAGGTAACCGATCTGGGTCGGCTTGGACAGCAGGTCCGCCACGAACCCGAGCCGGGCCACGCCGGCCACTGTCATCACCACGCCGACCATCACGGCCAGCATGGAGGCGAGGGCGACCGCACGACCCGGGTCCCCGCCGGCCAGCAGCAGCGGCGCGAGCGTTGCCGCGATCATCGGTCCGAGGGACGAGTCCGGGCCGAGCACCAGCACCCTGGAGGGCCCGAACACCGCGTATCCGAGCAGGCACAGGATCGAGGTGTAGAGACCGGTCACCGGCGGCAGCCCGGCCAGCTCGGCGTACGCCATCCCCTGCGGCACCAGGAGGGCCGACAGGACGAGGCCGGCGACGACATCCTTCGGAAGCCACGCGCGCCGGTACGACGCGGCCACGTCCAGGCCGGGCACGTACTCGCGCCACCGGGACGGCTTCGCGTCGGGTCGAGCGGTGCCTTCGGCCATGGTCGTCGCCCTGCTCGCCCTACTCGCCCGCGAACGGATCGGGCGCCGCGCCCTCGGGCGCCTGCTTCTCCAGGGCGGTCTTGATCTCCTGCAGCGCCGCCCGGGCGTCCTTGCCGACCTTCGGATAGCGGGGATCGATCTCGATCAGCGTGTTGGCGATCACGGCGGCCGCGGCGATCCGCGCATACCACTTGCGGTCGGCGGGGATCACGTACCAGGGCGCCCACTCGGTGCTCGTACTGGACAGCATCCGCGAGAACGCGTTCTGGTAGGAGTCCCAGTACTCGCGCTCGCGGACGTCGGCCGCGGAGAACTTCCAGTTGTGGTCGCGCAGGTCGATCCGGCGCAGGAAGCGGATCCGCTGTTCCTCGTGGGACAGGTTCAGGAACAGCTTCACGATCTTGATGCCGTTGGCGCTGAGCATCCGCTCCCACTCGTTGATCTCGTGGTAGCGGCGCTTCCACACCCCTTTCCGGGTGCCGCGCGGGAGCTTCTGCCGGTCGAGGAGCTCCTGGTGCACGCGGACGACGAGCACCTCCTCGTAGTGCGACCGGTTGAAGATCCCGATCTGCCCGCGGCCCGGCAGGCGCACCCCGTAGCGCCACAGGTAGTCGTGGTCCAGCTCTTCGCTCGAGGGGACCTTGAAGCTGTGCACCGCCACCCCCTGGGGGTTGACCCCGGTCATGACGTGCCGGATCGTGCCGTCCTTCCCGGCGGCGTCCAGCGCCTGCAGGACCACCAGCACCCCGTGGGTGTTGTCGGCGTACAGCCGGGACTGGTACTCGGACAGCAGTTCGGTGCCTTGGACCAGTAGTTTGCGGCCGCGCTTCTTCGAACCGATCGTCCCCTTGAAGTCCGGCGCGAAATCTCTGCCCAGCTTCACCTTCTGGCCCGGTTCGACCCGGAACGGCGCGATGAAGTCGGCGATCCGCTGTTCGCGAGATGTCCGAGATGTCCGAGATGTCATGGTCTCCCCCTACCTTCAGCCGGCCGGTTGCCGGACGCGAGCCGGCGCGACGGCGTCCTCCGGGCGGAGCCGCACCGGCGTCCGCCGCCTGCGCCGGGTGACCAGCTTGTCCGCCTCGACGGCGATCGGAAGCAGGGCGGCCAGGCCGAAACAGGTGAGCCACTGGCGCGGGCTGAGCTCTACGGTCAGCAGCCCGGCCTGCAACGTCGGCAGTTCACTCGCCAGGAACAACAGCACGATGGGGATCATCGCGATCGCCGCCGCCTTCACGATCGGCGGGGTCAGACCGCTGGCCGGGGCGCGCCGGTTGACCACCGAGTTGAACGCGGTCCCCACGCCCATCACCACGAAGGTCATCGTCATCGACACCGTGCCCTTCGTCGTACTCGGATCGTCCGGCCCGGCGACCAGCGGCGCCAAGGCGGCCAGGAAGAGCACGAACGCGTAGCCGACCCACCGGATCACCGCGTTCCGGTTCGTGATCGGTACGGCGGGGTCGCGCGGCGGACGGTGCATGACCTCGGGATCACCGGGATCGATCGCGATCACCACGACACCGACGGCGGTGGCGAAGAACAGCAGGAACAGCACCATCGACGGCGTCATCGCCACACCGTCGTTGATGTCGAACGCGGTCGCCGCGAGGAAGAGCAGCACGAGCGAAAGCAGCTGCGTCATCTGGTACCGGACGTACGAGACGACCTTGTCGTAGACGCGCCGGCCGATCTCCACCGCGTGCACGAGCGTCCCGAAGTTGTCGTCGGTGAGCACCATCCGCGCGGCCTGTTTGGTCACCTCGCTGCCGCTGCCCATCGCCACCCCGATGTCGGCCTGCTTGAGCGCGGCCGCGTCGTTGACCGCGTCCCCGGTCATCGCGACGATCATGCCCTGCTCCTGCATGGCCCGGGCCAGGCGCAGCTTGTCCTGCGGGGTGACCCGCCCGAACACGTGCAGCTCGGGCACTCGCTGCTTCAGCTGCTTGTCGGTCAGCGCCGCCAGTTCCTGGCCGCTGATCGCGCCCGGCCCCAGCCCAAGCTGCTGGCCGATCGCCTGCGCGGTGACCGCGTGGTCGCCGGTGATCATCCGGACGTCGATGCCGGCCGCGAGCGCCGTACGGACAGCGCTCTTCGCCTCCACCCGGAGCGGGTCGATGATGCCGGCCATTCCGACGAACGACAGTCCGGTGGTCAGTGCCATCGGATCCGCGGTCATCGTCGAGAGCTCGTCGTCGCCGACCAGCCGGGCCGCGAACGCGAGCACCCGCAGGCCCTGCCGCCCCATCCGCAGGTTGGCCTCGTCGATGCCGGGCCGCCCGTCGGCGATCGGGATCTGCGAGCCGCTGAGCGGTCCGCCGACCTGGCTGCAGCGGGCCACCACGACGTCCGGCGCGCCCTTGACCAGCTCGATGACGTGCTCGGCTCCGTCGACGGTCACCCGGTGGAACGTCGCCATGAACTTGTACTCGGAGTCGAACGGGACCTCGGCCAGCCGTGGGTACCGACGCCGGGTCTCCTCCGCGTCGACGCCGAGCTTGGCGGCCAGGACGACCAGTGCCGCCTCGGTCGGGTCACCGATCACCGAACCGTCGTCGCCGACGACCGCGTCGCTGTCGAGGGCCAGCCCCAGACCGAGCCGCGTGAAGTCGGGAACGGGCACGCCCGCCACCGACCGGATCGCGCCGCTCATCCGGTAACCCTGGCCGTCGACGGTGAACCAGGAACCGCCGGCGTACAACGTCGAAACCATCATCTGGTTCAGCGTCAGCGTCCCGGTCTTGTCGGTGTTGATCGCGTTCGTCGCACCGAGGGTCTCGACGTCGGTCAGGTTCTTCACCACGGCTTTCGCGTCGGCCAGCTGCCGGGCGCCGAGCGAGAGCAGGCCGGAGACGAACGCCGGCATGCCGGTCGGTATCGCCGAGATCGCCATCGCGGTCCCGAGCAGCAGCAGGTCCTTACCCGGTATCCCGCGGATCAGGCCGACCACCACGATGATCGCGACCGCTCCCCAGGCGATGACTCCGAGGACCTTCGTCAGCGCGTCCAGCTCCCGCTGCAGCGGTGACCGCGTCCGCGTCACGGACGTGAGCATCGTCGCGATCCGGCCCATCTGCGTCTGCAGGCCGGTGGCGGTGACCACCACCGTGCCGGTTCCCCGGGTGACCGACGTCCCCTGGAACAGCATGTCGGTCTGGTCGCCCAGGCCGACGTCGGAGCTGTCCAGAGCGTTGGCGTCCTTGGCGATCGGCGCGCTCTCACCGGTCAGCGCAGCCTCCTGTGCCTCCAGCGTCGCCGACTGCACGATGCGCCCGTCCGCGGGCACGATGTCACCGGCCTCGACCTGCACGATGTCGCCCGGGACCACCTCGGTGGCGGCGATCATCGCCGGCTCGCCGTCGCGGACCACCCGCGCCTGCGGGACCTGCAAGGTGGCCAGGGCGTTCACGCTCGCCCGCGCCGTCAACTCCTGGCGGGTGCCGAGACCGACGTTCAGCAGGATCAGCAGGGCGACGATGATGCCGGTCGACAGCTCGCCGATCAGCAGGCTGACGACCACGACTCCGATCAGCATGATGTTCATCGGGTCGCGCAACTGCTGGCCGGCGACGACCCAGACCGAGGGCGGCTTCTCGGCCGGGATCTCGTTGGGGCCGTACGACGAGAGCCGCCGGGCCGCCTCGGCCGCGGAAAGTCCCGACCCGGTGTCGGATCCGGCCGCCAAGACCACCGCGTCCGGCGTCAGCGCGTACGGCGCCGTCTCGCCCCCGGTCGCTGAGGGTACTGCCATACCGATCTCACCCACGGTGCTGTCCTCTCCTCGGATCGACGGGCCGGCTCAAACCTGTTGCAGAGCGTCGATCCGGTTCGAGCTGATGGCCTTGGCGAAGTCCGCGAAGTCCTGGTCGTTCTGGGTCGCGTACCGTTCGGAGAAGTCGGTGATCGCGTTGTCGAAGCTGTCGTCCTCGCCGAGGTAGGCGGAGATGGCGACCGGGTCGCCGGACCGTGCGTGCGCGCGGGCCAGTGTCCATCCGCACGTGCGGCCGTAGAAGGCGAGTTCCGCGGGCTTCAGCAGCTCCACGAGCGCCGAGCCCTTCATGTCACGCAACTGGCGCCAGTAGTAGTACCGGCCGGGCTCCACTCCTTCGGACCAGCCCAGGAAGATGTCGCTGCTGGCCTGCATCAGGCGTTGCCCGTGGACGACCCGCTCGCCCGACTGCGCGAATTCGCTCTTCGGCAACGGACCTTCGAGTACCGACTGGGTCGCCTCTTTGACCTGCAGGAACAGCGGATCGTCGCGGTCGCGGCCCTGCAGCAGGACGATGAACGCCCGGGTTCCGACGCTGCCGACACCGACGACCTTGCGGGCCCAGTCGATGACCTCGAAGCGCTCCAGGAGGTGCCGCAGCTCCGGGCGGAGGCTGGCGCGGTAGCCGGTGAACAGATTGATCACGACCTCCTCGAAGTCGGCGGGATCCCGGCCGTACACCACGTGCAGCTCGCGGGCGGGGACGATCACCGGTGGAGCGCTGACGATCCGGTAGCGGCCGTCGACCTCCTCGCTGAGCTTGGACAGGGCCTGGTCGCTGTTGCGGGAATGTGCCTTCAGCGCGTTCTTCTGGAAGCGCTTCTGGGCCTCCTTCACCTGCTTCTGTGTCATCCCGGTGACGCCCTCGTCCTCGCCGGCCTTCTTCTGCTTGCCCTTCTTGGATCCCTTGGCCCTGCCGCTGGCCGCGAAGAAGGCGTCCACCGACTCCTTGATCTGGTCCTCGGCCAGGTGCGCGTACCAGACGTCGAGGGTTCGCATCCCGGCGAACTGGGCCATCGCCTCCCGGTAGGAGGTGACACAGCCTTTCGTGATCGCCTGCGCGTCCGCCGTCGAGCAGCCGTTGTTCTGCGCCGCCACCATGAAGCTCGCGGCCAGCCGTTCGACGTCGTACTCGAACGGCCCCGGCAGCGTCTCGTCGAAGTCGTTGATGTCGAACACCAGGTGCCGCTCGGGCGAGGCGAAGACGCCGAAGTTCGACAGATGGGCGTCACCGCACAACTGGACCTGGAGACCGGCCGTCGGTGTCGCGGCGAGGTCGACCGCCATGATCTTGGCGGCGCCGCGGTAGAACGTGAACGGCGACGCCATCATCCGGCCGTGCCGGACCGGGACCAGATCCGCGTCCCGGCGGAGGTTCTGTTCTTCGATGAGCGAGACCGGGTCGGGCCGGTCCGCGGCCGGCCGCCAGCCCGCGTGGCTGTCCGGCGGGACATGCGTGCGAGCCTCGAGCCCCTGGGCCTGCCGCTCCTGCAACGTCAGATGGTGCACCTTCGTGGGCATGGCCGGCCGCCCCTCTCCTCGTCGCCGGTGCGGCTCGCCGGACGAGCCGGACACGCGGCCCTGCGATCCGCGTACGGCGCCGACGATTCAGCACAACCCGCGCCCTCGCATCACCCCTGATGGACGAGCGGGCCGGCGGCCGTTTCCGGGACGGATTCATCCTGGGTGTGGGATGCCTCCGCGGGCGGGTGGGTGTGACGTGGTCACCATGAGGCGACAGGTGGCGGCGGTGGTGGCGCTGTTGGCCGGGACGGCGACTGCCGTTCTCGGTGTGATTGTCGCGGTCAAGGAGTTCCCGCGGGGCCTTGCCGTCATAGCCTGCCTGGTGATCGCGGTCGTGGCCGCCTGGTACGGCGTTCTGCGGCGCGGCGTTGCCCGTCTGGCCGGGCTGTACATCGCCGGGATCGCGGCGGCCGGTGCGATCGTCCTGATCGCGGTGGGCGGCAAGTTCGGCGTCGACCTGCTCGTCCTGGCCGGGGTCCTGCTCACACTGGCCGCGACCCGCGCCGCCTTCCTCGCCCGGACGGAGCTGCCGCGGGCTGCCGCTCCGCAGCGGCCGGTGCTGTTCTTCAACCCGCGCTCCGGCGGCGGCAAGGCGGAGCGGTTCGCGCTCGCCGAGGAGGCTCGCCGGCGCGGCATCGAGCCGATCGAGCTCAAGGCCGGGGAGGACCTCGAGACCCTGGTCCGCGATGCGGTGGCACGGGGGGCCGACGGGCTCGCGATGGCCGGCGGCGACGGCTCGCAGGCGATCGTCGCGGCGATCGCCGCCGAGCACTCGTTGCCGTACGCCTGCGTGCCCGCCGGCACCCGCAACCACTTCGCCCTCGACCTCGGCGTCGACCGGGACGACGTCGTCGGCGCCCTGGACGCGTTCGTCGACGGCGGTCAACGGTGGGTCGATCTCGCCGAGGTCAACGGCAGGGTGTTCGTCAACAACGTGTCGCTCGGCCTGTACGCCGAAGCCGTCCAGCGCAGCGGTTACCGGGAGGCCAAGCTCCGGACCCTGCTCGACACCGTGCCGGATGCGCTCGGCGCCGGCGGCAGCGAGCTCGACATGCGCTGGACCGGCCCCGGTGGCGACGGACACCGGGGCGGTGTGGCTGTGCTCGTCTCCAACAACCGCTACCGCCTAGGTCGTGCCGTCGGCTCCGGCACCCGGCCGCGCATCGACGACGGTCTGCTCGGCATCACTGTGCTCGGGGCGCCTCCGGAGGCCGGACACCGGCGTGTCCAGCGCCCGTGGCGCGAGTGGTCGGCGCCGACCTTCGAGGTCGAGGCCGATCGCCCCCTCCCGGCGGGTATCGACGGGGAGGCCCTCGTACTCGACGCACCGCTGCGGTTCCGGATCCGGCCCGGAGTCCTCCAGGTACGGATCGCCCACCAGCACCCCGGATCGTCACCGTCGGCGAGAGCTCCCGAGGGTCTGCGCGACGGCGTGGCCAAGCTGGTGCGCATCGCGCTCGGCCGGGACCGGAAACCCGCCGGATGACACCGGCCAGGGGCCCCGACGAGGGCGGTCGGCGCTCACGCTCGCTGCGGCGTCTCGAGGCCTACGACCACGCGCTGTTCGGGTCGGTGGCGCGGCTGTCCGTACCGGTTCTGGACGAGCCGCTGCGGCGGGTGTCCGACTTTGCCGACTTCTCCAAACCGTGGTTCCTGACGGCCGGTGCCCTCGTCCTCTTCGGCGGTCCGCGGGGAAGGCGGGCGGCGGTGACGGGGCTGAGCGCGGTCGGGGCCGCATCCCTGCTGGTGAATCAGCCGATGAAGAGGATGGCGAGTGAGCGCCCGCGTCCCGACCGCGGCGGCCACGGTGTTCCGGTCGAGCGCTGGGTTCCGATGCCGTCCTCCGGGTCGTTCCCGTCCGGACACTCCGCGTCGGCAGCGGCCTTCGCCGTCGCCGTCGGCGGGGTTCTGCCCAGACTCCGGCGGCCCCTGTTGGCCGCGGCGTCGGTCGTCGCCTTCTCGCGGGTGTACACCGGCGTGCACTACCCGAGCGATGTTCTGGTCGGCGTAACCGTCGGAGCGGTGTTCGGGCGATTGGCCGCCCGGATCGCGCTGCGTCGCCGGTCACGGACGTAGACGCCGGCCCAGCTGACGATGGGCGGGCCGTCGGGACCGCGGGCCCGGGCCCGAGTCGTCGTGCGCTTGCTCGTGCCGGACGTACCACCCGCCCAACGGGCCGGCCGAGACGCCGTGCAGCACGACGCTCATCAGCACCGTGAGGGCCACGGCCGCGATCGCGGGTTGCACCGGCCCGGTCGTCCCCAGCTCCTCGATCGCGAGCAAGGCGAACACGACCGACGCCAGGCCGCGGGGACCGAACCAGCCGAGGAACAGAACCGTACGGCCGTCCAGTCCTTTGCCGATCAAGGACACGGCTACCGGCACGATCCGTACGACGGTCAGACTGAGCACGGCGTACGCGAGCAGCGGCACGTCGACGTTGTCGACCGCGATCGGAACCAGCGCGGCGCCGAACAGGAACCAGACGACGAACGCCAGGATCTCGCCGAGCAGCTCCGGCAGCTCGACGACGTCATCCGCGGCGTCGGTGCCGTCGGTGTCGTCGGTGCCGTCGGTTCCGTCGGTGTCCGGCAACGCCCCGCCCAAGCCCGCCCGGAAGGCAAGGCCGGCCACGAACGCCGCGATGAATCCGTTGCCGCTGAACGTCAGCGCGACGGCGAAACTGCCGAGTGCGGCCGCGAGCGTGCCGAGTCCGCGGGCTTCGGTGCTGGTCCAGCGCCGCCGGAAACCGAAGACCAGGAGCTTGGCGCTCCCCAGCCCGATCACCAGACCGACGACCAGGCCGACCGCCAGCTCGAGCAGCGCACCGCCGTCGCCGAGGAAACCTTCCCTCTCTCCGCTTCCCAGTTGCCCGGCGGCAACGGCCAGCGTGAACGTGACGACAGGGGTGACGATGCCGTCGTTCAGTCCGCTCTCCACGTTCAGCGCACGGCGCAGGCGCATCGGTATCCGCCGGTCGTTGATGACTTGTGCGCTCAGCGCGGCATCGGTGGGAGCCAGCGTGGCGCCGACGAAGCCTGCGACCGCCCAGGTGAAGTCGTCGAACAGCCAAGCCGCCAGGAGCGAGCCCAGCACGACCGAGAACGGTAGACCGATGCCGAGCAGGCGCCCGGGCAGGTAGATGTCCTGCCTCAGCCGGGAGAAGTCGACCCGGGCCGCGTCGGCGAACAGCAGCAAGGCGAGCGTGACCTCCGCGACGAGATGGACCGACGGGGCATCGACCTGCACCGTGAGGTGTTTCCAGTCGTGGCTTCCGATCAGGAATCCGGCGACGGTGAAGAACAGCGGACCGGTGATGTTCGCCCTGGCCAGGAGGTCCGAGGTGACCACCCAGGCCAGGACGAGGAGCGCGAGCACCCCGATCATGGCTGCTGTCATGGCCGCGCCTCCGTCGTGAGGATGCCAGGGGCGCCGCGACCGGCGCCTCATCCCGGCCGGACGATGCGGTGCGTCGAGCCGACAGGCATCGTCGGCAGGTGAGGACCTGAGACGGGAAGAAGGGCGCGATGACGTACGGCGACATGGACTCGCGGCAGTCCGTTCCGAGTACGGCGGTGGGCGGGCTCGCCTTCGCCGCCTCCGTGATGGTGATGGTCGGCTCGTTCTCGATGGTCGCCGGACTCGCCGCGATCCTCGACGACGACTACCTGGTCGTCAGCCGGCGGTACGCGTTCGATCTCGACACCGTCGCGTGGGGGTGGATCCACCTGGTGCTGGGTGCGGCGTTCGTCGCCGTCGGAGTCGGCCTGTTCGCCAACAAGTCCTGGGCAGGCATGATCGCGATCGTCCTGGCCGGGCTGATCGCGATCGACTACTTCTTCTTCATTCCTTTCCAGCCGGTGTGGTCGCTGGTGGTCATCGCGCTCTGCGCATGGGTGATCTGGGCATTGACGCGGGCACGCCAAGAAGAGTCCTGAGCCGGCGCTCCGGCCGTCACGGCCGGTGCAGGACCGTCCGGTACCGGTGCGACCAGCGCGGCCGGGCGAGGAGCGCGCTCACCGAGAACTCGCGCAACTGATAGTGCTGTGCGGGCTCGTCCGGGAGCACGGCGGCCGCGCCGAAGGTGACGTCCTCGATGCTGAGTCGGCGACCTCGACCGAGCGTGTCGTGATAGCCGACCAACCGGCCGTCCACGCGCAGGAAGGTCTTGCCGCTGGTGTGCCAGTCGAGTCGCAGCTCCGCGAAGCGCGTCCCGGGATTCGCCAGCTGGCCCAGGTCGTGCCGGACCTGTTGCAGCCGGACCCGGACGAGGGCGCGACAGGTCGTCAGCGGTTCGAGTCCCAGGTCGAACGCGTCCCCGAGCTTGAGGATCCGCAGCGACGAGCTGACCGTCGGCGCGGGGTACTTGATCCGCACCCGGCAGCTGAGCCCGACGACATCGCAGAGCGGGGTGTCGAGCAGATAGTGCAGGCTCCGGGCAGGTCCGATCAGCACGGTGCCGTCGGCCGGATCCGCGGTGGGTGAGCCGGGTGCGAGACTGCCGGGCAGCCCCTGACAGGTCGGCAGGATCTCTTCGAACTCGTACGACACCGAACGCGGCATGCTGATCTCCTCATCCGGGTTGTTCCGCGGCGACCTCGCCCGCGGGCAGATCTGCCGACTCAGGTGTCGGTTCAGGTGTCGGTTCAGGTGTCGGTTCAGGTTCCGGCACTTCGTCCTGACGCTGACCGCCGGAGATCAGGCCGCTGAGCCACCGGGTGGAGGGGTCGGCGTCCAGCAGCAGGGCCTTGACCAGAAGCGACAGCGGGATGGCGAGGACGGCGCCGACCGGGCCGAGGATCCAGGCCCAGAAGATCAGTGACAGGAAGGTCAGCGTCGTGGACAGGCCGACCGCGTCGCCGACGACCTTCGGCTGGATGATCGACTGGATGATGAAGTTGACGACGCTGTACCCCACGATCACCCACACGAGCGTCGCCCAGCCCTGTCCGAGCAGGCCCAGCAGCGCGGGCGGCAGCACCCCGATGAAGAAGCCGACGTTCGGGATGTAGTTGGTGATGAACGCGAGCAGGCCCCACAGCCAGGGCAGCGGGATGTCCAGCAGGTAAAGGATCCCGACGTCGAAGACGGCGACGATCAGTCCGAAGACGGTGGCGACGATCAGGTAGCGCGTCGTGTCGCGGGCGAAGCCGCTCAAGGCGCCCATGACGTCCGGCCGGCTCTGTGCCGCCTCCCGCATCCGATCCGCGAACGGGGCCGCGTCGATGGCCATGAAGAACAGCACGACGATGACGAACCCCAGACCCGAGACGACCCCGAGCAGGCCGGACAGCCAGCCCTGCAGGACGTCGAAGAACTGCCGCAGGTCGATCTTGTGCAGGGCGGCCTGGAGTTGGTCGGCGCCCACGCCGCGGTCCGCGAGCCAGCCGCGGACGTCGTCGACGATCTCGGTGAACTTGTCCTCGTAGGTCGGCAGCAGGGTCGCCAGCCTGGCGACCGAGAAGGCCAGCGCGGCGGCAACTCCGAGCAGGATGGCGTTCACGACCACGAGGCCGATCAGCGCGGACAGCCAGCGCTTGACCCCGTGCCGGACGAGCAGCCGGCGCAGCGGGCTCACGGCGATCGTCAGGACGAGCGCGAGGAAGGTGGGTCCGATGATGTGCGAGAAACCACGCAGGCCGACGGCCGTCAGTACCGCGCCTGCGGTCCCGGCCAGGACGACGACCCCGCGCGGAAGCGCCCAACTGGGAGTGGTCGGCTGCGCTACCGGCTCCGCACCCGGATCCACCGCCGGAGTCCGGTCGGCGGCGGACTCGCTGGAGCCTGCGGTCATCGTCGCAACCCCCTCTCGCCGACTCCCCCGGGTTCCGAACATCGCGCGGATCGTCCTGACCAGCATCACCCTCACCGGATGAACCTCCCCGCGGAGGCGGACCGGTCATCCGGGCAGGGTGAGGAGACCGCCGAGGTCCCTGCCGGAGACTGCCCTCGATTCGCGGCACGGTTCTGCGGCCCTGCGGAGGAGGCGGGATGGGCGACGAGTCGACGGTCGACGCCGCCGGTGCGAGCCGGCGCGAACCGCCCGACGCTGCCGGGGCGGTCTACGGATCCTTGCTCGCGGCGTCGGTCGTGGCCGGCACCGGTCCGGGCCAGCAGCCGCCGCATCCCGGACAGCTGATGGTCCTCCTGCTCGCCACCGGCGTGGTGTTCTGGCTGGCGCATGTCTATGCGCAGCTGGCCGCAGAGCACTCGACCCAGGCCGTCCCGCCACTGCACAGGATCCGCGCGGCCGCGCGGCGGGAGTGGCCGCTCGTGCAGGCCGCCGTACCGCCCGCGGCGGCGGCGGGCATCGGGGCCCTCGCCGGTCTGTCGGACTCTGGTGCCGCGTGGCTGGCGCTCGCGGTGGCAGTGGGATCCCAGCTGGGATGGGCGCTGTACGTCGCCGCCAAAGGAGGCGCCACCTGGGCCCGTCTGATCGCGGCGGGGGTGGTCAACCTCCTGCTCGGCCTGGTGATCGTCCTGCTGAAGGCCGCCCTGTCGCACTGAGCGCGCACGTCGTCCGCCACGGGTGACGCGCGGCGGCCGGGTGCGGACCTACTGTCGACGCGTTCCCGATGTCCGTCGGGGGTCGAGCAGGAGGATGTGAACGCAGATGACCGAGAACCGCACCATCGCGTCACCGCCGGAGTCGGGCTGGGCGAAGGGCGCCGTCGTCTTCGCCGCCGTGGTCATCGTGGTGATCGGCGCGTTCCACGTGATCACCGGCCTGTCCGCGATCTTGGACGACGAGTACTTCGTCCAGGTCCGGGGCTACGTCTTCGACCTGGACCTGACGGCCTGGGGTTGGATCTACCTGATCTTCGGGTTGGCCATGGTCGCCACCGCCGTCGGTCTGTTCCGCCGGGCCGGCTGGGCGGAGTGGGTCGCGCTCTTCCTGGTCATGCTGAGTGCGCTGAACAACTTCTTCTTCATTCCGTACCAGCCGTTCTGGGCGCTGCTGCTGATCGGTCTGGACGTGTGGGTGATCTGGGCGCTGACGCGTTCCCGCGCGGACGCGTAGGTGACGGCCGGACCGCCCCGTCGGCATCCGGCGCAGCGAGGACGAACGATGACCGACCAGACCGCCGGGACGTGGTTCCTCCGTCCGGACGAGCGCGGCAACCCCGGCACGGACATCGACCGGATGGGCGACGTGGACGGGTCCTGGGTCGAGGGCAACCTGGTCCGGCCGCTGATCCACGGCGCGACCTACTTCCGCAGGCTGTACGAGGAGCTGTGCGCGCTGCGGGCCGGCGACCGGGTCTACTTCACCGACTGGCGGGGCGACGCGGACGAGAAGCTGCTGCCCGACGGCCCGACCATCGGCGCCGTGCTGACCGACCTGGCCGGGTCGGGCGTCGAGGTCAGAGGGCTGCTGTGGCGGTCGCACTCGGATCATCTGCGGTTCAGCGCCCGGGAGAACCGGAAACTGGGGACCAGACTCAACCAGGTCGGCGCCGAGGTCCTCCTCGACCAGCGGGTCCGCCGGCTGGGGTCGCACCACCAGAAGCTGTTCGTCGTCCGGCACGCCGGCCACCCGGAACGCGATCTCGCGTTCGTCGGCGGTATCGACCTGTGTCATCAGCGCCGTGACGACCACGACCACCGGGGCGATCCGCAGCGCGCGCCGATGAACCACAGATACGGCGATCGCACGCCCTGGCACGACGCGGCGCTGGAGATCCGCGGTCCGGTCGTCGGCGATCTGCTGCGCACGTTCTGCGAGCGCTGGGACGACGGCCATCCGCTCGACCGGCGCACGCCGTACCGGATGATCGTGCAGCGGCTGGCCCGGATGCCGCGGCATCCGAAGCCGCTGCCGGAGTCGTTCCCGGATCCCCCGCCGGCCGGTCCGCACGCCGTCCAGGTGCTGCGGACGTACGGTCACAAGCGTCCCGGCTATCCGTTCGCGCCCGAGGGCGAACGCAGCGTCGCTCGCGCGTACGAGAAGGCGTTCGGCCTCGCCCGCAACCTGATCTACGTGGAGGACCAGTACCTGTGGTCCGAGCTCGTCGCGCAGGGAATCCACGACGCTCTGGAGCGGTCACCCGGGCTCCGCGTGATCGTCGTCGTGCCGAGATACCCCGACGCCGACGGCGCCTTCAGCGGACCGCCGTCCCGGTTCGGCCAGTTGCGGGCCGTGCGCCTGCTGCAGCGGGCCGGGCCCGGACGGGTCGGGATCTTCGACCTGGAGAACGAGGAGGGCACGCCGATCTACGTCCACTCGAAGATCTGCATCGTCGACGACACGTGGTTCACCTGCGGTTCGGACAACTTCAACCGCCGGTCCTGGACCTGCGACAGCGAGCTGACCTGCGCCGTCGTCGACACGACCGGCACCGACGCGCGGCGGCTGGCGCGTGACCTGCGGCTGGAAGTGTGGTCGGAGCACCTCGGCCGGACACGCGAGAGCCTCGCCGCTCTCGACCCGCCGGCCGCCTTGGACCTGTGGACGCGCACCGCCGCGGCACTGGACGCCTGGTACGCCGGGGGCTGTCAGGGCGCGCGGCCCGCCGGACAGATCCGCGCGCACCGGACCGAGCCGCTGAGCCGGTTCCAGACGCTCTGGGCGGAGCCGCTGTACCGCTTGATCTACGACCCGGACGGCCGCCCACACCGGCTGCGCAGGTCGGCGGAGTTCTGACCTGAGCAGGCGGCTAGGCATCCGGCCGGGTGGGCAGCAGTCCCATCTCCCATGCTCGTCGGACGGCTTCGTTGCGGCGCGACGCGCCCAGCTTGCGGAGGATACTCCGGACATGGCTCCGGACCGTGTTCACGGACACGAACATGGTGTCGGCGATCTCCTCCGTGGTCAGCAGCTCGGCGAGGTGCTCGAGTACTTCCTGTTCCTTGCTCGTGAGTGCGGTGGTGATGACCAGGTCGTTCCGGGGCATGGCGCGGCGATCGACGACTCGGTCTCGCCCGCGACGCGACGGCGTTCCTGCTGCCCGCAGCCACGCGTGGTGCCGCATCGCGTCACCGGTCGGCTGCAGCAGCTTGCGCAGGACCGGCGGCGCCTCCACGAAGGGCAGGCGCAGCAGCTCCGGAGCGGCCAGCCGGAGGGCGCGTTCCAGGCAGAGCCCGCCGCGTGCCGTGTTCCCGGCCCGGATCGACTCGGCCGCCTGGACCAGCCAGCCGTCCACCTGGGTCTGGAGCGGTGCGGCACGATCGACGGCCACCGGCGGCTGGGCCGGTGCGCGTTCGCCGGCGTCGACCGCCGCGCGCTGCAGCACCAGGAGGGATCCGGCCTGCTCACGACCCGGCGACCGCTCGATCATCCCGACGGCCTCCCGCAGCTGGTGTTGCGTCACCAGGAGCTTCGCCGCGTCGTTGATCAGGGCCTGGTCCAGCCAGCCGCCGTGCGCACCGAAGTCGGCGCTGGCGGCCCGCAGTTCCGCGGTGGCCAACTCGACGTCACCGCCGGCTCGCATCAGCCTGGCCCGCACCAGCGCGAACGCCGCGGCGACGACCCGGGCGTCGTGGGTGGAGTCGGCGGCCTCCTCGGCCCGCTGCACCAACTCTCCGGCTTCGGCCAGATCGCCCTGGTCGGTGTGCATCCAGGCCTCCGCCACGAGGGTGGCCCGCGGCAGGTCGGGCGCGGTCCCGGCCTCGGCGAGCGCAGTCGCCTGCGCGACGATCTCGCCGGTGCGTCGCAGGCGTCCCCGGATCGCCTCGGCCAGCGCGGCCATACCGAGGAACTCGGTCAGGGCTTCGTGCGCGCCGGTCTCCTCGGCGAGTGCGATGCCGTCGTCGAAGGCCTCGACGGCCGCCTCGAAGTCGCCGCGCTGGAGCAGGATCCGGCCCTTGCATCCGAGGATCAGCAGCCTCGCCTCCGGGTGGAAGACCGCCGGCCTCGACGACGCCGCCTGGAGCCTGCCTTCAGCGGCCAGGACGACGCCCAGGTCGGCATCGGTAGCGGCTCCGAGGCTCGCACACATCGCCTGCAGCAGGCTGATGACCAGCTCGGCGGCTTGGCTGCGGACGGACCCATCATCGTCCAGCGAGGTCCGCGCCCGGTCCAGTTCCCGCACGCACCGGCCGACGTCGAACTCGGCGAGGCCCAGGATGGCCCTGACGACCGCCGCCTCGGGCCCCTCCAGCTCAGTTGGGAAGCCCGCGAGCATTGCTGTCGCGTGCCGCCGGCGACGCCCGATCAGGAGCGCGGCGGAGTCGAGATCCGCCACCACGTAGCGGGCCGCTTGGGCCCAATCCCCGGCCGTGACGGCATGGTGGATCGCGTCCAGCGGCTGACCGTGCTGGGCGAACCAGGCCGCCGCTGCGCGGTGCAGTGCGGGGACAGCGGCCGGCTGCTCGTACAGCATCTCGGCGCGCAGGAACTCGCGGAACAGCGCCTGGTAGCTGTAACCGTCGGCTGTCCGCGGCACGGGCTGGATGAACGAGTTGCCGCGCGCGAGGAACTGCAGCGAGCGAAGGTCGCAACGGGACCCCGTCAGCACCTCGGCCAGCCCGGGCCGGATCACGTCGACGAGGCTGGTCCGGAGCAGGAACTGCCGCAGCTCGGCCGGTTGCGAGTCGAGCACCTCGGACATCAGGTAGGCCGCGACGTTGCCGGTGTCGCCGCGGAACTCGCTGATCACCCGCTCGGGGTCGGACTTTCCGGCCAGGTTCATGGCCGCGAACATGAGGCCGACGGGCCAGCCATCGGTCCGGGTGTGCAGTTCGGCGACCTGCTCCTCGGTCAGGTCCAGGCTGAACTCGCGCATCAGCGCCCCGGTCTCGTCGAGCGTGAACGCCAGGTCGGTCGCCTGGATCTCCGCGATCGCGTCGGCCAACCGGTACTGGTACAGCGGGATGGGCGGGTCGTACCGGGTCAGCAGAACCACCCGGAAGCGGCCGGCGTAGCCGCGAACGAGGCGGTCGAGGCTCTTGCCGTACTCCGGCGTGATCATCAGGTCCCCGCAGTCCACCACGAGCACCAGCACCTGCCGGTCGTCGCGACGCAACAACTGGTGCACCGGGTTCAGGACGTCGGCAGGTTCACCGTCGGCGGGCAGCGTGACCCGCCGGATCAGGGCCGGGCCCCGATAGAGCTCGGCCCACGACTCGACCAGGATCGTCTTGCCGAAACCGGCCGGTGCGCTGATCAGGGTCAGCGGCCGCTGGACCGCGAGGTCCAGCCGGTCGACGAGTCGCTGCCTCGGCACCATCCCGGGCATGATCCCCGGGGATTCGATCGCGGATCCGAGACGACCCTCGAACGACGCGTCGGGCGACGCACGGCGACTGCCGCCCGTCCTCGCGAACTGCTCACTCGGCATGATCCCTCCCGGTGACGTGCTGACGCGCCGAACGGTGGGAGGGACTGCCTGCGGGGTCTTACCTTCTCGACGAAACCACCAACAAGCCCATAAAACCAGCGTTTTGCGTCAGATCGCCGTACGTTCGTAACACCGGCCGGCCACTGCTGCGACGGCACCCGCCCGCCCGCGAACTCGCGTCGCCCCGGGCAGTTCACCCCACAGGGGTGACGCCTCGGCATCGGACCTTTGCGAGCGTCGAACGCACAGGTGGCGAACGGAGTGGTTTCGATGGGCGAGGCGACGTACGAGGTCCGTGTGGCCGACGCAGTCCCCGAACAGGATCTCCGAGACATGCGCGCGGTGACGGTCGCGATCGACCAGGTGAACACCATCGTCTACAGCATCCCGAGCCAGGCGGCGCTCTACGGCCTGCTCGCGAGGCTCCGGTCCCTGGGCATCGAGGTCATCGAGGTACGGCGCGTGCTCGACCCGGCGGCACCGTCGGCGGAGTGGACGGATCTCGACCAACGGAGCGAAGACGATGACATCACGTGAGCACCACGGCCCGTCGTACCAGGTGGTCCTGCAGGGCAACCTGAGGCCCGCCACGCTGGCGTTCTGCGCCGGCCCGCAGGCCGACCACCGGACAGCAGGCGCGTTCCGGCTGCGGGTGCGCGACGACCAGGGCATCGCCGACCTGGTCGCCCGGCTGCAGGGCGCGGGCCTGGTGATCCTGAGCATCCGCCAGTTGACCCCGGCGGAGGTCGCCGCCGCACCCCGCGCACCGGAGTTCATCCCGCGGGGGTGATGCCGCCACCACCGGCCCACGGCACTGTGGGCCCTACAGGACGCCGGGGGCCTGCGCCCCTCGGGAGGGATGGAGAGTCATGTCGGATGCAGACGTTCACGGACCCATCGACTACGTGCTCCTCGAGTTCACCGGCAACAAGCTGACCGGACGGGCGGCCGAAGAACTGGTGAACCTGGTGGATCGCGGCATCATCCACGTGTACGACGTGATGCTGGTCGGCAAGGACGCCGACGGTTCCCCCTACCTGGTCGACCTGGCCGAGGCCACGGGACCGGCCGGCGGGTTCGCGGACCTCAGCGGCGCCCGGACGGGAATCCTGGCCGACGACGACCTGGCCGCGGCGGCGGCCGCGATGGAACCGGGCACCTTGGCCGCGCTGATCGTCTACGAGAACACCTGGGCGATCCCGTTCGTCGCGGCGGCGCTGGAGTCGGGCGGCCAGCTGATCGCCGGGGGCCGCATCCCGGCCCAGGACGTGATGGAAGTGCTCGACGCCCTGGAAGCGATGGACACCCTGGAACCGTCGAGTTGAGGAGCCTGACATGCCTGGACTGTTACGAGGAATAGTCAGAACCGCCGCCGTGGCGGGCACCGCGACAGCGGTACACGGCCGCGTACAGCGCCGTCAGGACGCGAAGTTCGCCCAGCGCGACGCCGATACGGCGGCCACCCGCAACCAGGCGTACGAGGAGCAGATGGCGCCACCGCCCGCACCGGCGCCCGCAGCGGCCGCACCGGCCGCATCGGCGACGGAGGACCGGCTGGCGCAGCTCAAGAGCCTGGGCGAACTGAAGCAGTCGGGTGTGCTGACCGACGCCGAGTTCGAGGCGCAGAAGGCGAAAATTCTCGCCGGCTGAAGCCCGCGGCCGGTCGGCGGCCGATCGACGGCGCCGGGTCACTTCCGGCGATCGAGGTTCTGGTTGACCACGCCGACCAGGGCGCGCGCGACCAGTCCGACCAGGACCAGGTCACCCAGCATCTGGACCGTGGTGACCACCCGGGCCGGGCCCGAGACGGGCACGATGTCCCCGAAGCCGACGGTCGCGAAGATCGTCACCGTGTAGTACGCGGCGTCGAGCCGGCTGAGCCGCTCGGAGAAGCTCGCCGGCTCGATGCGCGCCATCAGGAAGTAGCTGGTGGCGAACACCGCGAGGAACAACGGCACCGACGTCGCCAGTGCCCCGATCGCCCGGATCCGGGGGTGGGGCGAACGGGCGATGTCGCGAATCTGCCAGCCCAGCACCAGACCCACGACGGCGAGTCCGGCCACCAGACCGGCCACGGGAACAGCGCCGTCGAGGCGCAGGGGCAGCAGGAAGTAGCCGACGACGATCGCCACGGACACCAGGCCGGAACGCAGCAGCGACGCCGCGGCCAGCCGGCGGCGAGCCCTGCGCGGCAGTTGCGTGTAGTCGGTCGCCGCGTCCTTCACGCATCAAGTCAAGCCCGTGCGCGGGGCGGTTGGTTCATCCGGCGTGGGTGATGCTGCCCGGGCGATCTCCGGTGTTCGGTGGAGGTCGCGGATCCAGCGCCGTGGCACGCGACCCGGCACGACGGAGGGGTGGTGCAACATGAGTGCATCGATGCCGATGGTGCCGGCCCGGGCCGTCATCCGCTCGACCGATTCACCCCGTACCGCCCGCGGATCGGCGCCCGTCGTCCGGCGGCTCACACCGTCCGACCACGCCCGCCTGGGACTCGCCGCACGGACCGCGCTGCCGCCGCGCGAACAGGCGCACCTGGTGCTGCCCTCGCAGCGCCGGGATCCGGTCGCGCTGCTCGAGGAGCAGGCCAGGTCCCGGGTTCCGGAGCTCGTGCCGGTCCGGTACGGCCGGATGACGGTGTCGCCCTTCGCCTTCTTCTGCGGCAACGCCGCCGGCATGGCGACCGATCTCGCCGTGGCCCCCGTGTCCGGCCTCGGGGTGCAACTGTGCGGTGACGCCCACCTGGCGAACTTCGGCGTCTTCGGAACGCCCGGCCGCCGCCGGCTGCTGTTCGACGTCAACGACTTCGACGAGACCATGGCCGGTCCGTGGGAGTGGGACGTCAAACGCCTCGCCGTCAGTCTCGCGGTCGCGGGCCGGTGCAACGGGTTCGGGCGCAAGGAGCGCCGCAAGTGTGTGCTGGAGGCCGTGCACACCTACCGCCGCGCCATCGCGGAGTTCGGGACCATGCACGCCCTCGACGTCTGGTACGCCCGCGCGGACGTCGACGACGTCACCACGATGCTGCGCGCCAAGACGGGCTCGAGCAGGCGCAAGAACATCGGCCAGGCGCTGCCGAAGGCCCGCGGCAATGAAAGCCTGAAGTCCTTCGCCAAGCTCACCGAGATGACTGACGACGGGGTCCGGATCAAGGCAGATCCGCCGTTGCTCGTGCCGATCGCCGATTACCTGCCCGAGGCCGGCCGCGACGAACTCGAGGCCGGCATCAAGGACCTGCTGAACCTGTACCGCCGGTCGCTGCCGACCGAGCGACGGGTGTTGTTCGACCAGTTCGAGGTCGTCGACGCGGCGCGCAACGTGGTCGGCGTGAGCAGCGTCGGGACCCGGTCCTGGATCGTGCTGCTCCGCGGCCGGGACGACGGCGATGCGCTGCTCCTCCAGGTCAAGGAGGCCGGGCCGTCCGCGCTCAAGGCGAAGGTCCCCACCGCACTCAGACAGCGGCCCGCGCCGCGCAACGACGGGGAACGAGTGGTGGCCGGGCAGCGCCTGATGCAGGCGACCGGTGATATCCTCCTCGGCTGGCGGCGCACCGAGGGCATCGACGGACAGGCCCGCGACTTCTACGTCCGGCAGTTGCGCGACATGAAGGGCGCGGCCGTGGTGCCCAAGATGGATCCGGCCGGTATGACGATGTACGGCCAGCTGTGCGGCTGGACGCTGGCGCGGGCGCACGCCCGGTCCGGTGACCGGATCGCGTTGGCCACCTACCTCGGCGGCGACGACGCGTTCCCCGACGCGATGGCCGAGTACGCCGAGGCGTACGCCGACCAGAACGAACGCGACTACCAGGTGTTCATGAACGCGGTCCAGAGCGGTCGGCTCGAGGTCGAGACCGGACTGTAGAGCTGACGTCGGGCGCGACGTCGGTTCGATGGCCGCAGTACCGCAGGATGTCCTTCAGGGCGACGTGCAAGGCGTCGGCTCCGACCACCCGCTCGGCGGGGAACGGCAGGTCCGCGGGTACGGCGACGAGTGCGCGGTCCTGCCAGCCGCCGAGCCCGCCGTGGCACCCGACAAGGCCCTCGAAGGCGGCGACCTCCTCGGTTCCGGAGTCGACCAGGCTGTTGACGTAGATGTCGGGCGCCTCGGGTCGCAAAGCCGCCCGGCGGACGAAGGCGGGCGCGTTGGGTCCGAACGGAGCCAGCGGATCGACGCCGTCCACCCGGCCGTCGTCGAGCCGGTGACTGCCTGCGGCCCCCAGCGCGATCGGTCCGTCGACGTCGTCCAGGACGACGACGAAGCCGACGCCCGGGTGCGCGGCCAGTCCCGCCAGCAGCGCCGGATACCGGCGGTCGAGCTGATCCCTGGTCAGTCGCTCCTTGCTGCCGCGCACGTAGACGAGTCCGAGGTTGCCCGAACCGAACACGTGGAACTCCTCGTCGCCCTCGGCCTTGCCCGACCGTTGGCGGTCGCCGGCCTCGACGGCGTCGGCCTCGTCCTGCCCGCGGCGCTGGATGGCCGCGGCGGCGTTGCGCATGGTGCGCCCCCCGACCCCCTTCCCGGTCGCGAGTTCGTCCACCAGGATCCGGGTCCGGCCCCAGCCCTCGACCGGCGCGGACGACACCGCGACGTCCGCCGCGGCCAGGCGGGACACGACGACCGCGAGTTCCTCGCCGTACCTGTCCGCGAAGGTCGTTCCCTGCGCCTGGCCGTGGTCGGACAGGATCACGAAGCGGTACGTCCGGGGCGCCACGGACGCGATCAGCTCGAGCTGGTGCAGGACGCGATCGATCGACTCCAGGGCCTCGAGGCTCTCCGGGCGCAGGAGTCCCGCGTGGTGCGCGACCTCGTCGTAGTCCACGTAGTCGACGTAGATCGACCGGGTGCCGCGGAGCATGTGCTGGGCGACGAGAGCGGTGTTGACATCGCGCAGCACCCCGTTGGTGACCGCTCGCAGGGCCGCCGTCGACCAGGAGCGGTGGCAGCGGGGCTGGACGTCCCGCCGGACTCCGCGCCGGGCCTGGAAGCGGTCGCGCAGCAACTCCGAGACCGACCGTGACAGGCCACGGGTCAAGCCGCTCGGGCTGGCGACGAACTGGGCGGCGGCGCGCCTGGTGATCTCACCCCGGCCGGCACGCCGGCTCATGGTCAGTGCCGCCTGCGGCGCGTCCCCGGTGAACAGGTTCCCGATACTCACGCCGCCGTCGACGAGCAGTCCGTGCCCGGTGGTCAGGGCGGCCTCGATCACGGCGGCGTCGGCCGGGCGGTTCGCCACCAGGATCCGGTCCTCGGCGCGGTCGTACCAACGGAACGCGGGGATCCCGTCGATGACACCGTGCAGGATGCCCATCTGGCTCGCGGGCGTCGTGGCCGGCAGCTTCGGCGTCCACTCGTACAGCCGATGGCTGCCCGAGCGGAGCCACCGCGACAGCGTCGGCACCAGCCCGGCCGTCACCGCCATCTGCAGGACGGGGAACGGCACACCGTCCACCTGGACGAAGACCACGCCCTGCACCTCGGCGTCGTCGAGCTCGGCCGGGCGGCGACGGGCGGACGCCACCAGCCTCTGGACCAGGCGGTCGTCGGTACCGGCGGTGCTGAGCCAGCCGACGACCGTGCCGACGATGCCGAGGATCCAGGCGGCGAGGAACGCGGACCAGAAGTCGTCGATCTGCACTCCGGGCAGGAGCCACGCGGCGACGAGAACGATCAACGCCTGCCCGACGAGTGCCAGCAGCAGTACACCTGCCCAGCCGAGCCGCACGGCCCCCGCAATGAGCAGCGGCTGCAGTGCGAGCCCCTCGATCCCGAGGACGACGGCGAAACTGAGCGGACCGAGCGGCAGGTCGACATGGAACCCGGGCACGATCGCATCGCACAGCAGGACCGCCAGCGCCGTGGCCACCACCCACAGGACCGCCGACGCCAGCCAGGAGTACCACCGCCGGTGCCGCGCGCCGTGGGCGAGACGTCCGGCGAGCTCGGATCGCCGGGCCGCAGGGGCCGGTGTTGTCTCGGACATGCATCCCATCGCACCGGCTGCGCCGGGTTGTGTCGTCATCCCTGCCGTATGACCACGGCTTGTCGCCGGTCGCGCGCGGCGGCGCCGGCCGCCGCGTCGTCACGCGGGGGGCCGGCGCCGCCGGTGCGGTTCGGAGACCGGCTACTGCGCGAGCATCTCGCGCAGCTCCGCCTCCTGCTCGGCCGACAGGTTCGACTCGATGAGCTCGGGCTTCACCCCGCGCTCGTCGAAGGCCGCCTTCACCTTCTCCTGCACGGCACCGCTGGACATCAGGAACAGTGCCGAGGTCCCGGGGGTGACCTTGTCGCGGGCGGTCTTGATGAAGTCGTCATCGATGCCGACGTCACTCATCGATCCCGCCAGCGCGCCGGTCGCGGCGCCGATGGCGGCGCCGAACAGCGGTACGAAGAAGATCAGCCCGAAGAGCATGCCCCAGAACATGCCGCCCAGCGCCCCGGCACCGGCCAGGTTGTGCAACTGCCGGGTCTTGGGCTTCTTCTTGTCCGGCTGCCACGACACAGTCGCCGCGTCGTGCACCTCGATGAGCTGCTGTTTGGCCAGTGACTCCAACGTTCCGACGGCTTGATCGGCTCCTGTCGGGCTGTCGAACTTCCACACCGTCAGTGTCGCCATCGTGCGCTCCCTTAAGTCGGTCTGTACGTCATCTGCAGCCTCGGCCGACGACGCGGCCGTCGCCTCATCCCCACTGGGTGAACGACGCGGGGGCCGGCCCCGCGGGATCGGCGAATCATCCGCTCCGAGTGATGCGGTGCGACCGCTCAGTGGCCAAGGTCTGGGGAACGCCGCCCGACAGGAGGGTCCGACGCATGACCGTGCCACCTTCGTCGCCAGCCGCCGACCGAGCTCCGCACGTCAACGCAGCCCGCCTCTGGGCGGGCGGAGCGGCCACCGCTGCCGTTGCGGGGCTCGTCGCGATCGTCGGCATCCTGCTCGCCCGTGGTGTCTTCGACCTCGACGTGCTCGCCCCCAAGGGCGATGGCGTCTGGGGTGATGCGGACACCTGGACGTACGCCGCCGTGTCCGCCGGCGCTGCCCTGGTGGCCACCGGCCTCGTGCACCTGTTGATCCTGTCGACGCCCCGTCCGCTCCGGTTCTTCAAGTGGGTCGTCACGCTCGCCACGCTGGCCGCCGTGCTCGCACCTTTCGCCGCCGAACGCTCCTGGGAGACTGTGGCCACCGCGTTGATCAATCTGGCCATCGGCATCACCATCGGCTCGCTGGTGACCGGCACCGCCCGCAGCGCGACCGCCGTCGCAGAGCGCAGGCCGCCTCCGGCCGGTCCGGTCCCCTATCCGCAGTAGCCGTCTGCGCGCGTCCGGCCGTTCCGGCCTCAGTGGGTGGCGGTCCCGGCGACGATCTGCTCGGCGACCACGCGCAGTTTCACGTTGCCGTCCTGGGACAACCTGGTGAGGAACGCGAACGCGCGGTCGTCGGAGAGCTGGTACCGCTCCATGATGATCCCGACCGCGTTGCCGATCAGGCCCCGGGTACGCACGGCGTCCTGCAGGTTGTGGATCTCGCGGGCGTACCCGATCGCCATCGCGGCCTGGTGCTGGAAGAGCAGACCGAGTGCACCGAGGTCGCTGAACGCGCCCGCCGTGTGCGCGTACAGGTTCAGCGCACCGCGCGACTTCGGCCCGTCGAAGAGCCGGATGCCCGCCTGGGCCTCGATCCCGGCGGCGACGGCGGTCGCGGCGTACCGCGGGAAGCGTGGATCATCGGCGAGGTACGGCGAGACGACGTGCACCGCGTCGGCCGCGGCGTCGTAGCACGGTCCTTCCTGCAACTCGTACTGCGCCGCGTCGACGCCCCACAGCACGTCGTCGGTGGGTGCGACCGTCTCCAGCCGGCCGTCCAGGTGCAGGATCGTGATGCTGGCGTTGTCCACCTCGTCGAGCACTTCGACGGCCGCCGCGGTGATCCGCTCGAGCGTATGGTCGAGGTCACCGGGCGTGAGCGCCTTCGATAGCCGTTCTGCCTGTTCCAGCAGCCGTTGCGTGTCCATTGCTGTCCGGTACCCAGCCCGTACGGCGGCGATGCCGCAGAATCGTCGCATGAGTCTTCCCGTGATCCCCGCACCCACGACGATGACCACGAGCCACGAATCCTTCACTCTGAGTAGCGAATCCGCTGTCGCCGTACAGTCACCGGAGCTCGCCGGGCCGGCCGCGCTGTTCGTCCGCGAGGTCCGGCTCGACACCGGGCTCACGCTCGTCCCGCCGGTCATCCGTGACCGGACGGCGGCCACGGTCCCGCCGGACGCGACCCCGGCAGCCGTCACCGTGCTGATCGGCGACGAGGGCCTCGACGACATCCCGTCCGCGGCCGGAGTCCGCGCGGACGGCAGCGACGTGGACGAGCGCCACGGGCTGGAGATCACGAGCGAGGGCGTCCGCGTATGGGGCCCGACTCCCGAAGCCGTCCACCGCGGCCTCACCTCACTGCGTCAGCTCATCACCGCCCACCTGCAGGACGGTACGGCGGTACTCCCGGCGGCCCGGATCGTCGACGGACCACGGTTCGCCTGGCGCGGGCTGTCGCTCGACGTGGTGCGGACGTTCCACGCGCCGGCCGAGGTACGGCGGGTCGTCGACATGCTCGCGCTGTACAAGCTCAACGTGCTGCACCTCCATCTCACCGACGACCAGGGCTGGCGGGTCGAGGTACCGTCGCGGCCCGAGTTGACGCGGGTGGCCGCCGCCGGTGCGATCGGCGACCGTCCGGGCGGCTACTACAGCACACACGAGCTGGCCGAACTGGTGGCGTACGCGGCCGACCGGTACGTGACCGTCGTCCCCGAGATCGACATGCCGGGGCACACGTCGGCGGTGTTCACGGCGTACCCGGAGCTGGCCCCGGCCGAGCTGCGCACGATCGATCTCGGCAACGGCAACGCGATTCCGCTGAACGCGCTCGAGCCCGGTCGCCCCGAGACCTGGGCGTTCGTCGAGGACGTGCTGGACGCGGTCGTCCCGCAGTTCCCGCAGAGCGCGTACGTGCACATCGGCGGCGACGAGGCGTGGGGCATGGCGGACGAGGACCACGCCGCGTTCGTCGACAAGGCCGCCGCGCTGGTGCGGGCGCGCGGCAAGCGCGTCGTCGGGTGGCAGGAGATCGCCCGGGCGAACCTGGGCCCGGACGACGTCGCCCAGTACTGGATCAGCATCGACCTCGACGCGGCGGACGCCGGGAACGGGCCGGTTCCGCCGAAGGACCTGCTGCCGATCCTCGTCGAGCACCTGCGGAAGGCGAAGGGCGACGCCCCGAAGGCACTCGCCGCCGGCGGTCGCCTGATCGCCTCGCCGACCACCTGGTTGTACTTCGACCGCCCGCACGGCGACGCCTCGTCCGACCCGGCCCAGGAGGAGGCGCGCCAGCGGCTCGGGCTGGAGTTCTACGGCCCGGCCACCCTCCGCGACGGGCTCGACTGGGACCCGGTCGAGGACACCCCCGGCGTGACGTCGACCGACCAGCTGGCCGGCATCGAGGCCGCGATCTGGTGCGAGACCATCACGGGCCCCGACGACCTCGAACTGATGCTCCTCCCCCGCCTCCCCGGCGCCGCCGAGAAGGGGTGGTCGCACCAGACCCCCACTGACTGGCCGATGTACGCCGCGCGCTTGGCTGAGCAGTCCCCCGCCTGGCGCACCCGCGGCTGGACCTGGCTGCAGTCGACCGAGGTCGACTGGAAGTAGGTGCAGGGGGCGGTCTTCGCAGACCGGCCCCTGCACATCGTCGTCAGCAGGTCGCGATCGGTGCTGCCCAGTCGGCGCGGTCGTTGTAGCCGCCGTCGCCGGCATCGCCGACGAGGAGGTCCAGGACGCGGACGCCGGTCAGGTCGACGTCGAACTGCTTCGGGGTGAAGCGGTCGACAGTGCCGCTGTCGAACAGGACCTTTCCGTCACCGACGACCTGGAACGTCGACGTACCGCCGTCCGGTCCGACGTTGCTCACCACGTCGTCGATGCCGACGGTGCCGGTGAGCCGCGCGCACGACGTGCCCAGGTAGTACCGAACCAGCGACGGGGACGCCACACCGATGCCGGTCGGGTACGTCGTACCGGTGAGCTTGATCGGGTTGCCGCCACCCACGCTTTCGTCGATCGTCGGCGACATCCAGCCGCTGGTCGCGGTGATCCACTGATGATGCGACAGCGGCACGGTCCCGCTCGGCGGCGCCGGCGCGACGACCACCGGGGACAGCACGGTCGTCTGCTGCTGCGCGCCGTACCAGACGGTTTGGTACGTCGTCGTGGCGGTGAGGCTCGCGGTGCCGGCGGGAGCGCCTGCCGGGAGCGTGACGGTGAAGGCGAACGTCGCCTGCCGGCCCGCGTCGATGAGGGTCGGTGCCTTCGACAACGGCTTGACCGTCCACCCGGAGCCGCCGCCAACCGTCACGGCCGGCTGGAACACCGGCTGGAGCCCGTCGTTCCGTACGACGACCTGCACCGTCAGCTCGTCACCACCGGCGACCACCGGCGCCGCATCTGCCGCCTGTGCGTCCCCGTCGATCGTCGTCACCTGCGGGATCCCTGCTGTCACGTGCGGGACGCCGGGGATGCCGCGAGCCGCCGAGACGCGGTACAGCGCCGTACCGTGCGCCGGGACCGCCGCGCTGATTACGCCGCCGCTCTCGGTCACCTTGTCGGTCCATGCGTTCTTCAGCGTGAATCGGTCACCGCTGAGACCGACCGCCGACGCGGTGGTGGTGATGGTCTTCGCACTGTCTCCCCGGTTCAGCAGGACCACGGCCCGGCTGCCGTCGGCGAGCCGCTTCACCCAGGTCTCCGTCGTACCGGCCGCGCCGACCCGCACCGCCTGCACAGCGGCCTTGTCCTGGTTGATCGCGAGCACGTCCGGATCGGTCAGCATCCCGATCGTCGTCGCGCTCAGCTTGCGCACGTCGCTGCCGACCACCAGCGGCGCGGCGGCCACCGCCCACAGCGTGAGCTGCGTGCGGAACTCCTCGTCGCTCATCCCGAGCTCGGGCGCCAGGTAGTCCGGGTCGCTGAACGCGCCCGGCTTCACGACCTCCGGGTGCCGGGCGTTCGCGTCGTAGTTCCGCAGGACGTCCTTGAACTTGATGTCGCCCTGGAACCCGACGTCGGTGTAGGTCCGCCACGACTGCGCGATCGCCGGCGCGTACGACCAGGAGTTGATCGACTGCTGGGACTCCGGGTAGTTGCCCCAGTCCGGTGACGTCACCGGGTTGCACAGGTTGAAGATCATCGGCCGGTGGCCGGCGTTGTTCCGCAGCGCCTCGGCGAACTCGGTGTAGGCCGTCTTGGGGTCCAGGTTCGCCGCGATCCCGCACAGGTAGTCGACCTTGACCGCGTCGAAACCCCAGGCGGCGAACTGATCCGCGTCGCGCTGGTAGTACCCGCCGCTGCCGAGACCGCACTTGCCCGGGATGTACGGGCCGGCGTCGGTGTAGATACCGGCCTTCAGGCCCTTGCTGTGGATGTAGTCGACCAGCGGCTTCAGGCCGTTCGGGAACTTGGCCGGGTTCGGCACCAGGTCGCCGGCTTCACTGCGGGACTGGTCAGCCTGCCAGCCGCCGTCCAGCCACACGATGTCGTACCCCGCCTGCGCCAGTCCGCGGCTCACCAGCGAGTCGGCGACCGACTTGATCGTGTCCTCGGTGAAGTCGCCGCCGAGACCGTAGTACGTGTTCCAGCCCATGTAAGGCGTCGGGCTGAGGACCGGAGCTGTGGCCTGAGCCGCCACAGCCCCGGTCGTGGCCGCGAGCGCGCCGGCCAGCAACGCCGCCGCGGTCACCCCACCCAGGAGTCGTCTGAGCATCTTCGTTTCCTTTGCTGCCGTTTGAGCGGATGGTCAGTCGATCGACTCGACGACCAGGCAGTGCGAGTCGGCGGAGTCGTCGACGACGACTCCGACCTGCAGCAGGTAGCTGCCCGGGTAGGTGTGATCGCCCACCCGGTAGTTCTTGGCCGGATCCAGCCCGGCCAGCGGCTCCCGCCGCGGCCGGCCCGGCAGTGTGCCGCGCACGTTGCCGTCACCGGTCTCCCACAGGAACACCACGGACTTCCGCGGTCCGACGTACTGCACGCCGGAGCCCAGTCCGTAGACCTTGCTCTCGGCAATCAATTCGCGAAAGCCCTTGTACTGCTCGATGTGCCGCGCGGCGGTCTTCAGCTGCGCGTCGGTCCAGCGCGACAGGTCCGCGCCGATCCCGAGCACCCCGGCCATCGCCACGTGGAACCGGAAGTCGAGCGATCGCTGCCGGCCGTCGTGCGTACCCTCCGCATCGGTCACCCACGAGCTCATCAGGTGCGGCGCGAACCCGGTGCGGAAACCCTGCTGGATCTTCAGCCGATCCAACGGCGCCGTGTTGTCGGACGGCCAGAGCGTGTCGACGCGCGCCGCCATGCCCAGGTCCACCCTCGCGCCGCCGCCTGCACATCCTTCGACGGACACATCGGGGTGCCGGGTCCGCAGCCGATCCAGGATGGCGTAGAGATTCGTCACCGCCAGCCCGTCGACGTCGCGCCGCACGTCCCCGGTGTCGAGCCTCGGCCGATTCGCATCCCACTTCAGATACGAGATGTCGTACGACGACAGCAGCCGATCCAAGGTGCTCCAGATGAACTCGGCAACATCGTCCCGGCTGAGATCGAGCAGCAACTGGTTGCGGACCAGCACCGGCTCGCGGCCGGACGTCCGGAGGATCCACTCGGGATGCTGCTGCGCCAGCTGCGACGTCGGGCTGACCGACTCCGGCTCGATCCACAGACCGAAATCGAGCCCCAGCCCGTGCAGGTCGGCGATGAAACCGTCCAGGCCACGAGGGAACTTGGCCGCGTCGACCTCCCAGTCGCCCAGCCCGCCGGTGTCGTCGGATCGCCCGACGAACCATCCGTCGTCCACCACGAACGTCTCGACGCCGATTCCCGCCGCCCGCCGCGCGAGCTCGAGCTGATGCTCGGCACGAAGGTCGAACTCGGTCGCGAACCACGAGTTGTACAAGATCTTCGGAACACGTTTTCGCGACCCGGCCCGCTGGTACTCGTGGAAGGTTCGAGCCAAGCCGTCGGGACCCTCGGCGCTACAAGCCCCGACAGCCTTCGGCGAGTCCCAGGTCTGTCCCGGCCCCAGCCGGGTGCCGAGGCTCGAAGCGCTGCGGCCGGCCTGAACGCGGAGAAGGCCGGTGGTGTCGACGTCGGCGGACATCTCCCAGGACCCGGACCACGCCAGCTGGACGCCGTACGCCACCTCCCCGTCCGTCGCGAGGAACGGCGAGTACGAATGCCCCGTGATCCCTTGCGCGCTCCCGATCGTGAACCGTCCGCGCGGCAGGGTCACGGACGCCTGCTGGAACTCGCTGTTCCACTCACCCCACAAGTACTTGACGGTGTTCCCCACCGGCACCACGAACCCGGCGGAGTCGTGCCGCTGCAGCGTGAGCTCGTCGGTCCCGTCGTTGCGCACGGAAACCCACCGCTCCACCACGTCGCCGACCATCCGGTAGTGCAGGACAACCCCGACACCCCTGGTCTCGTCCGCGAACTCCAACGCCAACTCGTCCCCGGCCTCGCCTCCGTCCCCGGTGAAGCGCGGACGCAGCTCGTCGGAGCCGTCCGGGCCGCTCACCACAAGCTCGACCGGAGACGTGTAGCGCACGCCGCGGACGCCGTACTCCAGCGGCTCCACATCGGCCCGCGGCACGAAATGCTCGGTTCCGACCACCTCGACCGGCGCCGGACCGGGGCCCCAGGCGACCAGCTGCGCCCACTGACCGTGCTCCGGCACACCGACGACGTACGACGTCGTCGTACCGCGCAGCGTCCACGTCCTCACTTGACGGCCCCGATCGCCAGACCGCCGACGAAGTGCTTCTGGAAGCGGAGGAAGACCGCGACCGTCGGCACGGCGGCGATCACGGTGCCCGCCGCGATCACGTTCCACGACGACACGAACAGCCCTTGGAGGCCGAGCAGCGCCGGCGTGACCGGCATCTTCTCGCCGGAGCGGATCACGGTGATCGACCACAACAGGTCGTTGAAGATCCACGTGAACGACAGCGCACCCAGCGCAGCCAGCGCCGGCCGGGTCAGCGGCAGAATCACCGCCGAGTAGATCTTTCCCGGCCCGGCTCCGTCGATGGTCGCCGCTTCCTGGATCTCGCGCGGCAGGTCCCGCATGAACCCGTGCAGGACGAACGTGTAGAAGCCCAGCCCGAACCCGACGTGCACCGCGATCAGGGCGATCAGCGTGTCGTAGTACCCGATCAGCTCGACGAAGCGCGAGATCGGGATCAGCAGGATCTGCGGCGGCAGCAGGTTGCCCATCAACATCAGCAACAGGATCGTCCGCCGGAACGGAATGCTGTAGCGCGCGAGCCCGTACGCCGCCACCGAGGCGAGCCCGAGGCTGAGCAGCACGGCCGGGATCGTGACCAGCAGACTGTTGACCAGCGCGCGGAACTCGTCCGCGTCCTCCCACGCCGACTTGTACGTCGAGAACGTGAACGAGTGCGGCACCGAGCCGAGCCCGTTCGCCGCGACGTCGTCGAACGAACGGAACGAGATCACCACCACCCACAGGATCGGCGCGACCCACAGGAACGAGATCAGCCCCATCACGACGTGGTAGCCGGTACGCCGTATCACGTTTCCTCCCGGAAGGCGCGGATCAGGTAGCCGAGGATGACGGCGAGGGCGAGCAGGAAGATCACGACCGCGAGCGCGGAGGCGTACCCGAGCTGGGTGGACTGGAACGCGGTCGAGTACATGTAGGTGCTGAGCAGTTCGGACGAGTGGTACGGACCGCCCTTCGTCATCGACCAGACGATGTCGAACGATCGCAGCGAGTCGATCACGATCACCGACAGCACGACCGAGTTCACGCCCTTGAGCTGCGGGATCGTGACGTAACGCGTGCGCTGCCAGGCGGACGCGCCATCGACCTTCGCGGCCTCGTACAGCGCCGGGTCGACGGCCTTCAGGCCGGCCAGGTACAGCACCATCACGTACCCGATCTGGCGCCACAGGGCCGGCACGATGACGGCGTACAACGCGGTGTCCGGGTCGGCCAGCCAGGGACGGATGAGGGTGCCCAGTCCGACGGTCCGGAAAACGGTGTCGACGAGACCGTCCGGCTGGTAGAACACCCGCCAGATCAGCGCGGTCACGACCAGGCTGAAGACCACCGGAGTGAACAGCGCCGCCCGGTAGATCCCGACGCCCCGCCGCTCGCGCTGCAGCAGCAACGCCATCCCGAAGCCGCCCGCGACGCTCAGCCCGCCGAACAGCACCAGCCAGACCGCCGTGTTCCTCAGCGCGGTCCGGAAAATCGGATCGGAAACCATGTCGGAAAAGTTTCCGAACCCGACGAACCGCGGTGCCGACAGCCCGTCCCAACTGGTCAACGCCAGCCAGAACCCCTGCAACGCAGGCCAGAACACCCAGACGGCCTCGATGGCGAAGGGCACCAGGACAAACGCGAGGATCAGTGGCGACACCCGCCGCGTACGACGTTTTCCGGAGGCCGAGCCGCTGCCGGCCCGACTCCGTGCTTCTACAGCGGTGACAGTCACGCGTTGAAGACCTTCTCTGCCGCGGCCTGCCAGTCCTTCAGGATCTGGTCGATCTGGTCCGGCTTGTCGAGGAACTTGGTGAGGGCAGCGTCGGCGGTCGGCTGCAGCGCGTCGCTCGAGTCCCGGTTGAAGAACTGGGTGATCTCGGCGGCGCCCTCGATCATCGCCTTGCCCTTCTTCACCAGCGCGGTGTCGGCCGCCTTCCCGTCCGGGTTCGCCGGGATGACCGTGCCGGAGGAGTTCTGGACGTAGATCTCCTGCGCCTCGGCCGTCGCCAGCCAGGTCAGGAACTTCTTCGTCCCGTCGGCGTCCTGCACCTTCTTCGAGGCGAAGTACCCGTCGGTCGGCGCCTCCTCGGCCACCGGCACGGCCGGATCGATGATCGGGAACTGGAAGAAGTCGATGTCGTCGAGCGCGTCCTTCGGCGCCGAGTCCGCGAAGAACGTCCCGATCAGGAACATCCCGGTCTTGCCCGCGAGCAGCGCCGACGTCGCCTCCTGGAAGGGGAACGACTTGCCCTTCGGGTCGAAGTACGGCAGCACCTCACGCCACTTGGTGAAGACCGCCTTCACCTTCGGGTCGGTGAAGTTCCCCTCGCCGGCCAGCAGCTGCCGATGGAACGGCGCGCCGTTGATCCGGATGTTCAGGTAGTCGAACCATGCCGACGCGACCCACGGGGTGTCGCCGAGGCCGATGCCGATCGGCGGGATCCCCTTGCTCTGGATGGTCTTGCACACCGCGACGAACTCGTCCCAGGTCTTCGGCGGCGTCACGCCCCACTTGGCGAAGTTCGACTTGCGGTAGAACATGCCCCACCAGTAGTAGCTGGTCGGCACGAAGATCTTCTGCCCGGCGCTGCTCGTGGACAGCGTCTGCATCGCCTTGGAGTAGTTGCCCATCGAGTCCCACACGCTCGAGACGTCGAGCAGCAGGTCCTTCTTCGCGTACGAGTCCGCGACCGAGCCGGCGTACCAGGTGTAGACGTCCGGCGGGTTCGCCGAGGTCAGGTACGTCGGCAGCTGGGTCCGGAAGATCTCCGCGGCGACCGTGTTGAGCTTGACCTGCGACCCGCCGGTCTTGTTGTACGCGGCAACGAGTTTCTCCATCGCGGCCTTGGCCTGCTCACTCGAGAGGTTGGACTGCAGTGCGACCTCACCGGTGGCGGCACTGCCGCTGCCCGGACTCTTCGACGACGTCGCGCACCCGGGGACCAGGGTGGCCGCCCCGAGCAGCCCGAGCCCCTTGAGGAATGTGCGTCGATCCGCTGCCAGACCCGTCATGCCCTAACTCCTGAGATCTGCCCGGCCGGCGATGCCAGTCGGGTGAGTGGTGTGTTGCGGACGATCTTGCGGCGGCGCATCGCAGGTGTCAATATTAATTCGTAAATTACGAGCAAATCGCTTGACGGGACCTTGGCGTCACGATCAACTGATGCCTCGTTCATCGTTGGAAGCGGCCTGCCTCCGTGCTTGGGTAGGAGCGGATCGAAGGAGGCGCTGGTGCGGCTGGCTGGGCGGGTGATCGTGGTGACCGGGGCCGCGTCGGGGATCGGCGCGGCCTGCGCCGAACGGGCGCTGACCGAGGGCGCGCAGGTGGTGCAGGTCGACGTACAACCCTGCAAGGACGTGCCCGGCAAGGCGATCAGCGTGATCGGCGACGTGTCGTCACCGGACACCTGGGCGGAGGTCAGGTCGCGCGGGCGCGACGAGCTCGGCCCGATCGACGGCTTCGTCAGCAACGCGGTCGTCGTCGACGTGAAGCCGGCCCACGAACTGCCGGCGCCGTCCTGGCAGCGGCAGCTCGACGTCAACCTGACCGCCGCGTTCCTCGGCTTCCAGGCCCTGTACGACGACCTCGTCGCGGGCGCGGGCTCCGTCGTACTGGTGTCGTCGGTGCACGCCCTGGCCGGCCTGCCCGGCCATCCGGCGTACGCCGCGACGAAGGGCGCGCTGGTCGCGCTCGGACGGCAACTCGCCGTCGAGTACGGCCGGTCGATCCGCGTGAACAGCGTGCTCCCGGGCCCGGTCGTCACCGCGATGTGGGACCGGGTCGACACCGAAGGGCGCGAGCGGAGCGCCCAGGCGACGGCACTCAAGCGGCTCGGGCAACCGGACGAGGTGGCCCAGGCGGTGGCGTTCCTGCTGTCGCACGAGGCGTCGTTCGTCACCGCGACCAGCCTGGTGGTCGACGGCGGATGGTCCGCTGTCAAGGACTCGGCGTGAGGGAGAGCAGGGTGACGGGGATTCAGCGTGGGGTACCGCGGGGACTGCACGGGCAGATCGTGGAAGTGATGGCGCAGCGCATCCTGTCCGGGCAGATCCCGGAGGGAGCGACCATCAACGTCACCGAACTGCAGTCCGACCTCGGCGTCAGCCTCACCGCGGTCCGTGAGGCCTTGAAGGTGCTCACCGCCAAAGGCCTGGTGGACGCCCGGCAGAAGCGCGGGACCTTCGTCCGGCCGCGCTCGGACTGGAACCTGCTCGACGCCGACATGATCCGCTGGCACTTCAGCGACGCGGACGCCCGGCCCGAGCTGCTCGAGGAACTGCACGAGGTGCGCGGCATCGTCGAGCCGGCCGCCGCCCGGCTGGCCGCGCTGCGCTCGGACGACACCCACCTCACCGCGCTCGACGAGGCACTGGCGGCGATGGAATCGGCGACCGACGACCTCGCGGCCGTGACCGCGGACCTCGCCTTCCACCGGGCGCTGCTCGCCGCGACCGGCAACGAGCTCTTGACCAAGATGGAAGTGATCATGGAGACCGGGCTCGCCGACCGCGACCGGCTGGTGCACAAGGTGAAGCCTTCGGACGACCCGGTGCCCAGCCACCGGCGGGTGGTGGACGCGGTCCGCGCCCACGACCCCGAGGGCGCCGAGCTCGCGATGCGGGAACTGCTCGCGAAGGCGGCCGAGGACCTCACCGAGGTCCGTGGTTCGACCCGTGGCCGGCGGCGCCGGTGAAGATCGAACGCATCGAGACGTTCCTCGTGCCGCCGCGCTGGCTGTTCTGCCGGATCGAGACCAGCGACGGCGTCGTCGGGTGGGGCGAACCGGTGGTCGAAGGACGCGCCGAGGTCGTCCGCGCCGCGATCGACGTCCTGGCCGAGTACCTGATCGGCAAGGACCCGCTGCAGATCGAGCGGCATTGGCAGGTGCTGACCAAGGGCGGGTTCTACCGCGGCGGCCCGGTGCTGAGCAGTGCGGTGGCCGGACTGGACCACGCGCTGTGGGACATCGCCGGCAAGGTGTACGGCGCGCCGGTCGCGGCGCTCCTCGGCGGGCGGGTCCGGGACCGGGTCCGCGTCTACGCGTGGGTCGGCGGGGACGAACCGTCCGCCATCGCCGAGTCGGTCGCCGAGCAGGTGGCGGCCGGGATGACGGCGGTCAAGATGAATGCCAGCGGGCAGATCCAGGCCTCCCCGTCCGTGGCCGAGGTCAACGACATCGTCACCCGGCTGGCCGCTGCCCGCTCGGTTCTCGGTGACTCCCGGGACGTCGCGATCGATCTGCACGGACGGGTCGGCGTGGCGGCAGCACGGCGGATCCTGCACGCGGTCGAGGACCTGCAGCCGATGTTCGTCGAGGAGCCGGTGCTTCCGGAGCAGATGGCGCATCTGGCCGAGGTCGTCACGACGTCGACGGTGCCGGTCGCCCTGGGAGAGCGGCTTTACCACCGGGCCGACTTCATGGCGCCGCTGAACGCCGGCGTCGCCGTCGTGCAACCCGACGTCTCGCACGCGGGCGGGATCTCCGAGCTGCGCCGCATCGCCGTCCTCGCGGATGCGCACGGGGCCCTGCTGGCGCCGCATTGCCCGCTCGGCCCGATCTCACTGGCGGCGTCCCTGCAGGTCTCGTTCGCGACCCCGAACTTCCTGATCCAGGAGCAGAGCCGGGGCATCCACTACAACGTGACCAGCGACCTCACGTCGTACGTCGTGGATCCGGCGCCGTTCACCTGGGTCAACGGCCACGCGGAGTGGAATCCCCTGCCCGGCTTGGGAATCACGGTCGACGAGGACGCCGTCCGCGCCGCGGACCGGATCGGTCACACGTGGCGCAACCCGGTGTGGACCCACGACGACGGATCGTTCGCCGAATGGTGACCGAGCAGGGCGCCGGCCGCCTGGTCACGGTCGACGCCCAGGACGGCGGCAGGTGGACCTCCCTGCACCTCGCGGGACGCGAGTGGCTGTGGGCAGGTCCGGGTCTGATCACCGGCTCCCGGGCCGGTCTGGCCACCTTCGTCGACGCCGGCGGGCTCGACGAATGCTTCCCGACCGTCCGCGGCGAACCTGATCACGGCGGCCTGTGGAACCAGCCGTGGGACGGGTCGGTGGTGTACGACGGCGCGATCCTGACCCGCACCATCACCTCCGGCACCGACACGGTCGCCGTCGAGTACCACCTCGAGGCGGCTCCGGGTTACCGGTTCATCTGGGCTGCTCACGCATTGCTCGACTGCGCCGAAGGCGCCGTCATCTCCGCAGTGCCCGGGACCGAGTGCAGGCTGTACCCCGAGTCCGCCGCTCTCCTTCCCTGGGCATGGCCGGTCGATGCGCCGTGGGTGACGGCCGTCTGGCCGACTCCTCTCGACCTCGACAGGTACGGCTCCACGGACGGCACCGCCGTCGGCGCCGTTCTGGTGGACTCCCCGACGGTCTCGGTCCAGGATCGCGGCGCCGAGCTCAGCCTGACCTTGAGTTGCCCGGGGCAACCAGTCTCCACCGCGCTGTGGCGCAACCAGGGCGGCTTCCCGGACGACGCGCCGTACCGGAGCCTCGGCGTCGAGCCGATGCTGGGCCGGGTGTTCGACCTGGCGACCGCGGGACCGGGCGACGCCGCGGTCGTTCCGGACAGTGGCGAACTGACCTGGCGGTTGACGATTTCCGCCAGGCCAGTGTGATGTCACCCCAGCGGCAGATCGAGTACGACGTCGGGCACGCTCGTGCTGTTGGCGGTTCGGACAGTGTTGAGTTCCGTCGCGGTGAGAGCGCGTTTGTAGATGCGGACCTCGTCCAGCGAGCCGTCGAAGTGGTGTGCTCCGTCGAGGCGCTGCCCGACGTACATCTGGAACGGAAGGCCGGGGCTGACCGAGCCGGTCGGCGCCGTGACACTCGCGGCCTGGGTGCCGTCGACCCAGATCGAGAGCGTGCCGGCCTTGCGCTGCAGAGCGACGTGGTGCCAGGCGTTGTCGTTGTAGGCCTTCGTCGTCTGTACGGCGGCCGTGGCGCCGCCGGTCGTGATCAGGCCGCGGATACGACTGTCCGCGGGCTCGGCGCGGAGCCAGAACTGGGAGAACTCGTTGATCCCGTAGGCCCAGAAGATCGCCTGGTTCGCCGTGCTCGCGCCGTACTTGATCCAGGCCATCGCGGTGAAGTCACCCGCGTTGGTCGCCAGCGACTCGGCGAACGGCAGCTGGATCGCGTCGTCGACACCGTCCAGATCTCGCGCTTGGCCGAACTTGCCGGTCACTGCCGTCGTCCCACCGCGCAGGTAGCTGGCGTTGCCGTAGCCCGAGACGTCCGGGGTGGTCGGGCCGAGGGGCGCGTCCGGGTGGCCGATGTCGTTCTCGGTGAAGCGCGCGAAGCGGATCTGGTCGCGTGCGTCGACCGAACCGCCTTCGTACAGCAGGCCGATCTCGCCGGTGTCGAGGATCGCCAGGTCCGAGTAGCCCGACCAGTCACCGGTGATTCGTGTCCCCTCGGCAACGGTCTGCCAGGTGTTGCCCTCGTCGAAGCTGGACCGGATCGTCAGGTACCGCCGGCGGTCCGGATCGGCCGGTGCGGCGAACAGGATGCGGTTGTACTTGTCGCCCCGGTCAACCGCTTTGAGGCGCTGCAGCGACCCTTGGACGACCGGCGTCGTCAGTCCGGCGATCGTGGCGAACGGCGCGGAAAACGTCTGGCCGCCGTCGTTGCTCACGGCGGCCATCCGGCTCGCGCCCGACGTGCCGGCGTTGTTGCGCGCACCGGCGTACACACCGCCGTCGACCTTCTCGACGACGCTGATCTCCTGCGGCGTGACGTCCGACCGCAGATCGGTCGCACCTTTGTGCCAGGTCACGCCGTGGTCGTCGCTGTACACGAGCTGGCCCGCGTTCTGCCCGGCGCCGTTGTCGTAGTTGGTGCCGGCGACGAGGCGGCCGGCGTGGGCGCCGCGGGTCAGCTGGATGCCATGCACGGGGCCGGTCGCGTACCAGCCCCAGGCCGGGTCGTCGATCTGGTCGCCGATGTTCCGCGCCGTACTCCACGTCTTCCCGTCGTCGTCACTGACCTGGACGTACGGCGTGCGCGGGCGGCTCGTCGTCCCGGGGTCCATCGTGCTCAGCAGCACGATCCGGCCGGTCTCGTAGTCGACGATCGGCGCCGGGTTGCCCCGCGTGGCGACCGCGTTCGGGTCGATGTCGGTGCCGGACAGGACGGTCTGCGTCGCCGACCAGGTGCGGCCGTCGTCCTCGGACCGGCGCATCACCAGGTCGATCTCCTGGGAGTCCGCGCACCACGCGCGGCGGGCCTCGGCGAACGCGAGCAGCGTCCCGGCCTTGGTCTTCACGATCGCGGGGATGCGGTAGCAGCCGTACCCGGCGTCCCCTTTGTCGAACAGCACGGTCTGAGTCACGGCGGCTTGGGCGGGGGGCGCTGCCGGGACGACGAGCGCGGCCAGAGCGAGCGCCGTCACGAGGGCTTTGAGCTTAGGCATGAGCGGATGCCTCCTGAAAGTAAACAACGGGGCGGTTGTTCACTTCGAAATTTAGCCACACATTCGGCGTCCACGCCAGACCTCATGGGACGTCCTATGTCCACGCTGATCACCTAGGTTGGAGAACATGGACCTGCTGGGAGAACTCCGGAGCCGGAAACTGCTTGCGATCGTCCGCGCCGACGGGGCGGAAACCGCGCTCGCCTGCGTCCAGACCCTCGTCGAGGCCGGCGTCACCGCCCTCGAGGTCTCGCTCACCACACCGGGCGGGGTCGAGGCGATCGCCCGGGCACGGTCGCAGTACGACCCGGACATCCTGATCGGCGCGGGCACGGTCGTCACCCCCGAGCAGGCCGACGAGGTCGCCGCCGCGCGGGCCGACTTCACCGTTACGCCGGCGATCACCCGCGGCGCGCACCGCTCCGTCGAGCTCGGCCTGCCGCTGCTGTGCGGCGCCCTGACCCCCACCGAGGTCGTCGCCGCGCTGGACCTCGGCGCCACCGCGGTCAAGATCTTCCCGGCCAAGGTGTACGGCCCCGGCTACTTCTCAGAGCTCCGGGCTCCCCTTCCCGACGCGCCCTTGATCGCGGTCGGCGGCGTGGACGCCCAGTCGGCCCCGAAGTACCTGGCCGCCGGGGCGCTCGCAGTCGGCGTCGGCTCCCCCCTGCTCGGCGACGCAGGCACCGGCGGCTCACTCTCGGAGCTGTCGATCCGCGCCAGCCGATTCCGTACCGAACTCAACATCTGACCCCACCCCGCCCCATTTGCCTGGTTGCCCAGCCAATTTGCCTGGTTGACCAGGGAGATGCTGGGTTCTGCACCCTGAATACCGGTGCACAACCCGGCATTTGGCTGGTGGACCAGGCAAATGTGACGGGTGCCGAAGCGGATCGGCCTTCGGGGATGTCGCGGAGTAGTGAACGGAGTAGTGGAATGACGAACTTGCTGACCATCGGCGAGACGATGGTCTCGGTGCGGACCGCGCGCCCGATGCGGCTCGGCGGGGACGCGCACCTGTCGATCGCCGGCTCCGAGAGCAACGTGGCGATCGGCGTCGCACGCCTCGGGCACGACGTCACCTGGCTCAGCGCCGTAGGCAACGACGAACCGGGCCGGCTGATCCAGCGCACCCTCCGCGCCGAGAACGTCCGCACCCGGATCCGGTTCTCCGACGAGGCGTTCACCGGCTTCATCGCCTTCGACCAGCCGTCGCACGACATCACCCGCGTCAGCTACCACCGCCGCGGCTCGGCTGCCTCCACACTGACCGCCGACGAGACCACGGCCGCCGTCGCCGAGCTGGCGCCGAGCCTCCTGCACGTCACCGGCATCACGCCGGCCCTGTCTTCCTCGGCGCGAGCCGCGACATTGGCCGCCGTACGCGCCACCAACGCAAGGGTCTCGCTGGACGTGAACTACCGCGCCCGGCTGTGGTCCCGCGCTTCAGCTGCCACCGCGCTGCGCGAACTCCTCCCCCACGTCCACACCGTCTTCGCGTCGGACGACGAACTCGACCTCCTCACGGACGCGGACGACCCGGTCGCCGACCTGCTGAACACCGTCGAAACCGTCGTCGTGACAGCCGGAGGCAAGGGCGCCTGGTCGCACACTGCCGACGGCACCATCCACGCTCCCGCGCTTCAGGTAACCGTCGTCGACAGCATCGGCGCCGGCGACGCCTTCGTCTCCGGCTACCTGTCGGCGACCCTCGACAACCTCACCCCTGAGCAGCGCCTCACCCGCGCCACCACGTCAGGCGCCTTCTGCGTCACGGCGTACGGCGACTGGGAATCCCTCCCCACCCGCGAAGACCTGACCCTGCTCACCCACTCTCAAGGCACCGCCCTCCGCTGACCCGCACCAGCCACGACCGGGGATCAGCCAGGCGGAGACCAGAACTGGCGGGCCGAGACAGGTAATAACACGTCCCACCCACCATTTCCTGTCTCCGGTTCGCGGCTCAGGACAGCAGTGCCGGGTCCGATTCGAGTTCGCGCTCGGGCTCCAGTGGGAGGACGATCTTGAAGACCGTGTGGCCCGGCTCGGACTCGACGCGCAGGTCGCCGTGGTGCTTCTTGACGACGATCCGCCAGGAGATGTCCAGGCCCAGGCCGGTGCCTTCGCCGATCGGTTTCGTGGTGAAGAACGGCTCGAAGATGCGGCGCCGGATCTCCTCCGGGATTCCCGGCCCGGTGTCGCCGATCTCGACGACCGCGTAGCCGCCGTCGCGGCGGGTGCGCAGCGTCAGTGTCCCGGATCCGCCCATCGCGCTCACCGCGTTGTCGATGATGTTGGTCCACACCTGGTTGAGCTCCGCGGCGTACGCCGGGATCGCGGGCAACTCGGGGTCGAAGTCCTTGACCACCTGGTAGCCCTGCAGCTTGCCCGACATCATCACCAGCGTCGACTTCAGCAGCTCGCGCAGATCGACGGTCTGGTACGGCGCGCGGTCGATCTGCGAGTACTGCTTGGCGGCGCCGACCAGCGTCGAGATCCGGGTGACGGAGTCGTCGATCTCGTTCATCAGCGACTCGGTGTCGATCGTGTACATCAACCAGCGCACCGCGCCCTCGAGGTACTTCGGCCCGACCACCTCGAGCACATTCTCCATCCACGGCACGTCCAGCCCGGCCGACGCGAGCACCGGCGCCACGTCCCAGCTCGCCTGGACGTCGTGGTCGTCGAGCCAGTCCGTCAGCGTGTCCTCGCGGTCGGACAACTCCATCGGCGGGATGTCCTTGTCCTTGGTCTTGTCCAGCCGCTCGACCGCGTCGTCCTGGAGCGCGACGATCTGGTGCAGCTTGGTCGCGTCGAGGGTGCCGTCGGCAAGCATCGCGAGCTTCGACCGCATCCCGGACACGCGCTGCCGCAGCGTCGCCGCGGCCCGGACCGCCGCGGCGGCCGGGTTGTTCAGCTCGTGCGTCAGGCCGGCCGACAGCGAGCCGAGGGCGAGCAGCCGCTCCCGCTCGCCGAGCGTCTCGTTGGTCCGCCGCATGCCCATCACGAAGCCCTCGATGAGGTGCACCGCCATCGGGAACCAGGTGTTCATCATCGTCGCCATGGTCTCGGCGCTGATGACGTAGAACTCCGACGGCTCGGTGACCAGCATCGTCGCCGTGTACGACTTGTGGTCGGCGGCACCGAAGAACGCGTTGAACGCACCGGCGTATACGCCCCGCTGCCGGGTGCGGTTGATCTCCACCAGCTCGCCGTGCGACCGCTTGCACAGCCGCAGCTCGCCCGAGAGCAGCACGTAGCAACAGGTCGCCTCGTCGCCCTCGTTGAACACGACCCCGTCGTGCACGTCCTCGACATGCCCGGCGTCGGACAGCCACTGGAGCTGCTCGTCGTCGAGGCTCTCGAAGAGGAACAGCGTGCGCAGCTCGTCGGGCGTCAGCCGCTTCACCGCTTGGTCGGTCATCAGAGCATCTCCAGGTATCGGTGCACCAGTGTCACGGCCATCGCCCCGTCGCCGACGGCCGAGGCGACGCGCTTCACCGACTCGGCCCGCACGTCACCCGCAGCGAACACGCCGGGCATGCTCGTCTCCAGGTGGTACGGCTCCCGCTCCAGCGGCCAGCCCGGCGGTCTGCCGGGCAGGTCCGGTCCGGTGAGCACGAATCCTCGGTCGTCGCGGAGCAGGTCACCGGGCAGCCAGTCCGTCCGCGGCGCCGCGCCGATGAACACGAACATCCATTCCGTGTCCACCTCGCGCTTCTCCCCGGTCTCGCTGTTCAGCAAGGTGAGGTGTTCCAGGTGCTCCGAGCCCATACAGGAAACGACCTGCGTGCAGGTGTGCACCTCGATGTTGTCGATCTGGTCGATCTGGTCGATCAGGTACGACGACATCGTCGCGGTGAGCGATGGTCCTCGTACCAGCATATGCACACGCTTGGCATGCCTGGAGAAATAGACCGCGGCCTGACCCGCGGAGTTCGCCCCGCCGATGATGTACACCTCGGCGCCGGCGCAGGCCGGACCCTCGGTGGTCGCCGAGCCGTAGTAGATGCCGCGGCCGCACAGGTCGTCGACGCCGGGGGCCTGGAGCGTCCGGTACGAGACGCCGGTCGCCAGGATCACCGAGTGCGCCGAGATCTCGCTCCCGTCGGCGAACCGCAACCGGCGCGCGTTGCCGAGCGTCTCCAGCCCCACGACCTGGCGGGTCGTCAGCAGCTCGGCGCCGAACCGGACCGCCTGCCGCCGGGCCCGGTCGGTCAGCTGCGCACCGGACACCCCGTCGGGGAAGCCGAGGTAGTTCTCGATACGGCTCGACTGGCCGGCCTGACCACCGGTCGCCAGCTGCTCGACCAGCACGGTCCGCAGGCCCTCGCTGGCGCCGTACACCGCCGCACCGAGCCCGGCGGGGCCGCCGCCGACCACGACGAGGTCGTAGAAGTCCTTCGCCGGAGCTGTCGACAGACCGACCTTCTGGGCCAGCTCGGCCTCCGACGGCGCGACCATGACCGTGGCGTCGGGCGTGATCACGACCGGCAGCGTCGTCCCATCGACGTCGGCCGCGTCGAGCAGCCGCTTGGCCTCGTCGTCGTCGACGTTCAGCCAGCGGTAGGGCACGGCGTTGCGGGCGAGGAAGTCGCGGGCCGCGAACGACGGCGCCGACCAGCGGTGCCCGATCACCCGGGTCTCGTCGCCGGACGGCTCCGGGGTCGACCGCCACAGCTCGAGCATCGCGTCGACCACCGGGTAGAGCTTCTCCTCCGGCGGGTTCCACGGCTTCAGCAGGTAGTGGTCGAGGTCGACCACGTTGATCGCCTGGATCGCGGCGTCGGTGTCGGCGTACGCCGTCAGCAGCACGCGCCGGGCGAGCGGGAACAGGTCCATCGCGGCCTCGAGGAACTCGATGCCGGACATCTGGGGCATCCGGTAGTCGGCCAGCAGCAGGGCCACGGGCTCACCCCGGAGCTTCAGCTCCTTCAGCGCGTCGAGCGCCTGCGCCGGGTTCTCCGCCCGGACGATGCGGTTCTCCTCGCCGTACCGACGGCGGAGGTCACGGGCGATCGACCGGGAAACGCCGGGATCGTCGTCCACGGTGAGGATCACCGAGCGGGTCGTTGACGCTGTCATGCCTCCTTCATACCAGCGGAACCCCACAAACAGGGATCGGTAATCCACAGGCCCTCGTCCGGTTCGCGAGGGGCTGATTCGCGAACCGGACGAGAGGGGCGGCCTACGGCAGGGCGTCGAGGTACGGCGCGTGGCTGTTCCGGAACTCCCAGTCGTAGTAGTGGTCCCAGTTGATCGACCACGTCATCAGCCCGCGGAACCCTGGCGAAGGACCGCCGCGGAGGCTGTAGCCGCCGCAGCTCTGGCCCTTCACCAAGCAGTCGAGCGCCGTGTGCACGGCTGCCGGGGCGGTGTAGCCGTTGCCCGCGCTGACCGCTGCCGGGAGCCCGAAACCGATCTGGTCGTCGCGCAGCCCGGGGAACGTCTGGCCGGTGTTCGCCACCGGGAAGCCCGCCTTGACCATGTCGGTCATCGCGATGTGGAAGTCGGCGCCGCCCATGGTGTGGTACTGGTTGTCCAGCCCCATCACGGGACCGGAGTTGTAGTCCTGGACGTGCAGCACGGTCAGCGAATCCCGCAGCGCGTGGATGACGGGCAGGTACGACCCGGTCCGGTTGTCGCCGCCGCTGGAGCCGCCGTAGAACTGGTAGCCGACCTGGACGAAGAACGTCTCCGGCGCCATCGTCAGCACGAAGGCCGCGCCGTACTTCGCCTTCAGCGTCTTCAGCGCCGAGATCAGGTTCACGATCACCGGAGTGGTCGGGTTGCGGAAGTCGGTGTCGCCGGCGTTCAGGGAGAGCGAGTGCCCCTCGAAGTCGATGTCGAGCCCGTCCAGGCCCCAGCGGTCGATGATCGCGCTGACCGAACTGACGAACGCGTCCCGGGCCGCGGTGGTGGTCAGTTGGACCTGCCCGTTGGCCCCGCCGATGGAGATCAGCACCTTCTTACCGGCGGCCTGCTTGGCCTTGATGGCTGCTGCGAAGTCCGCGTCGCTCTCCACGTTCGGGCACTCGCCGGCCGGACACCTGTTGAACCGGATGTCACCTGACGTCACACTCGTGGGCTCACCGAAGGCCAGGTTGACGATGTCCCACTCGTCCGGCACGTCGGCCATACGTACGTACCCGGACCCGTTGGCGAAGCTCGCATGCAGGTAGCCGATGAGCGCATGCTTCGCCAGCCCGGTGCTCGTACAGCCGGCCGTCCTGCCGGTCACAGCTGCCGACTTGGCCGACTCACCGGCGCTGTTGTACGCCGTCACCGCGTAGGAGTGACTGCTGCATGTCTGGAGTCCACTGACGGTGGCTGTGGTTCCGGTGCTGGTCTGCACGACTGACGCGCCTTCGTAGACGCGGTAGCCAGTAACAGCGCCCGTGGCATCCGGCCAACTCAGCGAGATAGACGAGGTCGTCGTGCTGGTGACCGTCGGCGTCCCAGGGCTGCTCGGTGCACCCGGCGTACCACCCGGACCGTCCAGGGCGAAGTCGTCAGCCTGGTACGCCGGCTGGCCGTACCAGCCATGCACATAGATCTGTGCGGACGTCTGACTCGCCCCCGTGGTGAACGACAGGCTCAGCTGGGTGTAGCTAGCTGCCGACGGTGTCCAGGTGGACGAGCCGCCCGTGACGCCCAGGTAGACGTACGAGCCACGCACCCAGGCCGACAGCGTGTACGCCGTGTTCGGCTGCACCGCCACGGTCTGGCTGCACTGGGCATAGTCGGAGCTGGTCACGGCACCGTTCAGAGCATGCGTGCCGCTGCGCACCGGCGTACCGACGACAGAACCACCGGAGCAGGACCAGCCGTCCAGCGTGCCGGTCTCGAAGCCGGGGTTGGCCAGAATGTTCGCGGCCTGCGCCGGAACGACAATGCCGGCCAGCAGGACGCCGAAAACCACCGCAAGCCATCGCATAGTCATTTAGTAGAGATGCTCCATAACTCCCGGTCAATGCATCACCGCGGCGGATATCCGACGCTGTCGGGAACCGGCCTAGGGTGGACGCCGTGAGCGACTTCGACTGGGGCAAGGGCAGCTACGAGCCGACTGCGGCGGATCTGCTGCCCGCGGCCCGGGAGCTGGTCGCGGCGGCGAACATTCAGCCCGGCGAGCACGTCGTCGACGTCGGCGCCGGCACCGGCAACGTCGCCCTGCTCGCGGCCGACCTCGGGGCCCGCGTCACCGCCGTCGAGCCGGCCGCCCGCCTCCGAGAAGTCATCGCCGAAACCGCCCTCGACCGCGACCTCACGGTCGTCGACGGCACGGCCGAGTCGATCCCGCTGGCGGACGCGTCGGCCGACGTGATCCTGTCCAACTTCGCCGTCATCTTCACCCCCGACCCTGCCGCGGCCTTCACCGAATTGGCCCGGGTCGCAAAGCCGACCGCCCGAATCCTCCTGACCACCTGGCAGCCAGGCGTCCTGAGCCAACTCGTCGGCGTCATCCTGGCCGCCCTCCGCGAAATCACCGGCCGCAACGTCGGCCCCCAGTTCACGTGGCACGACCCGAACGCCCTCGCCGGCCTCCTCACCCCGCACGGCTTCGAGCTCTCCGGCAAAACCCTCGCCCTGGACGTCGTAGCCCCATCCGCCGAGGCCTACTGGGAAACCCGCATCGCCACCCACCCACTCGGCATCGCCACCCTCCCCCTCCTCGAACAAGCCGGCCGCCTCGAAGAGGTCCGCAACCGCGTCCTGACAACAATCGAGGAGGACTGGACCATCCCCACCGGCGAAGTCCGCCTCAAGGCGCACTACCTGCTGGCAACCGCGGTGCGCTGACTGGCAGGTTTTCGCCAGCGGCTAGTTGAAGCCAAAACCGTGTGGTCGGGGCGGTCGATTGGCAGGCTCTTCGGCGTCCGAGCTCGGGGGCGGGCGGCCGGGGCTACAGCCACGGCCAGGACTACATGCCGTGGAGGCATCACGTGAACCATCCCAACCTGCGTCGGCGCGCCGCTCTGCTTGCAGGCGCCGCGCTGATCACCACCGCCTTGGTGGCTCCACCAGGCTCCGCGACGCCCGGAACGGACGCGCCGACCAGCAGCAGCCGTTTCACCTTCGCGCCCGGGCGGTACGTCGTGACGCTGGCCGACAAACCGCTGGCGACGTACCAAGGGGGCGTGACCGGGCTGAAGGCCACCAAGCCGACAGCAGGTCGCAAGGTCGAGGTCAACAGCACCAGCGGGAAGGCCTACCGCGCCTACCTGACAGGCAAGCACGCAAAGGTCGCGGCCACGGTCGGTGCGAAGGTCGACCAGGACTACTCGACCACGCTGAACGGCTTCTCCGCTGCATTGACCTCGAAGCAGGTCAACCAGCTCGCCAAGACCGCCGGTGTGGTGTCCGTCGTCCCCGACCAGTTGCACGTCGCCCTGGACGACCGCAACCCCACCGACTTCCTGAAGCTGTCCGGCCAGAGCGGCGTGTGGAACAAGCTCGGCGGTACGGCGGCCGCTGGCCAGGGCGTCGTCGTCGGTGTGGTCGACACCGGCATCTGGCCCGAGAGCGCGTCCCTGTCCGGCCCTGAGCTCGGCACCGAGCCGCCGACGAGCACCGACCCGTACCGTCCGTACCTGTCGGGCTCGACGACCGTCATGCAGAAGGCCGACGGCAGCACCTTTACCGGCAGCTGCGAGACCGGCGAGGACTTCACCGCCGACCTGTGCAACACCAAGCTGATCAGTGCAAAGTATTTCGGCGACGGCTGGATGAGCGTGGTTCCGCCGGAGCGGCGCGCCGACTACATGTCGCCGCGCGACGGCGAGGGCCACGGAACCCACACCGCGACCACCGCGGCGGGCCGTGCCGACGTCGACGTCCAGCTGGGCGGCCGTGACCTCGGTACGGTCACTGGCGTCGCACCGGCCGCCAAGATCGCCGTCTACAAGGCTCTGTGGTCCGGCACGGGTCCCAACGACTCAGGCGGCTTCACCTCCGACATCGTCGCCGCCATCGACCAGGCAGTGGCCGACGGCGTCGACGTCATCAACTACTCGGTGGGCTCGATCTTCGAGTCCCCTGCCACGGACCCGATCCAGCTGGCGTTCCTGTCCGCCGCATCGGCCGGCGTCTTCGTCTCCGCGGCCGGCGGCAACTCCGGTCCGGACGCGTCGACCCTCGACAACACGTCTCCGTGGCTGACCACCGTCGGAGCCACCACGGTCGCGCCCTGGAACGGGACTGTCGTGCTCGGCAACGGCCAGAAGTACTCCGGCGTCAGCACGACCGTCTCGTCGCCGACCGGCAGCAAGCCGTTCGTCAACGGAGTCGCGGTCAAGAAGGACGGCGTGAGCGATACGGACGCACTGATCTGTCTGGCGAACACGCTCGACCCGGCCAAGACCGCCGGCAAGATCGTCGCCTGCGACCGCGGTATCAGTGCCCGCGTGGACAAGTCCGCCGAGGTGCAGCGTGCCGGTGGCGTCGGAATGGTGCTCCTCAACCTGTTCGACCAGGACGTGGTCGGTGACTCCCACGTCGTACCGACCGTGCACCTCAACACCCCCGGGGCGCTGTCGGTGAAGTCGTACGCCACGCAGGCCGGCGCCACCGCCGAGCTCGTCCCGGGCAACCAGACCAGCACGACGACGCCGTACCCGCAGATGGCCGACTTCTCGTCGCGTGGACCTTCGCTGCAGAGCAACGGCAACCTGTTGAAGCCTGACCTGGCCGCACCGGGTGTGAACGTGCTGGCCGCGGTCGCGCCGCCCACCAACGGCGGACAGAGCTACGCGTTCCTTTCAGGTACGTCGATGGCTGCACCGCACGTCGCGGGTCTGGCAGCGCTCTACCTGTCGAAGCACCCGGACTGGTCGCCCATGGCGGTCAAGTCCGCGCTGATGACGACCGCCGGGAACGTGCTGACCGCTACCGGCGCTGTCAACACCAACCCGTTCGACGCCGGCGCCGGTGAGGTGCAGCCGTCGAAGATGCTGGACCCAGGCCTCGTCTACGACTCTGGTGACACGGACTGGCTCGGCTACTTGGAAGGCACTGGTGTCAAGACCGGCACCGGCGTACCTGCCATCAACCCGAGCGACTACAACGCTCCGTCGATCGCGGTCGGCCAACTGTTGGGTACGCAGACCATCACCCGCCGGGTGACCGCTGTGACCCCGGGTCTGTACCACGCGACCGTCTCCGTGCCGGGAATGAAAGCCGTGGTGACGCCGTCGATCCTGAACTTCACCAAGGCCGGCGAGACCAAGACGTTCACGGTGAAGCTCACCCTGGACACCGGTGACTCCGGCACCTCGACCAACGGCTGGCTGACCTGGCAGGGCGCAGGCAAAACGGTCCGTAGCCCGATCGTCGTCGTACCGACGTCCGTCCTCGCTCCGACCGCTGTGTCCGGCTCCGGCGCGTCCGGCTCCGCCTCGTTCACAGCCACCGTCGGCAAGGCCGGCGTACCGATCGGCTCGTACGGCGTGGTGTCGGCTCCGCTGGTGCCCGGTGCGGTGCCGGCCGGTGCCGCGGACGCTGATCTGCCCGACTACCCGGTGACCGCGACGTCGCAGACCAAGGCGATCCAGTGGAACATCAAGACCGTGGACCCGGCCGGCAGCATCTGGCTGGTGCTTTACAAGGTCGTCAACGGTCAGATGCAGCTGCTGTCATTCGTCGGTGACGGATCGAACCAGGCGTCCGCCAGTGTGCCAGCCCCGACGCCGGGCGTGTGGGGCGTGCTCGCGATCACCCTGTCCAACCCGCCGGGCGCGAGCACGACGGAGTACACCATGCAGACCAACGTGGTGACGGCCTCGTCCCCGCGCAACCTGCAGGTCACGCCTCCGGTGGCACCGGCCGCGTTCATGCCGTTCCAGGTGACGGCCTCGTGGTCCGGCCTGCCGACCGACCGGCGCTCCACCGGCTTCGTCGAGTTCCCGAACCGGGCCGGGACGGTAGTGACGATCAACTAGATCCAGCGCCGGCGGGCGGCCTGAACGCCCGCCTGGAACCGGGTCTGCGCGCCGAGAGCATCCATCAGCGCGCGGACCCGGCGTTGGGTCGTCCGGGGGCTGATCCGCAACCGCCGGCTGATCATGTCGTCGGTGGCTCCACCGGCCAGCAGCATCAGGATGTCCCGGTCCGGGGCCCGCAGCTCCGTGACGTCACCGTTGGCCTCCAGCTCCGGCATCGGGACGGCCAGGCCCCACAACATCTCGAACATCGCGATCAGACCGTCGAGCAGACCCGACGACCTGATCAGCAGGTGCGACTCCGCGGGCGCCCGCTTCGTCAGCGCCACCAGTGCCATGTTGTCGTCGCCGAGCACCATCTTCATCGGCATCTGCGGCAGCACCCGGCTGACCTCACCGGCGGCCCGCAGCTCCGGCAGCAGCGCCATCACCTCGTCGGACTCGAACACCTCGAACCCGTAGATCGCCCGGTACACCAGACCGTCGGCCAGCCGGTCCAGCTCGAGCTTCTGCTGCGCCGCGGGCGGTGCCGAGTACGGCGGGCGGTCCAGCGCCCGGACCTGGACCCGGCAGCTGCACTGCATCTCCTCGTAGGCCCGGAGCAGCGTCGGCCCGTCCTCGATCAGCTCGACCTGGTTCCCGTCCAGCACCGGCTTCCCACGAGCCTCCCGCAACTCGTCGGCCACCAGCCGCAACCGAGCGACCTGAGCGTCCAGTTCGTCCAGCGGATCCACCACCGCGCCGTCCGCCACCCGCATCACCCCTCGACGACCCAACCCAAACCACCTCACACTAAACCGCGTCAAGTAATTGCGGACACGATGTCTCACGGGCCGCAGTCAAGACAGGGCCACGGACGGCCGCACCGTGAACAGCGACCGTCAGGAGCCGGCGCAGGCAGCCAGACCGCCCGCTCCGGCGCCTCGGGAGGCGGTGCGGCGGGACGGACCGGCGGCGGGTCGAGCCAGTGCAGACAGGTGTCGCCGTCGTCGGCGTGAACCGCCAGCAGGGACTCGATGCCGTCCCAGGTCGAGGTGCTCGACCAGCGGCCGAGCCACCTGAGCGCGACCGCACCATCGGACCACTCCGCGCCTTCCGCGACCATCCGGGGGCCAGGGGCGGCGGGGCGGACCAGACGGAAGAGGCGAGCCTGTCGCTGCAGCGTGTTCACCTGCCCAGGTTCGCCCAGAACGCAGTGCACACAACAGGTGTGGGCTGTGGGCTGTGGGAACAGCCCACAGCCCACATGCCCTTGTTTTCCACGGTTTTTGTCGGCGAGGGCTTGTAACTTGTCCGGCACGCACCACATGAGCTCGAAGCGCGAACGGGGTGATCCTGTGCCCGAGACATCCACCGAGACATCCATCGAGACATCGATCGGTCCGCTGCTGCGGCAGTGCAGGCAGGCGGCCGGACTGAGCCTGCGCCAACTGGCAGCACGTGTCGGCTACGACCACAGCTACCTGTCACAGGTGGAGCGCGGGCAGCGGCCGGGCTCTGCGGACCTGGCGCGACTCTGCGACCAGGAGCTCGGCACCGGCGGCCGACTGTCCGCCACCTTCGAGCGAAGGCCCGCCCGCGCGGCTCAGCTCCGGCCGGAGGCCGACCCGTTGGAGACTGCCTGGCGCGGACTGGCCGCGACGCTCGGCGCCGGCGGCCCGATGCCCGGCGATCACCGCAGCGTGCCACCGGCTTCGCTGCTCCCTGACCTGGTGCGGCAACTGCACGGCGCCGCCCAGGCGGAGGCAGCCGAGCTGGGAATGCTGATCGCCGAGACCCTGACCAGGCTGGACGAGCGAAGCACCGCGAGGCGGTGGTGGTGGGCTGCCCGTGCGACTGCGGACAGCCTCGGCGACGGCCCGCTACCGGCAGTGGCGCGCGCCAGGGAGACGATCATCGGCCTGGCCGAGCGGCGTCCGTTGACGGAGTTGCTGCAGCTCGCGGACGAGTCGGTCGCGCTTGATCGACACGCACCGCGCGCGGCCGGTTTCGCGCCACTGACCGCGCGAGCGCTGGTGCTCGCCGAGCTCGGCCGGACTCACGAGGCCCAGCAAGCGCTCCAGGAGCTCATCGGCGCCGGCGACGAGGTCCTGCGCGCAACGCCACAAGCACAGCAGCCGTACGAGTTGCATTGGGCCGAAGGACGCGTCTGCACCGCGCTGGGGTACGGCATAGCGGGCTGCGTCCTGCTCGAGCGCGCCAGAGAGCTCTGTCCGGAGAGCTGGATCGGCGAGCGCGCCCGTCTCGACCTGAGCCTGGCCGAGTGCCTTGTCGCCGCCGGCGAGGTCGCCGCAGGCCTGGCCACGGCGCTCCGCGTCCTAGTCGAGCTGCCCGACGAGTGGCACGACACCTTGGTGTACTACGCCGCCGACCGGGTGCTGCGCGTCGTGCAGGCAGAGCCCGGCGCGGCCGAGCTACGACGGCTGCTGGCGCGGCCGGTGCACCGGAGTGGCCGAAGTGTGGGCATCGGTTCGAGCCAGAGGTGACAGCGGGAGTAGCGTGCGGCGAGTGACAGGTGAACAGCGGACAACGGTAATGACAGACGCGTGGGACTTCGCGGTCGAGCTGCGCCCCGATCCGGCCAGTGCGGAGGCCCGGGCGGCAATCCTGGCCAACCCGGCGTTCGGACAGTCGTTCACCGACCACATGGTCGTAGCCAACTGGTCGCTCGACCGCGGCTGGCACGACGCGAAGGTCACGGCGTACGCGCCGCTGTCGCTCAGCCCGGCGGCCGCTGTCTTCCACTACTCGCAGGAGATCTTCGAGGGCCTCAAGGCGTACCGGCACGCGGACGGCTCGGTGTGGGCGTTCCGCCCGGACCGAAACGCCAGGCGGTTCACCGCGAGCGCGGAGCGGCTGGCGCTGCCGCAGGTGCCGGAGGACGAGTTCATCGCGGCCCTGCGCGCACTGGTGACCGTGGACGAGGCCTGGGTGCCGTCGGCCGACGACGGCGAGACCAGTCTGTATCTCCGGCCGTACATGATCGCCACCGAGGCCGTCCTCAGCGTCCGGCCCGCGCACGAGGTGCTGTTCGGCGTCATCGCCTCCCCCGCCGGCCCGTACTTCGACACCGGCCCCAAGCCGGTCTCGATCTGGCTCACGACCTCGACGATCCGCGCCACCCCGGGTGGGACCGGAGCGGCCAAGTGCGGCGGCAACTACGCCGCCAGCCTGGCCGGACAGGCCGAAGCGATGGCGAACGGCTGCGATCAGGTCGCGTTCGTCGAGGCCGTCGAGCACAAGTGGCTCGAAGAGATGGGCAGCATGAACATGTTCTTCGTGTATGCCGACGGCCACATCGCCACCCCCGAGCTGTCCGGTTCGATCCTCGAAGGCGTCACCCGCGCCTCGGTCCTGGAGCTCGCCGCCGATCTCGGCCATCCGGTCGAGGAGCGCCGGATCGCCGCCGACGAGTGGCGCGACGGGGTTCGTAGCGGCGAGATCACCGAGGTCTTCGCCTCCGGCACCGCCGCGGTCATCACCCCGATCGGCCGCGTCGCCTGGCCCGACGGCGACCTGACCATTGGCGACCACTCGGTGAACCACGGGGTCGGCCCGGTCACGACCAAGATCCGCAGCACGCTGCTCGACCTGCAGTACGGCCGGATCCCCGACACCCGCAACTGGCTCACCCGCCTGACCTGATGCCGATTGTCCCCGGCGCCGGTTAGTTTGAGTCATGGCCGAGTCCAAGGGAAAGTCTCCGGCGATCGAGCTGGAGGTCGGGGAACGGACGGTCCGGGTGTCCAACCCGGACCGGGTGTACTTTCCGGCGCACGGCGAGACCAAGCTCGACCTGGTGAAGTACTACCTGTCGGTCGGGGACGGGATCGTCAACGCGCTGCGGGAGCGGCCGTGCATGTTGCACCGGTTCCCGGAGGGGGTCTCGGGCGAGAAGGTGCACCAGAAGCGGCTGCCGCACGGCGCGCCGCCGTGGATGGAGACGGTCCGGGTCACGTTCCCGCGGTACAACCGGACCGCCGACGAGCTGTGCGTGACCGAGATCGCCCACGTCGCGTGGGCGGTGCAGATGTCGACGGTCGAGTTCCACCCCTGGAACTCCCGGCGCGCCGACACCGAGAAGCCGGACGAGTGGCGCATCGACCTGGACCCGATGCCCGACTGCCCGTTCGACCGGGTCCGCCGGGTCGCGCACACGGTCCACGAAGTACTCGACGAGCTCGGCGCGGTCGGCTACCCGAAGACGTCCGGCGGCAGCGGCATCCACATCTACGTCCGCGTCGAGCCGGCGTACGGCTTCTCCGACGTACGGCGGGCCGCGCTGGCGTTCGCGCGGGAGGTGGAGCGGCGGGCGCCGGACGACGTGACGACCACGTGGTGGCGCAAGGACCGCGACCCGAAGAAGCTGTTCGTCGACTACAACCAGAACGCCCGCGACCACACGATCGCCTCGGCGTACTCGGTCCGCGGCAACCCCGAAGGCACGGTCTCGACCCCGATCCGCTGGGACGAGATCGACGACGTGAACCCGAAGGACTTCACGATCCGGACGGTCCCGCAGCGGTACGCCGAGCTCGGCGACCTGCACGCCACGATCGACGACGACGTCTACTCGCTCGACACCTTGATGGAGTGGGCCGAGCGCGACGAGCGCGACGGCGCCGAGGCTCCTCCGGAGGACTAGAAGCGCCGACCGGGAGCCGGTGCCAGCAGCGGATCTCCGGCTGGACTCGACAACGAGGCCGTCAACGACCGGCCGCCTCCGGGCAGCGCACCAAAGACCCCGCCCTGCCACCGGGCTCGGCCCTTTGAACGTCGACTTTGTGCACCAGATCCGTCCGCCTGGCACCGCGGCGTACGGATCCCGTGCACAAAGTGCGCCCCCCGCCAGTGCTCGGGAGCAGCCAGGACATCAGCGCAAGCACGTCGACGGCGACGACTCGGCGCTGGAGCGCGGCGAGAACACCCGCCAGCTGGACATCTCGTACCGCGACCCGTCGGACACCCGGCCGCTGGTCTCCGGCGACCGGGCTCCCGACGCGCCCGTCATCGATACCGAGGGCAACAAGGTGCGCCTGTACGAGCTGTTCCGCGGCCCGCACGAGACTCTGCTGCGGTTCTCCCCCAGCACCCCGGCGACCCACCCGCACACCGTCGACATCTCCTCGCCGGAGGCGTTCGCGATCTATCACGCCCGGCCGGGCGACGAGATTCTCGTCCGCCCGGACGGATACCTCGCCTAGGATCCTGGGAGTGCAGACCTTGGACGCAGCCGCTGCCTATGACCGTGCCGTCGCGTTGGCGACGCGGGGGCGGCGGCAGCTGCTGGGGATCACCGGGGCGCCGGCGGCGGGCAAGTCGACGTACGCCGAGCTGCTCGCCGCGAAGCTGACGGCCGACGGTCACCGGGTCGCGCTCGTCCCGATGGACGGCTACCACCTCGCGCAGTCGGTGCTGGAAGACCTTGGGCTCGCGGACGTCAAAGGCGCACCGCACACGTTCGACGGCTTCGGTTTCGTCGCCCTGTTGCGGCGGCTGAAGGAGTCACCGGACGAGCAGATCTGGGCGCCGCGTTTCGACCGCGGCATCGAGGACTCGATCGCCGCGAGCATCGGAATCGCGCCCGAGGTCACGCTGGTCCTGACCGAGGGCAACTACCTGCTGCTCGACGAGCCGCCCTGGTCGACCGTACGCCGCCTGCTCGACGAGTGCTGGTACGTCGAGGTGCCCGAGGATCTCCGCCACGCGCGACTCGAGGCCAGGCATCGCGCCTTCGGCCGATCAGCCGAGGAGGCACGCGAGCGGACGCACGGCTCGGACGAACGCAACGCCCAGCTGATCGCCGCGACCGCACCGGCGGCCGACGCGATCATCCGACCCGGTCGATGAACGCCGCCACGCCGTCCAGGTAGAGCTGCAACCCGAAGTCGAAGTCGGCTTCGTTGTCCTCCTCGAAGCTCCCGACCTCGTCGAACACCCCGGCCTCGACGGTGCGCGCCACCGCCGGGTACACACGCGGATCCGCGACCCGCCGCAGCGTCGAGCCGAACCGCTGGAAGGCGTCCGGGTTCTCCGCGTAGCCGGCCGCCAGGTCGAAGGCCATCCGGATCTCTCCCTGCACGTAGGTGATGAGGCCCATCACCACGCCGACCTTGGCCTCCTCCGGCAGACCGGTGTCCTTCAGCACGCCGAGCGCGGAGTCGAACCAGGCGAGGTTGTTCGGGCCGGCCGGCGGGCCGGAGATCGGCACCTTCGCGTACCAGGAGTGCCGGCGGATCGCGGACAGCACGCCGTCCGCCCAGAACGTCAGCCCGGTCCGCCAGTCGATCCCCTCGGGCATCGGTTCCGGACGCTCGAGGGCGGCGTCGGACATCATCACGAGCAGGTCGTCCTTGCTCTTCACGTGCCGGTACAACGCCATCGTCGAGTTGCCGAGCCGCTCCGCGACCCGCGCCATCGACACCGCCGCCAGACCTTCGGCGTCCGCGAGCGCGATCGCCGCCGTGACGATGTCGTCGAGCGTCAGCGAGGGCTTCGGCCCGCGCCGCGGCGTCTCCCGGAGCCGCCACATCAGCGCGACGTCGGCCGGCAACTCGTCGTTGTCCACCGGGTCAGTTTAGGGCTTGCCAGTCGATACTGCGTACCTGTTACGCTATTTAGCGTACCTAATACGCAGTAAGGAGGGGGCCATGATCGTCGAGGCGACCGGCCTGCGGAAGTCGTACGGCGCGACCGACGTGCTGACCGGGGTGGATCTCAGCGTCGCCGAGGGGTCGGTGCTCGCCCTGCTGGGCCCGAACGGCGCCGGCAAGACCACCACGGTACGGATCCTGACCACGCTGACCCGCCCGGACTCCGGCACGGCGACGATCGCGGGGTACGACGTACTGCGCGAGCCGGCCCGCGTGCGCGGCGTGATCAGCCTGACCGGGCAGTACGCCGCGGTTGACGAGAACCAGACCGGCCGGGAGAACCTGGTGATGGTCGGCCGGCTGATGCACCTCGGCCGGCGAACCGCGCGGCAACGGACGGCCGAACTGCTCGACCAGTTCGGCCTGACCGACGCGATGGACCGGCGCGTGAAGACGTACTCCGGCGGCATGCGGCGCAAGCTCGACCTGGCGATGAGCCTGATCGCGCGGCCGCGGGTGATCTTCCTGGACGAGCCGACGACCGGACTCGATCCGGCCAGCCGCTCGGCGATGTGGGACGCGATCGTGGAACTGGTCCGCGACGGCACGACGATCCTGCTCACCACGCAGTACCTGGAGGAGGCCGACCGGCTCGCCGACCGGATCGTGCTGCTCGACCACGGCCGCGTCGTCGCCGGCGGTACTGCGGACGCGCTGAAGACGCAGATCGGCGGCGAGCGGATCTCGGTGTCGTTCGCCGACGAGGCGCAGGTCGTGAAAGCCGCCGGCGTACTGGACGGAGTGGCCGACCAGCTGATCCTGAACATCCCGTCCGACGGTACGGCGGCGCATCTGCATCACGTGCTCGACGTACTACGTGACAACGGGCTGGAACCGGAGCGGGTGTCGTCCCACCGACCCACGCTCGACGACGTGTTTCTCGCACTGACCGCCTGAGGGGTTTGCCGATGTCACACCAAGGAGTCGTCGCCGCCTGCTCGGACGCGGTGACCATGATCGACCGCAGCGTGCGGCTGGCACGGCGCAACGTCGACACCTTGTTCGTGTCGCTGCTGCTGCCGTTGCTGATGATGGCGCTGTTCGTCTACGTGTTCGGCGGCGCGATCAACACCGGCACCGAATACGTGAACTACGTCGTCCCGGGGATCCTGCTGCTCACCACCGGGTACGGCGCCGCGTCGACCGCGATGGTGGTCGCCGACGACCTGCACAACGGGATGATCGACCGGCTGCGCTCGCTGCCCATCCACAGCTTCGCCGTGCTGACCGGTCATGTCGTCGCGAGTGTCGTGCGCAACGCCATGTCGACCGCGATCGTCGTGCTGGCCTCGCTGGCGATGGGATTCCGCCCCGTCGGTGGGGTGCTGGACTGGCTGGCTGCGATCGGGCTGTTGTTGCTGTACGTCGTCGCGCTGTCCTGGCTGGCGGCGGCGCTCGGCGTGATCGCCAAGTCGGTGGAGTCGGCCAGCACGCTCAGCTTCTTCATGCTGTTCCTGCCGTACCTGAGCAGCGCGTTCGTGCGGCCGGAGTCGATGCCGTCGTGGTTGCGGCCGGTGAGCGAGCACCAGCCGATCACGCCGGTGATCGAGACCGTCCGGAGCCTGCTGATCGGGACGCCGATGGCGCACAACGGATCGGCCGCACTTGCCTGGTGTTGTGGTCTACTCCTGTTCTCCGTCGTGCTGGCCACTTCGCTGTATCGGCGGCACAACAACCGCTGAACGCAGGTCTGCTGCCGTTCGGCGACGGGTGTGCCACGGAACGACCAGGCGTGACCCCTTGGTGGGGTTACCGTCGAGGTCCCCCCCAACGTGTGGTGGTCCCACTCCCCCCGGGACCCACACGGACAAGCGCCCCGGTCGTCGACCGGGGCGCTTCGTTTTCTTTTTCTGCCGGTGTCGAATCCGGCGCCTTTGGTTCGACGTATCAGTGAGAGCGACCAAAGGAGAGGGTCAGAATGAACATCACCACCGACATCCGGACCATGATCGTCACCATGCTGGCCGAGGGCAGCCCGGTCTGGTACGTGGCAGGCATGGTCAACATGCGCAGCCACGACGTGTACGTGATCGGCTGCGAGGCCGGCTATCCAGACAAGGCCAAACTGCGCCGCGCCGTCTGGGCCGCCCGCAACCGCGTACCGCAAGCCGCCTGACCCTGCCAGGTCGCTCGAACCGCTGCTACCCCAACGCCTGGGGAGCAGCGGTTTCGTCATGTTTAGGGTTGGTGCGTGGACGAGGTCAGCATTGTGGACTATCACACGGCCGGTGAGCCGTTCCGGATCGTGACGTCGGTCGAGATCCCGGGCGACTCCGTCGCCGACCGGCGGGTCACGGCACAGTCGTCCGAGGCGATCGACGCCGTACGGCAGCTGCTGGTGAACGAGCCGCGCGGCCATGCCGACATGTACGGCGGGTTCGTCGTTCCGGGTGACGACGACGGCGCCGACTTCGGAGTGGTGTTCTGGCACAAGGACGGCTACTCGACGGCCTGCGGGCACGGGACGATCGCACTGGCGACCTGGGCCGTCGATACCGGTCTGGTCCAGCCGGGGGATGTCGTCATCGACGTACCGTCCGGACGGGTGACGGCCCACGTCAGCGACTCCGGTGTTGCCTTCCGCAACGTTCCGTCGTACGTCCTGCGGCGTGACGTGCCGGTGTCAACTTCCCGCGGGGAGGTGCTGGCGGACATCAGCTACGGCGGCGCGTTCTACGCGTCGGTGCCCGCGTCGTCGGTCGGCTTGTCCGTCACGCCGCCGTCGTACGCCGGCCTGATCGCGATCGGCCGCGAGATCAAGTGGGCGCTCGACCAGGTCGCCGTACACCCGACGGATCCGCGCCTCAGCGGTCTGTACGGCACGATCCTGTACGACGATCTCGGCGACCTCGAGGACGGCCCGCACCAGCGGAACCTGGCGGTCTTCGCCGACGGTGAGGCGGACCGCTCCCCCTGCGGCTCCGGTACGTCGGCACGCCTGGCCCTGCTGTACGACGAGGGTCGTCTCGGACCGGGGCAGACGCTTCGCCACGACTCGATCGTCGGGACGACGTTCCTCGGCCGCGTCGTCGCGCAGACGCCGGACGGTGTCGTCACCGAGGTGGCCGGGGCGGCCTACCGGACCGGAACGGCGACGTTCAGCCTGGACCCGCGCGACCCGCTGGGCACAGGATTCACCCTCCGCTGATCTCAGATTGCGACCGTCGCCGGCGGCCGCGGCCGATAAGTTGGTCCCCATGATCTTCATCACCGCGAAGTTCCGTGTGAAGCCCGAGCACGCCGCCGACTGGCCGTCGATCACCGCCGACTTCACGGCGGCGACGCGCGCCGAGCCCGGCTGCTTGTGGTTCGACTGGTCCCGCTCCGTCGAGGACGCGAACGAGTACGTCCTGGTCGAGGCCTTCGCCGACGACGAGGCCGCCACCCACCACGTCACCTCGGCCCACTTCAAGGCGGCCCAGGAGCACCTCCCGCCGCACCTGGTGGAAACGCCCCGCATCGTCAACTTCAAACTCCCCCAGGACGACTGGTCGGAGCTCGGCGAACTCGCCGTCAAGTAAGTCAGGTCACCGTCGAGAGGGCGGTGGCGATCACTGCCGCCGTCTGTTCCGGCGCCTCGTCCGGCAGCAGAAACACCGCGCCGGGGATGGTCACCAGCGTCACGTCGGCCGCCGCATCGAGGGTGGCGCGCTCAGCGTCGGTGAGCCCACCATCGCCCTTCTCCGCGTGGACGACCCACACCGCGCTGCCCGACGCGGCCAACTGGGCGGCGTAGTCACGGTCGGCGGCGATGTAGTCGAGGTACGGACCGCTCACCCGGACCGAATCGCCGGCCCTGTTCTGCTTGAGATCGTCGATGAGATCCCGCTTGTGCGGCTCAGGGATCTTGGCAAACCTCACCACCAGCGGCAGCAGCCGGAGCAGGACGGCCATCGGCCAGCTCCCCACCCGCTGCGACGCCCGCACGACGGCGCGGAAGAACCCGGCCTCGTCCTCGGTCGTCAGGCTGATGCCCAGCAGTACGACCGGGCCGTGGAAGTGACCGGACAGCAGCGTCTCCAGAGCAACGGTGGCGCCGTGCGAGAAACCCACCAGCACGTCGCACCGTTGTTCCTTGGCCAGCGTTCCCGCCGTACGAGCCAATGCCGGCACGGACACGTCGCCGGTCAGCGGGGCCCCTGCCATACCCGGCATGGTGGTCGCCACCAAGCGAACCCCGGACAGTGCCTGATCAGCCATCACCAGGTCGAACGAGCGAGCCGCGTTGGCTCCACCCGGCAGGAGCAGGACCGCTCGGTCCGCATCGTCGGGGCCTACGGTCAGAATCTCCCAGGCTTCCCTCATGGCCACCACCCCTGCCCTCAGGGTAGGTCTGGCAGACAGGTCCTACTACTCACCGGCAGTTTCAGGCGGAGCAGGGCGCCAGTGCTGCGCGGTACGACTTCAGCTGTACCGCCATGAGCCTCGGCGACCTGCCGGACGATGGCCAGGCCCAGCCCTGATCCGGGATGCGCGCGGGCAGCTGGTGACCGATAGAAGCGGTCGAAGACGAACTCGAGGTCGCTGTCGGGGATGCCCGGACCGGCGTCCGCGACGTCGAGAGTGCCCTCCTTGACGCTGATCCGTACCTGGCCACCGGACGGGCTCCACTTCACGGCGTTGTCCACCAGGTTCGCGACAGCGCGTTCCAAGGCGTCAGGATCTCCGTGCACAAGGGTGGGCGCGCAGGTCAGCTCGAACTCGATCTGCGTCGCCCGCCGCGTCGCCCGGGCCGCCACGCGCTCGGCGACCAGGTCCAGGCGGACATCTTCGGTATGGAAAGCGGGCTGGCCGTAGCGCGCCAGATCGACCAGGTCGTTGATCAGCGTTCTGAGTTCGCTCGCCTGGTCGAGCGCTTCGGCGGCGAGTTGCGGGGCCTGCGCGTCGTACAGGTCTTCGGCCAGCAGTTCGAGGTTCACGGTCAGGCTCGTCAGTGGTGTACGCAGTTCGTGCGAGGCATCGGCCACCAGGCGGCGCTGGGCGCCGACCGACTCGTCCAGCGCGGCGGTCATCCCGGCGAACGCGGAGCCGAGCCGCCCGATCTCGTCCTGACCGTCGGCCGGGATCGGGATCGCCAGGTCGCCGGTCGTGCGAATCAGTTCGACGGTCTCGGTCAGCCGCCGGACAGGCCGGAGGACGCGACGGGCAGCGAGACGTGCGGCGACAGCGGCCAGGAGTCCGGCGGCCAAGGTGGACACCACGAGCAGCCAGGCGAGTCGACGCAGGGTGGGAGCAGGATCCGACACCGGTATCGCTGTGCGCACCAGCGTGCCGGAGGCGCCCGGGAATCTGGCCGTGTAGATGCGGTAGGCAACGTCGTTGTACACCGCAGTGCGGAAGTAGGCAGCGGCGGTTCCGTTGGCGACCGCGACGTCGCGGTCTGTCAGGTCGACGAACTGGGCCGACGGCCCGGCCGTGACCGGGTCCGGCACGATCTGCAGCTGGGTGCTCCCGATTCCCAGCGGGACTGCCGGAAAGGACCCCTCGTTCGACGTACCCCGGAACTTCTCCTTGATGGCTTTCGCGACGTCCGGCGCCTGGCCGGCCGCCGTCACGAGCGAACTGTCGATCTGGCCGCGGAGGCCGTGTTCCACGGCTGGGTACAGGACCACCGAGACGAGTACCAGGGCGGCTACGACGATGGACCCTCCGGCGATGGCCAGCCGGGTACGCAGGTTCACGGCTCCTCACGCAGGACATATCCCAGGCCGCGCACCGTCTGGATCAATCGGCTGCCGCCGTCCGCCTCGAGTTTGCTGCGCAGGTAGCTGATGTAGACCCACAGCGCATTCGACTCCGGGCCGAAGTCGTAGCCCCAGACGGACTCGAAGATCTGGGTCCGGCTCAGCACCCGGCGGGGATTGCGCAGGAACAACTCGAGCAGGGACAGCTCCGTCTTGGTCAGCTCCAGGCGACGGCCCGCGCGGCTGGCCTGGCGGCCGCTCAGGTCCAGGTCGACGTCGGTGAAGTGCAGCACCTCGGCTCTGGCGCCGCTGCGCCGCAGTAGTGCTCGCAGCCGGGCTCGCAGCTCCTCCAGAGCGAACGGCTTGGCCAGGTAGTCGTCCGCCCCAGCGTCGAGCCCGGCGACCCGGTCGGTGACCAGGTCCCGGGCCGTGAGCATCAGGATCGGTGTGTCGTACCCGCCCGAACGCAGCGTCCGGCAGACCTCGAGCCCGTTCGGCTCGGGCATCAAGACGTCGAGCACCACTGCGTCCGGGCGGAACACTCCGTGCTCGGCGAGCGCGGACGTCCCATCGGCGACCGAGGCGACGTCGTAACCGTCCCGGCCCAACGCATGCTCCAACGACCGCCGCACGGCCGGGTCGTCGTCCACGACAAGTATCCGCATGGTCGTCCATCCTCGCCGTCAATCATGAAGATTTCATGAGCTGAGCGACGCCGACTGTCAGCCGTTGTCCAGCGACTTCTTCAGATCCCCCAACGCGGTCTTCAACTGCTCTGCGCTGACCCCGAGCGAGGCGGCCAGGTCGCGGAAGGACTTGGAGGTCGGAACGATCCCGCCGGGCGTCGACACCAGAGCGACCAGGGCGGCCTTCGCCTTCGCTCGGCTGACGCCGAGCGCCGCCGCCAACCGGGCCGCCGCGGCGTCACTCGCGAACGGCGAGGTGCGCGGATCGTCCTTCTTGTCCTTGCCGTCCTTCTTGTCCCTGCCGTCCTTCTTGTCCCTGCCGTCCTTCTTGTCCTTGCCGTCCTTCTTGTGCTCGCCGTGCTTGTCTCCCGGACGCGGGCGCCCGGGGTTCAGGAACAACGGCGCGACGGCGGCCTTGACCCGCGCGACCGGCAACCGCAGGTTCGCCGCGACCGCCGCGGCGAATGCATCCAGCGTGACCTTGTCCGAGCCCCCCAGCGACATCTTGGCCGCGACGAGCGCGGCTTCGAGCCGATCGCGCGTCACCCCGAGCTGCGCCGCGATCTTGGCGAGGTCGGTGTTCTTGGCCGGTTTGGCTTTCCCGTCCGACTTGACCGCGGCACCCGATGTCGCCGCGCCGGGTTTCGGGTCCGCCATCGCCGCCGGCGCCATACCGGTCGTGGCCAGCGCCGCCACGGTCACCGTCGCCACGAGCAGGTGTGCACGTTTCATCATCGTGATCCCTTTCGTCCCTGAACGCCGGACAGTCCCGGCGCCCTGGACGACACACAACCGCCCCGCCCTCAGCCGCACTTTCAGCGAGCTTTAGAGCTCCCTTAGAAACCTCCACCGCGCCCAGGCCTGGGAGCGAGTGCGGCGAGAGACAAAACGAAGCGGGGGCAGGTTTGGGTACGGATCTGGGTACGACGTCACCAACGGCGAGGGGGCGATCCAGTCGCATCAAGCGCGGCTGCCAGAGATCATCCGGGTCCACCATGGATCTGCGGAAGCCACCGAGCCGAACGGAAGTACTCCGGCTGCACCCTAGGTGAGGAGTTCACCCCCAGCGGGTGAGGAACTGACATTCCGGACCTGCTGCAATGCGAACCGTAACGCCCGTCGGATGCGCAGGGGAGGCCCGACCTGGGTGAGCCGGGCGGCGCGAGTGCTCATCACTGGGAGGAAATGGCCGTGGATGCGATTACGAATGACTTCGGGGAAGTTCTCCTGTGGAGCTTCTGGTTCTTCATCTGGATCGCCGCACTGATGGTGTGGTTCCGGTGCCTGTGGGACCTGTTCGGCGACCGCTCGCTCAGCGGTTGGGCCAAGGCCGGCTGGGCGATCCTGCTGATCCTCGTGCCGTGGCTGGGGGCACTGATCTACCTCATTGCTCGGGGCCGGAGCATGAACGAGAGGCAGCGGACGGCGGCTGCACAGATGAAGGCCGAGCAGGAGAAGTACATCCAGGAGGTTGCCAGCACGTCCAAGAGCCCGACCGACGAGATTGCCAGCGCCAAGGAACTGCTCGACTCCGGCACGATCTCGCAAGAGGAGTACGAGTCCCTCAAGGCCAAGGCCCTCGCCTGACAACAACGGAGACGGCCCCTGACCGCGTCTCCGCAGGTCCTCAGACCCCACATAGTGCAAAGCGAAGGCCCGGACCTGATGGTCCGGGCCTTCTTCCGTAGCGGGGGCAGGATTTGAACCTGCGACCTCTGGGTTATGAGCCCAGCGAGCTACCGAGCTGCTCCACCCCGCGTCGTTGTGTCTTTAGTTTAGAGGATCTGGGCCGAGCAACCAAATCGGCCCCCGGCGCGGCTCCGGACCGGCGAAAACCCGTGTCTGTCGGGCACGTCCCGGCGTACCGTCCGAGTATGTCCCAACACGTCATCCGCCCGTTCGAGGAGGCTGATCTGCCGGCGGCGGCGGGCTTGCTCGCCGAGCGGCACCAGGAGCACCGCAAGCGTCACCCGCTGCTTCCCGCTGACTACGAGGACGAGCAGCTCGCGCTCGTCGAAGTGACGGCCGCATGGGAGAGCGAGGGCGCGTCAGGCGCCGTCATGGTCGAGCACGGCGAACTGACCGGCTATCTGCTCGCCGCACCGAAGCCCTCGCCGGTGTGGGGTCCGAACATCTGGGTGGAGGCCGCCGGTCACGCCGTCCGTGAGCCGGAACACATCCGCGACCTGTACGGCGCCGCCGCTGCCCAATGGGTCGACGACGGCCGCACCGCGCACTACGTCCTGGTGCCCGACGACACTGAACTGATCGATGCGTGGTTCCGGTTGGCGTTCGGCTCGCAGCATGCGCACGCGGTCCGCCCCGTCCCCGAGTCGCCACTCGCACAGCCGCCGAACCTCGCAGTACGGCGCGCCGTCCGCGCGGACATCCCGGTACTCGCGGAGCTCGACCTCGCCCTGCCGCGTCATCAGGGCCTGTCGCCGGTGTTCTCGTCCGGCGAGATGCCGACGCTGGAGGAGGCGGTGGCGGACTGGCAGGAGTCGATCGACGACCAGGACTACGCGACCTTCGTTGCCTCGTACAACGGTGAGGTCATCGGCTCGTCGGTCGGATGTTCGCTGGACAAGTCGAGTTCGCACAACGGTCTGGCGAAGCCCGACAACGCCGGCTTCCTCGGGTTCGCGGCCGTCCTTCCCGCGGCGCGCGGACTCGGGGCCGGGCGCGCGCTGGGCGAGGCCGTGCTGCAGTGGTCGGCGGAGACCGGGTACACGTCGGTCGTGACGGACTGGCGGGTGACGAACCTGTTGTCGTCGCGGACGTGGCCGCGGCTCGGGTTCCGGCAGACGTTCCACCGGCTGCATCGCCTGATCGGGCACTGACCCCGGGTTTGTCCACAGATCCGGATTCGCCGGTCCGGACGCGGTGCGATCGCTGCATCTTCTTGGTCACGAACGGCGTCTCGCAGCAGGCGAGGCGCCGCCGATTCCAGGAGGCAGCCATGTCGCGTTCATCGCTTCGTTCCCGAGCCGTGCCGTCCGCCCGTCGTATCGTGACCGGGAGCGCGGTCGTCCTGGCCGCGCTCGCGCTCTCGACGACCGCCCCCGCCTCGGCCACCGGGTTCGCGCCTTCGTCGACGCACTCAGCGACTCATCCATCGACCGAGCAAAGGGCTGGCACCTTGGACGGCTTCGTGATCGAGAACCTCCCCGACGGCCTCGGCACGCCGAGCGACTTCGAGTACGAGTGGGAGGACGTGTCGTTCCACAGCCGGGTCTGGGAGACCGGGCCGGATCCGGAGGGCGCGTTCAAGGTCGACCTGACCGTGAAGACCCTCCGCGGCGAGCGGCTGACCGACCTCGAGGCCGTGAAGGACTTCCTCGTCGAGTATGAGGAGAAGGAGCCGGGCGACTGGCAGCTCGTCCCGGTCAAGGTCGGTGGGTACGACGGTCTCCTCGCCGGCGACGAGGTGTTCTACTTCATCGAGCCCGGCGTCGCGGCCGAAGTGACGATCGATCACGAGCGTTTCACCGACGAGGATCTGGTCGACACCGCCGCCGGGTTCCACCCGGAGCCGACGACGTGATGCCGTAGGCAACCAAGCCGGGGCAGACGAAAGGGCGGCGACCCCGACTACTGTCGGTGTCGCCGCCCCTGGAAGCCCGTGCGCTCAGCCTGTCGGTGAGCTCGGTGGGCTAGATGGCGTCGGAGATGCGGGTGGACTCGACGGACTGCCGGACGGCGTGGCCGACGGCGTCGGCGTGGGCGTTCCCGCCGCGGCGGCGGCAGCCCTGTCGAGCGCCGCCTTCATCTGGTTCAGGTTGGTCTGGTAGCCGGCGAGGTCGCCCTTCGTCAGGGCTGCCTGCGCTCGTGTCCAGGCAGCCTGTGCGTCGGCGATGGCCTGCTTGACCGTCTGGTTCGGCTGCTGCGTAGGCGGTTTCTCGGTTCCTGGTGGCAGCTCACCGGTGTCGACGTTGGTCTTGAAGACCTTGTTGAGGGCCTCTTGCAGCGTTCCGCCGTAGGCCACGCCGTCACCGAACGACACCAGCACGTACCGCAGAACGGGGTAAGTACCCGCTCCGCTGGTCCGCACCGAGTACACCGGCTGGACGTAGAGCAGACCACCGCCGAGCGGCAGCGTCAGCAAGTTGCCGTACTGCGCTCTTGCGCCGCTGTTCGGCTGGTTGATCGGCAGCAACGCCTGTCTGATGCCTTCGTCGGTCTGGAACTTGTTGTAGACCTGCCCCGGACCAGGTATCTGCAGGTTCCCCGGCAATCGCAGCACCCGGAACTTGCCGTAGTCCGGCGAGGTCGCCTCGGCATCGACGGCTACGAATGCTGTCAGGTTCTCCCGTTCACCGTTCGGCACGTACACCGACGTCAGTGAGAACTTCGGCTCGGTCTGACCGGGCATCCGCAACGAGAGGTAGAAGGGAGGCTGGCTGATATGCGTCGCCGAGTCACTGCCGGACGAGACCGCGGTCGGGTCGTCCGGGACGCGCCACAGGTCGCTGTTCTGGTACCACGTGCCGGCGTCCTCGACGTGGTACTTCGCGAGCAGGTCGCGCTGGACCTTGAACATGTCCTCCGGGTAGCGCAGGTGCGACATCAGGTCGGGCGAGATGTCCGAGCGCGGCTTCACCGTCCCGGGGAACGCCTTCATCCAGGTCTTCAGCACCGGGTCGCTCTCGTTCCAGGCGTACAGCTCGACCGAGCCGTCGTAGGCGTTCACAACCGCCTTGACCGAGTTGCGGATGTAGTTGATCTTCTCGCTCGGCTGCTGCGCGATCGTCCCGCGGCCGGTCGTGGTGTCCCGGGTGCTGACGTCCAGGTCGACCTTCTGGGAGTACGGGTAGTTGTCCGACGTGGTGTAGCCGTCGACGATCCAGACCACCTGGCCGTCGACGATCGCCGGATACGGGTCACCGTCCGGCGTCAGCCACGGCGCCGCCTTCTCCACCCGCTCGCGCGGGCTGCGGTCGTAGAGGATCTTCGACTCGGGGTTCACCCGGCTGGACAGCAGGATGTTCGCGTCCCGGAACTTCGTTGCGTAGAGCAACCGGTTGGCGAACGACCCGATCGGGACGCCGCCCTTGCCCTCGTAGGTGTTCAGCGTCGGGTCGCCGCCGGACTTGCCCTCCGGCGTGTCGAGCTCGACCGGCTGTCCGCCGGCCGGAGCGCCCACGATCGAGTAGTCCGGGGACTGCTCGCCGAAGTAGATCCGCGGCTCGTACTTGCCGAGGTCGCCGGTCGGCGGCAGGTCCTTCTCGGTCCACACCGGGATGCCGCCCTGCGACTGGTTGCCGTTCGCGGCGACGACTCCGTAGCCGTGCGTGTAGACGGTGTGGTCGTTGTTCCAGTTGCGCTGGCCGGCCGGCAGCCGGTCGACCTGGACCTCGCGGACCGCGATGACGGTGTCGTTGACCTTGCCCTTGACCTTGTACCGGTCGACGTCCAGATCGGTCGGGAACGAGTAGAACCCGCGGACCTGCTGAAGCTGCTCGAAGGTCGGACCGATCACGGTCGGGTCGATCAGCCGGATACCGGGCAGCACCTCGGCATCGGCCGCCAACTCCTCCGGCTTGGCCGTCGTCTCCGCCCGGTACTCGGTGACGTCCGCGCCCTCGAGCCCGTACGCCTGACGCGTGGCCTCGATGTTCTTCGTGATGTACGGCGCTTCCTTCACCGGCTCGCTCGGTCGCACCCGCAACTGCTGGAGCGCGGCCGGCCAGAGGGCGCCGAGCAGGATCGCCGACAGGATCAGCACCACCGTGCCGACGCCGGGCAGCAGCCAGGTCCGGCGGACCACGTTGGCGAAGAACAGCCCCGCGCACAGGACCGCGATAACGGCCAGGATCTCCTTGCTGGGCAGGATGGCGTTGTCGCCGGTGTAGGAAACACCGGTGAAGAGCTTGGCGTCGGAGGTCGTCAGACCGTACCGATCCAGCCAGTAGCTGAAAGCCTTCAGCAGCACGAGCAGCCCGAGCAGCACGGAGAACTGCACCTGCGCCGCGCCCGACGCCTTCTGCCCCTTGGCGGACGGGCGGAAGCCACCGTAGAGGTAGTGGGTGATGATCGCAGCGACCAGCGACAGCAGGACGATCGAGTAGCCGAAGCCGAGCAGCACGCGCAGCCACGGGTAGTCGAAGACGAAGAACGCGATGTCCTTGTTGAAGTGCTTGTCGGTGACGCCGAAGGGGGTCCGGTTCCGCCAGGCCAGGAAGACCTTCCACTCCCCCGACGCTGCCGAGCCGCCGAAGATCAGCATCAGGGTCGCGATCACTCCGACCGCGATCTTCCCGTGCTGCTGCAACAGGTCGCCGTACCGTTCGAAGCCCGGGCTCGGCGACGGCGCGAGCGCCACCCGCGGTCGGGTGCGGAACGCGACGATGATGTTCGCGACGACGGCCGCGGCCATCAGCAGACCGACGATCACGAACAACAGCACCCGGGTGCCCAGCACGGTGCTGAAGACCGAACCGAGGTCCACCGACCGGTACCAGAGCCGCTGGGTCCAGACATCGGTGAACACGCTGAAGAGGATCAGCAGGACGATCAGTGTGGCGATCGTCGGCAGCAGTGCGCGGGGGCGCCCGCCGCTGCGCCGTGGTCTCCGGGCGGCGGGCTCCTCCGGCATGTCGTAGACGCCGTCGCTCATGGTTTCTCCTCGTCGTCGCTCATGCCGTCGACCCCAGGACCTTCACCCGACCGGCTGCCGACCGAAGGTTCGAATGTCAAAGACAGTACTTCGCACAGCGTGGGGACCAAGTCGACGCCGGTGAGCACCGCGCTGTCCTCGTCGTGGGCGCGCAGCCGGACGGCGCCGAACCGGTCGCCCGCACGCAGCACCGCGGCGACCATCCGGACCTCGTGCCGGCGCGGATCGCTCCCGGCCAGCCGGGCCAGTTCGGCGTCCGACTCGACACTGGACAGCCCGGACTCGGCCGCCGCCGGCAGCACGATCCGCTCGATCGCCAATGCACAGCCGGCGACACCGTCGGGCCATTCGATCCGGCCCAGGGTGTCGGCCAGATGCTCGTCCTCCACTCCGCCGGGGAGCTCGCCCTGCGCGACCGGAGTCAGCGGCTGGGACGCGTCCTCGGCACCGAGCTCCGCGGCGAGCTGCGGCTCCGCGCGGAGCAGTTCCGCGGTCGGGACCAGCGCGAACAACTGCGCGGGCTGGTCCCAGCCCGCGCTGCTCACGTGCTTCTCGATCTCGATCACCGCGCGGCTGAGCGCGTCGGACGGCAGCATGCCTACGGAATCCATGCCGGCAGCCCTCCCCTTCGGTTCGCCGGTTCGTACAAACGACTCATTGGCTGCACGACGGGACCTCGCCCTTCCCGTCGGCGACCGCTTTCAGGGCGCTGATCGCGTCGTTCAGCGTGCTGATCTTCACCAGCTGGATGCCCTTCACGTCCGCGTGCAGCGCGGCTGCGCAGTTCGGCGCCGGGACCAGGAACACCGTCGCGCCGTCGTTGCGGGCGCCCGCGATCTTCTGCTGGATGCCGCCGATCGCGCCGACCTGGCCGAGCGCGTCGATGGTGCCGGTTCCGGCGACGTGCTTGCCGTTCAGCAGCGCGCCCGGCGTCAGCTTGTCGTAGATGGCCAACGCGAACGCGGTGCCCGCGCTCGGACCGCCGATGTCCTGCCCGAGGTTGACCGTCACCTTCACCTGCGAGTCGACACCGATCGTGATCCCGACCATCGGCCGGGTCTCGTCGCCCGGGGTCGCGGCCGTCTTCAGCTGGACGGTCTGCTCGGCGGTGCCGCGGCGGATCAGGAAGACGACGTTCTCGCCCACTTTGTGCTTGCGGACGAACTCGCCGACCTGCGGGACCTGCGTCACCGGCTGACCGTCGACGGCCAGCACGATGTCACCCGGCTTCAGCTTGCCTTCGGCCGGGGACTTCTCCGCGACCGTCGACACCTTCGTGTGGAACGGGACGTTCGCCGCCTGCAGTGCCGCGGCGACCGCGCTGTCCTGCGAGCCCGTCATCTCGGCGGTGTTCTGCTGCTCGACCTCGTCGGCGCTCTGGTCCGGCGGATAGATGATGTCGCGCGGGAACAGGTCGTGGTGCGGGTCGAGCCAGTTCCGCATCGCCTGGGGCAGGGTCAGCTGACGGTCCGGAGAGGTCACGGACACAGTGGTCAGATCGAGCTGCCCCGACGTCGGGAAGGTCTCATGGCCGGTGATCTCGATGACCGGTTTGTTCTTCGACGCCCCCAGCGTGTCCTTGACCGGACCGGGGCTGAACGAGACGAACGGTACCGGGAAGGCGGTGACCAGCCCCAGCGAGACGACGAGCACGACGATCGAGGTGACCAATGTGGCGGTACGACGTGTCACGAACCCTGCCCTGCGATCTTGGAGCCGGAGCCACGGACCTCGGAAGAGACCGGCTGATGGATACGACGACCGAGGCCGCGACGACGTTCCGGAGTGGCCCGCGGGCCGGGCGCGGCGAGTGCGGCGTTGAAGCGACGGAAGTCCTCGACCGAGGCAAAGGCACCGCCGGACCGGCGCGGCTCACGGCTGCGCCAGCCGCGCCAGGCGGCCCAGCACATCGCCAGCAGCGTGGCCATCAGCGGAAACGCCAGCCACGCCAAAACCTTCATCCGGCCACCTTCATGCGCCCAGCGTACGGGTCAGTTAGCGCCGACCCACTCGCTGCCACCGTCGCTGAAGCTCTGGTGTTTCCAAATCGGGACCTCGGCCTTGAGGTCGTCGATGAGTCGCCGGCACGCGGCGAACGCCACATCGCGGTGCGACGCGGCCACCGCCACGATCACCGCGGCGTCCCCGATCACCAGGTCCCCGGTGCGGTGTACGGCGGCCAGCGCCGTCACCGCCGGATCGTCGCAAACACGCTGCGCCACCTTCCGCAGGTGCTCCAGCGCGTCCGGGTGGGCCTCGTAGCTCAGGCGGTCGACCGGCTTGTCCTGGTCGTGGTTGCGCACAGTGCCGATGAAAAGCGCAGTTCCGCCCGCCGTCGGATCCGCGACCGCGGCCAGCACCTCGTCGCTGGACAGCGCACTGTCGCGGATGTCCAGCAGCCTGATCGCGTCGCTCATCCCGTTCCTCATTCCCGCCGTGTCCCCACACACCATTCGATCCCGCGCCGCAATTCTCCCTCCCGCCCGCCGACTCCCGGACACCACCTCCCGTTCGGGGGCGTTCGGAGACTGCGGTGCGTGGTCCGGCGTACACCGGGAGAGACTGTTGCCCTGCTCACCTACCCGCCGTCCGCCGGCCGGTCCGGCATCGCGGCTCTGCCTGCGGCGAACAGAGGCGGCGATGCGGTCGCCGGACGAGGAACTGGTCGACGGAACCAGTACGTTGGAGTAGTACGCCCCACCCGCACAGGAAGGCCCTCCGATGAGCGACGAACCGGACAACCCGTTCAAGGGAACGCCGTTCGAGGCCATGTTCCAGCAGTTCTCCGGTGCGGCCGGCGCGGGCGGCACCCCGGACCTGAACGCGATCTTCGCCCAGGTCCAGCAGTTGCTCAGCGGTTCCACCGACGGCAAGCCGGTGAACTGGGACCTGGCCAAGGACATCGCCCGCAAGACCGTCTCCACCGCCGGGGACCGGTCGATGACGTCGACCGACGGCGATCGGGTCGCGGACGCGGTCCGGCTCGCCGAGCACTGGCTCGACGACGCCACCACGCTGCCCGAGGTGTCCGCCACGTCCGCGGCCTGGAGCCGCGCGGAGTGGGTCGAGAACACCCTCCCGGTCTGGCAGACGATCGTCGACCCGGTCGCGGAGCACGTCGCCGGCGCGATGGGCAACGCGCTGCCCGCCGAGGCGCAGCAGTTCGCCGGCCCGATGGCCGGGATGCTGCGGCAGCTCGGCGGTTCCGTCTTCGGCGCGCAGGTCGGCCAGGGGCTCGGAGAGCTCGCCGGCGAGGTCGTCAGCTCCTCCGACATCGGGCTGCCGCTGGGCCCGACCGGTCAGGCGATCCTGCTGCCCGACAACATCGCCAAGTTCGCCGAGGGGCTCGGGCTGACCGACGAGGACGTCCGGCTGTACCTGGCGTTGCGTGAGGTCGCCCACCAGCGGCTGTACGCCGGGGTGCTGTGGCTCCGTCAGCACTTGCTCGCCGCGGTTGCCGACTACGCGGCCGGCATCGAGGTCGACACCGGCAAGATCGAGCGCGCGATGGCCGACATCGACCCGCAGAACCCGGAGGCCATGCAGGAGGCACTCGCCGGCGGCATGTTCGAGCCCGAGGACTCCGAGCAGCAGAAGGCAGCGCTCGTCCGGCTCGAAACCACGCTGGCCCTGGTCGAAGGCTGGGTCGACGACGTCGTACGGGAAGCCACCAAGGACCGGATGCCCGCCGCGGTCCAGCTCGCCGAAACGGTTCGGCGCCGCCGCGCCGCCGGCGGTCCGGCCGAGCAGACGTTCGCGACCCTCGTCGGTCTGCAGTTGCGCCCCCGCCGCCTCCGCGACGCCGCGAACCTCTGGGCCGCCGTCCGCGACGCCCGCGGTGTCGAAGGCCGTGACAACCTCTGGTCCCATCCGGACCTGATGCCGAGCACCGGCGACCTGGACGACCCCATCGGCTTCGCCCAGCACGCAGGCGAACTCTCCGACATCGACATCAGCGACTTCCTCGACGCCGAGACCCCCGAGCCGCCGACCGAGGACGACGGCGACAACCCCGCCAAGTAGCTGCGGCGTTCTCCACACCCCGCCTGAGTGTGTCCAGGCGGGGATGTGGACACTTGCGGAATGCTTCATGGCGACGCAGTCGAGGTCTTGAAGAGGTGGCACGCGCCCGACGCCGAGCAGGAAGAGCTGCGGGCGCACTACCTGCGCCACCTCTCGACCCACCCGGACGGGATGTGGCGCAGCTGCCGCCCGGAGCACGTGACGGCCAGCGCGCTGGTTGTCGATGCTGCAGGCCAAAACACCCTGCTGACGCTGCACAAAACAGTCGGCCGCTGGCTCCAGCTCGGCGGTCACTGCGAGCCTGGCGACACCACACTGACCGGCGCCGCCCTCCGCGAAGCAACTGAGGAATCCGGCCTCTCATCCCTCACAGTCAGCCGCGAGCCGCTCCAGCTCTCCCGCCACCTACTAGAAGCGGGCGGCTGCGCCGGCGCCTACCACCTCGACGTCCAGTTCCTGGTCACCGCGACATCCACGGATTACGTCGTCAGCGAGGAATCCCACGACCTCGCCTGGTTGCCACTCGACGCCCTCCCGCCCGACACAGACACCTCCGTCCAGGAACTGGCCTCCCGCGCACGGCATCACCTCGATCAGCACTGATCACGCCGCCGAGCTCTTGGACTGACAGGATCCGCGGCTTCGTCAGCTGGTGAGGCGAAAAGCGCAGACGGTGGTCGGCCTCGCGGATCTCTGCCGCACTCCCCGTTCACTGGATCGCCCTGCGCCTGCGGGTCCGAGCACAGCTTTCCCCGGCGATCCCCGTTACCTCTTCGTGGCCCCGCAACGGGGCTCCCGGCCTCCGGTCCGGCATGGCTGTTCCCCCTGTAGCTCGCATGATCCGGGGGGGTGGTGTCACCGGGCCGGAGGCATCGGTAGACCGCCGTGGGCGAAACGGTCAGCTGAGCCGCGGGTCCGCCATCAACACCACGCGATTGGCTGCGGGATCGAACCCGAGCACCGGATGCCCGTTGTCACCCTCAGCCGTCATGACCACCGGCTTGCCAAGCCTGCGACCCACAGCGGCGAAGAACCCGCACAGGATGTCCACTCTTTCCTGGCCCTGCAGTTCGCGAAGGTCGACATCGAAGTCGATCTCTTCGGCCGACATCGGACGGAAGATCGCCAGCACATCCGGAACCGGCCAGACCCGCAGATCGACAGCGTCCGCAGAGGCCGGACGCATCAGCACCTCCGCCGCTGACGGCAGTGGCCCAGCGACGCCGCCTACCGAGTACTCCCACGCCCATCCACTCGACCGGATCAGATCGAACACCGCCTGCCAGTCGTCGACCGAGGTCCCCGCCACGGACACGTCCGGTAGAGCACCCATCAGGTCAGGGTCGAAGAAGTTCCTGACGTCGTCCCACAGCAGATCCGGCATCCCGCCATGCTGCCCGCCAACACCCCGCGAACGCAGCCCGATTTCCTTGACGAACCCCATAGAGGCACCCCCGCATCCCCTCGCCCTGCGATCCCGCTGCGTGGCAGAGCCACCCGCTCATCCAGCGCTTCCAGCTGTTCCCGCCGTACGACAACTCCCAGGCCTGCCCGTCGTACTCCCCCCGCTGCTACTGCGTCCCACCGTCGCCCGCACACCCCCATGCACTGGATCGTGCTGTGCCCGCAGGTGCGAGCACAGCTCCTCCCAGCAATCCCCCGTGTCCCCAATCGCCCTGCGATCCCGCTGCGTGGCCGAGCCAAGCCACCCGCTCGTGCAGGGCTTCCAGCTGTCCTCGCCGTACGACATCTCCCAGGCATGCTCGTCGTACGCCCCCCGTGCTTCGGCTCCCCGCGGGTACTGCGTCCAACCGTCCCCGTGTACCCCGTGCACCGGATGGCGCTGTGCCTGCGGGGTGCGAGCACAGCTTCCCCAGCGGTCCCGTCCGTCGCCATGCCCGTGCTGGGAATCCCCCGTGGGTGCTGCGTTTCAGCCGCCGCACTCCCCCGTGCACTGGATCGAGCTGTGCCCGCGGGTGCGAGCACAGCTCTCCCAGCAATCCCCGTATCCCCCATCGCCCTGCGATCCCGCTCCCTGCCCGAGCCACCTGCTCGTGCAGGGCTTCCAGCTGTCCTCGCAGTACGACGTCTCCTAGGCCTGCCCGTCGTACTGCGCCCCCGTGATCGTCGCGGTGCCGTCCCCCAGACGGCACTGCGTTTACGGCCCTGCGGTTCCCCGTGGTGCTGCGATCCCCGTTCCCCCGTGCGGTCCCCGTCGTGCTCTTGCCCGGACCGCATCCCCCCGGTGCGGTCGGGTTGTCGTCGGGTGCCGCCCCTGAACGGCATCGGCGATCGGTGTTGCTCCCCGTTGCATGGTGAACGAGCGGGTTCGGGGAAGGTGACGGGTCAGGCGTGACGAAGTTGGGATCTTGTGGCGTCCCAGCCTTCCAGCCCTGGATCCAGTCGCGCTATGTCAGCGTTCGATCGCAGACGGTGCCAACCCGGGCCGATCGCGACCGCGTGCCGGCGTGGCTTGCGGGCTTCGAGCAGCGCCAGCGGGGTGTCGAAGGTCGGCGCGAGGTCGGCGATCCAGGAAGCGACCGGAGACCCGACGCCAATGGCGACGAGCGAACCGTCCTCGGCCGGCGTGACCGCGATGTCGGCGTGGCTCAGCGCCCGGAAGAGCTTGCCGATCAACAGCCCGGGAAGATCGGGTACGTCGTGCGAGACGGCAACGACCGCCGCAGCCGGCCCGACCACCTCGACCGCATCCAAGACGGGCCGCTCGGGATCGACGGCGTACGTCGGTGTGCCGGGCCAGGTCAGCGCGCTCATCTCAGCCACCGCGGCGTCATCCCCGCCGGCTACGGCGACCGCCACGTCGACGCGGTCGAGGGCGGCGAGCACCTCGTACGTGTCCTCCGCCAAGGCCAGCCGCCACTTCTCCGGATCTCGTCCCGGCGGCGCCCACGTCCCGACCGCAGGCACGACGACAACCACCACCCGCCGATCATCGCCGACACCGGACCCGTCGGTCGCGCTCATGCCGGAGCGCTCGTCGCGTCGTAGACGGAGCGGGCAGTCTGAACCTCAGGCATGTGCGTCTCGGCCCAAGACTTGATGGCCGCGATGAGTGGCATCAGCGTGCCGCCAAGCGGCGTGAGCTCGTAGTCGACGCGTACCGGAACGGACGGAGTGACCGAGCGAGTAAGCAGGCCGTCGCGTTCCAGCGAGCGGAGGGTCTGGGTCAGCATCTTCTGGCTGACGCCGGCGATCCGGCGCGACAAGTCGGAGTAGCGCTGCGGCCCGTCCGCGAGAGCGGTCAGCACGAGAGTCACCCACTTGTCGCTGATCCGATCGAGCAGTTGCCGGGCCGGGCAGGTCGCCAGGAACGCGTCGTACTCGCGGGCGGCCTCCTCCCGGAGCTGAGCTGCGGTACGGGTCGGCATGGCTCTCCTCGTCGTGCGGTACGCACTCCGAAGTACGTACTTCCCGTCAGAGAGTAACTCTCCCAGAGTGATGCGCAAGCCCACATCGAAAGAGAGACATCATGCGCGCACTGGTCGCCCGGAAGCTCGCCGGCCCCGATGCCATCGAGCTGATCGAGACCCCCATTCCCGAACCAGCCGAAGGCCAGGTGCGGATCAAGGTAGCCGCGGCCGCGGTCAACCCGGTCGACGTGGCGGTCAGCGCGGGCCTCTTGGTCCAGTCCGGCTTGACCGCCGTCCGCCCCCAGTTCGGCCTTGGCTGGGACGTGGCAGGAACAGTGGACGCCGGCGACCGCCCGCCAGGTACGGCGGTGATCGGGCTCGCCGACCTGCTCGGCCGCCCGCTGAAGACGCATGCGGAGTACGTCGTCCTGAATACCGACGCCGTCGCAGAGGCGCCTGCGGGCATGGAGCTGATCCCCGCGTCGACATTCGCCCTCAACGCCTCGACAGCACTCCAAGCCCTGCGCGCCTTCGAATGCGGCCAGACAATCTTGATCACCGGCGCAGCAGGCGGCGTCGGCGGCTACGCAGTCGAGCTCGCGAAGCACTTCGGCCTGACCGTGATCGCCACCGCCGGCGAGCAGGACGAGGAGCTGGTACGACGCCTCGGCGCGGACCACTTCATCGCCCGCTCGAAGGATTTGCCGACCGAGGTACGCCGGATCGTCCCGACCGGCGCGGACGGACTGGTCGACGCCGCGGTCACCGGCATCGCTGCCCAAGAAGCAGTGCGCAACCGCGGCCGGCACGTCCATCCACAAGGCGGTCCGCGGCCGCCGCAGCTCCGCGGCATCACCGTCGAGCAGCTCTTCGTCCAGGCGAGCCGCGACGATCTCGAGCAACTCGTTCAGCTCGCGGAGTCGGGTGTGATCTCGGCTCGGGTTGCCGACACATATCCGCTCGAGGAGGCCGCGACGGCGTACCAGAGGCTGGCCAAGGGCGGCGTCCGCGGCCGCCTCGTCGTCGTCCCCTAGGCGATTGCGGCCCTTGGCCATGGCGACCCTTGGCGACGGCCCTAGGCGATGGCCGGCAGTTCGGCGGTGATCAGGCCGAGGCGAAGCGCCGTCATGATCGCGATGGCCCGGTTCGTCGCGCCGAGCTTCTCGTAGAGGCGAGCCACGTACGTCTTCGCGGTGGAGAGGCTGACGAACATCGCGCCGGCGATCGCCGGGACCGACAGCCCGTCGGCGAGCAGGTGCAGAACCTCCTGCTCACGCCCGCTGAGCGACAGCGCGCAGCCCTTCGCGACCACGCGGCCGCGGCGGGCCAGGGCGGGCGCGAGGCCGGTCGCGGTGAACGAGGACGCGGCGACGGCGGCATGCCGGATCGCTCCGAGCAGTTCGGTGTTCGGAGCGGTCTTGGCGACGAAGGCGGAGGCTCCGTTCTCCAGGGCCCGGAACAGTACGTCGTCCTCGTCCTGCGAGGTCAGCACCACGATCCCCAGTGCAGGGTGGCGATCGCGCAGCTCGCGCGCGACGCGCAGGCCGTCGGCGTCCGGCAGCATCACGTCGAGGACGACGACGTCCGGGCGGGCGGAGGCGACCAGCGCCAGCGCCTCGGACGCGAGGCCACACTCACCGACGACGCTGATGTCGGCGTCGGCACCGACCAGCCGGATCAGCCCGTACCTGGTCAGTGTGTGGCCGTCGATGACGACGACGGTGATCGAACCGTTCATGATGTGCCCCCGTGAGACCCCTCAGCACAGAGTGACGAATTTCACCTGCTGTAACTGAAATCGGGCGGAGATCGCACCCCGTTACGCGAATCAAGCAGGTGTTTTCCACCCACTTGGTTGAACGCTTGGTTACCAACTTCCGGAGCGTGCGAGGGTCGCTGCGGGACGCTCCTGCTCGATCAGGCCGAGGCGCAGACCGGCCATGATCGCCTGGGCCCGGTTCGACGCGCCGAGCTTCTGGTAGAGCCTCGCGACGTACGTCTTCGCCGTCGAATGGCTGACGTACATGCTAGTTCCGATCGCGGCCACGGACAGGCCCGCGCCGAGCAGGGCCAGGACCTCGTTCTCGCGCGGGCTCAGCATCGCCTTGGCGCCGGCGGCCTGACGTCGCGCGAGCGCCTGACCAAGGCCGCTGGCACTGAACGAGCCGGCCGCGACGGCCGCGTGGCGAATCGCCGCGAGCACCTCGCCTGCGGGCGCAGTCTTGGCGACGAACGCCGACACACCCATCTCCAGAGCCCGGAACAGCACGTCGTCCTCGCCGTTCGACGTCAGCAGCACGATCCCGAGACCGGGATTGCGGTCGCGGAGCTCGCGGGCCACCCGCAGCCCGTCGACGTCCGGCAGTGCGGTCTCGAAAACGACGACGTCGGCCGCGGTGGTCGCGACGATCGCGGCCGCCTCCGCGCCGAGGCCGGTCTCGCCGACGACGACGATGTCCGGTTGTGCGCTCGCCAGGCCGGTGAGCCCGAAGCGCGTGAGAGTATGGCCGTCGACGACGACGGTCTTGATCCGATAACTCATTGTGTTCCTCCCCGTGTTGTCGTCACCCTAGGTAACGGAAACACGGAGCGACTAGGGACTTTGGTCCCTAGTACGAGGGACTCAGCAGGCCCCCGTACCAGCTCGCCACCGGGGCAGCCGCGAACACCGCGAGGAGCATGCCGCCGATCATGAACGGACCGAACGGCAGCGCCGTCTTGCGCCCGCCGCGGCCGGCCACCATCACAACGACGCCGACGGCCGCCCCGAGCAGGAACGCCGCGAACGCGCCGACCAAGAACGTCTGCCAGGAGAGGAACGCCAGTACGCCGCCGACGAGGCCGGAGAGCTTGACGTCACCCCAGCCCATCCCGGCCGGGTACGCGACGACCAGGAGCAGGTAGAACCCGAACAACACGGCCCCGCCGATCACAGCTCGCCCGAGCGCCCACCAGTGGTGCTCCCACGCGGCGGCGCCGGCCAGTAGTGCCAGCAGGACCGGGTACGACGGCACCACGATCGCGTTGGGCAACCGCCGTACGTCGAGGTCGATCAACGCGAGCGCCACTCCCGCACCGGCGAACCAGAGGTACGCCGGAAGTACCGCAACCGTGTCGAACCGCAGGGCGATCGCGGCGAACAGGAGCCCGGTCGCGAGTTCCACCAGCGGATACCGCACGCTGATCGGCAACTGGCAGTCCGCGCATCTCCCCCGCAACAAGACCCACCCGACCACGGGCACGTTGTGCCTGGCACGCACGAGACTGTCACACCGCGGGCAGTGCGACGGCGGATTCACCACCGACTCCCCGCGCGGCACGCGGTACACCACCACGTTCAGGAACGACCCGACAGCCAGCCCGAGCAGCCCGGCGAACAGCGCGATCATCCTGGCCTCGACCAACTGAGCACGGTCACTTGCCGGTGTCCGGGGCTCGGTGTCATCGGATTGGAGTCGACCAGCGCGATCTTCGACCGCAACGCCGGCGTGCCACCCGTCGAGCACGGTCCTGATCCGGAGCAGATATACGTCGACAGGTAGAGACTGAACACGAAGCCTGGCGAATCGTCCGGCACCTCGATGACCGGGCCGCCGAACGTGAAGCTGCCGGTGACCTTGACCCACAACGACCGCGAGACGACCCCGAACCGGAAGACCTGCTCCTCGGCGTTGTTGAGCGTGATGTCCAGGACCGCCTTCGGCGTATACGTCGTGCCCTGGACGTAGAACAGGCTGTCGTTGGACTGGGCGCTGACAACCGCGCAGGTCGATGCGTTGCCGACCCCGGTGTACGGCGTGTTCGTGATGCACCCGGAGCCGCCGCGCAGGGTCGGGGTGACGACGGTCAGCTCGAGCCTCAGCGTGTCGAGCATCTCGGTGCCCTTGTGCTTCACACCCGCCGAATAGGTGAGCTTCGTTCCGGAGAGATTGCCGCTGGTGACGAGCTGCGCGAGCGTGCCGAGACCGCCTTGGAGTACGTCGATCGACTCGGTGTGCACAGCGGTGTCGCCGTACGACGGGACCGTGACACTGAACGGCGTACCGTTCGTCGGCTCGAGTCGGACCGAGAGAGCGTCCTGGGTCGAGCCTGCCGTGTTCCCGTGGGCGACGATCAACTTGGCGGCGGTGAGCACCGAGCCCGCCGGGATCGCGGTCGGTGGCGTGTAGCCCGACACCTTCACCGTCCCGGTCTCGTTGCTCGCGCTCGTCTTGACCCACGTCGCGCTCTTGCCGTCGGCCAGACCGATCCAACCGGGGTTGTTCGTGAACACGCCCGGGTCGTCGACCGTCGTCATGCTCAGCGCGTTGGTGCCGGTCCACGCCGTCGGCGTGTCCGCGCCGGTGGTCTGGCCGTAGATCGCGATCGGCGCCCTGTCGGTGTGGTACGAACCGCAGATCTCCGCGTGCCCCTTGTTGACCACGAGTTGGCTGTCGCCGCCGAAGACGAACTGGACACCGACGGCGCCCGCGTCGTTGATCGGGTTGTCGCACGCGCCCGGGATGTCGGGCATCACCGGGGGCTTGGCGATGATGATGCCGGCGGCGTTGGTCGGCGTACCGCCGACCAGGGTTCCGTTGTCGATCGTCCAGATGTTCGAGCCGGACGGGAGCAAGGGGTTGGAGTTGGTGCCGCTGTTGCGGAAGTCGAAGTAGTACGTGCCGGGCTTGAACCACCAGGTGCTGTCCTTGCACGCGCTGCTGCTCTTCATCATGGTGCTCAGCCCGACGGCGTCGTCGTACGTACCCGGCTCGAACGTGACGACCGTGCCGCGAGTGGTGCAGGCCGGCAGGTCGCGGTGCGGCGGCGGTGCGCTCGCGTCGGAGGCGTAGTTCGGGTCGTCGCCGAGCTCATTGGCGGCACCGCCGATGTTGCACGCCGTACCGACGCTCTGGATCGTTCCCGCGCAGGCGCCACGTGCCCAGACGTTGGCATTCGTGTTCAGGATGCCTTTGACCACGTTGATGTTGGAGTTGGAGAACACGTTGCCGTGCACGCGGAACGCGGACCCGGTGCTCGGCTGGGTGATGTTCAGACCGTCCTCGCCGGCGACCTTGCCCAGCGTCAGGATGGCGTTGCCGGGCCGGTTGCAGTTCGACAGCGACGGGCACTGGATCAGGACCTTTTTCGGGTCGGCCTCGCAGGTGACCGCGGCGGAGTCACTGCCGTGGAAGTTGGGCAGCTGGAGCGTGTCGCTGGAGCCGAAGCAGTACTGGCCGGTGTTGTGGTTGTAGCTGCTGTTGCGCAGGTTGTTGATCGCGGCCTGCATCGCACCGTCGGCGTTGTAGGTGTCCGCGACCTGGTCGCGCAGGCCGACCGTCGTCCGCACACTGGTGTCCGACAACGTGAGGAGCGCGGACAAGCTGAGGGCGATCACGGTGATCACGATCAGCGCCAGGACGAGCGCCGCGCCCTCGTCCCCGCGAGCACGCGCGCGGGCGATCCGGTCTTTCATTGCTGCCTCCGCTGACCGGTGAGAGTGATCGGGTAATCGCCGACGGACGCCCGCGTGACCTGAAACGCCATGGAGATCTGGTCGGGTACGTCGGCCGCCTCGCAGGCGCTCGAACACGTGACAGCCACGCTCCCCGGCTTCACGTTGTGCGCGACGACGATGTCGGTCCCTGTGGTGGCCGGGCCGATGCACTTGACCCGGTGCAGCTCGCTGACGACGCCGACCGGCTTCAAGTAATAGGCCACGATGTTGGTGGACGCATCCGTCTTGGAGGCGTCCCACACGTCCGAGAGGAACCGGACCACGGCCGCCGAGGACCCGCAGGTGTAGCCACCTTCGTTGTACGCCGCACCGAGTTGCACGGACTGCTTGAACGGCACCGAGCTCGCACTCACGGCCGCCCAGTCCCGCAGTCCCACCTCGGCGACGTCGCGGGCGAAGTACGACGAACTGATCTGGGCGTCGTGTGACAACTCCAGCCGGTCGGACGTGTCTGTGGTGTTGCGAAAGGCGCCGATGACGACGTTTGCCAGCGGCACCGTGATGACGGCGAGGATCGCGACGGCGACGAGCAACTCGACCAGGGTGAACCCCTCGTCGGCACGGCGGCCGGTCAGCATGTCGTGTCCAATCCGCACGGCTTCCGCAGTACGACGTCCACTCGCTCGGTGGTGCGGCCGTCGCTGCTGGCGACCTGGATCGTCAACTGCTGCAGACCGAGGTCGGACGAGCAGCTCGACTGCCATGAGCTGCCGTTCCAGTACCGGACCGTCCCGGCGACAACGCTCGGCGTGAACCCGGACGGCGCGCTGAAGACCGGCACCAGAGCGTCCGGCTTGTACGACGTGGCGCTCGCACACGGCACGTAGTGCTCGGCAGCAACTGAGCTCTGGATCGCCTCGGCGTAGTCGCGGACCGCTGTGCCGGCCGTCGCCTGTTTGCGGTGTACGTCGGAGATCAGGACGCTGGTGACCAGCCCGGCCATGATCGCGACCACGGCGATGCCCATGATGGCGACCGCGATCAGTAGCTCGAGCAGCGATTCGCCCTGCTCGCCACGGGGGCTGCTCATGACTGGACCTGGCGGAAGATGCCGTACATCGCGGACACCAGGGCAACTGCGACGAAGCCGACGATCAGGCCCATGACCACGATCACGAGCGGCTCGAACAGGCCGATCAGCTTCTTCAGCTTGTAGTCCAGCTCGCCCTCGTAGTACTCGGCCGTGACTTCGAGCTGCGTGTCCAGAGTGCCGGTGTCCTCACCGACCAGCATCATCTGCGCCGCGGTCTTCGGGAACAGCTTGGTCGCCGCCAGTGGACGGGCGAGGCCCTCTCCCTCCAGTAGGGCCTCGCCCGCCACGCCCAGCGAGCGCCGGAACACCAGGTTCGGCAGCGAACCGGTGGCGACGCGGAGCGCTTCCGGCAGCTGCACGCCCGCACCGACCATCGAGGCGAGGATGCGGCAGAAGCGCTCGACCAAGGCGAACTGGATCGTGCCGCCGAGCACCGGCAGCGCGAGGAACAGCTTGTCGCGCAGGTAGCGGCCGCCGTGCGTCTGCACGACACCGAAGATCAGCAGCGCCAGTACGGCGACTCCGCCGCCGAGCGCCCACCACCACGCGGTCAGGAAGTCCGTGACCGCGAGCAGCATCCGGGTCGGCAGCGGCAGCGTCGCGTGCAGGCCGGCGAAGAAGTCCTTGAACCGCGGCAGCACGAACGCCGCGAGCACGATCACCGTGACCATCGACATCAGCGCCACGATCGACGGGTAGATCATCGCCTGCTTGACCTTGCGGCGCGCCTCGAGGTCGCGCTCGAGGTACGTCGCGAGCTGCTGCAGCACCGTGTCCAGCTGCCCGCTCAGCTCGGCCGAGCGGAGGATGCCGCGGTAGAACTCCGGGAAGATCTTCGGGTGCCGGTCGAAGCAGTCCGAGAGCTTCTCGCCGCCGCGCAGACCGTGCTCGACCTCGGCCATCATCCGCCGGACCGACGCGTTGTCGGCCTCCTCGCCGAGCGAGTGCACCGCGTCGATCAGCGGCAGGCCGGCCTTGATGAAGGCGCCCAGCTGACGCGACAGGTGCATCACCTCCTCGCGCTTCACGCGGCGCGGCGTGATTTCGAGCTGCAGGACGCTGCGCTTCTCGGTGACCCGGATGTCGCGCAACTCGAGCTCGTACAGCGCCAGCTCGGCGTCCTCGCGGCTCTCCGCCTTGGTCGTGCCCTTCGCGACCTGGCCGTCCGGCGCGGTCGCGACGTACGCGTACTTCGTCATCGGTCAGCTCCCGACCATGTAGATGGATCGCATGACCTCGCCGATGGTGGTGACGCCCGCCTCGGCGAGCCGGATGCCCTCCTCGGTCAGCGTCCGCATGCCTTCGTAGCGGGCCACCTTGCGGATCTCGTCGTGCGCGGCGCGGTCGACGACCAGCTCGCGGATCGCATCCGACACCGGCATCAGCTCGTAGACACCGGTCCGCTCCAGGAACCCGGTGTGCGCGCAGAAGTTGCAGCCCGCGCCGCGCACGAACCCGTCGTCGGGCGTCCGCCCGCCGGCGGCAGCGAGGAACGCGAGCTCCTCGGCCTTCGGCACGTAGTACTCGCGGCAGTTCGTGCAGACCCGGCGGACGAGGCGCTGGGACACCACAGCGGTCACCGAGGACGCGATCAGGAACGTCTCGATCCCCATGTCCAGCAGGCGATGCAGTGCGGTCGCCGCGTCCGTCGCGTGCAGCGACGAGAGCACGAAGTGGCCGGTCAGCGCGGACTGTACGGCGATCCGCGCGGTCTCGACGTCGCGGACCTCGCCGACCAGGATCACGTCCGGGTCCTGCCGCAGGATCGACCTCAGACCGCCGGCGAACGTGATACCGGCCGCCTCGTTGATCTGGATCTGGTTGATCGAGTCGAAGGTGTACTCGACCGGGTCCTCGATCGTCATGATGTTGCGCTCGGGACTGTTGATCTCCCCGAGCGACCCGTAGAGCGTGGTGGTCTTGCCGCTGCCGGTCGGCCCCGCGCAGATGACCATGCCGTACGGCGCATGCAGCAGACCCGAGTACGTCGCGGCCATGTGGTCCGGCATGCCGAGCTGCTCCAGCCGGAACAGCGGACGGCTCTTGTCGAGCAACCGCAGGACGACCTTCTCGCCGCCGACGACCGCGGTCGTGGAGACCCGGATGTCGACCGGCCGTCCCTCGACGTCCATGCTGATCTGACCGTCCTGCGGGCGACGGCGCTCGACGATGTTGAGGTCGGCGAGGATCTTGATCCGGCTCACCACGGCCGGGCCGATCGACGCCGGCAGTTCGAGGACGTCGTGCAACGCGCCGTCGATCCGGTACCGCACGCGGACGCGGTCACCGTGCGGCTCGATGTGTACGTCGGACGCCCGGTCGCGCAACGCCTGCGTGATGACCAGCTGCACGACCTGGACGACCGGTGCGTCGTCACTGGCACCGGGCGCCTCGTCGCGGATGTCCTTGCGGACCGCGTCGCGGGCCTCGAACACCTTGACCCGGTCGTCGATGCCGGTCAACGCGCGGTACGCCGTACCGATGGCGTGCAGCACGTCGGTCGGCGCAGCGAGCTCGAGAACGACGCGGCGGCCGACTGCAGCCTGCAGCTCGTCGAGGACCGACGGGTCGGCGACAGCCACCGCGACGACGTCCTCGCGGACTTCCAGCGGTACGGCGACCAGGTTGCGGGCCGTGCGTTCGTCGAGGAGTGCGGCCGCGACCGGATCTGGGCTGGTGGTCCGCAGGTCGGCGAGGCCGAGGTTGTGCTGTTCGGCGAGGTGACGGGCGCGGGTGCGCTCGATGTGCAGGTCCTGCTCGGTGGCGGCCGGGATGATCTCCGGGCGCGGGCTCGGTGCGGCGTGCCGGGGTTCGGGCCGATCGGCTTTGCGCAGCTTCATGCCGGCACCCCCGCCCGCAGCCGCGGCCGCGCCTCGATGTCCTTCGGGTAAAGGCTGCGCGCGGCCGCGTCGTCGTACGTGACGACACCGTTCTGCACGAGCGTCGACAGCGACTGTTCGAGCGTGAGCATGCCGTCGCGCTGCCCGGTGACGACCGAGTTGCGCAGCTGGTGCGTCTTGCCTTCCTTGATCAGGTTGCGGACGGCGGCGTCGGCGACCATGACCTCGTACGCAGCGACCAGTCCGCCGCCGATGCGTGGCACCAGGCGCTGGTACACCACACCGGTCAGCGCCGCGGCGAGCTGGACCCGGACCTGGGCCTGCTGCTCGGCCGGGAACACGTCGATGATGCGGGCCAGCGACTGTGCGGTGTCGTTGGTGTGCAGCGTCGCGAAGACGAGGTGACCGGTCTCGGCGATGGTGAGGGCGAACCGGATCGACTCCAGGTCACGCATCTCACCCACCAGCAGTACGTCGGGGTCCTCGCGCAGTGCCGAACGCAGGGCGTCCGGGAAGCTCGCGGTGTCGCTGCCGACCTCACGCTGGTTGACGGCAGAGAGCTTGTGGTCGTGGACGTACTCGATCGGGTCCTCGACCGTGATGATGTGGCAGGCGCGATCGGCGTTGATCTTGCCGATCATCGCGGCCAGCGTCGTCGACTTGCCGGAGCCCGTCGGGCCGGTCACGAGCACCAGCCCCTGGTGCTTGCGGGCGAAGTCGTACAGGACCGGCGGCAGGCCGAGCTCGTCCATCGTCGGGATCTGGCGCGGGATCATCCGGAGCGCCACCGCCGTGTCACCGCGCTGGGTGAACGCGTTGCCGCGGATCCGGGCCTCGTCGCGCCAGGAGAACGAGAAGTCGTGTTCGTGCTTGGTGTTCCAGTCCGCGGCCTGCTCGTCGGTGAGCACCTCTTCGAGCAGGCTGTCGGTGTCGTCGCGGGTCAGCGGGTCCAGGCCGTTGACGGAGTACAGGCGTCCGTGGACGCGGATCTGAGGTGGCATGCCCGCGGTCAGCAGCAGGTCGGTGCCGCCGGCGTTCCAGAGCTCTTCGAGCAGCAGGTCGACCCGGCTGCCACGAGCAAGACTGATCATGGTTCCTTCTCCAGGTAGTTGGTCGCGGTCGGTGGTAACCGGTGGGGAAGGGCCTTGGGGACATCCCTCCCCACCGGAGTCAGGCGATCAGGCGGCCGTGCAGCCGGCCGGAGCGCCGGCGGCCATGGTCAGAGACCCGTCGGACGAGCTCGCGGTCGCGACGTACTTCGGGGTGCCGGCACGCAGGAAGCCGTTGGTCACCAGGCCCGTAAGGTCGGCGTACGCGCCTTTCTGGGCGTAGTTGGCCTCCTCGGCGACGGCGATTGTCTTGACCTCGGACTTGCAGGCCGACAGCGCGCCGCGGTCCTGGATGCCGGACACGGCGAAGACGACGATGCCGGACAGGACGCCCAGGATGACGATGACCATCAGGAGTTCGATGAGGGTGAAGCCGGACTCGTTCTTGCGGGCTTCGCGGATCTTGTTGAGCATGATGTGATTCGCTTTCTGTACAAAGGGTTTGAACGGTTTTGAGGTGGTGCTACGCGGAGGGCGGATCCCGGCTGCACCTCCCGTCGCTCGCGACGAGGGCGTCGGCCAGCCGGCGGACGGCCTGGCTGACGGGATGCTCCGGATACCCGACGGTGATGGGTTCGCCCCGGTTGATCGAGGCGGGCACGTCGGTCCAGTTCGGCAGCTGGAGCGTGACCGGCGTCCTGACCAGCTGGTCGACGTCGGCCGTGGTCAGATCGGCCCGGCGGTCCGACCGGTTGATGACGACCGACCGGGAGCCGGCGTCGTACAACAGGTCGAGCACGTCGAGGGTCAGCCGCAGGTTCTTCAGCGACGGGCGCTCCGAGGTGGCGACCAGCACGTGGTGATCGGCCGCGTCGAGCGCGGCGAGTACCGACGCGTTGAACTGCGCCGGCGTGTCCACGATCACGAAGTCGTACACGTCGCGCGCCACGTCCAGGAGCTCGGCGACGAGGGTGTGCGGGATCTTCATCGCGTTCCCGGGACCGGCCGGAGCCAGCAGGCAGTCCAGGCCCGGCTGGTACGTCGTCATCAGGTCGACGACTTCTTCCGTGGTGAGCGACCCGGCCGACGGCAGCGCGTCGCAGAGGCTGCGCCCCGGGCGCAGCCCGAGGAGGTAGGCGACGTCGCCGAACTGGAGGTCCAGGTCGACGAGGCACACGCGCCGGTCACCGGAGGCGCACAGGGCGACGGCCAGGTTCGTGGCGACGGTCGTCTTGCCGCTGCCGTCCTTGGCCGCGAAGACCGTGATGATCCGCCCGTCCGACATCCCGACACCCCCTGTCGCCACTCTGTGTCACCGCGATGCGCGGTGACTTCGCCTAAAGAGTGGCGGCGCGGGAGTTTCCGTCACAGCGGGTGAACGGACGACAGGCCGGAACGTTCGGAGGACACGGCCCTCCGATCGGCCGACCCGGCGTCGGCCGAACGGCCGACAGCCTCAGCCGAGGGCGGTGTGGAGGCGGAGGGCTACCTGGATGTCGAGGGTGTGGTCCGGGGACTGCCAGCCGTCGCCGAGGAGGGCGGTGACGCGGTCGAGGCGTTGCTGGACCGTGTTGGGGTGGATGTGGAGTGAGGTGGCGGCGCGGGTCGGGCTCTGGCCGGCGGCGAAGTAGGCCTGGAGGGTGCCGATCAGGTCGGTGCCTCGCTGGTCGTCGTAGTCGAGGACCTTGCCGAGGACATGGTGTACGTGGGTGCGCAGGTCGACTTCGGACGCGCCTACGAGGCCCGCGACGCCCAGGTCGTCGGGCGTGGCCGACTCGCTGGTGCGGCCGAGGCGGAGCATTGTCGTGACCAGACGAGACGCTTGCCGGTGCGCTTCGACCAAGCGCTCGCCCCAGGTCGCAGGGCCTGTGACAGCGACGGTCACGCCGGTGCGCTTGGCGACCTCGGTCAAGTCGCGCGCGACAGCTGCTGCGCTGATCCGAGCGAACAGCAACACCAAGTCCCCGCCGTACGGGCCGGCCAGGACCAGTCTGTCTTCCAGTGGCGCGGACAGCCGAGCACGTACGGCGGAGTGGTCGCCGCGGCAGACTGCGACGACCAGTCGGTCGTGCCGGTGGTTCGGCGCCAGTAGACGGAGTCGATCGGTCAGAGCGCGCGGGTCGGTGCTTCCGCTGAGTACGTCGGCCAGCAGATCCGCCTGGGCGCGTTGGGATTGCTCAGCGGCCTGTCGGCGGAAGAGCAGGACCAGTGCGGTGACAACGGCAGCACGCTCGACGATGCGCTGGTCCGCGCCCGACAGGTCGTCCGCACCGCCGATGACCAGCGCGCCGAGCCGTTCGCCTTTAGCGGTTGCTGCGACGACCCAGCAGTCGCCGATGCGGGTCAAGCGGCCGGACTCGGACTCCCGCCACGGCACCGGCGTACTGGGAACGCTGCCGGCGACCGCAAGCTCGTTGCCGCTGGCATCGACCAGTACGACCCACATGCCCAGCAGCTCGGACAGCGCGGCGGCGATGGCGTCCACGTCCCCGCCGGACAGCACGATCTCGGCGAAGCGGTCGTGGGCCGCGGCGGCGTGCTCGACGCCCGCGTGGGCCGCGGACAGCTGCTCCAGTGCGGCCTCGGTCTCGGCCGCTGCGCGCACCTGGACGATCGTGACCGCGGCCAGCGCTGCCAGCGAGCCGAGCAGAGACACCTCGTCGTGGCTGAACGGGCGCCGCGTGCGGTTGGAGGCGAACAGCACGCCCACGAACGCTCCGTCGACGATCAGCGGTGTTCCGCAGATCGCCACCAGCCCTTCGTCACCAACGGCGTGGTCGATCGCCGTCGTGTGCCGGAACCGCTGGTCGGACGGGTAGTCGGCGGTCCAGTACGGCTTGTAGGTCTCCGCGACCAGACCACCGAGGCCTGCGCCCAGAGGAAGACGGACCTGCTGGAACTCCGCCGACACCGACCCGTCGGTCGCGCGCATGTAGGTGTCGCCGCGGGACGGGTCGTACAGCGTCAGGTAGGCGACGTCCACGCCGAGCAGGCTGCGGGTCCGATGCACGATGGTGCCGAGGACGTCGCCGGGGTCCCGGGCCGAGGCGAGCTCGCGGGCCACGTCGACCAGAGTGGAGAGCTCGGCCTCGCGCTTCTTGCTGGCGTCCATGCCCGCCCGGATGCGCAGGGCGAGGTCGCGTGCCACCGCGTCCTCGCCCGCCGCCCGGGCCAGCTCGCTCCCGGGCGCATCCTCGGCCAGCAGCCGCAGAAGCTCCTCCATGGTCCTACAGAGTAGTGAGGTCCCGGCGCCGCGTTTCGGAGTACGACGTCACCGCGACGACCGAGATCACCGCGCACGCTGCGACGTACACGGCGATCGCGTAGCCCGAGTCGTACGCCTTGAGCAGCGCGACCGCGATGAACGGCGCCAGGCCGCCCGCGATGATCGATGCGAGCTGGTAGCCGACCGAGACACCGGAGTACCGCACCCGTGTCCCGAACAGCTCGGTGAAGAACGCGGCCTGCGGTCCGTACATCGCACCGTGCAGCACCAGACCGACCGTCACCGCCAGCGTCGCCAGGGCGAAGTTCTTCGTGTCCACCAGGGCGATGAAGACGAACGCCCAGATCCCCACACCGACCGCACCGATCAGGTACACAGGCCGGCGGCCGATCCGATCCGACAGCGAGCCCCACAGCGGAATAGCGAAGAAGTGCACGGCCGCGGCGATCAGTACGGCGTTCAGTGCGAACGACTTGCCCAGACCGAGGTGTTCCTTCGCGTACGTCGCGATCACGATCGTGAAGATGTAGTAACTGACGTTCTCCGCCATCCGGGCGCCCATCGCGGTCAGCACCTCGCGCGGGTACTTCGTGATCACCTCGAAGAACGGCAGCTTCTCCGCCGGCTGCTCCTTCGCCCGGGCCTGCGCCTCCTGGAACACCGGCGACTCCTCGATCCGCAGCCGCACCCACAGCCCCACCAGGACCAGTACTGCGGACAGCAGGAACGGAATGCGCCAGCCCCACGAGTCGAAGGCAGCCTCGGACTGGAACGCGGCCAGCCCGGCCAGTACGCCGTTCGCGATCAACTGCCCCGCCGGAGCGCCGGCCTGCGGCCAGGACGCCCAGAAGCCGCGCCGTGCCGGATCACCATGCTCCGACACGATCAGTACGGCGCCTCCCCACTCACCACCCAGCGCGAAGCCCTGGATGAGCCGCAGCACCGTGAGCAGGATCGGAGCGAGCGCACCGACCTGTGCGTACGTGGGCAGCAGACCGATGGCGAAGGTGGCGAGCCCCATCATCAGCAGCGACAGCACCAGCAGCTGCTTGCGGCCCAGCCGGTCACCGAAGTGCCCGAACACCACACCGCCGATCGGCCGGGCGAAGAAGCCGACCGCGAACGTCGCGAAGCTCAGCAACGTCCCGGTGAGCTCCTCCCCCTTCGGGAAGAACAGGTCGCCGAACACCACCGAGGCGGCGACCCCGTACAGGAAGAAGTCGTACCACTCCACCGTCGTACCGACGAGACTCGCGCCGACCACCCGGACGATCGGCGTCCGGGTCCGGGTCGGTTGTGTTGCCGTCATGGGCGGGCTCCTGAGTTGTTAGTGGGCGGTCCAGCCGCCGTCGAGTACGAACGAGCTCCCCGTGATGGAGGCGGACGCGGGACCGCACAGCACGGCCACCAGCTCCGCCACTTCGGCCGGTTCGATCAGCCGCTTCACCGCGACCGGCTCGAGCAGGACCTTGTCCAGCACCTCCGACTCGGACAGGCCGTGGGTCGCGGCCTGGTCCGCCAGCTGTGCGGTGACCAGCGGAGTCCGGACGTACGCCGGGTTCACGCAGTTGCTGGTCACTCCGTGCGGCGCACCTTCCAGTGCGACGACCTTGCTGAGTCCTTCCAGCCCGTGCTTCGCAGCGACGTACGCCGCCTTGAACGGGCTGGCCCGGAGTCCGTGGACCGAGCTGATGTTCACCACCCGGCCCCAGCCGGCGCCGTACATGTGCGGGAGCGTCTGCCGGATCAGCCGGAACGGCGCCTCCAGCATCAGCCGGAGCAGGTAGCTGAACCGGTCCGGCGGAAACTGCTCGACCGGTGCGACCTGCTGGACCCCGGCGTTGTTCACCAGGATGTCGACGTCGACCGGCAGGTTCGCCAGCCCTTCCAGGTCGGACAGGTCGGCCACCAGCGTCTCGACGCCCTCCAGCGCGTCGAGACCGGCCTGGTCGAGGTCGACGGCCACGACGTGCACGCCGTCCGCTGCCAGGCGCTGGGCGCACGCGGCGCCGATACCGGACGCGGCGCCGGTGACGAGGGCTCGACGGGTCTCCATGGCGGACGACTGTAGGAATCCAGCTGCGCCACGCCTATGGGATCGGATCACATATCGACAGCGGCGCAAGTGGCCTGAAGAGCCACTTGTCCACGACTCCGGCTCTCAAGGCAGCAAGTGACGATAGCTGGACCTATTGTTGAAACATGGTCGATATCGAGCAGCCGAAGAAGAAGGCCGCCGGCGTCCCCGCGGTCCTGTCGTCGTTCAAGTTCGGCCTTCGCGAGATGGGCCCGGCGCGGACCGGCAAAGTCTTCCTGAAGATGAACCAGGACGGCGGGTTCGACTGCCCGTCCTGCGCCTGGCCGGACCCCGACCACAAACGCAAACACGCGGCCGAGTTCTGCGAGAACGGCGCCAAGGCGGTGGCCTGGGAGGCGACCCGCAAGCGGGTCCCGCGGGCGTTCTTCGCGGAGAACTCGGTCGACGACCTGCAGCGGATCTCCGAGTTCGACCTCGGCAAGCTCGGCCGGATCACCGAGCCGATGCTGCTCCGGGCCGGCGCCACGCACTACGAGCCGGTCGGCTGGGAGGAGGCGTTCCAGGTCGTCGCCCGGCATTTGAAGGCGCTCGTCGACCCGAACGACGCCGTCTTCTACACCTCCGGCAGGACCAGCAACGAGGCCGCGTTCCTGTACCAGCTGTTCGTCCGCGCGTACGGCACCAACAACCTGCCCGACTGCTCGAACATGTGCCACGAGTCCTCCGGTACGGCGCTGTCCAAGGTGATCGGGAGCGGCAAGGGCGCGGTCACGCTGGAGATGCTCGAGGAGTCCGAGCTGATCGTGATCGTCGGCCAGAACCCGGGAACCAACGCGCCCCGGATGCTCAGCCACCTGGAGATCGCCAAGCGCAACGGCGGCTCGATCGTCTCGGTGAACCCGCTGCCCGAGCCGGGGCTGATGAAATTCATGAACCCGCAGCGCCCCCGCGGCTGGGTCGGCAAGGGGACCGAGCTCGCCGACCAGCACCTGCAGATCCGGATCGGTGGCGACCAGGCCTTGTTCCTGGCCCTCGGGCACCTGCTGCTCGAGGCCGAGGCCGCCGCCCCGGGTACGGTCCTGGACAAGGCGTTCGTCGAGTCGCACACCAGCGGCTTCGAGCTGTACGCGAAGCACAACGCCGAGCTCGACTGGGACGCGGTCGAACTCGCGACCGGGCTGCGCCGGGCCGAGATCGAGGAGCTGGCCCAGCGGTTCATCCGCTCGAAGGCGACGGTGATCTGCTGGGCGATGGGCCTGACACAGCACCGCGAGGCGGTCGCGACGATCAGCGAGATCGTCAACGTGCTGCTCCTCCAGGGCAACATCGGCAAGCCCGGCGCGGGCCCGTGCCCGGTGCGTGGCCACTCGAACGTCCAGGGCGACCGCAGCATGGGCATCTGGGAGAAGATGCCGGACGCGTTCCTGGACCGGCTCGACCACGAGTTCGCGTTCACCTCGCCGCGAGAGCACGGCGTCGACGCGGCCGCGACCGTGAAGCGGCTGCGGGACGGCGACGTCCGGGTGTTCTTCGCGATGGGCGGCAACTTCGCCATGGCGACCCCGGACACCGAGGTCGTGCACCGCGGGCTGCGCGAGTGCGACCTGACCGTCCACGTCTCGACCAAGCTGAACCGGTCGCACACGGTCACCGGCCGCGAGGCGCTGATCCTGCCCACACTCGGCCGCACGGACCACGACCACACGCCGGCCGGCCCGCAATCGGTGACGGTCGAGGACTCACAGGGCGCAGTACACCTGTCCACCGGCAACCTGGTTCCGCCGGCGCCGGAGCTGAAGTCCGAGATCGGCATCGTGTGCGCGCTGGCGCAACACGTCGTACCCGAGGTGGGACAGATCCCGTGGGCCGACTTCGCCGACGACTACAGCCTGATCCGGCAGCGGATCGGGCGGGTGGCCGACGGGTACGAGGACTTCGAGAATCGGCTCCGCGCGAACGAGGGCGGTTTCCTGCTCGCGCACGCCGCTCGGGACAAGCGCGAATTCCGGACGTCGGACGCGCGGGCGCAGTTCACCGCGAACGACCTCACCTGGTTGCCGACGTCGCCCGGCCGGTTGCTGCTGCAGACCTTGCGCAGCCACGACCAGTTCAACACCACGATCTACGGCCTGCAGGATCGCTACCGCGGCATCGAGGGCACCCGCGAGGTCGTCTTCGTCAATCCGGACGACCTCGCCGATCTGGGCCTGCAGGACGGTGCGTACGTCGACATCGTCAGCGAGTTCCAGGGTGTCGAGCGACGCGCTTCGCACTTCCGCCTCGTCTCGTACCCGACGGCGCGTGGCTGCGTAGCGGCGTACTACCCGGAGACCAACGTGCTGATGTCCGCCGACGACGTCGCGAGGGGCAGCAACACCCCAGTCGCCAAAGGCCTGACAGTCAGGCTGGAGCCGTGCAGCTGACGGTGTCAGCCCAACCAGGAGCCGATACCGTCCCACGCGTACTCGAGTTCACGGACGGCGCCAGGATCCGGCAGCCGGGTCATCCGTCGGTTGCGATGCGGCGGTCACCATTCCTCCGCTCCGGAACGAGCCGTCGCCTGACCCATGGTTGAAGTATCGCGAGCGCGTAGGCCACCGCGGCGCTTGTCAACCACAGGCCTTCGGGTCCGGCGGTTTCGAGGAGTTGGGTGACGGTGATCGGCGCGATCGTGGTCGCGATCCCCCAGCTCAGGCCGAAGATCGCGAGATACCGGCCGCGGGCCTTCGCAGGTGCGAGGCCGGAGGCCTGGGTGAGGTAGCGGGTGAGGAGGAACAGTTCGCCGAGGCTCCACAGGACCGCGGCGAGCAGGACGACCGCGAGATCGTGCGCCAGCGCGACGACCACCAGGCCTGCGCCGACGAGCGCGTAGCCGATCGCGATCGCGCGGAAGTCGTCCAGGTGCTGCACGCGGAGCAGCCGCTGCGCCGCGATCAGGGTGACGGCCGAGACCGCGAGAATGATGCCGGCACCCGACTTCGGCAGACCTTGCTCGAGCAGGGTGAGCGGTACGCCGATGAGGAGCTGCATGTAGATCGTCGCGAAGACCGTGCCGCCCGCGAGCAGCAGCAACAGCCGCCGGTCGCGCCATGCCGGGGCAGCCTTGTCGGGCAGATCGCCGCGCCGCTCCCGGCGTACGTCCGCGGGGAGCGCGACGGCCACGAGCGCGGCGCAGGACAGACACGTGATCGCGTCGGCGACGAAGAGCCAGCGGAGGTCCCAGTGGCTGATCGCGGCGGCGAGGAGACCGGCGAGAACGCCCGCCGCGGCCAGCGCCGCGCTGTACAGCCCGTACGCGGCTGGGCGGTCCTCGGGCTGCGTGACGTCGGCGATCATCGCCTGGCTCGGCGGCTCGTAGATCTCGAACGCGAGGCCGAGCAGGATCGTCGCGAGGACGGCGGACCACAGTGCATGGCTGAGCGCGATCCACAGCTGCCCGACGGCACACCCGGTCAGGCCGAGGACGATCGTGCTGCGCCGGCCGAGCCGGTCGGCCAACTGCCCGCCGAGCAGGCGAGACGGGATCGTGGCTGCCCCGAAGACCGCCAGAATCAAGCCGGTCTGGCTGAGCGACGCCTTGAACTCGACCGACAGCACGACTCCCAGGAACGGCAACGTGAACGCGCCGATCCGGTTCACGGCCCGGGCGACGACCAGGATCCACACCGCGCGGGACAGTCCACGCGCCGCGACGACTGTGCTCACCTCGAACCCCCATGACTGTCTAAATGGCTATGATCGGTCACGCAGGCCTGAGACTACGGAGGTATCGCGTGACTGGTCAAGTGTCTTTTGATAGTCATGCCCGGAGCGTGCTGGCCGCGTCGGTGGAGTACGTGAACCGTCTGACGCCCGGATACTCCGGCGGCCTTCCGTACGACGCTCCCGCCGACGACGCGATCACCACTGCCGTCGCCGAAGCGCTCACCGCGATCGGCCATCCGCCGAAATCAGTACCGGCCGAGGACGCGCGGCGGCTGGCGCAGCTGGCCGGACGGATGCGGATCGTCTTCGAAGCCGCGAACGCGGGCGATCTGGACGCTGCGGCCGACGAGATCAACGCGTTGCTGCTCGACACCAACGCCCGCCCGCAACTCGACCGCGGCAAGGACCGGCCGTGGAGCCTGCACTTCCACGGCCCCGACGAACAACTCGCGAACGGCTGGGCCGCCGGCTGCGCAGCCGGCCTCGCCCTCGCCGTCGGCAGCGACCTGGCCGGCCGCCTAGGCGTCTGCGCGGCCCCTCAGTGCGACCGGGTCTTCGTCGACGTGTCGAAGAACGGCCAACGCCGCTTCCACTCCCCCCAATGCCAAAGCCGCGTCAAAGCCGCCACCCACCGCGCCCGCCAGGCCGCCGGCTGACCCAACCCTGCACGGGGCAACATCCTCCGGCAACGCGAGCGCCCCACCCGAGAGGTTTCGGGTGGGGCGTCGGGGTGGTGTTTCAGCCGACCGGGGTGAGTTCGCGGTCGGGGGCGGGGGGTGGGGTATGCGGGGCGTGCTTCGGCTGCTTGGGGCGGAGCCACTTGGGGGCCCACCAGTTGGCGTCGCCGAGGAGGGTCATGATGCTGGGGAGGACGACCGCGCGGATGATCGTGGCGTCGATCAGGATCGCGACGGCGAGGCCTACGCCCAACTGCTTCATGTCCAGGGTGCTCAGCGTGGCGAAGACCGCGAAGACGCCGATCATCACCGCTGCCGCGCTGGTCACGACGCCGGCCGAGCCGGTGATGCCTTCGGCGACCGCCTGTTTGGTGGGTACGCCGCGGAGCACCGCCTCGCGGATCCGGCTGACCACGAACACGTGGTAGTCCATCGACAGACCGAACAGCACCACGAAGAGGAACAGCGGCAGCCAGCTGACCACGGCCCCGTTCGACCGGAAGTGCAGCAGGCCCTCGGCCCAGGTGTTCTGGAAGACCGCGGTGACGACGCCGTACGCCGCGGCCGCGCTCAGCAGGTTCAGCCCGATCGCCGTGATCGCGACCACCACCGACCGGAACGTCACCATCATCACGATCATCGTCAGCAGCAGCACGAACCCGATCACCAGCGGCAGCTTGTCCCGCGTGTGGGCGGCGTAGTCGACGTCCGCGGCCACGAACCCGCCGACCGCGTACTCGACGCCGGGCACCTTGCCGACCGTTTCCGGCATCAGTTCCTTGCGCAGCTTGGTCAGCGAGTCCCGGGCCTGGTCGCTGCCGCCCTCGTACGGCGTGGCGACCTCGAGCGTGGCGACGGTGCCGTCCTTGGAGAACCGCGGCTCCTCGAGACCGTCGGACGCGAACAGCTTGTCGTCCTTGGTTTTCTCCATCAGCTCGGCCAGCGCGGCCTTGACGGCAGGCTGCTGGTTCGCAGGTGCGCGTACGGCGACCTCGTGGCTGGTGCCCGTGCTGGGGAACGCCGCGGTCAGCCGGTCGTACGCCTTCATCACCGACGTCGTCCGCGGCAGGTCCTCGGTGCCCGGGAACTTCAGCGTCATCCCCAGTGCCGGCGACGCGACCGCGAGCAGCGCGGTGACCGAGACCAGCAGGGTGGCGATCGGGTGCTTCAGGGCCGGCTTGAGCACTGTCGGCCAGAACCGCGGCTGGCCCTTGCTCGCGGTCAGCCGCCAGACGAGCGGGATCCGCGGGCGGTCCACCCAGCGCCCGAGCTTCGCCAGCACGGCCGGCAGCACGGTCAGCGAGCCGACGACGGCCACCGCGACGACCAGGATCGAGCCGACCGCGAAGGACGAGAACACCGCGTCGCGGGCCAGGAACAGCCCGGCCATCGAGATGATCACGGCCGTGCCCGAGACGACGACCGCGTGGCCCGACGTCGCGGCAGCGATCTCGACCGCGTCGATGTGGCCGCGGCCCTTGGCGCGTTCTTCACGTTCGCGGCGCAGGTAGAAGAGCGAATAGTCGACGCCGACCGCCATACCGATCAGCAGGATCACGCTGTTGACCGCGTCGACCGCGGGCACCAACTGGGACGCCGCGGCCGATAAGCCGATCGCGGCGGCGACCGAGGACAGTGCGAGCAGCACCGGCACCGACGCGGCGATCAGCGCGCCGAACGCGACCAGCAGGATCGCCAGCGTCACCGGCAGGCTGAACATCTCCGCCCGCTTGAAGTCCTTGCCGAGCGTCTCGTTGAGCGCCTTGCCGATCGACAGCCCGCCGACCTCCTCGATCCGGAGATCCGGGTACTGCTGCTGGACCTTGGCGGTCGTGTCGAGCAGCGGCTGGACCCGCGCGTCGTCGTCGGACCCCTCCGGCGCGTCCTTCAGCGTCACCCGGACGATGACCGCGTCGTTCTTCGGCGACGGCATCGGCTGGGCGACCTCCGCGACCCCACCGAGGGCGCGCATCTGCTGGATCACCACGCCGGCGGCCTGGTTGGCCGCGGTCTTGTCGAGCTGTCCGGACGGAGCCGTGATCAGCACGCTCTCGACGTCCGGGTCGTCGAAGTTGCCGGACTTGACGATGTCGTCCGCCCGGGTCACCTCGCCGATGTCACCCTCGTTCTTCGACTCCTTGGTCCCGGTCACCGAGCCGAGCGCGAAACAGGCGATCACGACGACCACCCACATCGCGATCGCCCGCCACGGATGGGTGGCGCTCCAGCGCGCCGCCCGTACCGTGATCTGTCCCCTGGCCATACCTACCCTGCCCCTCTGCGCCCCCTCGGCGCCCCACCCAGCGCTCCCTGGCGTTGCGCTGGCTACGGGCTAAAGCCTCGCTGCCCGAGACACCCGGCGGCCATGCAGGAAACCCCCGAGGTCCCCCTGGGGTAGACCCCACCCCACCCTTTCCCGTACGCCCTACGCACCCGGTGATCGGATCTCCGACCGCCCCACCCACACCAGCCGCCGCCCGCCGCTGCCCGGACCGCGCGCTACCCGCCCGGACCCCCATCCGCTCGACTTTGTGCACGACGTCCGCACGCGTCGCGCGCTTTCGTAGGGACTGGGTGCACAAAGTCGCGAAACGAGCGGCGGCCGGGGCGGCCGGGGCGGCGCGGGGCGGGGGTCAGTAGTCGTCGAGGTCGAGGGAGGAGGCGGCGGAGATGCCTTCGAGGTAGCCCTCGGCGCGCTCGGCCTTGGGGTAGCGGTGGACCAGGGACCAGAAGGTGGCGTTGTGGGTCGGCTCGATCAGGTGGGCGAGCTCGTGGACCAGGACGTAGTCGACGACCCAGCCCGGCATCGCCTGCAGCCGGGTCGACAGCCGGATCGACCGGTCCGCCGGGGTGCACGATCCCCACCGTCTGTTTTGGTTCGAAACCCACCTCACCGACGCAGGTTCGGGCACTTCGGGGAGGTGACGACACGCGAGTTCGTGTGCTCTGGCCAACAATTTTTCGTCCGACACGCGGGATCGGCTGCGCTGCTTCTCCAGGCGCGCCAGCATGGTCTCGACCCAGCGCGCCTCCTCCGCGGCGGACAGCCGGTCGGGCATCAGCACGACCACCCGCTCACCGTCGCGGTAGGCGCTGACCGTGCGCTTGCGGCGCTTGCTGCGACGGATGTCCACGTAAGGCGGGATCGGGCGCGGTGGAGAGTCGGCCATGGCTCAAAAATGTACCCCCAGATTCCGACAACTTTCTTCGGTCCACATCCTGTGCATCGGCGTTTTCGCAGGTCAGACGCCAGATCTTGATCCTGCCGACCCCGGTTGTTCACATCGCGTTCCCCCGACCGTCCACAGCGCCCGGCGGCGCGTCCCACAGGTTGCGCACAGAGTTATCCACAGGGGTGGACAACGCGGCCTTGCCACCGCCGCCGGCGTCTCCTAGCGTCGTCGGGAACAGGCTCCCGGACCGCTTCCGGGGTCGCTCGGAGGGGAAGCCGAGTGGTGACGGAAGCGAACCACCGGGAGCCTGTTCCGTCTGGGCGAAACTTTCGGTAAGGGCTTTCCCAGGCGGGATTACGCGGCGCGCTGAGCGGGAGGTGCGCTTGAACCGGCGAAAAGCTGCCGTAGGGTGATTCCCGACTGGGCCGAACGGCCTACGGCAGGAACGGTCTGCCGTTAGCATCCAACGACTGCCCGGGGCAAGACCCCGGGCTGAAATTCAGAGCAAGGAGAGGGCCCTCATGGCAGAGACCTGGAGCGGCGAGTTCTACTGCGTCAAGTGCAAGGCCAAGCGCACCGCCGACGGCGAGGTCAAGGTCAACGACAAGGGCACGCGCATGGCGAAGGCCAAGTGCCCCGAGTGCGGTACGAACCTGAACCGGATCCTCGGCAAGGCCTGACGCACACGAGGTCACGCGGGCGGGTGGCGCGCAGCAGGCGCCATCCGCCCGCGTGACCTCTCAGTCGTAGAGGCGGGGGTA